>NZ_AP031415.1:1330563-2661126 GCF_042850985.1 Massiliimicrobium timonense
TTTTCTGTTATTATTTTGATTATTGGGTTGGCTTTGATTTTTAGTAAGCTTTATTTTCAGCATCAAAAAGATAAAAAGAAACAAAAAAAGAAGGAACCACAGGAACCTCCTGTACAGACTATTGTTTTAAAGAAAAAATCACACTTTTTTGACTTTATGTCTAAAGATGAAGAAATTCCTCTTTTCCCTGATTCTGCTTTTGAAGATCAACATGAAGAAAAAATAGATCCAGAAATAACGAGTGCTTTTGAGTTTGATCAAGATCAGATGAAAATAGATATTAAAGAGAAAAAAACTCTCCAAAAGAAAGAAAAAAAATTAGAAGAACCTGTTGAGGAAACACCTGTTCAAACAGATTTATCCCATTATCAGTTGCCACCTTTATCATTATTGTCAACAAAATCAACACACAATGCCAATAAAGAAAGAAGTGCAGCTCAAAAGAATGCGACAAAATTAACAACTGTACTCAAACAATTTGGTGTGAATGCTACAATTGAAAATGCCTTTATTGGTCCAACCATTACAAAATATGAACTCAAGCTGGAAATCGGCACAAGAGTCAATAAAATTTTACAGTTACAAGATGATATTAAATTAGCCCTTGCAACTGCGGATATCAGAATTGAAGCCCCTATACCGGGTAAACCTTATGTTGGTATTGAAGTGCCTAATCAAAGTGGGGCAGTTGTTGGATTTAAAGATGTTTTGAAAAATTTATTATCTCAATCCAAATTTCAACATAATCCGCTTGTTGTTGCATTAGGAAAAGATGTGTCAGGTCAACCAGTTTTTGCCCAATTAGATAAAATGCCCCACCTTTTAATCGCTGGAGCAACAGGTTCTGGAAAATCTGTTTGTGTCAATACGATTATATCATCATTATTAATGCGTGCCAGACCGGATGAAGTTAAACTGATTCTGGTTGATCCTAAAAAGGTTGAATTATCTGTATATAATGGTATTCCACATTTATTGGCACCGGTTGTGACTGATCCTAAAAAGGCAGCAGCTGTTTTACGTGAAGTTGTTGCTGAAATGGAAAGACGTTATGATTTATTCGCCAGTGTAAATGCCAGAAACATTCAAGGATATAACGAACTTGCTAAAAAATATAATCATGAACATGAAGACGGTCAAAAAGAAATATTGCCATATCATGTGATTATTCTTGATGAGGTTGCTGATTTGATGATGGTAGCCAGTAAAGATGTTGAGGATTGTATCATGCGTATTTCACAAATGGCACGTGCGGCTGGTATTCATTTGATTGTCGCAACACAAAGACCTTCAACTGATATTATTACGGGTGTCATTAAGGCAAATATTCCTTCACGTATCGCTTTTGCAGTTTCTTCAAGCATTGATTCACGTACTATTCTTGATACATCTGGAGCTGAAAAACTATTAGGAAAAGGTGATATGCTTTTTTCACCAATGGGTTCATCATCTCCAACAAGAGTGCAGGGGTGTTTTGTCACTGATGAAGAAGTTGCAGCTATTGTCCATTATGTATCTTCGCAACAGGAAGCTGTCTATGAAGATAAATATGTTAATGTCAAATCGTTGTCTTCATCACAAAGTCATGATAGTTTTGATGAAGAAGATGAAGAATATGAAATGTGTCGAGAATTTGTGATACAGGCTCAAAAAGCATCAACTTCTTTATTGCAAAGAAAATTTAGAATTGGTTATAATAAAGCGGCACGTATTATCGATCGTTTAGAAGAAGATGGTGTCATTGGACCACAACTTGGCAGTAAACCACGAGAAGTTTATATTCGACAATACCATGAAGAAGATCTATAAAACATTGATTTTATCAATATAATTTTATTTTATCATTAAGAGAAAATGACTGATTACAAAGATATTTGTCGTTTTCTCTTTTTATTTTGTGAAAATGATGTTAAAATAAGGGTAGAATGTTAAAGGAGGAAAAAGTATGAAAAAAATGTTTGCGTCTTTATTGGCATTATCTATGGTGCTGGTAGGATGTGGTAGTGGTGGAGGAGATTCAGAAGACAAAACTCCAGAAATTGCACTTGTTACTGATCAGGGAACAATCTCTGACAAATCATTTAATCAATCTGCATGGGAAGCGGTTGAGGAATATGGTGATAAAAATGAGGTGGGTACAAAATATTATAAACCATCAAGTTTTGATACAGCAGGTTATACTCAACAAATTGAAAATGCAATTGAAAATGGAGCAAAAATTGTTGTTTGTCCTGGTTACAAATTTAATCAGACAATTGCAAATATTCAAAATGAATATCCAGATGTAAGCTTTATCTTAATTGATGGAACACCTGCTGAAGCAGAAGAAACACCTGCTGAACCAGCTAAAAATGTTTACTGTGCAAAATATGAAGAAGCACAACCGGGATATTTAGCAGGATATGCTGCTGTTAAAGAAGGTTATACAAAATTAGGTTTCATGGGTGGTATTAGTTTACCTGCTGTTATTAACTATGGTTATGGTTATTTACAAGGTGCAAATGATGCTGCTAAAGAATTAGGAATTCAAGTAGAAGTGAAATATACATATACAGGTTCATTTAATGAATCTCCAGATATTCAGTCAAAAGCTGCTGGATGGTATAACACAGGAACTGAAATTATTTTCTCTTGTGGTGGACAAATCTGTAACTCAATCTTTGCTGCTGCTGAACAAACAAATAAAATGACTATTGGTGTTGATAGTGATCAAAAAGATGCAAGTCAGACTGTATTAACTTCAGCTATGAAAGGTGTTAAGAAAACTGTTGCTGATGAAATAGCTGCTGTTTATGCAGGAACTTTTGAAGGTGGATTACATATTTTAAATGCTGAAGGTGACTATGTAGGATTATCTGATGATTTTTCAAGATTTAAAAAATTCACACAAACTGATTATGAAAAAGTTTTTGAAACTGTAAAAAATGAAACAGTTAAAATCATTACAAATGATGATGTTGAAAAGGATGCTCAAGGAGATCCAAATACAAAAACTTTAAAAGATGTTTTAACAAATGTAACTGTATCTTATGAAAAATAGTGGAAAGGGGTAGGTTTATGCCTACTCTTTTTTAAAAAATATTGTAAATATAAAAGAGGTGAGAGTTTTGGATTATGCAATAGAAATGTTAAATATTACAAAAGAATTTCCCGGTATTAAGGCCAATGATCATATTAATCTACAAGTCAAACAAGGTGAAATTCATGCATTATTAGGGGAAAATGGTGCTGGAAAATCAACCTTGATGAGTATTTTATTTGGTCTGTATCAACCCGATGAAGGGATAATTAAAATTAATGGTCAAGAAGTGAAAATTCATAATCCTAATGATGCAAATAAATATGCTATAGGAATGGTTCATCAGCATTTTAAACTTGTTCATAACTTTACTGTTTTAGAGAATATTATCTTAGGCGTAGAGGATGCTTAATTTGGTTTCCTGAAAACTGCTGATGCTCGTAAAAAAGTCATGGAACTATCACAGAAGTATCATCTCAATGTTGATCCTGATGCTTATATTGAAGATATTACAGTTGGTATGCAGCAACGTGTTGAAATTTTAAAAATGTTATTTAGAGATAATGATATTTTAATTTTTGATGAACCAACAGCTGTTTTAACACCACAGGAAATTGATGAGCTAATGCATATTATGAAGGGACTTATCAAAGAGGGAAAATCTATTATTTTTATTACTCATAAACTAAACGAAATTAAAGCTGTGGCAGATCGTTGTACAATTTTACGTAAGGGGAAATACATTGATACTGTAAATGTCAGTGAGGTTTCTAAGGAAGAACTATCTGAAAAAATGGTTGGAAGAAAAGTCAATTTTAATGTAGAAAAAGCTAAGCCTCAATTAGGAGATGAAGTTTTAAGAGTAGAAAATCTGACTTATCACCCAAAGACAGCACATAAAGATTTACTTAAGAATATATCCTTCCATGTTCAACGAGGAGAGATTGTCTGTATTGCCGGTATTGATGGTAATGGTCAAAGTGAACTTGTTTATGCTTTAACAGGAATGGTTCCTATTCAAAAAGGGCATATTTTCTTGAAGGGTGAAGATATCACAAAGGCTTCTATTCGTAAACGTAGTGATATGGGAATGGCACATATTCCAGAAGATAGACATAAACATGGACTTGTGCTTGATTATTCCTTAGCTGAAAATATGATTTTAAGAAATTATGATAAACCAGAATTTCAAAAACATGGCTTTATTCGTTTTGATAAAATGAAGGCCTATGCTGATAAACTGATTCAAAAATTTGATGTGCGTTCTGGTGAAGGTGGAAAATCTATTGCTAGAGGTATGTCTGGAGGGAATCAACAAAAAGCTATTATTGCAAGAGAAATTGATAGCCAGTCTGATTTATTGATTGCTGTTCAACCAACAAGAGGTTTGGATGTCGGAGCAATTGAATTTATTCACTCACAATTAGTGAAACATCGTGATGATGGAAAAGCTGTTTTATTAGTGTCTTTGGAATTAGATGAAGTCATGAATATCAGTGATCGTATCTTGGTTATGTATGAAGGTGAAATTGTAGCTGATTTAAATCCAAAAGATATTGATGTGAAAGAATTAGGACTTTATATGGCTGGATCAAAGAGAGGTGAAGGATATGAAAAATAAAATTTCATTATTATTGAAAAAAGAAGGTTCAAAATCTTTTGCTTCATCTTTGATTGCTATTGCTTTAGGACTTCTTTTTGGATTTGTTATTATTTTAATTGCCAATCCACAAGATGCTCTTGAAGGATTGAAATTACTTTTAACAGGTGGCTTTTATCGTGGTGCAAAAAGTTTAGGACAAGTTTTCTATTTGGCTGTGCCCATTATGATGACTGGACTTTCTGTAGCCTTTGCTTTTAAATGTGGTGAATTTAATATTGGAACTCCGGGACAATATATTGTTGGTGCTTTTACTGCTGTTTTCATTGCATTAAAATGTACTTTTATTCCACAGTCTATTTTATGGCTTGTTTGTATTATTGCTGCAGGAATTGCTGGGGCTTTATGGGCTGTTATTCCTGGTGTCTTGAAAGCTTATCGTAATGTCAATGTCGTTATTTCATGTATTATGTGTAATTATATTGGTATGTTACTTGTTATTGAAGGTATTAAAGCAACGATTTATAATCCTGCTGGTGCTGAATCTTATTCTGTTCCTGCCGATAAAGCGATTCCTGCTTTTGGTCTTGATAAAATATTCCCTGATTCTAATATTAACTTTGGAATTATCATTGCCATTTTATTATGCGTTGTTGCTTATATTATCATGAATAAGACAACTTTTGGTTATGAATTAAAAGCTTGTGGTTATAATCCAAATGCCGCTAAATATGCTGGTATGAATGAGAAAAAATGTATTATTATGTCAATGGCTATTGCTGGTTTTTTCTCTGGTGTTGGAGGAGCTATTGCTTATTTATCTGGGACAGGAAAAACTTTAGCTATTTCCGAAGCATTACCAGCTGAAGGTTTTAATGGGATTCCAGTTGCTTTATTAGGTTTTAATAATCCAATAGGATGTATTTTTGCAGCTTTATTTATTGGATATATTAATGTTGGTGGAAACTACATGCGATCATTAAATATTGCTATTGAAGTCATTGATATTATTGTAGCTTCTATTATTTACTTCAGTTCGTTTACTTTATTTATTAAAATGATTTTTAGTAAGTTAAAAAATAAAAAAGAAAAAATAACAGAAGGAGGGCATGAATCATGAGTATTGTTTATTTCTTATTTGCCCAAACTTTATTGTTTGCTATCCCGTTATTAGTTGTTGCTTTGGGTGGTATGTTTTCAGAACGCAGTGGGGTTATTAATATTGCTCTGGAAGGAATTATGATTCTTGGTGGTTTCTTTGGTGTTTTCTTTATGAATTATATGCAGACACATCAAATCATGAGTGGTCAGGCATTATTGTTAGTCGCTTTACTTATTTCAGGTATTGTAGGAGCACTCTTTTCACTTCTTCATGCTTTTGCTTCTATTCATCTTAAAGCAGATCAGACAATTAGTGGGACAGCTTTAAACTTGTTTGCTCCTGCATTTGGTTTATTTATTGCAAAGACAATTCAAGATGGTGTTCAAAGTGTCATGTTTGAAAATCAATTTAGAATTGTAGAAGTTCCTATTTTATCACAAATTCCAATTCTTGGAGATTTATTCTTTAAAAATTGTTATTTAACAACTTTTATTGGTTTACTGATTTTAGTGATTTCTTATGTTTTCTTAATGAAAACAAAGACTGGTTTACGACTGAGATCATGTGGAGAAAATCCACAGGCTTCTGATGCGGCTGGTATTAGTGTATATAAAATGCGTTATTTAGGTGTTGTGATTTCTGGTTTTCTAGCTGGAGTTGGGGGATTAATTTATATCTTACCAATTAGTACCGAATTTAACTGTAATGTGGCTGGATATGGTTTCTTGGCATTAGCTGTGTTGATTTTTGGGAATTGGAAGCCTTGGCGTATTGCAGGTGCTGCTTTCTTCTTTGGAGCAACAAAAACGATTGCATATACATATACATCTATTCCTTTTTTAGCAACACTTTCACTACCAGCAACAGCTTATAAATTAATACCATATGTAGCGACGCTTATTTTATTAGCCTTTACTTCTAAACATTCTGCAGCACCTCGTGCTGAGGGAGAACCGTTTGATAAAGGAAAACGTTAAGATCAAGAGAATCTCTTGGTCTTTTTTATTTTAATTTGTAGAAATTTGAGTATAATATATGTGTATAAGAATTGGAGGTTATTTATGGAAAACGTCTATCAAATGGCGGGATATACTTTACATCTTATCCCAACAAAAAAATTTAAAACAATGACCATTTCATTAAGATTACAAAGTCCATTATTGAAAGAAACAACAACAATAAGAACACTATTGACATTTGTCTTAATGGCAGCCACTCAAGATTATCCATCGACACAGTCTTTAGCGACTTATTTAGATGAAAATTATGGGGCAAGTTTATCAACACATATTACAACGAAAGGGCAATCACATATTATCAATGTTGCGACAAGTTTTGTTAATGATGCTTATTTACCATCACCAGAACATCTTCTGGAAAAACAGTTACAATTAATCAGTGACCTATTTTATCACCCTTATCTTGACAATGATGGTTTTCATCCATCTATTGTGCAATTAAAGAAAAAAGAACTTCAAGAAAAACTACAGGCTAACAAGGATGATAAATTTTCTTATTCATTAGACAAATTATTTGAATACATGGGTAGAGGACAAGTGCTAGGTATTCCAAGTACAGGATATGAAGAAGAAATTCAAAAAATTACATCTCAACAACTTTATCAATATCTTCAAAAATGTATTAAAGAAGATGAAAAACATGTCTATGTGGTAGGAGATTTACCTGATGGCATTGTCAATGTTTTTGAACGTATTTTAAAGTTTCCTTCTCATTGTCATGATTATCCTTCAGCTTATATTTTTGAAAGTCCCCGTCAAGATTTACTTGAAGTCATTGAAAAACAGGATATTACACAATCAAAATTAAATCTAGGTTATCAGATTCAATGTAATTTTACATCACCATTTCATTATGCCTTTACAGTATTTAATGCTATTTTTGGTGGTTTTTCACAATCACGCCTTTTTAAGGTTGTAAGGGAGAAACATAGTTTATGTTATTATGTGTCTTCAAGCTATGACGCATTTAATGGAATGATGATTGTTAATGCAGGTATTGAAGCCAATGATTATCGTAAAACATTACATCTTATTGGAGAGCAATTAGCCGATATCCAAGCTGGTCATGTTAATAATGATGAGCTGTATCTGGCTAAAATAATGCTTGTCAATGCCTTGAAAAAAACAAATGATGAAGCAGGAAGCATAATTGCTTTAGCTTATAATCGTGATATTACACATATTCGTGAAACAAGTGAAGAATATATTGAAAAATTAATGAATGTAACTTTAGAAGAAATTGTAGATGTTGCTAAAAAGGTGAAATTAGATACAATTTACTTCCTTACAGGAAAGGAGTTCCATGAAAGTCATTAAATATCCAACACTTAAAGAAACACTTTATTTTGAAGAAATGCCTAATGGCTTAAAAGTTTATCTCTTACCTAAAGTAGGTTTTTCCAAAACTTATGGTTTATTTTCAACACGTTTTGGCTCTGTAGATACGACTTTTGTTCCTTTGCATGAACAAGACATGATAAAGGTTCCAGATGGTATTGCCCATTTTCTGGAACATAAGATGTTCGAGATGGAAGATGGTGATGCCAGTGAAGCATTTGCTAAACTTGGGGCAAGTACGAATGCCTTCACATCATCATCACGTACAGCGTATTTATTTAGTACAACTAGTCATGAAAAAGAATGTATTGAATTATTACTTGATTTTGTACAAGACATTTATTTGACAGATGAGAATGTAGAAAAAGAAAAAGGAATTATTAACCAAGAAATTGGAATGTATGATGATGATCCAGATTGGCGTTGTTATTTTGGAAGTATCCAAAATTTATATCAGCATCATCCTGTTAAAATTGATATTGCAGGAACTGTAGAAACAGTTGCTTCTATTGATAAAGCAACATTAGAAAAATGTTATCATACGTTCTATCATCCTAGTCAAATGATGTTATTTGTGGTTGGTCATATTAACCCTGATGAAATCATGAAGCTGATTCAAGACAATCAACAACAAAAACATTTTTCTAAGGAAAATCCAATCCAAAGAGCTGTTGTGAACGAACCTTTAGATGTTGCTCAAAAAGAGGCTGTTTTACATATGGATGTAACAATGCCAAAAATCATTGTGTCTATGAAAATCAACACGATTTTAACAAAGCCTCAAGAACGTTTAAAAAGAGAACTGGCTATGAATTTATTCCTTGATATTTTCTTTGCAAAAAGTTCATCTTTATATGATGAATGGTTAAATGAAGAATTAATTAATGATAGTTTTAGTGCTCAATTTACCCAGGAAAGAGATTATTGTTTTTTACAAATTGGGGGAGATACACTTTACCCAGAACAATTAAAAGAGAAGATTCTTTATTTTATAGAACATATTCATGAATATGATATTCGTCAAGAAGATTTTTTACGTTTAAAGAAAAAAACAATGGGTATCATGATATCTTTATTTAATAGTCCTGAAAGTATTGCGAATATGTTTAGTCGTTATTATTTTGAAGGAATTATGATTTTTGATCTTATTGATTGTTTAAATGCTTTAACAATGGATGATTTAATGTCTTTAAGGGATTTATTTGATGAACATTATGCGACTTCATTTACTATTTTGCCACAAATTCAATAAAGAAGTAAAAGACATTTCATAGAATGAAAGATTTCACTATTTACACAATCAAATTTTATGTTATAATGTGATTGACCTAAGAGATATATGTATTTCCTACACGATAGATAAGGGAATCTGACTGTTGTCTAATGGTGTTGAAAACCTGTCACGAATAGGGATCCTAAAATTAGACACAAGATACCCACCTGCATATACCAGGGATTAATCTAAAAAACTCTTAGGTTTTTCTTTTTGAGGAGGAAAGCATGGAAAAAATAACTGATGAAATGATTCATGAAATTAATGAACTTGCCAGAAAAAGCAAAACAGTTGGTCTTAGCGAAAAAGAGAAAAAAAGACAGCAGGAATTACGCCAGGAATATTTGCGTTTGTTTAGAAAAGGTTTTCAACAACAACTTCAAAATGTTAAAGTTGTCGATCCTCAAGGACATGATGTCACACCTTCTCTACGTCAAAAAACAAAGAAATGTTAGAATATGTCAAAACTTGTTTGATATTCATATGTTTTTGTGTATAATGTTAGTGTGTTATAAGGAGGAAAAATGAGATAATGAATCAATCTGAACTATCAATTGCAGCAATTAGGTCACTTGGGATAGATATGATTAATAAAGCAAATTCTGGGCATCCGGGAATGGTGCTGGGATCTGCTCCTGCTTTATATTCTTTATTTACAAAAGAATTAAAAGTCTTTCCATTACATTCTCAATGGCTTAATCGTGATCGTTTTGTTTTAGCAAGTGGACATGCATCTTCATTATTATATAGTTTATTACATCTATCTGGTTTCCAGTTAACAATGGATGATTTAAAACAGTTTAGACAATGGGGAAGCTGTACACCAGGACATCCAGAAGTGGAATTAACAGATGGTGTGGATGCTTCTAGTGGGCCTTTAGGACAAGGTATTCCTATGGCAGTAGGAATGGCAATGGCTGAAGCTTTTTTAGCATCTCGATACAATCAAAAAGATTATGATGTGATTGATCATCATACCTATGTTTTATGTGGTGATGGTGATATGCAAGAAGGTGTAACTTATGAAGCATCTTCTTTAGCAGGACATCTTTCTTTAGGTAAACTGATTGTTCTTTATGATGCTAATAATGTGACTTTGGATGGACCTTTGAATTACTCTTTTAGTGAGGATGTCAAAAAACGTTATGAAGCCATGAACTGGCAAGTCATCAAGGTAGAAGATGGTAATGATTACGAAGCCATCGCAAAAGCAATCAAAAAAGCTAAAAAAGAAATTTATAAACCATCTTTAATTATTGTGAATACTATTATTGGTTTTGGTTCCCAAAATCAAGGAACAAGTAAAGTTCATGGAGCACCTCTTGGTGAAGAAGATGGACAATTTGCAAAGAAGCAGTATGGTTATGAATATGATCCATTCTTCATACCAGATGAAGTTTATGAAGATTTTCAAAAGAATGTTTTCAATCGTGGAAAACGTGCTTACAATAAATGGAATAAAATGATGGATTCATATAAAGAAGCATATCCAGATTTGTATCAGGAATTATTTCAAAATATCAATGACGAATATGCTTTTGATGAAGAAGCATTTATGCAAGAATATCAGGATGGGATAAGTGAGGCAACACGCATCACAAGTGAAAAGCTCATTAATGCTATTGCGGCACAGAACCCAACATTTTTATCTGGAACAGCTGATTTAGCTTCTTCAACAAAAACAATTATAAAAAATGCTGAACGTTTCAGCTGTGAAAATTATGGTGGACGTAATTTATTCTTTGGTATTCGTGAATTTGCAATGGTTGCTATTATGAATGGAATGGCATTGCATAAAGGAATAAAAGTAGCCGCTGGTGGATTTATGGTTTTCAGTGATTACTTTAAAGCTGCGTTAAGAATGTCTTCCTTGATGAAATTACCAATTATTTTACCACTTTCACATGATTCAATTGCTGTAGGAGAAGATGGACCTACTCATCAACCTGTAGAGCAATTAGCGATGTTACGTTCAATTCCAAATATTCAAGTGATCAGATCAGCAGATGCTTATGAAATGTGTGCAGCATGGAAAAAAGCAGTAGAAACAAATGATCGTCCAACAGCACTCATTTTAACAAGACAAAATGTAACAAACTTTACTCATGCAACATATGATGATGTTTGTCATGGCGCTTACATTGTTTCTAAAGAAAAGGGACAATTAGATGGTATTTTGATTGCAACAGGAAGCGAACTGGAATTAGCAATGAAAGCTCAGGAAGCTTTATATCAACAAGGTCATGATGTTCGTGTGGTTTCTATGCCTTCAATGGAACTTTTTGATGCGCAGGATGAAGCCTATAAAGAAATGATTTTACCATCAAATATCAGAAAACGTGTAGTTATTGAAATGGCATGTGATTTTGGATGGCATAAATATGCTGGTTTAGATGGAAAAGTGATTTCTGTTAATCAGTTTGGAGCAAGTGCTCCAGCAGCTGTGGTCATTGAAAAATATGGATTTACTGTTGATCATCTTGTAGAAACTTATTTATCGCTTTAAGAACCTGATACAGGTTCTTTTTTTGACAGGATTTGCTATGGATATGAGTTATAATTGATATGGTGATGAAAATGAAATATAAAATTGTATGTATTAAAGAACAATATATTGATTTAGCTCAAAAATATCCTTCTTTTTTAATGGCAATCTATCAAAATCAGGATAATATGTATAAAACAAAACAAGTGGAACTTATTTTTTCTAATATGTCTGATGAAAAAGAAAAAATTCTTCACGCTATTCAATCACGCGAAGATTATTCTTATTATCATGGAATACATCAGCTCACAAATCCTATTACAGGTGAAAAAATGTTGATGACTATGAATGAATTTGATTTAAATATTGAAGAAAAAGGAGAACGTCATGATTTATTTAATATCATATCGTCTTTTTCAAAAAACTTTTATATGATATATTGAAATCATTTTGCAAAAAGCATAAAATTATGCTATAATATTTTGGTAGTTGAATGGAGGATAGAAAGATGTTATATGGCGTTTTAGGACTTTTAATAGGTCTTGTTATAGGATTCTTTGCTGCCCGTTATTTCTTCAAGAAGAACTTAAGAAAGAATCCACCAATTAATGAAAAAATGATTCGTGCTATGTTCATGGAAATGGGACGTAAACCAAATGAAACACAAATCAAACGAATTATGAAAAGCATTAATGATCAGTATAAATAAGGGGATTCCCTTATTTTTTCGTATATGAAGATATATATCACACGTCATTCTAAAACAGTCTGGAATGAAGAAAAAAGACTGCAGGGGCGTTTAGATTCTCCACTGACTCAAGATGGAGTAGAAAATGCTCTGGCTTTAAAAAATTATCTTCAAGAACATTCGTTTCAATTTGATTATGTGTATTCAAGTCCTATTCCTCGTGCTTATCAGACAGCTTGTCTACTCTTTGATAAGCAGAATATTACCATGGATGAACGTTTAATGGAAATGAATTTTGGTGATTTTGAAGGACAGAAAATCGTCGATTTATTAACTTATCACCATAAACTCTATGATCAGTTATGGAATCATCCAGAACAGTTTGATCGCATTCCTCATGGTGAAAGCTATCAAGAAGTCATAAAAAGAGTTAAAAGTTTTTTACAAGATTTAAAACAATTACCTCAAGACAGTCAAGTTATGATTGTAACACATGGAATGTGCTTTGTTATTTTTATGTCTGTTTTTTTAGGCTTAACACAAAAAGAACTGGTTTCCATTAATCAACAAATTGTTGAAGGATGCTCTCTTACATGTGTTGAAGAAAATCATGGTTCATACCAGATTCTCTCATACAATGAACACCAGTTCTTGCCCCATGTCATGAATGCCAGTTTTGCGAAATAAAAACCTGAGTGTTTAATAACATTCAGGTTTTTACATCCATGTAATTTTATTTTCTGTACCATTTCTTAATCTTTGAATATTGCTATGATGTTTATAGACAAGCAAGGCAACAATACATATATTTGTGATGATCTCAATCATGCTATAACCAATAAATGGAGAGATTACAGCAATAGAAATAGCTGCTAAGATCGAAGCTAATGATACATATTTAGAAATCTTTAAAGTCACCATAAAGATAATCAAAGCTACAACAAAGGCATAAATATTTGTCATTAAAGCATATCCAATAGCGACAGATACAGCTTTTCCACCTCTAAATCCTGCAAATAGAGGATAGCAATGCCCAATCACACAAGCTAAAGCACATGGGTAAATAATATTCATATCAAGTTTCATGTATTTAGCAACTGTTCCAGCAATCAATATAGAAATACAGCATTTAGAAGCATCTAAAATAATGACTGATAATCCTGCTTTTTTCCCAAGCACTCGTCCAGCATTCGTGCCACCTAAATTTCCTGAACCACTATTTCTTACATCTGTATGATAAAATAATTTTCCAATCACTAATGCAAAAGGAATAGAGCCATATAAATAACCCATTACTATTAATAAGCAATATATCAATATATCCATTTTTTCACTTCCCCGTCACCTATTATACATAAAAAAGAAGAAAAATCAATTTTTTTAAAAGATTTGCGAAAATTCAAGAAATTTGGTATGATATGAATTCTCTAGCAATATATCAATGTTTTTGATATAATTATAAAGTTGGAAAAGGAGGAAATCAGATATGAAAGCAAATCATTATGATGAGTCTAATATACAAATTCTAGAAGGACTGGAAGCCGTAAGGAAGCGTCCGGGTATGTATATTGGTTCAACAGATTCAAGAGGTTTACATCATCTTGTCTGGGAAATTGTTGATAATTCTATTGATGAAGCATTGGCTGGATTTGGTAAAAAAATCACAGTAACAATTGGAAAAGATAATAGTATTCGTGTAGCAGATGAAGGACGTGGAATGCCAACGGGTATTCATGCTTCTGGTAAACCTACGACTGAAGTCATTTTAACAATATTACATGCTGGTGGAAAGTTTAGTGAAGATGGTGGTTATAAAACATCTGGTGGGTTACATGGTGTCGGTTCATCTGTTGTAAATGCTTTAAGTGAATGGCTGGAGGTCACTGTTTATCGTGATGGAGTGATTCATCAACAACGTTTTGAAGACGGAGCGAAAATCATTTCTCCATTAAAAAAGATCGGTAAGACTTCAAAAACTGGAACAACGATTCATTTTAAACCTAATCAAAATATCTTTTCTACAACAGAATTTAATTATTCTACTATCTGTGAAAGATTAAGAGAAAGTGCCTTTTTATTAAAAGGTATTGAAATGAATATTATAGATGAAAGAACAGGAAAACATGAATCTTTCCAATATGATAATGGTTTAGAAGCCTTTATTGAATATCTGAATTATGATAAAAAGACATTACATACAACTGTTTCCTTTGATGATGTATCTCATCCTATTGAAGTTGAAGTGGCTTTTCAGATGACTGATGGCTATCAAGAAAATTTGATTTCCTTTGTCAATTTAGTGAGAACTGGAGATGGGGGAACTCATGAAACTGGTTTTCGTTCGGGATTCACAAAAGTTTTTAATGAATATGCCAGAAAATATGGTTTACTAAAACAAAAAGATAAAAATCTGGAAGGTAGCGATGTAAGAGAAGGTTTAACAGCTATTATTTCTGTCAAAATACCTGAGTCATTACTACAATTTGAAGGACAGACAAAATCAAAATTAGGAACGCCTGAAGCAAGAAATATTGTTGAAAATGTTGTTTATGAACAAGTGAATTATTTTCTAGAAGAAAATAAAGAAACAGCAAATGAATTAGTTAAAAAGATGATTAAAGCTTCACAAGCCAGAAATGCTGCTCGAAAAGCACGTGAAGAAGCACGAAAAGGAAAAGGACAAAAAGTTGAAAAAATATTAAGTGGAAAACTAGCACCGGCACAATCCAAAGATAAAAAGAGAAAAGAACTTTATCTTGTCGAAGGAGATTCGGCTGGAGGAAGTGCAAAGCAAGGTAGAGATCGTAAATATCAGGCTATTTTACCTTTGCGAGGGAAAGTCATCAATACTGAAAAGGCTGCCATGTCTGATATATTAAAAAATGAAGAAATCAGCACAATTATTAATACAGTCGGTGCAGGAGTAGGAGCGGATTTTAATGCTGATGACTCCCATTACGCAAAAGTGATTATCATGACTGATGCTGATACGGATGGTGCTCATATTCAAGTTCTTCTTTTAACTTTCTTTTATCGCTATATGCGTGGACTGATTCAGGCCGGAAAAGTCTATATTGCTTTACCACCTCTATATAAGGTATCTAAAAAGAATGGGAAACATGAGGATGTTATTTATGCTTGGGATGATGATGAATTAGAAAAAGCTAAAAAACAGATAGGTCGTGGTTATGCTGTACAACGTTATAAAGGTTTAGGAGAAATGAATGCGGATCAGTTATGGGAAACAACCATGAATCCAGAAACACGTACACTCATTCAAGTATCCATTGAAGATGCTGCTTTAGTAGAACGTAGAGTATCTGTTTTAATGGGAGATAAAGTAGAACCTAGACGTGAATGGATTGAAGATAATGTGCAATTTTCTTTGGAAGATTCATTCTTTATTAATCAGTAAGGAGGTCTATCATGAAAGAAAAAATCATAACACAATCATTAGATGATATTATGGGTGATCGTTTTGGAAAATACTCTAAGTATATTATTCAAGATCGTGCATTACCCGATGTTAGAGATGGATTGAAACCAGTGCAACGTCGTATTCTTTATGCTATGTACAAAGATGGGAATACACATTTAAAACCTTATCGTAAATCAGCAAAAACAGTAGGGAATGTCATTGGTAATTATCATCCTCACGGAGATACTTCAGTCTATGAAGCCATGGTCCGTTTATCCCAAGAATGGAAAATGCGTATGCCATTGATTGATATGCAGGGAAATAATGGTTCGATTGATAATGATCCGGCTGCGGCCATGCGTTATACTGAAGCAAGGTTATCACCTATTGCATCTGAATTATTAAAAGATATTGATAAAGAAACAGTTCAAATGGCATTGAACTTTGATGATACGGAGTATGAACCAACTGTTTTACCGGCCAAATATCCTAATTTATTAGTCAATGGAGCAACGGGTATATCATCTGGATATGCGACTGATATTCCTCCACATAATTTAGAAGAAGTGATTGATGCTACGATTTATCGTATTTTACATCCTCATTGTTCTTTGGATGACTTGATGAAATTTATCAAAGGTCCGGATTTTCCAACAGGAGCTATTGTTGAAGGAATCAATGGTATAAGAAAAGCTTTTGAAACAGGAAAAGGAAAAGTTGTTGTTCGTTCTCAAACGAAAATCGTTGAAGAAAAAAACATGAATAAAATTGTGGTGACAGAGATTCCTTATGAAGTCAATAAAGCAGAATTGGTAAGAAAATTAGATGAAATACGTTTTCAAAAAAATATTGATGGCATTATAGAAGTCCGTGATGAGTCAGATCGTAATGGATTAAGTATTGTTATTGATTTGAAAAAGGATGTTGATGTACAAAATACATTAAATTATTTTTATAAGAATACAGATCTTCAAAAGAACTATAATTACAATATGGTTGCTATTAAAAACAAAAGACCTGTATGTATGGGAATTGTTGAAATTTTAGATGGTTATATTGATCATCAAATTGATGTTGTTACCAAACGTTCGTTGTTTGATTTAAAAAAAGCACAGGAACGTAAACATATTGTTGATGGATTAATCAAAGCCATTTCTATTTTAGATGATGTTGTCCATACCATTCGACATTCTCATGATAAACAAGATGCTAAAAAGAATCTTCAATTACAATATCATTTTACAGAAAAACAGGCTGAAGCCATTGTCATGTTACAGTTATATCGTTTAACGAATACCGATATTGTTTCTTTAGAAAAGGAAAAGCAGGAATTAGAAACGTTGATTCAAACATTGAATGATATTTTAAATAGTGATCAAGTTTTAAGAAAAGTCATTGTTGATGAATTAAAACAGATTAAAAAGCAATATCCATCACCTCGTTTAACACAAATTAAACATGAAGTTCAAGAAATTGTCATTGATGAAGAAGCAATGATTCTTCCAGAAGACATTTATGTATCAATCACTAGAGATGGCTATGTCAAAAGAATTTCTCAAAGATCTTATAAAGCCAGTGAAAATATTGCTTTTGGAAAGAAAGATGATGATGTGCTTTTGGACTTGCATTTTGCAAATACTTTGGATAAATTGCTGATTTTTACCGATAAAGGGAATTATTTATTTATTCCAATTCATAAATTAGAGGAATTTAAATGGAAAGAATTAGGAAAGCATATTAGTTATTTCATTAAAGTTTCTCCAGAAGAAAAAATGATTGGTTCTATTCTTGTGAAATCTTTTGCTTTACCATTGTATGTTCTTCTAACAACACGTTTAGGACAAATCAAACGTGTTTCATTAAAAGAATTTGAAGTTGCCCGTTATACAAAACCTTTAAAATGTATGAATTTGAAAAAAGATGATCAGTTACTTCAGGTTGCTTTAACTGATACCAATCAGGCGATTGTTCTGACATCATCTTTGGGATATGTTTCATTATATAGTGAAGATGAGATTTCTATTTTGGGATTAAAAGCTGCAGGAATCAAAGCCATGAATTTAAAAGATGATTATCTTGTAGCAATGAATACATTTGATCCACTTCATTCTTATTCTTATGTTTTAATCAGTGATCAACCGGGTATCAAACGTATGCGTATTTCGGATATACCAAGCTGTAATCGTGCGACAAAAGGAACATCTATTTTTAAATCTCCTAAAACGAATCCAATTCATGCTTTAGATGCTTTTGTATTAGATACTCAAGATCAATTGATTATTGAAAGTGAACAGAAAAAAGAAAATTTATACATCAAAGATTATTCTTTATCACAAATTGGACAAAAGCCAAGTGTAATTCAATCAATGAAAAATGAAACGATTATGCATGTTTATGATCGTCATTCTTTATCAACAGATTTATATATTTCTAATCAAGATAAAAAGGTTGAAAAATCTCAACCTTTAGAAACAACATCACAACAGGATAAACATTTTGAACCTATTTCTTTCGATGACTTATTTAAAGAAGATTTCTAAACTTATTGTGTATGCATATAGGCTTTTAAGAGTTTAATTAACGCGCGTTTTTCTAAACGTGATACATAGGAACGGGAAATATTCATATGTCTGGCAATTTCTTTTTGCGTATAAATACGATGATGATTAAGACCATAGCGATAGATGAGTATTTCTTGTTCACGTGGTGTTAGTAAAGAAAAGTAATCTTGGAGCTGCTGGAGCTGATCATTGGTTTGAATCTGATCAATCATATCTTTTTCTTTTGATGGAATAATATCCAGTAGCGTCATTTCTCCTCCATCTTTATCAACACCTAAAACTTCATTTAACGAAACATCTAAAGCTGTTTTTTTATGTTGACGCAAATGCATTAAGATTTCATTTTCTATACACTTTGCAGCATAAGTTCCCAGTTTTGTGGATTTTGTCGCATTATAGCTATCTACTGCTTTGATAAGTCCAATTGTGCCAATGCTGATGAGATCTTCCTGTAAGTCTTTTGCACTTTCGTATTTTTTAGCAATATGCGCAACAAGTCTTAGATTATGTTCGATGAGCTTATTTCTGGCATTCTGATCACCTTGAAAATATTTTTCTAATAATTCTTTTTCCTGTTGTTTTGTAAGAGCGGGTTTAAAAGCCTGTGTTTTAATAAAAGATACAAATAAAAATTGTTGTAATAATGCAAAAATAGCTGTAAACATAAGTCACCTCAAAATATTATATGAAATTTGTCGATGTTTATGTTTATCTCTTTTCATCAAAATAGAAATAGTATACAATAGTCAAGAAGGAAGGTATATATGAAAGAAATAAAAAGATGTTATGGATGTGGAGCCATTATTCAAAGTGAAAATGAAAAACATATTGGTTATGTTCCAAAAGATGCCACTACAAAAGATCATATTTTATGTAGACGTTGTTTTCAACTAAAAAACTATCATAAATTACAAACAACATCACTCACAAAAGATGATTTTTTAAATCTTTTAGATCATATTGGTGAAAAAGATCGTCTTGTCGTTTATATGATTGATCTATTTGATTTTGAAGGAAGTCGTATTCAAGGATTATTACGTCATATCGGTTATAATGATGTTCTGGTTCTTGCAAATAAACGTGATTTATTGCCAAAATCTGTTAAAGAGCGTAAGCTGGAACATTGGGTCAGAAGACGATTAAAAGAAGAAGGAATGAAGCCTGTAGATGTTATAGTAACGAGTGGTAAGAAAAATATGAACATGGATAAGATCTATGATGCCATGATGACTTATCGTAAGCAGCGTGATATTTATGTTGTAGGAGCAACTAATGTTGGCAAATCAACATTTATTAATGCTTTATTGAAACATTATGCTCAAGTAGAAGAACAAAATTTGATTACTGTTTCTGAATTTCCGGGAACAACGCTTGATTTTATAGAAATACCTTTGGATGAACAGACTTATCTTTATGATACACCCGGTATTGTAAATGAAAGTCAGATGACTCATTTTGTAGATCCAAAAATTTTAAAAAAGATAATTCCACAAAGTGAATTAAGACCTATTGGATTCCAATTACAAGAAAAACAGACGATTTATTTTGATGGATTAGGAAGAATTGATTATATCAGTGGGGGGCAGTCAAGTTTTATAACGTATTTTTCTCGTCAACTTAAGATTCATCGTACCAAAACAGTTAATGCAGATGCCTTATATGATCGTCATAAAACTTTTCAGTTTGAAATTGATGGAATGCAATCAATTCATGATATGAAAACATACGACTTTACTTTAAAGTCGGGAAAATGTGATATTGTCATTTCTGGTTTAGGATTTATAACCATTTCTTCTAAAGGTGGAAAAATAAAGGTTCATGTTCCACCACAGATTTCTGTCACAATAAGAGAAGCCATTATATAGGAGGGAAAATAATGCTAACAGGTAAACAAAAAAGATATTTAAGAGGAGAAGCTCATCACTTAAAGGCTATTTTTCAAGTCGGAAAAGATGGGGTTTCTGCAAATCAAATTAAAGGTATTCTTGAAGCATTAGAAGCTCAAGAACTCATAAAAGTAAAAATTTTAGATAATTGTCCAGAGAATGTACATCATGTGGCATTGGATTTAAGTATGCATACAAAGGCAGAAGTTGTTCAAATCATTGGCCGTACAATTGTTTTGTATAAACAAAGTGATGAAAGAATTTATCGTCTACCATGAAAAGAATAGGTCTATTCGGTGGGAGTTTTGATCCCATTCATCAAGCACATGTAGATGTTGCATTGTGTGCCATTGAACAGCTTCATTTGGATGAAGTACAATTCATTCCAACACGTCATAATCCATGGAAAAATAAAAGTCTTGCTAGTGCCAAAGAAAGAGTCGAGATGATTCGTATTGCTATCAAAAATCATCCTTTACTTTCTATAAATACAATTGAAATCGATAGTGAAGATGAGCAAAAAAATTATACCATTCATACAATTGAAAAATTAATTCAACAAAATCCTCAAGTACATTATTACTATATTATGGGAATGGATCAAGCCAATGCTTTTGATCAATGGAAAAAAGCAAAAAAAATATCTCAACTTGTTCAATTGATTGCTTTTCAAAGAGGAGGGTACAAGCCTGATTATTCTATATTAGATACATATCATTTCCAATTATTAAATAATCAGCCTGTTTATGCCTCAAGCAGTGATGTGAGAAATGGTCATATAGAAATGTTGGATCAAGACGTTTTAAGATATATATCATCTCAGGGATTATATTTAGATACAATGGTACGTTCAAGAATGAAAGAAAAACGCTGGAAACATACTTGCAGTGTTGCTAAACTGGCTAAAAAGATAGCCAAAGCAAATCAATTAAATCAAAAACAAGCTTATATTGCAGGAATAATGCATGATGTCGCCAAAGAGATGGATCAAAAAGAAGCTCAAAAAATAATGGAAAGCTATTTTCCAGAATATTTATCTAAACCTTATCCTATCTGGCACCAATGGCTATCACGTTATGTCAGTGAACATGAGTTTTTAATTGATGATCCTGTGGTATTAAAAGCCATTGAGGATCATACAACTGCTTCAGTTGGTATTTCACCAATTGGAAAATGTTTATATGTTGCTGATAAGCTCGATCCTTTAAGGGGATATGATTCTTCGCAACAAATTGAAACATGTCAAAAAGATATTCATCAAGGATTTAGAGATTCTTTAATTGATTTTTATGAATTTTCAAAGAGGAAAAATCGTGAAATAGATGATTGCTTTTATGAAATTTATGATTATTATGTCGTGAAAGGAGAAAAATAGATGACAAAATTAGAATGTGTGGTTAAAGCAATGGATGATAAACTTGCAACGCATATTACCGCAATTGATATGCGTGATGTCAGCCCAATGTTTGATACATTTGTTTTATGTACAGCCAGCAATGAAAGACTCATGCAGGCCATTACAGAAAATATTAAGGAAGAATGTGCAAAACATAACTTTGAGGTGAAAAGCATTGAAGGTTTAAGAAATTCTAAGTGGATTTTAATTGACTTAGGAGATATTGTTTGCCATATTTTTGAAGGTTCTGAAAGAGAAAGTTATAATTTAGAAAAACTATGGGGAGATATGCCACGTATCAATGTGGAAGGAATGTTAGCAAAATGAGTTATGAAAATTTTGCCTATTACTATGATAGTTTAATGGATGAGCAGTTTTATGAAGATTACTACCAGTTCATTTTGCAACATTGTCAATTTGATGAAGTTTTTGAATTAGGCTGTGGGACTGGCGAAATGGCTATTCGTTTGGCTAAAAGCAATAAAACGGTTTACGCTTCAGATATTTCCAGTGATATGTTAGAAGTTGCTAAACAAAAAGCAATAGAACAACAAGTCAACCTTGTTTTACAAAGAGTGGATATGTGTGATTTCACTTTATCTCGTCCTGTGGATTTAGTTTTATGTTTATGTGATTCTTTGAATTATTTGACTGATCCTCAACAGATGACTCAAACATTTTTGAATGTTTTTCAATCATTAGGAGATGGAGGAACATTTATTTTTGATGTCGATAGTCTTTATAAAATGGATGTTATTTTAAAAGATTATCATGAAAAGGAAGAAGATGAAGAATTTATTTTTGATTGGTCAGTTGAAAATATTTCAGAGGGTTATATTCATCATCATGTCTATATTGAAGATAAAAAAGAACATGATATTGTGGACGAAGATCATTATCAAAAGACTTATCCTGTATCACAATATCTTTATTGGCTTCATGAAGCCGGTTTTCAAAACATTGAATATTATAGTGATTTTACAACATATCATGATGATTGTGAAAGAATTATTTTTGTATGTCGAAAGGAGGAAGTTTCATGATTGGGATTATTGGTGCTATGGAAGAAGAAGTTGAAGCAATCTTAGCTTTGATGGAGATCAATAAAAAAGAAATGAATCATGGTTATACTTTCTATGAAGGAACAATGGCAAAAAAAGACATTGTGCTTGTTCAAGGGGGTATTGGTAAAGTCAATGCATCTATTTCAACAACTTTATTATTAACACAATATCCTATTGATTTCGTGATTAATATTGGTTCGGCTGGAGGACTTTCATTAAATCAAAATGTCGGTGATGTCGTCATTTCAACGGGTGTTTTACATCATGATGTTGATGTCACTGCTTTTGGACGTCAACGTGGAGAAGTACCAGGTATGCCATGTGTTTTCCAGCCAGATGCAGTGGCTTTAAAACAAGTTGAAGCTATTTTACAAGATTCAAAGCAACCATATCATCTTGGTTTGATTGTTTCTGGAGATCAGTTTATATGTCGTGAAGATCAGGTCTTACAAATTTTAGATTTTTTTCCAGACGCTGTCTGTGCTGAGATGGAAGCAGCTTCGATTGCTCAGGTATGCTATGTTTTTGATATTCCTTTCATTATCACAAGATCTTTAAGTGATATTTATAGAAAAGGAGAAAATCATATTCAGTTTGATGAATATCTTAAACATGCAAGTCAATCTTCTGCGAAGATGTGTTATCGTCTTGTTTCTACATTATCGCAATAACAAACGTTATTGCTTTTTTATTGGAGGATCATTATGAAAAAAATTGAATTATTAGCTCCCGCTGGAGATCGAGAATCATTTATTGCTGCCTTGCAAAATGGAGCAGATGCGATTTACTTAGGTGGAACATTATTTAGTGCCAGAGCCAATGCAAAAAATTTTAATGATGAAGATTTGCAATGGGCTGTTTCATATGCTCATTTATATGGAGTTAAAGTTTATGTCACAATAAATACATTATATAAAGATAAAGAAATGAATGCTTTGACATCTTATGTGACAAAATTATATGAGCTGCAAGTTGATGCTTTAATTGTTCAAGATATTGGTTTATTTGATTTGATTCGCACATTGTATCCAGATTTTGAAATTCATATCAGTACTCAAGCATCTGTGATGAATAGCTATGGAACACGTTATTTTGAAGAAAATGGCGCTCATCGTGTTGTTCTAGCACGTGAAAACACTTTAGAAGAAATACAAAACATATGTCGTCAGACAAACTTGGAAATCGAAGTCTTTGTACATGGAGCAATGTGTGTCTGTTATTCTGGACAATGTTTAATGAGTAGTATGATTGGTAAACGTAGTGGAAACAGAGGTCAATGTGCTCAGCCATGTCGTTTACAATATCAATTACTTAAAGATGGTCAATCCTTACCAGAAAAACATCCATATTTATTATCACCTAAAGATATCATGACCATTGAATATTTAGGTGAACTCATTGAAGCAGGAGTATCTTCTTTAAAAATAGAAGGGCGAATGAAAAGACCAGAGTATGTCGCAAGTGTGACAAGAGCTTATCGAGAGGCTATAGATGCCTATTATCAAAATAAAAAAATAGATTTTCAACCTTATATTCAAGACATGTCGGCGATGTTTAATCGTAATTATACATCTGGATACTTACATCATGATTTAGAAATTGTTGATGGAGATTATCCTGGTCATAAAGGTTATATCATTGGAGAAGTTGTATATTATCATAAAAAACAAAAGCGAGTTGGTATTCGTTTAACACAACCACTTTTACAGGGTGATAGTATTGTTTTTGAAGATATTGATAAAGGACGCCCAGTTAACAAGATTTATCATAAGCATAAACTGGTCAAAACAGGTCAGCCTCAAGATATCATAGAAATAGAATTTGATTATTATGTAGATCATGGCCTAGTGAGAAAAACATTGGATAAACAAGTTGTTGAAAGAATGCAAAAAACATATCAGATACCAACAAGAAAAATTGAAATTGATATGTCTTTTGAAGCAAAAATAGGAAAAAAAGCAAAATTAAAAATTCAAAAAGAAGATCATAGTGTGATTGTCGAATCTAGCCAAGATGTTGAAATAGCACATCAAACACCACTAGATGATAATCGTATAGCACAGCAATTATCAAAACTAGGATCGACACCATTTATCATCAACAACCTGTATATTGATTGTGATGAAAAAATATCTATGCCTATTAAAGACATTAATGAAATGCGAAGAAAAGCCTGTGAGCAACTCATAGAGAAACTTTCTCATCAAAAGATTCATCATCAGATAATACATGATATTCCACAACTTACAATTCATCAATCATTATTTCACTCTCAACTCTATGTTTGTGTGCATTCCCTTCAACAATTAGAAGCTGTTCTTCAATATCCTGTTGAAGTTATTATTTATCCTTATCAAAAGGATATTGAAATGGCTTATCAGATGTGTTTGAAATATCATAAAAAGATGGTGATGATGACATCACCAGTTATCAAAGATGATGAAATAAAAGATATTCTTCATTCTAAAATCTATAATGATATACAAACAATTTTAGTTAATGATTATGGAACTTATAGAGCCTTTCAAAAGAAAGAGTTAATCATTGGTCATGGTTTAAATATTCATAATTCCTATGCTGCTCATCATTATCATGAATTATTTTTAATATCTTTAGAAATGTCTGCTCAAGAAATCAAAAACTTAAAAACTGATTTATCAAAATGTATTGTTCAAGTCTTTGGAAAGACAACAAATATGATTAGTGATTATTGTCCAATTTCACAGTATTATTTTGGTTATCAAAATAAACATTGTCAAATGTGTCAACAAGGACATTTTGCATTAAAAGATCGTAAAAAAGAAGTGTTTGACATTATGGTTGATGAACATTGTCGTATGCATCTATTAAATGCTCATACATTGTTTTATGATCAATGGAAGCAATTACCAGTAGGAGGCTATTTGATTAACTTGACTCATGAAGATTCACAAAAGGTTCAAATTATCATGGAACATTTTATCTTTCAGTCATCTCCAGACAAGATTCGACAAATAGCAAAATTAACTTCAGGTTATTTTAAAGAATAATGTTTAAATATCGATATTTATGTCTTTCATAAAAATATTTTTTTCATAATCTAAATTGCTATCGTTATTTATTCATGATATAATAAAATTATGGAGGTGAATTTATGGCAATAGATATGGATTTGGCAAAAAGATTGAAAGTCTATCGTAATTTTAAACACCTGACTCAAAAAGAAGTGGCTTCACATTTAAATGTTCCTCATTCTGCTATTTCAGATATAGAAAATGGAAAAAGAGATGTCACTGTTAGTGAATTGAAAATACTTTCTCATCTCTATGGACGAAGTGTTGAAGAAATTATGAGTGGTAAAAAATACGATTATTATAATATTGCAAATATTGCCCGTTTACTCACTGAACTACCAGATGAAGATTTAAAAGAGGTTATGTTTATTATTGAGTATAAGCGTAAAAGAGTAGAAGAAAAAAATAAAAATCATCAATAAAAAGAAATTAGTCAAAAGCTAATTTCTTTTTATTTCAATAATTGTTTAAATTCTTCTAATAATTCCATGCCTTCATCGAGAATATCTTGTTGACATAAGGCATCAGTGATACAATGATGGAATTCTACATGGATATCCTTACCATTGACATCAATCAAAGCATATGTTCCATATCCATAGCTTCCTCGATTCATCATTAAGCTTCCGGGATTGACAAATGTAATATCCTGATGTTTTTGAATCGTTGGTACATGAGTATGTCCATGAAGACATAAATAACAGTTTTCTTCTTGACAAAGGTGAATTAACTGCTCATATCCATAATATACCCCATAATAATGTCCGTGAGTGACACATATATGCTGGAATGTCTGATAAATAGGGAAGGGGGCATCATCATGATTGCCTTTGACAACGACATCAAATTTTTGAATATATGAATCATTGAGAGGCAGTGAAGAATCACCACAATGAATCATATAATCGACTTTTGTCATGTAATGATTAACAACTCTTTGCAAATGGTCAGCATACAAATGACTGTCACTAACAACTAATAATTTCACTTCGATCATCTCTTTCTTTATGATTATTTTAGCATATTCTTTTTATAAATACATATTTATATTGATAAAATCAAGCGATTTTCTGAAATAGAAATTTTTTGCTCGTAAGTGTTTACAATTCGTATAAAAATTGTTACAATATATATTGTAATAATAAGAAAGGGAGTAAGAAATATGAAAACTATTTTATTAGTATGTTCTGCAGGAATGTCTACAAGTTTATTAGTTACAAAAATGGAAGCTGCTGCTAAAGATGCTGGTGTAGAATGCAAAATCTTTGCATTACCATTCTCTGATGCACCAAGAGTATTAGAAGAAGTTGACTGCATCTTACTTGGACCTCAAGTTAGATTCCAAAAAGCTGCTATTGAAAAATTAGCTGCTGGAAGAAAAGCTGGACCTATCCCTGTAGATGTCATCGATATGAGAGATTATGGAACAATGAACGGTAAAGCCGTATTTGAAAAAGCTTTATCTTTATTAAAATAATCCCTTAAAGGAGCATATGCTCCTTTTTTTCTTTCTTTTTTATGGAGAGTTTGCTATAATGTTTAAAATTAGGAGGATGAAAAATGGAAAAAGCAATTATAACAGTTGTAGGAAAAGATCAAGTGGGGATTATTGCTCAAGTTTGTCAGTCTTTGGCACTAACAAATATCAATATTTTAGATATTTCACAAACAATATTAGATGGTTATTTTAATATGATGATGATTGTAGATATGTCTTCTTCAAAAGAACCCTTTGCAAATGTTAGTGAACAATTAGAAAAATTAGGAGAGAATATTGGGGTTTATATTAAATTACAGCATGAAGATATTTTTAATAAGATGCATAGAATTTAAGGAGGCATAAGATGATTAATTTATTTGAAGTAAATGAAACAAATAAGATGATTGAACAAGAAAATTTAGATGTTCGTACCATTACAATTGGAATCAGTCTTATTGATTGCATAGATGCCAATATAGATGTTTTATGTCACAATATTTATCAAAAAATTACAAGTGTTGCTGCTGATTTGGTAAAAACAGGGGAGGATATTGAAAAAAAATATGGTATTCCCATTGTGAATAAAAGAATTTCTGTAACACCAATTGGACTCATTGGTGCTGCAGCATGTCAGACAACAGATGATTTTGTAAAAATCGCTAAGACTTTAGATCAATGTGCTCGTCAAGTCGGTGTGAATTTCATAGGGGGATATAGTGCTATTGTTTCTAAAGGAATGACAAAAGCTGAAAAGCTACTCATTCAATCTATTCCTCAAGCCATGAAAGAAACAGAACTTGTATGTAGTTCTGTTAATGTAGGTTCTACTAAGACAGGAATCAATATGGATGCTGTCAAATTAATTGGTGAGATTATCAAAGAAACTGCTTCATTAACAAAAGAACAGGATTCTATAGGTTGTGCTAAATTTGTTGTCTTCTGTAATGCTCCTGATGATAATCCGTTTATGGCTGGAGCTTTTCATGGTGTCAGTGAAACAGATGCTATTATTAATGTTGGAGTCAGTGGACCTGGTGTTGTTAGAAAAGCTATTCAAAGTGCAAAAGGAAAAGATTTTGGAGAATTATGTGAAATTGTGAAAAAAACAGCTTTTAAAATTACAAGAGTAGGTCAACTTGTTGCCAGAGAAGCATCTGCTTCTTTAAATATTCCTTTTGGGATTATTGATTTATCTTTAGCACCTACTCCTGCCATTGGAGATAGTATTGCGGATTGCTTAACAGAAATGGGCTTAGAAAGAGTAGGAGCACCCGGAACAACTGCAGCATTAGCTATTTTAAATGATCAAGTTAAAAAAGGTGGAGTCATGGCATCTTCTTACGTTGGTGGACTTTCTGGGGCTTTTATACCCGTCAGTGAGGATCAGGGAATGATTGATGCTGTAGAAGCAGGAGCATTAACATTAGAAAAATTAGAAGCTATGACTTGTGTATGCTCTGTAGGCTTAGATATGATTACTATTCCCGGTAAAACTTCTGCCAAGACTATTGCTGGTATTATCGCAGATGAAATGGCTATTGGAATGATCAACCAAAAAACAACAGCTGTTCGTATTATTCCTGTGATTGGAAAAGATGTTGGAGAAAAAGTTGAGTTTGGTGGTTTGCTAGGATATGCACCTATTATGCCTGTCAATCCATTTTCTTGTGATGAATTTATTGATAGAGGTGGACGCATTCCTGCACCTATTCATAGTTTTAAAAATTAACAAAAAGACGATAATTTCGTCTTTTTTTACAAGGAGGATTAATAATGCAAATAGATCAATTGATTATTTATAAAAATATTTCACAGGATGTTGATGTTTTAAAATGCTTATCTTTTGTAGAAGATGAATCACTTATTAATGAATCTGAATTTATATCTCAACTTTTGATCCTTGCTGAAAAGTATGAATTACATGGACAATTATTTCAAAGTTTATTAACATATTTATTGGCTTATCATGAAAATACATTTACTTTAGCATTAGAAAGAAAAAAAGAGATACCCGATTCATTAAAAAAAGTCGTTTGTCATGATTTTGAATATCTTTTCCGTATTTTTCATTATGATTTTTCACATATGGATTCATTATATAAAGATTTATTTTTTCATTTTATAAATAGTTCTCATATTATCAATCAAGAAATCTTTGATTTGTTATCTCATCTTCAGATACAGCTTTCACAAAGCACATCAGTGGAAGAATTTTACCAGATATTATATAATCATTATTATCAATATGGTGTTGGAAAATATGGTTTAAATAAAGCTTTTCGTTATTTAAATAATCAAATTATACCAATTGATCATATTGGCAATAATACTTTAGAACAGTTAATTGGCTATGAAAGTCAAAAAGAACGTTTAACAGCAAATACAGAAGCATTTTTAAAAGGACATAAAGCCAATAATGTTTTATTGTATGGTGATAGTGGAACTGGGAAATCAAGCAGTATTAAAGCTCTTTTAAATCGTTATTATAAAGATGGTTTAAGAATGGTTGAAGTTTATAAACATCAGTTTATATCTTTACCTCAAATTATTAATGAATTACAAAACAGACATTATCGTTTTATTATTTTTATGGATGATTTGTCTTTTGAAGAATTTGAAGTTGAGTATAAATATTTAAAAGCTGTTATTGAAGGGGGATTGGAGAAGAAGCCAGATAATATCCTCATCTATGCAACCAGCAATCGTAGACATCTTATTAAAGAAACATGGAATGACCGTCAACATGATCAGGAAATCAACAACAATGATGCTATGCAGGAAAAGTTATCGTTAGTTTCTCGATTCGGTGTTCAAATTATGTATATTCACCCAGATAAACAGCATTATTTAGATATTATAGATGCTTTAGCTCAGGCATATCATTTAAATATGCCTGTTGACCAGTTACACGAATTAGCATTACAATGGGAAATAAGAAACGGAGGTTTTTCAGGAAGAACAGCAAAACAATTTATTCATATGCTACTTTCTCAACAATCATGAAACAATTAACATTAGAAGATTATGCAATTATTCAACCTTATTTAGATAAAGCCAATTATGAAGGTTATAACTCTAATTTTGTAACGATGATGATGTGGAATCACGAATATCATATTCAATATGAAATCCATGAGCATTTTTTAGTCATGCTGCATCATTATAAAGATACTTATTTTTGGGCTATGCCTTTTACGACCCCTGAATATTATCAGGAAGCTTTGGAATATATGAAACAATATAGTCATGATCATGGTTTTCCTTTGATGATTGACTGTGCTATAGAAAGTTTTGTTTCAACCATTCAAAACAGTGATTTTTCTTTACAATATTTATTTGAAAGAACACCCTATAATGATGATTACATTTATGATAAAGAAATGCTTCAAACTTTATCTGGTAAGAAAATGCAAAAAAGACGTAATCATTATAATGCTTTCCTCAAAAATTATCCTGATTATGAATACCGTGATTTAGATATGACGAATGATTTTGATACTATTTTATCATGTTTGAATAGATGGGAAGGGGAAAAAGAAGGAATCAGTGAATCAATGACAAGTGAAGTCAGAGGAATTATGTCATTACTTTCATCTAAACATCTTTTACCAATACATATTGGTGGCATTTTTATTAATCATCAACTAGAAGCATTTATTATTGCTTCTCGATTAAATCATTCAACAATACAAATTCATGTTGAAAAAGCCAATAAAGATATAAGAGGTTTATATCCAGCCATATTAAAAGAGCTTCTTGAACATCATTATCATGAAGAAAAATGGGTAAATAGGGAAGAAGATATGGGATTAGAAAATTTAAGACGTTCTAAGCAATCACTTCATCCTGTAAAAATGGTGAAAAAATATCGAATATATGAAAGAAATATAACAATTCAAAAAGCCAAAGAAGAAGATCAGCAACAAATTATAGACTTATGGAAAACATGTTTTTTAGATGAAACAGAAAAATCTACACATTTCTATTTTCAGTATTTATACAACAAAAATCATACTTATATTTTAAAAAACAATTCACAAATTATATCAGCTTTACAGATTGTTCCTATGCCAATTATGAAAAACAATACGCCAAAGAATTGTTATTTTATATTAGGAGTCTGTACACATCCTGCATACCAAAAACAAGGAATGATGAAGCAGTTAATGCAATATGTTTTAAAAGAATATGATAATCAAGATATCTACTTACAAGCTTATCATCCAGAAATTTATCGTCCATTTGGCTTTAATGCATCGCATTATCATCAGATTATCACTATTGATCAAGACATTTTACAAGATCAAGAAAAATGGAATATCAGCCATGATTACCATTTATTAGAAGACTATTACAGACAGTTTACCAAACATTTTGATGAATATCGTATTCGTGATGAATCATACTGGAATCTTTTTATCAAAAGATGTGAAAGTTTTGAAGATCACATGATTATATTTAAAGATTTAGGATATTTGATATATCATAAGGATGAAGATAAGATTTATATTAGTGAAGCTATTTATCTTTATCAAGAAGCATTAATTCAAATGTTATCCTATTTTAAAGGAGCATCAAATATAGAATTAGAATGTGATTTAACTGTTGATTTACCATGTAAATCTCGTTATATCATAACAATGATGGATAATCATTTGAATCAAGATAGACTAGACTCACATAATTATATTAACGAAGTATACTAATGAAGAAGCAAAAAAATGCTTCTTTTTTTTTATGTAAAGTCTACTTATTTAGGGGAGTTATTTGGAACATAATAAAAAAAGTCTTTGTTAAGAATAAGACTTTTTAAAATATACACAACTTCGCATAATATATATTATGTGATTTTTATAGACATTTCATAATGAAAGCATATGTCGTTATTATTGTTATAATAATGATAAGTAAAACAATATATATAAAGATATAGCTATGATTCTTTTGATATTGATGATATGCAGCTAAAAAAGAACAGATATATAACAATAAAGCAATAATATATTGTATTGTTATAAAGAACAGATTATTCAATGATAATCCAAAAATAAAAAGTAATGTTCCTATTAAAGTGCCACCAAGAGTTATCATGATGGCACGTCTGATTTCCTTTATATTCATTTTTTAATCCTCTAAACAATTTGATCTAGAAGTGAATCGCCAATTCCAGGATTTTCAACTTGGAAATTATCAGCAATCGTTGCACCTATCACAGCATAGCTTTTGAGCAATCCTAAGTGTTTTGGCATTTGTAATGATTTGCTATATATAATGAGTGGTACATTTTCACGTGTATGATCAGTTCCTTTATAAGTTGGATCATTACCATGATCTGCTGTAATCATAAGTAAATCATCACTATCCAAATGATATAACAACTGTTCTAATTGATGATCAAATTCTACAATAGCTTGTCCATATCCTTCAGGATTTCTACGATGTCCATAAACCGCATCGAAATCAACTAAATTCAAGAAAGCTAACCCTGTAAAATCTTCTTTAGCAATTTCTATTGTCTTTTCCATACCATCATGATTAGAAACAGTTTTGACTTTACGTGTAATTCCCTGATCCACAAAAATATCTGGTATTTTTCCTATTCCGATGACTTCAATCTGATTTTCCTTTAAGCTATCTAAAACAGTCTTCCCAAAAGGTTTTAAGGCTAAATCATGACGATTTGCCGTTCTCACAAATTCGCCTTTCTTTTTTCCTACATAAGGTCTAGCAATGATACGTCCTACTTTCCATCTTTCATCCATTGCAATTTCCCTTGCAATTTCACAGGCACGATAAAGTTCATCTAATGGAATAATATCTTCATTAGCAGCGATTTGAAAAACAGAATCTGCGGATGTATAAACAATCCAGTCCCCTGTTTGAATCTGATGTTCACCCCAGTCATCTAAAATTTTTGTTCCACTTTCTGCATAATTTCCAACACATTTACGTCCAGTCTTTTCTTCAAATAATTCAATGAATTCTTTAGGAAAACCTGTTTCTGTAAATGTTTTAAATGGTTTTGTAATATGTAATCCCATCATTTCCCAATGACCAGTCATTGTATCTTTCCCATTAGATACTTCTTCAAGACGGGCAGTATAGGCAAGTTGATTCTTTAAAGCATGGATTCCTTTAAAGTTTCCAATATTTCCTAATCCCATACCTTCTAAACAGGGAACATCCAATCCCCCTACTTTTTCACAAATATGACCAAGTGTATTGGCTCCTAAATCATCAAATTGTTGGGCATCATGTGCATCACCAATACCTAATGAATCTAACACAATTAAAAATACACGTTTATATTTTTTCATTTTTCTTATTCCTTTCTTGCATTCTTGGATGTAATTGTCGATAGTCTTCGATAGTTTTTCTTTGAGAAACATGTGTATATATCGTTGTTGTTGAAATATCACTATGTCCAAGCATTTCTTGAATAGAACGTAAATCTGCATCATGTTCAAGCAAATGTGTCGCAAAAGTATGTCGTAATGTATGAGGACTAATATGTTTTGATAAAGGACTTTTTTGTACAATTCTTTGCAGGATATGATAAAAATCATCTCTTGTCATTGGTTTTCCTTTTTGAGTTAGAAACAGATAAGGACTTGAACCATATAAACATAATGTATCACGATAATTTTCAATGTATTCTTTTAAAAGAACACAACATTGATTATTCATTGGCACAATTCTTTCTTTATTTCCTTTCCCTATACATCTGACAAAGCCTTTTTGAATATTGACATTTTGCAATGTTAAATGGCACATTTCACTCACACGCAAACCACAGGCATATAAAATTTCTACCATACAGCGATTTCGAGATGAAGTAGCATCTTTAACTTCTATTGAATCTAATAAAGCCATGACTTCCTTTTCACTTAAAACTTGTGGTAGATATTTCTTACGTTTAGGCATATCAAAAGCACTCATCATATTTTTAGAAATTATTTTTTCTTTCATCAAAAATTGATAAAATTGTCTTAATGAAATCATATGTCGATCAATCGTCGTATCACTGTGTTTTTGATGAAGTCGTTTCAAATAGGCATAAACATGATCTTGAGTGACATCTTCAATAGACTGAATTTGATAGGTCTGATAAACAAAATCAAGAAAATGGCTGATATCTCTTTGATAGGCAACTACAGTATGTTGGCTATAATTTTTTTCAACAATCATATATTCATGATATTCTCTCAGGGCATCCTTGCATTTCAAAATACATCACCATTCATATTATAACAATTTTTGTCATAAAAAACCACTAAAGACACCTTTAAAATAGAGGAACAACATATAATCGAAAAGCTAGTGAAAGCGTTAAAAGAATAAGTGTTGCTATTATAAAATTAAGTCTATAATTTAAAATACTTTGAATATGAAAATTCTGTTCGATATAAAAATTCACCAAAGTAACATAACTAGAAATATATAATCCAATATAAGTAATGACATATACTATCATCAATTCTAAAATCATTTCACATAACATCAATAAAACAATCATAAACTGGATTTGAACATTCATAACAACATATTGCATTGAAAAAGAAATCTGAAGTCCTTTTAGAAAACAAATAAATAATAAACCTATTTGACCCATATAACTTGTACTTAAATATGTACATATAAAAATCATTATACCACTTTGAATGAGATATAATTGATAATGATTTTGATAATTTTCTATATTAAAATAAAAGAAAGAATGAAAGAATTGTTGAATCATAGGCTGTGTATGTTTATATTGATAAAAACCAAATAAAAATCCCATTATGATAGTTGTCGTTATCACTATAAGGAAATACTTCTTATCTTGAATAAAACGTTGTAAAAAAACACTCATGTTATCACCTCTATAAAACATATGAGCGTTCTTTAAAGTTATTCATTATTTTTAAGATATTTTTTTTGAATATCTTGATTTTTAATAAGTGAAGAAGCTTTCATGACTTTTGTATCAGAAAGATTTTCATTCAATTGTGAAATCAGTTGATCAGTTGGAGTTTCTTTTTGTATTTGACTTTGTGTGGAGTGAAATAAAGATAATTGGATATTAATATCCTGAAGATGCACAACATTGTTCAAACTGACACCTACAAGTCTTAAATTTTCACCATGATAAATACTTTCAAACAACAACAAAGCCGTTGCATAAATAATATCAAAATCATTTGTATATTGATCGATAACTGTCTGTTTTGTTTTAGATTTTTCACGTGTATATTTTAATGTAATCGAAATAGAGTTGGATACAAGATCTCTTTTTTTAGCTCTGGCAGAAACTTCTTTTGATAAAGAATGAAAAACAGATTTAATAAATTCCTCATCATGACTATCATTTTCAAAGGTAGTCGAATTACCTACTGACTTTAATTCATTTTTTTCATAATTAATTTTTGAAAAATCTTTGCCATTAGCCCTTTGATATATAATAAAAGTATTTTTTTGAAAAACTGTTCTTATTTTTTCATAGTTTTCATATTTTGCTAAATCACCAATAGTATAAATTCCATGCTGTTCTAGCTTAGGAACTGTTTTCTTTCCAATACCATGCATCTGACCGACCGGAAGATGCCAGAGTTTTTCTTTAAAATTGCGTTTTGTTAATATCGTAATCCCCATTGGTTTTTTCATATCACTTGCCATTTTGGCTAAAAATTTATTAGGAGCAATACCTATAGAACATTGTAAATTTAATGTATTATAAACCTTTTTTTGAATATTTTGAGCAACCTGATAAGGCTGTAAATGATGTTCTTGAATATATTCAGTCATATCAACATAACATTCATCAATACTGGCAACTTCAAGTTTTTTAGAAAAAGTAGAAATGATTTGAAAAAATTCTTGAGATAATGTTTTATATAAAGCAAAATGTGGGGGTACAGTGATAAGCTGTGGACAGAGTTTTTTGGCTTGAAATAAAGGCATAGCAGAATGAATACCATATTTTCGAGCCTCATAGGAAGCTGTTGTAATAATACTACGTCGAGATTCACGACAAACGACAATAGGTTTGCCAACAAGTTGAGGATTTTGAGAAATCTCTGCACTGGCAAAAAAAGCATTTAAATCAATATGAAATATAATCTGCAAAGATATCACCTCAACTTTCCACCCCTATTTTAACATATAATTTTTATAGTTATAAAGACTTTCTTTCTTGACATGGTCAGTTTTATGAGCAAGTCTTAATTTATCAGCAATCATTGCAATAAATTCTGAATTGGTAGGCTTTGCTTTAACAGCCGAAACAGTATAGCCAAAGATATCATCAATAGCATCTGTATTGCCTCTGTTCCATGCTACTTCAATAGCATGACGAATCGCCCTTTCCACACGAGATGAAGTCGTATTATACATTCTTGCTATGTCGGGATATAAAACCTTAGTGACCTGTCCTAAAATTTCAATGTTATAGTAAGTCGTTAAAATGGCTGTTCTTAAATACATATAACCTTTAATATGAGCAGGAATTCCCACTTCATGTAAGATTTCTGTAATCTCATTTTCTATTTTTACTTTTTTATATTTTTCAGATTCATCCTGATCCATTAAATCGGGTTTTTGAAGTTCTGAAGCTGCAATATATAAAGTAGATTGAACAAAATGATGTATATCAAAAGGATATTTAAAGCAATAAGTCACCCCTAATTCTTCTAACATATTACAAATTGTCTGATTTGTAAATTGTGTAATACAGATGACTTTTTGAAAAGTCTGTTTGTTCATTTCTTTTAATCTTTTTAAGACACCAAGTCCATCAATTTCTGATAACATCAAGTCCAATATAAGTAAATCGCAACTCTTTTGATTAAAGAAATTCAAACATTCTGTTCCATTGCTTGTTGAACCAACAATTGTAAATTTATTTGATTTTTCTAAATTGAATTTTATATTTTCCAATAAATCTAGTTGATCAATCGCAATAAATGTTTTCATCATTTCCAATATTTCCTTTTGATTTATTCTCATCAGCAAATTTATTATATATGTGTCAAAACGATATTCCTAGTCTTTCTACAAAAAATAAATTTGAAAAAATGAATTTACACCTATTCGTCAAATTTCTCACTGTCTTTTTCGACAGAAAGTTTATTAAAAAGTCTAATTGTGTTGAAATAAGAAAAAGAGAATCAAGAAGGATTCTCTTTCTATTTGTCGTTTTTGAGCATCCAATCAATATATAAGCCATAACCTTGATGAACATTGTTCATATCCACATGGGTTACACACCCAATCAGTTTGTTGTTTTGAATGATTGGTGAACCACTCATTCCTTGAACAATCCCATTTGTTAATGATAGAACTTCGTTGTCGGTTATTTCAAATGTTATTCCTTTAATATCAGGTTCACTTTGTTTCTTAAGATGAGTAATACGAATAGAGCAGCGACTCATTGTATGTCCATCGAGAACTGTTAAAAAATAAGCATCTCCTAGTTCTACTTCATCAATGGAAGCAGTAGAAATTGTCTGATTTTTCCCAGAAAGGTTTGTATATTGACCATATATTCCATAATTATTATTATCGAATAATGTTCCTATTTCAATGGAACCAATATCAGCTATTTTTTCACCCGGATTTCCATTCTGTGAAGGTTTAATATTTTTCACATAAGAATGATAGATAGTTCCATTTTTAACACTTATATCACTTGATAATGAAGTGTCACACATCATATGTCCTAATGCTCCAAAATGATGATTTTGAGGATTATAATAAGTCATTGTCCCAATACCCGTTAAACCGTCTTGAACATATAAACCCGTTGTAAATTGATGATCTTTGGTTTGAAATTTGAGTTCTTTTTCAAAGGTTTGTTTTTGACGTTGAAGCGTTAAAATAATCTCTTGTTTCTTTTCAACACAGTCTTTGATTTCATTCATTAATTCCTGAATAGATTCAATATCCGTAAGCGCAAAATGAAAAAGCCCTATTATCAATCAACGACATTGATTATAATTAGAGCTGTAATAAATTGACAATTTATATATGTATGATTTACAGGACACGACTAAAAGATCGTATCTCTACGATTTTTTAGTCAGATATGTATTATCAGGCAATTCTTTTGACCATGGCATATAATTATCAAGGGCTTCTTCATCATTGATATCTATTTCTGTCAATGATGACAAAAGATAGTTAAAATATTCATAGGGATTGAGATTGTTTAGCTTTGCAGTTTCTATAAGTGAATATAAGGCAGCGCTTGTCTGTGCTCCCTGAACCGTATTGGTAAACAGCCAGTTGCGTCTGCCTACACAGAATGGGCGTATCGCATTTTCTGCTCGGTTGTTTGATATCTCTATTCTCCCATCTTCAAGGTAGACTCTTAGTTTTTCTTCCTGGTTGATGCTGTATTTGAGTGCTTCACTTAACTTTGTTTTATCCACTGCAACTTTTGAACATTCCCTGACATCTTCAAAGAAATCATCAACCAGTGGTTTTGACTGAACCTGTCGAATTTGCCTGATTTCTTCATAGCTTCTGTCCGCGTTTTCCTTTTCAATTTGAAAAAGCTTGTTGATCTTATGAAAAAGCCTATAGCTGGCAGTTTGTTTGAGATCTACCCCAGCAGGCGCACTGTCTAGTGCTTCCTTATATTTTCTACGACAATGAGCCCAGCATCCCATGTGTGTAATGCCTTCAAGTTTCTCATAGGCCTGATAGCCATCCGTCTGAAGTATATGATGATAGCCTTCCAGATGCTTCTGGGCATGCTCGTGTCCTCTTGTATTTTCGTATATGAAAACAACTATCTGCTTCTCCTCGCTGCGTCCTGTCTTGTATACCCACATATAGGATTTTGTGGTTGCCTTTTGATGCGGTGCCTTTAAAACCTGAACAGACGTTTCATCTCCGTGCAGGTATTGACTTTTTAACAGAACCTTATGCATATGACTAGCGATTGTCCTGAAATATTCATCATGCAGTTTGATCATCCAGTTGGCCATCGTCTGTCTTGACAGCTTCAGCCCCATCTGATTGAACATGACTTCCTGTCTATACAGAGGCAGTGCTTTGTTGAACTTGTTATCAATGATATATGACAGAAGTGATGGCGATGCAAAGCTCTTGTATATGACCGGTTCCTTCATGGGTGCCTTGTATATTGGCGATTGAACAGCTTCCCTGTCACATCGATCGCACGTATAGACATATTGAATATGTTCAATGACTTCATATCGTGCAGGATGGTAGACAAGCTCCTTTCTTTTGTTTTCGCCTATCTTTCTAAGCAGTGCACCACATTCTGGGCAGCTTTTATTGTCAATATCATGAATGACCTTCTTTACTGGCAGTGATGAAATATCTATTCCTCTCTGTCTGCTTTTTCTTTTTCTTCTGTATGTGATTTCTTCAAGTTCCGGTTCCTGCTTGATTGGTGTGGATTCTAGTTCAATTTCATCAAAAAGAGAAATCTGATTAGGAAGAACAGTCTTTTCTGAAGATGAACCAAAAAGCTTCTTCTGCTGAAGCTTGATCTGCTGACTGTACCAGTTCAGCTGCTCAGTCAATGCTTCAATCTTTTTATCCTTTTCATTGATCATCTTGATCAGTTCTTCCTGACTTAGATTTCTCAAGTTCATGACATCTTCACACCCCACATTACATGATTTCAGCTGTTTCGTATTATACCATAAAACAAACTGCTTTGTTAGATGAGAAGCTGCTTTTCTTTCAATTTTTCATCATATTCAAGACCCTCCAGAAGCCAACTGAGCTGACGGGAAGTGATGGCTCTTGTCAATGATTCCTGCGATTCCTGGATTTTGAATTTTCCATGTTCAAGTCTCTTGATGAACAGCCAGAAGCCGTTGCTTTCATAATAGAGAATCTTGATGCGATTTCTTGATCGGTTGGTAAAGATAAAAAGGCTGTGATCAAGGACATTCATCTGGAATTGGGAATGCACAATGAGTGTCAGCCCATCTATCGACTTGCGCATATCCACGAAATGCGTTGAAACGTAGATATTCTTGACTTCATCAGTGTTGATGATCATTTGAGAGCACCAATGATTCTGTCAAGAAGTGCAGGATCAAATTCAATACAATGACCATCAATGGTCATTGATACATTGGGGTGGGCATCATCCACAACCTCGACAGGAACAAATAAATTACTTTGAAGTTCATCATTTTCCAGTCGTCTTTTTGACTTATAGAAAGAAGACACACAGATATTGTTCTGTCTGCAGAATTCCTTGACAGTCAAAGTGCTTTCCTTTTGACTATTTATGATTTTTTTCCAATCATATTGCATATAGTAAGTACCTCCTTTTTTATTGTACTTACATTTTAAATGAATATCCGCAGTCTTGTTAGTGCCTTTTCATTTGTCGCTTACCAATATCCTGATGATTGACCTTTGTAATCAAATCACCTGACATAAAACCATCACTGGCTGGATCATAAGGGTGATTGTCAATAGAAATTTCATAAGTACCTGTAATCATTACACCCTCATAATCAAGTTCAATACCAATGGATTGACCACCAAGAATAACATCTGCTGCAAAAACTTGAAAGGATGGACATAATAAAGAAACGACAGTGATGAGTGATATACTCAACTTTTTCAAAAGCAAAGCATATACACCTCCCTGTAATCTAAATGATTACATTTTATTTTGGCATATATGCTTGATTTTATACGTTCAATAATTTCTTAGCATTAGCAATAGCTTCTTCTGTCATGACTTCTCCCGATAACATTTTAGCAATTTCCATCACTCTTTGCTTTGTATCTAAATGGCGAATAGAAGTGACTGTATCATCATTGAGCGATTGTTTTTCAATGCTATAATGATGATCAGCCAATGCTGCAACCTGTGGTAAATGTGTAATACAGATGACTTGTTTTTTTAAAGCTGTTTTTTTCATTTTTTCACCAATCTTAGTTGCTACTTTACCACTGACACCTGTATCAATTTCATCAAAAATAACAGTATCAATATGATTATATTCTAATATTGTTGTTTTTATTACAAGCATCAAACGTGAAATTTCACCACCACTGGCTGTTTCATTCAACAGGCTTAAATCTTGTCCTTGATTCATTGCGACCTTAAATTTCACATCACTACATCCCAATGGCTGAAGTGATGTTTCATTGATTTCAACTTTAAATATAGCTCTGTCTAAATAGACATCTTTTAATTCTTTTTGAATTTCACTTTCAAATCGATGAGCATACTGTATACGTACTTTGTGCATTTTCAAAGCCAGTTCTTTTGCTTTCCTTTCTTGTTGCGTTAATTGTTGTTGTAACTGTAAAATATGTTCTTCTCGATTTTCAATGGCATTGATTTTTTGCAGCAGTTCTTCACGGTAATCTTGAATACTGGCCATTGTAAAACCATATTTTCTTTTTAGACGATTAGCTTGAAATAAAAGGTCCTGCAATTCATTAAAACGATATTCATCAAATTGAAAAGAACGATAAACATCTAAAATACTTTCAACTTCATCTAACAGGTTATAATAGATATTATGAATTTGTTCAATATGTTTTTCAAATTCATTATAAGAAGATAATGACTGTAATTCAAAAGTCGCTTCTTTTAATTTTGGCAAAACGCCTTGATGATTATTCATTAATTGTTCAAAATTTTGAATATGTTCATTCATTTTTTCATAATTTTGTAAAATTTTTAATTCTTCTTCATATTCATCAATTTCTTCATCAGTATAAGGACATTCATCAATTTCCTCTAACTGACTTTTTAAAAATTCTAATTGTTCATCAGACATATCTTCTTGAATAGTCTGTTGGAGTTGATTTTGAATATGTTTATATTCTTGATATTCTTTTTGATAATCATCTAAAAGGAATTGCAAATCTTCTTTGGCATATTCATCTAAAAGATGAATGTGATTCTTTTCAGCAAAAAGTTTTTGTGTTTCAAACTGAGAATGAATATCAATGAAAAAAGGCATTAATAATTTTAAAGCATTATGTGTGGCAGATTGATAATTAATCTTCACTTGGCTTTTTCCATTGCTTTGAATATGTTTTGTAATAATAAATTCATTTTCAGCATCAATATGTAGTTGTTGACAGACTTCTTCTAATTGAGAGGTCACTTCCACATCAAAGACTCCTTCGATAATGGCTTCTTGACATCCTTTTTTGACAAATGAAGCAGAAGAACGCTGACCACATAACTGACCAATAGCATCAATAATAATAGATTTACCTGCTCCTGTTTCTCCTGTCAAAACACTCATACCCTCAGAAAAATCTACTTTGATTTTATCAATAATAACAAATGATGAAACATATAAACTTTTTAACATCTATTTCACCTACCTTTGAAAATGACTATGTGCCTCATTGACAACAACTTCAATATCAATATCCAAATCCGCCTTGTCCTGATAAAGGAAGCAACCTAAAAATTCAATATTTCCTTCCCCACCCGTAATCGGTGAGTAAGTTAAACCCTGTAAAGAAAACCCTTGTTCATGAGCATATTTAATGACTTCTTGAATCACTCGTTGATGAATTTCTGGGTGAGATACAATCCCGTGTTTTCCCACATCATCTCTCCCTGCTTCAAACTGTGGTTTGATTAAAGCAACACAGTAAGCCCCTTTTTTAAGAATTTTTGATAATGCTGGAAAAATATGTTTTAACGAAATAAAGGATACATCAATACTGGCAAATTCAGGTTGTCCATATTGAAACAATTCCAATGAAGCATAACGAAAGTTAGTTTGTTCTAAAACATGAACACGCGGATCATTCCTTAACTTCCAGACAAGCTGATTTGTGCCCACATCCAATGCATAAACTTCTCTAGCTCCATGTTGCAAAGCACAATCTGTAAAACCTCCTGTCGAAGAACCAATATCCAGCATCAAGAGATGATCTAATTGCAAATGAAAAACCTGTAATGCTTTTTCTAATTTTAATCCACCTCGTGATACATAACGTAACTTTTCACCCTTTATATATAAATGTGAATCAATCGGTATTTTGGTTCCGGGTTTATCAATATAATCATAATCATCACGTACAATGCCAGCCATAATCGCTCTTTTGGCTTTTTCGCGTGAATCAAATAAACCCTGTTCCACGCAAAGAACATCAACTCTTTCTTTTTTCATGAAGTATCTCCTTTACTGTTTGCTTTAAATCATCTATATGAATATGTTCTAATTTTAATAATTCATCTAATTGTCCCTGTGGCGTATAATGATCATCAATGCCCATATAATCAATAGTCATAGGCATATGTCTTTGAGAATAATAATGAGCAATTAAACTTCCTAACGATCCAGTCATTAGATCTGTTTCATATATAAGTAAATGTTGATGTAAATCAAAAAGTTCATCTAACATTTTTTCATCCAAAGGTTTAATAAATCTGGCATTAATTAAATTCACTGGCAATTCTTCCTGCATCAAAAACTGAGCGACCTGATACACTTTAGCATCATAAGTTAAAATAGTTAAAGGATTATTATCATTGAAAATGATTTTTTCCCATGTTCCTATATCAATTTCCTTATCCAAATCTACATTCATATCTTCCGTTGATCCTTTAGGAAATCTTAAAATATAAGGAGAATCAAAATGATGAAAAACTGTATTGATCATCTTTTTTAACTCTTGAGCATCTTTGGGTGACATAATTACAAGATGAGGAATGGCTGATAAAAAACTTATATCAAAAACACCATGATGCGTTTCACCATCAGCCCCAACCAAGCCACTACGATCAACACCAATCAGACATGGTAAATTCATTCTTGCAATATCATGATTAATCTGATCATAACAGCGTTGTAAAAATGATGAATAAATAGTAATAAATGGGTTTTTTTGTGCATTCGATAAACCTGCAGCAAATGTCATCGCATGTTCTTCTGCGATACCGACATCAAAAGAACGATCAGGAAAGGTTTCAAAAATCGAACGTAAACAACTTCCAGAAATCATGGCTGGTGTGATTGTCACAATATCTTCATCTTTATGCATCCATTTTTCAATGTGACGGGCTACAACTTCACTCCAGCTGATTGTAGAACTTTCTTGATGACGAATCCCTTCACGATAGTCAAAAGGAGGCACACCATGATAAACACCATAGTAATCATTTTCAGCAAGTGGATAACCTTTTCCTTTGACTGTATGTACATGAATAACAACACTATGATCCATTTCAGAGGCCAGAGCCAAAGCACTCAAAAGATCATGAAAATCATGTCCATTAATCGGACCAATATAATCTAAACCAAATTCTCCAAAAATATGATCATTAATCACATTATTTTTTATTTGATCTTTGATTTTCTTAGTCATTTTATAAACTTTTTTTCCTAAATTTGATTTACTTAAAAAAGAAATATAATTATTACGAGCATTTTTATATTGAGTAGACATTCTCACATCAGAAAAGAAATTACTTAAACCACCTACATTTTTAGAAATAGACATATTATTATCATTCAAGATAATAATAACCTTAGAAGATATGGACCCCAAATAATTCAATGCTTCAAAAGACTCACCACTCATTAAAGCAGCATCTCCTACAACACAAATGATTTCTCCTTTTTCATGATTTAAATCTCTGGCGACAGCCATTCCAGCCGAAGCTGATAAAGCCGTTGAAGAATGTCCTGCTTCCCATGCATCATGAATACTTTCTTTACGCTTTTGAAAACCACTTAATCCATGAAACTGTCTTAATGTCGAAAATTGCCCGGCACGACCTGTTAAAATTTTATGAACATATGATTGATGACCAACATCAAAAATAATTTTGTCTGTTGGTGAATTAAAAATATAATGTAAAGCTATCGTTAGTTCAACGACCCCCAAATTACTGGAAAAATGTCCTCCTGTTTGAGAAACATTTTGAATGATAAATGTTCTTATTTCTTGAGCTAATTCTTCCAATTCCTCAATATTCATTTGTTTTAAAAATTGAGGATCTTTGATTTGTTCTAGCTTCATTTAACTCACCCTTTTCAAAATTTTTACCAATAATTCTAAAATTAAGCCATGATTAATCTGCATAGCATATATTCTTTCATAACATTTTTCAAACAATTCATCTACTTTCTTTTGTGAAGCTTCAATTCCCAGCAATGTCACATAAGTAGATTTATGATTTTCAATATCACTTCCTACCATTTTTCCTAACTGCTCAGTTGTCGATGTGACATCCAAAATATCATCTTGAATTTGAAATGCCAAACCTAAATCATATCCTAGCTGTTTCCAATGTTTTAAATCATCTTTATTAGCTATACAGGCAGCCATTTGAAGACTGACGGAAATCAAATCTCCTGTTTTATGATAATGAATATCCTGGAGTTCTTCTAAAGAGGCTTGATGATTTTCAAAATATAAATCTTGTTGTTGACCATAAATCATACCATTGACACCACTTGCCTGATAAAGCAAATTCGTCAATTGAACTTTCAATGAATCATTCAATGTTGTCTGTAAAATCACATTAACACCTAAATTCAATAAAGCATCTCCTGCAAGAATAGCTGTCGCTTCATCAAATTGCTTATGACAAGTTTTTCTACCCCTTCTTAAATCATCATTATCCATTCCTGGTAGATCATCATGAATCAATGAATATGTATGAATCATTTCAATGGCACATGCCACATCCATATAAAAACGATAATCTAACTGATAAGATTTTAAAACAGTTAAAAACAGCATTGGTCTTAAACGTTTACCCGGTGCCAATAAAGAGTAAATCATGGCATCTTTGACTTTTCCCTCTTTAAGAGGCTGACATAACTCCAGTAAGCGTTGATTAATTTCCTCTTTCATTTCTTTCATATTAAGATTCACCCTCTTTAAAATCTTTTAACTGTCCATCTTCATAGATTTGTGCAACCTTTTCTTGAATGTTCTTTAATTTATTATCACAATATTGACAAAGCGTTACACCTTCTTGAAATAAAGCAATACTATCTTCCAATGGTATTTCATTATTTTCAAGACTATTCACTATTTCCTCCAAACGCAAAATTGCCTGTTCATATGTCATTTTTTCCATTTTTCTCACCTACTTTATTTGTGCTTTTCTTACTCCATCATAAAATTGTATATCAACAATATCATTTGTCTGAACATCATTTTTTGATTTCATCAGTTTTTGATCCTTTTTAATAAGAGTATAACCTCTTTGCATGACTTTTAAAGGACTTAATGCATCAAGTTGAACAATCAGTTGTTGTGTTTTATAGTTTTGCTGTTGAATCTTCTGATCCATCTTTTGTTTTAAAAGTTTTTGATATTCTAACAACTGTTGATAAACTTTCAAATCAAGAACCTTAAAATGATAAAACAGTTGATCTTTCAAATGCGTTAAACGTAATATTTCCTGAGAGTACAGAGCTTCTGGTGTGTTTAAAAAATAAGAATTTTTCAGTCGATCCAATTTTTGTTGATGAATATGTAAATATTGTTTCATACGATATGTCAACTGTTGCTGTAATTCATAAAGATGTTTTTTTAACTCTTTTTGATCAGGTGTCGCAAACATGGCTGCCTCAGAAGGTGTAGCACAACGAACATCACTAACAAAATCACAAATAGTAAAATCCATTTCATGTCCAACAGCACTTATAATGGGCGTTTGACAAGCATAAATTTGTCGAGCCAAAGCTTCCTCGTTAAAATTCCATAAATCCTCAATAGTTCCACCACCACGTGTTATCACAATGAAATCAAAGCCCAGTGAATCAACTTGAGATAACGTCTGGATAATCTTCAAATATGCATTTTTTCCCTGTACTGGAATAGGAAATAAAACAATTCTCGTAAAAGGAAAACGATCATGTGAAATTTTAATAAAATCTTGCACAGCATCTCCATTCTTAGCTGATAAAACAGCTATTGCTTTAGGAAATGGAGGAATTGATTTTTTATGCTGGGCATCAAATAATCCTTCTTGTGATAACTTCTTCTTTAAATTTTCAAATTCAACATATAGCTTTCCTAAACCATCCTGTTCCATTGATTGTACATATAACTGATAATCCCCAGAAGGTTCATAGACAGAAACATATGCACGAATATAGACTTTCATTCCATTTTCAACCTGAAACGAAAGTTTTCTTGCATTTGAATAAAACATGATGGCTGAAACTCTTGCATGATCATCTTTTAAAGTGAAATAAAGATGACCACTAGGATGTGGTCTGAAGTTTGAAATCTCACCTGTAATATAGACATTTCTTAACGAAGCATCCTGATCAAATTTGGCTTTTATATATTTGTTTAAAGTTTGAACACTAATGTATTTTTGTATATCCATTATCCAACATTTCCTAAAATACCATTAATAAATTTATAGGAATCATCATCACAGAACTTTTTCGCATTCACTACAGCTTCATTCACAACGATTGTCTTAGGTAAATCAGATTCCAGCAGTTCACATGTTGCGATAAAGAGGATTGCTCTTTCCATGACACTTAAACGTTCAAATGTCCAACCTTTCTTCAAATATCTCTCTAATAATTGCTGATAAGATGCTTTATTTTGTAAAGTAGTTTCTACCAGCCATAATGCAAATTTCAAAGAATCTTCACTTGATGAAAGTTCTTTATTTTCTGATATATAAGTATGCATATCATCAAGAGATGCTCCAACTAATAAATTTTGATAAATACATATTGTCGCAATTTCTCTTGCTGTTTTACGATGTGTTTTTTCCATATTAATAAGTTGCCTCCACAATTTTCAAATATATTTCATTCTACCACAATTAACGCTAAAAATAAACAAAAGAAAAGTAAGAAAATCATTTCTTACTTGTTTAATCAAATTCAATATTATCAACTTCAATATTAATGTGTTGAACATCAACATCAGTCATCTGTTTAACAGCTACAGCTATTTTTTCCTGAATTTCTTTTGTTATTGATGAAATATTGACACCATATTTAATACGTACATGGATACAAATATAGACCTCATTATCCTTAATTGTACAATTCACAACTTTCTTTGTACCCGGAATTTGAATTCCCTTAGATGTATCTAAAGAAACATTTTTCATTTCATTAACAGTTCTTTTTGTAATTTCATCAAACACTTGAACATTCATAAGAATTTTTCCATTAACGCGTCCTTGTGTATAAGTATAATATTCATTATGTGCCATAACATTACCTCTTTTCTATCTACTATTGTATATAAAAAGTGACAAAAATACAAGTTTTATTCTTCAATAAATTTAACTTCCACCTGATAAGAATCACCAACTAAATTCAATACTTCTTTGATAACCTTTGAGGCATCCGTTTGAGTTGCATCTTTTTTTAAAATTGTTATTTTAATTGTCTGCTGATCAATTTCAACATAACTTTCCGCATAGCCCATTTCTTTAAGTTTTGATACAATTGATTTTTCTTTTTCAGTTACATTCTTCGTTTCACTGATTGTTTCTAAAGCCTCATTAATAGATTCAGATGTACTTGATTCTTTTGCAATAATTTCATTGTTCTTTGTAATAATATCTTCTCTTTTTTGATCTAATTGATTCTGTAATTGTTCAATGGTAGATATATCATTTTGTACAACCTCATTTTCAGATGTCGGTGGCAACATAATATAATAGATGGATAACACAAGAATAAGACTAAATAATGTTAAAAATGTAAAAGCCTGTTTATTCATATTCATTCTCCTTTTTTCTATATACTATATGAACAAACAGACTTAATTATGAAAAAAAAGAGCTTACGCTCTTCCTTGATATTTCCCATCTACAGTATTGACAAGAACCATTTCACCTTCATTAATAAATAAAGGCACTTTGATTTGATATCCTGTTTCAATTGTTGCATTTTTTGTTGCCCCTGTTGCTGTATCACCTTTCACTGCTGGTTCTGTTTCAGTTATCTGGAAAGCCACATTGACTGGTAATTGGACACCCAAAACTTCACTTTGATAACTTGTAACTTCAACTTCATCAGATGGTTTTAAAAAGTTCTTTTCCCATTCCAGACGACTACCAGGGATTTCAATTTGTTCAAAAGTTTCATTATCCATGAAAACAAGCATATCTCCTGAATCATAAAGATATTGCATTTTTCTTTTTTCAATCATTGCTAAATCAACTTTGGCAGTAGGATTATAAGAAACTTCTGTAATTGCACTTGTTCTCAAGTTTTTTCTTTTTACCATATATTTTCCTGATAAACGTCCTTGTTTATTCTGTTCATTAGAAATACATAAAAACAAATCATTATTTTCTGTATATGCATTTCCTGCTTTTAATTCTTTGATATTAACAGCCATAATTTTCTCTCCTTTGCTATTATTCTTTAGAATTATAGCAAATTTCTATCATGTTGTAAATAAATCATATGGGAATATCATCTTTTAACAGAATAAGACAATCATAAAATCAAAAGCCAATAGACAATAAACAAGTATTTTCAGCTTTTGTTTGTTATGATCATCAATAGGTGCTTTTTCACGATAACAGGTTAACAAAAAGCATAAAATCAATAAACCAAAAACAATATAATAAATCATATGTAACCTCCCACAATATATTCAAAATTCAAGACAGTGCCTGTTTCTACTTCAATTTCTGTTAAAAATTGATACTGATAATCTATTGTTTCAATAGTGGTAACCACTTCATAATGATCACCCAAATCATCTACCGTTGTTTTAATTTGATAATTTTGAAAAGAATAATCATCACTTAATAAAATATCATTTTGAACACTGTCACTATAATATTTCACAAGAAATATTTCTAGATTTTTTTGTTTCATAAGTGTATCAATAGATTTAAAATTACGACCTGATTGCAAAATAGAAAATGTTGTTATAGATAATGCGAATGTCAGCATCATGAAAACAATTAAAACAATCTGCAAAACAGATCCACTATGATTCTGGAATAATCTCTGATATATTTTCATCTGTTTCCTCTGCTTCTTGATGCATATTGGCATATGTTAGTAAAAATGTGTAATTTTGACGATCTCTTGTCATATGTATATAAACGAAATCATTTTCTACAGAAAAAGAAACATCATCAATATCAAACAATAATATTTCAAATCCAGGTTTTTTAACCAGTCTTTTTTGATCCAACTGTAAAGATGTTTCTTCTTCTTCAAAATTCATATAACGAAAAGTATCACCAGCTTCTAAATATGCACACCCTAGTGTATATTGACTACATTGTTTTGCAGCTATGTAAATATCTTCATTATTTTGCGTATGATGTGTATAGGCATATCGTATAAGCTGAAAAAGACTTGTTAATGATAAAAGAATAATAAGCGTAATAGAAAGTGATAATAATACCTTTACTAACGTAAAACCATTTCTATGATGCTGATGTAATCTTGAGAATATGTGTACTCACTCTCCTTTTCTAAAATCGTTTGATAATTGTCTTGAATATGGCTTTCTTTTTGATATAAAACAGAAAATAATCCTACAAAAATGATAATCACAGTGATAAAAATTTCAAATGCCAGTAAACTCTCAATTAATGTTGCTCCATGATTATCGGACATAAAAAGTTCCACTTCCAATCTGATAAACAAATTCATAACGCTGACTTCCACAGTGGTAAATCAATGTTTTTGCACCTTGAATATTTCCATTTTCATTAAAACTCAATTGATGTGATTCAAATGAATCATTATCATCAAGCTGTAATGTTTCTTTTGACTGATTCCATCTATAAACAATATTTTGCTTTGAAAATAAAACATCAACCTGTGTTTTTTGTGTCATGGCTGTGAGTTTTGCCTGATAAAGAAATTGAATCATTTCATTGATTTTAACAGTATCACTTTTTTGTGGAACATGAATACGCATTGAAATACAAAACATCATACAGATAATAACAAGTACAAAAAGTGTTTCAATCATTGTAAAACCACCTTTATTTAACATAGGCTTGACCATTTTTAATAGCGATTTTTTTGCCATTTGGACAGACACCTTGTTTTTCTGTCAAATAGGGTTGACTGCCACTTGTTAAATCAGAGATGTTTCTAGGTAATTTACCATTTTCAATTTCATAAAGTAAAATTTGTGAATTGACAACTTCAATTTGAGCATCGCATCCTTTATTTTTGACAACTGTATTTTTAGATGTCACATTAGGAATAACAAGTAATAAAATAATAAGTATAACACTAATACAAAAAATCATCTCAATTAAAGTAAACCCTTTTTTATTCAACATATGAATTGTCCTTTCTGTTATAGATTTGATATTGAATTCATCATTGGAATAATAATCGCGATATAAATTGTAATAACAAAGATAGCTACAAAACAATAAACTGCCGGTATCAAATATTTTAAAAATCTTTTGATCCAGTAATCTAAATATTCATAGGTGGCTTGGATATAATAAGATAAAGCTTTTTTTTGTTGAGGATTTTTCATATACATTTGAAAAAAAGAAATAAACAATTGATCAAAGTATTCAAAATCCTCCAGTATTTCTTCTAAATTCTCACCTCCATATAAACGATTATTCATTTCATATAAGACTATTTTTAAATCACTATCCGTCATTTGTTCATTTAAGACTTGAATAATTCTTGTACTATCCATATCCTCATTTAATAATTCATGAAAATACAAAGCAAACTTCAAAGAAAAATATTTTTGTAAAATCGTCTTAAATACAGGCCATTTTAAATAAAGTTCAATGACCTTATATAATTTATGCTTAAGTGCATAAACAAGCCTAAAAACAAGATATAAGCTTAAAAATACAGCTAATATAATGAAGCAAGGCATAATGTAAAAGAAAGCAAATAAGATTTGAATCATAATTGATTTTTCAATCTGAAATGATAAAAATAACTGATTGACATTAGGCAATAAAACCAAAACAACAAATAACGAGAAAAGAAATAAAAATGTCATTAATATAGAGGGATAAGTTAATTGAGATTTTAATTGATTTTGATAATCCTCTTTCATCATGCATATATCCAGACTTTTTTTAATTGCTTCTGATAAACAATTTTTATTTTGAAAAAAACGAAAATATTCTTGAAATAAATGAGGTAATGAAGACTGCAATAATACAGTTTCAATAGATTCACCATGATCCAATTGTTTTAACATCTCATAAATAGCTGGATGATGAAGCATCTGCTGACATAAACTCAACGTTTCTTCAATACTGTAACCAGCATCTAACAAGCTATACATATTCTTCAATAAAAGATAATCCTTATTCATTATTGAGCTCCTCTTTAAACAAAGCTTGATCAAACCCAAGATTGACAAGTTCTAAAGCTGCCTTTTGAAATGATAAATAAGAACATGTATGCTCTTTGAGATATTGTTCAATATCCTTTTTCTTCATCAATTCTGATAAAACAATAGCCTGTTTATTTTGAATATCATATTTCATACGTTGTGAAATCACACCAATGACCACATCAAGAATATCAGCCTCATGAATCCCTAAATTCATTAATCTTTTCATTGATAAAGGTGCATTACTGGCATGAATCGTTGTTAAAACAAGATGTCCAGTCAAAGCACATGTTAAAGCAATCTTTGCTGTTTTTTCATCACGAATTTCTCCTATCATAATCACATCGGGATCATGTCTTAAAATCTGTTTTAATGTATCATGATATGTAATTCCAATTTTTTCATTTAATTCAATTTGAAGACAACCATCTAAATGAATTTCAATAGGATCTTCAATCGTAATAATGTTTTTACGTGCTCCTGATAAAATTTGTTTTAATAAGGTATAAAGCGTGGTTGACTTACCAGAACCTGTAGCACCACTAATAAAAAACAAACCACTATTTTGTAAAGAAAGCCAATAGAGATAATCTTGAATTTCCTTTTGGTATGTTAATTCTTCAATCGAACGTAATTCATGATTATTCAAAATTCTAATCACAATACTTTCAAATTCAAGAGAAGGTAAATAAGATACCCTTAAAAAATAAGTCTTTTGATTCATATTTATAGAAATATTACCTGTTTGAGGCATCAAACGATAATTCGTATGAATCATAGAACGATATTTAATAAAATTCATCAGCTTATACCCTCTTTCATTTTCCATCACCTCATATTTCTTTAATTCTCCAAAAATACGAAACTGAATCTTCAAATCCTTTTTCAATAACAAATGAATATCAGTAGCATTTTGGTTTAATGCACGATAAATCATCTTCTCAAATAGTTCATTCATAATAACCCTCCTATTATATATATACGCATTATTTTTGCATTTTTCTTTTTTTTCAATAAAAAAAGATCATATTTTTTTATGATCTTAAAAAAGGGTTATGCATTTGTTCATATTTTATAGAGCTTTCTTCACCATGTCCCGGTAATAAACGAGCATCAAACTGTAATGTTTTTATCTTTTCCAAACTCTGTTTTGTTGTTAAATGTGAAGACGTTGGAAAATCATAACGTCCTATTGATCCAGCAAATAAAACATCCCCACTGAATAATGCATTTTCCTGAGGAACATAAATCATGCTGCTTCCTTCACAATGTCCCTCTAACAATAACCATTGAACAGTCATATTGGCTATATTCATTGTTGGTGTGGCTTCTAATATAGGAGCTTTTAATGTCATTGGTTCCCCCATCATACTTGAAAGATTATATTCAGGTTTCGCAATTATTTCTAGTGATTCTTTCTGGGTATAGATAGGACAATGATATTGATTATAAAGATAATCAACAGCTCCAATATGATCAAAATGACCATGTGTTAATAAAATAGCTTTAATATCAAGTTCATTTTCTGTTAGAAAACGAGCAACTTTTTGTCCCTGTGCACCTGGATCAATCACAAAACATTCATGTTGCTCATTATAAACCACATAACAATTTGTCTGCATTGTTCCTAAGATTAATTTTTTTATCATATATTTCTTCCTTTCCTATAAAGAAAAAAAGCCAAAAAGGCTTATTTCTTTTCTTTATGAGTAGTTTGTTTATTACATCTAGGACAGTATTTTTTTACTTCCATTCTTTCTGGATGATTTCTTTTATTTTTTGTATTAATGTAGTTTTCTTCTCCACATTCAGTACATTTTAAAATGATGTTTTCTCTCATTTTTACACCTCCATCACGACTTTGCCATAATATAATAGCATAAACAATAATAAAATGCTATAAATTTTTTACTTTTTATCCATATTTTTCAAAATACTTCTCAAATGCATATTTTGATAATGTCTGACATGTGCTTCCTGCTCCATTTGGTAATGCTTCTGCAATACATGCCACAGCAATTTCAGGATCATCATATGGTGCATACCCAACAAAGGCACGGTTTGCCCAGATATCATATGTTCCTTCATGTAATACTTGGGCTGTTCCGGTTTTCCCAGCAGCTTCATAATCACCATTGACACTTTTTGCTAATCCAGAAACACACCCCATACGGAATCCTGTATGAATTGTATCAAATGCCATTTTATAGCTTGATACATCATCAAGCACTTTGACTTGATGTTGCAATAAAGAAATCTTTGTTCCGTTTTCGTCTTCAGTAAAAGATTCCATAAACAGATGTGGTTGAATTCTCTTGCCACCATTGGCAATTGTTGAAATATATTGTGCAAGTTGAATAGGGGTATAGGTATCATATTGTCCAATCGCAAAATCCAGGAAGTTACCAGGTTGACGCTGTGTCACTTTTCCACGATAACCTAAGGCTTCACTTGGCAGGTCAATACCTGTTTTCACACCTAATCCCAGTTCACCTACATCTAAACGCATTTGATCGAAAGCTGAGTCTTTAATAGATAATGGCTGTTCATATTCATATGTGCCTCCACCTAATAACGTTGCGACATAGAACATATATATATTTGAAGATTGCGATAAAGCTTCCGCAGCGTTCAAACGTCCTAATCCACCTGTATCCCACGAATATTTAGCTGGTGTCCCAGCAATTTTAAATCCACGACTCGTATCATCAAATTCTGTATACTGGTTTATCACGTTATGCTTCATTCCCGCATAAATTGTACCACCTTTAAATGCTGAGCCAGGTGCAAAAGCATTTTGTACAGCACCTCCAGCTAATTCGTAGACATCCCCCTCACTGTCTTTTTGAACACCACACATGGCATAAATAGCCCCCGTATTAGGATCAATCAAAACCAGATAAATATTATGATTATATTTATAAAGAGAGCCAGTAAAACCTTTCATCGTCTTTTCCATTTGTTCAGTAATAGATGACTGTAAATCCCAATCAATTGTCAAACGAATGTTATCTCCTTTGGTTCCACTGGAAACAGTATTGACAACAGGATTTCCATCACTATCATAGCTTAATGAATAAGTTGCAGGTGTTCCAGCCAATATATCTTCATATTGCATCTCCAAACCACTGATTCCCACACGAGAGTCATTATTATAATCTTTAGCTAAAAGAATATCTTTTGTACTCGCAGGTAATCCTGCTTTTTTCGTTGTCACTTTACCTAAAACGGATTTAAAATTAGCTCCATAAGTTGTTTCTCTAGACCAGTCATTCGTCACCTTAACACCACGTAAAATATCTGAATTTTCACCAATCAGACTGGCTTCTTTAATCGTTAAACCTTCCAATAAAACAACTGATCCACTGCTACAATTTTGAATCTTAGCATAAAGCATATAAAATTTAATATCATCTTCAGATAGGTTTTCCTTAAGCATTGCACTTGTTATACGACTAAGCTGTAATTGATAAAGTTCATCACTTGTATAAGTCGATTTTTCTTCTTTAGTCAACAAACTATCCACCAGTTTTTCATTTTTCAAAATCAGATAATCTTTCTTATCTCTTTCGGTTACGCTTTTGATATCAACATTAACATTTTTAACTAAGAAGTTAGCAATCATTTCCATTTCTTCTTTTGTTATATCTTGGACTGCATAATAAGTTGCACAATTGATATTTTTATTATAAGACAGTCTTTTATAATTACGGTCATAAATATTTCCACGAAATGTATCTTTTGTAAAAAGACTTGTATTGTATTGATCAAGCTTTGTTGTGTAATATTCTTGCTGGGTGATCTGTGTTAAAAATAAGCGAACTAATAAGATCACACCAACAACACCAATGAATCCCATTAAAATTTTAAATCTTCTTGAGATGACATTATCAGTTTGATTTTTAATTTGTGTTTCAATTTCTTTTTGTCCTTCAAATCGGATAGGATTTTTCTTAAAAAAACTCAATCGCAATGCACCTCCTCGACTTATTATATTATATACAAACCAGAAAGTAAATCAACCCATAAGAAAAAGAGAATTTCACAAATTCTCTTAATCATCATCAACAGATAGAATAGCCATGAAAGCTTCCTGTGGAATTTCTACACTTCCTACTGCTTTCATACGCTTTTTCCCTTCTTTTTGTTTTTCCAGTAATTTTTTCTTACGAGAAATATCCCCACCATAACATTTTGCTAAAACATTTTTACGCATTGCCTTAATATTTGTACGAGCAATGACCTTCCCTTGAATAGCTGCCTGAATTGGCACTTCAAACATCTGTTTAGGAATAATTTCCTTAAGCTTTTCACAAATAATACGACCACGATTATAAGCAAAATCTTTATGAACGATTGTTGATAAGGCATCAACAACTTCCCCATTTAACAAAATGTCCATACGTGTTAAACGACTTTCCTTATAGCCATCTAACTCATAATCAAAAGAAGCATAACCTTTTGTACAAGATTTTAATTTATCAAAGAAATCATAAACAATTTCACTTAAAGGAATCAAATAAATAACATTTCTTCTTAAATCATCAATATATTCAATATCTTGATACTCACCACGTTTAGATTGACAAAGTTCCATAATAGGTCCAACATATTCACTCGGAGTCATAATAGATGCTTTGACATAAGGTTCCTCGATATGATCAATACGCTGTGGTCCCGGTAATGCAGCTGGATTATCTATTTCTACCATAGAACCATCCGTTAAATAACAATGATAAATAACAGATGGAGCGGTTGCAATTAATTCAAGATCAAATTCTCTTTCTAGACGTTCTTCAATGACATCCATATGTAAAAGACCTAAGAAGCCACAACGAAACCCAAAACCTAAGGCTTGTGATGTTTCTGGTTCAAAGACAAGTGATGAATCACTGAGTTTCATTTTTTCTAATGCTTCACGTAAATCTTTATATTTTGCATTATCAACTGGATACAGACCACAATAAACCATTGGATTTAATTTTCTATATCCAGGTAACTGTGTCTGTGATGGATTTTCCAGTGTAGTAATGGTATCACCGACATGAACATCATTAATTGATTTGATAGAAGCTGCAATCCATCCAACTTCACCAGTCACCAGCTCATCTTTTTTGACTTCTTTTGGTGTTCTAACACCGACTTCAAGGACCTCATAAACAGCATCCGTCGCCATAAAACGAATGTGGTCACCCACACGAATACGTCCTTCTTTAATACAAACAAAGACAATGACACCACGATAACTATCATAGTAGGAATCAAAGATAAGTGCCTGTGTTGGATGTGAACTATCGCCACGAGGAGCTGGAACATTTTTGACAATATCTTCTAATACATCTACAACATTCAATCCTGTTTTTGCAGAAATGAGTGGTGCTTCATCAGCTGGTAAACCAATAATATCCTCTATTTCATGAATAACACGTTGTGGATCAGCACTTGGCAAGTCAACTTTATTGATGACAGGTAAAATTTCCAGATCATTATCTAAAGCCAAAAATACATTAGCAAGAGTTTGAGCTTCCACACCTTGAGCCGCATCAACCACAAGAACTGCTCCTTCACATGCGGCAAGTGAACGTGAAACTTCATAAGTAAAATCGACATGACCCGGTGTATCAATCAGATGTAAAAGATAGGTTTCTCCATTTTTAGCCGTATACTGTAATTGCACAGCATTAAGCTTAATTGTAATACCTCTTTCACGCTCTAAATCCATACTATCAAGCAACTGTTCTTTCATATCGCGATCACTGACCGCCCCTGTTAATTGTAATATTCTATCTGCAAGAGTCGATTTTCCATGATCAATATGAGCAATAATAGAAAAGTTTCTCATATGTGACTGATCAATACTCATCTTTATCTCCCCTTTCTTTTCTTATCTATTTTACACAATTCTATCTGAAATGAAAACAAAAAAATAGTCAAAATGACTATTTTTTCATAAAATATCTATCTAGGAATTCAACATGTTCTACTTTCACTTCCATGATCGTCGTTGAAAGATGATCAGGCGTTTCAAATGTTTTTGATTGCAATCTCCCCTTAATTCCTAAAAAGCTTCCTGCTTCACAACAATCCATCACTTCCTGTGCTATGCCTTTCCATAAAACACAGCTAATATAATCGTGATCTCTAATTCCTAGATTATTACGATAAGGTCTTTCTACATCGAGAATCAATGTCGCCAGTTTTACTCCCGTTGGCGTTTCTTTAAATTTTGGATTTTCGGCTAATCTGCCAATTAAAATAATTTCATTAAACATTTTTATATTTTCCCTCCTCAATATGAGTATATAGGAAAACATAAAAATGACCAAAATCACTCTTTTTCTACATTTTTGAACTCTTTTTTTATATTTTGGTATGTAAAAATAGTGTTTTTATGTCAAAAAAACTCATTTTTATGAAAAAACACGACCAATTTCATGATTTTGGATAAAAAAAGTAAAGAAAATTCTTTACTTTTCAATCAAAACAAATGCAACAGCATACTTTTTTTCGTGTGAAATAGAAATATGAGCATGAGGATCATGTAAATAAGGAGCACCACTTTCATCATTAAGAATTTCAATGTCTTGAAAAGACATTGCTCCAATACCTACATGACAAGCTTTCATATAAGCCTCTTTTCCAGCAAAACGTCCACCTAAAAACTCCAATTGTCTACGAGATGACTGTATTCTTGTAAATATTTCATATTCACGAGAAGATAAAACACGTTTCACAAAATGAAGATTATGTATATCTAAACGTTCAAGATCAACAATATCCACCCCAATACCTTTCATTAATCTTTAAACTTCTTTTCATAAAGACTCATCAATTCATCTAAACTCATAGAATCATCAATTTCATCAATAAAAGAATCCTCATCTTTATTTTGAAAATCAAGTTTAAATTCACCTGTACGTTCTTCAATGATTTTTAATTGATCTTGTTCTTCTTCAACAATATTTGCAATATTTCTTAAATTCTGTTCAACACTAGGTTCTTCCTTTTTTTTCTCCACTTTTTCTTCGACTTGTTCAAATGGTCCATAAAAAGGACTAATAATAGGAATCAATTCATCTGATTCTTTTTTAACCTTCTTTACTTTAGGTTTCACTGTTTTTTTGACTTCTGGTTTTTTGATTTCTTTTAAACCCGTCATTGGTGAAATAATTTCACTCATACGATAGGTTGTTTCAACATTAACACTTTTTTTCGTTTCTTTCCTTTTAACATCTTCTTTTAGAACATCTTGTTTAGGTTCATTTTCTTCTACTTCATCATTATAAATCAAAGGTGTACTAAATTTTTCTTTACGTCTTTGTTCTAAAACGGGATCAACCTTTTCATATAATTCTTCTTCATCTTCTTTTTTGAAAAACTTTTTAAACATCCTGCTTTCCTCCTTACATATATGTTCTATTTCTACAAAATTATGCTATTTGATCAATAAAGGCTTGAATCTGTTGTTGGGTTTTTCTTAATTTATCTACATAACGTCCCACTTCTTGACCGTTGCGATAAGCCACAAAAGAAGGAATTCCCATAATATCTAAATCAATACATAAATCAACCATTTCATCTCTATCAATATAATAGAAAGTCCATTGTGGATTTTGAGCAACTAAATCATCAATAAAAGTTTTTAAAAAATGACAATCAGGGCACCAAGTTGTTGAAAACACAAGCATGGCTTGACCTTGAATAGCTTGTTCATAAGCTTGTAAATCACTAATTTTTGTTAAATTATCCATATTATTTATCTCCTTTTAATCTTGTTTTTATTTGATATATAGGTCCAAATGGAGAAAATTTTCTTTCATATTCAGTTTGAATATTATCTTCATATCCCTCACTATGATGTAAATCCAGACAAACATCTTCAAAATAAAGTCCAAAGTTTTGAAAAGAAACCAGTGAATATTCAAATAAAGAACGATTGTCTGTTTTTAAAATCAATTCACCATCTAAAACCAAAATGTCTTGAAAAACCTCCAGAAAAGCTGGTGATGTCAATCGTCTTTTTGTATGGCGTTTTTTAGGCCATGGATCACTAAAATTCAAATAAATACGATTTACTTCACCTTTTTCAAAAACATCTCTTAAAGAAATGGCATCAGCTTTTAATAATTTCAGATTTGGTAAATGATTGTCCTGTATATCAATTTTTTTTACTGCACCAACCATCACACTGGGAAACTTTTCAATCCCAATAAAATTAATCTCTGGATAACGCGATGCATTTTCAATAATGAAATCACCTTTCCCCATCCCAATTTCTATATAAATGGGATGATTATTCCCAAAAAGTTTATGCCATTGATTTTTATATTGCACTCCATCTATGACAACCATATCATCATGTGCTGCCAAAATATCATTCGCTTTAGGGTTATTTCTTAAACGCATATATTCCTCCCATATTTTTATTTATTGTAGCACAGTTTCGCTTTTTAATCTATCTAATTCTTCATCTGTTAATTCACGATAAGAGCCTAATTCCAGACTTTCATCCAAGACAAGATTTTTCATACGAATTCTTTTTAGATAAGTAACCTCTTTTCCAACAGCATGAAACATCTTTTTGATTTGATGAAATTTTCCTTCATATATTTCAACTTCAATTTCACTTTCATTCCCGTTAACAGATAATATCTTTAAATGTGCACTCTGGCATTGATAATCCTGATCAATGATAACACCGGATAAAAAAGTTTGAACATCATCATTTGTCACAACTCCCTGAATTTTAGCATAGTAGACTTTCGGACAATGTTTCTTTGGAGAAAGTAACTGATGAGCAAGTTGACCATCATTTGTAATTAACAACAATCCCTCTGTATCAATATCTAATCTTCCTACAGGAAATAAATCTTGACGATAGTTTTCTTCAATCAAATCAATGACAGTTGGATAAAAATGATCCTCTGTTGCACTAACAAATCCAGCCGGTTTATTTAACATATAGTAAACATATTTTTGATACATAATTTCTTCATCATCAACATAAACCTTATCACCAACAGGATCTACATGATGCTTATCTTTTTTGATAACTTCACCATTTACTTTAACATATCCATTTTTAATCAATTGTTTCACTTCTTTACGTGTTCCAAAGCCACAATGTGCTAATAATTTATCTAATCTCATGGTTCTACCTCAATATATTTTTCTACTCTTTCTGTTTTGTCTTCATCCAAATAATAACTTATATAGAGCTTGACACTCTGCACTTGAGTTGTTTGTCCTGAAAGTTGAACACCTTTATAATAATGTTTTGACTTATCAACATAATGAACCTTTAAATGACTTATCGAGTCATCAACAATACCTAAAACAGGACACATGTTCTGATCATTTTCATTAGCATAAGCCATTGCTTCAATATAATACATATCAACCTGTGGCTGATCAATGATAAGATCATAACGATAGACATCCTCTATACGATTAAAAACAACTCTTACACAAAATGGATAATCTTTATCAAAAACGTGTTGTGTGATCAGTTGTTCCTTGATTTGATAATAGTCTTGAAACTGTTCATCTGAAGATGATGATTGACAGGCTACACATAATAATAAAATCATCATACCAATCCATATCTTCTTCATATCATCACCGCCTCTATTATAACAAATTTGTATAAAGATAGCTATAATAAATCTTGACTCATCTAGAACTTGTCATAAAAAAAGGTATTATTACGTTTCCATAATCATACCTTTTCTCATCTCTTTTACTGACGACATTCAAATGTATCACAAGCAGTTTGAGAAGTTTTCTTGGCTTCTACACAGTGACAATTTCCAACATGAATACAATTCGCTTCACAACATCCGTCACAATAATATTTACAGTTATCTACGCTACATTTTACATCTTTAGCCATAGTTTCACCTCCATATATTATTATGCCTGTCTTTGAGATGAATATACAATCAAACAGCTAAAACTATATTCAAGTTGACCATGACATGATGTCAAAGCTACTTGATATTGCATATCTTGAATATTAGGATTTTCTTTTTGAATAAATTCATTTAAGGCATCTTCTAAATCTAATTCGTGTCCTTTTTCAATAATTTTTATTTTCATATATTTATCATAACACCATGTCTATCAAAAATATGTCATTTATTGACGAATCTCAATAGCAAACATACAAGTAAATTCTTGTTGTGGTTCTAAAGCAATCATACCTTCTTTGTCTTTAAATTCACCATGAAAATCAATATAATCTCCATGTCCATTCCAAGGTTCTAAAGCTAATAAACCACCGACATGTTTACTTGCCCAGATTCCTAAATGAGGATAATTTCCCATATGGAAATAAATGGCTTTTTGATGATGAATTGATTTTAACGCAACATAACTTGATTGAAAATCTTTCAATACAATCGCATCATTATCTAATAAAGCTTGTCTTACAAAGAAACGTCTTTCATGATCAAAAAATGGTTTTGTGATACGTGACATGGCACGATGCGCCACATCTATAACTTTTTGATCAAGAGTTTCTTCTTTTTCAAATTCAACATAATAATCATTGCTGGATTCATGTTCCATGAATGGACAAGCAAAAGCAGGATGTCCTCCAATCTGGAAATAAATTGTTTTATCATCAGTATTTTTGACAATACAGCGACATTCCAATGTGTTCTCTTTTAAAGTATAAATCACTTTTAAATCAAACAAATAAGGATATTGTTTTAAAATATCTTCATTAGGTGTGAGTTCAAATTCCACACATGTATCTGAAAGCTGATGGGTCATATACTCATTATGTCTAGAAAAACCATGTTGTGTCATATGATATGTTTTTCCATCAATCAGACATTCATCATTATGCAATGCTCCAATGATTGGAAAAAGAATAGGAGCACTACTTGCCCATAAAGCAGGATCTCTACGCCACATATAATTAATATGGTCATGTTGACCTATAATTTTAATAATTTCTGCTCCTTTAGCATTTAATTCAACTTCTAATTCACTGTTTTTTAAAGTTGCCATATCTTTCTCCTCTATTTCATTTGTCCTTTAATCATTGTCTGTAAAATTTGAATATCATCATCAAAAAAGATAATATCTGCATAATTTCCTGCTTTGATTTCTCCAAGTAATGGTTCATTTAAGCTTTGAGCTGGATTATAACTTGCAAGATTAACAGCTTCATTTAAAGTCAATCCTAGATGTTCATAAGCATTTTTAACAGCTGTATTCATAGAAACAATACTTCCAGCTAAAGTTCCATCAATCAATCTTGCTTCTCCATCTTTAACATAGACATCTTGATTTCCTAAAAGATATTTTCCATTTTCCAGTCCAGCAGCTTCTAATGAATCAGTAATTAAAATAAGTTTATCTTTTCCTTTTGTACGTAATAATGCTTTTGCTGCAGCATAATTAACATGGACACCATCTAAAATCAATTCAGCATAAACACTATCATTAATCATCACAGCTCCAACAACACCAGGAGCACGATGCGTTAAAGGTGTCATAGCATTATAAGTATGTGTTCCAGAAGTGGCTCCTGCATCAATGGCTGCCTGTGCCTGTTCATATGTTGCATTTGTATGCCCTAAAGAAACAACTGTATTTTTATCTTTGAGATAGTCAATCAATTCTAAAGAATGTTCTAATTCTGGAGCAATAGAAATTTTTCTAACTACGTCTTGATGATCCTTCACAAAAGACTGATAGTTTTCAACAGTTGGTAAAATCATACATTCTTCTGGTTGCGCACCTTTGTATTTTTTATTAAAGAAAGGTCCTTCCAGATGTGTACCTAAAATCTGTGCTCCTTCTACTTGATCTTTATATGTTGCGATATTGTCAATAGCCTTTGTAATATCATCAACTGGCATTGTCATTGTTGTTGGTAAAAAAGATGTCACTCCTGTTTTTAAAGTTGCTTTTGAAATCGTATTTAAATCTTCAAAAGTTGCATACATTGTATCACTACCACCACGCCCATGTGTATGTACATCAATAAAACCAGGGCTGACATAAGCTCCTTTAGCATCAATAATTTCTTCTTCTGTTGGTTGACGGTCACTTATTTCCATAATTTTATCACCATCAATAAATACATTTTTTTCTACAATCTCATCATGTAGAATCACTTTCCCGTTTACAATACATTTTTTCATTTTATACGTCCTCCTTTCTTTATTATATGCTTATTATGAATATTCTTCAAATAAAAAAGATTTCTAATTGTTAGAAATCTTTTTTTGATCATGTAATTCTTCAATAATACTTTCAATTTTATTTCCATATTCTAAAGATGTATCCATAATAAACTGAAGTTCAGGACATTTACGAATTGTTAAACGTTTAGCAAGTAAACTACGGATAAATCCTTTAGAATGCTGTAGAGCTTCCATTCTTTTTTGAGGATTTTTATTCAAAAAAGATACATAAACTTTCGCAATAGATAAATCATTTGTGACTTCCACACCGGTAATTGTACAAAAACCAATAGATGGATCCTTAACTTCCATTTGAATAATATCAGATAGTTCTCTTTGAATAATATTATTAAGTTTTTCTTTCTTTAACACCATAAAAGATTAACGCCTACTTTCTTTCAACTTCTTCCATAATGAATCCTTCAATAATATCTCCTTCTTTAATATCATTGTAGTTTTCAATTGTCATACCACATTCATAACCAGCTGATACTTCCTTTGCATCATCTTTAAATCGTTTTAAAGAAGCCAGTTTTCCTTCATAAATGACAACCCCTTGACGAATCAAACGAATTCCACAATCACGACGAATATAACCATCTGTTACATAAGAACCAGCAATATTTCCTACTTTAGATACTTTAATAACTTGTCTGATTTCTGCCTGACCTGTAACAACTTCTTCCAATTCTGGAGCCAACATACCTCGCATAGCAGCTTCAATTTCTTCAACCATCTTGTAGATAATATTATGCAGTCTGATTTCTACTCCTTCTTCTTCTGCTTTACGTCTAACATTAGCATCCGGACGTACATTAAATCCATAAATAATAGCCTTTGAAGCACTTGCTAATAAGACATCTGATTCACTGATTGCTCCCACTGTTGAACGAATAACATTGACACGAACACCATCAATATCAATTTTTTCTAATGATCCCTTAACAGCCTCAGCAGTTCCATTCACATCAGCTTTAACAATAATATTCAAATGAGCCACTTGGCCTTCTTTAATTTGATTAAATAAGTCATCTAAGCTCATAGCTGAGCTGACGCCACGATCTTGTTCCTGTTTTGCCTTTTGTCTTTCTTCTCCAACATGACGAGCCATTTTTTCTGTTTCAAATGCCATGAATTTATCACCAGCAACAGGGACATCATTTAAACCTGTAATTTCAACAGGTGTAGATGGTCCGGCTTCTTTCAATTCTTTTCCATGATCACCTAACATTTGACGCACACGTCCAAAAGCTGTTCCTACAACAATAGGATCTCCAGCTCTTAAAGTTCCATTTTGAACAAGTAATGTAGCAACAGGACCACGTCCTTTATCCAAACGTCCTTCTACAACACTACCATAAGCATAACGTTTTGGATTAGCTTTTAAATCTGCAAGTTCAGCAACAACAGTTAGTGTTTCCAATAATTCTTCGATACCAATTCCCTTTTTAGCTGAAATGTTACAGTAAACAGTATCTCCACCCCATTCTTCAGGCATAAGTCCCAATTCACTCATTTCACCTTTAATACGTTCTGGATCAGCACCCTCTTTATCAATTTTGTTAATTGCAACAACAATTGGAACACCCGCAGCTAAAGCATGGTCTACAGCTTCTTTTGTCTGTGGCATCACACCATCATCAGCAGCGACAACAATGATAACGATATCTGTTAATTGAGCTCCTCGAGCACGCATAGCTGTAAAAGCTTCATGTCCAGGTGTGTCTAAGAAAGTAATCTTCTTACCACCCACTTCAACTTGATAAGCACCGATATGTTGAGTAATACCGCCAAACTCCCCTTCAGCAACTCTTGATTTTCGAATATAATCAAGCAATGTTGTTTTTCCATGATCAACATGTCCCATAATTGTGACAACAGGTGGTCTACCAACTAAATCAGCTTCATCATCAACAATTTCAATATCTTCAAAATTAATCTCACTGACAACAACTTTCTTTTTAGCCTCATATCCATATTCCAGACAAATGAGTTCAACCTGTTCATCAGTTAATGATGAATTGATTGTCACCATAGTTCCAAGCATAAATAAAACTTTAATGACATTGGCTGGTGTTTGCCCAATCATTTCGGCTAATTCACCAACAGTAATTCCATCTTCATACTCAACAATTCCATCACCTAATTTCTTTTCTTCCTTTTTTTGAGGAATATTAGAAATTAATTTCTTTTTCTGATGATTTCCTTTCTTTTTTGCAGATGTATTCTTTTTTGCCATAATATCAACCTCCTCATTTTGATTTGATTTTATTTGCAAAACCTTTATCCAATATACCTATAGCCACACGATTATCTTTACCAATAGCTCTTGAAATTTCTTCAATCGTTCCATCAATTTGGTAATCGACATGATAATAAGTACATTTATCCATGTATCTTTTTTTTGTATTTTCACTGGCATCCTGTGCAATCAAAACAAAGTATGCTTTTTGACTGCGAATAGACTTCAATAAAATATCTCCCGTCGCTATTTTTCTGGCACGCATGGCCAGTCCTAATAAAGATACCTTATTTTTATCCAACATATTTTTTTAATTCCTCATAAATCGTATCTGGAATATCAACTTCCAGAGATTTCTTTAAAACACCTTTCTTTTGAGCAAGTTCAATAGCTTCCAGACTTCTTTTTAAATAAGCACCTCGTCCATTCATCTTACCAGTAGGATCAACAAAAACTTCTCCCTCTTTATTTCTAACGACACGAATCAACTCTTTTTTAGGGAGTTGTTCCTGCGTTGCGACACATTTTCTTAAAGGTATTTTTCGCATTCAAAATCACCCCTATTTTTCATCATAATATTTATCAAATTCATCATAATCGATATCTTCATCATATTTTGGATCATAATCATAGTCTTCATACTCATCATCATAATCCTCATCATAATCATCAAATGTTTCTTCATCATGGTTATCATCTTCTACCATATCATCTTCTTGAAGATCAGCAACCATTTGATGTTCTTCACTTTCAAAAGTTTCTTCTTCATCATGATCCGGTTCAATAACTTCATCCTGTTTTGTCATTTCTGCTTCAAATGATTTTTCAAATTCAGCATCAGCTCCATAAACAATACCTTCACGTGCAGCTTCACTGACTGATTTAATATCAATCTTCCATCCTGTTAAACGGACAGCCAAACGGGCATTTTGACCTCTTTTTCCAATCGCTAATGATAATTGATTATCTGGAACAATAACCAATGCACTATGATCATCTTCATGAATATCAACATGAACGACATCAGATGGTGAAAGAGCATGAGAAATATACACAACAGGATCTTCGCTCCACTCAATGATATCCACCATTTCACCATTTAATTCATTTACAACATTACGAACACGTGATCCCTTTGGTCCAACACAGGCACCAATTGGATCAATATTTTCATGACTTGTATAAACAGCGATTTTACTACGATCTCCAGCTTCACGAGATACAGATTTAATTTCTACAGTGCCATCATAGATTTCAGGAACTTCTATTTCGAACAATCTTTTAACTAATCCCGGTTCCGTTCTTGAAACACCAATATGTGTTCCTTTGGTATTACGTTCAACATCACTGACATAAACTTTAATACGTTGTCCTTCATAAATCTTTTCACCTGGAATTTGTTGTTTTAAAGGCAACAGAGCTCCTGTTCTACCAATATTGATAATCGCAAAACGTTCTTCCACACGATCAACAGTTCCATTAATAATATCATCTTTTTTATCAATATATTCATTATATAATGTTTCTTTTTCAGCTTCTCTAATTTTTTGTTTTAAAAGCTGTTTTGTCTGAATGGCTGCTAAACGCCCAAAGACTTCAGGATCAACTTCAGTGACAACATCATCACCTACTTGATATTTTGGATTAATCATTTGTGCTTCTTCTAAAGACAATTCATAATCTTCATCATTCACATCATCAACAACATGTTTAATTTCATATAAACGAATTTTTCCAGTGATTTCATTAATTTCCACACGAATAATAGATTCAGGACCCCCATAATTCTTTTTATATGATTTTTCTAGTGCTTCTTTTAAAGCATCAAGAACAATTTCTTTCTTGATTCCTTTTTCACTTTCTAATAAATCAAGTGCCTGAATAAATTTTTTACTAGCCATTTTTTATGATCCTCCTTAAAATTGAACAGCTAACCTTATAAATGCAATATCATTGTAATCAATGATACATTTTTTCTTTATATTTTTTACCATATACTGCAATTCAATACGTGTATCTTCCACACTTAGAATTGTTCCATAAACATCATTCATTCCTAATGTTGGATTCTTAAATTGAATATACACATATTCACCGACAGAATCTTGCACCTTTTGTAATGTTTTTAAAGGTTTTTCAGCACCGGGAGAAGATACTTCCAAATAATATTCATCAGCAATCAAATCTTCTTGATCTAACATCTCACTAATGGCTTCACTGACAGCCACACATGTATCCATATCTAGATGCCCATTATTCTTTTCAATAAAAATGCGTAAGTACCATTCATTTTTTTCTTTGACATATTCAATGTCATCAAGATAAACATCATGTTCATCAAGTATGGGTTGAATAAGTTGTTTTATTTTTTCTAACATATAATCCTCCGTCTACAAATATAAACGAGAGGGTTCCCCCTCTCGTAAATCACTGATTACTTTTATAATATAACATAATCAATCACAAAAAACAATGCTTTCATCATTATTTTTTACCATAAATCAAATAATGATAACTGATTTTCTTCTGACATATTTTCAAAAGCTCCCAGCTTTGTTAAAAAGTCAATTTGATTATTTGTTAATTTTGTACGTTTCATCACATCTTCTTTCGATAAAAACTTATTGTGTTGACGTGCTTCAACGACACTATCACCAACCGATGTTCCTAGCCCATCAATAGAAACAAATGGTGGCAACAAAGCTGTATCATCATCTGGATCCATTATAAAATTTTGTGAATCTGATTTTTCCAAAGAAATATTACTGAAATGGTAACCACGTTCAAACATCTCTAAAGCAATTTCAAAAACAGAAATCAAAGCTTCTTCTTTATTAGAAATCTTGATACCATTTTGTTTGTCATTCAAAATACTTTGATATTTATGATACACAGCATCACGCCCTTGAATCATCGTTTCAATATCATAGGCATCACAACGCGTTGTAAAATAAACCGCATAATATTCTCGAGGATAATACAGCTTCCACCAAGCTACACGAACAGCACTTAAAACATAAGCTGCAGCATGAGCTTTAGGGAACATGTATTTGATTTTCTTACATGATTCAATATACCACGTTGGGACATCATGTTGTCGCATTAATTCTTCATATTTCTTTTCTGGAAAGACAACTGGTGATTTTCCTTTACGAACACATTCCATAATATCAAAGGCATCTTTATTTGGTAATCCTTTTTCAATTAAATAGACCATGATATCATCACGACATCCAATAACTTCTTTTAAAGTACATGTTCCAGAACTAATTAAAGTTTCTGCATTTCCCAAATAAACATCCGTTCCATGTGAAAGACCTGACAAAATGACAAGATCGCTAAAAGACGTTGGATGTGTCTGTTCAAGCATTCCACGTACAAACTTCGTTCCAAATTCCGGTAATCCTAAAGCACCTGTCTTACAATTCAAAAAACTCAAATCAATTCCCAAAGCATCCGTAGAATTAAATAAACTCATAACCTTAGGATCATTGGTTGGAATATCCTTAGGATTAACACCCGTTAAATCCTGCAACATTCTTATAACTGTTGGATCAACATGACCTAAAATATCAAATTTCAAAACATTATCATGAATGGCATGGAAGTCAAAATGTGTCGTTTTCCACTCAGCACTCAAATCATCAGCGGGATATTGATAAGGTGTAAAATCAAAGACATCCATATTTTCTGGAATAACAATAATCCCTCCAGGATGTTGACCAGTTGTACGTTTGACCCCTGTACATCCTTTCGCAATTCTTTCTAACTCTGCTTGACGCATCGTATTTTCTTTTCCCATTAATTCAGCATACCCTTTAGCATAACCATATGCCGTTTTTTCAGCTACTGTTGAAATCGTTCCAGCACGATAAACATGACTTTCTCCAAAAATTTCTTTTGTATAAGCATGAGCGGTTGGCTGATAATCTCCAGAGAAGTTTAAATCAATATCTGGGACTTTATCAGCATTAAAACCTAAGAATGTTTCAAATGGAATATTATGTCCATCCCCTTTTAAAGGATGTCCGCATTTTGGACATGTTTTATTTGGTAAATCATATCCATTAGCAATATAACCTTCTGGTAAAAACTCATTATATTGACAATGTGGACAATAATAATGTGGAGGTAAAGGATTTACTTCTGATATATTAGCCATTGTCGCAACAAAGGATGATCCTACCGATCCTCGACTTCCTACTAGATATCCTGCTTCATTTGATTTTTTAACCAGTTTATGAGCAATATAATAAATCACACCAAAACCATGTTTAATAATATTATCCAATTCTTTTGTTAAACGTTTTTCAACAATATCCGGTAAAACTTCCCCATATTGTTTATGAGCATTATCAAAACAGAGTTGACGTAAATTTTCATCTGCATTATCAATATGTGGTGTAAACAATTTGTCATGGACAACATGGAATGTTCCATCAATCATATCCGCAATCTTATTTGTATTTTCAACAACATATTCATATTTTTCATCTTCACTTAAATAAGATAGACTAACCATCATTTCTTCAGTTGTTCGTAAATATTCATCCGGTGTCCAGGCAGTGGGATTAGAACGATCTGTCAAAGGATGCAAAGCTCCTCCCAGTCCAATTTTAGGGTTACAAGTAAAGACATCTCTAAAAATTTTATCTTTTTGATCTAGATAATGAACATCACCAGTCGCTACAATCATTTTTCCCATGTCTTTAGCTGTATCTACAATACGACGTAAAATACGAATTAAATCTTCCTTTGTATCAATACGACCACGTTCCACAAAATATTGGCAGATATCTAATGGCATAATTTCAATATAATCATAAAATGCCATTGCCTGTTTTAATTCATCAAGACTTCTTGTCATAGCCAGATCAAAGATTTCTGAGTTATAGCAGCCACTTCCAAACAGCAATCCTTCACGATAAAATTCAAGTCGTTCACGAGGAATACGGGATGTTTTTTCAAAATAAGTTGTGTTCGCTTCTGAAACAAGTTTAAACATATTCTTTAATCCTGTTTTATTTTTCGCAAGGACACACATATGTTTAGGACGGACAATCTTATAGGCATTAGGACATTCCATTGCATTCATGTCCAGCACATCATAATATCCCTGTTGCATTAAATCATGTAGCATCATATTGAAAACACCTGCCAGAACTTCAGCATCATAATCAGCACGGTGAGCATCATCACCATCATATGGAATACGATAATGCCTTGCAACATTTCCTAAACGATACCCTTTTAAATCAGGAAGTAACTTCCAAGCCAGAGTTAATGAATCAATGGCTGGATTTTTTAATTTTGGATAACCATAACGTACAAGAATTTCATTTAAAAAACCTACATCGAATGTCGCATTATGAGCTACAATGACATCATCTTGAAAGAAATCAAGAATTTGTGGAATGAATTCTTCAATGGTTGGGGCATCTTTGACATCATCATTCGTAATATGAGTTAACTGTGTAATCTTTTGTGAAATATGCTTTTTTGGTTTAATTAAGCTTTGAATACGACCAATTTCCTGTCCATTTTTTATCTTGACAGCACCAAACTCGGTAATATCATCATCCATAACAGATAAACCAGTTGTTTCCAAGTCAAAAGAAACAAATGTCAAATCCTTAAGAGAAGCTTTTCTTTCATTATAAACAACAGTAAAAGCTGGATCAATCATATACATTTCTACACCATAAATCATTTTGATTTTATGTTTAAGACTGGCACTTTGCGCTTCAGGGAAAGACTGAACATTACCATGATCTGTAACTGCAATAGCCTGATGTCCCCAATAAGCAGCTCTTTCAATATATTCAGAAATACTGCCAATTCCATCCATTGCTGACATTTTAGAATGAACATGCAACTCAACACGTTTTTTCTCAGCCTGATCCTGACGAACTTTAGGCGAAGGAATCACTTCTACTTCTCGGGCAATAATGACAGTATCTTTCATATAGGCATCGTATTCAACATTTCCTTTGACACGAACCCATTTATCTCCCTTTTTGACCTTATTCATTTCCTCAATACTATTTCCACCCTTGTTTTCAAAACGTTTGACTACAATACTATTGGTATAATCCGTCACATACAAAGATTGAATTGTCTTCCCTGATTTAACCTTCTTAGAATCTTCTTTAAAAATATATCCTTGAATCATGACTTCTTTAACAGTATCATCAATTTCATCAATAGATATCGCAAAATAATCTTTTTTATAACCCTGATATTTAGGTTTATGTTCCTTTTTTACAGTCACTTCTTTCTGTTCAAAAGTTTTCATATCAACTTGTACTTCGTTTAAAGCATCCATTTCTTCTTGAATAGATTGATATGTCTGATTATTTTGATCAATATATGCATGAAAACCAATCTGCATTCCAAATTTATTAAAATATTTGTCAAAAATCTTATATAATTTTTCTAATTGTTGTAATTGTATCTCATTGACAACTTCAATACGAAGCGTATTGTCTTCAAAAGATAATAGTTCTTCCTTGATAAAATCAATTTGAGGAAAACGTTGTTTTAAACCATCAAAAATAAAAAGTGCATATTCGATGGCATCTTTTTGGGTATAGGAAGATGCCCAATCAAAAAGAAATTCACATGGATAAGGAAATTCATTTTTTGCTGAAAATAATAAACGAATTTCATTTAATGGCACAATATGCGCAGAACCAATATAAAATGTATAAGAATTATCTTTATGTACAACTACACGTTCAATATACGCATGTTTTAAAGCATTCACTTCATCTTGAAGATGCAGTTGCTTCAATAAAATAAGCATTTTATCCATCAAAATAACCTCCTATATCAAAAAGGGATTGAAATCCCTTTTATTGAAATATTCTTAAAATATCTTGATACGTGACAAAAATCATTAACAACATGACAAGTCCTAAACCACATAACTGCAAAGCAACCTTTACTTTTTCTGGTAATTCACGTCCAATAATCTTTTCAACAATCGCAAAAATGACTTGGCATCCGTCCAATGCAGGAATAGGCAATAAATTAAAGATACCAACATTGACAGAAAGCAAAGATAATAAATTTAAAATGTAAGTGATCTGCCCTGTTTCAGTCACTTGTGAAGTCACTTGATAAATACCAACCGGTCCAGATAATTGCGTCACGGTTTCACTAAAGCGTGTAATCAGTTGACTCAAAGCCGCAAAAATAGCCATACTCATTTCACCAATAGAAATAAATGTATACTGAATAGCTTCAGCCACATTCATAGAACGTGTTGCCTGATAAATGCCTAGTTTATAAGCTTGTGAAGACTGGTCATACTTTAATGTTGCCTGTAAAGTTTCTGTTTTTCCTTGACGATCAACCTTCAATTTCACATGAATGGTATCAGCTGTTGTATTCAATCCTTTTTGTGTTAATTGAATATCTTCAAAATTGGATACCAGAATCACTTCTCCAGTTTCATTCACAGTCAATTCTTGAAGCACATCTCCAGCTTTTAAACCAGCCTGTTGAGCAGGAGAATTCTCTATGACCTGCCCTATTTGAGCATTTTGAACAGGTAATTGACCACTGATTACATTCACTCCAAAAGTCACGACAATAGCCAATACAAAGTTCATGAAAACACCAGCTAAAAAGATAATGACTTTTTGGTATGTTTTAATTCCTTTTAAAGTGCGTTCAATAGGAATATCTTTTAATTCTTCATCATCACTTTGTTCTTCACCTGCCATTGAAACAAAACCACCAAATGGTAATGCTCGAATTTCGTATTCTGTTTCTTTTCCTTTTTTAGACCATATCTTTGGTCCAAAACCAATGGAAAAATGAGAACAATAAACACCAAATATTTTTGCAGCAATAAAATGTCCAAATTCATGAATGATAATAATCGTTCCTAATATTAATAAAAATACTATTAAAGTAATGATTGTCTGCATCTATATTTCTCCTACTCTTTCTCGTACAAAATTTCTTGCCCATTGATCAATTTCAATAAGCTGTTCTAAAGTGGGATGATCAACCCAATGATGTGCTCGCATCGTTTCCTCAACATATTTTTCAATATCTAAAAAAGCAATTTTTTTAGATAAAAACAGTGCATTAGCCTGTTCATTTGCACCATTTAAAACACATGGCATGGAACCACCTTTACGTCCAGCTTCATAGGCTAAAGCTAAAGCATGGAAGCGATGAAAATCTGGTTTTTCAAAATGAAGTGTTCCCATATCACTTAAAGATAAATGTTTACCACCAAGTAAAGGCAAACGATGAGGATACGTTAAAGCATATTGAATAGGTAAACGCATATCTGGTGTCCCCAGTTGAGCAATAATGGCAGTATCTTGATATTCAACCATAGAGTGAATAATACTTTCTGGATGAATCAGCACTTCAATATCATCATAATCAACATCAAAAAGCCATTTGGCTTCCATCACTTCTAACCCTTTATTAAAAAGCGTTGCACTATCAATTGTAATTTTTGCTCCCATTGACCAATTAGGATGTTTTAAAGCATCTTCAACGCTCACATGTTCTAGTTCACTTCTTGATTTATCACGGAAACTCCCACCACTGGCTGTCAAAATAATCTTACGAATCTCCCCATGATATTCACCATTAAGAGATTGAAAAATAGCAGAATGTTCACTATCCACTGGCAATAATTGTACATTGTTTTCTTTGACCAATGGAATGATTAAATGACCCGCAACAACCAATGTTTCCTTATTGGCTAAAGCAATATCTTTATGAGCCTGAATAGCTTTCATGGTAGGAACCAATCCAGCAAACCCTACAATCGCATTTAAAACAATATCAATTTGTGGTAAAGTTGCAATTTGAATTAAACCATCCTGCCCACAATAGAAATGAACATCCTTATATTTTCTTTGAAGATATTCCATATCTTCTTGTTTTTGTACACAAATATGTTTTGCGTGAATAACAGTCATGATTTTTTCTAACAAATCAATATTTTTCCCAGCACTCATGGCAACAATTTCAAATTCATCACGATGATGTCTAACAACATCAACCGTCTGTTGACCTATCGAACCAGTTACTCCTAAAACACATATTTTTTTCATACTAAGCCACCACCATTGTTATAAAATGAAGTAAAATACCAAAAACCATTGCATTAAATAAAATCGAATCAAAGCGATCCAAGATTCCACCATGTCCTGGTAACAATTGAGAAAAATCTTTCACTTCAAATATTCGTTTCATACTACTAAATGTTAAATCTCCTATCTGACTTGTTATTGTTAAAATGAGGCACATGACAATAAACCACACTAACGGCATATCTATTTGAATATATGCGCCATAAGCGCCAGAAAGAACCGTTCCTAAAATGATTCCACCAATTGAACCTTCAATGGTTTTTTTAGGAGAAAGACGAGGATTCAACTTATGTCTTCCTAAACACATCCCCGTAAAATATGCCCCTGTATCCGTTCCAAAAGTAGCCAAAGCCAGAATTAAAATATAATCAAAGCCATATGTTAAACGCAATTGATAAAGCATATGTAATCCCATACCAATTAAAACACCTGCTGTAAAATAATAACTTAATCTCAAAAAATTGATACCATCATCAAACATACTACAGGCCATCAATACAATCATGTATAAAATCATGATTTCACTTGAAATCAACAATGACTGATCAAAAAATAATGAATAAAACACAAACAATCCAACAATAGGATAAAGATAAAAATGAGCACGAGGACGATTACAGATAGAAAGCATTTCAAAAACAGCAATCCCTGCAACAATACCCAGTAAAATTTTAAAAGCTATTCCACCTAGAATAACACATGGCAGAATGACTGCTAAAAGTATCAATCCTGTGATAATGCGTGTTTTCATTTGACGACACCTCCAAATCTTCTTTCTCTACCTTGATATACAGCAATTGCATAATGTAGCCTTTCTTCATCAAAATCAGGCCATAATGTATCATCAAAAACAAATTCAGCATAAGCCAATTGCCAAAGCAGAAAATTAGAAAGACGTTTTTCTCCACTGCTTCTTACCATCAAATCAACTGGTGGTAAATCTTTTGTCATTAAATGCTTTTCAAAATAATCTTCATTAATATCATCTAATGAAATCTGACCATGTTTATATTCTTCACAAATGATTTTCGTTGCTTCAACAATCTCATCACGCCCACCATAAATAAAAGCAAAAGTTAAAATCAAACCATGATTACGTGATGTCTGTGATACAGCTTCTTCAATAATACGTCTTGTTTCTAAAGGTGCCATTTCCAAATGTCCAATATAACGAATCGAAACATCATTATCCATCAATTCTTTTAAATATAATTGAAAAAATTCTTTAGGCAATTTAAAAATATAATCCACTTCACTTGCTTCTCGTTTAAAATTTTCTGTAGAAAAAGCATAAACTGTCATTGCTTTTACACCTAAACGATTGGCTTCTAAAGCCAAAGTTCGTATTGTTTTTGTTCCTTCATGATGACCATACGTACGTGGCATCTTTCTTTTTTTAGCCCAGCGACCATTGCCATCCATTATAAAAGCAATGTGTTGAGGAATATTGTTCATATCTAAATCATATTCTATTTCTCTTTTTTTCTTAAAAAACATACTGTCACCTCATAACCTTTTTGTATTATAACATAAAAGAAAGCAACATGCGAACTCTTATCAAAAAATATTCAACAAAAAAACTCCTGCTTTATGCAAGAGTCAAAAGAAACTAGACAGTCATTAAATCATTTTCTTTTTCTTTTGTTAATTGATCAATGATTTTGACATATTGATCAGTTAATTTTTGAACTTTTTCTTTACCAAGTTTTACTTCATCTTCAGTTAATTCAGCCTTTTCAACATCATCATTAGCACTTCTACGAATATTACGTAAAGCAACTTTTGCTTCTTCAGCATATTTTTTTGCTTGTTTGACATACTCTTTTCTTGTTTCCTCTGTTAATGCTGGAACATTGATACGTATGATTTCTCCATCATTTTGAGGTGTTAAACCAAGATTAGCTTCATAGATGGCATGTTCAATATCTTTTAAACTGTTGCGATCATAAGGCTTAATAACCAATTGACGTCCTTCAACAACAGAAATACCAGCTGTTTGATTTAAAGGTGTCATTTCACCCCAATAATTCACTTTCACTCTATCAAGCATCGTTGGATTTGCACGACCTGTTCTTACAGAAGAAAGTTCATGTTTAAAAGCTTCAATTGATTTTTCCATTTTTTCTTTTGTTTCTTCTAAAATAAGATCTAACATGTTTCATTCCCTCCTTTCGAAATAATTGTACCTATAGATTCGCCATTACATGCACGAGCAATATTACCATCTTCCTGCATATTAAATACACAAAGATCAATACCATTATCCTTACATAATGTAATAGCTGTCTGGTCCATAATATGTAAATCTTCATTTAAAACATCTAAATAAGTGATATGATCATATTTTTTAGCATTAGGATCAACTTTTGGGTCAGCAGAATAAACACCATCAACACCATTTTTAGCCATTAAAATAACATCTGCATTCATTTCTGCAGCACGTAAAGCCGCTGTTGTATCAGTAGTAAAGAATGGACTTCCTGTTCCTGCTCCAAAAATGACAATACGATTTTTTTCCAAATGACGAACAGCCCTTCTTCTAATATAAGGTTCTGCCACTTCTTTCATATCAATAGCTGATAATAATCGAGTATCTAAACCAATCGCCTCTAATGCATTTTGTAAAGCCATACCGTTCATCACAGTCGCTAACATACCCATATAGTCAGCTGCTGCTCTTTCCATACCCATGTCACTGCCTGTTTTTCCACGCCAGATGTTTCCACCACCACAGACAATAGCAATTTCAACACCTAAATCTTTCGCATCTTTGATCTGTCTGGCAACATCAGCCACAACTACAGGATTGATACCAAATCCCTGTTCACCAGCCAATGCTTCTCCACTTAATTTTAATAAAACTCTTTTGTACTTCATATGATCTCTCCTCCATTTTACAAGAAAAGGGCACAATAAGTGTGTCCTCTCTATAAATTTCAATTATCCTCTCATTTGAGCAGCAACTTCTTCGGCAAAGTTTTCTTCACGTTTTTCCATTCCTTCTCCAACTTCAAAACGTACCATTTCTAAAACTTTTCCGTTTCCTAAGTATTGAGCTACTGTTTGATCAGAATCTTTAATGAATGCTTGATCTACTAAGCACATTTCTTTTAAATTTTTATTTAAACGACCTTCAATCATTTTTTCAATGATATTTTCTGGTTTTGGTTTTGCACTCTTTGCATTTTCTTCCATAGCTTGAGCTTTTAAAACAGTTCTTTCATGATCTAAAATTTCAGCAGGAATCGCTGTTCTATCAATATATTGAGGAGCAATTGCAGCAACTTGCATAGCAATATCTTTTGCTTTCACTTCATCAATACCTGCAGCTTTTACTAAAGCACACATTTTTCCACCCATATGTGAATAAGCACCAAAGATTTCATCATCATTTTTTGTCATCACTGCAAATCTTCTTAAGCTTAATTTTTCACCAATTTTACCACTCTTTTCAGCAATAACAGTTCCTAAATCTTTACCATCAACATCTAACTGTAAAGCAGCTTCAACATCTTGAGGTTTTGCAGTAACAATTGCTTTTGCTGTTAAAGCAACTAATTCCTGGAACTCAGCATTTTTAGCAACGAAATCTGTTTCAGAGTTCACTTCAACAATTGCTGCAGCATTTCCATCTACGACAAATGCTGTTAAACCTTCAGCAGCAATACGATCTGCTTTTTTTGCAGCTTTTGCAATTCCTTTTTCTCTTAACCAGTCAAAAGAAGCCTCTAAATCACCATCACAAGCTTCAAGTGCCTTTTTACAATCCATCATTCCAGCACCAGTTTTTTCACGTAATTCTTTTACTAATTTTGCACTAATAGCCATTTTTTTCTCCTCCATCATTTTTTATAAAAAAAGGAAAGCATAAGCTTCCCCTCTTATTCATTATGCTTCAGTTTTTTCTTCTTTAACTTCAGCTGGTTTGCTTACTTCAGCATTTTTGTTATTTCTAGGACGTCCAGCATTTTTATATCTAGGTCCTTTTTGTTTATTTTCTTCTACAGAAGCGACAGCATCATTCATAGATACTTCTTTATCATCTTCATCTTTCACATAAGCAACTGTGACTGGTTCATCTTTTGCTTCACATACAGCATCAGCCATAGCAGCAACAATTAATTTAACAGCTCTAATAGCATCATCATTAGCTGGGATCACATAATCCACTTCATCAGGATCACAGTTTGTATCAACAATACCAAACACAGGAATACCTAAGATTCTTGCTTCTGCAACTGCATTGTGTTCAACTTTAGGATCAACAACAAATAAAGCATTTGGTAATCTTCTCATTTCTTTGATACCACCTAAGTTCTTTTCTAACTTAGCTTTTTCTTTCATAAGAAGAACTGCTTCTTTCTTTGTAAATAATTCTAAAGTTCCATCTTCTTCCATTTTTTCTAATTCTTTTAATCTTCTAATTCTCTTTTGAATTGTTTTAAAGTTAGTTAATGTTCCACCTAACCAACGAGAATTCACATAGAAACTTCCAGATCTTTCAGCTTCAGTTTGAACAGCTTCTTGAGCCTGTTTTTTTGTTCCTACAAATAAAACTTTTCCACCTTTCGCAACGATATCCATTAAAGCTGCATAAGCTTCATCAATTTTATCAGATGATTTCTTTAAATCAATGATATAGATACCATTTCTTGCTGTGAAAATGTATGGAGCCATTTTTGGATTCCATCTTTTTGTCTGATGTCCAAAATGAACACCAACTTCTAATAATTTTTTCATTGAAATTACTGCCATTGTAACTTCCTCCTTTTCGTTTTTTCCTCCATTGTTTCTAACACAAACCACCAATCGGCACTCGGTTCATGAATTCACAATGTGTGTATTTCTAATACCCGTAGTATAATACCATAACACATCAAAAAAAACAAGATACTTTCCTATTTTTTTATATTTTTTAAAAGAATCTCAACCATTTCTTTTTCATCTTTTATTTTTCCTTCCATCAGATAATAATTATGAAACCCTCTACGATAAATCAAACGCTGATGAACAATGGGTGGACACTTATTTAAAAAAGAAGGAATCATCCCATAATATGTTCTTAAATACACATAAATAAACCGATAATAACAAACCAGCTGATAAAACAGATATCCTATAATAATCAGTGTATTTGTCTGTAAATAAAAAAGAAAGAGTAAACAATAAACAAAGATAGATATTTTTAATGTTGTTAATAATGCTTTCTTTAAATCTATAATACTTTGTAAAAGCAAGCTTAGAAATCTACCACCGTCCAAAGGATAGATAGGTAAAAGATTAAAACACAAAACAAACATATTCATTGTTAATAAAAAGTCCTGATAAACACCATGACTTAACATTTGAATTCCTGCATAAATAAACAAATGACTACATGGTCCAGCAAGAACAACACACATTTCTTTCCAAATGGGCTGAAAATAAAAATCTTCTAAATACAAATAAGCACCAAAAGGTAAAATTTCAATTTTTTGAATTTGAAAACGAAAATAATATGCCATCAAAAGATGACATATTTCATGCAAACAGACAATTCCCAGTGTAGAAAGATACCATTTCAAATAGCCTCCCAGCCATGCAAAGACAAAATAAAGGAGTGTTAGAGGATGAATAGAAACTTTAAGATATAAGTTCTTCAAATGTTGAATAATCAATTTCCTGTTCACCTTGTGTAAAAATAATCATAACCTGATTGTCATATGTTCCTAAAATTGTAGCTTCTTCAACTTGATCATATAAGCCTACAAAAACATCCTGCATATTTCCAAAAGTCACTTCGACATTATTTTCCAAAAGAACCGTCACATAGTTTCCAAGTAGATTTTGTTTCCCAACATAAATCACACGCCCTGTTGCAAAATTCAACACTTCATTTGTTTGACTTTTATAATAATTATCTTTAACATGCGTGTAACTCACAGTTGAAGAAACAGTCATTGATGAATCCTGATTTTGAAAAGATAGGAAGTGTTGATTAAACCATTTGGTCACTTGAGAAAACTGCAAATCATTTAAAACGTAATCTCTTATATAGTCACCATGAGGACTCACCTTAACATAGGCACAAATCGCAATACCTACAAGTAAAGCAACCATTGCCTTAATCATTCCATTATATATTTTGGTAAAATGATGGTCAGTCAATACAGGGTGACGACGAGCCTTTCTTTTTTCTATTCGTCTTTTGATGTCATCAATATCATTCACAAGTTTTCACCTCATTTTAACTTATGAAAAAGATTATAAAAATATTATCCAAAAAGACGTTCTAATAAAGCTTTTCGTTTATTTTTTTGAAATGGAACTTCCTGTCCTTCCAGACGTTTGACAATACGATCAAAACAACGATAAAGATTTTCTTTTTTATTCATATAAATTGGTATTCCCTTATTATTCGCTTCAATCATATCATGTTCATCAAAAACGATACCAATTAAAGGAATAGACAAAATATCATAAGCTTCTTTTAATGAAGGGCAACGTCCTTTGAAAACATCTGTTTCATTATATTTATTGACAAGCATATGTAACTGATCCACACCCTGCTTTAAAAGTAAACCAACAACACGATCAGCATCTCTTAGAGAAACTATATCTAGATTCACTACAACAATGGCTTCCTTTGATAAACCACTGGCATATTGAAATCCTTTTTCAATCCCTGCAGGACTATCAATCAAAATATAATCAAAATCCTTTTTCAACTGTTCAACGACTTTAATCATATAGTCAAGATTCAAGTTTTCAAAAGATAGTGCTTTACATGCTGGTAAGAGATACAACGAAGGCATACGTTTATCTTTGACAAGAATTTGCTGGAGAGAACATTTATTAGAAATCACATCTTTAAGATCATAAATGACACGATTTTCTAATCCCAGCATAACATCTAAGTTTTTTAATCCAAAATCAGCATCTATTAAACAGACTTTTTTATTTGTATGAGCCAAAGCATAACCCAAATTAATAGTCACGCTGCTTTTCCCAACGCCACCTTTACCCGACGTAATCACAATTGTTCGACACATATTTTTCCTCCTTAGCCAAAATAATCTGATTATCTTTATAATAGATGCTTGTGAGTGCAGAAGTTGTCAAATCATGTAAGCACTGTTGATTTATTATAATTTGTGCTTTTTGGAAATCATGACCATATATTTTGACATCTTCATTCATTGCGACAATTGTTCCTTTGACTGTATTTAAAAAATAAACATCCTGATAACAATAAACATAGCTCCCTGTATTCACGATACCTAAAAATAATGTTTCATAATCAATTACCATTTCTTCACCATTATGCAACTGTTCTTTTCTGATTTGAACACGATGAGGTTGTTGTAAAAGTGTCATTCCATCAAATAAGATTCGCTCTTTTTGATTTAACAACATCAATAATTGTCCTAACTCATCATTAGACACTTCTCGACAACCAAAATCAAAAAAAGCTCTTGGATAATAACCCTCCTGTATAAATAGAGGTTGATCCAAAAGCTGATCTAAATCTTCTAAAAACTGATCAAAAGAACAGTTTTTCTGTACTTTCATAATAAGTCTGCCATTAATTCCTTTGACTTCAATATTCATTATTCCACCTCAATTTTCACTTTATTGTAAATCCAGTAAACCCCAATAGACAAGATTCCATTAAACAATAACGTTGGTAACAATTGCATCACAACAAATGAAACCATTGGATATCTTGTCATGTTGGTAATCCACATCAACCAATATACAATACATTCTTGAGCGAATATTGTCAAAATACAAAATATGATTGATTCAATGATATTTAAAGTGTCTAATTTAAAAAGATAAGAACGAACAAAGGCGATTAAACAATAAATAAGGATATATATGGCTAAAGAGTTAGCATAAACAATAGAATAATAAACACTGCATAGAGTTGCAAAAAAGTAACGTTCTGCTCCTGCTTCAATGGTTCTAACAAGCAAAGCAAACATCATTAAACCAAGACATGGTGTAATTGTTATACTTGTTTTCGTAAAATTATAGGGTAAAAAATAATGAATTGTACTATCGACAACAAAACAAAGGAACACCACTAAAAAGCATTTGACCAGATAACTATCCTGAACACGTTTTCTCATTGCGTATTCACCCTTTGTACTACAGCTACATCATTTAATTCATTAAAATCAACACTTGGCGTTACATCACAAACTGATTCTGTGGCATCATCACCACTTGTATAATTTTCAACAGTACCCACTAAAATGCCCTTTGGACTTTTTCCAACGCCACCTAAGCCACTCGTTACAACTTTCGCATTTTTTTCAATTTTTTCAACATCACTTAATAAAGTAATAGAATATTTATGTGTATTAATATCATAACGATTCAATAATCCATAGTATTCATCTTCGCCACTTATAATCATGACTGGCAATTGAGATTTGGCAGTTTCACTTGATAATAATGAAACTGTCGCAGAAATTTCACTCACATTAGTAATCGTTCCAATCATTCCCTGGGCGTTTATAACGGCCATTCCTTCCTGTACCCCAGAAATCTTACCAAGATTAATGGTTACCTGATTATTCCAGTTTTGTGCATCCCTAGCAATAACATTCGTATATTTCACTTGATATTCAGTTGGTAAATATTTAATATCCATGATTTCTTTTAAATCGTTTAATTCATTAGTAAGAACCTCATTCATAGCACTTTCTCGAGCTAGATTATCTAACTGTTCCTTTAATTTCGCATTTTCTTCATAAACATCTTTTAAATCATTATATTCTTCAAACAGACCAGTTACATATTGAATAGGAGCTTTAATGATATAATACTCCAGATTTGCTATAGTATCTTTAAATATAATTTCTATTCCTGAAGCCGAACGACTTGTCACCAATGTTATCACAGAAAATAAAACAAGGATAACAGTGGCAATAACAATTCTTTTTTTCTGTTTCGTCCATTTATTGCCTTTTCTATACAAAAATATCACCTCTTGTCATTCATACATTATAATATCTCCATATAAAAAAAGCAATTCATAAAAAATCTTTTATCAAATTCCTATATTTTCACATCATTCATGATAAAAAAACAACTGTTTAGCTTGTATACTATAAAACTGATTCCAGCCAACAATAATATGATCCATCACTTCAATTGCCATCATTTCTCCAAGTTTTTGAAACTGACTGGTTAATAAAACATCTTCTTCACTAGGCAATGCATCCCCACTAGGATGATTATGAATCAAGACAATTTTGGCACTATTAACAGCTATTGCTTCTTTAAAAACTTCTCTAGGTGTGACAACACTCATATTTAATGAACCAATAAAAATAGTTTTTTCTTTAATCACTTTATTTTTATTATCTAAGCATAACAACAAAAAATGTTCCTGTTTTAAAAACATTAGCTGATTATGCACTCTTTCAAAAATATCCAAAGGATTCAAAAGAGATTTTTCCATTGTAGAAACATCTTTTAATCTCTTAGCAATTTCTATAATACTTAATATTTCAATCGCTTTTGCCTGTTTAATTCCCTTTAAAGCTGTTAAATCGGCATAGGTCACATTACTTAATTGAGCAAAGCCACCAATTTGTTTTAAAAGACGTTGTGAAAGCTGAATAACTGATTCACTTTTATGTCCGGTCCTTAAAATCAAAGCCAATAATTCTACATTACTCAAATTTTCTATACCATAAGTTAACGCTTTTTCTCTCGGATTTTCTTCTAATGGTAAAGTTTTGATCATGACACATCACCTTGAGATAAATTATCTAAAAGCATTTGAGTTGTCGTAGATGAAGGAACTGTATAAGTTTTCATAATTCCTTTTACTTGTGTGGCATGTTTTTCAATGTCTTCTTTTTGTTCACTAATCATAGATAAAACATAATATTGATCATTTTTCATATAAGTATAGCCTTTAATACCCATGTCTTTGAGTTCTTTTAATTTTTGATCTTTATTGTCTGCTTCTTTATAAATCCCTACTTGATAGGCATATAATGTTTTTTGTCCTAAAGAACATCCATATGTAAAGATCAGCATAAAAGCCAATGAGCAAATCAAAGCCATGATAACAACTTTCCATTCAAACTTCATTTTCATCACCCCTTCTATTATATGCTTTCATGCATAAAAATATGAAAGGCTTAAAGCCTTTCATATCATCAATCACGCCATTCAATACTGATGAGTCTTGGTATTGAAATTCTTCCCTTTTTAGATTTAATGATCTTATAGGCTGCAGCTCCTAAAATTAAATAAAGTAAAGCTGTCGCAATAAGACTTCCTCCTTGAATTTCACATTGTTGCTGTAATGTTAACTCTTTCATGTTGACCCTTCCTTTCATCAGTAGCTCCCTATTATTTATATATACATTTTTTTCGCATTTTTCTTCTTAAAAATGAAAAAAAGTGAAATTTTTTTCAATTTCACTTTACATTTGATTTAATTTATCTTTCATTGTATTAAATTTTGATTGATAATCAGCCAGTTTCTGTTTTTCCTGTTCAACTTTTTGAGCAGGTGCCTTAGAAACAAAGTTAGGATTAGAAAGCATGGATTCACAACGCTTGATTTCATTTTCAAGCTTTTTAATTTCATCTTCCATTTTTTTCTTTTCAGCTTCTAAATCAATATAATCACCTAGTTCAATAATCAATGCATTTCCACCTTTAATCATTTCTGTTGCTACATTTGAAGATGTTTCAACATTATATCCAAAACAACGTGCATGACATAACTTATAAATATATGGAGAAAGATTTTCCAATAAATTTTCAAGCTGGTTATCCTGTGTTTGAATTGAATAAGCAATTTCAATAGCATTTTTTATAACATATTGGGCTCTTAAATTTCTAATCCCTTTAATAATATCAATCAAATAAACAAACTGATCTTGAATTATTTCATTATTGAAATCCGGATTAACTGTTGGCCATTTTGCAATACAGATAGATGGCTGTAAATGAGGAATTGATAAATAAATTTCTTCTGTTACAAAAGGCATGAATGGATGTAATAATCTAACTATTGCGTTTAATACATAAACCAGTGTATTTTGGGTTGCTTTCTTTTCTATTTCATCATCACTGTTTAAATGAACTTTTGATAATTCAATATACCATGAACAAAAATCATCCCAGATAAAGTTATACAATTCACTACCAACATTAACAAATTCAAACTTATCCATATTCTCATCAACTGAAGTAATAACTTCGTTTAAACGATTTAAAATCCATTGATCAGCCAAATTCAAATGGTCAAAAGATAAATTCTGATAAGACATATCATCATCAATATTCATTAAAACAAATCGAGCACTATTCCATATTTTATTGATGAAATTCCATGCCGCATCTAGTTTTTCTGGAATATATCTTAAATCCATACCCGGTGCAGAATTAGTTGTTAAAAAGAAACGTAAAGTATCCGCTCCATATTGATCAATAACATCCATTGGGTCAACACCATTACCTAAAGATTTAGACATCTTTCTACCCTGTTCATCACGAATCAAACCATGAATCAAAACATTTTGAAATGGTCTTTGTCCTGTAAATTCTAATGACTGGAAAATCATTCGAGAAACCCAGAAAAAGATGATATCATAACCTGTTACCAATGTATCTGTTGGAAAATAACGTTGATAAAGTTCACTTTCTGTATTTGGCCATCCCATTGTTGAAAAAGGCCATAATGCACTTGAAAACCATGTATCAAGCACATCTTCATCCTGTTTCCAGTTTTCAATGTCTTGTGGTGGCTCTTTTCCTACATAAATTTCTCCTGTTTCTTTATGATACCATGCAGGAATTTGATGTCCCCACCATAATTGACGTGAAATACACCAGTCTTCAATATTTTCCATCCATTGTTTAAAAGTCTTTTCAAAACGTGGTGGCACGAATGAAACTTTAGAATCTTTCATCTGATTTTCTAAGGCTGCATTCGCTAATGGTTTCATTTTTACAAACCATTGCTTAGATAAATAAGGTTCTACAATAGCATGACTTCTTTCAGAATGCCCTACTTGATGCATATGTTTTTCAATATGATCAACGACACCTCTTGATTCAAAATCGTGAACTAGAGCTTCACGACATTCAAAACGATCCATTCCCTGATAAGGTCCACATAATTCATTCATTGTGCCATCATCATTCATACATTTAGGCATTGCTAATTGATATTTTTTAGCAAGAGCAAAGTCATTAGGATCATGCGCAGGTGTACATTTCATAACAGCTGTTCCAAAGCTCATATCAATATAACTATCTGCCATAATTGGTAAGGCTTCACCATTAGCCGGGTTAATAGCATGTTTTCCAACCAGATGCTGATATCTTGTATCATCAGGATGAACAAAGATAGCCTGATCGGCAAACATTGTTTCTGGACGTGTTGTTGCGATAACTAGATTTTCACCTGTTTCCACAACTTCGTAATTGAAATAATACATATGTCCTTCAATTTCTTTATGAATAACTTCAATATTAGATAAAGCCGTGCGTTGTACTGGATCCCAGTTAATAATACGTTCTCCTTGATAAATATAACCTTTTTTATAAAGTGTTACAAAAACAGTTTTGACTGCTTCACTTAATCCTTCATCTAATGTGAAACGTTCTTTTGTGTAATCAAGAGAAAGACCTAATTTTTCCCATTGACTACGAATAATAGAAGCATATTCTTCTTTCCAAGACCATGCTTTTTCTAGAAATTTTTCACGTCCTAAATCATAACGAGAAATTCCGTCTTCTCTTAGACGTGCTTCCACTTTAGCCTGTGTTGCAATCCCCGCATGATCCATTCCCGGTAACCACAAAGCATCATAGCCTTGCATTCTTTTATAACGAATAATCATGTCTTGTAAAGTTGTATCCCAAGCATGTCCCAAGTGAAGTTTTCCTGTTACATTTGGTGGTGGAATAACAATACTATATGGTTTTTTAGAAGTGTCTCCAGCTTCAAAATAGTGATGATCTAACCATGTGCGATATTTCCCTTCTTCAACGGCTTTATGATCATATTTCGTCGCTAATTCTTTCTTCATTATTTTCAACTCCCTCTTTCAAATCTTCTTCTGGTATTTCATAATCATAGAAATCTTCCTTATGATCTAAAACATATTGCGTTAATTTTTCATTGACATTTGTTGTGCTGACAAGAGTAATAAACTCATTGGTAAAGTCAGTAAAATTATAGCGTGAATAATCTCCCATTTCTGGATCATCTTCATCATCATCTTCGTCATTTTCAATAATTTCAGCAAAACGTCTTGCTGCCTTCATTAAATCAGCCAATTCATGTGCTCCAATTTTTTCAAATATATCTACGATCATTGGCACAAATGGTTGACTGGCAGGACTTAAAAAGAAACTATGTAATGATGCATTACGACCTTCTAAAGATGTTGTAATCATATAAATGCCATAAACTGTTTTTTCACTTTCGTTCATTTGTTCAAAATAATGTTCAAAATCATCATTTTCTTTTCTCATACAATGAAACAAAGCAGCTGCTGTCACATCTTCTCTAGGACATACATCTAAGACTCCCGGTCTTAAATATGAATATTTTTCTTTCTTTTCCTCATATTCCAGTAATGCTTTTTGACGTTGTGCCTTTCCTTCATTAATTCTTTTCATAAAGAAATAACCTAAAAAAATCAAAGCTGCAATAAATAATCCCCATATAATATAATTTGCCATTTTTCTCCTCCTTCAATAAAAAAGAACATTCGTATAAGGACGAATGTTCGTGGTACCACCTTAATTTATATACTGATCGTATACCTCAAAACTTTAACGCAGTTCTACGTGTTTACCTACTCCTCTTTCAGAAAACAGACTCAAAGGCTACCTTCCATTTCTTCTTCTATCTCTTTCCACCACCCAGAGATTCTCTATCAGAATACAAAATGTACTCCTCCTCATCAACGTCTACTATATTCTAACAAACCTCATTATGAAAGTCAATTATAACTGTGTAATAAAATGATGAACAGAATCTAAATAATATAATAAACGTGACAATTTAATGATATTATCAATCTCATCATGTTCAAATTGAATAATAGGTACAATATTCATTAAACAACAAAGCAAAAGTTTTTCTTCTTTTCTTAGTTCAAATTTTTTTAAATAAGATTGACTTAAACAATCTAAATCAAAAAGAATATCTGGTATTTTTTGATACATATCAAATATATCGTAAATAGGTAAATCCATTTCCATATAATCCAATGAAATCAAACATTTATGTTTTAGTGAAATATGCTGATAATCAAAATTTTTATAAGTCAGACATATACGAATAGAATGACATTCTTGAATACAATTCATATACTGCGATAGATATTGCTTTGCCAAAGCTAAAGCTTCATATATACGATAATAATTCATAACCAGCATCCATTGACTTGGTGAACGGTAGACTTCATTTTCATAGCTTTCTATCATTTTTTCATAATATTGAAAACGTTCATTGATGACCTTTAAGATATCCTTTTCAAGAGTGTGAAAATATTGCTGATTCACTTTCATATCATAAAAACTATGTTCATGTAAATAAGCTAATGTTTCAAAATAAAATTGAATCTTCATTTCCTTAAGATGTTGTGATCCGCTTTCAATAAAAGGCATTAAATAAAGATATTGATGCTGATAAATAGTTAAATATTCATGATGAAGATTAGGTATAATATGAACAAAACATGATAAATTTAATGTTTCCACTAAATCATACATGTTTTGTAAAGATTTTTGAGATGTGATTTTCACTACGAAATAACCTTCATGACACTTCAGTTTAAAAACATGGCTGCTTAACTTAATTTCACCAATCACATGAAAATCATAATTTTTTAAAATAACATCTTTCATATCACATAAGGTATAATCACAATCGTTCCTGACGTCAAAGAACGTTCATGATTATAAGATTTTAAAGCATATTCATCTATTTGATAATGTCTGGCGATTGTTTCATAACTATCACCATCTTGAACAACATAAAAATAATATGTTCCCAGATCTTCCTCCAGATCATCGTTTTCTTCTAAAACAGGTACTTCTTTTGGTTTTTCTGAAATGACTGAGTCATTGACAGCTGATTCCTGCTTATCTATAACATCTACAATTTTTTCTTCTTCTCTCAATAACTTTTCAATTTCTTCTGCTGAATCCATATCATGATCTTGTTCAACGGTATCAACAACACGATCTTCATCATCAAGAACTCCATAGACACAAGCTTGAATCACGAGTGATAAATTTCCATCAACCAAGTGATAATCAAAATCCTCAACTTTCACATGAAAATCTCTCTTATCAGTAATTTTCTCAAATAAAGCAAAAATATCTAAATCTATCGTTTCATGAAACTGATGTTTTTCCTGTCTATCTTTATATTCACCATTAATCATGATACTGCCAATCGCACGCATCCCATCTGTTTCCATTTTATAACGTATAGATTCATCAACAGATATAGAAATCAACTCATTTAATTGATGATTTAAATCAACCTTTTTCTTAAAATAAATTTTCTGCATACAATCCCTCCTAACAAACTGTATGCTTTTATTGAAAGAATATGAACATTCTTTCAATAAAAAAAGTAGACTTTAACATCTACTTCTTCGTTTGAATAAGTTCTAATGCCTGTTTTAAAACAGATTTTCCATTCATCATTCCATAATCTTTCATATCTATATGAGCAACAGGTACACCCGGTGCTTCAGCTTCAATCTTACGTTGAGCATAACGAACTTGTGGCCCTAATAAAATAATATCTGCTTTTGTAGCATTGGCTTTCACTTCATTTGCTCCAACAGCCCATATATCAGCTTCAATACCTTGTTCTGATGCCGCTTTAATCATTTTCTCTACAAGCAAGCTTGTTGACATACCAGAAGCACAGCATAACATAATATGTATCATTTTCTTCCCCTCCTCGTAATTATTATACATAAATTATTTTCATTTGTTAAGAGTTGGTTTGACTTAAGTCGTCAAAGCTTTCTTCATTTATCATATTTATTTTATTTCATCATGATTATCACAAAGCTTAAAAATATCCTGCCATAATTCATCAATACCCACTTTATTCAAACTAGAGAAACGAACAAACATATCTCCTTTTTGAAAATCTAAAGTTTCTTTGATACGTTTTTCATTTTTCTTTAAATCATTGCGTTTTAACTTATCTTCTTTTGTAGCAACAACGATGACTGGTATTTGATAATATTTAGCATATTGATACATTTGAATATCATCACGTGTTGGTTTATGACGATAGTCAACAATTAAAATCAAACCTCTTAATAATTCTCGATCTCTCAAATACGTATCAATCATATCAGCAAAGCTTTCTTTAATAGCATCACTTACCTTTGCATAACCATAACCAGGCACATCTACAAGACAAACTTCATCATTAATGTTAAAAAAGTTTAATGTTCGTGTTTTTCCGGGTGTTCCCGATACTTTGGCCAGTTTTTGATGATTTGTGAGTGTATTAATCAAACTTGATTTTCCTACATTACTACGCCCAGCCAGACATATTTCAGGTAAATCATGATCAGGCCACTGTGATTTCCATGCGGCACAAAGCAAAAACTGTGCTTTATTCACTTTATACATAGTTTTCTCCTTTCAAAAAAAGCCACTGATAAATCAGCAGCTTTATTGTTTCACTAAAGCATTTTCCAAAACAGTATCAATATTATCTGCTAATATAATATTTAAATCATTTTGAACAGATTGAGGAATATCATCAATATCTTTTTCATTATCTTTAGGAATGATAATTGTACGAATACCACTGCGATGTGCAGAAATAGATTTTTCCTTCAAACCGCCTATAGGAAGGACTTGACCTCTCAATGTAATTTCGCCCGTCATAGCAACATCATCTCGAACTGGACGATTACTGAAAGCCGATAAAATTGCAGTTGTTAATGTGACACCAGCACTTGGCCCATCTTTTTTCACTGCCCCTTCTGGAACATGAATATGAATATCCTGTTTATCAAATTCAATATTTTCTAATCCATATTTTTGTGAATTAGCTTTCATATAATCTAAGGCAATAGATGCTGATTCTTTCATCACATCACCTAATTGACCGGTAATAATAAATTTCCCACTACCTGCAAAGTGATTGACTTCAATCGGTAAAATATCTCCACCATATTGTGTATATGCCATTCCAGTCACTACACCAACTTGAGGTTTATCTAATTTTTTAGTATGTTCAAATGGAGCTTTACCAAGATATTCTTCTAAATCTTCAACATTTAAAGACAATACTAAAGACTGATCTTTCAGTATTTTCAAAACAGCTTTACGACAGATTTTGGCAATCAGTCTTTCTAACTGTCTAACTCCCGCTTCACGTGTATAATGACGAATCACATACATCATTGCTTCATCACTTACTTGTAATTGTTCTGGTTTTAAACCATGAACAGCGAGTTCTTTTTTCAATAAATGTCTTTTCGCAATTTCTAATTTTTCCTGTTCTGTATAAGAAGAAATTTCAATAATTTCTAATCTATCTCTTAATGGATCTGGAATGCTTCCCAAATCGTTCGCTGTCGCAATAAATAATACTTTTGATAAATCATAAGGTTCTTCTAAATAGTTATCAGAGAAAAACTGATTTTGTTCTGGATCAAGAACTTCCAGCATTGCACTTGTCGGATCACCCTTATAATCACTAGACATCTTATCTATTTCATCTAACAGGAAGACAGGATTAATAACACCTGCTTTTTTCATACCTTGAATAATTCTTCCTGGCATAGAACCTAAATAAGTTCTACGATGTCCTCTAATTTCAGCTTCATCTCTTACACCACCTAAAGAAGCCTTTACAAATTTTCTTCCTAAAGCTCTGGCAATAGATTTAGAAATAGAAGTTTTACCAACACCTGGTGGACCAACTAAACAAATAATTGGCGCATTTAAAGACTGTGTCATTTGTTTAACAGCTAAATGTTCAACAATTCTTTCTTTTGGTTTTTCTAATCCAAAATGATCTTCATTAAGAATTCTTTCAACTTCATTGATATCCTGTGTATCTTCAGTTTCCTGATACCAAGGTGTTTTCATCACCCAATCAATATAAGTTCTGACAACATTTGCTTCTGAAGAAGCAGGTGGCATCATATCATAACGTTTTAATTCTTCTTCAATCTTATCTTTAATATGTTGAGGATAAGGTTGATTTTGAATTTCTTCACGAATATAATCCGTATCATCTTCTTTACTTGGCGTATCCCCAAGTTCTTCTTTAATCGCACGAAGTTTTTCTCTTAAATAATATTCTCTTTGATTTTCATCAATACTTTCTTTGACCTTGATATTAATTTTTTCTTCGATTTCGTTAATTGTTTTTTCTTCTTCCATACTGGCAAGAACCAACAATAAACGTTTATTAATATCACATTCAGATAAAATTTGTTGTTTTGTCTTTAATTCAACATTAATATATTGTCCAATCGTATCAGCCAATGCACTGGCACTCATCCCTTGAGATAAGCTGGCAAAGACTTCACGTGGAAAAACTTGAAGATTTTTATGCATTGTCTGCATTTGATCAGTAATTTTTCTAACCAAAGCAATTTCTTCAGCACGATCTCCATGAATATCTTCAAGATATTTTGTTTTCGCAAAAAGACAACCATCGCTTTCTTCAAGATTTAAGATTTCAACTCTTTTTTGACCTTCAACAGTCAATTTAATTGTTCCATGATTATCTCTTTTAATTCTTCTTTTAATCTTACATAATGTTCCATAATGATAAACATGATCAAAATCTGTATTTTCATCAAGTGGATTTTTTTGAGAAATAAATACAACATTTTCATCAAATTCATTCACACTTAATTCAATTGCTTTCAGACTAAAACTTCTTCCTACATCTAAAGAAATTTCATGAGATGGAAAAACAACCATCCCTCTGGTACAAATGACGGGTAAATCAACAACAATATCTAATTCATCCATAATTCATGACCTCCTTTGTATCTTCATTATTATATAGAATAATGAGTCGCTTGTCTATTCATATGTCTTAATAAAACAAGACGCTTGAAGCGTCTTATTTTACATTATCTTTAATCAATTGAACAGCTTTACGAGTTGCTAAATCATTTTTAATTTGTCCCAACTGTCCTTCAAAAAGCTTTTTCACTTCATCGAATTCTCTACCATAATAAGTAGCAATTTCTTTTACTTCTTCATCAACTTCATCATCACTGACTTCGATATTTTCTGCTTTAACGATTTCAGATAAAATTAAATTAAATTTTACACGCTTTTCAGCTTGTTCTCTCATTTCAGCTTTCATATCATCAAGTGTTTTTCCAGTTAACTGTTGGAATAAATCCATTGTTAAACCTTGTTGAGATAAATTTTGTTCAACTTCTCTTAACATCAAATCAATTTCAGATTCAATCATTGCATCAGGAACTTCAAGTGGTGTATTTTCAATCACAGCATTGAAAATATCATCACTAAATTTAGCTTCAGCTTCACTTTGTTTTCTATTTTTGATTTGTTCTTTTGTATAAGTTTCAAGATCAGCCAATGTTTCAACACCATCAACATTAACATCTTTTGCTAATTCATCATCAATTTCTGGTAAAACTTTAGATTTAATTTCATGAACTTTCACTTTAAAAGTTGCTTTTTGTCCTGCCAAATCAGCCATTTGATAATTTTCTGGGAAAGTGACTTCGATTTCTTTTTCTTCTCCAATTCCCATTCCAATTAATTGTTCTTCAAAACCTGGGATAAAAGATCCTGAACCAATTTCCAGTGGATGATTTTCACCTTTTCCACCTTCAAAAGCTACACCATCTTTAAATCCTTCAAAATCGATCACAGCAGTATCACCGTTTTCTACTTGACCTTCTTCTTTAATCACTAATTCAGCAAATTGATTTTGATAATTCTTTAATTCAGCTTCAATTTCTTTCTTTGTGACTTTCACTTGAGTCTTTTTCACTTCTAACCCTTTATACTGACCTAATTTCACTTCTGGTGCAACTGGTGCAGTAACTGTTAATTTAAGTACTTCTTCTGAGATTTCATCAATTTTAACTTCAGGTTGCCCTACTGGATGAATATCATTATCCAATAAAATACCTGAGTAGTTTTGTTGTAAAATCATATCAGTTGCTTCTTCTAAAATAGCTCCTTTACCAAGTCTGGCTTTAATCATTTGTTTAGGTACATGTCCTTTTCTAAAACCATCCATTTTGACATTTTTAGCTAATTTGTCTAAAGCTTTTTCTTGTGCTTTTTTCCATTCTTCAGTTGTGAAAGTGACTTTGACTTCCATCATTGATTTTTCAAGTTTATTACAAACTGTTTCCATTTATACTTCCTCCATTATTTCAACACGCTTATTATACATGAAACAATCCTATAATGCAACTCTTTTTAACACTCAACTTGCTTGAGTGCTAAAATTTGTTCTTCGATTGCTTCTAAATCACAATAATATAAAATTTCTAATTCTGACAAGTCAACATCTATTGAAAGCAATGTCGCAACATAATAATGTATAGCAGCCGCCCAGACATTGAAATCCATCTCATCAATTTCCTGTGGATAAAATGAATACAATAAATATTCCAGATATTCTTGACATTGTTCAAAAAGTGATGGGTTTTCACTTTCCAAAGCATTTTCTAAATATTTCAAAATACCTTGATAGGCAAGTTGTTCTAAAACCAGTGGCATATAACTAGAATTAAAAGAATAATATTGCCCAAACTTCTCTACTTCCATTTCTTCATCAACCTGTTGATTAATCATGATTTCAATCAACAATGTTTTTGCAAAGAAATGTTTATGAGGGTCAATAAGATATTCTCTTATCGTTGGAATCAGCATACGTACATTTAATTGCTGTAACTGATCAATCGCCATATATAACAAATCTTCATTGCAATCTTTTTTATTTAATAACTGTTCAATTTCTTCCACCGAAAAGATTTGATTTTGACTTTCTACTTCATATCTTGCTTCTTTCTTTTCTAATAGAATTTCATCATAAGCCGTATTAAATAAATTTTCATACTGATAAGGAATATAAGGCATAGATAATTCTTCAATTAAAAGATCAATTGCTTCTTCATAACATCCTAATTCCTTTAATGCCATGATATACATTGATACCACATCATAATAAGTTTCTTTTGCTAAGGATTTTGCATGGATACCTTCCACTCTGGCTTTCTCATATTCACCAAGTCCAATAAGGCATACAAGTCTTAAATATCTTGTTGTTTCATCATTCATATCATGAAGATGTTTTAAGGCTTGAAGATATTCACCGTTTTCAATTAATTCTTCAATCATTTTGTTCACCCCTTTTGACTTGTACGTGATATTCTATCAAAGTTCTTGTATTTAAGCAAATCATTTTTATATGTTTTGCTTTATTTTCTTTAAAAAACTGTTATACATCAACATGCATAACAGTTTTCTTTTATTCATCTCCAAAGCAAACACCAATTGCTTTAGCAGCACGAACCAATTCACCATTTGGATCAACACGTTTTTGTTTACCAAATTTAGCATCACCAATAACTTCCTCTAAAGACGTATAATCCATTTGTTCCCCATGAAGTGTGACGACATTGCCAAATAATCCCTCATCAATCAATTCACAGGCTTTTACACCAAAGCGAATAGACAGAATTCTATCATATGGACTAATATCTCCACCACGAATAATATGTCCTGGATTTACAGAACGAACTTCATGATTAGGAATCACTTTTTCCAAATCATCAGCAACTTTTGCTGCTAAACCACTATAACGAACTGGATCAGGTGAATCTTCTACAATTTTACCAATGACTTTTGTACCATCTGCATATTTAGCACCTTCAGCTACAGCAATAACTGTATATGGTAACCCTTGTTCATCACGTTTTGCGATATGTTTTGCAATGTTTTCAATTGTAAAAGGAATTTCAGGAATCAGACATACTCCAGCATTTCCAGCCAATCCAGAATATAAGGCAATCCATCCAGCATCTCTACCCATTAATTCACAACAAATCACACGATGATGTGATTTCGCTGTTGTCTGTAAACGATCAATGAATTCTGTTCCAACACTCATAGCACTAATGAAACCATAAGTTAAATCTGTACTTGATAAATCATTATCCATTGTTTTAGGAACTCCAATCACTTGAACACCTTTTCTTGAAAAATCTCTGGCACTCGTTAAAGTTCCATCTCCTCCTAAAACAACAAGCACATCAACACCGGCTTTTTTCAAGTTCTCAACACCGACATCACTCACATCTTTTTTTACTTTTCCACCTTTTCCATCATCAACTAAATAATCAAAAAGGTTGTCTTTGTTAGAACTATAAAGAATTGTTCCCCCTTCTTTATAAATGCTTTCTACTTTTTCTTCTGTTAATTCAATATAATTATTGTTATATAAACCACGATATCCATAAACATAACCAATAACTTCCCAACCATATTTACGAATAGCTGTCTTTGTAATTGTTCTAATCACAGCATTTAATCCTGGACAGTCGCCACCACCAGAAAGCAATGCAATTCTTTTTACTTTCTTTTCCATATCAATATCCTCCACATTTATTTTCCATTCTTCATTATAATAAAAATCAACACAGAAAACAACAAAAAATGAATACGTTTACAATTTTTTCATAAAAACAAAAGATAGAAATGCTATTTTTGATGTAAACATTCCATAACTTTTGTTACAGGCAGGCCAATCACATTATCTAAATCACCAACAATATGATCAACAAAACAATCTGCCTTACCTTGAATCCCATAGGCACCAGCTTTGCCAACCCACTCCTTTGAAGCAAGATAATCGGGAATCAATGAGCTGATATCACGAAAATAAACTTCTGTTTTTTCACAAAATGTTTTTATATCATGTCCAATGTAAATGGCGACAGCTGTATAAACAAGATGTTTTTGATGAGAAAGACGTTCTAAAATATGTCTAGCCATCCTTTCATCTTGAGCTTTTCCAATAACTTCATCTTCAAAATAAACAATAGTATCTGCCCCAATGACAATATCATCGGGATATTTTTGATGAATAGGAAATGCTTTTCTTTGTGCTAAATCACAAAGTCTTTTTTCAATAGGTAATGATTCATTAAGTGTTTCATCAACAAAAGAAGCATCGACTAAAAAGTCAATGCCTTCTCTTTCTAGCAATTCCTTTCTACGGGGAGAAGTACTTGCTAAAATAATTTTTTTAGTCATGTTCTTTATCTTTCTTTTCTTCTTTATGAATTGGTTTAGGCAATAATGCTTTTCTTGAAACATTAACACCCTTATCTGTAATCTTTGTGACTTTTACCTTAATGATATCCCCTAATTTTAAAACATCTGAAGCCTTATGAATACGTTCATGAGCAATATCACCCACATGTAAGAATCCATTTGTTCCTTCAAATAATTCTACAAATGCATACTTATCTTCTACACGTACAACTTTTCCATCGTAAATTTCACCCACTTGAGCTTTTCTCACAATGTTTTCAATCAGTTTTGCAGCAGTTTCAATAGCTTCTTGGTCATAATGGTAAATAGTAACACGACCATCTTGTTCAATATCAATTTTGACATCATTTGATTTTTCAATAATTTCATTAATTGTTTTTCCACCAGTTCCAATAACATCTTTAATTTGATCTGGTTCAATCTTCATCATATAAACTTTTGGAGCATAAGGACTCAAATGATCTCTTGGTTCATTGATAGCTGACATCATACAATCCATAATTTGTTGACGTCCTACTTTTGCTTGTGCTAAAGCTTCCTGTAAAATTTCTTTAGTAATTCCATCAATTTTGATATCCATCTGCAAAGCACAGATTCCATTTTTTGTTCCAGCAACTTTAAAATCCATATCTCCCAGATGATCTTCCATACCTTGAATATCAGTTAAAATTGTATAATCATCACCTTTTTTTACAAGTCCCATAGCGACACCGCTGACAGGATTGCTGATAGGTACCCCAGCTGCCATCAATGCCATCGAAGATGCACAAATAGAAGCCTGTGATGATGAACCATTAGATTCCAGTACTTCTGAAACAACACGGATAGTATATGGGAATTCTTCTTCATTAGGAATGACTTGAGCTAAAGCTCTTTCACCTAAAGCTCCATGACCAATTTCGCGACGACCCGGCGCTCCCATTCTTCCTGTTTCTCCAACCGAATATGGTGGGAAATTATAGTGGTGCATGAAACGTTTTTGATCTTCTAGTCCTAATCCATCAATTTTTTGATGTTCTCCTAAAGCCCCTAATGTACAAACAGATAATACCTGTGTTTCTCCACGAGTAAATAAAGCTGAACCATGTACTCTAGGCAACAAATCTACTTGAGCATCTAAAGGACGCACTTCATCAATACGTCTACCATCTGGACGTACTTTATCTTCTGTAATCAATCTTCTGACTTCATCTTTTTCTAAATCATGTAAAACAATTTTGACTTGTTTTAAAACAGCTTCCTGTTCTTTTAAATCAGCATATTCTCTAGCCTCAAATAAAGCAACAACTTCTTCATTAATCGTATCAATCGCTGCATATCTTTCCAGTTTACCAGGAATAGACACAGCAGAAATCATTCTTTCTTTAGCAAGAGCTGTCACTTCATCAACAATATTTTGATCTAACTCAAATAATGGAATTTCTATTTTTTCTTTTCCATATAAAGTTACAATTTCTTCTTCAAAAGCAATCAATTGTTTAATAGCTTCATGTCCAAACATCAAAGCATTTAACATCGTTTCTTCATCCACTTCTTTAGCATCTGCTTCAACCATGTTAATGGCTTCTTTTGTTCCAGCAACTTCAAGATTGATTAAACTTCTTTCCATTTCTTCAGGACCTGCATTAATTGTAAATTCACCATCAATCAATCCCACATTAACTCCTGCAATTGGTCCATTAAATGGAATATCTGATAAACATAATGCCAGTGACGCTCCTAACATTGCTGCCATTTCTGGTGATGCATTCTGATCAACAGACAACACTGTATTCACAACTTGAACTTCATTTCTAAAACCATCAGCAAATAAAGGTCTGATAGGTCTATCAATCATACGTGCTGTTAAAGTTCCATGTTCACTAGGACGACCCTCTCTTTTTAAGAAACCTCCCGGAATCTTACCAACAGAATATAATTTTTCTTCATATGTAACTGTCAAAGGAAAAAAGTCAACATCTTTAGGTTCTTTTCCCGCAACAGCAGTAGATAAAATCACTGTATCATCGTATCTCACTAAAACCGAACCATTAGCCTGTTTAGCCAGTTCCCCTGTTTCAACAGTGATTTTTTTTCCATAAAAATCTAAACTCATTACATGTTTCGACATATTATCATTTCACCTCATTCATTATCTTTGTCATTATAGCATATTTTTATTTAATAACAAAACATTTCTTCATGATATTTATTCAAAAAGAAAAGATATTCACTATGAATATCCTTATCTTCTTAAACCTAATTTGTCAACTAATGCAGTATATCTGTCAAGATCTTTATTTTTTAAATATTTTAATAAATCCCTTCTTCTACCGATTTTCTTTAAAAGACCTCTATTTGAATGATAGTCTTTTTTATGAACTTTAAAATGTTCATTTAATTTGTTAATATCAGCAGTTAATACAGCAATTTGTACTTCTGGAGAACCTGTATCTCCTTCTTTTGTTGCATATTCTTTCATAATAGCAGTTTTTTCTTCTTTAGTTAACATTTGTTTTCCTCCTTATTTTGTACTTAGCCATGTCCAAGAAATAGGTCGAGGACTCTTACATCCTAGATATAGCCGCATTTGTAATTATAAAGAAACCTTAGAAAAAGTCAAGATATTTTCAAAAAAATCATTCTTTATGCTTATTTTGTTGTTTGGTTATGATCAAAGCCAAAATCAACAACAAAAAACTTACAAAATGAATAAAATCAAAAGACTCCTGTAAAAAAACAAGTGATTCCAAATACGTAAAAATAGGATTCAAACTGAGAAAGAAACTCGTCTGTACTGCCCCAATTTGAGCTATTGCTTTCATATATGTCACTTGTATATAAGCAAAACCTACACCTGATATCATTAAAAATAATCCCCATTGCCATAATGGCAATGTCAACAAACGATCAAATGCCAATTGTCCATCCACCCAGCTATGTATCCATAAAAAAAGTGAACCATATAACAATTCATAAAAAGTAAAACTTATACTAGGTTCAATATGCCACTTCTGGATTAAAATATTTCCTAAAATATACAATGTCATTCCTGCCAGTAAATAATAAAAACCACTTTGTATTGAAAAAATTTGAAAACGAATAGACAAGAGAAAAGCAAAGAGTGATAAAAACATACCCATCCACTCTTTTAATGAAAGATGGTATTTCAAAAAAAGCAAAGAGAGAAGAAAAGTAATCGTTGGTGACAAAGCATTCATTAATGCATTATCAATACCTTTCACTTGATTCATTCCTATAAATGTTAAAAAGAAATTGAGATATATGGATAAAAGTGAAATGATCAACATTTTCTTTTTATCAAAATTGTTTAAAGAAATGTGATGAAAATAAAGATAGATACCTAGAAATAAGAAAGAAAAAAGAACACGAAGAAAAGCTAAAAAAAGAAAGGGAAGATGATGAAGTAATAATTTCATAACAATGATATTACTGCCCCAAAAGAAACTAGCAAGAAACAACTGAAAATAAATGGACATACAATTCACCCTATATAGTATGTCCATTCTTTATTCATTTATTCACTTTTCATATTGATGTGAGCGTCCAATGATTTCATGAATGTCTTCTATTCCCATATTATCCAAAATCTCATTCATTTCTTCAATGATTTTTGGACAGGCATATGGATCAATGAGGTTTTGACAACCAACTGCAACAGCACTGGCTCCAGCAATCATCATTTCAATCGCATCCTTACCACTGGCAATACCACCCATTCCAATGACAGGAATAGATACTGCCTGACTCACTTGATAAACCATTCTTAAAGCAACTGGGAAAATAGCTGGTCCACTATATCCTCCTGTCTTATTAGCAATAATAGGTTTCCCCGTCTTGATATCAAAACGCATCCCAATCAATGTATTAATCATCGTAATTCCATCTGCTCCAGCTTCTTCTACAGCTTTTGCCATAGCCACAATATCTGTCACATTAGGAGATAATTTGACATAGACAGGCTTTTGACTCACAGCTTTGACCGCTCTTGTGACTTCTCCAGCCATTTCTGGATTTGTTCCAAACTGAATACCTCCAGCATGAACATTTGGACAGGAAATATTTAATTCCAAAGCACCAACCATATCATGAGTAGATATGCGTCGTGCTGTTTCAACATAATCATCAATTGCACTTCCACCGATATTCGCAATCACTTTATCAGTATACAGTGGTCTTAATTTTTCTAATTCTTCATTCATGACAGCATCAACACCAGGATTTTGTAAACCAATCGCATTTAACATACCACTTGGTCCTTCGGCTATTCTTGGCAAAGGATTGCCATAACGTGGTTCCAGTGTTGTCCCTTTTAACATCATAGATCCTAAACAGTTGATATCATAAAACTTTGCAAATTCATAACCAAAACCAAAAGTTCCACTGGCTGGAATCACTGGATTTTTCATATCTAAACCGGGCAACTGAACTCTTAAATTAGCCACCAATAATCACCTCACTTGACATTAAGACTGGACCTTCAACACATATACGTTTATAAGGTTTTGTTTTCACTTTACATGAACATCCCATACAGGCACCAAAACCACAGCCCATACGTGCTTCAAAAGATAAATAACCATTTTCTGGATAAGCCATCACACAGGCATCTAGCATTTTTTCTGGACCACAGGCATAATATTTATCAAATACCAGCTGATGAGCTTCAATAGCATCAAGAACTGTCCCTTGAACACCAGCACTTCCATCCATTGTTGCTAAAAAGGTAGGACAAATATCCATAAATTCTTGTTGATAGAACACATCATTTTTACTGTTAAAACCTAAAACAGCTTGAACTTCAACACCTTGCTCTTTTAAAGTCTTCGCTAATTTATACATTGGAGGTACCCCTAGTCCCCCACCAATAACAACAGCTTTTTTCGCCTGATAATCTAGAAAACCATTTCCTAAACCTGTTAAACAATCTAACTGATGACCTATTTCTTTCTGTGATAAAATCTTTGTTCCTTCACCTACAACTTTAAAAATCATAGTGATATGATTGTCATCATAATCACAAATACTCATTGGTCTTCTTAAATAAGGCTGTAAAGAATCATTAATTTTGATATTAATAAACTGTCCCGGAGCTTGAATAAAACATGCGGCTTCACCTTCTAAAACTATCTCAAAAACATCTTTAACAAGCTCTCTTTTAGAAACAATTGTCATCATTCCCTGAAAGTTTTTCATCTATTTTTCCTCCAAATCATTATATTCACCATTAACAATATTAGCAACAATACGACCATAACATTCTGCCCCTAAAAAAGGTGTATTTGCTGATTTTGATTTTAAATCTTTTTCTTCAATAATAAAATGTTCATTCAAATCAAAGATACATAAATTAGCTAATGAACCTTCCTGAATTTGACAATCCAGACGTAAAACTTGAGCTGGTCCTACTGTCAAAGCATCCAAGATTGTTTCTAAAGACACAAGATTTTTCTTGACAAGATAAGTATACAGCAATGAAAAAGCATGTTGTAAACCAATAATACCAAATGGTGCTTTTTCAATACTTGTCGCTTTTTCTTCTCTGGCATGTGGCGCATGGTCTGTCGCAATAACCGTAATTGTTTTTTCATTCAAACCTTTGATCAATGCCTGATGATCCTCTTTACTTCTTAATGGAGGATTCATTTTATATTGTGGTGAACAATCTTGAATATTATCTTCTGTCAAAATCAAATGATGTGGTGAAGCTTCACCTGAAACGCACAATCCTTCCTGTCTTGCCTGATGTAACAAATCAACTGTTTCTTTTGTAGAAATATGGCAAATATGATAACGATTATGATATTGCCTGACAATATCTAAATCTCTAGCCACTTGTTTATATTCAGAAGCACTATTAATACCTATAAGATGATGTTCTTTGGCATAATGTCCTTCGTGAATACATCCCCCATGCAATTCACTTTCATCTTCACAATGAGCGACAATAATCGAGTCCAGATTTCCAGCCAATTGCATAGCCAAATCCATCATATCATCATTTTGAACACCCTTGCCATCATCCGAGAACCCTAAAACAATATCCTCTTGAACGAGTTGTGCCATATCCACAAGTTTTTGGCCTTTTAAATTTTCAGTAATCGCACTATATGTATAAACATTGACACAGGCATCATGAGCCACTCTCTGTTTAAAATCTTTAATAGCTTCCAGATCATCCATACATGGCAATGTATTTGCCATAGCTACAATCGTTCCATATCCTCCATATAAGGCACTTAAGCTCCCTGTATGAATAGTTTCTTTGTGCTCAAAACCCGGTTCTCTTAAGTGAGTATGTATATCTATGAAATTATGTGAAGCATATTTTCCCTGTAAATCAATAACCGGTTCAAAACCTGTTATATTTTCGTCTATCTTTTCAATATATCCATTTTTCACAAGAATATCTGTTTTCTTAAAAACACCTTGATGATATAAATGAACATTTTTTAATAAATAACTATTCATCTTCTAATACCTTATGAAGCATTGCCATTCTTACATAAACACCATTTCGCATTTGTGTAAAAATACGACTCTTCTCACTTTCTACCAATTCATCTTTAATCTCTACATCACGATTAATAGGTGCTGGATGCATAATAATCGCATTATCTTTTAAACGTTGATATCTTTCTAAAGATAGTCCATAAATCTGGTGATATTTCTCTTTAGAAAAATTTTCATCTCCCACATGACGTTCATGTTGTACTCTTAACAGCATCACAACATCCATATCTTCAATAACATCATCAAAATCAACATAATGATAACCTTCCTGCTTATATTCTAAAGGTCCTGATGTATAAACATTCATACCCAGCCTTTGCATAACATGATAATTAGAATGTGCAACACGAGAATGTAAAATATCACCAACAATCACCACATTCAAACCTTCAAAATGTCCAAATTCCTCTTTAATTGTCATTAAATCCAGTAATGATTGTGAAGGATGATTTCCTTTACCATCTCCAGCATTTAAAATAGGCACCTTTAATTTCTCTAATTGTTTAAAATAATCTTCTTCAGGATGACGAATTACCAAAGCATCACAACCAATACTTTCAAATAATTTACAAGTATCATATAAAGTTTCACCTTTTTTTAAACTAGAGTTACTGGCTTCAAAGTTTTGTGTTCGACACCCTAAATTACCAGCTGCCATATCAAAACTATAATGCGTTCTTGTAGAAGGTTCAAAGAAAAGATTTGCTACAACCTTTTTTTGATGATAATCAACCACTTTGCCATTTTTAAAAGCAATCGCTTCATCAAGAATATCTTGAATCTGTGCTAATGATAAATCATTTAAATCAACTATTTTTTTCATAAAGCCTCCTTGTTTTTCTTAAATTTCTTTTCTAAAGCTTCTTCAACAACAGGTGGAACAAGCCCTGTGACATGATGCTGATGAGAAGCCATTTCTTTGACCGATGAAGATGAAATAAAGGAATGATTAGGTCTTGTCATAAAGAAAACCATATCTACACTATCATCCAGATATTGATTAGAAAAAGCCATCTGTAATTCATATTCAAAATCCATTGTGGCTCTTAATCCTCTAACCAATATTGGCGCATTCATTTTTTTAGCATAGGACACTGCCAGATCCTGACTAAAATCAACACGTACATTATCAAAGCAACTTGTCACTTCTTTTAATAATTCTATACGTTCTTCCAAAGAAAATAACGTTGTTTTTTGAGGATTGACAAAAATAGTCACATACAAAATATCGTACATTTTACTCGCACGTTCAATAATATCTAAATGTCCACTTGTGACTGGATCAAATGTTCCCGCATAAACTGCATTCATGATTTTTTCTCCTTATAAACTAATATCTGTAAAGATGTAATTCCATAATTTTGTTGTTTCTTTAAAACAAAAGGTTCTTTGACATCAATGGCTTCTTCTTTTAAATCTTCAATGACAATGATGCATTGATCACAAAGCATATGATGTTCAACCAAAAAATCTAAGATTTTTTGATGAATTTTCATCTGATAAGGGGGATCTAATAAAACCAGATGAAAACTGACTTGTTCCTGTGCCAATTTTAATAAAGCTTTACTATAATCCAGCTTATAAACATGAACCTGATTTTCAATACCCAGTGTCTTTATATTATGTTGAATAGTCGCAAAAGCACGATATTGTTTATCAACACTATATAATTCATCCATTCCTCGACTGATAGCTTCGATTCCTAAACCACCACTACCAGCAAATAAATCCAGACATCGTCCTCCTTCAAAATAAGGACCTATCATATTAAATAAATTTTCTTTATTTTTATCCGTTGTTGGTCTTGTCAATTTAGAATCAACACTTTTCAACTGTCGACTTTTCAATTTTCCTGCAATGACTCTCATTTTTCTACCTCATAACTGATAACGTTCCATTTTTAAATCACAACTAATATCTTGAAAAACTACCCGTGTCACTTCTTCTAATAAATCATTCAATTGATGATAAGAGTGATAATAATTTTGTATATCAGAATGCTGATTCATTTCCTGATAAACTTCCTGTAACTGTTTTTTTACTTCAGCTTGTCCAACATCAACAGAATAATCTCTCATTTTTAAATAATCTTCCATTAACGTCTGATATCTTGATAACAAGGCCATCGTCTGACTTTGATAGAGCTGACTTACAGCCTCTTGATAGCGAATAAACTCATCTGTTTTCATAATTGCTTCAATTAATGCATCAATCTTTTCATACATAACTTTCACCTATAATAACATATCTAACATCTGTAATAATGTTCCCACTCTTTCAATACGATCAGCGAAAGTCATTTTATTTTCAATCTTATATTGCTGAATAAGAGCAGGAAACTCTTGAGGATATCGTGATAAAATCAAATACCATTTGGGATGCATTCTTAAGTATTGACGTAATGACTCATCAATCATCATACCACTGTCTATTTTGTGTCTTTGGTTGTTCCTTTACAACAAAGGTACTGACTAAATCCAAAATTTTCTGTAATCCTTCAAAACTTTTAGACAATGCATCCAAATCAATATTCTTTAAAATATCAAGCATTCCAGTTAAATCCATATGACTTTTCTTATAAGTATCCCACATTGGATCATCTTCACCATATAAAACATAAAATTCATAAAGCTGCTGCCATGTATAATGTCCATTGACAACTTCTTCTCTGATAGCTGGAATTGTTTTCACAAAAGCCTTAAAATCATCTATTTGCATATATCTCACCCATAATAAGATATGCAAAACTACTCCATCTGTTCTTTTAAAAGATCTCGATTATATCTTGCAATGAGAGATTGTGCAATACCTAACCCCATCATAGCTGCTAAAGTTGATGAACCCCCTGAAGAAATCAACAGCAACGGAACACCAGTCATAGGAATAAATCCCGAAACTCCACCTACATTGACTAATAGATGGGTAAAAAAGTACAGCCCTACACCATAAAGAATTAATTTACTTTTGGTATCTTTAATTCTTAAACCATAATGAAACATCTTATATATAATAATGATATAAGGAATTAAAAACAACAGAAAACCGGCCAAACCTAATTCCTCATATATAATAGCTACAATAAAATCATTATGTGATTCTGGAATATATCCATATTTTTGGGTTGATGCTCCAAAACCTTTACCAAACAAACCTCCAGAAGCAAAGGCAATCAATGCGTTAGTTAACTGCCAGCCATCTCCCTCAATATCTCCTAAAGGATTCAACCATGTATAAATACGCCCTAACTGATAAGGTTTTAAAATAAAGGTTGCTGTTAAACAAACAAAAATGATTCCAACAGCTAATAAAACAAGCGAAGCTTTCTTATACTTAGAGTAATAAGGTCGAGGGGTAATAAAAAACAACATCATACAAATAAAAGCTAAAATCAAAGAACTCCCCATATCCTTTTGTAAAAAAACACCTACGAAAAAGACAACAAAAATCGCAATGATGGGTCTAAACACACAATACCATGCTTTACGCTTTTGAAGTTCCTCTCTTTTATGACGAGTAATATTTCGAGGAATCTGACAATATTCTTCTATTTCTCCAAAATGGAAAGAAAGGAAAAGAATCATAATAATCTTCATAAACTCTGCTGGTTGCAAGGAAAAAGGACCTAAGCGAATCCATGCATGAGAACCTTTTCCATCTTCAAAAAATAAACAAACCAGCATTAACACTAATCCAATACCATAATATACCCACGTTGAATTGGCTTCAACCCAGCTTTTTTTAAAACAGCGTGTTAAAAAAATCATGATGCCAAAGCCTACCAGTACAAAGATGGTCTGTTTAATCATATTCATAGAAGCATACATGGCTCCCATTTTTGCAGATTGTCCAACTGATGCACTTCCAATCATCACAATCCCATATATCGTTAAAATAACCACACAAAAATAAACAGTCTTATCAACACCACGTCTTTTAAAAATTCTTTTTAATAAATTTATCATCGCATGTCAATCCAATCATGATCTTTTGCTTTTTGAAAAACTTGATATATAGAATAATGAGAAACTTTTTCAAAAGCAACATCAATTTGTTTTTGTTCACTCTTAGAATCAACAACTTTTATATATTGACGATAACACTTCATAAAATCATCTTTAGAGATACCTTCTTCATACGCTTTTTCTACAGCGTTATACAATGCCATAACATCAATAATATCCTGTGTATCCCAAAATGGACTTAATGGATAATCGTACATCTTCTTCACTTCCTATCTTTTTTCATATTATACATGATATGAATTAAAAATAAAATAAGAATTGGGTAGAAACACTAGCAAATTTGTAAATAAAGAATAGATTAAAGTGAAAGGAGGGATTTGAATGAACTCTTGTTATAATTATGGAGGATGTGGCTGCAATAGTTTTATGCCAACATTTGGATGTAATCCATTTGGTTGCAGTGGATGCTGTAATAGCTATCCTGTCATGACAACTGGTTGTGGTGGTTTTGGTTATGGTAATGGATGTACTTGGTTTGCAATTGTATTAGTTGTCTTCTTATTGCTTATTATCTGTGGTTGCACAAAAATCTGTTAATCTAAAAAATATGCTAGATTTCTAGCATATTTTTATTGTTTATGATACAATACTTGGCGAGGTGATTAACAACATGATTTTAATGAAAGATATTATTGATGATCATCATCCTTTAATCCGTGAAATTTCTCAACCTGTGGCTATGCCATTAAGTCAGGAAGATGAACAATTATTGCTGGACATGCACGAGTTTCTTGTCAATTCACAGGATGAAGACATTTCTGAAAAATATCAGTTACGTCCAGCAGTCGGTATTGCAGCTGTACAATTAGGTGTTTTAAAAAGAATGTGTGCTATTCATGTTTTGACATATGATCACGATGGAAATATAAAAAAAGCAGATGACTATGCTCTTGTTAACCCTAGAATTGTATCATATACAGAAAAACAGTCCTATTTAAAAGATGGTGAAGGATGCTTAAGTGTCAACGAAGAAAGAGAAGGCTATGTTCCAAGACATGCTAAAGTTACTGTCAAAGGTTATGATGTTTTAACTCATCAAGATGTGACAATTGTTGCAAGAGGTTTCTTATCAATCTGTCTACAGCACGAACTTGATCACTTTGATGGTGTTCTATTCTATGATCACATTAATAAAAACAATCCTAAAGCACCGATTGCTAATGCGATGATTGTAGAATAAAATGATATATTATCTTTTCAAATGATTTCCAAAATTATGGAAATCTTTTTTGTATAAACATATCTTAAATATCAAAAAAGAACTATGATTCACTATAAATCATAATTCTTTTTTATTAATCAATTTGTTCAAACGCCTGATTTAAATCATCAATCAAATCTTCAACATTTTCTAACCCTACAGAAATACGAATCGTTCCTTGTTGAACACCACCAGCCAGTCTTTCTTCCTCACTCATTTGTGCATGTGTTGTTGAAGCAGGATGTGTTAATAAACTTCTTGAATCAGCAAAATTTGTGACATGGGTAAATAACTGGATATGATTAATAACAGACTTACCAGCCTCTAGTCCACCTTTCACACCAAAAGTAAACAAACCTCCAAATCCTTTTGGAAAATATTTTTGACACAATTCATATGAACTATGACCTTCTAATTCAGCGTAACTCACCCATTCTACTTTTTCATGATTCTGTAAAAATTCAGCAATTTTTCTTGAGTTTCCAACATGTCTATCCATACGTAATGATAATGTTTCTAATCCAAGCAAAGTCATATAAGCATTAAATGGTGACATACACCCACCTAAATCACGCAATGTTTTTGCGACAGCTTTCGTACAAAAAGCACTTTTCCCTAAATCAGCATAAACAATATCATGATATGCTTTATCCGGTGTTGTCATTAATGGATATCTTTCATTATGCCAGTCAAAATTTCCACTGTCTACAATGATTCCACCCATGACATTACCATGTCCAGCAATATATTTTGTTGTGGAATAAACAACCAAATCCGCTCCATGTTCAATAGGTCTAAATAAATAAGGTGTTGGTGTCGTATTATCTACAACAAACAATATATGATGACGATGACATATCTCACTAATAGCATCAAAATCTAACATATCTCCATTAGGATTACCTACAGATTCAACAAAAATCATTTTTGTTTTCTCATTAATCAATGATTCCATTGTGTTTAGATCACGAGGATTAACAAAGTGAGAAGTAAATCCCATTCCTTGCATTGTTCCAGATAATGAACCAATCGTTCCCCCATATAAATTGTTGGCTGCAATAATTTCATCACCACTTTGACAGACAGTCATGATCAACCCCATTATAGCTGCTGTTCCAGAAGCAAAAGCAATCGCTCCTACACCTCCATCTAAAGCAGCCATTCTTTGTTGAAGAACATCTACTGTTGGATTAGATAAACGTGAATAAAAATAACCACCTTCTTCTAAGGCAAAAATATTTTTTGCCTGATCAGCACTATCAAATGTAAAAGCATTAGATAAATAAAGTGGTACCCCTGTTGCTTTTGTTACAGGATCAGGTTTTTGTCCTGCATGTATCTGCAATGTTTCAAATTGATATTTCTTTGACATTTATATTCCCCCTTTTATGAAAGATATTGTATCATAAATAAAATACAAAAAAAAGCTATTCCATAGATAGCTCAATAATAATGATTACAGATGTTTACCATATCTTCAATATAGACACGACCACCAGAGATGATATCATCATCTAGATGATGTTTTGTTTTAAATGATTTCTTACAAGAATATGTTTCTCTCATTAATGGCAAGTCTTGTTTTAAACATAATTGAATGATTTTTTCCATTTCTTTGCTTTTAAAACAAAATAAGTTAAATAATGCCAAATTACGAATATGTTGACGAGATAGCTGACATATAAAATTTTCCAATTCTTTATCTTTTAAACATGGATATTCTTCAAATCCAATAACCAAAAGATCAATGTCTTCCTGAAAAGAAAAATCCGTTATTGGTTTGGCATAAGTTCGTGCATATCTTGCCATGTCTTCTGCTAAAAGTTTTGCATCTTTACAATGCGTTGTATAAACAACTTGAACTTTCATAAAACCAGCCACCTTTCTATTTTATTATAAAAACAAAATATGAACTGAAAATAAACATGTGTCCTTATCATTTCATAAATCAAATCATATGTTATGATGGAAGGAGGTTTATATGAATTTTTTTCAAGAAGATAAAAACTGTTTTTCACCATTTTATATGTCAAATCAAACAAGACAATGTCAACCTGTTCTTTTTGATCCACAGGAAGCTATTTCATTAGGTAATTTATTTAAAGATCTCTATATGTCTTATCAGGGATTTTCTAATTATTGTCTACAACCTGAAAATGCACGTCAACAAGCATTATTAGAAGTTCAGATGTATTATTTTGTAGCACATGAAATCAATCTCTTTTTAGATACACATCCTCATGATGAAAAAATGATTCAACTATATGAACAATACATTCAAAAGGCAAAACAAAGTCAAAATGCATTTGAAAAGAAATATGGTCCTTTAGAAGTACAAAATACTCAAAACAAAATCCCATTTGAATGGATACAAGGTCCTTGGCCTTGGGAATATCAAAAAGATTAAGGAGGTTTAAAAATGTGGATTTATAGTAAGAAATTACAATATCCTATTTCTATTAAAAATAAAGACTTATCTATGGCCAAATTCATCATTACACAATTTGGTGGACCATTGTTTTATTGGTAAGTTTAAAAATAATAGCCCTTTATTTATATTCAATTTCAACGGTTTTTGTATCTTTATAAAAGACAATTTTATTAATCAAGAAATGAGCAGTTTTATATTTAACATCTAAGGGTATATCATCATCAGTTAATAGCTCATAAACATTTTTAATACGTTTATAAATTCCCTGTTCATCTTCTTCATTAACTTTTGTTTTTAAATGATTCATTTTATCATTCAATATTTTACGTTCTTCATCTAATGACTCTTTTCCCTCTTTATATTCTTCAAGACTATCAATCCCATTTTTATATGCTTCTTTAATACGTTTTAATTTATCATCAATACGAGATAAGTCTTTTTTTAACATTTCATATTCATTGGATAAAGAACTTGTTTTTTTAGGCACAACGTTGATTTTAATTTCATTTTCAAAAACGTTTTTTAATTCTTCGCATACGATTCTTTCAAGTGTTTCAATTTTAATACAATGACTTCTCTTACATGTTCCTTTCGCATAACCATTACATTGGTAATATTGAACAGTAGAAATACAAAGAGCTTTACCACAATCACCACATTTCACTAAACCTTGTGACCAATAACGAATTTTCACAGATTCATGTTGTCTAGCACTATATAATTCTTTACGCATTTTTAATAACTCTTGCGTTTTATCCCATAGTTCTTGACTTATAATTGGTTCATGCGTAGATTTTGCAAAAATAATATCTTTGTGATTGTATTTACGAGTAAATTTGCCAGACGGATTCCAACGTAACACAGAAATATAGGTTGGATTATTGAGAATATATTCAATCGTTCTATTTTCAAATTTACACCCTCTATGTGTTCTTACTCCTAAATCATTCAAATATCTAGCAAGTTGTCGCATATTCATTTCTTGATTAGCAAACTTTTCAAAGATAAAACGAACATACTTAGCTTCTTCTTCTACGATTACTAATTGATTATTTTCAGCACGATAACCAAAACTAGGATTTGCTTGTAATTCCCCTCTTGTTGCCTTTTCAGTCATTCCCTTTTTTACTTCATCAGAGAGATTCAAAGAATAATATTCTGCCATTGCTTCAAGCATGGCTTCTAAAATCACAGAAAATTTATCATCTTCTATTTGTTCAGTAATAGAGATGACTCGAATACCAGATTCCCTTTTAAGCATTGATTTATAAACAACGCTATCTTCACGAGAACGTGCAAAACGATCAAATTTATGAACAAGAATCACATCAAATGGACGTGGTTTCTTTTTTGATGTTGCAATCATTTTCATAAAAGCCGGTCTTTTATCTGCACGTTTACCGGAAATTCCCTCATCTGCATAAATGTGTTCATTTAAAATGATCATATCATTTCTTTTAGCATAGTCTTTTAATGCTTTGATTTGTGCGTCAAGAGAGAACTCTAACTGATCATCTGTAGAAACTCGAATGTATGCGGCTGCAAACTTTGTCATACATACACTTCCTTTCTTCCAAACAGAAAAGAAATGTTTTGTAATCACGAATCCATTATATCACAGATTTCTAGCATACAAAACATCATTATGATTATATGTGTATATATGATTATATAGAAGTACAAGCATTCTAAGAAATGTTATAAATATTGTTTGTAATATTCAAATTACAACAGTATATTAATTAATAATTATACTAAGTAATTAAATTTAACTTTTAATATCCGTAAAAAAAGAATAAGTAATTTTCAACCCAATGTCATTCTCCTAACTTAATGACACTGGATTGAGATTACTTACCATTTATTTTTCATGTCTATCTGTATATAAATAATATAAATTAGGATCAGGACCTATAATATAAGCATTCTTATCAATATCGGTTAAATCTATTAATTCTTTTCCATTGCAATCATATATAAATCTATCTTGAGCAATTAAATGATTACTAAATGAATTTATATTCCAACTAAAATAGCTATCTATACTCTCATAATCTTTTTTGATTTCTTTTAAAGAAACTTTTAACTCATCAAGATGAGCAATTTCATTTTCATCTTCATCTATGATTTTAAATGATATACTATCTTCATCTTTTAAAGCCACTACATAGCGACTATCATTATCAGTTTCTATTAATAAGCTTATAAAAGTATATTTAGGTGACAAAATAGTTTTACCATCAATATTTTTTAAACCAATTTTACCGTCTTTTTCATATTTAAGCAAAACTTTATTTTTGTTCGAGAAAGATAAGAAATCTTCATTAATATTTAAAGTATAAATCATTTTACCCTCTGTATTAATAATCCATTTTTTATTATCTTTTTTTACTGAGGCATATCCTTGATTACTAAAATAAGTAACATCATCAAAAGTTGCTCCATCAAAAAGTTTATTGCCATTTTTATCAATAAAACGATAATTCTGCAATAAATAATAACTATTCTCATCTATTTGTTCACCTTTACCTAATTTTAAGATTTCATAACCAATAGATGAATTATATTCAAAATTATTATTTGCAAAATAATATTGATTAGGAAAACTAAATGAGTTTTCACTTGTAAATAAGACATTATCTTCTTCGTCTAAACAATAATACATTTCATCATGTATATAACTTTTATTACAAGAAAGTTTTGGATTATCAACTATATTAACATTATAATAATCTGTCTTGTATTTTTCACCAAGATGATTCATTTTCCATAATTCATTAGAATTATCTTGTACTATAACTTCACCATTTTTATTAACACTATATGTTTTCAGACGATATTCAGAAGAATTCTTATTATCGTTTAAAAATATCTCTCCATTACTATTAATTAAATACCATTCATCATAATTATCATCTTTTACCACAATACTGTATTCGTTATTAAATACATCAAACATAGTAGCGTTTTTACCTTCTAATGTAGGCTCAATTACTACTTCGCCATCTAAATTTATAAATCCAATTTTATTTTCACCTTTAATTTTTATAGGTATATACATTTCTTTACTAACAACAGACATATTGTTATTAGAACACCCTACAATCATTAGCATTAAACAAATTGATAATAGTTTTTTCATATTGTTTTCCTTTCTGTTTTATGATATTATAAATTATTCATATTCACTAATTAAATTAATATAAGATTGCTTACTATTATTTAAGTATTTCTCAAAAACGAGAATAAGATATTAAGTTATGCCAGTACAACATACTGTTCAAATGTGCCAATACCTATAACACTAACATGTAGTAAATTTATCATACAAACATTATCATATGTTCTCCTACCAATTAATAATTGTGAAGCAAATTAAATTTTATAACAATCATATAATGATTCTCAATCCATTTTTAAAATTATATTTGTTTCTTTCAAAATTATTCCAGACTGGTCTAAAAATATCTTCATGTTTTGCATTCATTTTGTTCAGTACCTTTAAATGAATATTTAAAAGTATCTCCCTTAACTTTTCTTGTTTTAATAACATAAGAGTCATCTATACTGTAATATGTTTTCCTGATTTCTCTATCAACAGAAACTTTTTATCCTTATTTTAAGTTATCCCTTCGTTCCATGTGTTTTACATAAAAATATTAACATTAAAGTGCAAATATTATTTTATCAATATATAAGTTCGCATTGAAAAAAATGGTGGATATGATAATGTTTTATATTCTACACAAATATTATTGTATATTTCTCCATCAACAGTTAATTGGGAAGCAAAAGAAACACGATAATTTGTATCAGTTTGCCTTTCGAAAAAAAATTCGTTAGGTTTAGAATCCCAGCCGGCAGCTTTAAATACATCTTCATACATCCATTTACTTTGTTCAACTCCCTTTATTGAAAACTTAAATGTGTCACCGTTAACATTGCTGATTTTAGCAACCATTCCTTCACTTATACTGTAATATGTTCCCTCAATTTCTTTATCAACAGAAACTTTTCTATCCATATTTTCAGTTATTCCTTCATTCCAAAAACCATTTTCTGGATTATATTCGTAATTTTTTGTTTCTTCATCTGCAATATGGATAAATTTTGAAATATCTGTATTAATAATTCTATGAACCATTAAAATACCATTATCACCATTTATATCCTGAATGGTAACATTTTTATCTATATAATCACTCCATTGCATAATTTCTTCTGATTGAGGATAATTCGTTATACTAAATTCCACATCGCTCCAATCACAAGCATCCATTTGCCATCCTTGATCATATCTAGTGTAAAAAATATTTGCTATCAAAGAATGAGTTGCATATTGTCCGTTTGCAGTAACATCAATAGTTGCTGTAAATGTTTTATCATCGGTTTTACTTTTATCAATTTTATAATCATTTAAAGTTAAAAAATCTTTATATTCTTTTAATGAAGTTTTCAAATCGTTTTTAATTGAATCATTATCAGGCTGACTAGAATTACCACACCCACTCACTAAAATTAAAACAAACGATAAATATAAAATAATTTTTAAAATTTTTTTCATTCTTTTACCTTCTTTCCCATAATTTTGGTATAATTTCAATTCTTAGTGTATATTTAATAAAAGATACACAAAAATAGACTATAATAATTGTCGTAGAACTTTTTATTCTACGCCTGTCTATTTCAAATGAAATCTATGTTAATTGTCACATTTTATGTGTTATTTTGTCAACGATATATGCATATTTTACCAAAATTGTGTAATTTATTGTAAAGAAAAAATAATAGGGGTCAAGAAAGGAGTCAAGATTATGCCTAGACGTGGTGAAAATATACACAAAAGAAAGGATGGACGTTGGGAAGCTCGTTATATCAAGGGAAGACAATTAAATGGTAAAGCAATTTATGGTTATTTATATGCAAAAACATATCGTGAAGTAAAACAAAAATTAAAAACACAACTATTAAAACATGAATCCCAACAGATTCATACTAGATTTTATTTTAATCAAGTTGTCGAAGAATGGCTTGAATATAAACAACACTTTATTAAAGAATCTACTTATAATAAATACTTTAATTCCTATAGTAATTGTATTCAGGAACAATTCTCACATTATTATATTGATCAAGTTAAAAATGAACTCGTCCAAAAATACATTTTAACTTTATCAAAACAGAAAAACTATCGTACAGAAGAAAACCTTTCTGTTAGTACTTTAAGAATAGTTACCCACATTATTAAATCAACTTTAAGCTATGCAAGTAAACAAAGTTATATTCCATTTTATTCACTTGATATTGAGATACCAACCCATCAAAAGAAAACAGTACAAATACTTTCTAAAGAAGAACAATGCTTGTTAGAAAATTTTATTAAAACAAAAAATGATCGTTATTCTTTAGCTATTCTCATTACTCTATATACAGGTGTTCGTATTGGTGAATTATATGCATTAAAATGGGAAGATATAGATTTTCATACTAAAGTAATTCATATTTATAAAAACATACAAAGAGTACAAAACAAACAAAAGAACTTATCTTTTAAAACTTATTTATCTATAACTGAACCCAAAACGAAAAGTGGTGTTAGGAACATTCCTATCACCACATCTTTATATATAATTTTAAAGAATTATTATACGCATTATCATGAACAACAAAATCATTATATCTTTAGAAATCAAAGTAATAATCCAATGGATCCTCGAAAAATACAAAGTCATTTCACAAAAATTATTAAACAATTAAATATAACTCCTATCACCTTTCATGCCTTAAGACATACCTTTGCGACCCGTTGTATAGAGTTAGGTATGGATATTAAAACATTAAGTGAAATTTTAGGACACTCACATGTATCTACGACTATGTCTATTTATGTTCATTCTACTGACATTCATAAACGGGAACAAATGGAATTATTATCTAAGTTATAGGAGTCAAAATTATAGTCAACTCCCCAATAAACACTTTAATAGGAGAAAAAACGTAGAATAAAAAGTTCTACGATGTTTTTATATCTCTACGTTATATTATATGAATCATAGGAAAAGATGTTCCAAAATGTCTTTTCTTTTTTTCATATTTTCAAAATAAAATCATATTCTTTACCAACCAATGATTGGAGAAAAGAATATAAAATATATATGTGAGATTGAATGTAAAAGTATTATTCTGGATCAAGAAAAAACATAGGAAGCACACTTAAAGACATTTATTGATTATGGTTCTTATTATAAGGCAACCATTGAAGCAAGAGGAAGTTCTCTCACAATTCTTGTTGGAAGAACAGAACATTATAATTGGATTGCCATTCCATATTTAGATGTAGCCACTACCCTTGCAAGTTTTGACGATCTTTTTTGGAATGAAGAACGATTAAGTAGTTTAATTAACCCCGTTGATTCTGCAAGTATTGTATGTACGATTTCTTTTATTAATCAATACAAAGACTTATTAACATCAAAAATATTAACAAAATAAAAAGTTCAAGGAAATTGGAATAAATGCGTAAGCGTTTATGCCGAGAAATACTTGAACTTTTTTTTATTTAAATATACTAGCTATCCAACAAAAGGAACTTTTAAGAAAGTCCTTTTGTTGTTACTAACCCTACTTTTAGTCTTTATTGATTTACATATCATACATATATAGTAGAGGTGATTCCATGAGTAGAAGAAGTACCCCTTTAAAAGCTATTAGTATTAATAAACCAAGTAAGAAAGACGCTAAAAAGAGGATTCAAGAACTCAGTGAGTATTTATCTAAACAATGGTATTCTCCTATTGAAAAACAATCACACAAATGATTGTTTTTCCCTTTAAAATCAAGTGATTACAAAACATTATACCTTTTGCCATTTGGTGGTCCTAATGGTGAACTTGCTGCTTCAACACGTTACATTACACAACGTTATACAATGCCTGATGAAAAAGGAAAAGCATTATTAACCGATATTGGTACTGAAGAACTTGGACATATGGAAATGGTATCAACAATGGTTTATCAATTAACACAGGGAGCAACAATGGAAGAAATTAAAGCTGCTGGTTTACAAAGTTATTATACTGAGCATGGCTGTGCTTTATTCCCTAATGATGCCAATGGTGTTCCATTTAATGCTATGGTCTTTGCATCAACTGGTGATCCTGTTGCTGATTTAGCGGAAGATTGTGCTGCTGAACAGAAAGCCAGAGCCGTTTATGAAAACTTGATGAACCAAACACGTGATCCTGATTTACTTGCTCCATTATCTTTCTTACGACAACGTGAAATTGTTCATTATGAAAGATTTAGAGAACTTTATGAAGAATATGTTCAAAAATATTATCAACCTGATTTTCCTTCAAAATGTTAAAAACCCGAAAAATTCGGGTTTTTACTTTGCTGAAGCATAAGCAATAAATAATCCAATAAGTGCAACAATTGTTGTAAACAAATCACCGACAATCAAACTACGCACACTCATGACAAAAATATCTAAAAAAGAAGTCAACGGTAGACTCACACCTAATTCATGCAATGGAAGATAAATCATAGTCATTTCACCTATAACATAACAAAATACAGTTAAAATGACACTTAATATAGCCATTTGTGATGAATGAATTTGAGAAATTTTTGTCACAGCACTTGAAACAACAATAGCACATACCACATAAAAGAGCGATGAAGTGATATGCAAAGAGTGAATAACAATTCCTAAAACAACCCCAGCCGCAATCGCTGTCAATAGTCCAATCCCAATAACTTTACTCCACTGTGTACTGTCAAGAAATTGATCATTATTAGAACGAAAATACTTTTTTGCTTCCTGTCTTTCTTTATATTCTTTATATTTATCTTGAAATGACATAAAACCCTCCTGTTAATGTATAAGATGTTTTTGATGTTTGATCATCAATAAAATATATGTACAAACAAAACCACCAATAAGTCCAGCTAAATGCCCAGAAAGTGAAATAGATGGTATAATAAAAGAAATTATAAGCATTAAAATAATATTAGGTGCCAACTGCTTAAAAATATCCATATAAATATATTTATAGCGCAGTGCCAATGCTCCTAAAGCACCAATTAATCCAAAAATCACACCACTGATACCTCCACTTACAACATTTGCGCCATAACCAGTGATGAGATAAAATAAATAAGGTAAACCTGTTGTTGTCAAAGCACTAACTAAAATCAAAATCAAATATTTTTTTAAACCCAATGATTTTTCAATAAACAATCCCAGTCCATATAATGAATAACAGTTCACTGCTAAATGAAGAATGCCAAAATGAATAAAGTTTGCGGACAACAAGCGATAATATTCATGCGATAGCTGTATATAAACTGGATTAAATCCACCAAAATACAATCCTTCTAATGCATTCATTTCTTCACCAAACCAAACAAAACTCATTGCATAAACCAATATACATAAACATATTAACGAAATGGTAATAGGAAAACTTTTATATTTCCATAGAAAACGATTTAACATACTATTCATCTAAAAACTCATAGATAGACATCTGATCTATCAGAATTTCTTCTGCCTCCTTTACAACTTCATTCTTTTCAATAATCTGATCAAGTGTTAATAATGATAAAATATCATCATAACTTATTTTAATAGCTCCCATTTCCAATAAACGAATATTTCCACCATAACGACTATCATCTAAAACCATTTGTTTTGTCCAATGATAATGGAAATTTTGAATCGTTGTAAACCAGACAGCCCCACTATTAATATGTGTCGCTGTAATAATTTGAACATCACTCAAACCACACACATAAATATTACGATCCAAAGCATTCGTTACATTAAAATATGCAAATGGATCAACAGCACTCAACAACAATAAACGTCCTTCTTTAATATGTTTTGAATAAGACTTTTTCTTATCAAACATATGATCACTTACAAAACATATAGCTTGACCACCTAAATTTAAAAATGTTTTTAAAGCATAGGCATCTGTCCCCTTTGTCCCATTAGCAACCAGAACTTTTTCTTCATCATAAATCTTTGTCACAATATTTTTTGTATAAGTATTTAATCTTTTTTCAAGTTCCTGTGGTCCTACAACAGATACCATATGATTTTCTGTAATGGATAAATCACCAACATAATAAAGATATAAAGGTGCTCTTTTTTTGAGTTTAGATGTTAATATTTTAGGATAATTATCTTCATATTTCGTTGTGAGAGATATACCTTCATTTTCTAAATTCGCTAAAGCAAAAAGAAGATCATTAATTGTCGTTAAACGTGCTATCATTTTATAGGCAATGTATTCTTCTATTCCCAATATATCAATCAATGTATCTTTATTCATACCAAATAATTTAGATGGCGTTTTTCTTGATGAACTTTTTAATTTTCGTTCAACAGTTAGCCATTCATCCTGTGTTAAAGCAGCAGTATTATCTACAACTAAATCTCCACAAAATAAAAGAACAGCTAAGCTATCTAAATTCAACTGTATTTTCATAAAACCACCTGCACTTTGAAAATATTATACCATAGTTAAACACATCCGTCGATAAAAAAGGTATGATAATCAATCATACCCTTTATAAGAAAATTATTCAATTCCCATTTTTTCTTTAACAGCAGCTTGTGCAGCAGCTAAACGTGCTAATGGTACACGGAATGGAGAACATGAAACATAAGTTAATCCTAATTTATGACAGAATTCAACTGTACTTGCTTCTCCACCATGTTCACCACAGATTCCAAGTTTGATATCTGGGCGTGTTTTCTTACCTTTTTCAATAGCAATTCTCATCAATTCACCAACACCTTCTTGGTCAACTTTAGCGAATGGATCAGATTCAAAGATTTGTTTACTATAGTAATCACCTAAGAATTTAGCAGCATCATCACGGCTGAATCCATAAGTCATCTGAGTTAAGTCATTTGTACCAAAGCTAAAGAATTCAGCTTCTTCAGCAATCTTATCAGCAGTTAAAGCAGCTCTAGGAATTTCAATCATAGTACCTACTTTGTAAGGTAATTCTACACCTGCTTCAGCGATAATCTTATCTGCTGTATCACAAACAATTTTCTTTACATATTTTAATTCATGAACATCTCCAACAAGAGGGATCATGATTTCAGGAACAACATTTTGCCCTTCTCTATTCACTGCAATAGCAGCTTCAATAACAGCTCTTGTTTGCATTTCAGCAATTTCTGGATAAGTTACAGCTAAACGACAACCTCTGTGTCCCATCATTGGGTTGAATTCTTTTAATGATTCAACACGTGCTTTTAAAGCTTCGAAAGTCATTCCTAAGCTTTCAGCAAGTGGTCTGATTTCTTCATCAGTATGAGGTAAGAATTCATGTAAAGGTGGATCCAAGAAACGAATAGTTACTGGATAAATTTCCATAGCTTTAAATAATTCTTTAAAGTCACTTCTTTGATAAGGTAAAATCTTTTCAAGTGCTTCTCGTCTTGCTTCTTCAGTTTCAGCAGTAATCATACGTCTAAAATTGAAAATTCTTTCTTCTTCAAAGAACATATGTTCTGTTCTACAAAGACCAATACCTTCTGCACCAAATTTACGAGCTTGTAAAGCATCTCTAGGTGTATCAGCATTTGTACGAACTTGTAATTTACGTACTTCGTCAGCCCATTCCATGAATGTTTCGAAATCACCACTAATTTCTGGTTCAACAGTTTTAATTTGTTCACCATAAACATTACCAGTGCTTCCGTCTAATGACATATAATCACCTTCATGATATTGTTTACCATCAGGTGTAGTTAAAATTTTGTTTTCTTCGTCAATCTTTAATGAACCACATCCACAAACGCAGCAAGTTCCCATACCTCTGGCAACAACTGCAGCATGTGATGTCATACCACCACGAATTGTCAAGATACCATGAGCAATATTCATACCTTCAATATCTTCAGGTGAAGTTTCAAGACGAACTAATAAGATATCTTGAACACCATTCTTTGATGCTTCAATAACATCTTCAGCAGTAAAATAGATACGACCAGTAGCGGCACCTGGAGAAGCAGCTAAACCAGTAGCTACAACTTGTGCACAACGTAATGATACATCATCAAAGTTTGGATGTAATAATTGATCTAATTGTTTAGGTTCAACTTTTAATAAAGCTTCTTCCTTAGTAATCATACCTTCATTAACAAGATCAACAGCAATCTTTAAAGCAGCAGCAGCTGTTCTTTTACCATTACGTGTTTGAAGCATAAATAATTTACCATCTTCAATTGTAAATTCCATATCTTGCATATCTTTGTAATGATCTTCAAGGATTTTATTAATTTTTACAAATTGATCATAGCAATCTGGCATAACTTCTTTTAATGTATCAATTGTTTGAGGTGTACGAATACCAGCAACAACGTCTTCACCTTGAGCGTTCATTAAGTATTCACCATATAATTTCTTTTCTCCTGTAGCAGGGTTTCTTGTAAAAGCAACACCTGTACCAGAAGTTTCACCACGGTTACCATAAACCATTTCTTGAACGTTAACAGCTGTTCCCCAGCTTCCTGGAATATCATTTAAACGTCTATAAGTAATCGCACGATCATTATTCCATGATCTAAATACAGCTTTAATAGCTTCCATCATTTGTACTTTTGGATCTTGAGGGAAATCTGCTCCAGCATGTTTTTTGTATTCATTTTTATAGATTTCAACAACTTCTTTTAAATCATCAGCTGTTAAATCAGTATCAAATTCAACACCTTTTTCTTCTTTGACTTTATCAAACATATGTTCAAATGAGCTTTTTGGGAATCCCATAACAACATCAGCAAACATTTGAATAAAACGACGATAGCTATCATAAACAAAGCGAGGATTTTGAGTCGCTTCTGTAAATCCTTTAGCTACTTCATCATTCATTCCTAAATTTAAAACTGTATCCATCATACCAGGCATAGAAGCTCTTGCTCCAGAACGTACAGAAACAAGTAATGGATTATGTGCATCTCCCATTGTTTTTCCTGTAATTTTTTCTAGTTCAGCAAGTTTTTCATAAACTTGATCTTCGATTTCTTTAGTAATCACTTTCCCGTCTTCATAATATTTAGTGCAGGCTTCTGTTGTCACAGTAAATCCTTGAGGTACAGGCAAACCAATATTTGTCATTTCTGCTAAGTTAGCACCTTTACCACCAAGTAAGTTACGCATGTCTTTATTTCCTTCACTAAATAAGTAGACATATTTTTTCATATAACTTCCTCCTTTGTTACTACTTTTCATATTATACACTATGTGAGTGCTTACATTCAACAAAAAAATGAGCGAATTTTAAAAAAGTGGAGAATCCAATTTTTAGGTTTCTCCACTCTATCATAAATTCATTTGAACTCATCATTCTTTTTTATTCTTCCTGTGCCAATTCCAGACGTACACGTCTTCCTTTTATTTTTTGATTATAACAATAATCTAATACCTTTTGAGAAGCTTCTGGCGTTAAATTGACAAAACTGAATTTCCTTTTAATTGTAATCTCACCTATATCTTTTTTAGAGATTTGGGCATAACGCAAAAAGAAATCAATAATATCCTTAACATTAACCTTATCCATTGAACCTACACTCATAAAAAGACGTTGCTCATTTTTATGTATATCCTTAATATCCTGATAATTATAACCCACACGTTTTGAATAACACATTGCCAGCAATGCAGCCATTACATCATTTCTCATATGTGCAGGAATATCTTTCACAATTTTCTTGAACGGTTCCAAATTTCCTTTGAGAACAGTATCCTGAACATCAAACAAAAGTTCTTTGATTTTCTGATCAAAAATATCTTCAATCGCCGGTATCTCTAATTTTTCAATATGACTGTTTGTATGCTTTTCAATGGCTTTTAAGAAATTCTTTTCACGAGCTGTCACAATAGAATAAGCTTCACCTTTTTTGTTTGCACGTCCAGTTCTTCCAATACGATGAATATAAAGTTCTTCCTCTTGAGGCAATTCATAATTAATCACATGTGATATATTATCCACATCAATTCCTCTTGCAGCCACATCTGTCGCAACCAGATATTGAATCTGCCCATTTTTAAATCTTCTTAATGTATTCATTCTTTGATTCTGTGATAAATCACCATGCATCGCTTCTACATTATAATGTTTTTGTTGCATAGCAGCAACAACTTCATCAACTGAGCGTTTTGTTTTACAAAAGATAATGGTATTATCCATTTCACGAGAATCTAAAATACGGCATAGAACTTCAAAACGACGATTCACTTTCGTTTCAAAATAATATTGTGAAACAGTTGAGGCTGTCATTGTCTTAGCTTTAATCTGAATATGCTGATAGTCTTCTTTCATGTAGAAACTTGCAATTTTTTTAATATCACTTGGCATCGTTGCTGAAAACAATACGGTATGTCTTTGTTCCGGAACAGTCTGCAAGATTGTTTCAATATCATCAATGAATCCCATATTTAACATTTCATCTGCTTCATCCAAAACAAGCCAGTTGACATGATCTAAACGTAACGCTTTACGACGCATCAAATCCAGCACACGACCCGGTGTTCCCACAACGATGTCCGCTCCTTTTTTTAAAGCACGAATCTGTTTTTCAATTTCACTTCCACCATAAACACTCACAATTGATAAACGTGTATATTTACCAATACGTCTTAATTCTTCGTCAATCTGTAAGGCCAATTCACGTGTTGGCGATAAAATTAACGCCTGAACACCTTGTTGACTTTTTTCAATACATGAAAGCAAAACACTACCAAAAGCCAATGTTTTTCCTGTTCCTGTTTGTGCCTGTCCAATAATATCTTTTCCTTCTAATAAAACAGGTATGGCTTTTTCTTGAATCGGTGAAGGCATCACATATCCCATCATTTCAATTCCCTGTAAAACCAGTTTTGATAATCCTAAATCATAAAAAGTTTTTTGTTGCATATAAACCTCTCTTTCATCTACTCTTACACATTCACCTTCATCCGACAAAATCAAGGTCAATGTCATTCAAAAGAAAAGTCAGGAAAAGATTTTCCCGACCGACTTTCCTAATGGATAATATCATACTCTTTACGAAAACTCAACTCTTTCTTGTATTTTTTTGATGTTGTAAAATATATGGTCTAACTTGTGCCAGAAAATAAAGAGAACCTGTAATAAAGACAACACCTTGATGCAAAAAAGCTTCATCAATCGCTTGATGCCAATCTTTTTGAATTTTAACCGGAAAATCCTCAGCTAGTTTTTCAACCGTCTGCGCACGATAAAAGTCAAATTCACAAACAGTAATATCATTGGTCAACTTAAGCAGACATTCCATCATAGCATGAGTATCTTTATCTTTTAAAGCACTAAAAATAATTTTAATATTTTTGTACTTACAGGCTGATTGATAAAAAGCTTCCATTCCTTCTAGATTATGAGCACCATCAATAATCATCAACGGATGATGACTCACAATTTCAAAGCGTCCTGCCCAGGCAGCTTCTTTTAAACCATCTAACAACTGTTTATCATCAAAAGCCAAATAACCATATTCTTTTAAATATAATAAGATTTCAATTGCTAAAGCACTATTTTGACATTGATAAATGGCACTTGTCTGTAAAGTGATATGATATTGTCGATAATCATATGTCAGATATTCTCCATGATCTTGAATATTTTGAATATCCTGTACTTGAATCAATGGACTATGATGCAACTGACAGATTTCTTTAAAAACATCTAAACAGTCTTGTTTTTTTTCACCTGTAACATAAGGAATCCCCTCTTTAACAATCCCTGCTTTTGTACGAGCAATTTTTTCATAAGTATCACCAAGATATTCAATATGATCCAAACCAATATTTGTATTAGCACAAATCATAGGATAGATGATGTTTGTTGCATCCAATTCGCCACCAAGCCCAACTTCAAAAATCGCAAAATCTACACGATGTCTTATAAAAAACATAATCGCAATAAAAACTTCTATTTCAAACATGGACAATTCATACTGCAACCATAAATCCATATATCTATTCGCATAAATCATCATTTCATCTTCTTGAATATGCTGATTATTAATACGCATAATTTCCAATCTTGTCACAAGTACCGGGGATGTAAAAGTTGCAACCTTATATCCTGCCTTTTGTAATACTGAACGAATATAATTTGTTGTGGACCCCTTCCCATTTGTTCCACCTATATGAATAGATTTTAATAATGTTTGAGGATTACCCATATCTTTCATAAAGCGTTTAAAATTATCTAAAGCGTAAACACGTTGTTTTTGGCTGGCAATAAAATTATGAACCTGCCCATAAGAAGTAAAACGCTTATGAACAGAGTGATGATAAATCCATCGCTTTAAATCTATTTGTTTTTGAAATCCCAAATCTTCATAGACATCATCCCATTGTGTTGAAAATGATACGTATAAATCATCCTGTGTTAATGTCAGACTCATACGAATTAACTTTGAAGCAATCTCTTTTTGATGATCATTTTTTTCAACCCAAAGATAAGCAATCTCTTGAAAATGTGAGATCCCAATAGCCCCAATCAAATCATTTTCAAATGCCCCAATAAAAAATAGATTTTTCTGATAAGAATCCAATAACAAATCTAATGCAATTTGATCATCTATTCCTTTTATAGCTTCTTTAATTTCATGTCCTCTTAATATCCTTAATTCCACTTTATACTCCTTTACAAATAAAAAACAGCCAAAGCTGTTTTTTAAATTTTTTCAAAACGATCAACGTCTACAACAAAAACAGTTGCTCCACCAACAAGTACATCTACCATGATTGGTGTAAAGAATTCTCCCATTTCAGTAGGTGGAACTGTTGGTTCTTTTTCCACACGTTTTCTTGCATGAGCTTTAATAATCTCAAGTGCTGGATCTACCTTATCATCATTTGTTCCAATAAAGAAAGTTGTATTCCCTTTCTTTAAAAAACCACCAGATGTCGCTAACTTTGTTACAAAGAAACCACCTTCAGTTAATGCTGTTTGAACTGAATTACTATCATCATTATTTACAATTGCAATTATGAGTTTCATAGTCTTGCTCCTTTCTTTCTTCTATCTTATCACTTTTTTGAGATAAGTACAATTTTTTTAATTGTCTTCTCACATTTCTCATGTTTTTTCAAAATATATAAACAAAAGTCATTAATAATCAAATATCAGTTAAAAAAGTTTATTTCTTTTTAAACTTTCACATTCTACTTATCACATGCTTTTCTTTTTTAGATATTTTATAGTATAATACGCATGGTGATTTGATGCAAAAGAATATACAAAACAATTTAATAACATGGTACAATAAAAACCATCGTCATTTCCCTTGGCGCGAAACAGCGAATCCTTATTATATCTGGATTAGTGAAATTATGTTACAACAAACAACAACTGAAGCTGTGATTCCTTATTATACACGCTTTATCGAAACATTTGATACAATAGATAAACTAGCTAAAGCATCACTGGAAGATGTCTATAAATTATGGGAAGGACTTGGTTATTATCGTCGTGCCAAGCATATACATGAAACAGCACAATTCATTTGTGAGAACTTTGATGGACAATTTCCTACAACCTACAAAGATATTTTAAATTTAAAAGGGATTGGTCCTTATACTGCTGGAGCCATTTGCTCTATTGCTTATGGCATGTCTACACCAGCTATTGATGGCAACGTTTTAAGAATCATCTCACGATTATATGCCTTAAAAGACAACATAGCTTTAGCAAAAACACAAAAAAAGATTGCACAGATTGTTAGTGAATTACTAATAGGATATGATGCTTCAGCTTTTAATCAGGGATTAATGGATTTAGGGGCAACAATTTGTCGTCCTCTTAATCCTCAATGCCAAAATTGTCCCATTGTTTCTTTCTGTAAAGCAAAGGAAATAGGACAACAAAAAGTATTACCCATCTCTATCAAAAATATAAAACACAAAGAACTGAATTACATAACAGGAATTATCACTTACCAAGATCAGTATCTTATGATTCAAAATCCAGCTGGATTATTGGAAAATTTATATGGCTTTATTCAATATGAATTAGAAAGCCCTTATCGCTTCATAGAAGAATTTGAAAAACAATATCATCTTCCTTTATCACTGGTTTCTTATCACGGACAAGTCAAACATGTTTTTACCCATCGTACTTGGCATATGCATATTTATCATTTTACTCTTTCTCGCCCTTATGATGCGATGTATCATTTAGAAGATATTTCTCAAATTCCTGTTTCTACTGCTCATTTAAAAGTTTTAAAACATTATCTTAAACAAAAATAAAAGTGGTCTTTTTTGATCACTTTTTATTATATGTGTTTATACTATTGAAAAGGACTATATCTTCATATTAAAAATATATCTGTTTTTATAAAATATCAATATTATAAAGATATAAACCAATCAAAGACCCAATTAACGCTCCAACAAGAAGTGCTTTATAATGGATTTGTCTTGTTTGATTTCTCATCAGCCTTTCCCTCCTTTTTTATATAAATATTATAACTGTTAAACCACCGATAATCAACATCACTATTTTTAGATTTGATAGCTTATCATTACATCAAAATATGATTTTTATAGTTTTCTTTGTAAATAAATCATATCTTTCAACTGTACTCCCATTTCGAATATTGGGTGATTATAATAATCAATAAAAAAATTTTCAATCTTATGTGAATACGTAAAACCACATTTTATGTGAATACGTAAAACCACATTTTTTATAAAATGGAATTGTCAAAGGACTGTCGCCAGTTCCCACCTGTAATAAAGAATACTTTTCTTTATATTTTTCAGCGATATAATCAATCAAAATTTTACCATATCCTAAGCCTTGATATTTTGGCAATATAGCAAGATTTTTTATTTCAAGTATTCCATGACCAACATCAACAACAACACATTCTCCTTTGACATAATGGTCCTCTAACACATACATTATTCCTTGATTAATATAACAATCAATCATATCTTCTTGTTCATCTGCCAACAACAATAAAGATAAATACTGTTTTTTATGATCATGGACTTCTCTTCTTATCATTATATTCTTCTCCTCTATGAAACTTATAAAAATGAATAACTTTAAAAATGCTTATACTTCATCATAAATGCATATATATTTTTATAGTGACTTACAATCTCAACCATAATTTCTTCTATGAATATTAACGATCGGAATCAAATCTTCATCATCAAACAAATTCAACAAAGTTTCAGCATTATGTTTTTGTTTAAATTCTAATTCTTCTTGATAAAGAGGAAACAACTGATAAAAATTAATTTTGCCTTTTGTCTTCATTCTTAAATCCAAATCATGCCCCTCTTTATCATAAACATCCACTAACATCATACTACAAAATTGTGTGTTACTTGCATAAGGTGGATTTTCCTCATCAGAAGATACAGTGTGTCCATAGCCAAGCCATGTATGACATTCTATTGGCAAACGTGCTAAAATTTTTAATTGTCTTATAGGCCAATAATCTTCTTCTTGGCTTGAGTTAATATCCCATGTCGCAGGAAGATATAAAACCAGCTCTGCTCTTTCTAACTCATATTGTTTTAATCTATCTGGAACATTCATTTGATAAGCTCCCATACCCATTGTTATTAATTTATAATAAGGTCGTTTGTCTGTTGGTGGAACAATAATAATGTCTAAGTGAATATCTGTTGACACAATTTCATGAAAAACCTCATGAAAATGACCAAATGTTTCTTCAATATATTTTTCATATAAATCCAATTCCTTATCTGTATACAAATACATATGATCTGTTTTTTTCTTTTTTAACTTATCTATTAATCCCATATCACACCATCTCCTTCATACTGATATGTCACCTCTAAAACATGACCATCTGGATCAGTCACACTAAAATAATGGTAAGGTTTATGTACATTGACATACATTATTTGAGAAACTTCCCCAATTCCTAATGACTTCATTCTTTGATATTCACTTTTGAAATCATCAACTTTAAAAGTGAGAATAATCACATCATTTTTTCGTCATCACAAAGAAATATCATCAACAGTTAAAAATAGCAAAAGTTACAATGACATCATTTCACTTTCTAAATTATCTAAAAATCCTATAGCTTTTAAAAATACATCAGCTTCTCCATGAATATTAGCTTCTTTTGTTGCTTCTAAATGATACCATGAATATTCATAATCATGGATAATAATAGGCAAAGCTTTACCAAAATGTTCTACTAAAAAACCTTCTTTTTGAAGTCTTTTCGCAACATTTTTAGCTATACAAACCAACTCATAAAGACCTACTGGACCTTTTCCAATGTAACATCCCTTTTCATCATAATTTGCATTATAATCCTCTTCACCTATATTCTGAATACCATTTTCACTATACCATTTATACAAAGCTTGTGTATATGGATTATCTGCTTCTGTATCGATGATAGATATTTCATCTATAAACCAAAAAGCATAGTTCCATCTTTCTTCATCATAATCGCCTGCCCCATTACACTCACTTTCTGTATTATAACTTATATCCCATATAGGAACATTGTGAAAGTTTTCATATTCAAATGATTCATTAGAATACACAAAAAATGAGATTGCATATATATCTGTCGCTTCCCATTTTAATATTTCAGATTTCACTTTTTCATATAAAATATTTTCAATTTGTATCATTGTCAATTCCTCCTATTTTTAAAATATTATTAATTTGAAATTCCCCATAAAATTCAACTTATAAAAAAAGTTTAAAAAATCATATAATTGAATGTTCACAAATTTTAAAATTATTTTGATCTTTTAAAGATTAAAAAAAGACTATTGTTTAAAGTAAAATCCAACATGATTATTTTTATTTTTTCAGAAGTGAATGATTCAATGTTTCTATTTTATAAATACCTCAACTGCATCCAAAACCATTGAATTGTTTTAAATGAATCTCTTGTTTCTTATATCCATTATAACATATTCATTGCATTTACCTATCATTTTCTTTCTAAATAAAAAACTGTTGAACATCATCAACAGTTTATATCATCATGATTCTTTTCATCATTTTCATAGCGTTCAATAATTCTTTGAACAACCGGATGTCTGACAACATCTAAGGCTGTTAAATATACAAAACGAATACCCTTAACATCCTTTAATATATGCAAAGCTTTCTTTAAACCACTGACAACACCTTTAGGTAAATCGATTTGTGTAATATCACCAGTAATAATCATTTTAGAATGAAAACCTAGTCTTGTTAAAAACATTTTCATTTGTGCATCAGTCGTATTTTGAGCTTCATCTAAAATCACATAAGCGTCTTCTAATGTACGTCCACGCATATAAGCTAATGGAGCAATTTCAATAATCCCTTTTTCAATATAACGCTCTGTTTTTTCCTGCCCAAGCATATCATATAATGCATCATAAAGCGGTCTTAAATATGGGTCTACTTTCTCTTTTAAATCTCCAGGCAAAAATCCTAAGCTTTCACCTGCTTCAACAGCTGGTCTTGTTAAAATAATTTTTTGAACTTCATTATTTTTTAAGGCCTGTACAGCAAAAACAACAGCTAAATATGTTTTTCCAGTTCCTGCCGGTCCTATTCCAAAAACAACATCATTATGTTTTAATGCCTGATAATATTCTTTTTGACCTAGAGTTTTAGGATAAATCAATTTTCCATTTGTTGTGCGTGCAATTTTGATTTGGTAAAGTTCATCAATCATATTTAATTGATGATTTTTAGCCAGATTCAAAGAATACATAATATCTCTTTGACTAATTGTCTTTCCCTGCTTGACAAGTGCCAGTAAAGTACGAATCATATCTTCAACCTGCTGATTCTTTTCTTCTGTATTATCCATAACGATTTCATCACCACGAACAATAAGTTCACATTGCATTGCTTCTTCTAATAAACGTATGTTTTCTTCTTGGCGACCAAAAAGTCTTGATATCTCATCCATCGTGCATGTTTCTAGTTTTAAGATTTTCTTCATTCTTTTCTCCTTTAACTGCAATATCTTCAATCAGTGTATAATGCATCTTTAACGTTATTTTACTACGATTTCTTGTCATTTGTAAAACATTTTCTTTATCAATATGAGCTCCTGCAGGGATTTGACTACGAATCTTTAACAACAATTGATAAAAGACATCTCCTTGATCTTGTTTCAAATCTTTGACACTGGCTTCATATTGATGAAAAGTATAGGCATAAACATGTCCTTCAACAGGAATAATCTTCGTTTTATTTTGAGTAGAAATAATTGTATTTTCAACTAATAAATCTCCCTTTTTGACATAATCATTTTTCTTGACCATAATATTTCCACTTTTCACATCCAATGATTGAATCATTCCATCTTGACTGGCATATAGATTACGATAATCTTCTTTTTTTATATGATCTTGTTTACGTTTTGTATATTCGACATGAAAGACACTTCCTGTCTGATAAATATTCATATATTCTATTTGATTTTTATATAAATCTTTCAATTGTAATAATAAGTCATTTAAATGTTCATAGCTTTGAAGCGGTTTTAAAAAAGTAATATTTTCTTTTTCTAAAGTTTCTTTGATACTTTGATTCACTTGAGGTAATGTTCCATCAATTTGAATATCAAAAATAAGATAAGAACTCATAAATAAACTTATGAAGAAAAAAAGCACACCTATAAAATTTAAGTGTTGTCTTGATAACAAAAAGATATATTTTAATAATCCTTCTGTTTTTATATATTGATAGGGATATGTCCATTTTTTGAAATAATATCTTTGATATACTGGTAAATAAAAATAAAATTGATGATCATGTTTTTGAAAATGAGATAATTGAAGTTTATGATCTCTTGCAAATATTAATAAATGATAAATTAACGATTCATCAATACAATAATAATCATACCCCATTTTCAGCATATTCAATCACTTTCACATATCCACATAAACGTATCTCTTTTTCATCATAATAGGACATCTGTAAATCCTTTCCTCTCACAATCAAATCATAGCCCTGCATTTGAATTTTAAACAGATGACAGTCCATCATTAAAACCTCATGATAATCATAGATACAAATTTTATCTTTATCAATAACCAGCACAATACCACCTCAGTGGAATATATGATATCAAACAAAAAAGAAGAACCAAAAGTTCTTCTTATCTTTGTTTACCTTTATTTTTTCTAGCAGCTTCTGATTTCATTTTACGTTTTAAACCAGGCTTAACATAAAATTCTCTTTTACGAGCTTCTGCAAGGGTACCTGTTCTAGAAACTTGTCTTTTAAAACGACGTAATGCATCATCTAATGATTCATTTTCTCTTACTACAGTTTTTGCCATATTGAACTTCCCCCCTTTACTAATACCAAATACATGCGTTATTATACATTGATAATAACAGAAAATCAAGTTTTTTTATATAATTCACACCTGTTTCTTTTCGTTTTTGTACTTTATTCGTAATTCATCAAAGAAATTCCTGATGAAGTCCCTATACGTGATGCTCCAGCATTAACCATTGCTTCCATATCTTCAAATGTTTTGACACCACCACTGGCTTTAACTTCACAGTGATCACCAACAGTTTGTTTCATTAAAGCTACATCATGAACTGTTGCTCCTCCTGTTGAAAAACCTGTTGACGTTTTTACAAACGTTGCTTTGGCTTTCATAGCCTGTTGACATGCTAAAACTTTTTCTTCATCCGTTAATAAACATGTTTCAATAATCACTTTTACACAATGTCCTTGACTGGCATCCACAACTGCTTGAATATCTTGATAAACTGTATCCATATCTCCAGCTTTTAAAGCACCGATATTGATGACCATATCCACTTCATCAGCTCCTTCTTCAATTGCCATTTTGGCTTCATAAGCTTTCACCTTGGAAGTATTCGCTCCTAGTGGAAATCCAATCACTGTACAAACACGAACATCACTTTCTTTAAGATATTCAGCACAGTATGATACCCATACTGGATTCACACAAACAGATGCAAAGTCATATTGCATTGCCTCATCACATAACTTTGTAATATCATTTTTTGAAGCATTTGCTTTTAATAATGTGTGATCAATCAATTTGTTCCATTTCTTTTCCATTGTCTTCTTCTCCTTTAAAAATTTTATTGATTGCTTCTAAAGCAACATATTTATCTCCAGGATAAGGATCATTACCAATAGCCGAAGCCATAAACTGTTCATGTCCTTTCCCAAGAATCAAAATAATATCATGTCGATTGGCAATTTCAATAGCCTGTTCAATAGCGATGCGACGATCTTCAATAATCACACTGACAGGTTTTTCGATATATTTTTGTATATCCAGACAAATATCTTGAATATCTTCGTCACGATTATCCTCAGCTGTCAAAATCACTTGATCGCAGTATTGATTTGCAAGTTTTCCAATCTTTTGACGCTTATTATAATTCTTCTTTCCCGGTGCTCCAAAGACTGCAATGATACGTCCGTCTTTTTTAACTTGCTGAGCAAACTGAAACACTTTTTCATAACTCTTGACATGTTGACAGTAATCCACAATAACATGAAATGGATAAGGATGTTGTAAAAGCTCCATACGTCCATCTACACCGGAAATATGTTCAACCCTATCAATCACTTGGGAAAGAGGCATTTCTAAAGCCAATAAAGCCGTCATGACAGCTAAAACATTAGAAATATTAAAACGCCCCAAAACACCTACTGATACATGTTTTAATTCATCATGCACCTGTACATCAAACTCACTATGATCAATAAAAACTTCAATGTTTCTCGCCATGATATCCGCTTTATGTTCAATACCATAAGTCAAAATATGGCATTTAATCTGGTCTTTAACCAGATTATAAAAACGGACTTCATCAGTATTTAATATGGCATAACCTTTTTCATCAATCAATGAAAACAGTTTTGCTTTAGATGCCATTAAATTTTCCATTGTTCCATGAAAATCAAGATGTTCTTCATAAACATTGGTAAAAATACCAATATCAAAATGAACACTATCCACTCTTTTTAAAGCCAATCCATGACTGGATACTTCCAATGTGACACCTTTGACATCTTTTTTAACCATATCACTTAAATGTCTTTGTAAAAAAATTGTTTCCGGTGTTGTATAAGGACATTGTTCAATAATCCCGGCATATTCAATATTATTCGTTCCAATATAACCCATTTTTAAAAACTGTGACAAAGCATTTTTAATCATTAAAGCTACAATGGTTTTACCACTTGAACCCGTGACACCAATCACAGTCATCTTATAGCTAGGATGATCATAAAATAAATCTGCCACTCGATTCAATTCATCCAAGACATTATCAACCTTAATATATAAAACATCTTTATGCTTAAAAGTCAAAGGTTTAGAATAAACAATACATTTTGCTCCCTGAAAAATAGCATCTTCAATATATTTATGTCCATCAACACTTAATCCATCAATGCAAAAGAAAATAGAGTCTTTTCCAACATATCGTGAATCACTATGAATAGATTGAACTTTAAAATCCTCATCAACAGGAAATAATTCATTAATTTTTTTCACTTACAACACTTCCTATCAATATCGTATCTTGACATTCTTCAATCAATACATGATATATATGCCCTACAGAATTTAAAGGCAAGTTTGTTTTAACCTTTAAATAATTAGAAGCATGTCCAATCATACTTTCACCATCTGGTTCTTCAATTAAAACCTCTAAAGTTTTTCCAATTTGACTCAAGGCAAATTCATGTTGTAATTGATGGGATAAATCCATCAATGCCTTAACTCTTTGATGTTTTGTTGGACCATCAATCTGATCTTTCATTTTAGCAGCTGGAGTCCCTCGACGAGGAGAATAAGGAAAGACATGCAATTGATTAAAATGCATCTTTTGAATCCATTGATATGTCGTTTGAAAATCTTCTTCTGTTTCACCCGGAAAACCAACAATCACATCTGTAGTAATCGAAAGTGTTGGTAATTTTTCTTTCAGTTCTTGAAGTTTTTGAGCAAATTCATCAGTTGTATAATGACGATTCATTTTCTTAAGGATTTTATCACATCCAGATTGAATAGGAATATGTAAATGATCAACAATAACAGGTGAAGTTGCTATTAAATCAATGATTTCATGTGTAATCTGACTCATTTCAATAGATGAAATACGTAATCTTTTTAATCCTTTAACTTGGGTTGTTAAATCAACTAATAAATCATAAAAGCTATAATCTTCAAAATCTTGACCATACCCAGCTGTATGAATACCTGTTAAGACAATTTCAACAAAACCATGATTAACTAATTTTTGAGCCTGTTGTAAAACACTATCCTTATCTCTTGAACGAATCCTTCCTCTGGCATAAGGAATAATACAATAAGTACAAAAATTATTGCAGCCATCTTGAATCTTTAAAAAAGCACGTGTATTTCTTGTGAATTCATCAATATCCAAATCTTCAAAACGAGATAATGTCATGACATCTTCAACATGGATGACTGTTTGATGAGAGCGTTGATATTCTTCTACAAACTCAACAATACGATTTCTAAACTGTGTTCCTAAAATGACTCCTACACCTTCAATTTGAGCCACTTCCTCACTGGCTACTTGACTATAGCAGCCAACAACACAAACTATTGCCTGAGGATTTTGACGGATGGCTTTACGAATCATCTGGCGTGATTTTGAATCACCAGTATTCGTTACAGTGCAGGTATTAATCACATAAACATCTGCCTTGTCTTTAAAATCAACATTTTCATATCCAGCTTCATGAAACAGCTTTAACATCGCTTCTGATTCATAAGTATTGACTTTACATCCAAGTGTTAAAAAAGCAACTTTTTTCATAAATATCCTTTCTATTTATATTTTTTTATAATTTTCTTATAATTCTTTAAAGAAATATATTCTAAATCTTTGAGTATTTCCAGACAGTCACGATATTGATAATTTTCAATAGCATCTGCAATCTTTTTAACATCTTCTAAATGAGCATCTTTATGAGCATGTTCATCTTGAATAATGACTTTATTCATCAATTCATGATTATCTTTTTTAAAGATATAAATGGTTTTCAATGGATCAAAATATAAACAAATGTGACGTTGATCTTCATAGACATTTTGTAAAGATGTAAATGCTGTACGAAAAATATGATAACCATACATATCTATCGGTGTTTGTAGATTAACTTGAAAATTTTGAATATATTCACGATGCTGTTTTAAAAGCAACATCTGATAATCATGCGTATAGCGTTGATTCACAAATGGTTCCAGATAAGGAATATAAATCGTCACCTGACTTTGTGAGTCAACAAAATGTGGTGCTTCTTTTAAAACATCAGCAATATCATTATTAAACATCTTCTGTTTTTCATCATAGTTTAAATAATCCAACAAATCATAATGCTGATTTAAAAAAGCTTCATAAATATTTTCAATTTTATTTTTTGTGAGTAACCCACGATAAATAATCTCATATGAAAACAAATCAAAGTCTGTTTTGATCTTTGATGATAATCCCATCTTTTCTAAAAACGAACGATGGTTTTCAATATCTAGATATAATTGAGTCTGTGAAAGAGGAATATGAACTCCAATCTTATTTAAACTTTCTATAAATCCCATGACGACATCAACTCCCTACTAAAACCAATCACACTTAACATATACAATGGTGCTGTTTCACTACGTAAAATTCTTTTCCCTAAGGCACATGTTTCAAATCCAGCCGCTTTCATCACAGCAATCTCACTTTCATCAAAACCACCCTCCGGTCCAACAACAATCGTCAATGTCTGATAATCTTTTTGTAGTGCTTTTGCAAATGTTTGATGTTCTCCTTGACGACTTTCTTCTTCGTAAGCCACCAGATTGATGTCACTAACATAATCTTGTAAATGAGATAATGTTATTAATGAAGTCAATTCTGGTATTTTTTGACGACAGGACTGCTCGCTGGCTTCTTTTAAGATACGTAAATAACGTTCTCTTTTTTTATCAAAAGTTTTCGCATCTGTTTTAATAATACTACGCTTGGATAAAAAAGGAACAATTCTTGTGACTCCTAATTCAGTTGCTTTTTGTAGTACCCATTCAAATTTATCATTTTTTGGTAATCCATAAATTAAAGTCACTTGAACATCCAATTCATTATTTTCCAACAATTCTTCTTTTTGTCTAAGAATTCCTTTATCAATATTTACGATTTCATATATGTAAACATGCTGATCTGGTAAAATACAAATTACCTGATCACCTGAACGATAACGCATCACACGTTGCATATGTTTATGATTATAAGAATCAATATGTATATATGACCCCTCTATGTTTTTGGCATCTATAAAATATCTTTGCATAACTTCCTCCTTTCGCTATTCTAACACATTTTATTGAATATAAAAAGAAAAAAAGATTAGTAAAGTCAATCCTTAAAGTGTACCCTATGTCAAGGACAATTAAATAAAAAGGTATATTTTTAACGAATATTATCTTATATGATTGTGTCAAGGAGGAATGACACAGTCTTAAGCCACTGGTCAAGATCAGTGGCTTTGTGTTTAAGATGATTATGTATATTTTTAATGATTCTAAAAAGTTTAAACTTGTTTGTGTCAAGTATGACAACTGTATTGAATTTAAGGTCAACAGAAATGGTAATGTTATTGAAGGAATCCTTTCTAAAGGTGTCTATTATAACTGGATTGCTTTTCCTTCACTTAACACATCCTGTCAACTCGCCGATTTCTCAGATTCCTTTTGGAACGAGGAACAGCTTTTCAATGTTTTCCACAATGATTTCGATGTGTCAACTGTGCTTATGACCATTAGTGAGCTTAAGGATCTTTTCAGTCAGGACTATCAGTCCTACACTGATGGTTATAAGTTCATGTCCACTCGCGAATATATCTTCTGGCTTGAAAATCAATGTGAAGTCTTATCCTATCAGATGATTGATATGCAGACCCGTTTTGAATCTCAGCTTAATATTGACCTTGAAGAAGAACTCTTGGATGAAAGAAACCAATATCATGATATGATGCGTTTTCAATATGATGATACTATTTTTGAATAGTATCATTTTTTTATATCTATTGGATATATATCTGACAGCCAGTACTGATAATATTCTGAAGGTGACAGTTTTGCCAGGTCCCACTGATACCTTTCGTTATTGTAGTAATCTATATAATCATCTATAACTGCTTTAAGGTCATTGAAAGTGTTGCACCTGCTTATATCTATTTCATCTTTCATATGACCAAAAAAGGATTCCTGTGGTGCATTATCCCAGCAGTTGCCCCTTCTTGACATTGATTGCCTCAATCCTTTGTCCTTGAGCAGCTTTTGAAAATCTATACTGGTGTAATGAATGCCCTGGTCGCTATGGCATATCGTCTTGTTTGTTTTGATTGTCGCTCCATGCTTTTCAAACAGTTGTTTTACAGTCATTAACACAAAGTCAATCTCCAATGATTCGCTGACAACATATGATAGTATCTCATTGGTAAATGCATCCTTCATGACCGATAGATATGCTTTTCTTTTTTCTTTCCCATAAAAGAGATATGTAATATCGGTTAATATGACTATTCTTGGCTCCTGTATGAAATCACGATTGACAACATTGGGGGCAATATTATTTGTTTTTATTGCTTTTGCCATTCTTCTATATGGATTGGCTTTTCTTATTTTGCAGAAAAGTCCATATTTTTTCATGAGCCTCCTTATTTTTTTGATATTCATCCTTACTCCCATGTGCAGCAGATGCATGTGAATGCTTCTTGCTCCTTTATCATATCCTCTGTACTGATATGCCTTCAATATGAGTTCAAAATCGTTCTTGTCCCGCTGTTCTTTCTGCTGACGCTTATTGCAGTTATTTTTCCAGTTGTAGAAGCCACTTCTGGAAACTTCTGCAATTTCACATAATCTGGTAATGTTGAGAAGATTGTCATCTCGAGAAATCATTTCTTCGATGATTTTGTATTTTTCTTCTGCAGTTTCCAATAGGCTTCCCTCTCCAGTGATCTTATTTTTTTTAGAAACTCTATTTCCTGTTTTTGATAGGCAATCTTATGTTCAAGATAAGCAATCTTTTCTTCGGGGGACATGTCTCTTGTTCTAGGGCGACCTGCATTGTGTTTTCTGGTATCTTCAAATCCTTCTAAGCGTTCTGCTTCCTTCTTTATTCGTTGAACAATATTACTTATGCGTTTTGGTCCAAGAATATGTGGATCAATATCAAAGGAAGAAAGTATGGAAGAAGGGGCTTCTCCTTGTGAATAGCGTGACCAGAACTCCATTTTAAACTTTTGGGAGTATTTAATGCTTTTGTAAGATATTTTTTCAATATATGGATTATCCTTGAGTATTTTAATTTGTTCATCAGTAAAATAGTTTACACCCATTCCAATCAATCCTTTCATCAAATCATATTATAAGCAAAATAAAAGACCCTGTAAAACAGAGTCGGTTAAATATTCAGCATCACATTTTAGAGTGATACCTTTTTATTTAACTGTCCATTTTACAGGGTACAGTTTACCTCTACTAACCTTTCAATCTTATGACTTTCTAATAATAAATTGTTGATTTTGATAATCAATGACAATATGATCATCTTTTTGAATCGTTCCTTTAATCATTTCTTTAGCAACTAATGTTTCAATATGCCCCTGAATGAAACGTTTAAGTGGTCTCGCTCCAAAAGTAGGATCAAAACCTTCTCTTGCAATTTCTTTTTTAGCCCCGTCACTCACTTGAACTGATATATTTTGTTGTTCTAGACGTTTAGAAAGCTGAGCAATAAATTTATCAATAATCTTATAAACAACTTGATTATCTAATGAATTAAACATGACAATTTCATCAATACGATTCAAGAATTCTGGTTTAAAATGAGCTTTTAACTCCATTTCAACTTCATGTCTTGTTTCTTCATTATTACCTTGTAATAAATATTGTGAGCCAATATTAGATGTCATAATAATGATTGTATTTTTGAAGCTAACAACATTACCTTTAGAATCTGTAATACGACCATCATCTAAGACTTGTAATAACACATTAAAGACTTCTGGATGGGCTTTTTCAATTTCATCTAATAAAACAATACTGTATGGTGCACGTCTAACAGCCTCTGTTAATTGTCCACCTTCTTCATATCCAACATAACCTGGAGGAGCTCCTAATAAACGAGAAACACTAAATTTCTCCATATATTCACTCATATCAATACGGACAATATTCTTTTCACTATCGAATAATTGTTCTGCTAAACTTTTGGCAACTTCTGTTTTTCCTACTCCAGTTGGACCCAAGAACATAAATGAACCAATTGGACGGTTTTCATCATTGATTCCAGCACGTGATCTTAAAATAGCATCACAGATTTTTTCAATCGCTTCATCCTGTCCAATAACTCTTTTTCTTAAAGTATCATCAAGATGTAATAATTTTTCTCTTTCAGATTCCATCAATTTATGAATAGGAATACCTGTCCATCTAGCAATAACTTCACTGACTGTATCAACTGTTACTTTTTCCTGTAATAAAGCATCATCAGACTCTTGTGATTGATAATCAGCAATTTCTTTATTAATACGAGGTAATGTTTCATACTTGATTTTTGAAGCTTCTTCTAAATTACCTTCAGTTTCATATTTATCTTTAAGTGCTTCATATCTCACTTTTTGATCTTTTAATTCTTTAATATGATCTAAAGCCTTCTTTTCTTCTTTCCATTTATCTGTTAAACCTGTGACTTGTTCATCTAATGAAGCAATACGACTCTTAATTTCATCTAGACGTTTTTCATTATCTGCATTTTTATCTTCTTTTTCAATAGAAATACGTTCCATTTCCAAACGATTCTTTTCTCTTGTGATAACATCTAATTCTTCTGGTAAAGAATCAATTTCCATACGTACAGATGCACATGCTTCATCAATCAAATCAATAGCCTTATCTGGCAAGAAACGATCAGTAATATAACGTTCACTCATATTCACAGCTGCCACAATAGCACTATCAGTAATTTGTACACCATGATGAGATTCGAAGCTATCTTTTAAACCACGTAAAATCGCAATTGTATCGTCACTATCTGGTTCATCAACCTGAACTTTTTGGAAACGTCTTTCTAAGGCAGCATCTTTTTCAATGTACATACGATACTCATCTAGCGTTGTTGCTCCAATACAATGAAGTTCCCCACGTGCTAACATTGGTTTCAATAAGTTAGCTGCATCCATAGCTCCATCTGTTTTTCCAGCACCTACAAGCTGATGAATCTCATCAATGAATAAAATGATATTTCCTTCAGATTTTTTAATTTCATTTAATACAGCTTTTAATCTTTCTTCAAATTCACCACGATATTTAGCACCTGCTACCAAAGCTCCTAAATCAAGTTCATAAAGCGTCTTATTTTGCAAGCTGACAGGCACGTCATTTTTAAAAATACGCCATGCCAATCCTTCCACAATAGCCGTTTTCCCAACACCAGGTTCACCTATCAAAATAGGATTATTTTTTGTTTTACGTGATAAGATTTGAATCACACGTCTAATTTCTTCATCACGACCAATAACAGGATCTAATTTTCCATCCTTAACATCTTGAATAAGATCTCTACCATATTTTGTTAAAACTTCATATTGATTTTCTGGTTGAGGATTATTAACCATATTTCCACCTCGCATTTCCTGAATAATCTTTTCTAATTCTTTTTTATTTAAGTGATATTGTCTAATCAAATCCTGTATAAATGTTGATTGCACTTCAAACATTGCCATAATCAAATGTTCTACACTGGTATATTCATCTTTATAATCATTCATTACTTTTTGAGCTTTTATCAGTAATTGATTTAGATCATAAGAAATTCTCATTTGACTTTCATCAATACCACCAACTCTTGGTTTTTGTTGTTGTTTATTTCTTAAAAATGTTGTCAATTGTTGAATATCCACATGAGCCTTAGAAAGAACACGATATAAAATACCACTTGTATCCTCTAATAAAGCCAATAGAAAATCTTCTACATCCACAACTTGACAAGACATACCTAAAGCTTGTTGCATGGCTTTTTGCATCGCTTCCTGCATGGCTGTCGTCCATTTTTCAATATTCATATCTATCACTCCTTTAGCACTCATATATCCCAAGTGCTAACTATAGTATATCACGTTTTTTAGCACTGTCAACACCAAAGTGCTAAAATATGAATAAAAAAATCTTTAGGAATCATTCCTAAAGATCATATTTCTTTAAAATACCTACACCAATAGGATAAGGTCCTGTATGAACACCAATGGTTGCGCCAATTTGTTGAATCATAATCGGTTCATGAAAATCCGGAAAAGCTTGAATCAGACTTTCCTGAAGTTTGTCCTTAAAATCTTCTCCTTCTTTTTGGTCATAGCCATAACCTACACAGAAGCGATATTCATGGGGTGATAAATGCTGTTCTTGAAAATACTGAATTGTTTTTTCAATAACTTTCTTTTTTGATTTCTCTCTCCCACGTGTCACTCCCATAGCGAAAATTTCACCATCATGTAAAACAATCAAAGGACGAATGCCTAATGTTTTAGCAGCAACTCCAGCGACTTTTCCAATTCTTCCACCATGAATTAAATATTCAAAATTCCCTACTGTAAAGAAAATACGTCCTGAAAATTTAATATCTTCAATTTTTTGAACAACTTCGTCATATGACAATCCTGCCATTTGCATTTGAGCCGCTTCAATAACTAGCAATCCCTGTAATACCGTATTAACAGTCGCATCAATGATTGTGATACGTTGATTAGGATATTGTTCTTCCAGCATCATTTTAGCATTCATTGCACTGTTGTAAGAACCAGAAAACTTTGTTGTAATACAAATACATATAATATCTTTTTGTTGATCTAATATTTTCGTAAATGTCTGTATATAGTCTTCAATAGAAGGCATGGATGTTTTTGGAAACACATCTTTGTGATCAACCATATATTGATAAAACTCATGAACTTTAATGTCTTCTTTTTCTTTTTGATGATGAACACCATCAATCGTTATATAAAATGGAACGACTTCTAAATGATATTGATCAACAAGTGATTGTTCTAAATCACATGAACCATCTGTGACAATCTGATACATACTCACCCCTCCTTTTATGATTGTGATTGAATACAAAGTATTGTTTGACTATTTTCAATAACAGCATATTCTCCATCCATTTGATTAGAAACACATAGTGGATCATTTCTTTTTAAATGATATTGATTTAATGGATAATAACAATGAGATAAAGTGATAATACTTTCATCAAAAGCAAATAATGAAAAATAATGATAATGTTCCTTAAAAATATAATGCTGTCCCGGTTTTAAAACATAGATTTTATTCCATTCATCATAGATTGTTATCGCATACTCCTGATATTTTTCTAATAAGCATAAAACAGCCATAAAATGATCCATTCTTTGATGTGTTACACCATATAAGTCAATCGTATGATAACCATGATCAATTGCATACTGCAAAGCCAAAGCTGTATCCGTATCATCTTTAATAGAAGAATAACGCTGAATCTTTAATTGATCTAAAAGTTGTTCATTATCAAGAGAATCCATATCACCGATTGCGATAATCGGTGTAATCCCTTGATGATAAAGATGTTCAACGCCACGATCCACAGCAATATAATCAATAGTGCGATCATGAACAGGACCTACATCAATACTTCCATAAATACCTATTTTCATTTGAGTGATTCAATAGCTTCCTTTCTATTTTCAGCTTGAAAAACATAACTTCCCGCAACCAGAACATCTACACCAGCTTGACGACATAACATTCCTGTTGTGGCATTAATTCCACCATCAACTTCAATCAAATAAGAACGCTCTTGACGCAACTGGTCAAGCTGTTCAATTTTTGAAATAGCCTGTTCCTGAAATTTCTGTCCACCAAAACCTGGTTCAACACTCATTACCAAAACAAGATCCAAATCATCTAAAAAAGGTATCAATGTATCAACAGGTGTTGCTGGTTTGATACTTAATCCCACATTGACTCCATGATGATGAACATGTTGAATGAAAGCACGAATATCTTGTTCATTAGAAAATGCTTCTATATGAGCAGTAATTGATGAAGCATGAGCTTTGATAAATTCATCTACATATTTCATGGGATTTTCAATCATCAAATGAACATCAAGATACAAATCTGTTACTTGAGAAATATCATTTAAAATACTATAACCAAAAGAAATATTAGGAACAAAATGTCCATCCATGACATCATAATGAATCCAATCAGCTCCACAATTCTTGATGGAATCCAAATCTTTTTTTAATTCAGCAAAATCAGCTGATAAAACCGAAGGTGCAACCTTAACCATATTTTTTCTCCTTTAATAATTTACTCTCTTTTAAAAATGTTAAATAATGTTCATAACGAAGTGAAGAAATTGTCCCCGCTTCAACAGCTTCTTTGATGGCACAATGAGGTTCACTTTCATGTAGACAACCTCTAAATTTACATTGCTTAGAAAGTTGTTCAAAATCATGATAACTATGTGCCAGATCAACTGGATCAATTTGTAATTCCAATGATGAAAATCCCGGTGTATCAGCCACATAACCACCATACATAGAAATCAGTTCTACATGTCTTGTCGTATGTTTACCACGTCCCAATGCTTTAGAAATTTCATTGGTATCAATCTGTAAATGAATATCCAAAGCATTCAATAAACTAGATTTTCCAACACCACTTTGCCCTGTAACAACTGTTATGCGATCTTTAAAAATCTTTTTTACTATTTCAATACCCTGTTCCTGTTTTGAACTCACATAAATGACTTGATATCCAGCATCTTCATAAGGTTTCAATAATTCATGAATATGTTTTTCATCAGCCAAATCCATCTTTGAAATACAAATGACAGGATGAATATGCAAATGCTCAATCAAGATCAAAAAGCGATCCAGCAACAAAAGATTCATATCAGGTTCTTTGGCTGAAAAAACAAGTAAAGCCTGATCTACATTACTGATAGGTGGTCTAATCAAACTATTGTGTCGTGGCAATAATTTTAAAATATATCCTTCAACCTCATTTTCAATAGAAAACTCACAATAATCACCAACTAATGGTTTTAAAGCATCCTTTCTAAACTTCCCACGTGCCTTACATTGATAAATCTGTCCTTGAGATTGTACATAATAGAATCCAGCAAGTGCCTTAATGATTTGTCCTTTTTGCATCATTCAACCTCACTGATTTGTTATGGTTTGATTTTCACTTGGCTGTGAAGTGGCAGGAGTATTGGTTTCAGGTGTTGTTGGCGTGTTTTCAGCTGGTGTTTCAGGAATCTCTGGTTTGGTATTATAATAATCCAATGTAATTTTTTCTCCTTTTTTATAAACTGTTGTAAAAGCATCTAAAGATTGTCTTTCAACAACATTGATTTTCATTGTTTTTATTTCTTCAACAGAAGTTGGCGGATCTAAAACATTTAATTCCACAACAAATCCTGCTTCTTCTAAAATACTTTTGGCTTTTTGAATATCTTGACCATAAACATTAGGAACAACCGCACTATATCCTTGAGATACAGTCAAAGTAATAGATTTATCATCACTGTTAGGATCTATTTTTTTACCAACTTCTAATGATTGTTCCAAAATTGTTCCTTTGGACTTCTCATCAATCTTTTCTTCTTTTTTTACATCAAAGCCTAAATCCTCTAGTTGTGAAGCAACACTATCATAGTCTTTTCCAACATAATTTTCTATGACAATATATTGTCCTGATGATACAACAAGACTGACTTCATCTCCTTTTTTAACCTGTGTTCTTGCGACAGGATCACTGGAAATAACCTTTCCTTCTTCAACATCATCACTCAATTCATAAGTAATATTGTCTGATACTTTCAAATCTTTTTCTTCCAACAAAGTCACAGCTTCATCTTTATTTAAATTCAACACATCAGGCATTTCAAATGATTGAGATGGTTTCATCACAAAGAAGTAAAGAGCCATCAAAATAACCAAAACAGCAACCACACTGGCCCCTATAATCATCACCATTTTCTTATGTGAACGTGAAGATGGTTTCTCCTCTTTTTCTTCCTCAATCGGTAAATGTGTATGTGTTTGTGTAAAGAAGTCTTTATCATCAGCAACAATAGTCGCTAAATCTTCATCTTCCTGATAATCAAAAGTTATTTTTTCATCATTCATATGTTCAGCTTCAAGACAATGATTTAAATCATCCAACATATCTGAAGCACTCAAATAACGATCTTTTATATTTTTTGCTGTGGCTTTCATGATGATATTTTCAACAGATTGAGGTATTGACGGATTAAAAGCACGAACAGAAGGAATTTCATCACGCATATGCTTTAAAGCAATATTGACAGGTGATTCACCATTAAAAGGAACTTCCCCTCTTAACAATTCATAAAAAACAATACCTAAAGCATAAATATCACTTTGAGCTGTTGCCTTTTCTCCTCTTGCAATTTCTGGAGCCAGATAATGCAACGAACCCATAATGGTATCAGTCTGTGTTACCTGTGATAATGACTGAATAGAAGCAATTCCAAAATCACCAATTTTTACAACACCACTATCTGTAACCATAATATTCTGTGGTTTCAAATCACGATGAATAATCCCAATCGCATGTGCTTTGGCTGTTGCACTGACAACTTGTTTCATAATATCAACAGCTTCTACATAATGCAATGCTCCACGTTTATGAATCAATTCTTTTAATGTCTGTCCCGGTACATATTCCATGACAATATAATAGTCATCTTTTTCATCACCGACATCATATATTTCCACAATGTTTTTATGTGACAAAGCAGCTGCAGCACTGGCTTCACGATGAAAACGTGTCACATAAACAGGATCTCCCGTTAATGAAGAACGCATGATTTTGACAGCGACTGTTCGCCCCAAAATCAAGTCTTCAGCTTCATAGACATCCGCCATACCACCCTGTCCAATGAGTCTTTTTAATTGATAACGTCCAGCTATTGTCTTATTGACTAAACTCATAAATCAACAACTCCTTTTGTGATAATAAGTGCAAAACTGATATTGTCTTGTCCACCATATGTATTGGCTGTATCAATCAATTGACACGCTCTTTCATCCATATCTTTGGATGAATGTAATATATTTAAGATTTGTTCATCACTCAAAGAATTATATAAACCATCAGAACAAACCAATATCATACCATCATCAAGCTGTGTCTGGATAAAAGAAGGATTCAAAGCATCACTGACTCCTACAGCCTGTAATAAGATATTCTTTTGCGGATGAATTTTTGCTTCTGCTTGAGAAATTGTTCCCGAATCAACCAGAACATTCACCAAAGTATCATCTTTTGTCAACTGTTTTAATTCATCACAGACATAATAAACACGGGAATCTCCAACATGAGAAATATAAACTTGATGATTCACATATAAAACAAGAGCAATCGTTGTTCCCATGCCTTCATATTCTTGGGCTTCATGACTTTTATCTTCCACTATTTGATGTGCATGTAAAATCGCTGAAAGCATCCAATCATGAATGCTTTTTTCATCTTTTAAAGTCCCTTGATTTTGATAATTTTCAATAATATCATCACAAACCATCTTTGAAGCAATTTCTCCAGCATTATGTCCACCAATGCCATCGCAAAGAACTACCAGACATTCATTTTCATTTTTCTGATAAAAACGAACATCATCCTGATTCACTTTTCTCACACGTCCTATATCACTTTTCACTATGATCTGCATGATTGTTCACCTACTTTCATGGCACGTAACTGTCCACATGCCCCATCTATATCTCGTCCATGTTCTTTACGCAATGTCACATTGATTTTTAATCGTAACAGTTCACTTTTAAAAGCTTCTACATCCTGTGGTAATGATTGCTGATAACCATGCTCATCCACCGCATTATAAGGAATTAAATTAACATAAGCATTAAGCCCTTTAATATAATGTGCCAGTTGTCTGGCATGTTTCAATTCATCATTAACCCCTCTTAAAAGAATATATTCAAAAGTCACACGACGATTCGTCTTTTGAATATAATCAACAATAGATTGTCTTAAAACATCCATTGGATAACGTTTATTAATAGGCATCAGCTGATTTCTTAATTCATCATTTGGTGCATGTAAAGAAATAGCCAGATTGGTTTGAATACCTTCATGACTATAACGCTCAATCGCATCACATAAACCACATGTAGAAATGGTGATATGTCTAGCTCCGATTACTAAACCTTTAGGATGATTGATAATACGTACAAAGTCCATCACCGCATCATAATTATCAAAAGGCTCTCCTGTCCCCATCACCACAACATGACTGATTCTTTCTTGAGTATCATTCATGACCGTTAAAACTTGGTTAACCATCTCACCAGCTGTTAAATTTCTTTGTTTCTTCAATAAACCACTGGCACAAAAACGACACCCCATATTACATCCTAATTGGCTTGTCACACAAAGGCTTCTGCCATAATCATGAACCATTAATACTGTTTCAATAAAACCACCATCAGATAATTGCAAAAGATATTTAATAGTTCCATCCTGTGAAACCTGTTTTTCTTCTATCTTTAAAGGTCCTATACGATAAGTTAAAGAGAGTTTTTCTCTTAAACTTAATGATAGATTATTCATTTGTTCAAATGATTGCACATTTTGACGATATAACCATTCAAAGACTTGTGTCGCTCTAAATTTCTTTTCTCCAAGTTCTAAAAATTCTTCAATCATTTGGTCTTGGGTATAATCATAAATTAATTTCATATTTTCATTCCTTTTCTAATAGACACATATAAAAACCATCACTATGATACTGATATGGTAAAATGGTCACTTCTTTTCTTTTTTTCATATCAGGATACTTCGTTATGAATTTTTCTATTTGTTTTTCATTTTCTTTTTTATTGATTGTACAGGTACTATATACAATATTACCACCTTTTTTCAATAAAAAATATGCATTTTCTAACAATTTTTCTTGAATCACCATAATTTCATCCATAGATGAACTGTCATGATACTTGATTTCTGGTTTTCTTGCTAAAACGCCTAAACCACTGCATGGTGCATCACATAAAATCTTGTCAAATGTTTCTTGAGGATACACCTGCATTAAAGTGGTTGAATCTCCCACATGTGTTTTCACATTTTGAACATGTAAACGTGTCAACTGCTTTTCTACCAGATGAATTTTATGTTCATATAAATCATATGCTTCAATACATCCCTGATTGTTCATTAACATCGCTAAATGCGTTGTTTTACTGCCCGGTGCACAGCACATATCCAAAACATAATCTTGTTTTGAAGGATTCAATAATCGTGCCACAAGCTGACTGGATTCATCTTGAACTGTGACATAACCTTTTTGAAAAGCCTCGCTGGAGGCAATATGATGTCCTGTATAATAAAGACCATCTGGTGATAAGTCAGCTTTTTGCCAATGATTATCTTTCAACAATTCCTCACGTGAAATCAAAAGGGTATTCACTCTGGCACAGTGGCGAGGAACTTCTAAAAAAGCATGGCAGATACGCTTTGTTTCTTTATCACCATATTGTTTATTCAACATTTTAACAAGCCATAAAGGATGACTTGTTTCTATAGATAGTCTTTCTAATGGTGGTAAATCATCAAGCTGATAGGAAGATTGAAATACATTTTGTAAAACACCATGAATAAAACGTGATGTTTTCATCCCCTTTTTCTTTTTAGCCAATTCTACAGCTTCATTGATAATCGCATAATCTGGAATAGCATCCATCATTTCATGTTGATAAAGACTCATCAATAAAAGCATCTTTTCAAATGCTTTTACACGCATATGTAAATGAGGCTTTAAGATATATTCCAACAACAACATATTTTGAACTGTTCCATAAACAATACGTGTAATCAAATCTTTTTGTTGTCTAGTCAATGAATAACGTTGAAAATAATGATTGATCGTTAAATTCAGATAACTTTGTTCCTGTTTGAATTTCAATAGTATTTCTAATGCTAATTGTCTTTCCATAATTATATCTGTGAATACGGATTAAAATCACAGACAATTCTCACCTTTCCTTTTTGTTGTTTATTATAATAATCATTGATATTATTTAATGCTTCATAGATATCTTTTGAGTTTAAAAACTTCACTAAAATACGTTCACGATAAATATCCTGCATTTTATAAATTGTACTTTTAGCGGGACCCAATATGATGGTTTGATGACTATGCGTCTGTAAATAATTTTTCACATCCATAGCCACTTGATGAATCCACTTTTCTTGTTTAGATTGAATCAATATACTGACCATATGACAATATGGTGGATATTTAGCTACTTGACGATATTTCATTTCTTGATGAAAAAAAGACACATAGTCATGCTTCGCTGCACAAGTGATCGCATAATGATCAGGATTATAAGTTTGAATAATCACATGTCCCTGTTTCTGTCCACGCCCACTACGTCCAGATACTTGACATAACAGTTGAAAAGTACGTTCACTGGCACGAAAATCTGGAACATTTAAACTCAAATCTGCATTCAAAACACCAACAAATGTCACATCTTCAAAGTCTAATCCTTTCGCAATCATTTGAGTACCTAACAAAATATTGGCTTCCTTATTTCTAAATTTTTCCAATAATTTCAAATGTCCATTTTTTTGACGAGTTGTATCTACATCATAACGTAAAACTTTCGCTCCATGAAATAACTTTTCTATTTCTTCTTCAATCTTTTGCGTTCCATATCCTATACTTTTAAAATGAGTTGATCCACAATGAGGACATACACGAGGATAATCTATCATGTATTCACAATAATGACATTTTAATTTATGTTCACTACGATGATCAGTTAATGTAACATCGCAATGAGGACATTTCAAAACTTCACCACAATCTTGACATTGTACATATGTAGCATAACCTCTTTTATTTAATAAAAGAATCACTTGTTCTCCTTTATCAATGGTTGTTTGAATACTTTGTTTCATTGGAATAGAAAACAAAGAATAATTGTGTTGACGTGTCTGTTGAATCATATCCACAATTTCAACATGGGGTAAAGGTTTTTGATTAATACGATCAGGTAATTCATATAAATCATAAATTCCTTTTAAAGCTCTGGCATAGCTTTCTAATGAAGGTGTCGCACTTCCCAGTACGACACTGGCATGATGTGTTTTGGCTCTTATTTTCGCTATCTGGGAGGTTAAATAACGTGGTTTACTTTCCTGTTTGTAACTTGGATCATGTTCTTCATCCAAGATAATAATACCAATATTTTCTAATGGCGCAAAAACAGCCGATCTTGCTCCTACAACAATCTTGACTTCCTGACGTTTAATGCGACGATACTCATCATATTTTTCTCCCTGAGAAAGACGTGAATGCAATATCGCCACCTGATCTCCAAAACGTTCTCGAAAAACTTCGACCATCATCGGTGTTAAAGAAATTTCTGGAACGAGCATCATCACTGCTTGATTATTTTTTAAATAATGTGCCGCCAGTGTTAAATAAACCTCTGTCTTTCCAGAACCCGTCACACCATGTAATAAAGCTACCTTTCCTTGATGAGAAAGAATACCATCAACAACTTTTTGTTGTTGAACAGTCAATTGAATATGTTTAGCCTGATGTGTCATAGAAAAAGGTTGACGATAAACTTCTTTTTCAATGATTTGTATACAACCCTGTTTTTCTAAATTCTTTAATAAAGCACGACTATAGGGAACCTCTTTTAAAGGAATATCAGGATGTTTCTTTAAAAAAGAAAGACATTCCTGCTGTTTTACTGTTTTTGCTGATTGATCCATTATAACTTCAACACATAACTGTGTCTTCATTCCAACAGCTTGATGTGATGCCGGTTTTAATTGAGTAGGCAACATCGCCTGCAAACATGAAATACGTGGTGATAAGGTCATACGAGAAAGCTGATTGGCTAAATCTTGAAGTTCTTCATTTAATAACGGTTCTTCATCAATAACATCTATGATATACTGATAATGAAACCCTACCTGTTTTTCAAGTTCCTCTTGAGAAAGCACTGTTTCCTCGATACTTTCAACATACCCTATGATTTTTTGATAACCAAAACGAATCCATACACGAATACCTTTTAACAATGGTTCATGACTCAAATAATCAAATGTCGTATCTAAAGAATGAACAGGATGTTCAACCAATACTTTTACAATATACATAGACTCACCACCTATTGCATTATTCTACCATAAATACATTCCTTTTTAAAAGAGTTCCTTGTGATTTCAATAAAAAAACAGACAAATGTCTGCTTTATGACTTCTGTTCTTGATAACGTTCTTCACCCCACCATAAAGGTAAAAGTTCTTTTAATGTGACAATTTCACGTGTTTGATAATCCACCATAATTTCCATGTCTTGATTCTTTTCATTAAGCTGCATAAAAAACTCACGACAAGCTCCACATGGCATTCCACTCCCTTTACCAAAAGGAGGCTGATCACGAAAGGCTATCATTCTTTTGACAACAGTCTGTTGACTTTGAATATACATATTTAACGCCGCAACTCTTTCAGCACATAAATCCATCACACCGGCACAACTTTCTATACAAAAGCCGGTATAAATCTCACCATTTTCACTTTCTAATGCACAAACGACATGATGAGCGTAAATAAAAGGTGAAACCTCTTGAGGATGATATTGTTCTTTAGCTTTTTGATATAACTTTTCCCATATATCCATTTCTATAATTCCTCCATCTTTTTGAGATGATCTTCACAGATATATGATTCTACATAACCACATGTTTTACAAATATATTGTTCAACTTTAAGCTTATGATAATCAACAATAATATCTTGATAAGCATTACGCCTGTAAATACCTTTTGCGGGAACATAAAGTATATCATGATGACCGCATTTTGGACAACAACCACTTTTTTTCATAACTTTACTCCTTTGAATTGACGATAAAGATATGCCAGAAGCATTCCAATAATAAAACTAATGAAATGAATAACAAATGTTGATATATTGCTTGAAAAGAAAGGAATTTGAGCAAATATCACATAAACAATAATCCATTTTCCATAAAGAGAACGAAAATGAAATTTTGGTAAAATAGAACGCATTATCAAAATGAACCCTAACAAACTAAAGATAACAGGTGACCCTCCAACACTGATACTTTCTGGATAAATCAAACTAAAAATAATGTGAGCAATTGTCCCTCCAAGCAAAGATATAAAAATAAAGTTCCTGCTTTTATACGCTGGTCAATATAGATATCAAGATATGAAATCGCTAGAGCATTCACAGCAAAATGTAAAAGATTCACATGTAAAAATAACCCTGTTATCAAACGATAATATTCATGATGAATGATTTGAAAACCTTTGTTGCTTAAAGCATCAAACCATGATGTCTGCATACCAACAATCAAAAAGATAAGCCATATGCCTATCCATAAATAACTCATTTTCCATCTCATAACCTTAGTTCCTAAAAAAACACCCTAAGGTGCTTACAGATTGTCTTGGATGATTTGAGCAATCTTTTTCTTAGCTGCAACAACATCATCATTTTCTACAACATATTTATATTCATTTTGTGTTGCTATTTCTTTTCTTGCTTTAGCAAGTCGTTCCTGTACAATACTTTCTTCTTCTGTACGACGACCACGAATACGACGTTCCAGTTCTTCCATTGATGGGGGTACTAAAAAAATCGTTAATGCATGAGGACATTTAGCCATGACCTGCAAAGCCCCTTGAACTTCAATTTCCAATACAACATTCTTACCTTCACTTAATAACTTTTCAACATAAAATTGAGGTGTTCCATAATAATTACCTACAAACTGGGCATACTCCAACAATTCACCTTTTTCAATTTTATCCTTAAATTCTGCTTCACTGACAAAGAAATAATCAACACCTTCTTTTTCAGTTGGACGAGGTTTTCTTGTTGTCATAGAAATAGAATAAGCCAAATTCAAACTTTCATCTTTAAAAAGCTCTTGACGAACTGTTCCTTTCCCTACACCACTTGGTCCACTTAAAATAATTAAAAGTCCCTTCTTCAATCTCTCCACCACCTTTGAAACAATACTACATGAATGTAACTTTAATGTCAATTCTTTTTGAAATATGTTATACTATTTAACGGTGATGAAAAATGGCTTATGACGGAATTATGTTATCTCGTGTTGTAGAACAGCTACAAAATCAAATCACACGAGGAAGAATTAATAAAATATATCAAATTTCACAATATGAACTTTTGTTTCATATTCGTGCTCAAAGAGAAAATTACAAATTACTCATTTCAATACATCCTGTTTATGCGAGAATGCAATTAACACAGTTAAGTTATCCAACTCCTGCATCTCCTAATGCTTTAACGATGTTATTAAGAAAGCATCTGGAAGGGGCATATATTGAAAAAATAACACAAATGCAGCTAGATCGTATTGTTGATATTGAAATAATTGGTGTCAATGAATTAAAGGATACAGTAAAATATCACATTTATTTAGAGATCATGGGAAAACACTCAAATGCTATTTTAACATATCACAACAATAAAATTATTGATTGTTTAAAACGTGTTTCCCCTTCTATGAGTGCTCGTATTTTACAACCCGGTGCAATATATCAAAAACCACCTTTAATTGAAAAATACAACCCTTATACAACAGATTGGATAGAAACAGATAATTTAACCAAAACATATCAGGGATTCTCTCCAGAATTATCTAAAGAAGTTTTATATCGCATGGATCATGGAGAAGCATTCCATGATATTATCACGTTACTCCATCATTCCACAACATTGTATATTCATAAAAAAGAAGATAAGGAATATTTCCATGTTATTCCTCTTACACATTTACATCAGGAGTATACGACTTATCCACTTTTTGATGGCTTAGATCAACATTATGATTTAATTGATGAAAAAGATCGTATTAAACAACAAACATCGGATTTAGCTAAATTCATTCAAAATGAATATCAAAGAAATGTTCATAAATTAAACAAACTACAACAAACATTATTTGAATCCCAAAATAGTGATGATTTACGTATTAAAGGAGATTTGTTGTTTGCTAATTTACATTTATTAAAAAAAGGACAAAAAGAAATCACTGTAGAAAATTATTATGATGGTACAATGATGACGATTCCTTTAGATGAAAGATATGATGGAAAGACAAATGCCAATAAATATTACGCTAAATATCAAAAAGCAAAAAAAGCATTATCCCATCTTCAAGAACAAATTCAAATTACAGAAAATGAAATTCATTATTTTGATACTTTAATCACAATGATGGATAATGCTTCTTATTATGATGCTTTAGAGATTAAAGAAGAATTAGAGAATTTAGGTTATCTCAAAAAGAAAAAAACAAAACAGGTGCATAGACCTCAAAAACTTCATATAGAAACCTATATAACTAAAGATCAGATTCCTATTTATGTAGGTAAGAATAATCTGCAAAATGATTACCTTACCTTTAAGATGGCTGCCAAAAATGATATGTGGTTTCATGTCAAAGACATGCCTGGAAGCCATGTTGTTGTGCATAGTCAGAATTTAGATGAATATACCATTCGTCTTGCCAGTCAATTAGCCGCCTATTTTTCTAAAGGAAAGCACAGTTCGTCCGTACCTGTAAATTATACATTAGTCAAAACATTGAAAAAGCCACAAGGTGGTAAACCTGGTCAGGTGATATTATCTCATTATTCAACCATTTACATTGATCCTGATGAAAGTCTTTTTAACGATATCCATAAGGTGAATTCATAGAAGCATTGACAAATGTTTGTTCATAAGCAGGATAAAAGACTGGGTAATACATACAATGGTTAACACGACGACATTCAATAGGACAAATCACAGGTTGCGGAACAGGTGTAATTTGATTTGTTACACAAACTTTTTTAGGAGCTACTAAAGGTTGTGGTCGTGGACAACCATTCATATATCCATTATTCATTTGTTGAGCCTGACATGAACATGAGTTCATGTTTTGGCAACCACAAGATTGTTGAAACATTATTCATCCCTCCTTCATTATTTAATGTATGTCAAAACATCAAAAAAGGCAGGGCTTTTGAAAGGAGTCATTATGAAATTAATAGAATGGAATTGTTTTAATGAAATAGAAGCTTATACAACTTGTCGTGAAGATCATGGACGCATCATGAACATGAGTTTTAATGGCATTGATGATCAGCAAGTTTTAGAAAATCGTCAACGCTTAGCCAAAACACTTCATAGCGATCTTTCTCAAATGGTCGCCACTTTACAACAACACACTACACGTTTTATTGAAGTCCATCATAGTGATGGTGGTAGAGGAATGTGGAGTCGTGATGATGCTTTGATTGGTTATGATGCGATGTATACAAGAGATCGTCATTTATGGTTATGGACTTTTCATGCTGATTGTTGTCCTGTTTTATTGTATTGTCGAGATCAAAAAATTGTGGCTGCCATTCATTCAGGATGGAAAGGAACAGTAGGTGAAATCGTTAAAAAAGTAACACAGCATTTAATTGAAAATGAAGGATGTCAGCCACAACATATTTATGCTTATATTGGTCCTTCCATTGAACAACGTCATTTTGAAGCCAAAGATGATATTATTGATTTAGTCAAGAAAATGTCTTTTGATACAAGTCGCTTTTATATTCAAAAAGAAGATGGAGCTTATCTTTTAGATAGTAAAGGATTAATTCAACAACAATTATTAGAATTACACGTTCCAAAAAGTCATATTACAGTTTCTCCTTATTGTACAATAGAAAATGAGGACCTCTTTTTCTCCTATCGTCGAGATAAAAGTCCTCATCGTCATATTACACTGATTTCTCTAAAGTAACCTTCGGGTTACTTTTTATCATCTCATCCATCACTTCTGGTAAGTGTTCAATGAGGCGTGATGGCAGCACTGTATAAGCTTTTTTGGCTAATTGTTCACCAGTATACCCATGTATGAAAACACCTAATAAAGCTGCCTGTATGGCTTGATAACCTTGTCCTAAAAAACTTGTAATGATACCTGCTAAAACATCTCCCATACCCCCTGTTGCCATAGCTTTATGACCTGCCATAACACGATATGATTCATATCCGTTTGTGACCATTGTATATGGTCCTTTTAAAACCAATGTCACATGATATGTTTTCGCAAAATTTTGTGCTATTTCCAGCATATCATCGTCTTCTTGAAAAGGACATAAACGCTGAAATTCCCCTAAATGGGGCGTTAAGATAATATCACGCTTTTGATTTTTTAATAAATCAACATGAGCCGATAAAATTGTTAAAGCATCCCCATCAATAACCAGTGGCTGATGTGTTTTTTCCAATAAGTCAATAACATAACGATAGCTATCTAAGCTTTGTCCTAAGCCACATCCAATCAATAAAGCATCATATTTCACAAAATCATCTTTTTGTAAAACAGGTGGTCTTAAAACAGCTGTTGCCTCTGGACAAAACTGTGTCAAAACATTAATGACACTTTCATCGCTCATAACAGTCGTAATCCCACTTCCACTATAGACACAACTTTTAGCACTTAGTAAAGCCGCACCTTTATATTCCTGACATCCTGTAATCAGACAAGTATATCCATATGTTCCTTTATAACCATCAAAGACTCTTTCTTTCAACAATGGAATGATCATCTTTGCATTGCCCATTTGATACAAACCAGCTGCCTCTCCAACATCTCTTGCATCAAGCATTTCAACAATGACTTCTCCCGTAAAAAAGCGACTATCGGGATTCAAAAAACCATTTTTTATCGCACTCAAAGTTATTGTCTTCGTTGCATAAACAACACTTTGATAAGGCTTCCCTGTATTACATTGTAACCCTGTTGGAATATCCACAGCAATCACTTCATGATCATATAACTGATTCATTCCTTCAATGACACTTTGATAAATCCCTCTTGGACAACTGTTTAAACCAAACCCAAAAATTGCATCCACAATGGTTTCATATAAGTCCATACATTGGATCAGTTCATCTAAATTATCCTGTTGAAATAAAGAAACAGGGATAGATAAATCATAACATTGTTGTAGATAATATAAATTAGCCTGAGAAAGATGTTCGCCATTTTCAAAGATAAAAACATGAACTTCTTTTTTTTGTTGAAAGAGCTTGATAGCAAGAGATAAACCATCCGCCCCATTATTGCCTGGTCCACAGACAATTGCAAAAGAACGTCCTGACATATGCTTATATAAACAATCACTTGCTTTATCCACCAGTTCTTCAATAGTATATCCCTGTTCTAATAAACAGGCATCATATCTTTTCATCAAAGCCTGACTTCCAATATACATTTCTATCACCTCAATTTCTTTCATTATACCAAAATAAAAACTGTAATGAAATCAATTCATTACAGTTTTTGATCATTAATATCTTACACCACAAGTAAATCCACTTAGACTTGTGTAGCTAACAACAGCCCCACTATGTGGAGAGTGAATAACTCTACCACCACCTACGTAGATTCCTACATGACCTGGACGCCAAACAATATCACCTGGTTTTACTTTAGATAGAGAAATTGTTCTTCCTCCACTCTTTTGTGCACTAGATGTACGTGGGATACTCTTACCGTTTTTACGATATACCCATTGAGTAAATCCTGAACAGTCAAATGAACTTGGTCCAGTCGCACCCCATTTGTATGGGCATCCTAATCGTGATTTTGCAGTAGCTACCATTCCTTTATTAGGAGCAATATCATCTGGATTAACAACTGTGACTTTCAAAGATTTAGAAGTTGAATTTCCAGCTTTATCTGACACACTGTATGTGACTGTATACTTACCAGCTTTTTTCGTGTTAACAGAACTACTGATTTTGACTTTAGAAGTCAGATTTCCATCTTTGTTGTCAGTTGCACTCTCTAGATATTTCTTAGCACTAAAGCTCTTACCTTTTGTAATTTCAACTGAAGATTTAGATAAACTAATCTTCGGTGCACTTAAGTCACCCACTTTTACTGTTAATGATTTTTCAGATGTATTTCCAGAAGAATCTTTAGCAGTAATTTTTAAAGTTGTTTTACCATCCTTTTTCATATTCACTGTTCCATCTACATCAATAGATTTAACAGTCTTATCAAAGTTATCTGAAACTTTGACATAATCTGAATAGTCAAACTGAGAACCATAGTCTACTGTAACTGTAGATCCCTTCTTGTAACTAATCGTAGGAGCAGTTGTATCTGAAACATAGAATTCAATTGTTTGTTGTGTTGTATTTCCAGCATTGTCAGAAACACTCAATTCAATCATTTGTGATCCTAGTTTTGAAGTATCAAGTTTCTTGTTTGTTTCAATGAATGGTGTGACATCACCATCAACATTGTCTGAAGCATTGACATATTGTGTAATGTCCTTACTTCCATTCGCTTCCACATTAATAACATAACCTTGACTTCCACCTACTGGCTTCAATTCAGGAGCTGTTTTATCAACAACTTCTACTTGAACAACCTTTGTACTTATATTTGAGAACATATCGGTTGCAGTTACTTCGACGTTATATATACCCAATTGATATGCATCATATGATGTATCATCAATCTTTACATCCATAGCGTCTAGGGAATCACGATTATCAGAAATAGCGAACATCGTCTTATCTAGCTTTGTTCCATAAAGAACTTCAATCTTATTAGCTTCGATTGTTGGTTTTTCTTTATCAACAGCTGCATAACCAACCAAACCAAATGTTGAAATACATAACATCGGAATGAACATGGCTTTACGTTTTAAAACATGTTCTTGCATCATTTCTAATAAATTCGTCTTAATATTACTATCCATTCGTTGCCTCCTTTCAATAATATACCCAATTAGAATTATAAAACAACGTTCACAAAAAGTCCACAACTTTCTTAAGAAATTCTTAAGAAATTAAAATTATATTGATTAAATCAATGTTTTTTTAATTAACTTTTTTTGAATTTATAACTATTTTCATACAAATTATGAACTCATTTGTCCATATTTAATCATATTTTGACAGTTTTTTCATAAAATAAAATACAAAAAGGAGAATGTTATGATTATTGTCTATTTTTCAATTTATTGTTTTTTAGGATACTGGCTTGAGTCTTTTTATGTTTCATTATTTCAAAAAAAATGGTGTTCCTCTGGATTATTGAAAGGTCCATATATTCCCTTATATGGTTTTGGTGCCTGTATCCTCATTCTTTGTCAGCCTGTTTTGATAACTTTACCCGTTGTTTTTACTTGTCTTATAGGTGGTATCTTGATGACACTTTTAGAACTTGTAAGCAGTTATTATATCGAAAAATGTTTTCATACACGTTGTTGGGATTATTCACATCATCACTTGCATTATCAAGGAAGGATATGTTTATCATACTTTTTATTATGGTGTGTTTTAAGTGGTGTATTTCTTTATCATATACATCCTTTCATCACTTCATTATCCCTATCACATGATGCCTGTTATCTTTGCAGTCTGATATATATTTCTTTTATTTTAAAAGCCTATGGTGAACGCCTTTTTCCCTCTCAAAAAAAGGGTATTAAAATTCATTAAAAAAGAAGATCATTCCAATCTTCTTTAACCAAGATAAGCTTCTCTTACCTTTGGATTATTTGCCACTTCATTGGCTTTCCCTGACACAATCACATTTCCAGTTTCAAGGACATAAGCACGATCAGCAATTGAAAGTGCTTTATTTGCGTTTTGTTCAACTAATAACACCGTTACTCCATCTTTATTAATACTTTTAATAATGTCAAAAATTTCATTAACCAAAATAGGTGATAACCCCATTGATGGTTCATCTAACAATAATAGCGTTGGCTTTGACATTAATGCACGCCCCATTGCTAACATCTGCTGTTCTCCACCTGACAGTGTTCCAGCCAATTGATTTCTACGTTCCTTTAAACGTGGAAATCTTTGATAAACCTTTTCTAAATCTTGTCCTATTTTATTATCCGTACGTAAATAAGCACCCATTTCCAAATTATCTTGAACCGTTAATTGAGCAAAAATACGTCTACCCTCAGGAACTTGAGCTAAATTTTTGGCAATAATTTTATGTGCAGGAAGTTTTGTAATCTCATCCCCCATAAAAGATATCGTACCACTTTTAGGTTTTACCAATCCACTAATAGCATGCATGATAGATGTCTTTCCAGCCCCATTAGCTCCAATCAAAGCCACAATCTCACCTTGATTCACTTCAAAACTTACATTTTTAATAGCATGAATCACACCATAATAAACATTTAAATGATCAACTTTTAACATGGTCATCCCCCCTATTCTTCATTTCCTAAATATGCTGCAACCACATCAGGATTATTTTTAATTTCATCTGGAGTTCCAAACGCTAAGACTGTACCAAAATTTAAGACTGCAATTTTTTCACAGATCCCCATAACAAGTTTCATATCATGTTCAATCAATAAAATCGCAATAGAAAATTTTTCTCTTACAATCTTTATCGTTTCCATTAATTCTTCTGTTTCAATAGGATTCATCCCAGCTGCAGGTTCATCTAATAAAAGAAGTTTAGGTGCCGTTGCAAGTGCTCTTGCTATTTCTAGTTTACGTTGTTTTCCATATGGTAAATTTCCAGCTTTGACATCAGCATATTTTTCTAAATCAAAAACACGAAGTAAGCTCATAGCCATTTCCTGCATAGCTTCTTCACCTTTAAAATAACTTGGAAGATGAAGAATAGATGATAATAATGAATAATTTTGAGAATGATGCAATCCAACCTTAACATTATCAATAACACTCATCTTTTTGAACAATCGAATATTTTGAAATGTTCTTGCAATCCCTAATTGTGTAATTTGCGTAGGTGTCATCTTTAAAAGTGACTTCCCATCAAAAAGTATTTGTCCACTCGTTGGTTTATAAACACCTGTCAATAAATTAAATACTGTTGTTTTTCCAGCTCCATTTGGTCCAATCAAACCATATAATTGATCTTTATCCATTTCAAAATTAAACTCATCAACAGCTTTTAAACCACCAAATTGGATTCCTAATCCCTCTGCTTTTAACAAACTCATCAGTCATCCACCTCCACAGTCTTATTCTTAAAAAATTTAGCTTTAATACGAGGCACTAAATTTTTTTCTTTGATAATCATTGCAGCAATTAAAACAATTGCATAAAGTAACATACGATAATCTGCAAATGCTCTTAAATACTCTGGCAATATCGTCATGATAATAGCTGCTATAATAGAACCTTTTAAATTTCCTAATCCACCTAATACAACCATAACTAAAATTTCTACTGATTTATTATAATCAAATGTAGAAGGAACCAGCATTCCCATATATTGAGCATATAATCCACCTGCAATCCCAGCAAAGAAAGCAGAAATAGCAAAAGCTAAGATCTTATAATATGATGTAGGAATACCAGACAACTCACTGGCTGTTTCATCTTCACAAATAGAAATAATGGCACGCCCATGACGTGATTTAACAATACAGTAAATGACATAGATTGTAATGACTGCACTTAAAAAATAGACAGAAAAATCAATATTCATTGCTTGAAATCCCATCAATCCTTTGGCACCATTTGTAATACTTAAATTAAGCATAATAACACGTATAATTTCATTAAATGCTAAAGTAATGATACAAAGATAATCACCTTTTAATCTTAATGTTGGTATACCAATAACAACGCCAATCAGGCAGGCAGCAATAGCACCAATCAATAAGCTTAATAAAAATGGGAAATGAAGATATAAACTACATAAAGCAGATGTATAAGCTCCTACGGACATAAATCCAGCATGTCCTAAAGTTAACTGTCCTAAATAACCACTCGCTAAATTCAAGCTTGTTGCTAAAATAACATTGATACAAGCCATAATGAGAATTCCTGACCAATAATAATCAACAATTCCAGCACTCATTAAAAACATAATGATTCCATAAATAATCAGCGCCATGATAAAGGATATAATCAAATCTTTTATTTGTTTCTTTTTCATCCCTATCACCTACACTTTCTCTCTCATATTCTGACCAAACAATCCTGCTGGTTTAACTAATAAAATAAAGATTAAAATACCAAAAACAACTGCATCTGAAAAAGCAGATGAAATATATGAAATTGTAAATGCTTCAGCAACACCAATAATCAATCCACCTACCATTGCTCCTGGAATGCTTCCAATTCCACCAAGAACAGCTGCTATAAAAGCTTTGATACCTAACATGGCACCTAAATATGGATTAATCAAAGAATAACTCATACCATAAATAATACCTGCAATAGCTCCTAAACCAGAACCAATGGCGAATGTTAGAGAAATGGTTGTATTCACATTGATTCCCATTAATTCTGCAGCTCCTCGATCTTCACTGACAGCACGCATTGCTTTTCCCAATTTTGTTTTGTTTATAAACAAAAGCAATGATCCAGTACAAATAAAAGTTAAGATAAGTGAAAGCAAAGCGACATACGTAATATGAGCTCCAAAAAAAGATACTGTACCACTAGGCATATATTGAGGAAAAGTTCTGGCAGCAGAGCCAAATAAAATCAAAAATAAGTTCTGTAACAGATAACTAACACCAATAGCAGTAATTAAAACAGCTAAACTCCCACTATTTCTAAGGGGCTTATAAGCCACTTTTTCTGTCACAACACCTAATAAAGCACATCCAGCAATTGCTACTAAAACACTGACAATAATGGGTGTCTGCACCATAGTTGTCATCACATAAGCCAGATATGCGCCAACCATAATAATTTCACCATGAGCAAAATTAATCATTTTAGCAATCCCATATACCATTGTATAACCAATGGCAACAAGTGCATACATTCCACCCGTACTCAATCCATTGATGATTTGTGTTAAAAATTCCATTTGTAAACCTCCTGACTTAAAAAAATAAAGGAGAAAAATCTCCTTTATTTTTCTTCTAATCTAAATAACTATATTCACCATTTTTAATAGTTTTAACAACCAATTCTTTTGTTGGATTATGTTGATCATCAAATTCAAAATGACCTGTAATACCATCATAATTTGTCTTTTCTAACTGTTCACAAATTTTAGCATAATCAGTTGTTCCAGCAGCTTCAACGGCTTTTAATAATACCCAAGTTGCATCATAAGCCATTGTTCCAAACATGTTTGTATCACTGTTATATTTTTCTTTATATTTAGCTACATAATTTTGTACATCTTCTACACGGTCATCGAATGTATTTGTATAATAAGCTCCATTGAAAATAGATTTATCAACATCTTTAACTGATAAAACGCCATCCCAACCATCAGTTCCTAAGAATGTACCGTTGTAACCAGCATTTTTAAATTGACCAACCATAGTTGCAATCATTTCATAATAATCTGGAATATAAACAGCATCTGCACCTGATTGTTTTACTTTTGTAATATAGCTTCCAAAATCTTTTGTATCCTTTGGATATTTTTCTTGTAATACAATTTGTGTACCATCTTTATTTGCCTGAGCAACAAATGAATCTGTACATCCCTGACTATAATCACTACCACTATTTGTTAAAATAGCAACTTTCTTAACATTAATACGACCATCACCAATAGCTGTCGCAATTGTCTGACCACCCATTGAGTCATTAGAGCATGTTCTAAAATAATTGCTTCTTGTACTTCCATCATTATTTAAAGTAATACTATCACCAGAAGTACTTGGTGAAACAATTGGTGTTCCATCAGCTTTAGATGCCTCTCCTAAAGCTAAACCTTCAGCCGTAATAACCGGACCAACAATTCCAACAACCTTTTCACCAACTAATTTTTTATAAGCATTTACAGCATCTGTTTCCTTACCTTGAGAATCTTCAGCTAGTAATTCTACTTTATATTTTGCATCATCAGAATTATTATAATCTTCTATGGCAAGTTCAATAGTATTTTTAACTGGAATTCCATAAGTTGATGTTTCTCCAGTTAATGGACCAACAAATCCAATTTTAATTGTATCCCCATCTTTTAATTCTGTAGCCGAAGAACCACCAGTTCCTCCACCACAAGCAACCAACATACTTGACACAGCCATTAAAGACATAACTTTTTTTATATTCATATATCTCTCCCCTTTTTTTTAAATATATTCATTATTATACTTATCATTTGATACAAGTCAATAAAAAATATCATTATTTTTTTAAATATTCTAAAAATCATAAAAATATTTATTTATTTAATAAAAAATATATTATTTTATAAAACAAGGAGTGGATGATTCCACTCCCTATTCAATACTCTTTAAAGATTCCACCATATCAACCTTATTTAAAACATGTCGCATTGTGAAATTAATAAAATAAGTAAAACCTAAAGTCATAATAATAGCATATATATAACTACTGATATTTAATTGTCTAACAAACATTGTCATATCCAATTCCACCGTCAAAATAATAAACTTGTGAAGGAAATAACCAAAAATCATTCCCAGTAAAGAACCAATCACTGATAAAAGAACATTTTCTCTAAAGATATAATCATAAACTTCTTTACGTCTAAAACCTAAAACTTTAATCGTTGCAATCTCACTTTTACGTTCTTGAATATTAATATTTGTCAAGTTATAAAGGACAATGAAATTTAAAGCTCCTGCACAGACAATCAAAATAACAACAACCAGATTTACACTTTGAACCTGTTTATCAAATTCTTCACCAATTGATGATACATTGGTTAAATTTCCATAACCTTTGTCCTGCATATAAGCTTCCAGTGTTTTTTGACTCGAAGCACGATCATCCTGTAAAATCAAGAACGCATTATTCACTTCCAGATCCTGTAATGTCAATGATTCATATAAAGTCTGGGACATATAAATATAATTCATAAAATAGTTTTCTGTGATACCTGAAACCTTTACACTATACTTTGTTTCATTGAGTTCAATATCAATTGTATCATTATCTTCCACACCAAGCAATTCAGCTGCTTTTGCGGTTAAAATAACACCTTCATCATCAAGAACTAAATCTTTATATGTCTGATAATTTCTAAACTGAACAAAGTTTTTCATATTATCCATTGATTGATAAACAATTAATGAACCATATAAATCTTCTTTATCTTTTAAGATATTAATACTCTTATTTAAAACATATTCCACATTTGCAACTTCACTACGATTCAATAAATCTTTTTGATAATTCTGTGCTGTTTTGGTTGAAACACTATCTTCTAAACGAACAAGATAATCATATGTAAAAACATCTTGATATTGTTTATCAACAACCTGTGATACAGAAGATTTAACACCAAAGCCGGTAATAATTAAAGCTGTACATCCAGCAATCCCAATCACAGACATAAAGAAGCGTTTCTTATATCTAAAAATATTACGCATTGTTACTTTCTGATTGAAAGACAAACGACGCCATAACCAATGAATTCTTTCCAAAAGAATACGTTTTCCAACTTTTGGTGCTTTAGGTCGCATTAAGACCGCTGGCATCAAATTCAATTCACTCATACAAACAAAGAGTGTGACTGCCAAAATAACAAATACCGATATAAAAACTGTTTCCAGCAAAACCCATGTACTGGCATAAATCGAAATAGGTGCATCCACTTGAAATAACATTAAATTATATAAATAATAAATAATACGTGGGAAAAATTGTGTTCCAGAAACAATTCCTAAAATACAGGCAAAAAAGGTTGCAAAAATAACATATATGATATATTGCTTCATGACATCCCATTTAGAATAACCTAAAGCACGTAATGTTCCACTTTGACTTCTTTGTTCTTCCACCATTCTCGTCATTGTTGTTAATGAAACCAAAGCTGATACAAGGAAGAACATTAATGGGAAAATATCTGCAATAGAAGAAATAGAATCCTTATTAGAATCAAAATTCACAAGTCCTGAATTTTCATGACGTGTTAAAGTATAAAGCCTTCCTTTAGGAATCTGATCCACTTGATCTCTGGCTTCATCTAACTGCGATTTTGCCTGATCTAATTTGTCTTGAGCTTTTTCTAATTCATTATTTGTTTTCAGTTCTTCTAAAGTCAATTGATTTTCTTGTTGTTGAATTTCAAGCTTAGCATTTTCAATCGCAATAGAAGCTTCATTCAATTGCGTCAATCCATCTAATGAGGAAGATGCATTTTTAAGAATATCTCCCATTTTTTCTAAACTAGCTATTGATTTTTGCACTTCTGGAGAAATATTTTCAGTATTTTCATTTTGATAATTCTCAAGTTCTTTTTGTAAACTTTCTAAATTCCCTTTTAACTCCTCACTCGTACTTTCAATTGTTTCTAACATGTCTTGAATTTGTGAAGATGCTGTTGATTGAGCTTTTAAATATTCAGCTTCTTTTGTAGCCAATGTGATTTTCGCATTCGTTAATTGAATTTTAGCCTCTAATATCTTTTCATCAAACAAATCTTTAGAATCACTATATGTCTGATAACCTTCATCATATTCTTTTTGGGCTTCATCTAATTTTGTTTTGGCATCACTTGTCAAATCTTCATACAAGCGACTCATTTTTAATGATAAAGTACTTTTTATTTTTGTATTCACATCTTCAATATAATCATCATATGCCTCACTGAAAACATTATATTCTTTAGCTCCCTTTACACAGACAGAAATCTGATTATATAAAATATCTTCATCACGTAATTCATAAAGATCTTCTGGCATAGCTAAAAAATCATTGTTTTCATTTAAAATTTCAATATATCCAGCATTCGTTCCATCACCCAAAGCATTCGTTCCACGATCCGTAATAGCAATATAACGAACATCATTCACAACACCAACGATTTTAAAAGTCTTTTCACCTTGATCATTATGAATAGAAATCTCGTCACCAATCTGATAATCTTCTGCCAGCATTTCTTCATCAATGACACATTCATTGTCTTTTTGAGGATAACGCCCATCAACCAGATAAGGTTGATTAAGCATATCTTGATCATATTGTTCACTGGCGTAAACAGTAACTCCTGCCAGTGAATCATTATGATGAATCAAAGCATCAAATTGATAACCATATTGAATATCTTCAATACCTGATATATTTTGAATTTCACTAATATCATCTTTGGAAAAACCTAATGATGCCATATATGTTAAATCAGCATAATGGTGTTTGTCCAAGTAATGATCCATTGATTGAGTCATTGTTCCCGGTGTATTTCTTAACCCTGCAAAAAAAGCCGCACCTAAAAATACAATCGCAAAAATGGAAAAAAATCTTGCTTTAGATGTTAAAATTGTTTTTCTGAGATTTTTCCAATAAGCTTTTTTCTTTCTTTTTACCATTCAATTTCCTCGATTGGTTGTGGGTTTTCATTGATTTCAACCCCATTGACCTTTCCATTTTTTAAATGAATCACACGATCTGCCATCGGTGCTAAAGCAGAGTTATGAGTAATCACAATGACTGTCATCTGATAAGTATCACACATTTCCCTTAATAAAGATAAAATTGCCTTCCCCGTCTGATAATCCAATGCTCCAGTTGGTTCATCACATAACAAAAGTTTTGGATTTTTAGCAATCGCTCTTGCTATGGCAACACGTTGTTGTTCCCCACCAGATAATTGTGCAGGAAAGTTCATCATTCGATCAGCTAAACCAACACGCTCTAAAACATTTCTGGCATCCAAAGGTTTTTGAGAAATCTGTGATGCTAATTCGACATTTTCTAAAGCCGTTAAGTTTTGTACAAGGTTATAAAACTGAAATACAAACCCTATATCATTACGGCGATATTCTGTTAATTTCTTTTCATCATATAAAGCAATATTTTCGCCATCAACAAGAATAGAACCACTGGTTGGTGAATCCATTCCTCCCAGTAAATTTAAAATAGTCGTCTTTCCAGCTCCAGAAGCCCCAACAATGACGACAAATTCCCCTCTATTCACAATAAAATTAACCCCATCACTGGCATTGATCGTTATATCCCCCATCGTATAACTTTTAACAATATTTTTAAATTCAATTAAAGCACTCATATTGATACCACCCTTTTTATAAGTGTAACATATTTTCATCCAAAAAAAAACAATGTCATCACAATAACAAAAATTTACATAATAAAAAGGAATTAAAGACAATTCCTTCCTATTTTTTTAAAATCTGTTCTGCACACATGATTCCATCAATAGCTGATGACATAATTCCTCCAGCATATCCAGCTCCTTCTCCTATTGGATATAAACCTTCCCATGATTGATAAGAAGCATCTCTTAAAATACGAACAGGTGCACTACTTCTGGCTTCAATACCTGTGATGATTGTATCTTCATCTATAAATCCATGCATTTTTTGATTCATTTGAATAAGACCATCATGCAGTGCCTGATTGATAAAATCAGGGAACAGTTCATTCAAATCACATACACGATAACCCGGACGATAAGTTGGAATAATTTGACCTAAGGGATTCACTTCATGATGTAAATAATCCTGCACTCTTTGTACTGGTGCAAAGTTATTGCTCCCACCCAATTCAAAAGCCTTATGTTCAAGTTCTCTTTGAAAGGCAATACCAGCTAATGGATGGGAACTTTCAAAATCATCCGTTGATATTGTAACCAGAATGGCACTATTGGCATTTTGACCATCTCTGGCATAATAACTCATCCCATTGACACAAAGTGTCTGTTCTTCATGATGTGATGGTACAACAACACCACCGGGACACATACAAAATGTATAAACACCTCTTTTTCCACTTTGCACAGCCAACTTATAACTGGCCGCCTTTAAATATGGTGATGAGGCACTTTTCTTGTATTGAATCTGATTGATTTTCTGTTGCGATTGTTCAATACGAACTCCTACAGCAAAAGGCTTTTGTTGGAGAGGGATACCTTTTTGATATAGCATTTCATATGTATCTCTGGCACTATGTCCAATGGCTAAAACAAGTAAATCACTATTCAAAATCTTCTTTTGATAATTTTGTAAAACTGTTATCTGATAACCACTTTCTGTTTTTTGAAAATCAATCATTTTTGTTTCAAATAAGAAAGTGACACCTTTCGACACTAAAAACTTACGCATATTTTGAACAACCTGTCGTAAATAATCTGTTCCAATATGTGGCTTATGCAGATATAAAATATCCTCTGGTGCTCCAAACTTTACAAATGTTTCTAAAATATAACGAATACGCTTATTTTTTACACCTGTTGTCAATTTCCCGTCTGAAAAAGTTCCTGCACCACCTTCTCCAAAAGCAATATTGCTTTCACTATGTAATAGACCATGTTCAAGCAAATCTTGAACCGCTTTTTCACGTTTTTCAATTTCCTGTCCTCTTTCTATCACTGTGACCTTTTGACCACTCATAGCCAAAACATAGGCACAAAACAGTCCGGCTGGACCACTACCGACAATCATGACTTTTTGATCATTTGATGGTAAATACTGATATTGATAAGGTTGTACTTTTTGAAGCTGAGGAAATCTTTTTAAAAACTGTTCTTCATTGGAAACAGTAAAATCAAAACTACAAATCCAATGGACATTTTGTCTTCTGGCATCCAAAGATTGTTTGACAAGCGAAACATTTTGAATTTCTTTTTCACGAACATTTAAACTTTGAGAAATGATTTTTGCATAACGTTTTTCACCAAGTTTTACTTTTAAATTATGAATTCTTAACATAGACATTCCTTTCTATTGCTTTTGCAACACGATAAGCACTGGCAAAAGCAAAATGTAAATTATAACCCCCACACATTCCTGCAACATTCAAAATTTCTCCCATTGCATAAATACATGGATATTGTTTCAATTCCAAATCTTCTGTTACTTCCTTTAAAGATAGACCTCCTTTCATAACTTGGGCATAAGAAGCTTCTCTGATTCCTTTGATTTCTAATGGATAATGCTTCAATAATGATACAAGCTGGTCTATTGAAAGATACTGATATTTTTGAAATGCTTTGGCAATCTTATGATTCATCAATCCTTCTAAAAATAAAGAAGATTGTTTAGACAATAATTGACATAACTGATTGTGGCTTAATTCATCAAAAAAATCAATATATAATTGATAATGATGATGTTTTTGATAAAAAGACGATAATTGCATCACTGCAATTCCACTAACACCATAATCAGTAAATAATAATTCTCCTTTTTCCTGATGGATACATTTTTCATTTTCAACTAACGAAAATGTTCCTTTAACTCTTACACCTTTTAAAGATTTGAAGACAGGAGATGTATAAAATTGCACAAGCGAAGGCACTGGTTCAACTACTTTTAAATGCATTTGTTTTAAAATCTCATAACGTGATGTATTCATTCCAGAAAGTTTCCCTGCTTCACTTCCCATCGCCAATACAATAACATCAGCGATAATATTTTGAGAATTTGTTTTGATGAGATATTGATGCTTTTGTCGTTGAATTTGTAAAACTTCCTGTTCATATTGAAAGACAACCCCAGCTTCTTCACTACGCTGCATGAAAACGTTTCTCACAGACAATGCCTGTTCACTTTTAGGATAAAGCAAATCACCTTGATAAACACAATAGAGTCCTATTTTTTGCATTTGTTCAACCATATCAAAATCTTGAATAATTGATTGAACCATTTTGAGTTGATCGCTTTGATAATATTGTGAATGCATTTTTTTGTTGGATAGATTACATCTTCCATTTCCTGTAGCTAATAATTTTTTTAATGGGGATTTATTTTGTTCTAAAACTATGATTTGATTTTGGGGCATTTGTTGTTTTAATAAAAGTGATAAATAAACACCAGATGCTCCTGCTCCAACAATAACAATTTTTTTCACGGCAGACTCCTTTCTTTAATCTCTCATGATGAAATATAGTGATTATACCATTTTTTATTGAAAAATCACTAAAAAATGTTTATAATACTAAAGGAATTTTTAAAGGAGGCGTTTAATCATGGGTAGAGCACATGAAGTGCGTAAAGTTGCAATGGCAAAAACAGCTGCCAAAAAAGCAAAATTATATTCACGATATGGAAAAGAAATTTATTTAACAGCGAAAGCTGGTGGACCAGAATTAGATGGAAATTTAGCATTAAGACGTTTAGTAGACAAAGCAAAAAAAGAACAAGTTCCTGCTGATGTTATTAAACGTGCTATTGATAAAGTCAAAAGTGGTGTGACTGAAAATTATGAACCTATTCAATTTGAAGGTTTTGGTCCAGGTAATTCTACATTAATCGTGAAATGTTTAACAGATAATATCAATCGTACAATATCACAAGTTCGTCCAGCATTTACAAAAGCAAAATCTAAATTAGGAGCTGAAGGTTCTGTTGCTTATTTATATAATGTTGAAAGTACAGTTATTTTAAGTGGTATGAGTGAAGATGAAGTATTAGAAGCATTAGTGATGGGAGATGTTGATGCTAAAGACATTACAACATTAGAAGATGGACGTATTAAAATCACTGGTGAACCAACAGATTTAAATAAAATTAAAACTGCTATTGAAGCTGTTAAAGAAGATATTGAATTTGATGTAGATGATATTACAACAACACCTCAAGAATATGTTGAACTTGAAGGTGATGATATGATGTTATTTGATAGATTAATGGGATTATTAAATGATTGTGATGATGTTGATGAAGTTTATCACAATGTTTCAAATTATGATGATGGAGAAGAAGAATAACATGTTTGCATGTTATCTTTTTTTATATGAAAGTTACACATTTATATCATAGTGGTTGTTTAATCGAGTTAGACAATCATTTGCTTTTATTTGATTATTATCAAGGTGAACTTCACCTTAATCAAGAGAAACCTCTTTATGTTTTTGTTTCTCATCGTCATTATGATCATTATAATCCCCATATTTTTAAAATTCATCATCCTCAAATCACTTATATTTTATCCAATACACTGCGTCATAAATATGATGCATATTATGTAGATATACATCAAACTTATCAAATAGATGATTTATCTATTTCCACACTGCTTTCTACTGATGAAGGATGTGCTTTTCTTGTCCATGTGGAAAATCAGACAATATATCATGCTGGTGATCTTCATTGGTGGCATTGGGAAGGTGAACCAGAACAAGACAATATATATCAAAAACAGACTTACCTCCAAGAAATCTGTTCTATCAAAGAACCAGTTGATCTTGCTTGTGTTGTTGTGGATATTCGTCAAGAAAAAGACTATTTATTAGGCTTAAATGCTTTTTTAAGACATGTTCCAACAAAATACATTTTACCAATTCACTATTTTGGACACTATGAAACAACAAAACTTCTATTACAAGAGCATTTAGACAATCCCTATCATGCTCAAATCCTGCCTGTTATCCATCAAAATCAGACATTTGAAATTCTCGTATAAAAAGAACCTTTTGCACAAAGGTTCTTTGCTCATTTTTGTGGTACAATTTCCAGCCAGTAATCATCAGGATCATGAATAAAATAAAGTCCCATTGCTTCATTTTCAAAACATATGCATCCCATGTCTTGATGCAATTGATGATATGCTTCATAATCATCAACAACAAAACAAATATGACTTTCATTTTCACCTAATTCATAAGCCTGTGGATGATCTTTTAGCCATGTCAATTCTAATTGAAAAGAGGCTTCACAATCAGTCAGATAAACAAGTTTAAAACTTCCATCCGATGCTTCCTTTTCTCTGACAACAGTAAGTCCTAATGCTTTTTGATAAAATGTGATACTTTTTTCTAAGTTTGTAACATTAATATTACAATGATTAAATACAGCTTTCATGTCGTCCTCCTATTCTTCATCTGGAAATACCGTTGTAATAATAGGTCTTCCTTCTCTATCAACTAATACTGTCAGTCCTGCACCAACGGAATTACTATGAAAAAGATAATTCACACCTGTTTCTTTATCAACCCATATTTCAGAAGTTTGAAGTATTTTTTCTGAACTATAAGTTTTTATAAATCTCTCATATTTTTTTGCCATAATCTTCTCCTTTTTTTAAATTATAACAAAAGAGAAGTCTAAATAAAAATATTATTTCATATATTTTAAGGATTTTAGCACTTTTAAAATCATAGTGCTAAAAGTTCATATTCAGTTCATATATCATGCTATAATAATAGTTGTTAGCAAACAAGATATATGAGTGCTAAATAAGGAGGAATACAAATGTTAAAACCATTACATGATTATGTGATATTAAAAAAAGAAAAGGCTGAAACACAGACAGCCAGTGGAATCATTTTAACAAGTCCAAAGGAACAAGCTAGTAATCAAGCAACAGTTGTTGCTGTTGGACCTAAATGTGATGATCATTTAAAAGAAGGTATGACAGTTATTTTCAAAGAATATTCTGGAACGAAGTTTAAAGATAATGACGATGAATATATGATTTTAGAAGAAGAAGATATTTTAGCTATTGTTGAATAGGAGGAATTAAGATGAGTAAAGAAATTCGTTTTTCTAAAGATGTAAGAGATGCTATGTTAAATGGTGTCAATACTTTAGCAGATGCTGTAAAAGTGACAATTGGTCCTAAAGGACGTAATGTTGTATTGGATAAAGGTTATGGTTCACCTTTAATTACGAATGATGGTGTTTCTATTGCTAAAGAAATTGAATTAGAAGATGCTTTTGAAAACATGGGAGCAAAATTAGTATATGAAGTTGCTAATAAAACAAATGATGTAGCTGGTGATGGAACAACAACAGCAACAATCTTAGCTCAAAGTATGATTCAAAATGGTTTAAAAGCTGTTGAAAAAGGTGCAAATCCTGTTTTAATGCGTGAAGGTATTGATTATGCAAGTAAGGAAGTTGCTAAATATATTTTAGATAAATCTCATAAAGTAGAAACAAGCAATGATATTGAAAGTGTCGCAACTATTTCTTCTGGAGATAAAGAAATTGGTCAATATATTGCTCAAGCAATGGAAAAAGTAGGTAGAGATGGTGTTATCAGTGTTGATGAATCTAATAGCTTTGATACTGAATTAGAAGTTGCTGAAGGTATGCAATATGATAAAGGTTATGTTTCTCCATATATGGTATCAGATAGAGAAAAAATGACTATTGATTTAGATAATCCTTTCATTATGGTAACAGATCAAAAAATCAATACTGTTCAAGAAATCTTACCAATTCTAGAACAAGTGATGCAATCTAATAAACCATTATTATTAATTGCTGATGATTTTGAACAAGAAGTCATTTCAACATTAGTTGTTAATAAATTAAGAGGAACATTTAATGTTGTAGCTACAAAAGCTCCTGGTTTTGGTGATAATCAAAAAGAAATCTTACAAGATATTGCCATTTTAACAAATGCTAAATTCTATAGTAAAGATTTAAATATGAATTTAAAAGATATGCAAATGACTGATTTAGGTTCTGCTAAAAAGATTCATATTACAAAAGATCATACAACAATGATTGGTGGTGCTGGTGATAAAGCTGCTATCGATCAACGTGTGAAAGAAATCACTGAACAGATGAATAATGCAAAACAAGAATATGATAAGAAAAATTTTGCTGAAAGATTAGGTAAATTAAGTAATGGTGTAGCAATTATTAAAGTTGGTGGAGCTACTGAATCTGAATTAAAAGAAAAGAAATTAAGAATTGAAGATGCTTTAAATGCCACAAAAGCTGCTGTTAGTGAAGGTATTGTTATGGGTGGCGGTGTCACATTAGTGAATGCTTATGTTGCCCTTAAGAATCAATTAAAAGATACAAACGTTGATAAACAAAAAGGTATTAAAGTTGTCTTAGATGCATTACTTGCTCCAATGGGACAAATCGCAGAAAATGCTGGTTTCAACAGTGATGAAATTGTTGAACAACAAATGAAAGTTGAAGATGGACAAGGTTTCGATGCAAAAGATGGAGAATGGGTATCTATGTTTGATAAAGGTATCATCGATCCAACAAAAGTAACTCGTAGTGCTTTATTGAATGCTGCAAGTATTTCTGCTTTATTCATTACAACAGAAGCTGGTGTTGCTCCAATAAAAGAAGAAAACCCTGCTCCTGCTCCAATGGCACCTGGAGGAATGTATTAAAAAACTGGCAAATGCCAGTTTTTTTTACGTCTTTTCTTTTTTTGCATATGCAATCAAAGTCAAGATTAATAATACGACAATCACAATATAAAATAATGTGATGATGATTTGAACATACTGCATAAAAACCCAATGAGCAGGAAACGATACGAATGTTACAGAAATAACATTCATTATTCTTAATATGTTTAAACGCTTGGATTCATTTTCAAAATGATGTGATAAAGCAATATTTGAAATATTCGTCAATAACTGAAACTGTATATAAATGGAAATAATATTCATGAATAACTGCAATACATCAAGACTCTTTACAGAAACATTCATGATCATTAAAATCCATATAATCCCATTGTAAACTCCTAATATTATAATCAAAGGTCTTAATAATTTTGCACTTTCTTCATATTCTCCAATCCCATCAATTGCTTTATAAAAAAGATAATAACCAATCCAATCAGGAAGAAAGTGAATGGTCTGAATACGAATATCAAAAAAAATGAAAATAAAACCAAATATAATCTGATATAATGTACCAACATACAACTTAGATGTCATACCATTCACCATCTTCCATGTTTATTTTTATCATTTCTGTTGTTCCATTGATATCTATTTGTAAAGCATAAGTTTCTGGTAAATGAATGCGATCTGACTCATGATAATAAGATATATGTTGAAAACGATATTCTTTATCCAATGTATGATTCTCTACTTTTGCAAAAAAGAATGTTTCTTCATTTGATGAAGACTGATAATATAGCCCATAATCAGAAAAATTATCATGTTTTTCAAAATGAATATCTTCGTCTTGATCATTTAGATTTTTTAAATTCATAGATATATATTCTATTTCATCTTGATGATGTAAAGATTGCTGATTTTGATATATGACTTCTAAATACTGGTAACCACTATTGAATTTTGCTTGTGGTCTTAATTCAAAAGCATGGAGAGATGGTGTATTCATAATATCATTGCCAAAAACCTGATAACCGTTTCTGACAATCACAGTCACTTTACCACTTTGACAAGGCAATGATATAATTTTATAGATCGGAATATCATAAATTTCACTATTCATAAATGTTCTAAGATGTGTAGCATCCCCTGTTAATACTTGACCATTTTGTCTGACTTTCCAGCCACGCTCTTTTTTGATTTGTATTGGAATGATGTTATAATGTGCTATCACTCGATTATTTTTTTCATCAATGTTTTCATTTTTATTATAGAAACATAATTTTGCATGATATTCATCATCATTGATTTTTTCTAAATGTATGACATCATATAAATAATAAGTGAGATTAGATACAACAGGATCAGGTCTTTGACTGAGTACAGATCGAAAATCATGATAATCCTGTTGTGGTAAAACTGATAATAAAAACTGTTCATCATTGGAAACAATACCTTTTGCATATGTATCAATAGCACCAGCTATTGTTGGATATTCCATCATTCTTGCAGAAGCTAAAGAAAGCTGATAAGAAAAACTTTCATGCTCATAAGGATTACCTATTAAAGTATAAGAATGGAAATATCCAATTGATAAAGGAGCCAATAAAAGACATATGCATAAAGAAACAACTGTCATACCTTGTGGATATTTTTTAAATCTGACAATAGCTTCAATACGTTTTTTTATATTCTTTGCCCCATTGGAAAGAGAAGTTGTTCCAAAAGCATAAGGATATTTTTCATTGGTCATATTCAACAAGATTCTTCCATAATCTCTCCTTTGCTCCCCTTCCAGCTTTTCCAATACTCTTTGATCACATAGACTTTCCATATCATTATGAATTTGGTCAAAGACATATTGTAGAAAAGGATTACACCAGTGAATACATCTCAAACAAGACCATATGACACATTGTAAAGAATCTTTATATTGAAGATGTAGTAACTCATGCAAAATAATTTTTTCATCTAATGTATCTTGTTTTGGTAAGACAAAAACTGGTTTGAATAGACCAAACACAAAAGCTGAAGGTATACCTTCTAAAACAAGGGCTTGACAAGATGGAAAATGATATTTTGTTTCGATTTGTTGAATTTTTTGAAAAAGTTCATCACTTGGTTTTTGACCATAAATAAAGATAATTTTTTTCAATTGGATATATTGATGCATATATCGTATCAGATGATATAAAACACCTAAAACATAGAAAACAAATAGAAAATCTGTTACGCTATGAGGAATACCAGTCACCAATGGAAAAGATGTGATATTTTTAATAGGAAGATAAATATCTATGTAAGATGAATGAAGTGATTGTTCAATGATTGTTTTCACCGCTTCAAGCAAGACATGTAACGAAGGAAAAAGAGCAAAAGGAAAGAATCCTACGGGTATTACCAAAGAGAGAAAAAAAACATTCCAGACTCCATATTGCCATCTTGGTGATAATTTATCTTGAAATATTTTCTTCAATAACAGTAATATCAAAGCAACAATAGATATTTCTATTGTCTGCATTAAAAATCCCCAAATATTAGTCATACCTAAACCTCCATTTCATCAAGAATTTGATTGAGTTTAGCTTTTTCTTCTGGTGTTATTTTTGAATCCTTTAAAAATGCACTCATTAAATCAGTCACAGATCCTTGATAAACCTTATTTAATAAACGATTTCTTTCCCATTGCAGATATTCATTTCTTGATAAAACATAACAATAACGATGTGGTTCATGCGTTCTATCAATTTTAACCAGATTCTTCTTTTCCATTCTTGTTAAATAGGTATGAACTGTGTTGCGACTCCAATGTTTTTTTATCTTGAGTGCTTCTACAACTTCTCCTAGTAGAAATGTCTGACCACCCCATAAAACTTCCATAATTAATAGTTCTGCATCTGATAAACTTTTCATTTTCATCACCTCCTACAATTGTAGTCCTTCTACTATTATACTACAACTGTAGTTATAGCCTGTCAATAAAATAAAAACATAGAGAAAAATCTTTTCCTCTATGTCCTATAAACAATATGTACTTATCTTGCAAGTCCTTCTTCAATAGCTTTTTTGGCTACTGCTTTAGCCACAACATCACTGACACGTGGGTCTAATGCATTAGGAATGACATATGTTGGCGATAATTCAGTTTCATCAACAAGAGAAGCCAAACCATAAGCTGCTGCCAATTTCATTCCTTCACTGATTTTTCTGGCCTTAACATCCAATGCCCCTCTAAATAATCCTGGAAACGCCAAAACATTATTAATCTGATTTGGATAATCAGAACGTCCAGTTCCCATGACCGCAACTCCTGCATCAATAGCTTCTTGATAAGGAATTTCAGGTTCTGGATTGGCCATTGCAAAAACAATTGGATTGTTTTTCATACTTTTCACCATTTCTGGTGTTAAAACTCCTGGTGCAGATACTCCAATAAAAACATCAGCTTCTTTCATAGCTTCAACCATTGTCATACGTTTAGCTTGTGAATTAGTAATTTCTGTTAATTCCTGTGTTAGAAAATCATATTGATCATAATCCTCTTTTGTAACAATTCCATTGATATTAAAACCATAGATTTCTTTAACACCCAGTGCATGAATCATTTTAATAATAGAACTTCCTGCTGCTCCTGTTCCACTCACAACAACAGTGATATCTTCTATTTTTTTATGAACAACCTTCAATGCATTTAATAAACCTGCCGTTACAACAATGGCTGTTCCATGTTGATCATCATGGAATACAGGAATATCCAATTCTTTAATCAGTGTTCTTTCAATTTCGACACATCTAGGAGCACTAATATCTTCTAAATTAATACCTCCAAAAGATGGAGCAATCGCTTTAACAATACGAATAATGTCTTGAGGATCTTTGGTATCTAAACAAATAGGTACAGCATCAATATGACCAAATTTCTTAAATAAAATAGATTTTCCTTCCATGACAGGCATAGCTGCTTCTGGTCCAATATCCCCTAGTCCAAGTACAGCTGTCCCATCGCTCACGACTGCAACACTGTTTTGTTTCCAAGTGTATTTATAAACATCTTCTTTATTTTTTGCGATTTCTCGACATGGCTGAGCAACACCAGGTGTATAAGCCAATGATAAATCATGACTTTCATTTAATGGAACTTTCAGTTGTACTTCCAGTTTTCCTTTAACTTTTTCATGCATTTCTAATGCTTCTTGATATATATCTTTCATCTTTTTCCCTCTTTTCCCCTTTATTATGCCATAATTAAAAACAAATGAAAAGCAGATGTTTTCCATCTGCTTAATATTTATAATGTTGTTATCATGACTGTCATTTTTCCATCATAAGTCACTTCTTTTTGATCGCTACAGATAATAAAATGATCACCCATTTTCACATCCATACCTTCCAATGTTCCTTCACCTTCTAGAACACTAACCAATTGGAATGGCTTATCATTTATAACAGTATTTTCTCCATCCATTCTATAACAATCCACTGTAAAGAATTCACTTTCTACATATCTTGTCTTTGAACCATGATCCAAATGACTGTTTGTAAAAAGTTTATTTGTTTCTAAATCAGCAGGAACATTTGTGACATCGATAGATTGTTGAACATGTAATTGTCTTTCATTACCATCTTTATCTTTACGGTGATAATCATAAACACGATAAGTAATATCTGATGATTGTTGTGCTTCATAGATTAATGAACCACTACATATAGCATGTAAAGTTCCAGAAGGAATATAGAAGAAATCTCCTTTATTAATTTCAAAAGAATTCAATAATTGATCATAATCATCATTTTCAATAGCTTTTATAAATTCTTCCTTCGTTTTGGCATGATGTCCCATAACCATTTTTGTTCCCTCATCAGCCTGTAATACATACCAGCATTCTGTCTTACCTAATGAATTTTCATGTTGAGCAGCATATTCATCATTAGGATGAACTTGAACAGATAAATCATCTTTCGCATCAATAATTTTGACTAAAAGTGGAAACTGTTGACCTTCGACATTTCCAAAAAGTTCACGGTGATTTTGCCATAACCATGACACTGTTTTTCCCTGATATTCTCCATCAGCAATCATACAATCCCCATTAGGATGACCAGAAATAGCCCAGCATTCTCCTGTTTGATCACTAGGAATATCATAGTTATAAACATCTCTTAGCTTATGACCTCCCCAAATCATTTCTTTAAATACTGGTTGAATCTTTAAAATATGTCCCATAATCATCTTCCTTTCCAATATATTTTAAGAATTCCTCAATTTGATTTTCATGAAAAAGCATAATACCATGTTCTTGGCACATCTTCGCAAAAACACCTTGTCCAGCAATCAACTGATGTTGAAAAGTACCATCATAAATACCATCACATCCACAACTTGGACTTCTATATTTCAATAAAGCCACGTGAATATCATTTTTTATAAAAATATCTAAAGCTTTTTTTGCACCTGACACATATTCCTTTGTGACATCTTGATGATATTTCGTTTCCACAACAAGAGGATTCATAGACTGAATTTCAGCTGGATCACGAGGGATAGGAAGTCCACCCAGAACTTCTGGACAGACAGGTACAACTTGATGTTTTTCATTCATCTTGATAATGACTTCCACTGGATGACTTTTGCCATTATATGTACAACAAACACCTAACAGACATTGACTGACACCTATTTTCATCTTTGAATAATCTCCATAATTTGAGCTGGATTGTCAACAATATCATTGGCCCCAGCTTCTGTTAATTCCTGACGTCCTCGAAATCCCCATGACACTCCAACAGAATCTATTTCGGCATTATATCCTGTATCGATATCAACTTGACTATCTCCAATAAATAAACAGTCTTTTTTATCTAGTTTCATAGCCATTAAAGCCAGATAGGTAGATTGTGGATCAGGTTTGACTGGATAAAGATCTTGTTGTCCGTAAATAGCTACAAAAGTATCAGGAAACAACGTTTCAACAATCTTAATCGCTAATGCATGTGGTTTATTTGTAACTACAGACATTTTGATTCCTTTTGCTTTGAGATCATCAATCAGCTCTTTAATCCCTTGATAAGGAAGTGTATGATCTAAACAATGTTGACGATAAATCTTTTGAAAATCATTTAAACATTCATCTAATAAATCTATATGTTCCTGTCCTAATGCTCTTTCCATTAATTTTTTCACTCCATTACCAACAAATAAACGATATTGTGAAATATCATAGGTTGGTAAACCATGAAGTTTTAAGACTTCATTTGTTGATATAGCTAAATCTTCTATGGAATTGACTAAAGTTCCATCTAAATCAAATAAACATCCTTTTTTCATAGAAACCTCCTTTGATATTATAACAGTATTGAAAAAATAATGAAAGATGTTATAATAACTTTATATTAAATGGGGTGAATTTATGCAAAATAATCAATCAAGAAAATATACAGATATTTTTACATTTATTGGATATACTATTGGTTTTTTATGTATTATCTGGTATTTTGTAGCTGGTGGTAATCCTTTTCTTCCAATCATTGGTGTTATCATTGTTTTTATTGGACGTTTTATTGGATATGGTATTGATCGTATAATGGATTTAAAACAGGAAAAATAAAGTGATAGATTCTTTTTGATCCTATCACTTTTATTTATGACTCACTTTTCTTTTGATAAAAATAACAACAATAACCACACCACTTATCAAAGCAATAATGATTCCATAATAAGCGACTCTTTCAAACATTGTAAAAGATAAATCATCAGATAAAACCATATCGTATGAATAAAGACATTGTTCTTGATTATAGACCATAAGAGTGCCAATCTGTTCTCCTTTTTCCATTGGGGCTACAAGATAAGCATTTGTATCTATTTGAAACTGTAAATCATCACTCGTCAAATCTTGGGGCACAATAATAGAAATCGTTTGCGGTGCTTTATATTTATAACGGAATTGAAAAGACTGTAAAACCCAATAATCAGCCATATCTTCATCTTTTTTATAGAGAATAACTTCATGATAATGATTGTGTAAATATTGACATACTGTAATGGCATCACGAACATGATTTTGAGTGTATTGTCCTTTAGCGTAGGCTGTCACTAAAATAAACTGATGTCCTTCTAATGTCATTGTACTCGCTAATGTGAGTTGTGCTTCATCTGTAAAACCACTTTTAGCTCCATCAATCTGTGAAATATCTAAGTTAAAGGCGTTCTTTCCTCTTTGCAAAGAAGAAGACCAAGTATGATTTTTCATGGAACTCGTATATGTTCGAGCATTAAAAATTTCTTCAAAAAGTGGATTTTGTAAAGCATGATGTAAAATCATAGCCATATCATATGGTGTTGTATAATGTTGATTATCGTGTAAACCTGTCACATTTGTAAAATGAGAATGTTGAAGCTGTAATTGTTCAACCAGTTGATTCATGGCTGATACAAGTTCGTCTGTTGAACCATAAGTTAAACGTGATAAAGCATTACAGGCATCAGCTCCAGATGGTAATAAAGCTCCATACAATAAATCTTCGTATGTAACCAGTTCTCCTGCATAAAAACCAGCTACAGAAGCTCCTGCTTCATACAAACCTTTTAAATCTTCGTCAGTGACTCGTACCTTTTCATGAATATCTTCAATTTTATCCAATGCCAAGCTGACTGTTAAAATTTTTGTCATACTGGCAGGATAGATTTTTTCTTGACTGCCTTGATCCAAATAAACCATACTCGTCTGTTGATCATATAAATAAACATATTGTGAATGCAGTGTGACTTGGAATGAATCACTGGCAGATACGGGAATAATCTGTAGAAAAAGAATAAACGTTATCAAGATGGCTATAACTTTTTTCATTGGCTTGCTCCTTTCTTTAGAAAAGATAACTTCGTTTCTGAAATAATAACTGCAATAAAGATTAAAACAAATCCTAACAAGACTTTTAATGTTAAAACTTCACCATAAAATGCGATTGAAAATGCTACACCAAACACAGATTCTAAGGAAAGAATTAATGAAGCACGACATTCACTCGTATATTTTTGACCAGTTGTCTGACAAAACATTGTGAGTGCTGTCGCAAAAATAACAAGATAAAGAATTTGTAAATAGATTGATGATTGAATTTGAGTCATGATGGATAAATCTTCTGTTACCAACGCTAATATCAAAGCCACTAAAGCGCCACCAATAAATTGAAGGGAAGTAAAAGCTCCACCATCAATGCCTTGAGAATATTTCTTAATCAAAAGAATATGCCCAGCATATAAAAAACCTCCACATAATGTTAAAAAATCTCCCACATTCATTGTTAAATTTCCATCTAGGGACACACATCCAATTCCTAATATACAGATCAATGCAGCGATAAAATGATAAATATCTGGTCTTTTACGATAAAATAACCACACCAGAAATGGCACAATAGCACAATAAACAGCTGTTAAAAAGGCGTTTTTCCCCGGTGTTGTATAATTCAATCCCCATGTCTGTACATAATAAGCACCAAACAGACAACTTCCGGTGATAAGTCCTCCTTTAATCTGCTGGAAATTTAATATTTTTATTTTTTTGAAAAAAAGAAGTGATAATAAAAGAGCAGCTAAAGAAAATCTCAAAAAAAGCAAAACAGCGGGTGTTAAAAAATCAACTGCACTTTTCATAACAATAAATGAACTTCCCCAAATTAAAGCAGCAATAAACAATAATATGCTTCCTTCTATATCTTTTTTCATTTCAATCCCCTTTCAAAAAGAAATGGTACGAATCGTACCATTCTTTATTAATCATTAATCACATCATGGCAGCGATGACACAATTCGCCTTCCATTTCAGATTCATCATAATAGTTCCAACATCTAGGACATTGAACACCATTGAATTTTTCACTATGGATATAAGCTGTTTCATATTCTTCAAGATTTGTAGAATCATCCACAAGCTCAACTTTTGCCACAATAAACAATTGTTTTAAGACATCTTTTAAAGTTGACATATTTTGGTATGCATCTTTTAAACAAAGAGTCACTTTTGCTTCCATATTTGATTTAATAACTTTTGCATTTCTTAATTCTTCTAATGATTTTAAAACATCTTTTCTTAATAATAAGAAGTGTTGATAGAAGTCTTTCACTTCAGCTTCATGATCAATTGTTAATAATTCTGGTTTGGCTTCTAAGAAAATAGATTCAGCTTTATTTTCATCACAATGGAAATGATCATGTAATTCTTCACATGTAAAGACAAGAATTGGTGATAATAATTTCATCATTGTTTTGGCATAATGATATAACACTGTTTGAACTTGTCTTCTTCTTAAGCTATCAGCTTTTTCAATATAAAGGATATCTTTTGTAAAGTCCATATAGAAAGCACTCAATGTATTTGTAAAGCAATTTAAAATCAATTGATTGGCTTCAGAAAAATCATAACGATCCATTGCATCAGTATATGCTCTCATTAAATCATTAAGTTCTACAAGCATATATTGATCAACACCTTCAAGTTTTGAAACTTCAACAAGATCCTTTGCTTTAAAATCAGCTAAATTTCCTAAAACAAAACGCATTGTATTTCTAATCTTACGATAGTTTTCAGCAATTTGTTTCATAATTTCATCAGAAATACGGACATCTGACTGATAAGCAACTGAAGTTGCCCATAACCTTAAGATATCTGCACCATATTGATTGACAAGTTTAATTGGATCAACAGTATTTCCTAATGATTTAGACATTTTATTTCCTTTACCATCTAAAACAAAGCCATGTGATAAAACTGTCTTATAAGGTGCTTGACCATAAACAGCTGTTCCAATGATCAATGATGAGTTGAACCATCCACGATACTGATCACTACCTTCAAAGTATAAATCAACTGGATAACGATATCCTCTTTCTTTCATACATCCTGTATGAGAAGATCCTGAATCAAACCACACATCCATGATATCTTTTTCTTTTTTAAAGATACCATTTGGTGAATGTTCATTTGTATATCCTTCTGGTAACAAGAATTTTTCATCTTTTTCAAACCAGATATTAGAACCATATTGTCTAAATAAGTCAGAAATATGTTTGAAAACTTCTTCTTCCATGATTGGTGTTCCATCTTCACAATAAATAATAGGAATAGGAACTCCCCAGCTTCTTTGACGAGAAATACACCAGTCACCACGATCTTTAATCATGTTGTAGATTCTAATATGACCCCATTCATTGAGCCATTCCACATGATCAATTTCATCTAATAATTTTTCTCTAATCTTATCAATTGAACAGAACCATTGGTCAGTTGCTCTAAAGATAATTGGTTTTTTTGTACGCCAGTCATGAGGGTAACTATGTGTAATGAATTCAAGCTTTAATAACACTCCTAATTCATCAAGTTTTAAAGTGACTGTTTTATTCGCATCATCAACATATTGACCAGCTAACCATTCACCACAGTCTTCCATCATGCAACCGTGTTCATCTACGTTACAATAAATATCTAAACCATATTTTTGACCAACAATAAAGTCATCCATACCAAATCCAGGAGCAGTATGAACACATCCTGTACCTGCTTCAGCCGTAACATGATCTCCTAAGATAACTAATGATTCACGATCATATAATGGATGTTGACAAGTAATCATTTCTAATTCTTGTCCCTTAAATGTTTTTAAAATCTGTTTTTCTTTTAATTCAAATTTTTCCCATAAAGAATCAACCAATTCTTCTAAGACAATCAATTTTCCTTTTTCACTTTGAACAAGTGCATACGTATAATCGGCATTTAAACAAATCGCAAGGTTTGCTGGAATTGTCCAAGGTGTTGTTGTCCAAATGACAAAGCTTGTATCTGTATCTAAAATACCTTTGCCATCTTTAACCTGGAATTTCACAAAAATAGTTGGACTTTTGACATCATGATATTCCACTTCTGCTTCAGCTAAAGCAGATTCACTTGATGGTGACCAATAGACTGGTTTTAATCCTTTATAGATTAAACCATCCATCGCCATCTTTGCGAAAACATCAATTTGATTGGCTTCAAATTCTGGTAATAATGTTAAATAGGGATGATCATAATCAGCAAATGTTCCGACACGAATACATTGTTCTTTTTGAATGTCAACTTGTTTTAAAGCATATTCATAACATTTTTTTCTAAATTCAGCTGTACTTAATTCTTTACGATTGACACCTAATTTTTGAATAGCATTTTCAATTGGTAAACCATGAGTATCCCATCCAGGAATATAGGGTGTATACAATCCTAACATGTTTTTATAACGACAAATCACGTCTTTAATAATTTTATTTAACATATGTCCTGTATGCATATTTCCATTGGCATATGGAGGACCATCATGGAAAACAAAGTCATCGTGTCCTTCATTTTGTTTGATGACTTTTTCATACATTTTGTTTTCTTGCCATCTTTGAACATAACCTGGTTCCTTTTTAGGAAGATTTCCACGCATTTCAAAGTCTGTTTTAGGCATCAATAATGTGTCTTTATAATTCATTTTATTCCTTCCTTTCTCAAATAAAAAAACGTCCTGTTAAAGGACGTGATGACGCGGTACCACCTTTATTCATATCATAAAGATATGCTCTCTATATCTTAACGCGATGAACGTCTTATCCTACTTGATTTCAGATAAGCTACTCTCAGGCCGATTCATTATAAGTTCCCCTTATTTGCTTTTCACCAACCGCAAACTCTCTGTAAGCTTTCCTTATAAACTGTCCTTGTCATTGTATTTGTTTTCTTGTTCTTCTTTAATTAAACTGAAAATTTCTGATTTGTCAATAGTTTCTAACATTTCTTTGCTCATTTTTACAACATTTGCTCTAAAATCAATAGCTTCCTGTTTAAACGTATCCATATCCTTAGACAAACCACGCACATATTCCATTGATTCTTTTAAAATCATATTGGCATTTCGTTTGGCTTTTTCAATCAATTCACTAGCCTCTTTTAAAGCTAGTCTGGCAATTTCTTCATTCGTCTTTTCATGAACTGATATCTTTTTCGTAAGTAAAGTGTTTTGTTCTTTTAAATCAGTCATTTCTTCTTCCATAGACTGAATAACTTCTTTTTGTTTTTCAATTTCCTGTTTTAATTCTTGAATACGGTCATTCACCTCAACAATATTATAACCACGAAATTGCTTATCAAATTGTTCCAATCTTTCCACCTCACTTATAAAAGTATCCACTTACAACATGATTTCCCTGTCTAGTTTGTTTATTTTCATCGACAATCTTAACACGACCATGATGTTTAAAAGATACCATATCATTATTATGACACAAATAACTCACTTCTTCAACAATTTTATAATTGACTTTGACATGCCCACTACGAATAGCCTCACTGGCTAATTGACGAGAAACCTTAAACATGGCAGACACCACTTTATCTAAACGCATACTTGATAAAATAAAAGAACGTGATATATAATCATGAACAATTTCAATATCTTCATGACATTCCTGTAAACGCACTTTTGCTTTTTTTATCTGTTTTAATGTTTGAGCAATATAGGGATAAGTTTGTTTTGTACAAGCAAAAAAGCAACGTTGACCATCATCAATATCCCCAATACATTCACGTTTAATACCTAAATTCATCAATGCCCCTAATATATCTTTGTGATGTATTTTTCCAAACTGTTGATGATAAAGAATTTCTACCAGCTGTATTTCAAAATCATCTTTATCAATCATATAGTAATCAGGACAGATAATCATACGCTGATTTTCAGCATTGAGAAAACCACCAAAGCTTTCAATTTTTAATTCTTTACCAATAACACTTTTAACAATTTCTCTTTCATGTGGATTATAGAAAGGTGTTAAAATCATACGTTGATGCTGTAAAGCCTGAAATTGATAATCTAAAATTTTCTTAACAAAAACTTCGTCACCTTTAAAATGTTCTAACATCAATCAAAAAGAAAGTATTAGTAAGCAAAGCTTACTAATACTTGTTTATTCTTCTTTTTCAGACTCATCCATTGTAATATTGCCAGATACGCCAATATTTTTAGGAGTACATAAGAAAATTTTAGGTCCAATTTGTTGAATATCACCTTCAATTGCAAAAATAACACCACTTAAGAAATCAATCACACGTTTTGACTGTTCTTTTTGTAAACGATGCAAATTCACAACTGCTGCTCTTTTTTGTTTTAAATACGTCGCAATTTCCTGTGTTTCTTTATATGCACGTGGTTCAAACAAAATCAAATGACTATCTTTATTTGCACTTAATGCTTTCATTGCATCAGTTGTTTTTGTAGATTTTGCTTTTTCAAACAAACTTGTTTTTCCATTGTCTTCTTCCTGATCTATTTCTTGATTTTCATAAACATCATCATCGTCTTCTTCAAAAAACCATTTCTTTACTTTTTCACCGTATCCCATGAGGTAACCTCCTTACATCTATACATCATTATATCATATAATATGTATGAAAAAAAGAGGAAAATACGGGAAATATTACATCACTTAAAGGATTTAAGGACATTCTACATGAACAAGAATGACATCTTCTCCTATCGTTATAACATGCTCGATAGGAATAACAATGGCCGGTGGTCCTTTAAAAAAACAAATAAACTTAAAAGCCGAAAAACGTTCAACAATCAAAGCCTGTATACATTGACAAAGTGGGTCTATTTCTAAATCAACAACATATCCTATTTTACATCCCGTTGAAGCATCAATAACATCCTTACTTTGCAAAGTTAAAAAACGCATTTTATCACCCCTATAATATATGCCATTATCTGGTCATATATTTCTTTAAATGGGACAAAGCCTGTTTTTCTATGCGTGAAACCTGTGCCTGTGAAATCATTAAGTCCTTAGCAATTTCACTTTGTGTAAAGCCTTCAAAATAACGTTCTTTGATAATGCGTAATTCTTTTTGATCGAGATGATGCATAGCTTTTTGTAAGTCAATCGATCTTTGCATATCATCCATAGCGTTATGATGGTCAGGAATTTGACTTTCTAAATCAATCGGTCCATTTCCATCATTTTGAACTTCCTGTGATAAAGAAGATACATTATGAGTCGATGACAGAGCTTCAACAAGCGTATATTCGTCTATTTTCAATAAACGTGACAGTTCTTGAAAAGAAGCTTCACGATGATGTTTTTTCAAATAATCTTCACTCATCACTAAAGCCTTATAAGCAATATCTCGTAAAGAACGAGGAATACGCATGGGTGAACTTTCTCGTAAATAGCGTTTCATTTCTCCTAATATCAACGGAACCGCATAGGTCGAAAATCGAACTTCTAAAGACGTATCAAAATGATCGATAGCTTTGATTAATCCAATGACACCGACTTGAAATAAATCATCTAAATTACTCACACGCTGTTGATATTTTTGAACAAGAGATAAAACCAGTTTTAAATTAGAAAGAACAAGTTTTTCTTTTATCTGTGGGTCTTGATTTTGTTGATATAATTTCAACAATTCCATTGTTTGATGATATGATAACTGTTCAAATCGTTCAACATCATTTCCATTCAAATCAACTTTATATCTTGACATGGATTCAACTCCTCATAACAGAGTTTCTCCATTTTTATTTGACATTATTCATCATCTTTCAATTTATTTCTCAATTTTTTTATAATTTTTTTCTCTAGTCTTGAAATATATGATTGAGAAATCCCCAATATTTCAGCCACATCTTTTTGGGTTAATTCTTCATGCCCTATCAAGCCATAACGCATCATTAAAATTTGTTGTTCTCTAGGATTTAAATAATGTAAAGCATGATAAAATTTTTCCTTTTGATCATTGTGTTCAATCTCATCTTGAACAATATCTTTATCCGTACCAATAATATCGGATAATAAGAGTTCATTTCCATCATAATCAACATTTAATGGTTCATCTAAAGAGATTTCCTGTCTTAATTTATTATTTTTTCTTAAAAACATGAGAATTTCATTTTCAATACAACGTGAAGCATATGTCGCCAATTTAATATTTTTATCCATATTAAAAGTATTCACTGCTTTCACCAACCCAATCGTTCCAATACTAATTAAATCCTCAATATTTCCATTTTGCATAGAATCATACTTTTTAGCGACATAAACAACGAGCCTTAAGTTATGTTCAATCAATAAATCTTTAGCATCTTCATCACCATTTTGTAGTTTTAATAAGGCTTCCTTTTCTTCTTTTCCCTTTAAAGGTGCTTTTAATACGTCATGTCTACCAATATAAAACAGTGATTTCTTTTTAGTAAACCATTCCTTTAACAACAGTAAAATCATAATAACCCTCCCATTAATTGTTGATTTAAAATACAGTCATACTGCGATGATGACATAATCCCAGCATAAACATTGTATAGTTTTTGATTATGAATCGTAATATCCGACAATAGAATTAAATCAATCCGTTCTTGTTGACTGGCTGTTTCAATCCATATTTGATCAATCACTGAATAGTTGTCAATTATCTCACGATTCAAAAAAATAACTGGACTGCCGCGATATGTGACCTGATTCCCATTATCAATAAACCCTTCATAGATTTTTCCTTGTAAACAGACTTTAACACTTTGATGATGAATGCGTTGACGCGATAAATACACATAAAAATAACTGATAATGATCACTATCAAAGCAATAACAAATAAATATGAAAATTGACATTCTTCAATAAGAAGCACACCTTGAAATATAATCGATGATGGTAGAAGCCATTGAACAAATGAAAGAATAGAAAAATAAATAAATAAGTAAACTGGATAATAAATATAAATCAGCCGTCTAAAATAAAAAAACGTTAATATAAAATCATAAACCAGTAAAAAACCTGTAAACAAATCTACAAATAAAAAAACAATAGAGATATTATATGTGAAAACATATAAGCAAAGTTTTTTGATTGTTATTTGAATATTTAGCAAAAAAGATAATATTTCAAAACATAATAATATAAGAATTGCATTCATGAAATATGTGACTTCTATATAAACATTCATCTTGATCACCCTCTTTCATTATAGAGAAATCAAAATAAAAATGATGTCAAAAAAAGATTGAAAGTATAATCACTTTCAATCTTTCATATCACTATTCACTAGCCATAACATCTAAACGATGACGACGTTTCATAGCATCTTTTTCACATTTATCCATTAATCCTTCAGCATGTTCTGGATTGACTTTAGATAATTGTGCAAATCTGTTTTCACTTAATAAGAAATCTTTGAATTTTGTGAAATCAGGTTCTTTAGAATCTAATTGTAATGGATTCTTTCCTTGTTCTTCTAAACGAGGATCATATCTTAATAAGTTGAAATATCCACATTCAACAGCACGTTTTTGTTGATGTTGATGATTTGCTAAACCACCTTTAATACCATGTTCCATACATGGAGAATAAGCAATAATTAATGATGGTCCATCATAAGCTTCTGCTTCTTTGAATGCTTTAATTGTTTGCATTGGATTAGCTCCCATAGCCACTTGTGCTACATAAACATGTCCATATGCCATAGCAATCTGTGCTAAATCTTTCTTGGCTACTGTTTTACCACCAGCAGTAAATTTAGCGATAGATCCAGCTTGTGAAGATTTAGAAGATTGTCCACCAGTATTTGAATAAACTTCTGTATCAAGAACTAAGATATTAACATTTTGATTATTAGCGATAACATGGTCTAATCCACCATAACCGATGTCATAAGCCCATCCATCTCCACCAATAATCCATTGAGATTTAGTAACAAGCTCACCTTTCATATCTAATAATTCTTTGATACCTTCACATTTTGAAGCTTCTACTAAAGATACTAATTGATCATAAAGTTTTCTTTCTTCAACTCTTTGACCTTTGACATTTGCATATTGTTCTAAAACAGTTTGAAGTTCAGGTTCACAATCACCTTTATTTTCTTCAATGATTTCTAAGATACGTTTAGCCATATAATTTTCAGCTAATTTCATACCAAATCCATATTCAGCATTATCTTCAAATAATGAGTTAGCCCATGCAGGTCCTTGTCCATTTTCATCAATTGTACAAGGTGTTGAAGGTGTAGAACCACTATAGATTGAACTACATCCAGTTGCATTCGCAATTCTCATATCAGCTCCAAATAACTGAGAAGCCAGACGATAATATGGTGTTTCACCACATCCACCACAAGCACCAGATACTTCAAAGTATGGACGCATGAATCCCACACCTTTGACTGTTGTTGTTGGGTAGCGATCAGCTTTATATGTCACTTTTGAATAAATATGATCAGCTAAAGAAGCATGTGGTAATTCTTCTTTTACTGGCACCATAGATAAAGCTTTCTTTCCAGCTTTACCTGGACATTCAGTCACACATAATCCACAACCAACACAGTTATCTGGAGAAACTTGGATACGATAAACTAATCCATCAACATTTCTACCAATTGGTTTTAAAACATCATTTGAAATATCTTCTGGCATAGCTTTCATTTCATCTTCATCAATTAAGAAAGCACGAATTGTTGCATGAGGACAAACCATAACACAGTTATTACATTGGATACAGTTTTCTTTTTCCCAACGTGGTACATCAATAGCAATCGCACGTTTTTCTTTAATCGCAATACCAGATTTCATTGAACCATCTAATTTATCCATAAATGCTGAAACAGGTAAATCATAACCATCTAAGGCATTGATTGGTGCAACGAAATTATCAAAGTAATCGTCACCAGTTCTTGCTCTTGTAGCAGTCACTGTTAAATCAGACCAGCTTGCATCAACAGGAACTTCAACAATAGCATCTTTTCCTGCATCAATAGCTTTATAGTTCATTTCTACTACAGCATCACCTTTTTTACCATATGTTTTCTTAGCCATTGCTTTCATATATTCAACAGCTTTATCAACTGGTAAAATTTGTGGATTTAATGCAAAGAACGCAGATTGAAGAATTGTATTTGTATGTCTTCCCATGCCAATTTCACTAGCAATCTTTGTTGCATTAATAATATAGAATTTCGCATTCTTATCAGCTAATTGTTTCTTTAATTTATTTGGTAAATAATCAACAATTTCTTTTTCATCAAATTCTGTATTTAATAAGAATGTTCCACCATTCTTTAAGTTTTTCAACATATCATATTTCAATACATAGTTATCTAATGAACATGAAATAAAGTCAGCATTATTGACATAATATGTTGCACGAATTGGTGTATGACCAAATCTTAAGTTAGAACGAGTTGCTCCACCTGCTTTTTTACTATCATATGCAAAATAAGCCTGTGAATATAAATCTGTATGATCACCAATAATCTTAATAGAAGATTTATTTGCTGATACTGTTCCATCTGATCCTAAACCATAGAATAAACAAGATGTATAATCTGCATCAACATGGAAGTTTTCATCTTCTTTTAATGATAGATGAGTTACATCATCATTAATACCAATTGTAAATGATGTAAATGGATTTTCATCTAATAAATGATCGTAAACAGCTTTGATTTGACGTGGTGTTGTATCTTTAGAACCCATACCATAACGTCCACCAATCACTTTGATCTTTGTATCTTTTAAAACTGAACATACATCTAAGTATAATGGTTCACCAGTTGCTCCCATTTCTTTTGTACGATCTAATACAGCAACTTTTTCTACAGTTTCTGGTAAAACACTTAATAAATATTTTGGTGAGAATGGACGATAGAGATGAACTTTAACTAATCCAACACGATCTCCACGTTTATTCATTTCATCAATTGTTTCTTTAATTGTTTCAGTCACAGAACCCATTGCAATGATCACACGTGATGCATCTTTTGCTCCATAATATGTAAATGGTGCATATTCACGACCAGTGATTTCTGAAATCTTTTTCATGTAGTCAGCAACAACTTCCACAACAGCTTCATAATGTTTATTTTGTGCTTCTCTACCTTGGAAATAAATATCATCGTTTTCTGCTCCACCACGTTCAATTGGATTTGTATGTGGATTTAATGCTTGAGCTTTAAATTTCTTTAATGCTTCTTTATCTAATAAACTTTCTAAAACATCATAATCCATGACTTCTACTTTTTGAATTTCATGAGAAGTTCTAAATCCATCAAAGAAATGAATCACAGGAACACTCGCTTTAATTGCAGTTAAATGTGCAATACCTCCTAAATCCATAACTTCTTGAACGCTATGAGAACAAATCATAGGAACACCAATTTGACGACATGCATAAATATCTTGATGATCCCCAAAAATATTTAAAGCACGTGTTGCTAAAGCTCTGGCAGCCACGTGGAATACACCAGGCAATAATTCACCTTGAATTTTATACAAGTTTGGTATCATCAATAATAAACCTTGAGATGCCGTAAATGTAGTTGCTAACGCACCACCTTGCAATGCTCCATGTACAGCTCCAGCAGCTCCAGCTTCTGACTGCATTTCGATAACATTAACTGCTGAACCAAAAATATTTTTCTTTCCTTGAGCAGCCCATGTTTCCGCATTTTCAGCCATTGGAGAAGATGGTGTAATTGGATAAATACTAGCAACTTCACTAAATGCATATGCGACATGTGCAGCAGCAGTATTTCCATCCATTGATAAATACTTTTTAGACATAATTTTCTTTCCTCCTATACCCTATAGTATACTCTTATTGATAAGAAATTTCCATAAGAAAACTTTATTTTCATCATAAACTCATAAAAATCTCAATATTTTCTATTTCTTGTCAAATCCACTTTTTTTATCAATCAAAAAATGATAGAATAATGGCGAAAAATGAAAGGAGTCACGCATGAAAAAAAGAAACTGTTTTATTGGACAATCCGGTGGTCCAACTGTCGCAATTAATGCCTCACTTGCCGGAATCATCCATGCCTGTAAAGAAAGTCAACAATTTGAACATGTCTATGGAATGGTTAATGGTATCATGGGATTATTGGAAAGTCGTTACATAGATTTACTGGAACTCTTTGATAATCAGGAACATTTAGATCAACTGATGCATTCCCCAGCTATGTATCTAGGATCATGTCGCTATAAATTACCTCATTTTCAAGATGATCCTCAAACTTACGAGAGATTATTCCATACTTTTCAACAATTAAATATTACTGATTTCTATTACATTGGTGGCAATGATTCAATGGATACAGTGGCTAAATTATCAGCATATGCCAATACTATTCAATCTTCTATTCGTTTTGTTGGTATTCCTAAAACGATTGATAATGATTTAATGGGAACAGACCATACACCCGGTTTTGGATCAGCCGCAAAATATGTTGCGACTTCTATGTTGGAAATTGCTTATGACAGTTCCATTTACAAATTGGATGCTGTAACCATTGTAGAAATCATGGGAAGAAATGCAGGTTGGCTGACAGCTGCCAGTGCTCTTGCCAGAACTCAATGCAATGAAGCCCCTGATTTGATTTATCTTCCTGAAGTTCCTTTTTCTACAGAAAAATTTTTAGATGATATTCGTGAAGTGTTCCGTCACAAAAAGAATATTATTATAGCTGTAAGTGAAGGAATCAAAAATGAAAATGGTGAGTATTTAGATTCTGATTCTAAATATACAAAACGTGATGCTTTTGGTCATGTTCTTCATTCCGGGACAGGAAAAGTTTTAGAATCACTTGTCTACCAGGAATTTAAATGTAAAGTCCGCAGCATTGAACTTAATGTTTTACAAAGATGTGCTATGCATATTGCTTCAAAGGTTGACTTAGAAGAATCTTTCCAGATTGGCGAGGCTGCAGTTCAAGCATCTATGGCAGGTCAAACAGGCATCATGATGACTTTTGAACGTCTACAAAATCAACCTTATCAAATCAAATGTAATTATCAGGATGTTTTAAAAATTGCAAATTTAGAACAACGTATACCTATAGAATGGATTAATGATGCTCATAATGACATTACATCTGAACTCTACAATTATCTTATTCCTTTAATTCAAGGTGAAGTCACTGTTCAATTTGAAAATGGTATTCCATGTTATAGTAATATTTCTCATTTACGTTATAAATAAAAACCACGTTTTGGCGTGGTTTTTATTTATAACCTTTCAAATATCTAAAAATAAGTTTTTGATACCATTTTAAGGATTGATCATATTGAATGATCCATTGTTTATATAAATGATAAAAATGTTGCCATTCTTCATGAGTTAAAACATGTGAAGAATACTTAGCTTTATAAGCAATTGACTTTAAATCACCGTCATTTATAAAATGGTGTGGACTCAACTTCAATAAAGTTTTATAATAAATCAAAACTTTTTTGTTTGTGTTCATATGCCTTGTTTTCATTTTTAACCAATGTGTTGAAAGATAGCGATACATCAAAATGAAAACAACGATACCTGCTATAACAACAAACATATAAACATAAGTATAAGATGATGATTGTGATGGTGTTGGTGTATCAACAGTTTCATTTTGGACTGGATCATCTTCTGGTTGTGTTGTTGTAGGATTATTTGTATTGGTATTGGTCTGATTCTGTTGAGCATTTTCATCAAGAATCTGACTAATCCCTTCAATATGACCAGATGGTGTCATTTCATAAGGAATCCAGCCTTTTTGACTCTCATAAACCTCTATCCATGCATGTGAGCGATATTCTGGGATTTTGGCCTCTCCATTATGAAAATCACTTTCTTGCATAGTATATCCACGTACAAAACGTGTAGGAATATTCATCTCTCTTAATAATAATGCTCCTGCAGTCGCAAAATGAGTGCAGCTTCCTTTATGATTTTCAAAGAGGAAATATTCTACAAAATCCTGATTGGAAGGCAATGTTCCGGCATTTAAATCATATTCTGCTTGACGAGATAAAAGCTCTCGAACTTGTTCAACAACGAAAGGAATATTCGTAGATGAAGAATCAATATCATTTTCTTCTAACAGATTTGTAAGTGACTCATCAAGTTCTTCGGGAACATCCAAATATTGTTGATAAACATATTCTTCATAAGTTTCGTCAAAATTATCCGGAACAAAGAACACTCCTTCCTCTAACTCCATTTGAGAATCATCTTCATAACTATAAACAGAATAAAACTGTTCATCTGTTTTTTCTATATAGGAATCATAATATACAGTATGTTGTTGATATTGATCGATGAAATAATAAGGAATAAATTGAAAATCATAATCTTTTTGAGGTGTAATTTGAAGCGAGGTAATGCTTGGAATGGAATTAGCCATGAGCCATTCACTATACATTGTTAATGAGGGGCTATTTTCAAAGTTTTCTGACACTTCATGCCATTCATTATCACTATAATTGGCAAGTGAATAAGCTCTTAAATAAGATGAAAAAGGAATTTCTGAATGCACAGTCAAAGCCAGGCTATCATCAAGACGAATATTGCCTGAAGGTAATGTTCCATCAATATCTCGACTCATACCTGTTTGATTAAACACGTTCAGTGGATTCCCTTGTCCCCTAGAAACCCAGTCTATGATTTGAGATAGAACCGAAGATGATTCTTGTTGAAACAAAGGATTTGTTTCTAAATAGGAAGATGCTATAAAGGACATCACACATAAAAATAAAATGATTACTATTTTTAATGGATATTGTTTTTGTTGATGTTTTAAAGCTATCGTTATTATAAATTCATAACAAATAAAAATAATAAAAGCATAACTTTCTTGAAAAGACAGCTCATGTTGAATAAAAACAGGAAACATAAACAAAAGAATCATACCTATTATTTTAAAAAATGAAAGTTGTTTATTGCTGATTAAAGAAACAATAAAATAAATTATAGGCAAACCCATTAAAAGCATAATGAGTTGATAAAACATATCACGTGTATAAAACTCCAATGGTAATAACTCATTAAAATTTAAAAAATAATCAAATTCAATAACAGCTTGAAGTTCATGTATAAAGTATTGTAACTCTATGGGATACAATACTAATAATAGAATAATCAAAACAATAAAAATAATGACACATATTTTTTGTGGTAACTTCTGATACTTTTGATAATAGAAATAAAATCCTATTCCTATAACATATAAAAGCACAAGGCTCAACCAGATAGACTCTGGAAAATATAAAGAGTGAGCATAATTTCCCAGTACTCCTATACATCCTAAAGCCATCATCAAAAAATCAATCATAAAAGCAATGTATTTTGAAATGTGACTCCCATTTGTTTTTCTCATTGATGATGCACCTCCAGATTTTGACCGTGTATGAAACAATAAGAACGTGGCATCAAAGAAAAATCTAATGATTCTATAGGATTTTTCATAATCCATTTGATAGAAACAAGAAGTTTATCTAAAGAATCAACAAACTGTACTTGTAATGGATCATGAGAAGATGTCACAATCTCAAAAGTTTTATTAGTTTTTAATAAAGATACACACATTGAATAAAAATAATCAAACTGTTCATCATAAAAATCATTATTTTCTTTATACTCCATCATCAAAAGCCATCTTTCTTGAAGGGGTTCACTGCCAACTTTCACAAGAAATTCTTGAAACTTCGATGACATATTCCAATGAATATGTTTTAATTCATCTCCTTCACGATAAGATCTGATTTCAAAAATTTCACTATAATCATCACCCTTTTGATGATTCAATGGGTGATCTTCTTGTCTTTCATACATATGCACTTGTTGTAACATTATATCAACAGGATAATAGTGTGGCATAACATCAAATGATTTTTGCAAAGATACTTTTTTGGTCACCGAAAAACATTGAAGTAAATCAAAACATTTGATGCGATTGACTTGAATGATATAATGTCCACAATGAGGGCAAGCAATGGTTACATCTTGTTTTTGATCATCAAGAGTCATATGTTCTTTGGTCACTATCTTGGAAAAAGCATCTATAATCTGATAATCAATCACAATTTTGCCACAATCAATAGGCGTGTGACTTTGACGATAAAAACTCACAGTCACATTTTCATCACGTAAACAATAATGGGGCTGTATTTCCATTGTTATGGTTGTTTTTCGCATAGGAATGATACTTAAGAGCAAACATAACACTAACAAACTTAAAAACATGAAAAACAATAAAAATGAAAAATATCCTAAGACAAAAAACCAGAGTAAATATAAAAAGATTAAAAAAACAAGATATTTGATAAGATTTTTCATACTTTAAACTGTGGTTCTCCAATTATCTTTAAGATTTCAGCTATGATTTGATGTGCAGATATTTTATTCATTTTCGCATCATATGTCAAAATCAGACGATGTGCTAAAATCATTGGAGCCACATATTGAATATCTTGTGGAATTACATAATCACGTTCATTTAAAAAAGCATAGGCTTTAGCTGTTTTCATCAATGCAAGTGATCCTCGAGGTGATGCTCCCTGTTCAACTTGAGAATGTGTTCTAGTGGCTGTAATTATTTGCATAATATAATGATAAATATCATCATGAACATAAACACGATCAATCTTTTGTTGATATTGTAAAATTGTATCTGGTGTTAATACTGGTTGAATATCATCGAGTGGATTAGATGTTTGACGTTTTTTCATGATATCTATTTCTTCCTGAAATTGTGGATAACCCAAACTCAAACAGCTCATAAAACGGTCCATTTGAGAATCAGGCAACAATTGTGTTCCTGCTGAACCATAAGGATTTTGGGTTGCGATAACACAAAAAGGTTGTGGCAAAGTATAAGTTTTCCCATCCACTGTCATTTGTCCTTCTTCCATCAATTCCAATAAAGCCGCCTGTGTCTTACTTGATGTTCGATTCATTTCATCAGCTAAAAGCAAATGACAAAAAGCAATTCCTTCTTTATATTCAAACTGTTGTGTTTGGGGATTATACATTGTAAATCCAACAATATCACTTGGCATAATATCCGGTGTTAATTGAATACGATGATAATCCATTTGTAAGCATCTAGATAAAGCTAATGCTAAATTTGTTTTCCCTACACCTGGAATATCTTCTAATAAAATATGACCCTTGGAAAGGAGTGTCACAAATATCTTCATAATCACTTCATCTTTTCCAATAACAGCTTTTTTGATTTCTTGTATAGCCTGTTTAATTTCTTGATTCATTTTTTCACCTCATTCTTTTTATTAGTATAACAGATATCTCCTCATTACAAAATAGAGAGATAAAAAAAGGAAATCTATTTTTCATAGATTTCCTTTTGATAACCAATATAAATATTTTGATTATCCACAAGAATTGGACGTTTGATCAGCATTCCATTTTGTGATAACAGCAATGCCGCTTCCTGTTCACTCATATCTTTTATTTTTTCTTTTAAATTCATTTCACGATAAACTTTACCAGATGTATTGAAGAATGGTTTGATTCCTTGCCCTTTTTGTTGTATCCAATGAAGTAATTCTTCTTGACTTGGAGTTTCTTGAACAATATCCCTTAATTCAATATCAAGACCTTGTTCTTTTAATTTTTTTAAAGCTTTTAAACACGTACTACAGCGTGGATAATAAATAAATTGCATTATGCCACCTCCAATAAAGATAATGCGACTCTTTTTTTCTTTAAATCAATATCATAAACATAAACATCTAAAATATCACCTACATGACAAATATCTAAAGCATGTTTCACTTTATGTGTAGACATTTTAGAAATATGAATTAAACCATCATTTTTTAGACCAATATCAACAAAAGCTCCAAAATCAACAACATTTCTAACAACCCCTTGTAATTTCATTCCTTTTTTCAAATCTTCAATTTTTAGGACATCTTTTCTCAAAACAGGAACGTTATATTCATCACGAGGAGAACGATGTGGCGAAACAAAAGCATCCAATAAATCTTTAACCAAATAAGAATCAAGGTGTAAATCCTCTTGAATTTGTTGCGTAGATGTTGTTTCAATCACTTCTTTAGCACGAGGTGTTCCAATATCTTCTTTATGAAGATGGAGATATTCTAATAGATGCATTGCATCCTGATAATTATCAGGGTGAATGCTCGTTTCATCTAACTTTTCATTTCCCGATAAAATTCTTAAAAATCCTACTGCTAGTTCATATGTTTTATCGCCTAATTTTTTTACATTTTTAATATCATGACGAGAAGTAAATTTCCCATGTTCCTCACGATATTTCACAATATTTTTGGCTGTTGTCATTGTCAGACCAGAAACATATTGCAATAGTGATGGTGAAGCTGTATTAATGTTAACTCCTACTTGATTGACTACTTTTTCAACAACAAAATCTAATTGTTCTGTTAATTTCTTTTGATTCATATCATGTTGATATTGCCCTACAGAAATCGCTTTGGGTTCAATCTTTACTAGTTCAGCCAATGGGTCTTGTAAACGTCTGGCAATAGATACAGCTGATCTTTCTTCAACTTGATAATCAGGAAATTCTTCTTTTGCGATAGCACTTGCAGAATAAACACTTGCTCCAGCTTCTGATACAATCACATATTGAACATCGAGCTGATATTTTTTTATAAACTGAGCAATAAAACTTTCTGTTTCTCGACTTGCTGTTCCATTTCCAATCGCAATAATTTCAATTTGATATTTTTGAATCATAGATAACAGTATTTTTTCATCTTTTGTATAATGATCCTTTGGAATAGTAATAAATACTTTATCGATATCTAATACCTTTCCTGTTGGATCAATCGCTGCCAATTTACAACCCGTTCTAAAAGCCGGATCGATTCCAAGCACAAATTTATCTTTCATAGGAGCCTGTAACAATAAATTTTCCAGATTAATAGAGAACACATTTAATGCTTGTTCCTGTGCTTTTTCAGTCAACTCATGACGTATTTCTCTTTCTACAGAAGGAAAAATAAGACGTTTAAAAGCATCTTTAACAGTTTCTTCAATAAAACCTTGTAAAGAAGATTCACGTCTACGCATGACTCCTTGAACAATATATTGAATAAAACGTTCATCGTCAATTTCAATTGAAACAGTAAGTACTTTTTCTTTTTCAGCACGATTGATGGCTAAAACACGATGGGAAGCAATATATTTAACTCTTTCTTGATAATCATAATACATTTCATAAATACCATCTTCTTCATCAGGATTTGTCTTTTTGACATGGGAAGTTAAGATTCCTGTTTTATATATCATATCTTTTGTGTATTTACGATAACGTGGTTCATCACTGATTTGTTCAGCAATAATATCTTGTGCTCCTTGAATAGCCTCATCAATACTAGAAACTTGTTCATTGATATACTTTTGCGCTTCTTTTTCTAAATCAAAAACTCTTGGTAACTTTAAAATAGCTTGAGCCAATGGTTCTAATCCTTTGGCTTTAGCCATCGTTGCCTTTGTTTTCTTTTTTTCTTTGAATGGTCTATAATAATCTTCAACTTCACTTAATTTAGAAGCCTTAAGAATATTTTGTTTTAATTCTTCTGTCAACAAACCTTTTTCATCAATCAAACGGATAACATCATCTTTACGTTCTTGAAGATTTAACTGATATTCATAAACTTTTGAAATTTCTCTAATTTGATCTTCATTTAGACCTCCCGTTTTTTCTTTACGATAACGAGCAATAAAAGGAACAGTTGCTCCATCCTCTAATAAAGATAAAACATTTTCTATCTGTTGATTGGAAATAGATAGTTGAATAGCTATTTTCTGTATAATTTCTTGATTCATAAAATCCTCCAATAATAAAAAAACACATTGATAGACAATGCTTAAAATGGTGCATCTGATGAGATTCGAACTCACACGGAAATACTTCCACTACCGCCTGAAGATAGCGTGTCTACCAATTCCACCACAGATGCAACAAAATAAATTGGTGCAGGTGATGAGACTCGAACTCACACGGAAATACTTCCACTACCCCCTCAAGATAGCGTGTCTACCATTCCACCACACCTGCATTTAGCTTATATATTATAACAAAAATCCTATTTCTATGCAATAAGGAATAGAGAATTCACTCTATTCCTTAATCAAATCGTATAATGCTTTTGCATAAATCGCTGTTGCTTTCATCAAATCATCAATAGATATTTCTTCGTTATTTTGATGAATTTTATTATCGCTGTCAGGAAATTCCACACCAAAAGCTACACAGTTTGGCATAGTCTTCGCATATGTTCCTCCACCAATCGCTTGTGGTTGATGTTCATGGTCACCTGTAAATTCAACATATGCATTATGCAATTTTTGAATCAGTTCACTTTGAGGGTCTACATATAATGCTTTTCCTAATTCATGTGTTTCTGTTAAAGAATAAGATTCCAGACATTGATGCATCTTTTTTGTTAACTGCTCATCAGTTACTTCATGAGGAACTCGCATATCTAAAATCATACTGACATGTCCATCTTTATAATTAATAACACCTAAATTAACAGTGAGAGGACCCATTAATCCTGTATAAGCTATGCCAAGTTTCTTTCCATAACAATCTTCATAGAAGTATTGATCAATCAATTCAACAAGCTTATTTTGTGATACTGTTTTTAAATAATGACACATATATACAGCTGCATTGATTCCCAACTCTGGTGTAGAAGCATGTGCAGATTTTCCTGTTAAAACTAGTTTTGTATGATTACCTTCTTCTTCAATATTACCTTCTAAATGATATTTTGATAAATAGGCTAAAAAAGATTCTTTATATTGTTTATATGATCCTATTAAGTAAGCCTCACAAACTTCTGGTACAATATTAGGTCTTGTGCCAGAATACAAACCAATTAAGTTATCTTTATCAATTGTTCCTGTGATTTTAAAATTAACCCCTGCTTTTTCTCCATAAACGACTGGAAATTCTGCATCTGGAGTGAATCCCATTGCAGGATAAGGCTTTTTTGTAAAATAATATTGCATACATTTAGAACCATTTTCTTCATTACATCCAAAAATAATTCTTGTTTTCATTTTCACTGGCAACTTTAATTCGTGAATAATTTTAGCAGCATAGTAACCAGCTATTAATGGTCCTTTATCATCAGCTACACCTCGACCATATAGTTTTCCATTTTCTAATGTTGCCCCATAAGGTTCAGTATTCCATCCCTTAGCATTACATGGAACAACATCTAAATGTCCTAATATTCCAAATGTTTCCTCTTGATCTCCTATATCTATATGTCCTGCATAACCATCGACATTTTCACAGACAAAACCATCTCTTTTTCCAATTTCTAACATAGCTTCTAAAGCTTCACGACACTTTTCTCCAAAAGGTTGACCTTCGTTAGCTGTTGTTTCATCTAAAACAGATGGTATTTGACATAATGTTTGAATATCTTCTATCATTGCATCTTTTCTTTTATATACTTCTTCTAAAAAATCTATCATTTCTCATTCACCTCTCAATTATTATAGCAAACATTTTCAATAAAAGGATACTTTTTATAAAAAAAATGCTATGATATATAAAATGGAGGGAATAAATACATGGAAAATATCAAATTTCATATTACTGTCAAAGCAATTGTCATTTATCATCAGAAAATACTTATTTTAAAAAGAGTTCGTCCATCTAGTGATGGATTAGGTTATTGGGAACTTCCGGGTGGTGGATTAGAATATGGAGAAACACCTCATGAAGCATTAATAAGAGAGCTAAAAGAAGAAACAGGTTTAGATATTAAAATTATTAAACCCGTTTATACTTTTACTGCTATTCGTCCAGATTATCAAACTGTTGGTATTGGATTTCTTACCATACCGACAAACGATCATGTTCAATTATCTCATGAACATACAGATTACCAATTTGTATCAAGTACAGAATTACTTCAGTATATTGATAAAAAAATTTATGATGATATCATCATGACACTTAAAGAATACGAATCAATGCATATTGAAGATTAAAAAATCAAGGTTACCCTTGATTTTTTCGTTCATAATAATCTTTTATAGCAGAAATTGATTTCTTTTTAAAACTTATATACATATATCCAAGTACCGCAGTTGATACAACAAATAGAGCTGTTGTTCCAATAAATACATAAGTTAATGTATTATCATTTTCTTCTTCAACAGGAGTATATTTTTGTAATGTCCCTTCAGTATCTTCATATGTATATAATTGAGTTTCCCCAGCTTCATTCATTAAATAGACAAGTGTATAATGTGATAAAGCCTCATCTTCAAATTTCCATCCACTTAATTCAACATCACCAATTTTAATAGTTGCTGTTTTTAAATCTTGGATAGCTTCCAAATTATCTGGGGCATCCATAAGAACATATGTTTTTCCATTAACAGCTACAGTTTGATATTTACTCAAAACTTTATTATTATCTACATCATAAATATAAAATCCTGTGCTATCATCTTCATTTTGTAAATATAATAAAGTCAATCCCATATCTTTATTTTGTAAAGCTGTCACATCTTTATTGTCAATTTTTATTGTTGATTTTTCAAATCCTTTTGGCACATCCGTTTTAGATAAATCATTTAAAATTCCTAAATTTTGATCACCCAATTTAACAAATTGTGTTGGTTTTTCCGTCACATAAACACTTATCGTATAAGTTTTCTTGCTACCATCTTCAGCAGTAACTGTAACTGTAAAATTATTTTCTCCAATTTTCAATTCTTTTTTCCCTGTTCCAGAAACTTTTGCTTTACTATCTTTAGCTTTAGCACTTATAGTTAGCGATTCTGTTTCGCTTGTTAAATCAACTTTATATGTTGTTGTTCCAGAAGAAAACTTTGGCGATAAAGTTCCTTCGGAAACACTTAATGAAGATAAATTCTTTTCACTTGATTTTTTTACTTCTGGTTCTTGAGTTGTAGTTGTATTTGAAGAACTAGTAGAGTTATTTGATGAACTAGAAGAACTGTTTGATGAACTTTGTTTATTTGATACAGTTATTTTTCGACTTCCTCCAACACTAACATAACTTCCATTTAATACAGCATTAGAACTATCACTTATAGCTACTGTTATTGTTCCTGTAGAAGTAGGCGTGACTGTTACACTCCCAGAAAAAGTTTTTGGGTTCCCAGTCATTGATACATCTACAATTTGAATAGTTCCATTCGTTCCGCAACCACTTACAGTCGCCTTTAAATCTACAGTGTTAACATTTGGAACAGAAACAGTCACACGTAAACTTTCTCCAACTTTAGGTGAAGATGAAGAAAAACTAATTGATGAAGCTGCATATACTGTTTTTATGTTAATAAGCATGAAAACAGTTGTCAAAATAATACAAATACTTTTTATTTTTTTCATAAAAATATAAAACTCCTTATTTCTTTAATATAATTTGAATAACATTGTACATATCCATTGAATCAATTTTGTTATCAGAATTAGTATCGGCTGCTTTATAATTATTTCCAGTTAATTTTGATTTACCCAAAATATGCTGAATTATTTGATACATATCCATTGAATCAACTTTTCCATCACTATTCACATCTCCTCGTGTATAAGATGTAGAACCATCTGAGGTACTACTATCACTACCATTTGTAACAATTGTTACATCTGATGCTGGAATATATAAATAATCCCTTGAAAAACTATATTTATTATCCCAATCTGTATCAGTACGAGAACTGTTTAATGCTGTATCACTTTGAATTTTATGCCATTTCTTACCAGATACTGTAACAGTATCTAAAATAATCACTGGTAAATTATAAGTACGTGGACTATTACCACTTCCTAAAGTATGTGTTACAGTTGAATTAGGTTCTTTATAAAGCTTATAGCTTTTTTGCTGCCCATTAATAATACCAATTGTATATTTATTATAATCACTTCCATAATTATAATAATAATTAACACTTGCAGCTTTTTCTCCCCAATATGGGTCAGATGCATAACGCACATTAATACCAGACAATTTATCTCCTAAATGTCCGCCATTATAACGCCAATCTTCGTTATCCAAGTAACCATTAGAAATAAATTTTTCAGCATGATATTTTATACTTGTTTGTGGATTAGCATAACCATTTGCTCCATAATATGGGTTACTATCTACAGCACCATGTCCAAACAAATTATTTTTATCCATTGCAATTGCACTTGTTCCCCAAGCACTCTCATTTCCAGAAACACCAAACATTAATAATGCATTTGTACCATATGTATTTTGATTTTCAATATAATATTGTCCCATATTCTTCATTTTTGAAGAACTTGAACCAGCTTTATCATTTGTAATAGCATTAAAGTTTGATGCTGTTAAAGTTGTTTTAGAACGATGTGAGAGAAATTGATAGTAATTATAAAATGGGTTTGATTTATTAACAGCATTAGGATAAGATGTATTGCTATTTTGATAATCTTTAATCATTGTTGGATAACTTGTATAGAAATAATGACCATCGTAGCTATAGTATGTCGTTCCTGTATTTAAATAGCTTGGTTTTTTTCCAACTCTTTGCTTACTAGAGCCATTTGTTCCATAATAATATATATGATATAAATAGCCATCTTCTACTTTATAATGAGAAATTTTAGTTTCTTTATCTTTATAATCAACAATAGTCACATCATTTTTATTAAAATCCATAATAGTCCCAGCCTGTTTTGCACGAATTTTACCATTGACTGTTCCAATATAAGCTGCATCCTTAGCATAGCTTCCTGTCGTATAACCATCATAACCAGTCAAAACATTATCATAAGTCAAATAACTATTTCCATCATGACCTTTTGCATTCAAATATACAACACCATATTCAATATCTTTTGTTTTTTCTTCTACTGCATATGTTGTAGCAGAAAAGGTTCTGGCACGTAATTTAGATTTTGCATTCACCTTATTATCCAAAGCTTCTTGAGCTTCTTCTTCACTTTCATAAGTTGCAATAACTTCTTTTTCATCACCAGTTTTGGCAATCAAATCATATTCTTTCGTTTCTTCTATAATCTTAGAATCATCATTTTCAATATCATCAAAATCAATAATAGATGTACTTCCATCTTCGTTAATAACAGTAAAATAATCTGTAATTTCAGGACCACTTTGAGCTTCGTCCTTTGCCTCTACTTGATTTTGATTTGTCACATTTATAAATAACCCCATAATTAAAGTTAAAGAGATAATAAACATACTCAATTGAAATACTTTTTTCCTCATTAAAACACCCCTTCTTTCATTACATTCCAAATAAAATTATATTATATGAAAATATGAAATTCAATCTATTTTCGTATAATTTCACACAAAAAGATGAATTTTACAACAAAATTCCCAAGAAATGTTATAAAATATCATCTTTCTTTTAATTCATCTAAATTATATGGTGTTTGTTGATAAACATAATAGTTTAACCAGTTGGCAAATATTAAATAAGCGTGAGAACGCCATTTCACTTGAATTTCATTATGAATATCATCATTCAAATAGTAATTTTTAGGCATTTCACTGATAATATCAGGATTAGCTAAATCTCTTTTATACTCTTTGTCTAAAGTATCCGGATCATATTCAGGATGCCCAGTTACAAAGAAGCGTGAACCATCTTTAGAAGCAACAATATAAACCCCTGCTTCTTTTGACTCAGCTAAAATATCCAAATCATCAATCTTTTCGATATCTTCTTTAGAAACACTTGTATAACGAGAATGCGGAGCATAAAACTGGTAATCAAAACCTCTTAATATTTTTCTTTGCATCTTTTCAACATTTGTATGGTGTAAATAAACGCCTGTCAACTTATGTGATAATAAATATTTTGAAACACCATAAAAGTAATATAATGCTGCCTGTGCAGCCCAACAAATAAAGAAGGAACTAAAAACATGTGTTTTTGACCATTCTAATAATGTTGTGAGTTCATCCCAATAATCAACATCATGAAAATCCAACTTTTCAACAGGAGCCCCTGTAATAATAAGACCATCATATTTATTATCTTTGATATCATCAAATGTTTTATAAAAAGCCAAAAGATGTTCTTTAGAAACATTTTTAGAATCATGACTTGCCATATGAATCCAATCAACTTCTATTTGTAGTGGTGTATTGGATAAAAGCCTTAATAATTGTGTTTCAGTCACAATCTTGGTTGGCATAATATTTAAAATAAGTAATTTTAAAGGTCGAATTCTTTGTGTCGTTGCACGTGTTTCATTCATTATAAAAATATTTTCTTCTTTCAATATTTTTGCTGCTGGTAAATTATCTGGTATTTTAATTGGCACAATTATCCCTCATTTCAATGAGTATTGTAACATATTTTACAAAAGACTTGAACATTCTTTTAAAAAGAAATCAATTCATTAAAGACTTGAATAATAAAGGCATCACTCATTCCTGCTAAATAATCTATAATACTTTTTTCAAATGCTTGAAAATCTTTCTCAAAATCATAAACAATTTGATTCTTGTATTGTTCTTTTCTTGGATATTGTTTTATGTATGCATATTTTTCTAACCATGTTAAATAATGACCGATTAACTTTGGATATTGATTAAGATCTTGTTTTAATTTTTGTATAAAATCATCATATTGTTTATAATCATATAAAAAATCAAAAAGCGAATTTAATATTAAAGATACATATTTTTCATGAATCTGAACTCTTTTGATTAAATAAATGTTTTGATAATTAAACTTCATAATAACTTTCATTTTATCAAATGCTTCCTGTGATAAACCTATTCCTTTTTCAACCGATGAATTTTCAACAACATCATGAATAAAGTAATTCACAACAGAACCATTATTAATTGCATAAAACTGATAAGTTCCCATTTGATTTAATTGATCTCTTAATTCATCAATTTGTGATTGTTTTAAAACATGAAGTCTTAAGGCATCTTCGATATCTCTTGCGAGATAAGCAATTTTATCTGCCATTTTCACAACGCAACCCTCATAGGTAAAAGGATTATATTCTCCAGCATACTGATAAGCGTTTAAATCAATATATTCTTTTCTTTTTTGAATGTATTTTTGATTCATTTCACCACAGTGCGAAATGATTCCATCTCTTACAGCATAAGTCAAATTTAAATTATATTGATTATGCTGATTATCTTCTAAAAGTTCAATGTGATCAACAAAATGTAAGCTATTTTTTTCATGCCAGAATCTATCTAATTGATGTGACTGTGCAATTTGTGTCAAAATAGTTTCTCCACCATGCCCAAAAGGTGCATGTCCTAAATCATGTCCTACAGCAATCGCTTTTGTTAATTCAGTATTTAAACCTAATTGATGTGCTATAGTATAAGAAATAGATTCTACCAGATTCACATGTTCGCTACGTGTACAGACATGATCATCTTCAACTGCAAAGAAAACTTGTGTTTTATGTTTTAATCGGCGATAAGCCTGTGAAAAAATAATTCTTGTATAATCTCTTGCAAATTCACTTCTTAAATCATATCTTCTTTGATATATATTCGCACATCTTTTGATTGCTTTTTGATAATCAGGATGTTGTTCAAACATTCCATATTCGTCAAATTTCTTTTCCTTCATTTTTGTTACCTCTCTATGTTATACTCATGTTATAACAAAAAAGGAGTGAAAGCAATGGATACACAATTATTTTTACAACAAGCCCATGAATTAGTAAAAGATGAAAAAAATGTTGTTGCTAATATGGCAAATATTTCTGCATTTTTAAATGAAATTCTTCCAAATATTAATTGGGTAGGATTTTATCTATTAGAAGACAAAGAACTTGTTTTAGGTCCATTTCAAGGAAAGGTTGCCTGTTTGAGAATTCCCGTAGGGCAAGGTGTATGTGGTAAAGCAGCCCTTCTACAGCAAACTGTATGTGTCGGTGATGTTCACCAATTCAGTGGGCATATTGCCTGTGATGAACGCAGTAAAAGTGAGATTGTAATTCCTATTATAGTTCGTCATGAACTTGTTGGAGTTTTAGATATTGATTCTCCTTATTTTAATAGGTTTACAGCTTATGATCAGAAATTCTTAGAAAGTATAGTAGATATAATTGCAAAAGAAATTTTTGAAAAAGTCATGCCTAAAAAAGAAGTTCATAGAATATAAAAGACAATGCTTTTATTTCATGATGAAATTAAGCATTGTCTTTTTCATTATTTTTTAACAACTTTTTCTACTAATGCAACAACTTCTTCCATTGTTGTACAGTTAATAGCCTGATTAGCTAAATCTGCCATTTCTTTTTGAGATAATCCTCTAATTAATTTTCTTTGAGCCAAAATAGATGTTGCTGACATAGAGAATTCATCTAATCCTAGACCTAATAATAATGGTGCAGCCATTGGTTCTCCTGCCATTTCACCACACATACCAGCCCATTTACCTTCTTTATGTGCTGATTCAATAACATGTTTAACCAAACGTAAAATAGATGGATTAAATGGTTGATATAAGTAAGATACACCAGAAGACATTCTATCTGCAGCAAATGTATATTGAATTAAATCATTTGTTCCAATTGAGAAGAAGTCCACTTCTTTTGCAAATTGATCTGCCAATACAGCAGCAGCAGGAATTTCAATCATAATACCTACCTGTAATGTATCAGATACTTTAACACCTTCTGCAATTAATTTTTCTTTTTCTTCCATTAAGATACCTTTAGCTTTTCTAAATTCTCCTAATGTTGCAATCATTGGGAACATAATTCTTAAATCACCATAAACTGATGCTCTTAATAATGCTCTCAATTGTGTTCTAAAGATATCTTCTCTTTGGAAACATAAACGAATTGCACGAACGCCTAAGAAAGGATTCATTTCTTTTGGTAAATCAATAGCTTCAATTTCTTTATCTCCACCAATGTCAAGTGTTCTAACAACAACTGGTTTACCAGCCATTCCTTCTAAGATTTCTTTATAAACTTCAAATTGTTTTTCTTCAGTAGGTAATTCAGCAGATTCCATATATAAGAATTCTGTTCTAAATAAACCTACACCTTCACCACCATTTTCTCTCACACCTTCAAGGTCTTTTGGTGAACCGATATTAGCAACCAATTCAACTTGATGACCATCAGTTGAAACAGTTTTTTCATTCACTAATTTCTTTAATTCTTCTCTATATGCGATATAATCATCACGTTTTTGAGTATATTCTTTAATAGTATCTTCATCAGGATTAATCATGACAACTCCTTCAATACCATCAAGAGCAATCATATCACCATCTTTAACTTCATCAGTGATTGTTTTACAAGCTACTACTGCAGGAATTTCTAAACTTCTAGCCATAATTGCTGAATGTGAAGTTCTTCCACCAATATTTGTTGCAAATCCTCTTACAAGATTTTTATTTAATTGAGCTGTATCAGAAGGTGTTAAATCATCAGCAATAATCACAACTTCTTCATCAATCAAAGCTGGATTAGGCAAAGATTTACCTAAAAGATTTGCTAAAAGACGACGAGATACATCTTTAATATCAGCAGCTCTTTCTCTAAAGTATTCGTCCCCCATAGATTCAAACATAGCCACAAAAGTATTAGCCACTTCTTCTAAAGCTGCAGCAGCATTACATTTTTCATTTCTAATCTTATCTTCTACTTGAGTTTTCAATTCAGGATCAGATAAAACCAATGCATGTGCATCAAATACAGCAGCTTCTTCAGCAGATAAATTTTTTGAAGCAGCTTCTTTGATTGCTTCAAGTTGCTTACTCGTACAATCCATTGCATCTTCATAAGCTTTAATTTCTTTTTCAACGTCTTCAACAGTTTCTTTTGTCACTGTCAAATCAGGCATAACTAATTTGTATGCTTTTGCAATTGCAATACCATTAGATGCCGCAATTCCTTTAATCATTGTCATTTTGACCTACCTCCATATAGACTTATTTTACCTTATTTTCCATATAAAATAAAGATTAAACTTTCTTTATTTCGTAAATTTTAAATTTTCAAATTTTGAAAATTTACCTTTTCATTTCATAGTGCTTGTTATATAATAAAGACATATTATAGGAGGGACAAAAATGAAAGTCATTATTGTAAAAGATTATGAAGAAGCAAGCCAAAAAGCTTGTGAAATTATGTTGAATGTTATTAAGAATAATCCAACAGCCAATTTAGGTTTAGCTACGGGATCTACACCTATTAGACTCTATGAATTGATGAGAGAAGATCATAAGAAAAATGGAACTTCTTATAAAACAATTAAGTCATTTAATCTTGATGAATATTTTGGTTTGGACCAATCTCATCCTCAAAGTTATCATTATTTTATGTGTCATAACTTATTTAATGAATTAGATATTGATATGAACAATGTTCATGTGCCAAAAGGTAATGGTGATATTGATGAAGAATGTAAAGCTTATAATCAATTATTAGAAGATAATCCTATTGATATTCAATTATTAGGTATCGGTTCGAATGGGCATATTGGTTTTAATGAACCTGGAACACCTTTTGATTCAGTGACTCATAAAGTTGATTTAAAACAATCTACAATTGAAGATAATGCACGTCTATTCTTTAATGGTAAAATTGAAGATGTACCTACTCAAGCAGTAAGTATGGGAATTGCAAATATCATGAAAGCCAAAAAAGTATTACTTATTGCTTCTGGAGAAGGAAAAGCTAAAGCTATCCAAGCTACTGTTGAAGGTCCAAAAACAACAGATGTACCTGCAAGCGCATTACAAGATCATCCAGATTGTATTTTAATTGTTGATGAAGCTGCTGCAAGTCTATTAAAGAAATAAACATATGATTTTAAAAATCTCACTCCATATAACGAGTGAGATTTTTTATATTTATAAAAAAAACTCCCTATGAAATAAAGAAATTCACAGGGAATCAAAAAAGCATATCTAATATGCCAGGAAAAATGAAATGATTTTAAATAACTCCATCTTAAGGAAATCATGATGAAAGAATAAAAAAAGGACGGAACCAGAAGAAGACTGGACCGTCATGTGAACTGGCAGCGTGCTATTGTCGCAGTTGCCCACTATCTTCGCCGCTATGATGCTTAACTTCTGTGTTCGGCATGGTTACAGGTGTGTCCATCATGCCTTCGCCACCAGATCATCTGAGCACGAACGCTCAAAACTGAACAGCTTCCTTCCTCCCACTTCTTATGGCTAAGCTCTCGGTCTATTAGTATCATTCAGCTCAGCATGTCGCCATGCTTGCACCCATGACCTATCTACCTCCTCGTCTTGGAGGGACCTTCCTTCCGAAGAATGGGAAGTCTCATCTTGGAGGGGGCTTCACGCTTAGATGCCTTCAGCGTTTATCCCTTCCGGACTTGGCTACCCAGCTGTGCCACTGGCGTGACAACTGGTGCACCATCGGTCCGTCCACCCCGGTCCTCTCGTACTGAGGGCAGCTCTCCTCAAACTTCCTGCGCCCACGACAGATAGGGACCGAACTGTCTCACGACGTTCTGAACCCAGCTCGCGTACCGCTTTAATGGGCGAACAGCCCAACCCTTGGAACCGACTTCAGCTCCAGGATGCGATGAGCCGACATCGAGGTGCCAAACCTCCCCGTCGATGTGAACTCTTGGGGGAGATCAGCCTGTTATCCCCAGGGTAGCTTTTATCCGTTGAGCGACGGCCCTTCCATGCGGTGCCGCCGGATCACTAAGCCCGACTTTCGTCCCTGCTCGACTCGTCTGTCTCGCAGTCAAACACCCTTCTGCCTTTGCACTCTGCGCATGGTTTCCATCCATGCTGAGGGTATCTTTGGGCGCCTCCGTTACTCTTTGGGAGGCGACCGCCCCAGTCAAACTGCCCACCTGACACTGTCCCGTCCTCAGTTCCATGAGGCCCGGTTAGAACTCCAATGCATCAAGGGTAGTATCCCAACGTCGGCTCCTCGAATACTGGCGTATCCGTATCTCAGCCTCCTACCTATCCTGTACATCATGCATCAGAGTCCAATATCAGGCTACAGTAAAGCTCCATGGGGTCTTTCCGTCTAGTCGCGGGTAACCTGCATCTTCACAGGTACTAAGACTTCACCGAGTCTACAGCCGAGACAGCGCCCAAATCGTTACGCCTTTCGTGCGGGTCAGAACTTACCTGACAAGGAATTTCGCTACCTTAGGACCGTTATAGTTACGGCCGCCGTTTACTGGGGCTTCGGTTCATGGCTTCGCTTTCGCTGACCACTCCCCTTAACCTTCCAGCACCGGGCAGGCGTCACCCCCTATACTTCGACTTGCGTCTTCGCAGAGAGCTGTGTTTTTGGTAAACAGTCGCTTGGGCCGTTTCACTGCGGCTCAGCTTCCACTGAGCACTCCTTCTCCCTAAGTTACGGAGTCATTTTGCAGAGTTCCTTAGCTATAGTTCTCTCGCTCACCTTAGGATTCTCTCCTTACCCATGTGTGTCCATTTTCGGTACGGGCAGAATGCAGTTATGCTAGAAGCTTTTCTTGGAAGCTGGCTTCAGACTCTTCTGTACTTATCGCAATGTTCCATCCGCTTCACGCCTTCGGGTTGCGCCATCCGGATTTGCCTGGATGACCCCTACCTCGCTTGCTCCAGCTATTCCGTCAGCTGGTTGTCCTAGCCTTCTCCGTCACTCCCTCGCCTGCACTCCGGTACGGGATTCTCCACCCGTTGTCCATCGACTACGCCTTTCGGCCTCGCCTTAGGTCCCGACTTACCCAGAGCGGACGAACCTTCCTCTGGAAACCTTGGGTCTCCGGTGCGTGGGATTCTCACCCACGTGCCGCTACTCACACCGGCATTCTCTCTTCCACACGCTCCACGACTCCTTACGGTATCGCTTCTTCGCTGTCTGGAACGCTCCCCTACCATTTACATCGTAAATCCATAGCTTCGGTATCATGCTTAGCCCCGGTAAATTTTCGGCGCAGAGTCATTCGACCAGTGAGCTGTTACGCACTCTTTCAAGGATGGCTGCTTCTGAGCCAACCTCCTGGTTGTCTGTACATCTCCACATCCTTTTCCACTTAGCATGTATTTGGGGACCTTAGCTGATGGTCTGGGCTGTTTCCCTCTTGACCATGGACCTTATCACCCATGGTCTGACTGCCGTCCATGTCTTCATGACATTCGGAGTTTGATTATGCTCAGTACCTCGAGATGAGGCCATCACATATTCAGTGCTCTACCTTCATGCGACTTCCTGACGACGCTAGCCCTAAAGCTATTTCGGGGAGAACCAGCTATCTCCGGGTTCGTTTGGAATTTCACCCCTAGCCACAATTCATCCGCCAACGTTTCAACGGGGGTCGGTTCGGTCCTCCATCGGGTCTTACCCCGACTTCAACCTGATCATGGCTAGATCACCCGGTTTCGGGTCTATGACATGCAACTTTCGCCCTCTTCAGACTCGCTTTCGCTTCGGCTCCGCATCCCCTGCTTAACCTCGCTCCACATCATAACTCGCCGGCTCATTCTACAAAAGGCACGCCATCACCCATTAACGGGCTCTGACTTCTTGTAAGCATATGGTTTCAGGTTCTCTTTCACTCCCCTCCCGGGGTTCTTTTCACCTTTCCCTCACGGTACTGGTCCACTATCGCTCACCAGGGAGTATTTAGCCTTTCGAGATGGTCCTCGATCCTTCCGTCAGGATTCCTCGTGTCCCGACGTACTCAGGGCCTGCCTCGCCTTCCTCCACGACTTCGGATACGGGAGTTTCACCCTCTTCGCTGCGCCTTCCCCTGCGCTTCTCCTGTCATGTCAGATAGGCTTTATCGGCACCCCTATAACCCCATCATACGATGGTTTGGGCTCCTCCGCTTTCGCTCGCCACTACTTACGGAATCGTTCTTACTTTCCTTTCCTGCAGGTACTGAGATGTTTCAGTTCCCTGCGTATCGCCTCGATTCTTCATCGATGTCATCCTCATGGATGACGGGTTCCCCCATTCGGACATCGACGGGTCCTTGCATGCTTACTGCTCGCCGTCGCGTTTCGCCGTTTGCTGCGTCCTTCTTCGCCTCCTGGTGGCCAGGCATCCGCCATACGCTCTTCTTCGCTTAACCTAAAGTGTTCTCTTTTCGTGCTTTCTTAGTTTGCAACTAGATGATTTCGACCTTCTTCCTGATCTCTTTCATCTTTCGTTTCTTCGCTTTCTTGTAGAAAGTTTGCTGTTCAGTTTTCAATGTTCCTGCCTTGAATGCATCTCTACAGATACACTCAAAACCAAACAGTATCCACATCTTCTCTTCTCCCTAGAAAGGAGGTGATCCATCCCCACGTTCCCGTAGGGATACCTTGTTACGACTTCACCCCAATCATCAGTCCCACCTTAGACAGCTCCCTCCTTGCGGTTGGGCCACCGGCTTCGGGTGTTACCAACTCTCATGGTGTGACGGGCGGTGTGTACAAGGCCCGAGAACGTATTCACCGCGACATGCTGATTCGCGATTACTAGCGATTCCAGCTTCGTGCAGTCGAGTTGCAGACTGCAGTCCGAACTGTGAACGGGTTTCTGGGTTTCGCTCCACCTCGCGGCTTCGCCTCCCTCTGATCCGTCCATTGTAGCACGTGTGTAGCCCAGGTCATAAGGGGCATGATGATTTGACGTCATCCCCGCCTTCCTCCTCCTTGCAGAGGCAGTCTCGCCAGAGTCCCCAACCTAATGCTGGCAACTGGCAACAGGGGTTGCGCTCGTTGCGGGACTTAACCCAACATCTCACGACACGAGCTGACGACAACCATGCACCACCTGTGTGAGATATATCTATCTCCCTGTCTCCAGGGCCTTTATCTCCATGTCAAGACCTGGTAAGGTTCTTCGCGTTGCTTCGAATTAAACCACATGCTCCACCGCTTGTGCGGGCCCCCGTCAATTCCTTTGAGTTTCATTCTTGCGAACGTACTACTCAGGCGGAGTGCTTATTGCGTTAACTCCAGCACTGAGGTCTGACCCCCAACACTTAGCACTCATCGTTTACGGCGTGGACTACTAGGGTATCTAATCCTATTTGCTCCCCACGCTTTCGGGACTGAGCGTCAGCTGCACCCCAGACCGCCGCCTTCGCCACTGGTGTTCCTCCATATATCTACGCATTTCACCGCTACACATGGAATTCCGCGATCCTCTGATGCTCTCTAGCTGTGCGGTTTCCACGGCTTACCGAAGTTTAGCTCCGGTCTTTCACCGCAGACCTGCACTGCCGCCTGCTCCCTCTTTACGCCCAATGATTCCGGATAACGCTCGCCACCTACGTATTACCGCGGCTGCTGGCACGTAGTTAGCCGTGGCTTCCTCATGAAGTACCGTCACGCACATGGCATTCCCTCCATCTGCCGTTCTTCCTTCATAACAGAAGTTTACATCACGAATGACTTCTTCCTTCACGCGGCGTTGCTCGGTCAGGCTTTCGCCCATTGCCGAAAATTCCCTACTGCTGCCTCCCGTAGGAGTCTGGGCCGTGTCTCAGTCCCAGTGTGGCCGTCCACCCTCTCAGGCCGGCTACGCATCGTCGCCCTGGTGAGCCGTTACCTCACCAGCTGGCTAATGCGTCATAAGCCCATCCCTGTGCTATCCCGTGGGATATTTAACATAGTCGACATGCGTCCTCTATGCCTATGCGGTCTTAGCTGCCGTTTCCAGCAGTTATCCCCCTCACAGGGGCAGGTTGCTTATGTCTTACTCACCCGTTCGCCACTCAATGCCGAAGCATTGCGTCCGACTTGCATGTATTAGGCACGCCGCCAGCGTTCATCCTGAGCCAGGATCAAACTCTCCATTGTCCTTTTCTATCTTCAGACAATTTCATGTCTTCTTGACTCTTTCTTTTTTCCTATCTTTATTGACGTGTTTACTGTTCAGTTTTCAATGTTCCTGTCGCCCTCTCTCGAGTGCTCATCTATAATATCATCTATCCCTCCCCTTTGCAAGCATTTTTTTCATATTTTTTTAAAAAATTAAATAAAAAAATAAATTTTATTGATTTTATCGCATTTTTTTTGAACAAAAAAAGTCAGAAGATCTATTTACAAATCTCTTGACTATCTAAAACAATGGTTACTGGTCCATCATTTATAAGTGATACTTTCATATCAGCACCAAAAACACCCATTTCTAAATGAATCCCCTGCGCTTGAATTGTTTCATTAAAATAATCATAAAGTGGAATAGCCACATCTGGTTTTGCTGCATGAATAAAACTTGGTCGCCTTCCCTTTTTACAGTCTGCATAAAGTGTGAATTGTGAAATTGATAAAATACTTCCATTAACATCTTGTAAAGATAAATTCATTTTTCCATTATCATCTTCAAAAACACGCAAACCAATCATCTTGTCAACCATTTTTTCCACTATCTCCTGTGTATCACTTGCGCAAAAGCCAACCAATACCATAAACCCTTTTTGAATACTTCCATACACCTTTCCATCTATTGTCACTGAGCTTTCTTTCACTCTTTGAACAACAACTTTCATCACTTTCACCTACCCATATATCTTTAAATTTGTTATAATCATTATAACAAATTTATATAAAAAGGAAAGATTTTATGGCAACAACATTAGCACATCGTATGCGTCCTATTTCTCTAAAAGATGTTTTAGGACAAAAACATATTATTGGCGAACACGCTTTATTTACACAATTCGTAAAAAAGAAACACCCTATGTCTACTATTCTTTATGGTCCTCCAGGTTGTGGAAAAACCACTTTAGCCTCAGCACTAGCAAACGACCTTCACATTCCATACAGGTTATTCAATGCTTCTACTGGTAATAAAAAAGAAATGGATACTATCATTGAAGAAGCCAAAATGTATGGAGAACTCTTTGTTATCATTGACGAAATACATCGTCTTAATAAAGACAAACAAGATCACTTTTTACCTTACATTGAAAATGGTTTGATTATTATTGCTGGATGTACTACTGCAAATCCTTATCATTCTATTAATCCAGCCATCCGTTCACGCTGCCAAATCGTAGAAGTCAAATCACTTGATCAAAATGACATTGTCAAAGGATTAAAAAATGCTTTAGTATCAAAAAATGGCCTCAAGCAGCAGTTTCAAGTTGAAGAAGGTGTCTTAGAGTATATTGCACAGTTAAGTGGTGGTGATATTCGTTATGCTTATAATTGTTTAGAAGTATGTACAATTCTATCACCGGATTCAATGATTACATTACAAATTGTTAAAAAAGCACTACCCAAAGCCAACAATCAATATGATAAAGATGAAGATCAATACTACGATACATTGAGTGGTTTACAAAAATCCATTCGTGGTAGTGATCCTAATGGAGCCATGTACTATTTAGGAAAACTCATTGAAGCTAATGATATAGAATCATTAGAACGTCGTGTCATTACAACTGCCTATGAAGATATTGGCCTGGCTAACCCTCAGGCCTGTATGCGAACAGTCATAGCTTTTCAAGCTGCAAAAGTGATAGGCTTTCCTGAAGCACGTATTCCTATTGCCAGTGCTATTCTTGATTTGTGCTTATCACCGAAATCCAAATCATCTGAAACAGCTATCGACGCTGCTTTAAATTCATTAAAAAAGCATTGTTATTGTGCTCCTGCATATCTTAGACTCACTCCCGTAGGATTAGAAGAAGATGAAAGATATAATTATAATCGTCCCGAACTTTGGGAATATATCCAATATCTTCCTGACCCTATTAAAAATGAGCAGTTCTATATCCCTTGGATGACAAGTTCTTATGAAAAAGCGCTTGCCGAAAATTATCGCCGTATTCTTAAACATGGTCGAACAAATCAAATGAAAAAACTCAACAAAAAATAAAAGCATCACTGATAAAAGAGTTCTATTCTCTCATCAGCGATGCTTTTTTATGAAATATATTTTTCAACAATATAATTCATTTCATTCCATTTCTTTTCCATATCAGCAACTAATTTCAATTGTGTGCGACAACGATCAAGATTATGTGTTGAATATTGTATTTTAAAATAAGTATCTCCTTGAAGATAATCTGTCAAAAAGCGCATACCACATTCAAATGTCATAACAAGTGCACCTAAAGGCAATGCTTGCATTTCAGCTAAAGTGAGTTGTCCTTGACATCCTTGAATAAATCCTTTTGTATAAACTTCAAATAAATGCATATCACACTGGACTTTTGATAAATCTTTTTCATCTTCCAAAGCTGTACTTGCTCCAAAACGTATAGAATCTCCAAAATCATTAACTGCCAGTCCAGGCATAACAGTATCTAAATCAATAATACATAACCCCTGATGTGTTTTATCATCAATTAAAATATTGTTTAATTTCGTATCATTGTGTGTAACACGTAGTGGAAGCTCTTGATTTTCCTGCATAGAAATAAGTTTATTTGCTAATTCTTCTCTTTGTAAAATAAACTGTATTTCTTTTTGAACATCTTTAGCACGATTTATAATGTCTTCTTCAACAGCTTTTTTAAACACTTCTAAACGTGCTCTTGTATTATGAAAATCAGGAATCGTTTCATATAGAGTATGTGCTGGAAAATCACTTAACAAACTCTGGAATTTTCCAAAAGCCAACCCGCTTTGATAAAAATCCTCATCTGTTTTCACTTCATCATAGCTGGTTGCACCAGTAATGAAATGATAACCTCGCCAATAATGACCTTCACTATCTTGACAATAAGGTTTTCCATTTTTATTCAAAATAACTGTGAGCGTTTCTCGTTCAGGATCCCCACCATATTGAATAATCTTTTTTCTTAAAAATGTTGTGACATTTAAAATATTTTCCATCAACTGAACAGGATTTTTAAAAATATTTGTATTCATACGTTGTAATATAATAGGAACGACTCCCATATGTTTGATTTTAAATTCAACAAGATAAGTATCATTAATATGACCACTTCCATATGGTCGTATTTGAATCACTTCTCCAACAAAATCAAATTGACTGATAACCTCTTTCAATAAATTTTCATTATTCATCTATATCACCCCATAAATGTGTTGTATAAATACCTTGTTCTTTCATTTGTTGAATAGCCTTTTCAACTAATGGTTTATCTTCTTTATATGTAACTCCATACCATTGAGAAGATGTTTTAAGAACTTTTACAGTCGCCTTTTTTTGATGCAATAATGAACTCACAACACTTGGAATAAAATATTCACATTTCAATGGATTTGATTTTAAATGTTCATCTAAAAAGTGAGGAAATCCTTTGATAAATTCATCCATTACACCCTGACCAAATCCCCATAGGTTCATAGAAACTGTTGTTCCTTTAGCAAGAGGATACCATTGATTATTGTCTTGATAAACAATACCTTCCGGTGTTGCTTGAATTTTTGTACGTTCAGTAATATCTTTTAAATATCCCTGTGCATCAATCTCACAAACACCTCTAGCAACAGTGCCATTATCAGTTAATGTGTTTTCAATGAGATAGCCTACCATAGCCATACGATAAAGATCATCATCTTGATGAGTAGATAAATAATGATAAATCATTTGGAATGACTCTGGTCCATAATAATCATCAGCATTAATAACAGCAAATGGACCATGAATCCATTGTTGACAACAATAAATCGCATGAGCCGTTCCCCAAGGTTTAACACGTCCTTGAGGAACATGGTAACCATCAGGCAGACAATTGAGTTCTTGAAATGCATAATGGACATTCATGATATTTTCTAAACGTTTTCCAATCACTTCTTTAAAGATTTCTTCGTTCTCTTTTTTAATAACAAAAACAACTGTTTCAAAACCTGCACGTCTAGCATCGAAAAGCGAGAAATCCATAATAATATGTCCTTCTTGATCTATTGGATCAATTTGTTTTAAACCACCATAGCGACTTCCCATCCCAGCCGCCATAATGATAAGTATTGGCTTTTCCATATTTTTCCTCCTACATTTCAACCCAGCGCAATTCCATTGGTTTTAAATTGAGTGTTTGAACTTTTTGCCCATGCATATATAAATCTGTTGATAATGATTCTGTTGTATTATTTATAACAGCAATTTTACCGACTTCTTCAAATGCAGCAACTTCTGTATTCACATTGCTGACATAAAACTTTTTCATTTCACTTTCTTTACCGGCTGCCCAATAAATTGTTCTTAGAAGCAAACGGCAATTCTGTGGTGAATAAGGTAATCCAGCCAGATAAACACTTCGTCCTTTTCCATAAGTATTCGCCACAAGTTGTGCATAACCATGATGTTGACTTAAAATCTGGTAATTGTCACCATGTGCATAGATTCCATTCATACCTTCACCAAAATCTATTTCATCTTCAATATCTTCTAATAAGAAATGCTCAGGATTCACTTCATTATATTTATCATGACTTAAAGTAAACCCTATTTCTTTGTCAACCCCAAGAACATCACTTAATTGGAAAAATTGTCCTTGATATTGATAAGCTGTTGGATCTCCAACACCAATAAAGCCACCACCTTGATCAACCCATTGTCTGACTTTTGTCACAACATCTTCATCAATCCAATTTTCAGCTCCTGACCACGAAGTATACTGTGCTCCTGCATTTATGATGACTTTATATTGATCTAAAACACCATTTTTAACATCTTCAAAATTAATAAAATCGACATCTATAGGCATACCACTCAAACATTCAATAATACCTACATATGAATAAATTTCACGATACCAGATAGCATGATGAACTTGATTATTCATCCATCGACGACTTTGACCCCAGCAATTTAAAATAGCAACTTTAAACGGTGAAACATAGGCTTTTGTTCCTTGAATTGTATCATGAATACTTCTAAATTCATCAATGACATGACGAATCGTATCAATAAAACCAGGCCACTGTAAAGCCAGTTTCAAATAGCCACCATATCCAATACGATCAAGTGGACTTCTTAAAATAGCTCTACGTGCTTTTAACCAGTTTGTATGGGCTTCACCAATTGGATCTCCTCCTTTACAAAAGACATCAGGAAAGAAATAAGGAAGTAAGCGTCCTTCAGTATATTTCACGCCTTTAATATCTGAAATCATACGCATTGTCACACCATCACCTACTGACCCGACAACAGCATCTAAACCAATCGTTTCAAAATAAGGTCCATAAGGTTCTGTACCAATCCAGTGATCCCCTAAAAACATCATAGCTTCCTTTCCATAACTATGAACAATATTTACAAGTTCCTTAGCTAAATGACAAACTTCCTGTTGTTGAAATTCAATAAAATCTTTGAATTCTTTTGAAGGAACTCTAAACAAAGAATTATGATAACCTTGATCAACAATAAATTCTGGTCTAAATTTATATCCTGCCCATTTTTCAAATTTTCTTAAAATATAAGGAGAAACACTGGCACTATAACCAAACCATTCCACATATTTTTCTCTTTTTTGATCATCAAAAGTTAATGTAAACTGATGGAAAAATGTTGTAAAACGAATAACATCGACATGTGGATTTGCTTCACAGAATTTCTTTAATTTTTCCTTCACATAAGCTTGAGTTTGAGGTTGACGAACATCATATGTGAGTTGATGAGGAGCATCTTTCCAATCGTTTGTAATAAAATTATACATGTGAACAGGGTCCCAGATTAAAAACGCCAAAAAGCTCACTGTATAAACATGATAAGGAATCGTTTGAATCGTTACTGTCCCCTTTTCTTCATCATATTCCCATTGATCTACTGGAACAATTTCACCCGTTGTACGATCAATAACTTCCCACCACTGTTTTGGATCATCAATAAAATTAGGCTTTAATTGTTCAGTATGAAAACCTTTCATCAATGTGATAGTCAATGTTGAATTTCTAGCTGTATAACGATCTGTCATTAAATATTCCTGTTGAATTTCTTCTGGATGAGCCAATGCCCAATCATTATCTTTTCGTGTTGTATAATAAGTTGCATATACTTTCGCATCCAAATCCAATAATTCTTGAGGCATTTGTGTTCCATCACAATCTCTAATTGCATCTGCTCCCAAACTTTCTTTTAACGCTATTGTTTCATCAATAACATCTAAATCTGTCGGAAGCGTTAATCTTCCATAATTTTTCATACTTTATTTTCTCCAGTTTCTAATATATTTTGTTCATTATCTACATCAAAGAAATGAGCTTTATTCATTAAATAAGTAAATGATCCCTGATCACCAGAACGTAAAGGCGTACTTCCTGGTACCTTGACAACAAATGGTTGTCCATCTTTTGTCATGTGTACAAAACTTTCTGCTCCCATTAATTCTACAACATCCACTTGACTTTGGAAGGAAGATTCTGGATGGGACATAAAGTAATGCGGATGAGTTGAAATATCTTCAGGACGAATACCCATCGTGATTGTTTTTCCAAGATAATTTTTATCCTTAAGAATTTGAGCTTTATCATCTGGAATTGGTAAAGTCATATCTGAAAGCTGTAAAACAACCTTACCATCTTCTTCAACCAATTGTCCATTTCTAAAGTTCATTTGTGGACTTCCAATAAAACCAGCCACAAATTTATTAATAGGATGCTCATAAAGATAAGTTGGTGGAGCCACCTGTTGAATACGTCCATCTTTCATCACGACAATTCTTGTTCCCATTGTCATAGCTTCCGTTTGATCATGGGTAACATAAATGAAAGTTGTTCCTAACTGTTGATAAATTTTTAAAATTTCGACACGCATCTGCACTCTTAGTTTAGCATCCAAATTACTCAAAGGTTCATCCATTAAAAAGACCTTTGGCTCACGGACAATCGCTCTCCCTAAAGCAACACGTTGTCTTTGTCCTCCAGACAATGCTTTGGGTTTACGTTCCAGATAATCTTCAATATCAATAGCTTTAGCAACAGCACGCACACGACGATCAATTTCATCTTTAGGTACTTTAGCAATTTTCAAACCAAAAGCAATATTATCATAGACACTCATATGGGGATATAGTGCATATGATTGAAAAACCATAGCAATATCACGATTTTTAGGAGCAACATCATTCATCAGCTGCCCATCAATATACAATTCTCCTGCAGAGATATCTTCCAATCCTGCAATCATTCTTAAAGTTGTAGACTTCCCACAACCTGAAGGTCCTACAAATACAATAAATTCTTTATCAGCAATATCCAAATTAAAATCAAAAACAGCTTGTACCTGATTATCATATATTTTATCTATATGTTTTAAAGATAACGTTGCCATACAATTCCTCCTACTTATATTTTCTATTATAGAGATATAACAGAATCAATAACCCTGCCAATCCCACCAGTTCCATTGCTAAACCGGCATAACCAATTTGACTTTGACCAAAACAGACCAAACCAAATGAAGCGATAAACACAATAATCGCAATGATATTTTTTGTGACTTGATTCATACCTTCACACTCCTAATCTTTCAAACCACCAAGTGTCATACCTTGTGTCAGCTTCTTTTGAACAAGTATATATAAAATGAGTGTAGGTAACATAACAATAACTAACCCCGCATATAATTGTCCATAATTAGCAGCTGCCATCTGTCCTTTAGATAATGTTACCAATCCAACAGGTAAAGTTTTTGAAGCTCCAGGCATCAATGTTAAAGCGATGATATACTCATTCCAGAAAGCAAGGAAATTAAATAATATCACTGTAATAATACTTGGTTTTGCCATTGGAGCCATGACTTTAAGCAATGTTTTAAAATAGCCACAGCCATCAATATAAGCCGCTTCTTCATAAGCCTTAGGCAATGTTTTAAAATAACCACTCAAAAGATAAATCGTAAATGGTAAAGCTGTTGAAGCATAGACAATAGCTAAAACAACAATATTATCCAAGAAGAAACTTTGTCCAAACAAACTATAAAACACATCATCCCAATCTAACAACATCAAGAAAATAGGAACGACAATATAATTCACATTAATAAATAACCCTGCCATAAACATTGTATTAATCAATTTCTTTCCCTTAAAATCAAATCTTGCCAAAACATAAGAAGCAGGTAAAGCAATTACAACAAGCAAAATCAAAGCTAATGCTGTTACTATTACTGAATTTAATAAATATTCAGCCATTTTAGCTTTTTCAAAAGCATCAATAAAGTTTTGAAAATAAAAACTCATTGGTAACGTCCATGGACTTCCCTGAAATTCTGCATTTGTTTTTAAAGATGATACAAAAACCCAGGCAACAGGAATGATAATAGAAATAGCTAAGGAAATCAAAGCAACATAAACAAAAATCTTATATAATTTTTCAACACTTATTTTTTTCATATAAACCTCCCTAGAACTCTAAATCATCACGCTCTGTAATCTTATTAATCACTGCACTTAATAAAAATGAGAATAAAAATGTGATAGCCCCAATTGCCATTCCATATCCATAACTGGCATTATTATAAGCCTGATCGTATAGGTAGAATAAAAGTACACGACTTGCGCCATCAGGTCCACCAGTTGTCATGACTTGAACAAGCAAAAAGCTTAAATTAATTGTACTAATGACAAAAAACGTTAATGTTGTACGAATATTTGTCCAAATTAATGGCAATGTAATGGAAAAGAATTGTTTGATTTTTCCACATCCATCTAATTCAGCTGCTTCATAATAATGAGCAGGAATAGATGACATACTTGCCATATACATAACCATATAATAGCCAATAGCCTGCCATATCAATGCAAAAGCAATAGAATACATGACAATGGACTGATTCCCTAAAAATTGAACACCTATCCATCCATCCTCATGAAACAAGCTTAAAAAACTATTTAATAAACCATTTGTTGATGGATCATAGATAGCACTAAAAATAGCTCCAATAACGACTATTGATAATATATTAGGAATATAGAAAATAACCCTAAAGAAATTTTGTCCCTTAATTTTTTCACGCACTAATATCGCTGCAAATAAAATAGCTAATGCCAATGTAAAGACAGTCACAATCACAATCACAAAAATCGTATTTTGAAAAGCACGAATAAAATTCATATCTTCAAATAAAATCAAGAAATTTTGAATTCCTACAAATTCCTTAAAATCAGAAAATCCTCCCCACCTTAAAGTCGACATCAAAAAGACATTAATAGTAGGATAAATCATAAAAACACTAAATAAAATAAGTGCTGGAGCAAGACATAAAATCACAAAACGTCTTTTCTCTTTTGTCTTATTCATCCAATCCCTCCTATAAAAAGAGGCGGTGTTCCCACCGCCTACCTCATGTTTCTTTGTTATTTATTTATCTGCTTTAGCATTAGCTTCAGCAATTTTACTAACAGCATCAACTGATTCATTATACCATTGATCTACTGTTTTATCACCATTCATAACAGAATTTACTGATCCAAATAAGATACCTGTTTCACCTGTTAAAGTCACACCTTCGACAGCTTCAGCAGCCATGAAAGTAGCACTGTTTGTTTTCACACCTTTTTCAGATAATGTATACATAAAACGATCAGCTTCAGCTACTTTATCTTCAGAACCTTTAATAGGAATTAAATATCCTGCATTATAAACATCTTTTCCTGTTTTTTCTGTTTCTTCAGTATTTAAAGCACCATATTTATAGAATAAATCAGCTGCTTCATCACTATAACAATAAGCTAAGAACTGTAAAGCCAATTCTTTGTTTTCAGCTTTTTCAGGAACATACATTTGTTCAACAAAGTTTGTAGAATAAGAATCTCCACCAGCTTTAGCAGCAGGAATACCCATCATTCCCCATTCAAAACCTTCAGGTGTTGTTGCAGCCATTTCACCTGGTAACCAAGTTCCATTAGGAATAAATAATGCATCTCCATCAATAACAGCTTGTTGATTCTTTGTAAAGTTATCACCATTAGCATTAGCTACTGTTGTAGGTAATGTATAATCTTTTAATTTACCAACAATTTCAAATGCTTCTTTGACTTCTGGAAGTTTCCATGCTTCTGTATCATAAGCAATTAATTTTGCATAAACTTCTGGTCCAGCAGTGGCATTTAATAATGAAGTAAAGAAAGCATCAAAGTATCCAGCAGTTGGATAAGTAAATAAATAAATTCCTTCTTTTTTCGCTTTTTCTCCTAATTCAAACATTCCATCCCAGTCTGTTGGTACTTCCCAACCTTTTTCTTTAAACAATCCAGCATTGTAGAATAAACCACAAGGGGCATTATTTAAAGGTGCTAAACGTAAAGTTCCATCTCCATAAGGATCAGCAGTTGCTCCTTCAAAGAAAGATGTTAAAACTTTATCTTTCACTTTTACATCTTCACCTGGAATTGTTTCATCCAATAAAGCTGAAATATCAGCAATTTGTTTTTCTTTAATAAGTGTATCAGTTAATCCACCAACAGCACCTACTGTCAAATAAATAACATCAGGAACATCTTTTCCAGAAGTCATTTTTGGTCTTAGAACATCACTGATTTTCTTATCAAAAGTATATTCTACCTTTGCTCCCGTTTTTTCCTCAAATTTTTTAATGACTTCTTCCCAACCTTTTGTTCCATAACCACCATCTAATCCAGCGATTTTTAAAGTTTTGCTTCCACTTTCAGATGTGCTATTATCATTGCCACTGCAACCCGTCATTAATGTTGCACACATTAATAATGAAAGCCCTAAAGATAACATTTTTTTCATTTTCATATGCTATTTCCTCCTCCATGATATCTTCTAATAACAATATATCTAAATGTAAGCGTTTTATCTATAGTGAACTTGTTAATTTTTTTAGATATCTTGTTATTTTATAAAAAAGATGTATAATAAAAATAGAAATGACGGGAGGTTATCCATGAGTAGTCAGCGTATTAATATTATAGATGATCAATTTTTCGATCATAAATCACAATTAATGTATGTTTCTTATTCCAAATATGGAAAAGACTGGAAATCCTTAAAACATCTTCATCCATTTACAGAAATCTTTTTTGTTCTTAATGGCAAAGGAAAATTGACAATTGAAAATGAATCTTTTCCAATCAAAAAGAATGATTTAATTGTTGTTTTCCCCAATGTCTATCACCATGAAAATTCACAGGATGATGAACCATTAGAATATGTTGTCTTAGGCGTTAATGATTTACTTTTTCAAATAGATCATCCTCTTGATTATCTTTATCAAAATTTTGACAAAGATAATCAGGACATTGTTTATTATTTTTCTCAGCTTCTTTTTGAAAGTAAAAATAAAGATATTGGTTATGATACCGTATGTCAAAAATTACTGGAATTAGTCATTTTGAAAATTATTCGCAAAATCAATATTCAACTTCAATCCAAACAAAAAACATCTTCAATTCGTCGAGAAATTCAAATGATTTGTCACTATATTGATCAAAATTTTGCCAATGATATAACCTTAGAATCACTGGCACACTCTATGAAAATGAACAAATATTATATGGCTCATGAATTTAAGAAATATATGAATGTTTCGCCTATTCAATATTTAATTGATAGACGTATTGAAGAATGTCAATCTTTACTTAAAACCTCAAGCCTTTCTATAGCTGAAATATCAGAAGCTGTTGGTTTTTCTTCGCAGTCCTATTTTTCACAGATATTCAAAAAAACTATAGGTATGACGCCTTTACAATATCGTCAAAATAGCACTCATGAGGATAGTCATTTACATATTGAAGAAAAATTCATCATTGAAAAAGTGAAATAAAAAAATGGATTAATCAATCCATTTTTTTATATAAGTCACGACATTTCTAATTGTCTGATGAAAGTCATGCATATTGACTTCAAACCAGACAACAGGAAATTGATTTCTAAACCATGTATATTGCCTTTTGGCATATTGACGAGAATGTTTTTTAATATTTTCATAAACTTCATCACGGCTAATCAACCCATCAAAATAATCAAACCATTCTTTATATCCAATCGCTTTCATACTTTGATGAGATCGTGTTAACCCTTTTTGATATAAAGTGACAACTTCCTGTTCCAGTCCATCATCTTGCATCATATCTACACGTTGATTGATACGTTTATATAATAACTCACGATCCATTGTCAATCCAATAAAGCAGGCATCATATAGACAAATATGTTCTTGTGCAGCAACAATCTCACTTTTTCTTTTCCCCGTCTGTTCATAAATTTCAATAGCCCTTAAAACACGTTGACGATTATGGGGATGCAATTCTTGAGCACTCTTTTCATCAATAGATTTTAAATACTGATAGAGTTCATCATGGGATAAATGTTGATATTTTTGACGAAAAGCTTCGTGATTATCTTCCGTTTCATTGAAAGTATAATCATATAAAGCTGCTTTGATATATAACCCAGTTCCTCCAACAATAATAGGCAGCTTTCCACGTTTTTCAATATCATCAATCGTTTGTCTGACCTGTGTTTGAAAATCTTTCACACTATAAGTTTCATAAGGCTCTAATAAATCAATACAATGATGGACAATCCCTTGCATTTCTGTCTGCGTCACTTTTGCTGTTCCAATATCCATATCTTTATAAATCTGCATCGAATCGCCACTAATGACTTCACCATTGAATTGTTTAGCTAATGCGACTCCCATTCTGGTTTTCCCAACCCCTGTCGGTCCTACAACCACAATGACTTTAGTCATTGATTTTCCCTATGCCAAGCAGACTATATAAAATCGAAATAACAACCGACATCAAAATCGTTAAACCAAAAGAAGGAATATAAAAATCAGGAGCTAAGATCATTTGAGCTATTTCTAATACAAAACCATTAATAACGAGTTGAAATAAACCTAATGATAATATCGTTATTGGAAAAGCAATAAAACTTAAAACAGGTTTCACAAAAGTATTTAATAATGCTAAAACGATAGCTATTAAACAGGCAACACCAAAGTCCTTTACATAGACATCATCAAAAATATATGTTGTCAGCATAATTACTGCACCACCTAAAATAAACTCTAAAATCAGACGAAAAAAACTTTTACGCATTATACCACCCTCTTAAATAATTTTTCCAATTCATAACAACTATAAAAAATAATAGTTGGTCTACCATGTGGACAGACATAAGGATTATCGCAACGCATCAAACGATCAAAGATAGTCTGCATATCATCCTGTGATAAATAAGTATTGGCCTTTAAAGATGCCTTACAGCTAAGTGTTGCGATTGCATGTTCCTGCAAAGCAACAACATCTAAATGATTCTTATGCAAGACTTCTTGAATCATCGTATCAACAAATACATTCTCATCAATCTTTTTCATCCATAATGGTAAACTTCTAACAATATAACCATGCTCACCAAAAACTTCTAAATGAATACCAACCTTCTCTAAAAGATTTTTTCTTTCTTCCAAAATCAAAAACTCACTCATAGGATATTCAAATTGTAAGGGAACAAGTAAAGGCTGCATCGTTAAATCTAGATGTGCAAACTTGTCTTTATAGTATTCATAATTAATACGTTCCTGTGCTGCATGTTGATCAACCAGATACATTCCCTTTTCATTTTCTCCAATCAGATACGTTCCATGTATTTGTACTTTTGCATAGATTTTCTCTTTCATTGGTTTGATTGTTTCTACATTGTTTTGCGAATAAATTTGATCTTCTTTTTTATCTTCTGGTTGATCTTGATACGTATAAGTCAAGACAGGTTCATGGACAGATTGTCTTTTTTCGATAATCTTCTTTTCTTCAACAACAGATATGACTGGTTCTTCCATTTCTAATGTCATTTGATCAAGCTGTGGTTTAAATATTTCTCTTTCCGTTGTTTTATTTTTAGGCTGATACGTTAAATTGGCTTGTTGTAAGGTTTCACTGACTCCTTGATATATCAAATCTCTTAGTTCATATTCTTTAGAAAAACGGACTTCCAACTTAGAAGGATGCACATTGACATCAACGAGATAAGGATCGACTTCAATATTAATCACTGCGATTGGGAAACGATTATCTGCTAAATAAGCACGATAAGCACTATTAATTGCATCAATACTCATTACATTTTTGACATAACGATGATTCACAAGTGTAATAATATTTGCTTTAGAAGCACGTGATGTATCAATTTTACTGATATATCCATCAATTATCCATTCATCCGTTGCTAAATGAATAGGCAACATATTTTTAGCAGTCGCAATTCCATACATATTGGCAATAACTTCTAATAATTGACCTTTTCCATTCGTTTGAAAAATCATTTTATCATTATGATAAAGATGAAAGGCAATTTGAGGAAAAGCCAAAGCCATACATTCTACATATTGATGTATTGCAGCAAACTCACTATTAACAGATTTTAAATATTTTAAACGGGCGGGAACGTTTTGAAACAGTTTTGTAACTGTAATTTGTGTTCCTCGAGGTAAATCACAGATACTTTCATTTTGATATTTTCCAAATTCATAGATAATGGATGTCCCTTGAGAGCCTGTAGATGTTCTTAAATCAAAATGACTCACTGAAGCAATAGAAGGAATCGCTTCACCACGAAAGCCTAAGGTCATAATTTGAAATAAATCCTGATCATCTTTAATCTTGCTGGTCGCATGTCTTGAAAAACACAAACGGGCATCGGCTTCTTCCATTCCTTCTCCATTATCACAAACTTTAATTTTTTGCATACCACCATCTTCAATAAATATATCTATTTTTGTGGCAGAAGCATCAATACTGTTTTCAACAAGTTCCTTAACAACACTGGCAGGTCTCTCGACAACTTCACCAGCTGCAATCTTATTAGAAAGAATATCATCTAATTGTCTGATTTTTCCCAATAAATTCACCACCTTTATAATAATTTCTTTAATTCAATTAATGTACTCAAAGCTTCAATTGGAGAAAGTGTCATTGGATCAATACGTGATAAAGCTTTTTCCACGACACTCTCTTTAACTATTGTTTGAGGTTCTTGTTTTTCACTAATCACTTTTTCAATATTATTGTTTTCTAATGATTCTAAAATCACTTGTGAACGCTGAATGACTTCATCTGGAAGTTTGGCTAATTGAGCTACATTAATTCCATAGGAACGATGACTTCTCCCGGGTTTAATCTTATATAAGAAAACAATATGATCATCTTCAATAGAGGCACTGGCATGTACATTTTGAATATGGAAAGAATCATCCATCATTGTTAATTCATGATAATGGGTAGAAAACAACGTAATACATTGAATCGAAGAAGCAATATATTCAATAATAGATTGTGCAATAGCCATCCCATCAAACGTTGCCGTTCCACGTCCAATCTCATCAAATATAATCAATGAATCTTTTGTGGCATAACGTAAAGCATTATTTGCTTCCAGCATTTCAACCATGAATGTTGATTGTCCAGATATCAAATCATCACTGGCACCAATTCTTGTAAAAATTTGATCAAAAATAGGCATATGAGCTTCATCTGCTGGAACAAAAGAACCAATTTGAGCCATAATCACACTCAAAGCTATTTGACGCATATAAGTTGATTTCCCACCCATATTAGGACCAGTAATCAACAAAATAGACTGCTCTTGTGACATATCAATATCATTAGGAACATAATTTTGACGTGAAATCACTTGTTCAATGACGGAATGACGCCCATTAACAATATGTAAACGATGTTCCAGATTGAAAACAGGTCTGACATAACTATTTTGACTAGCCTTTGAAGCCAGTGACTGATAGACATCAATTTGTGCAATCACTCCTGCAACATCCTGAATCAGATGAACATCTTTTTTCATATATTCACGCAACTGAACAAAGATTTCATATTCTAAAGCAACAATTTTATCATTAGCACTTAAAATCTTCGCTTCCATTTCTTTTAATTCTGGTGTTACAAAACGTTCAGCATTAGAAATACTTTGTTTTCTTGTATACTCAAATTCATCTTTAATCATTGGTAAATAACTTTTTGTGACTTCAATATAATATCCAAAAACACGATTATAACCAATTTTTAACCCTTTAATCCCTGTTCTTTCTCTTTCTTTTGCTTCAAATTCACTCAGCCATTGTTTTCCGTTTTCACGAATATATCTTAATTCATCCAATTCCTGATTGTATCCACTTTTAATCAACCCACCTTCTTTAACAGTCAATGGGGGATTATCCACAATTGCATCATCAATCGCTTTTGTTAAATGGGATAAATCAACAAGCTGATGAGCCAATTCATCAGTATAAGATGTATTTAATGATAATAACTGATGTTTTAATTCTGGAACAACATTCAATGAAGAAGCAATCCATTTCAAATCTCTGGCATTGACATTACCAAAAGCAATACGTCCAGCCAGTTTTTCTAAATCATAAATATCATTAATAATATCTTTAATGGTTTCTCTTTCAATAAAATTATCAATAAAGACTTCAATAATATCCATACGTTTTTCAATCTTTTCTTGATTGACCAGAGGTCTTTCAATCCACTGTCTTAATAATCGACCACCCATAGCTGATTTAGTATCATCTAATAACCATTGTAAAGTTCCATAACTTTCATTATTTAAGTTTTTAATCAATTCCAAAGATTTCTTTGTATAAGAATCCATATAGATATAATCTTCAGTTTTCACTTCTTGAATCTTTTGAAGGTGTTCTAACTCTCTTTTTTGCGTATCTAACATATAATTTAAAAGCAACGAACACATTTTGATTTGTTTTAAATCACTTAAAGATTCAAAAATTTTTTTATATTGATCATTAAAATGGTCATCTTCAAAATGAGATATAAACAAACCATCCATTGACCAATCCTCAGAAACAACAATTTCCTTTAAACCTAATGAATCAATATAATTTTTAAGAATATGTTCTTTTTTATCTATATTCACAACATAAAATTCACCTGTCGAAATATCACAATAAGCTAATGTATAATTAAAATCAAAGATTCCTAAAGCCCCAATATAATGATTACGCTTTTCATTGAGTGATGTATCCATGATTGTTCCCGGTGTAATAATTTGTACAACTCCACGTTTGACAATTCCTTTTTTCCCCGGTTCAGATAATTGTTCTACAATCGCCACTTTATGCCCTAAATCAATTAATTTTTGAATATAACCACTTACCGAATGAAATGGCACACCACACATAGGCACACGTTCTTTCACCCCAGCATTTTTACCTGTCAAAGCTAAATCTAAGGCTTTAGAAACAACAATGGCATCATCAAAAAACATTTCATAAAAATCACCTAAACGAAACATTACAATCGCATCTTGGTTCTGTTCTTTAATTTCTAAATATTGCATCATCATCGGTGAATACTTTTGCTTCATGATAGCCCTCCTTTATAACTTTAACATTATAGCATATTTTGTAAAATAATGAAAAGATTTCACCATTAAAAAAAGATGCAAAAAGCATCTTCCATCAGCTTTTAATGAAATGTGGGTTAATTTCAATATCCTCCAGATCATCCCATATTTCTTCTTCATCTTTGACTTCCACTTTAATACATGTTTCTCCACTAATTTCAATTTGCATTTCTTTTTCAATCTCCATAGTTACATCTTTTCCATTATGTGATGCTGATAAACATTTTGGTTTATTCAAGCATCTTCCTTTCACCTGATCACTGCTTTCAAATTCACGATCTTCTTTTTTTGTCACTTGCATATCATCAATATAAGTCACTTGATGTTTTTCAACTATCGAATCCATTTCATCATGATAACTATACCAGATATGAACATCAAAAGTTCCTATCATTTTTGGAATTTTATTTTTAATAGCTGCCTCATAATGATGGTTGGTAATCCAGCAACCCAATATATCATCAGGAAAGTGATTCAATGTAAAATTATACGTAATCCTTGATAGCTTTTTCCCTTTAGCGACAATCGCCTTCGTATAGATTTCTCTAATATTATGACTCATAAATCCACCTCTCTATACTATATGATAAATTTCCTAAATTACCACTCTTTTTTCTTTGACATAAATATAAAAAAGATACCTCCTTAGAAGTATCTTATTGATTATGTGATGGTGTTGAGTCTTTTAACACAACATCATGTGCACCACCTTCAACAATACTTGTTGAAGAAACAAGTGTAATTTTAGCTTTTTGTTGCAATTCTGGAATTGTTAAAGCACCACAGTTACACATTGTTGATTTAATTTTAGCAAGAGTTAAACCAACATTATCTTTTAAAGGCCCAGCATATGGAACATAAGAATCGACACCTTCTTCAAATGAAAGTTTAGCATCTCCTCCTAAATCATAACGTTGCCAGTTTCTAGCACGGGCACTTCCTTCACCCCAGTATTCTTTCATATATTGTCCATTAATATTGACTTTATTTGTTGGCGATTCATCAAAACGAGAGAAATATCTTCCTAACATAATAAAATCAGAACCCATAGCCAACGCTAAAGTCATATGATAATCATGAACAATTCCTCCATCACTACAGATTGGAACATAAATACCAGTTTCTTTAAAGTATTCATCTCTGGCTTTGGCAACTTCAATCGTAGCTGTCGCTTGTCCTCGACCAATTCCTTTTTGTTCTCTGGTGATACAAATAGAACCACCACCAATACCAATTTTGACAAAGTCAGCACCACATTCAGCTAAGAATCTAAATCCTTCCGCATCTACAACATTTCCAGCCCCAACTTTTACACTATCACCATAGTGTTCACGAATCCATTCAATTGTTAATTTTTGCCATTCACTAAATCCTTCACTTGAATCAATACATAAAACATCAGCACCAGCTTCTACCAACGCTGGAACACGTGTTGCATAATCTCTTGTATTAATTCCAGCTCCTACAACATATCTTTTTGAATCATCTAATAATTCATTAGGATTAGATTTTCTTGATTCATAATCTTTTCTAAAGACAAAGTACTCTAATTTTTGTTGATCATCAATAATAGGTAAAGCATTTAATTTGTTATCCCAAATAATATCATTGGCTTCTTTCAATGAAACACCACTTTTGGCAGTGATAAGTTTTTCAAAAGGTGTCATAAATTCAGAAACTTTTGTATCTAAAGACATACGAGAAATACGATAATCTCTACCAGTTACAATTCCTACTAATTTTCCATTAGGTGTTCCATCTTCTGTCACAGCCATTGTAGAATGTCCAGTTTTTTCTTTTAAAGCAATAACATCCTGTAATGTCTGATCAGGAGCAATATTAGAGTCACTTGGAACAAATCCTGCTTTATAATTTTTAACTTTTCTTACCATTTCAGCTTGTGCCTCTACAGTTTGTGAACCATAGATAAATGAAACGCCACCTTCTCTGGCTAAAGCAATCGCCATTGTATCATTTGATACAGATTGCATGATTGCTGATACAAGTGGAATATTCAATGATAATGCTGGTTCTTCACCTTTTTTAAATTTTACTAACGGTGTTTTTAAACTTACATTTTTAGGTTGACACTGAGCACTTGAGTATCCAGGTACTAATAAATATTCATTAAATGTATGTGATGGTTCTTCAAAAAAATATGCCATAATCTTTCTCCTTTTCCCTTATATTGTCATTTATTGAAAAAATTATATAGAGTTTTCATGCTTTCGTCAACTCTTTTTCTTCAATTCTAAATTAATATCATCTTGAATCTGATGTAATAATGTATTCACTTCTTCTTTTAAAATCAAATAATTATAAACAAGAGGATGTTGATCAAAAGCTTTCTTCTTCACTTTATATTCTTGGATCAGTTCACGACAATCAAGCTGTGTATGCTTGGCTTGAACAATTTTTTGTTGTAATTGTTTCAATGTTTCTTCCAAGTCCTTCAATTCTTGATGACTGCTCATCTGTTGTTCATATTTTTGATATTCCTGTACAACTTCCTGTTCCATAATCCATTGATGCAAAGCCATTGCTTTTTCATAAACATCTTTATTCAATTTCTTCACCTTTTAAAGCCCACGTTTTCACTTCCGTAACACGTACGGGAACAATTTGTCCAATATGTTGAGGATTTCCTTTAAAATTAATTAATTTTTGATGTTTTGTATATCCTGTCAACATTTGATCATCTCTTTTAGAAGTCCCTTCCACCAGAACTTCCACAACCTCATTTAGATATTTTTGATTTTGTTTTAAAGCTTTTTCATTGACCAAATCATTTAAACGATATAAACGCTGTTCTTTGGTATGAATATCAATATCATCTTCCATTTTTGCAGCTGGTGTTCCTGCACGTGGAGAATAGATAAAAGTATAAGCCAAGTCATATTCACAATACTCATATAATGACAGTGTATCTTCAAACTGAGCATCCGTTTCACCTGGGAAACCAACAATAATATCTGTTGTTATCGTACAATCAGGAATCTTTGTCTTGATTTTATCAAACAGAGTGAGATAATCTTCTCTTGTATATCTTCTTCCCATACGCTTTAAAACTTCACTATTTCCAGATTGAACAGGTAAATGAATAGCCGGCATGATATTATCATAACGGGCAATAACATCAATCATAGCGTCGCTAAAATCCCAAGGATGACTCGTTGTAAAACGAATACGTGGAATTCCTGTTTTGGCTACATCTTCTAGTAAAGAAGCAAAATCATAATCATTATGAAAATCTTTACCATAAGAATTGACATTTTGACCTAATAAAGTGATTTCCTGATATCCATTATCTTTCAATTCTTTGACTTCATCTAATATTTCTTCTTTTAAACGAGATCTTTCTTTACCACGTGTATAAGGAACAATACAGTATGTACAAAACTTATTGCAGCCATACATAATATTAACCCATGCCTTATATGGATGTGCACGATGACTTGGTAAATTTTCAATCACATCACCTTCTTTTGACCAGACTTCTAAAACCATTTCCTTATCTAACATAGCCTGTTTTAACAGAACTGGCAAACGATGAATATTGTGTGTTCCAAAAATCAAATCAACTTGTGGATGTTTCTCTAAAATCTTTTGTACAACAACTTCTTCCTGTGCCATACATCCACATATACCAAAAATAATATTTGGATTTGTTCTTTTGACTTTTTTCAAATAACCAATTTTTCCAAAAACTTTTTCTTCAGCATTTTCTCTAATCGCACAAGTATTTAATAAAACAACTTGAGCATCTTTGATTTCATCTGTTGGACTATATCCTAAACTTTCTAAAATTCCAGCCAATGTTTCACTATCTCTTTCATTAGCTTGACATCCATATGTCTGAATAAAATATTTTTGTCCTTTTCCTATTCCTACCATATCCACAGGAATTTCATAAGCATCTTTAATATGATGAATTTCATCTTTTCCTCTATGTTTGGCATCTTTTAAAGATGGACCTTTAAAATATTGACTATAATCTTTCATTTTCTCACCACTTTCTGCTCTATTATATCAAATAAATCAAAATAGAAAAGAAAAAAATAAGGACATTGTCCTTATTTTTTATCCAAAGAATCCATCTGGTTGAATTGAGAAGTATAAAACTCCACCTTCAGGTGTTTTCTTAAATAATCCTTTACAATAAGAAGCAGCTTCATCAGGGCTTAATTCTGTTTCACATTCAATTTCAGCTTTGATTCCTGTTTTCTTCACAAATTTACATTTTACTTTATCATCTTCATACCCATCAAAAAAATCAATTAATTTTTGAACTTGAGCAGTAGACATTAATAATTTACATTTTGCCATAATATTTCCTCCTTGTTTTCACATTTCTATTATAACACTTTCATAAAAAAAATAAAGCCTTTTCATTTCATTTCCACATTTAATCTTAATGATGTAATCACCTGCTCATCAATCATCAAATCATAGAACGAAGGGACACAATAAAGTTCATAACCACTTGGAGCAATATACCCTCTTGAAATCGCAATAGCCTTCATTGCCTGATTCAAAGCAGCTGCTCCAATCACCTGAATTTGAACCCTTTGATGCTCTCTTAATAAACTCGTTAATGCTCCTGCAACCTTGCTTGGTTGAGAAGTTGACGATACTCTCATCATTTCCATAAAAATTCCTCCCTGCTTTAATATATGAACAAGGAGGAAAAATATACTTATATGGAATGATTTGGATCAATACAAATTCTTTGAATATGAGTACATTGATTTTTTTCGTTAAATTTTAACAGAGTTGCACATAACTGTCCTTCACTTTCAGCAATCTGAAATGGAGTCATAATTCCCATTTTCATACGTTTAATAATACTCTCGACATCACAGCCAATAGCACTATGATAAGGTCCCGTCATCCCAACATCGCATTGAAAAGCTGTTCCTTTTGGCAAAATCTTTTCATCTGCTGTTGTAACATGCGTATGTGTTCCTAGAACAGCTGATACCTTTCCATCCAGATAATATCCTAAAGCAACCTTTTCACTTGTTGCTTCTGCATGAAAATCAACAATATGTATATCACTTTGATCATTGTCTAAAACTTCATCAATGGCTTCAAAAGGATTTTGTGATTTCCCATCCATAAAAGTAATCCCCAGTAAATTTGTCACTCTGATCTGACGATTTTTACAAAGGATAACTCGGCTGCCGACACCGGGTAAAGCCTTTGGCTGATTATAAGGCACAATCAAACGATCTGCTTCATCAATATAATCAAATAACTCTTTTTTCGCAAAAGTATGATTTCCCATTGTCATCAAAGAAATACCTTGAAACAAAAAATCATGATAATGCTTTTTGATCAAACCTTTTCCATGAGTTGCGTTTTCTACATTTGCTATAACAATATCAATATGATATTTTTCCTTCAATATTGGTAAATAACGCTCAATCATCTCTCGACCAATTGAAGAAAAAACATCACCAATAAAAAGAATGTTCATGTTCTCTCCTACTTTCTAAAAAAAGATAGGTTCCCCTATCTTCTATTTGGCAATTTCATTTGCACGGACTTCACGAATAACAGTCACTTTGATATGACCAGGATATGTTAATTCATTTTCAATTTTATCTTTAATATCTCTTGCCAGCTGATGGCTCATCAAATCATCAACCTGATCTGGCTTGACAATAACACGAATTTCACGTCCTGCCTGTATCGCAAAGACCTTATCAACACCATCAAAACCTTTTGAAATTTCTTCCAGTTTTTCAAGACGTTGAATATAATTTTCAATCGTTTCACTGCGACTTCCCGGTCTGGCAGCAGATAATGTATCAGCAGCAGCCACTAAAATCGAAATCACGCTCGTTGGTTCTACATCACCATGATGTGATTCAATCGCATTAACAACAGTCGCATTTTCACCATATTTTTTAGCAAATTTGACACCTAATTCTACATGACTCCCTTCCATTTCATGATCAATGGCTTTCCCGATATCATGTAATAAACCAGCACGTCTTGCCAGTTGTTGATTTAAGCCCAGTTCTGCTGCCATCATACCGGCAAAATGTGCAACTTCTAAAGAATGCTGTAAAGCATTTTGCCCATAGCTTGTACGATATTTCAGCTTTCCAATCAACATCACAATTTCTTTATGAACACGCGATAATCCCAATTCAAAAATAGCATCTTCACCTGTTTTTTGAATCACTTCACGCAATTCATTTTTTGTTTTTTGAACAACTTCTTCAATACGTCCAGGTTGAATTCTTCCATCACGAATCAAAGTTTCTAATGATAGACGTGCAATTTCACGACGAATTGGATCAAAACATGAAATAGTAATAGCTTCCGGTGTATCATCAATAATCAATTCAACCCCTGTTGCATTTTCAATAGCCTTGATATTTCTTCCTTCTCGTCCAATAATACGTCCTTTCATTTCTTCGCTTGGCAAAGCCACAACATTAACCGTTCTTTCAATCGTTTCTTCTTGTGAATAACGATTAATAGCCGCTGCAATAATATCTTTAGCATAAAGCGAAGCTTTAGACTTGGCTTCATCTTCCTGCTCCTTAATATAAGCTGTAACTTCTTTAGACATTTTTTGTTCAACTTGTTTAAACAATTCTTCCTTTGCTTCATTAGCGCTCATTGCTGCAATCTTCTCTAATTCTGAAATCTTTTCATCGATCTGATTCTTCAATTGAGCTTCTAATTTCCCTAGTTCTTCACTTTTCTTTTCTAATTGCTCTGCTTTTTCTTCCAAAACATCTTCTCTACCCTGTAAAGCAATATCTCTACGATCAATATTTTGTTCTCGTTGCAATAGCTTGTTTTCAAATTTAGTAACTTCTAAGCGCTGTTCCTTGATTTCTTTTTCTGCTTCCAGCTTATATTCATAAGCCTGTGTTTTTGCATCAAGAATAGCTTCTTTGACAATATTATCTGCTTTAGAATTCGCTTCTTCAACAATTTTTGTGGCATCTCCATGAGCTTTTGAAATACCTAATTTTGTTAAAAGAAAATATAAACCAAATCCCAAAGCGACACAAAGAACATAGGTAACAATAGTAAGAAGGTTTTCATCCATAATCTTTTCCTCCTATTTCCTATGACAAATTTCTATTTGTGCATAACGCACATATAACATTATATCGTATTTTTGTGAAATTGACAATAAAATATCAAAAGATTGCATGTTCACCCATTAGACAACAAAAAAAGCCAATATAGAAATTATATTGACTCATCTTCTTGAGATGCAAATATCTGTGTTTTAATTTTTTCTTCAATTTCAGACATAATATCTGGATGCTCAGCTAAGAAAATTTTAACATTTTCCCTTCCTTGACCAATCTTTTCACCTTGATAAGCATACCACGCTCCAGATTTATCAATAATATTATGAGCTACTGCCAAATCAATGATTTCCCCATCTCTGGCAATCCCTTTCCCATAAATAATATCGACCGATGTTGTTTTAAAAGGTGGTGATACTTTGTTTTTCACAACTTTAATATTGACCTTATTTCCGATAATTTCACTACCATTTTTAATGGCTTCACTACGTCTGATTTCAATACGTACAGAAGCATAAAATTTTAAAGCACGACCTCCTGTTGTTGTTTCTGGATTCCCATACATCACACCAATTTTTTCTCTTAACTGATTAATAAAAATAATCGTACAAGATGTTTTATTCATCAATCCAGATAAACGACGCATAGCCTTAGACATCATACGTGCCTGTAAGCCTACCGAATTATCACCCATTTCACCATCAAGTTCGACCTGTGGAACCAGAGCTGCTACTGAATCGACAACAACCAGATCAATCGCATTACTTTTTACCAATGTTTCAGCAATGGCCAATCCCTGTTCACCACTATCTGGCTGTGATAAAATCAACTCATCAACATCCACCCCCAGATTTTTCGCATAAACTGGATCAATAGCATGTTCAGCATCAATAAAAGCTGCACGTCCACCCTGTTTTTGAACTTCTGCAATCGCATGTAATGTTAATGTTGTTTTCCCACTTGATTCTGGTCCATATATCTCAATAATACGTCCTTTAGGATAACCTCCTATCCCCAGTGCCGCATCCAAAGTCAGTGATCCTGTTGGAATCACATCAATATCTACAGCCACACGATCACCAAGTTTCATAATAGACCCTTTACCAAATTGTTTTTCAATCAAATGAATAGCATCAGTCAATGCTTTATCCTTTTTTTCATCAACTGATTCCGTTTTTTTCACTTTCTTTTCTGCCATAAAATATTCCTCCTACTATTTATATACAACACATTTTTGAGAAATTACTTCAAAATTTCTAAAATTTTTTCAATTCCTAACAAAATAGCCTGTTTTTGAATATCATCACGACTTCCAGAAAGATGATAACAAAATGTATGAATATGCTCCTGATAAGCAATTCCAATATAAATTAAACCGACTGGTTTTCCCTCCATTGCAGATGGTCCAGCATTTCCAGTAAACGAAATACATAAATCACAATCAAAAAGCTTTTGTCCTTGAATGGCCATTAAACCTGCCACTTCTTGAGAAACAACTCCAAATTGATTGATAACTTTTTCATCAATATGCAAAACATCTCTTTTAATACGTGTCTGATAACTCACTAAAGTTCCTCGATAAACTGCAGAAATACCACTGATACTTCCAATCGCTTTAGCAAAACCACCAACAGTAAAACTTTCCACACTACTAATAGAAATCTGTCTTTGCATTAATAACTGTGCTAATTCTTCCATTCTACATACTCTCCAAAATATATTGACGATTCTTCATAAAATAATCCACACCACTCACAAATGAAATCAGCGTTGCTATCCAGATCATGATCTGATCCATTGGGATATGCAATCCTGCAAAAACAACATTATTCAACAATAATAAACAAATCGCAATCATCTGTGTCATTGTTTTCGCTTTACCTAAATAACTGGCAGCCAGAACAATATTTTTCTGACTGGCAACCAGACGAATAGCATCAACAATCGTATCTCTGGAAATCATAATAATAGGAATAATGATATGGATATCCTGAGATGACGCTAATAATAATAATGCTGTATTGACAATCAGTTTATCAGCAATTGGATCAATAAACTTTCCAAAAGTTGTAATCAGATGATATTTACGTGCAATATAACCATCAAAATAATCTGTCAATGCTGATAAAGCAAAAATGAAAAATAAGACTATATCCAATAATGATAATGATGAGGATAATATATGAAAAACAGGTATTTGAATTCCTAAAGATTGATAAGGTATTAAATAAACAATAATAAATAATGGGACACTCACTAAACGAATTGTTGTTAATTTATTGGGTAAATTCATGTTATTCCTTCTCTAATGTCAAAATTACATCAACAGGACGATCCTGATTTGTATTTTTATCTTCATCAGTCAATGGAACTTCCTGATTATTAATATAGTAACGATGTCCTCGATTATTACCATTACGTAAATCTAAACTTTCAAAATCATTCACATCAAAAGTCAATTCAACAACTTCTGTGTCACCATCTTCATTTTCATGATAAATTTTTGAGACAAACTGATCATAAATTTCATCATTGACTCTCATCTGTGCCCAGCATGGTGCATTATATTCAATCTTTAATGTGAAAGTTGTCGCATCTGCAGGTAACACAAAACTATAATCCAAAAAGTCATTTCTTGTAAACTGAACAGTTTCTTCTGTTGTGTTCTGATTATCACCAGATGTATCTGGAGAAGATGTATCTGGTACTGGGTCAACCTCTCCTTCTACTGTTAACTGATTTTCTGGCTTCGCTGGTTCTTCTGTCTTTGAACGTGTTGCATAAAAACCAAACCAGATTACAACAATGACTAGACATACCAAAACAAGAATAATAGCGGCACGAATAATTGTCACATGTGACTTATCTTCATAAACAGAAGGTTTTCTAGTTAATTGAGGTGCTTTAAAAGAAAATTTTTTTCCTTTTTTCACAATTTCTTCATTATGTTCTTCAAGCATTTCCTTCTCTTTTAAATCTTCCAGTTCAATTTCTCTTGTTAGTTCTATATACTGTTCTGTCAATTGTTCACTATCCATATCTAAAGCCTGTGAAATTTTCTTTAAATACATTTTCACATAAGCTTCATCCCCTTTATAGCGATCAAACTTTCCCTTTTCTATATCTCTTAAAACAGCTACTGAAATTTTTGTCTTTGCTGATAAATCTTCAATCGTCATTTTCTTGCTTTCTCTTGTTTGACGAATCTTTTCACCTAAATTATCCAAAAAAATACCTCCTTATTTCCAGAAAATGTCCCTTCAATAATAATCATATTAAACCATAAAATATCACGTTTTACAATACCAACACTATTATTTTATGAATTTATGAACAAGTTATGAATTTTTCACAAATCACTATACATTTCATGATTTTTTTCTTTCAAATAGAAAAAAAGTCGACATTTCTATCGACCAAAAAATGCTCATTCTGATAAGCCGAGTTCTGTTTTTCAACCGATTATTTATCTATGCATTGCATCTTCATGTCCGTTCGTTTCCTTTCATGAAGCTCCCCTACCAAAATTTGGGTTTCATCCTTGCAGAGTTTACCTCTTTTCACTCTTTTTTTCAAAAGACATTGTTTCTGTGGCACTTTATGACTTATCAACCATGCCTGACGGTTTAGGTCTTAGGTCTGTCGTTAGCCAAGCTACCTGCATTTATTAGATGCAGTACAAACACTACAATCATCACAGATTGTGGATGCCCGGACTTTCCTCTATTTCTAGCAATCGGTTCTCATGAGCATAACTATTTTACTCAAAAACATATCAAAAAGCAATCATTATTTATTTTTATAAACTTCTTTTTCCAAATTTGATATTCTTTTCAATAAATCCACATTTGAAGAAAGATTTTCTTCCATTGAACGTAAATTATCCTGTTGAATCATATGTTCTCTTTCCATATTTGCCATTTTCATTTTTAAAGCTTCATTTTCTTTTTGAAGATTTTCAATCTGTTCATAAGATTCATTCAACATTTTTGCAAATGTTTCATAATCTTCTACAACTGTGTCTAAAAAATAATCCACTTCTGTAGCACTATAACCTTTAAAATCTATTTGAAAATGTTTATTTAAAATTTTCTTTGGACTTAATTGTATTTTATTTGCCATATACATCACCTTTCCTCCACCATATTTTCACAAAAAATAATTATAAATGCAAGATATTTTTAAAAAAAGATGTTTTTCCACACAAATTAGACAAGATGGAAAAAATATATGTTATAATGTGGTGGTAAATGAATGAAAGGACATGATTATGGTTAATTATCCAAATATGAAACGCTCGTGGCAATCTCATGCCATGATGACAAGCGATAAAAAACATTATACAGCCCATCGTGGGATGTCACTAGAAGAAGATATTTCCTTATCTAATCAATATTATCTTTCTCATGACATTGCAGTTATTTATAAAAAACCCACACCCATTCAAATTGTAAAAGTGGATTATCCTCGACGTGAATCAGCTAAAATTGTAGAGGCTTATTATAAAACACCATCCACAACCGATTATAATGGCATTTATCGAGGCAGATATATTGATTTTGAAGCGAAGGAAACAAAAGTCAAAACCTTTCCATTTGCGAATATTTCCAAACATCAGATTGATCATTTACAAAAAATTATCAATCATGGTGGGATTGCTTTTGTTATTATTGCATTTACCTCATTAAATGAGGTATACTTAATTGACGCAAGTCATATGATCAATGATTATTATCATTCCCAACGAAAATCAATAACTTATCAAAAAATCAAAGATTTGGGACATCTGATTCCACAAGGTTATCAACCTCGATTAGATTATTTAAAAGTTGTTGATGATTGGTATTTTAAGGAGGACGAATGATGAAAAAAATAACTCAAAAGAAATCAAACAAAAAACAAAAAAGACGTATCATTAAAGTAATTTGTCTGATACTGGCTGTTTTGATTACTTCGGGAGGAATGTATCTGGGATTTGGTATCTTTAAACAGGTTGAGGGCTTTTCTAAAGAAAGACTTGTCTCAGATGAATCCTCTGTTCTATGTACAACTGATGGAGAAGAATGGTTCTCTGTGGCACGTGGAGGTGTTCAAAAAAATGTCAGCTACAACGATATTCCACAAGTCATGATTGACGCTGTTGTTGCTGCAGAAGATTCACGTTTCTTTGAACATAACGGTTTCGATGTTCCTCGTATTGTTAAAGCATTGTTAGGTAATATTGCTGCAGGAGGCATTACCTCTGGAGGCTCAACAATTACCCAGCAGCTGATTAAAAAATCTTATTATCCAGATGAAGAACAAACCATTGAAAGAAAAATTGGTGAAATTATCCTTTCGATTGAAGCCACTTCTCAAACAACTAAAGAAGAAGTTTTAGAACTTTATCTCAATAAGATTTATTTTGGTTATGGACCTCAGACAATTGGTTTATATGCTGCTTCAAAATATTATTTTGATAAATCAGTACAAAATCTGACTTTACCAGAAGCAGCTCTTTTAGCCGGAACACTAAATTCACCAAATCGATATGATCCATTTAGAAATCTGGATTTAGCCCAAGAACGTCGTGATAAAATCCTAGATTTAATGGAAATGCATGGTTATATTTCTAAAGAAGAATGTGAAGCAACCAAAGCGATTCCGGTTGAAAATACATTAAAATCAAATCCTGTATCAACAAGTGGTCAATATCAGGCGTATGCTGATAAAGTCATTCGTGAAGTTCAGGAAACAACAGGATACGATCCTTATGAAACACCTATGCGTATCTATACATATATTGATACAGATGTTCAAAAAGAACTTGATAGTATCGCTAATGGTGAATCTTATGATTTTCAAGATTCCAGAATTCAAGTAGGTGCAGTCATTCAAGAATCAACAACCGGACGTATTGTAGGTGTTTTAAGTGGCCGTGATTATACGCCATTAGGAACAACTTATGCTTATGCTTCTAAAACAGGGGCAAGATATGGTCAAAAAAATCAGCCCGGTTCTTCATTAAAACCATTGATTGCTTATGCAGCTGCCTTTGAATTTTTAGATTATTCAACAGCTCATTATGTTCATGATGTTCCTTATGAATATTCTAATGGTTTTGTCCCTAGTAACTGGAATGGGAAAAAATATAACGGTGATATTTCTATTTCTAATGCCTTAAGTAATTCATGGAATGCTGCCGCTTTACAGACATTTAGTGAAGTCATTACAGGAAAAGATTGTAATGGCAATGATGTGGGTGATGGCATTGGCATTGATGGAGCAACAGAATATTTAGAAAGCTTAGGTTTTGATATGGAAGATGAAGCTGTTGATATTGGTTATGCCATTGGAGCATGGCGAAAAGGCGTCACTCCAGAATCAGAAGCAGGAGCTTATGCTGTGATTGCTAATGGAGGAACATATATTGAACCTCATACTGTTCAAAAAATTGAATTATTATCAACTGGTGAAGTCATTGAAATTGATCAACAATATCAAGAAGACAAAACACAGGCTCTTTCTGAAGAATCTGCTTATATGATTCGTGATATTATGACAAACTATGTTAAATCTGGAACAGGAACTTATCGTTTATTGAATTTAGGTTATCAAATTGGTGCCAAAACAGGAACTTCTAATCATTCTGGCGACAAATCACAAGTTGCTAATCCAAAATTAGCTGGTCATAGTAAAGATGCATGGTTATCTGCTTATTCACCAGATTATACATGGAGTGTCTGGACAGGATATAGTGGTGAAGATCAAAAAGATGGTTATTATATCAAGAGTAACCGTGATACAAACAATATTTCTGCTATGATAGCTAAATTCTTACATCAAGATGGTGTGAAAAACTCTTATTCTTCTATGCCATCTGGATTAGTCAAAGCAAGTTGTGTATCAGGCATTTATCCATATGTCAGTGCTGGTGACGGTGTCCCTAGTGATCGTGTGGTATCAGGATTATTTAAAAAAGGGAATACACCAAGTGGTAGTGCCAGTGGTGCCAGTCTAAGCAATCTTGCTTCATTTACAGCACAAATGACGGATAGTAAGCTGCAAGTGAATTTTAGTGAATATGAACCAAAAAGTATGACGGAAGATGCCACACCTACTAAAACATATAAAGTAGGTGGAGATAGTTATACACTTCCTTATTTAGGAAATATCAATCAAATTTATGGCAAAGTTGTTTATAAAGTCGATATTACTGATGCCAGTGGAAAAGTTGTTCATAGTCAGACACTCAGCAGTGCTTCAGGAACTATTGATTATACACTCGCTGCTGGAACGTATACAGTCACAGGATATTATGCTTTTGAAAGTGGCAATGGAACATCAAATAAGATTTCACAGACAGTCACTGTAGAAGATACAACACCTGCTAGTTATACACGTTTATCAGTCACTGAAAATTCAGCAACTTATCAAATCACTGTTCCAGTTGGAACAACAATCACTGCTTCACTCAATGGAGCAACACAATCTTTACAAGCAAATGGAACAATCACATTTAGTGAATTGACTGCCAATACAAGTTATAATGTGACATTCACACAAACTCTTGCAAATGGTCAAACTGTAACATTAGGAACAGATACTTTTACAACATCTGCTCCTTCAACACCTCAAGTTGATCCTACAGTGCCAACCACACCAGTGCAATAGGAAAACAAAAGACTGAATCTTTCGTAGATTTCAGTCTTTTGTTTTCTCTAAATATTTTTTACGTTTTGGTTCTTTACACATATCAATAAGAGGACAATCTTGGCACTGAGGATTCATGGCTTTACAGTGATAGCGACCAAAGAAAATCATTTGATGATGGGTTTTAATCCATCTTTCTTTTGGCACTGCTTTTTGAAGTTTCTTTTCTACCGTTAAAACAGAATCCTTTTTCAAAGCCAATCCCAGCCTTTTAGAGATACGTTCTACATGTGTATCCACTGCAATAGCTGGAACTTTAAAACCTTCTGAAATGACAACATTAGCTGTTTTACGACCAACACCGGGCAAAGTCTGTAAAGCCTCATGGTTGCAGGGAACTTGTCCATTAAAATCACTCATTAATTTTTGTGCCATTGCTTTGACATTTTTCGCTTTATTGCGATAAAGACCAATTGTACGTAAATCTTCTTCTAACTGTGATAGAGGAGCATTCGCATAATCCTCAACACAACGATACTTTTGAAAAAGATGAGCTGTTAATTTATTAACACTGGCATCTGTTGTTTGAGCCGACAACATCACTGCAATCAAAAGTTCTAATTCATTTTGATGCACAAGCTCACACTTGGCATCAGGATACATCTGATCAAAAACATCTAATATACGCTGTACTTTCTCTTTATTCATGATTTTCCCACCATTTATAATCCTTTATACTTTGTTCTACTTCCTGATGTGTCGATACATTGGTTGGCGCATAACGCTTTGTTACCCCATAACGTGCCCAATTGTCCAGAATCTTTTCAATATATCGAAAAGTGATGACACCAGATTTAACCGATTCATTTAAAGCATCTACAATCATTTCATCATCATATCCTTGACACTTTAAAGAATTAATTAATTGAACTTCTCTTTGACTTAAACTACGTCCAAAAGCATCTTCAAAAATACCAACCAGATCAATATCCTGATCTGTTGACTGTTCATTTTGATCCAACAATAATCTTTGTAATGGCTTAAGATTCAAAGAACCATTCTGCCTTGATATCCAATGTTTATCTACCAAAGACATCAAAATATCATCTAATTTTTGAACAGATAAAGAACAAATCTTAGAAATCTGTAATGGTGTAATAGGTTTTACACCAATTTCATCTAGAGTCATAATTAATAGCAAGACATAACATTGCTGATCAGAAAGTTGCAACGACTTTGCTTTTAATATCAATAATTTTTGAAAATCCACACAACGATAATCTATTAATTCATCCATACAACTACCCTAACCTTACTGCCTTTATAAACTCTCCAGACATGAGATCATAATAAACATATAATAACGATTCATCCTCTTGATAACGTCCATAATAAACAAATCTTTCATTTTCATAACCCACTTCTAAATCATCAATGACTATTTGATACTTTTGTTCAATCGCCTGTTGAACATCTTTGGAATCAGCCACACTTCCCTGATAAGTATCAACAAGTGCCAAATCTTTATTATAAGCCACATAGGATGTAACCCCACTGATTTTAACTCTTGCAATATAATATGTTTCCTTACCACGATATTCACTAAAATAATCATCATATTCATATTGATTGGTTTCACAGATTTCATTTCTTATTTCATCTAAACCATGATGATATTGATAATATGGAATATGAACAAACAACATATAAAACGAAACAACCGCTAAAATAATAACCAAAACAATAACTGATATAATAAACGTCTGTTTTTTCAATCTGTTCACCTCCAGTGTTTTTATTATATAACAAAACCATTAAAATGCAAAACAAAATTAAAAAGACCCTCAGGTCTTTTAATCATCTCGAGAATTTCCTAAAATAATCAGAAAAATTCTTAACATACTCATCAATGTAGAAATCATTGCAGCCACATATGTCATCGCTGCTGCTGATAACATCTTTCTAGCTCCGGGATATTCTTCAGATGTCAAATAACGTGTTTTTAAAATAGCTAAAGCACGACTGGATGCATCAAATTCCACTGGCAATGTTATAAGCTGGAAAGCCAAGATTCCACACATCGCAATAAATCCGATCCATGCAATATTTGTTTGACCTAAAATCAAACCTATAAATATTGCAATCCATCCTAAATATTGCCCCACATTCGCAATCGGTAAAATCGCATTTCTTAAAGAAATAGGTACATATTTTTCTTTATACTGAACAGCATGTCCACATTCATGCGCTGCCACAGCCAAAGATGCAATAGATGTTCCATGATAAACATCACTAGAAAGATTAATTGTCTTTTTACCCGGATTATAATGATCACTTAATTGCCCTTTCACTTCATAAATCATAATATCATATAATCCTTCACTATCTAATATTTCTCTAGCAACCTGCGCTCCTGTAATCCCTCTTGCATTGGCAACTTTACGATAACGATTATATGTAGACGTGACTTTCATTTGTGCCCACAATGCCAATATTGCAGCCAATATCACAAAAATTGTTCCAATCATATAATAGCTATTATAATAGAATCCATAAAAAGGAAAAAACATTTTCTATCACCTCAGTCATTATAATATACCCTTTATATTAACTCTATATGTCAAAAAAGATGCAATTTTAATTCATTGCATCTTTCAATCTATTGCTTGGCTTAAATGAAACAGTTTTACTAGCTGGGATAATCATAGCTTCTTTTGTTTTTGGACTAACACCTTTACGTTCTTTACGATTATTCACTTTAAAAGTTCCAAATCCAGAAATTAAAACTTTATCCCCATTCAAGATACTTTCAATCATTGTATCAAAAACTGTATCTACTAACGCTTCAGCATCTTTTTTTGTTAAATCTTTTTTTAGTGAAACGATATCAATAAGCTCTTTTTTATTCATTTTGTATTGCCTCCTACTTAAATCTAAATAGTAGTATAACATTTCAAAAAACTAAGTGCAATAACAAATTTATAAAACTATCGCAATCACATTAGACTTCCCTTTATTGACGATTTTACTCAATATATCATGTACTCTGATACAAGCAGTTTCATTCATAGAAGCCAATTTCACACGCATTCCTTCATTAATCAGATCACCTAATTTACGTCCAAAAACATCACAATCAAAGATGGCTTCTTTATTATTTTTACCATGACTTTGCAAATATTGAATAAATGCTTCCGCCTGTTCCTTAGAACCAATGATAGGTTCAAAAGTGGATTCAATATCAACCTTAATCATATGAATAGTAGAAGCTGTTGAAACAAGTTTCATTCCATAACGTGGTCCCTGTTTAATGACTTCCGGTTCACTCAATTCAATATCATTTAAAAGTGGTAAGGCATAGCCATAACCCGTCTGTTTAACCATTTGTATCGCACTTTGATAAGCCTGATATTCTTGACTCATCTGCTTCAGTTCTTGAACCTGCCTTAAAAATAAAGCAGCATCAAATTTCTCCTGTCCTAAAATTTCATTTAATATTTCCTGATATAAACCTTTTCTTTCTTGAATACGTAATGAAGCTGATGAAGAAGATGTATCAATGGATGAAAGATACGCTTTATGAATAAAATCAAATTCACACATATGCGTTGCGATTTTTTCAACATCTCTGAAACGGTGAATCTCTAGTAATGATTGTTCTAATGATTCATCTAAAGTCTGTTTTAACCAATGAGAAGTATCCATTAAGGCAATCCAACGAGGGACTTCAATCTTCACTTCATGAATTGGAAACTCATAGAGTGCTTCTTTTAAAAGATGGGTGATATCTTCTTCATTCATTTCTGTGACTTTTAATGAAATGACTGGAACATCATGTTTATCTTTTAAAGATGTCACGAGTTGTGTACATTGAAGACTTTGTGGTTCTTTAGAATTCACAACAATCACAAATGGTTTTCCAATATCTTTTAATTCATGAATAACATCATCCGTTGCCTGAATATAATCTGCACCCGGAATTTCACAAATTGAACCATCACATGTCATCACGATACCAATGGTTGAATGATCTTGAATCACTTTTTGTGTACCAATCTTGGCTGCTTCATCAAAAGGAATCGCTTCTAAATACCATGGGGTTTTGACATAACGAATGCCTTGTTCATCCTGATAGCCTTTCGCACCATCAATCACATATCCAACACAATCGACCAAACGAATATTAACACCAAGATTATCCCCTACTTGAATATGCGCAGCCTGATTAGGAACAAACTTAGGTTCTACAGTCATGATCATTTTCCCTTCACCAGATTGTGGTAATTCATCTGTAGCACGAATTTTTGCTTCCGGATTATCAATATAGGGAATCACAGCCTTTTCCATAAAACGTTTAATAAACGATGATTTACCCACCCTGACCGGTCCAACAACCCCTAAATAAATGTCACCATCACATCTTTTACCAATATCTTTTAATATATCTATTGTCTGCATAGACTTCCTCCTTCTCACACATCAATATATGATTTCTCTTTTTTGTTTAGAACATTTTTATAAAAAGTCAAAAAGTTCATCATTTGGTGATAAAAAAATGATACAATAAAACATATCAAAAAAAGGAAGGATATTATGAAACTAAAAAATACAGTTTTAATTGTGAATGATTTAGAACAATCAAAGAAGTTTTATAAACATATTTTAGGTCTTAAAACAATATTGGATTTTCACGGTTCAGTTACTCTAACATCGGGGATTGTCCTTCAATCAAAAGAAATATGGAAAGAGCTCATTCATAAAACAGATCAAGAGATTATCATGTTGAATCACGCTGTTGAATTATCTTTTGAAACAGAAGATATTGATGCCTTCATGTATGTTTTAGATCAATATCATGTCACACTATTACATCCTTTAAAAGAAGGCGCTTGGGGGCAAAGAGTTGTCCGTTTCTATGATTTGGATGGACATGTCATAGAAGTGGGAGAAAGTATGCGTAAAATCATCAAAAGACTTCTCAGTCAAGGCTTCTCTTATGAAGAACTAGCTCATCGCTTACGTGTTCCTCTTGACTATATTAAACAGATTATGGAATGATATCAAAAAAGCAAAAGTGTTAATGCTTTTGCTTTTTTTGTGTTTATTCATTTTTTTAATTTCTTTATTCCAATACTGATTGGCTTTTTTCATAAAAATGCGATCTGTCAGCATCGTTGTTTGACTATAAAACTCTTGATGATGAATAATGGCCTGTGCCAGTTTTTTCATTTCATTACAAACAACAAAACGTGACATCGTATTCATGATAAAAAATATAGAACCAATTTTTAAACTTCCCTTATATTTAAGATGTTCTCGTTGACACCAGTTCTGTATAATCTTTTCAGAAAGATCACATTTTTCCGGTTCATATTCATCACATCCAATCAATGCATAGACTTCCACATGGCCTTTGGGTTGTTTTTCTAAACGCTCAAAGATTTCTAAAGTAGAAGATGGAATAGAATTTAATGCAACAGGAAATAAAAAGACAACCTGATCATATTGGAAAAAGGTACGTTCATCAAATTGAGAAGCATAACGGATATCCAAATAATCACAATGCTCATTAAGATAGCCCTCAAGTCTGGATAAAAAAGGTTTCATAAATGTTTGGGTATGTTTTAATCCTGAATTCAGTAAAAGAATCTTAGCCAAGATCAACACCTCCAAACGTACGAAGCACTTCGTCTAATTCACTTTCCTCACAAAAATAAGCATCAACAGAAGAATAAGAATAACCCAATGTCGAATCATCTAAAATATCTTTAAAGAGTTTCTTTTCTTCATCTGTTGCTTGTCCATAACCAATCACAAGCAGTTTTTTTCTTAATTGACTCAAACCCAAATGACAAGTTTCACCATCAACCATCGTATAAAAAGGTTCTTGATTCACAACAAGTCTTTCTAACATCTTTTTAAAAGGTATATCAAAACAACCATATTTCACTCTTGTAATATAAATAATTAACTGACAATCATTCGTCCATTTAGAAATAATACTCATATCATCCTTAAAATAACAGGCCCCTTCACATTTTAAACAAGTCAAACCACCCGTACATGATGAATAATGAATATTATTTAAATTGACAATGACGGAATTTTGAAAATAATCGGTTGAAATATCTCTATCTGTTACTACTAAATTCTTCATGTGTTTTCTCCTTTGCCTCTTATTTTATTATGGATGAACCCCATTTGTCAAACATGTTACGAAAAATCAATCACTTCAGTCGCAATCTTCTGTTGAAAATACTGGTCATGTTCAACAAATAATAAAGTCGGCTGATAAGTCAAAATAGCTTGTTCAATCTGTATACGTGAAAAAATATCAATATAATTAAGTGGCTCATCCCATATATATAGATGGGCTGGTGAGGCTAATGAAATAGCCAGCATGACTTTCTTTTTTTGACCTTGACTGAGTTTTTCTAGAGGAATATCAAAATGTTCACGAGAAAATCCTAATTTCCTTAATAAAGTTTTAACTAAGGTTAAATCGCTATGACACTGTTCTATCCAATCATCCAGTTGACCACTTAAAAAAGTACAATCCTGTGGAACATAGGAAATCTTTAACTGACTTCCACATATATATTGTCCATCATATTCAATCTTTTCACCTAGAATAAAACGTATTAAGCTTGATTTACCACAACCATTAGGTCCTTTTAATAAAATACGATCATGTTGATGGATAGTCAATGAAAGATCTTCAAATATCTGATGATGATCATAAGATAATGAAAAATGCTGAAATTGAAGAATTTGATTTTGAAAGTATTTTAAGCAATGAATTTTTAAATCATCATATTCTTCAATATCCTTTAACAGAGTCTTTTTCTTTTCAATAGCCTGTTGTTGTCGCTTTTCAATAGCACGAGAACGCTTCATCATTTTCGCAGCCATATGCCCAACATATCCTTTATCTGCGGCTCCTTTTTTAGATTTTTCAATCTGATAACCCCAATTTTGTTTTTGACGCTTAGAACTTTCCATTTTCACAATATCTTTTTTCAGTTTCTTATTTAACATCATTTCTCTTTCATCTTTTTTGGTTTTATCTTCATACCAGCTAGAAAAATTACCATTGACCACATCAATACTTTGAGGATTTATAGCCATCACATGATCACAACAGCTATCAATAAAATAACGATCATGACTGACAAGCAAAAAACCTTTTTGACGTTTTAAATATTCTCCAATTTTCAAACGAGAATCTTGATCAAGATGATTTGTTGGTTCATCAATCAATAAAAAAGAGTGTTCCTTCAAAAAAAGAATAGCTAATAAAACTTTTGTCTGTTCGCCATGAGAAAGTGTTTCAAAAGGACGATAAAACACATCCATTGCATCCATTCCTAATAAACGAAGTTCTTTTTCTAACCGCCAGTTTTCAAGTGACGGTTCAATTTCGTAACAGACATCTAATGTCAATAATTGAGGATTTTTTACTTCATAAGGAAAATAACAGCATTTTTCATGTATCATGATTTGTCCTTGATATTCATATTCATGCATCATCAGTTTTAAAAGTGTCGTCTTACCTCTTGCATTTCTACCAATCAAAGCTGTTTTAAAATGTGTATCTAATACAAATGAAACATCGTCAAAAATCAATTCATAACTTCCATCATACCCAAATGTTAAATGTTGAACTTGTATTAAAGACATAAAGTATCACTCCTTTCCAAAATAAAAACGACAAGAAAATAGTTCCTGTCGTTATATACATCATTTGTGATTAAAAGAGTTCTATTTTCCTGCAAATATCATCAATACAATTGTCCATTTTGGCAAGAAAATAAATACATCTTTTCACACCCCTTCATCAGTTATTATTATAATCTTTTTATAATAATATTTCAAGAAAATGATTTACACAAATTTTTGAATATCAGAAGGGACTTGATTATTTTGAATGATTTGAATGATTTTATCCATTTGTTCTGGTTTTACTTGTTTATGTGTTAATTGAGAAATTTTTTGAACAAAATCTCTAATATTTTGTTCATCTTTTAAATCTTTTGTTTGCAAATCATTCGCTAATGAAAGTATATCTTCTTTAGATACATGTGTTTTTTGTGAAACTTTATCTAATAATTTATCTTGTTTATCCAATTCGATCACCCATGTTAATATATGCATCACTGAACATTATTGTTCAGCTTTTAAATCTCTTAACATTAAGGAGTGAATCGTTTCCTGCGGTGTAGCATTTTCATATAGAACACGATAAACCGCATCCACAATCGGCACTTCTATACCATAATCATGTGTTGCTACATCATCATGAATGACTTTACACGTACGAATCCCTTCACAGGTTTTGGTATTATGTGCCATAAAATCCAATGCACGATTGCTTTGACCAATTTCCAGTCCCGCCTGAAAGTTACGTGAATGAATAGAAGAACATGTCACCACGAGATCCCCAATACCGGTCAAGCCAAAAAACGTTTCACGATTAGCACCTTTGACTGTTCCATATAGACTCATTTCATAAAGTCCACGTGTAATTAAAGCTGCACGTGTATTATCACCATAGCCCAGCCCCGCAATAATTCCAGAAGCAACAGCAATGACATTTTTATAGGCAGCCCCATATTCTGCACCAATTTCATCTGTTGAAGTATAGACTCTAAAATAATGATTAGAACATAATTTTTGAACATCTTTGGCACAATCTTCATCAAGTGATACAGCACAAACAACAGTCAGCATACGCTCAACAACTTCTTCAGCATGGGATGGACCAATCAAGGAAACAACAGGATGAATCTTGGTACTGTCTAAAACACTTCTGATTGTATCAGACATACGCATATTGGTATTCATATCAAATCCTTTTGCCGCATTAATAATAGTGACAGGTTGTGTCAATAAAGGTTTGACCTGTTCCAGTACCCCTCTGACATATTGTGTTGGAATCGTAATTAAAAGATATTGTGCATCTTTTATAGCATCATTTAAAGATGCACTGGCAACAATACTTTCTTCTAATCTCACATCTTTAAAATACTTATAATTACAATGTCTTATATTAATATCATCAATTTCGCTTTGATCAATACCATATAACATAACTGTATGACCATTATCATTAAAGACCCTTGCTAGTGCTGTAGCCCAGCTTCCTGTTCCTAAAATTGCTATTTTCATCTTAGTCCCTCTTTCTACAAAGAATGTGGATTGGTGTTCCTTCAAAACCAAATGCATCTCGCAAACGATTTTCTAAATAACGTTTATAACTAAAATGTAAATATTGTGGATCATTTGTAAATAAAACAAATGTTGGCGGACAGACACTCACTTGATTGGCATAATAAATCTTTAAACGTCCCCCATTAAATGTTGTGGTTGGATTCATTGTTTGCGCATCAATCAAGACATCATTTAAGACACTTGTCGCCACACGTTTTTGACTATTTGCATAGACTTCTTGAATCAATGGTAATAATAAATGAACACGTTTATGATCTTTCGCTGAAACGAAAACAATAGGAGCATAATCCAGATACTTCAATTGTTCACGTATCTGATTTTCCATTTTCTTCATTGTTTTAGAATCCTTTTCAATCAGATCCCATTTATTGACTACTAAAATAACAGCTTTCCCTGCTTCATGCGCATAACCAGCTACATGTTTGTCTTGCTCAACAATCCCTTGATGACCATCAATCACCATTAATACAACATTGCTTTTTTCAATGGCTGATAAAGCACGTAAAACAGAATATTTTTCAATATTTTCATAAACTTTTCCTTTTTTACGCATACCAGCAGTATCTACAACACAATATTTTTGTCCATCTTTTTCAAAAGCCGTATCAATAGCATCACGGGTTGTTCCTTCAATGTCAGAAACAATAACACGTTCTTCTCCTAAAATAGCATTCGTTAATGAAGATTTTCCAACATTTGGTCTTCCAATAATAGAAAAACGAATCACATCATCTTCTTGAGTTTCCTCCACTGCTGGCAACTGATGAATAATTTCATCCAAAACATCACCAATTCCAATACCATGACTTCCTGATACAGCAATAGGATCACCAATTCCTAAACTATAAAAATCATAAATATTATCTTTATAAATCTGATCGTCAATTTTATTCACAGCGAGTACAACAGGTTTTCTTGATTTTTGTAGTAAACGTGCAACAAATGTATCTTCTTTTGTAATACCTTCTCGTCCATTGACCACAAATAAAATAATATCAGCTTCTTCAATTGCAATCTCAGCCTGCATTTTAATTTGTTCTGTAAAAGAAGCATTTTCCAGTTCAATTCCACCTGTATCAATGATTCTAAATTCACGTGTCAGCCATGATGCATCTCCATAGATACGATCACGTGTGACTCCTGGTGTATCTTCAACAATTGATACACGTTTTCCAACAATACGATTAAAAATTGTCGATTTCCCAACATTCGCTCGGCCAACAATCGCTACGACTCCTTTTTTCATTATGAATCACTCCTTATATTCTTTCTTCTACAAGCTGCATGACTCTGGCTACAACTTCTTCCAATGTCATATCAGAGGTATCTATCTCAATAGCATCATCAGCTTTCTTTAAAGGCGAAATAGCACGTGTCATATCTTGTTGATCACGCATTGCTATTTCTTCTTGAATCGCTGCTAAATCAGAGTCAATACCCCTTTGTAAATTTTCTTTATGACGACGTAATGCACGACATTCAATACTTGCGACTTGATAAATCTTTAATTCAGCATCTTTTAAGACAACTGTACCAATATCTCTACCATCAAGAATAACGCCCCCACCTTGAGCCATTTCACGCTGTTTTTCAACAAGAAAACTTCTGACAGCGCCATATTGAGAAACGACACTGGCTCCCATTGACACTTCATTTTCACGAATGGCAGATGTCACATCTTCACGATTCAATTGGATGGTTCCATCAGGAAACATACGGATATCAATATCTTTTAAAAGCATAGATACCGCCTGTTCATCAGTCACATCAACATTCTTCAATAAAGCATAATAAGCCACACAACGATACATCGCTCCTGTATCAATATATGTATAATTTAAATTTTTAGCGACCATTTTCGCAATCGTTGATTTTCCTGCAGCCGCCGGTCCATCAATCGCTATAGAAATTTTTTTTGACATATCTTTTCACTTTCCCTTTCCTTTTAGAAAAATAGCTGTTTTGCGATAAAGAACGCTAAAACAATAAATATAACGATAAAAACAATAATCACATAATTTAAAATAGTCACAAGTTTACTATCTTCTTGGTCTTCATCATCGCTATCTTCTTTTATATTTTCAACAGGTTCTTGATGTTTTTCTCTTTTTTCTGTCTTTTCTACTTTTTCACGTTTTGATTTTTTCTTATCTTCTTTCATAAAATCAGCCACTGTCAAACCTTCTTCATACTTTTTCAATTCTTCAGCATCTTCTTCTGGTGACATAGCCGCCAGTTTTTCTAGTAAAGACATCTTTTTTTGTGGTTCAGCTTTTACTTCTGATTGAGAAGCTTCACTATGTTGAGGCTGATGTTCTTCAGATTGTTTAATCTTATTTAAAATATCTAAGCGAGTATTATATTGTTCCTTACCCATATTTGTTTTTGCCTCATTTAATGCAGATTTAATATCTTCGCTATCTGGTTTTAACGTTTCATAAGACAATGGTTCCATCAAAGTATCTTGAATATCTTTTTGATGGTTTTGTGGAAGAAAAGATAAAAAATCATCATCCTCATCATCTTGTTCATATGTTACTTGACGATCAATTGCCACTTCTTCTTTCATTTCATCTCTTAACTCTTTGTATTTATTTATTCTTGTTTGTTTCTCCATTTTACATCACCGCCACCATTATAACATAACTATAAAAAATTATAAAATAAACTTTTAAAATAATTCCATTTAGTATATAATAGGCATATGAATAGGAGGTAAAAAAAATGTATAAAGTGAATGAAAATTGTATTGGTTGTGGTTCTTGCACAGCAGTATGTCCAGAAGTTTTCGATTTAAACGCTGATGGTGTTGCAGAAAACATTATTGGAGAAGTACCTGCTGAATTAGAAGAAGCTGCAAAAGAAGCAGCAGAATCTTGTCCAGTTGATGCAATTGTTAATGAATAAGAAAAGAAGCTCTCTTGATTAGAGGGCTTTTTATTCTTTATGAACACAATAACTATTCATTTCATTTTCAATGAGATGTTTCTTTGTTTCATTTTGTGGTGGTTCAAGAAAACTAATCGTATGGCATTTATGACACCAGATAAAATGAATTCCCTGTAATTCTTTATATTCAATCAAAGGCTCTTTTGCCCCACATATACCACAAACATCTTTAATATTCGATTCTAAAACAACACTACGCATATTTCATCCTCCTTGCTTTTATTATAATCACTTTAACATCTTCTTCAATAAACTTCATCATACAAATATCGACAAAAAAAGGAATATTCTTGAAAATATTCCTTTTTGATTATTTATGATTATTTTTTTTAGCTAAAGCCATAGCTTTTAAATCTTTGACTTCTTGAGGTTTTAAACGACGATATTGCTCCGGTTTTAAGCCTTTTAAATCAATCATACCCACACGTAAACGATGTAGTCTTTTTACAGGATGTCCCACTGCTTCAAACATCTTTTTCACCTGTCTATTTTTTCCTTCAATCAATTTAATCATCAACATCGTTGTGCCATGTTCTTCATCTTTACCAACAATTTTAATACGACAAGGTAATGTTTTTACACCATCTAAATAAATACCTTTTTCTAATTGATGCACTGTCAATCCACTGATTAATCCTTTAATGCTGACTTCATAAACCTTTTCAAGATGAGAAGAAGGATGCATCATCAGATTCGCAAACTCCCCATCATTGGTCATCAACAATAAACCAGATGTATCATAATCCAATCTACCTACTGGATAAATACGTTCCTGTACATCACCAAAATAATCAATCACTGTTTTTCTCCCTAACTCATCACTTAATGAAGTGATACATCCTTTAGGTTTATAAAAAACATAATAAACTTTATTTTCACCTTGGAGAGCCTTTCCATCAACCATGATCAAATCTCCTCGTTTCACTTTAAAACCTAATTCACTTACGACTTCACCATTGACTTCGACTCTCCCTTGACGAATAAGGTCTTCCGCTTTTCTTCTTGACGTATAGCCACTCGCCGCAATTGCTTTTTGTAGTCTTTCCATAGTATCCCGTCCTTTCCAGATACCATTATACATAATTTATGCAATTATACAAACATTTTTAAATAAATCATAATCGCAAATATAACCGATAAACAATCCATTATTAAACCAATGGGTAAAGCATATCTGGTTCTTTTCATATGAATAGATGAAAAATAAATTGTGACAACATAAAATGTTGTATCACTGCCACTTTGAATCAATGTGGCCAGTAAACTCAAAGGATGATCCACACCAAAAGTTTCATAAAAAGAATATAAATAAGTTAATGATGCATTGGCACTGACCGGGCGTAATAGACCCAAAACAATGATATCTATAGGAATATGCAAAAGACTTAATAAGGGTGAAAACAAATGACTTAACAAATCAATTGTTCCACTGCTTTGTAATAATTGAATAAAAACCATTAAAGCCATAAATGTTGTAAATAATGTTCGACATAATTGCAGGGCATCTTTGACACCATCTATAAAATCATCAAATAAAGGAAGATGCTTCATCAAACCATCAATAAAAACACATAGAAGAAAAAGAAAAACAATCTTATTCATGATCAATCACCCTTTGCATGATTAAACCAATTATAATAATGGAAATACCAATCAAAAGCATATAAGGATAAAAAGCATAAATATCTTGTGAACCCATTTGTTGTCTGATCATCAAAAGAGTAGATGGAAACAAAGACAATCCGGCTGTATTGATAATGACTAAGGTCAACATAGGACGACTGGGGCGTTTCGAGTGAGGATTAAGCTCTTGAAGTTTTTGAAAAGCCTTGACACCACTTATTGTGGCAAGAGTTCCTAATCCAAGTAGATTAGCAAGAATATTAGAAGATAAATAAGTATAGATGACTTTATTTTTAATAACGGATCCATAAATAAGATGAAAGAGTGGTTTCAATAAAAAAGAAAAATAATTCATAAAACCCGTTTTTTGAATAACATTTAAAAAACCACCCCATAAACAAGCAGATAAAATAACATTGAAAAATAAATCCCAAACCATATAAGGTGTATCCATCAAAGCATTCATCATAGCTTCTTCTTGATGGCAACACAAACCAATTATCAAAAAAACAACAACACTCCATTTCCATATTCTAGCCATTGAAACACTCCCCAAGCAGGATTCTTGTATATTTAAAAATAGTTGTCAAAAAGTTTTGATGCGTCACTTGATAAATAGGTTTTTGATCAATATAGACTTGTAAAACATCACCTGTTGATTGTAAAGAAACATTTTGGCTTTCTTGACCACAATAATATAAATCTTGATCAATTAAAAAAGAATGACCATGATATTGATAAATCCCTTTAGATAAAACAAGAACATTTTGATATTTTTTAAAACATTCTTCATATTTTTGTTGATGAAATTCAAAATCATTACCACAATTAAATGTCACAATAATTAAAGACACATCATCCTGAATAGCCCTTGTGACTAAAGTTCTTTTGGCTTTTTTTGTATATCCAGTTTTTCCACCTACACAATATTCATATTCGTTTAATAGTCTGTTTTTATTATGCCATGTTCCCCCTCCATCTTCTCTTTGATAAGTTTCTTTCATCACAATATCATTAAAAATAGGATTCAATGAACAATATGACATCAACAAAGCCATATCATAGACACATGATTGATTTCCATCATCTTCTTCATCTAAACCAGTTGGATTAGAAAAATGAGTTCTTGTCATGTTTAATTCCTGTGCTTTTTGATTCATCATATCAACAAAATTTTCAATACTTCCACCAATATTTTTTGCAATGACATTCGCTGCATCATTTCCACTTCTTAAAAGGAGTCCATGTAGAAGATCTCTTAAATTCATTCGATCACCTATATGTACATAGATGCCACTTCCCCATGCTTCATTGACTTCTTCACCTATTTTGTATTCATCATCCAATTGACCATTTTCAATCGCAACAATAGCTGTCATAATTTTAGAAATAGATGCTACACTTTGTACTTCATAAATATCTTTTCCTTCTAATACATTTTGATGCGTACTCTCCATCACAATATAAGATTTTCCCTGAAAATCAACAGCATGAACAGGCATCATACATAAAAGGAAACATAAAAAAAACACACTTTTCTTCATATAATCACCTATAATACTATATGAAATAAAAAGTGTGTTATGATTTTTTCTTCCATTCTGGATGAGAATTGATATATTGAATTGTTTCATCTAATCCATGATCATGAAGATAATGTAAAAGATGTTCTAAAAATTGACGTGTCTGTGGATGCATGATATAAGAATGCTTCCCATTTTCATAATAAGCCAAAGGAAAGGTATCACGGTATTTCTTTCCTTTATAAGTTTGACTGGCTGCAATACGATCACAAAACATTTCTAAAACATAGCGTGTAGGCATTTTTGCGGGTTGTAGTCCTGTACGTGTAAAGTCAACCCAAAACTCCCAGTGATGTTTATTTCTCCCTTTATGATGTAACCATGCCAAAGAATATCCTTTTTCACGACGTTCTACTGAATTAGGAGATTTATCTCCTTGAAAATATTTCATACCCGTTGAAAATTCACACCATGCATATTTTGACATATCATGTAATAGACCCTGTTTATATAAACCAATACGAAAACATAACTTCATGACTTTCCATTTATGTTTTGTTATGGTTTTGAAATGTCCTAAAGTTTTCATCAAATCACCCGTATCTAGTATACAATGTTTTATATTTGAAGTAAATCTCTTTATTTTTTTTCAAACAGTGTTATAATGTAAGCGATGTGTAAGAGGAGGTTTGAGAGATGGCAATTAAAGTTGATGTTCGCACAAATATTAATGACTATGAATTAACACTTGAAAAATGCTCTGAAATTATTACATTACTACAGGACACATATCAGAACATTAGAAATGATATGTATGCCCGTTTTCTAAGTACACGTATATTAATCAAAACACTGACAGTTGTTGCATTTTTGATTATTTTATATTTATTAACACACAGTGCATTTTTCTTATATTCAACTCCTATCTTTATGATAGTCGCATTAATATTAGCCATTGGCACTGCTGAATATATTGTCACAAAAACACGTAAAGAAATTGTTATTCAATTAAAGCATTATAAAAAAGCACGTGAACAATTATTGCAATATGAAAAAATCAAGTTCTAAGACTTGATTTTTCAAATATAAGTTATTTGCTTTAAGCAATAATCATTATGATTTCTTTAATTTTAAACCATCTTTAAAAGCTTCTCCAACACGTTCACTTACGCGATAATAGCCATGTGTATAAGGATCAAAGGCTATGGCTTTAACCAAAGACATATCTATATGATCATCTTTCATAACTTTCTCGTCAGCAGTTATATTTACAACTTTACCAATAACTCCACAACCATATTCATTGGTCTGATATTCAATAAATTCACACTCTAAACAAAGAGGAAATTCTTGAATCACTGGAGCATCAACCATTTGAGCATGTGAAGCCGTTAAACCACTGTTTTCAAATTTATGAGATTCTTTATTCCCAGACACAATTCCAAAATAATCTGCTTCGACAATATGGTCTTCATCAGCAATACTGACTGTAAAAGCACCTCTAGCTTTAATATTTTTGACTGTTTTATGTGTTTCTGTTAAATTCAAAGCAACTGTCCCTCTTTCCTGCATTGTTCCCCATGCAGCATTCATAACATCCACACTACCATCTTCATTATAAGTTGCAATCATTAAAACAGGCATTGGAAAAATACCTTCTGTCAAATTTAATTTTTTTCTCATACTAATAACCCCTTTCTACATTTGAATTGACATTATCTCAACTCTTAAATATAATTTTAACAAGTCTTATAAAAAATACAAGTACTGTCAATTATAATAGGTACTATCTTAAAGGAGAGTGCAATATGATTAAAAATTATATAGAAAATGCTCATTTTGAAGAAACAGGATTTAGCTATACATTATCATTAATATCTGGTAAACATAAAATGGTCATTCTATATTGCTTAATGGAATTTGAAATTGTTCGCTTTAATGAACTAAAACGTTATTTAAAAAATATTACTGACAAAACATTAAGCCACAATTTAAAGGAGCTGGAAAATGATAGACTTATAATCAGAAAAGAATACCCTCAAATTCCACCTAAAGTAGAATATAGTTTAAGTGAAAAAGGAAAATCTTTAATGAAGGTCTTAGATCAGCTGTGTGTCTGGGGCGAAGAACATCGTGAATAGTATTACTATTCTTTTTTTATATTCTCCAGAATCTTTCTAACATTATGAGCAGCATCTTCTTGAATTTCAATAATTTTTGCTCCACGACTTCTAGCTACTTCTCTTAAATCCACTGCAATTGCTGTATGAAATGAACAACCAATAACTAAGAAAATATCACCTGGTTTTAAATCATATACCATTTCATATGCTTTGGCATAGTTTGGTGCAGGATCACCATATAATACTGGTTTATTGTATAATGACCACGCTATATCCATTTCATCATCTTCTGGCAAACCACCATGTAATTCTAAAGCATCACTTCCTGCCTGTTTATGTAAACCATCAATATTCATGGTTATAACAGGTATCTTATATTGGGCTAAAGCAATATGAGCATCATTAGGTTTTGCTCCATTCATGTTGTCTTTTAATTGTTTAACAACTTCATTATATTCTTGATGATGTGTATTTGCATAATCTCTAAATAATTTTTCTCTAATATCTGGTCTTTCCATAAATGTAGGAATATTTGATTGTTTTGATATTCCTGCTCCTGTAAATGCTATAATTTTCATTAAGTGTCCCTCCTTTTGTTTTACATAATTATACATCATAACTAATAATCGATAAAATAAAATTCTTTTTAAAAAATCATATCATTTTTAATATACTTACTTCCCTCTTTTATACTTAAACGATGCATCTGATCATGATATTTTTCAATAAAATGTTTGACCCATTGGGGATTTGTTTTAGAATAATCTCTCAATGCCCAGCCAATAGCCTTATTAATAAAAAACTCATGACTTCCCAAATTATTGACAATAATCTTTTCTAATAACTCTGTATTTGTCTTTTCTTTTCTACATAACTGATGATCAATAGCAATTCTTCTTACCCAAAAATCTTTATCTTGTGACCATTGCAACATCAAATCATCTACTCGACAATCTTTCAAACCAATTTCTCCGATAATTCTATCAAATAAATCAATAGTATCCCACCATTGTTTGATTTGGATATATTTTTGAATATGTTCAATATCTTCATATACAAGATATTGTTTCATAGTATGTAAATAATCTCCAACAAGATATTGAAATTCTCTATGTTCATCTTTATAACATTGATCAAGAAATTGCCAATCTATAGATTTTTTCTTCTTCTCTTGTTTTAAAAAATCTTTATAAACTTGTTTTCTTTGAGGCGTAGGCAAACCATAAAAAACAAATTGATTACGCATATATAGAGCCATTTGTAAAGCTTTATCTTGATTAGCCCGTGCTTCAAACATCTCTTTTATTATCAAATATGAACTCATCATGAAACACTCCTTTGTTTTTATTATGGATTAACTGATGACTTTATTATACCATATTGATGAATATAAAGCTCGGCTCCTTTCACAAAAAAATCATGACGTTTTTGTGTCAATTCTGCTGGTTCTTCTTTCCATACCTGTTCAATCATTTCATGATGTTCCAGTAAAATCTCACATAATGACAAGGCAGAATATGACATATCATATAATTGATAGAATTGTATAATTCTTTGATCTAAGAGCTGATTATAGTGTTGTTTACTTGTATGTACCAAAGAATCTTGACATTGATAGTGACGATAATATAAACAAGGCTTACAAATATCATCTCCTTCTATTGTTAACTGACATAATAATGTTGGATTTTGAACAATAAGATTGGCTATTCTATAAAAATCATGGCCTCTTTTTTGAACAGGAACAAATCTTTCAATACCAGTTCCATATAATTTGATAATATCCATAAAATGATGTGGTTTTATTGTTATTTTCTCCATTTTTATACCTCCCATTCCATTATCTCATGTTTTCTATTTTCTATTCTTTTATTTTTATTAAGAATTTATAAATAAAGTCTTGTGAATTTGCGAATTTTTTATCAAAAAAGTCATCAAATATACATTTTGTTTAAAAAAATATTTTCTACTTTAGCAAAATCCATACCTTTTTCAATTATCCTATTATAATAAGGATAAAGGGGAGATTTTTATGGACGAATTTTTAAGAGATATACATACAATAATCTTTAAACAATGGATTCTTATACAAGATCAAAGTCATTGTCAAATTTCACTTGATGAAAACAATTCGCATATTATTAATATCAAAACAAATTATAGTTTCAGTCAAGTTATCTTTAATCCTTTAAATATTATTGAATTAAGTGTGACAAATACCATTACACAAAATATTGAATTTTATTTGCACTTTCAAATGAAAACTATGAAACATGCTACTGAATTATTTAATGAAATGATGAATAATATTTTACAGTTAGTAGAGAAACCAAAGATCAAAATACTACTTAGCTGTAGTGGTGGTTTAACAACATCTTATTTTGCTTCCAAGCTCAATGAAGCGGCACAGCTCTTAGACTATCATTATGAAGTGAAAGCTATTGGTTATACCGATTTATTTAATGTTGGTAATGATTATGATGTGATATTACTGGCTCCTCAGATTTCATTTATGCACGCAAAAGTACAAGAAATCTTAAAAGATAAGATTGTCTTAAAAATGCCTCCTCAAGTCTTTGCAAAATATGATGTTGCCAAAACATTACAAATGGTAAGACATGCTTTAGAACATCAAAAATTACCTCAACCTGTCAAAACCGAATTAACATTAAAACCATTAAAGATGATTCCTCATCAAAATACCAAAATTCTTGTTTTGTCATTATTTAGAAATAGTTTGCGTGTACATATTGCCTATCACTTATATGATGAACAAAATAAAGTCATTGCCAGCAATGAAATTATTAAATCTAAGATAAGCATGGAAGATATTTATGATGTTATTGATACTGTTTTATTACAATATACGCCTATTCAAATCATTGGTATTTCAACACCGGGTATTATTAATGATGGTTTTGTTGCTTCAACAAGTATCATAGGCTTAAATAATTTCAATATGTATCAACTGCTTAAAGACCGCTATCATCGACAAATCATTATTGACAATGATGTCAATACTGCAGCTGTTGGCTATTATGCATCGCAAAGTCAATTTTCCTCACTGATTTTTCTTTTTCAACCAAATAATCATTTTGGTGGGGCTGGTATTATTGTTAATGGGCAACTCATCAAAGGACATGCTCATATTGCTGGTGAAGTTCAATATCTCCCTTTAAATTATTCTGCACCGCCACGTACTTTAGCCAAAACACCAGAAGGTGCGTTAGAACTGGTTGCTAAAACAATTACAGCCCTGTCATCCGTGATTGGTCCTGAAGCAATTATTCTTTCATGTACTTTAATTCCTGATATTCATGAACTTCAAAAGATGTTAACGCAATACATTCCTGAAAAATATTTACCACAAATGATAAAAATCGAAAATATTCAAGAATATATTTTACTGGGACAGTTGATTTTATGTTTGCAGGATTATAAATAAAGATAAAAAATTGCTTTTTTTACGATATGCATAGAAAACGCTTACAAAAAATGCTATAATATTTTTAACAATAAAAACAGAAAAGGAGATTATAGCAATGGATTTAAATAAAAAAATAGAAGACATCAGTCAAGCAGAGTACAAACTTTTATTAATTGTTGGACAACCAGGTAGTGGAAAATCTAAAATCATTCGCCAATATAGTGAAGAAACAGGTATTCCTATTCTTGATTTAGACAAGATTTTCTATCATACTCCTAGTGAAAAACTACTTCCAGAAATGAAAAACTTTTTAACGACTTATCATCAAAAAGTCTTATTACTTGATAATAAAAAACTTCTTTATGCAAAGAATAGTCAAATTGATTTATTAGCTTTTCTTAAAGAACTATCAAAAGACATTCCAGTCGTTGCGACATGGAATGGAAAAATTGAAGATGGACAACTGTTCCATTTTCGTAATGATTCATCAGAAGACCTTATTTATTCAACTGATAACAATGATTTTAAATATATCTTATGTTAAAAAAGCAGTGATTACTGCTTTTTTTCTATTTCTATCACATAAGGTGCCTGATGCTTATTGAGCATACGAAAGCAAGATACATGAAATTGATGGGGATCAAGTTGTGAAACAAATGATTCAAGCCAGACACTTTCTTTATATCCTTCTTCATGTCCTGTATAAACAACCAGAAAAAGAGCCTGTCGCATATATTCAATCGCTTTGATCACTGCTTTTTGAGTCGAATCAAGTGTTGTTGTTATATGATGTGATGCATGAGGTAAATATCCCAAGTTAAAAATACCAACATCAAATGATTGAAAATATTGATCCATATTTTCATGACTATCCAAAATGAGCTTGACATGTGACATATGTCCTACACGTTTTTGTGTCATTTCTAATGCCTGTGGCTGTATATCAAAAGCATAAACTTGTTGACAATGCTTCGCAAGAAAAACTGTATCAAAACCATTTCCCATTGTAAAATCCACACCCGTTGCACAGTTATAAGTCAGTATTCTTTGATGTACATATTCTACCATTGTTATCATTCTTTCACCTTCTTATACATTTTCCACTGACATTGATAATCTTTATAGATAACCACAAGATATTGATTTTGTACTTCTTCTACCACTGCATATCTAAAAAGAAGTTCTTTATCTAAATGATAATGTTTAGATAACACTCTGATGACCTCTTTTCTTTGTTGTGGTGATAATGTTGAAGCATACCATCTTTTAGGTTTGACTTTGAATTGTTGTAAATAATCTATAATTAAAAAATCATGATATTGTTCTGGAAGATAACTATCTAAATAACGATAAAGTTCATCAAGTTGATAACCAATTCTCTTATAATGATTTTGATTATAAAAACAAGCCAAATCATAAAAGAAAGCAAAAGGAGAATCCACATGATCCATCACCGCATTCATTGTCTGCACAAAGCGTCCACTGTTCCAATATTTTTCCAGCATATCTTCAGCCATATGAATTTTTTCCATTTCTCCATGACTCAACCACTTATTTTCAATCATTTCATAAGGTGGTTCATTTTGATAGACATATCCATAATCCTCTGCCTGATTACGCAATGAAGTTCCTCTTAACAGCTTTAAAAAACCAAGTTGTAATTCTTTAGCACGAAAAGCAAAGACTTCATCAAAAGATTGAATAAAACGTTCATATGTTTCATAAGGTAATCCAGCAATCAAATCTAAATGCAAATCACATTTTCCATCATCCATCAACATTTTGACCACTTCACTTAAACGCTCAAAGTTTTGCATTCTTTTGACAGCTCTATTTGTTGGTTCATAAGTTGACTGAATGCCAATTTCAAAACGAAGTAATCCCTGTGGTGCATAGTCCTTTATAAAATCAATGATTTTTTGATTTAATACATCAGCATTAATTTCAAATTGAAATTGTTGTCCTGGACGATGATGCTGAAAAATATAATCTAAAATCATAATCGCATGTTTAGCATCAGCATTAAAACTACGATCAAGAAATTTAATTGTTTGTACGGGACTTTGACAGATGATATCCAACTGTTTTTTCAAATAATCTTCACTAAAGAATCTTAATCCCTGTTCTAATGAAGAAAGACAGTATTGGCATTGGAAAGGACATCCCCTGCTTGTTTCAAAATATAAAATACGTTTTCCTTGATCTTTTTGATCTTGAGATAATTGATAAGGGGAATCTAAAGATTCAACATATTTCAAATCTGCGACTGCAACAATGGAAGAAATATGATGACGGTCACTAACTCCTGGTATATCTACTATTCTATGATTTTCTATAGCCTCTAATAATTGAGGAAAAACTTCTTCCCCTTCTCCACTTATAATATAATCAACAGGAAACTGTTCTAAAAAATATGCAGGTTCATAAGTCACTTCTGGTCCACCTAAAATCATAATCATATGAGGGGCTTTTTGACGAATCATCTGACATATTTTTTCAATATACTCAATATTCCATATATAACATGAAAAAGCAATAATATCACAATTTCTTTTTAAAAGATCATCCACAATATGTTCAAGAGAATCCTTAATCGTATATTCTTTAAAATCTACATCAAAGCGATGATATGATGCCACATAAAGTAAGCGTAAGGCTAATGATGTATGAATATATTTAGAATTTAATGTTGTAATGATTGTTTTCATAAATTTCTCCTAAAAAATAATCTAGGGATATCCCTAGATTATTGTCCTTTTTGAATGTCAGGGATAATCCCTTTATTTAAGCAATATTCTTCCAATGTCCAGCCATTATTAAAGATTTCTTGAGCCGCTTCTTTACCAACATATCTAAAATGCCATGGCTCATTTGCAATTCCTGTAATATTCGCTTTATCTTCTTCGAATCTTAAAATATAGCCATATTTATAAGAATTTGCAATACACCATTTATAATCTGGTTTATAGCCAAAACGACTGTTTTCAATACCATTTAATTTATCATCAATCACAGCTTGACATGTTAAATCAACACCTAATCCTGTCTGATGCTCACTTGCTCCCGGTTCAGCCACAAGACTGGCTGCTGTGACAGAATCATATTTATCAAAATAATCATCATATGTTTCCTTTTGATGAGCATATGAACGATAAGCACTATTGACAACTAAGTCATATCCTTCTTTTTTCGCTGCATCAAACATTTCTACTAAGGCATCTGCTGCTTCTTTACGCAATCTGGCATCATCACAATCTGAAGCCACCTTCACCTTATCAGGATCAGGGTTCACTAAATCAGATGGTTCATAATCGGCTGGTAAATAGAATCCTTTTTTGACAAGTGTCAATATATCATCTGGATTTTGAATCGTATAAGACTGATCAACTTTATTTTTAGAAATAATAAATGGATATGTTGTAATAAGTACAGCATAATTGTAATTCTGACTTTCTTTATAGACTTTCATATATTGATCAATATCTGCAAAAACAAATCCTTTGACTTTCATAAAAGGTTCAATTTGAGCATAAGTATATTGTTGATCGACTAAATGTTTAACTTCATTAATGCCTGCTGTCTTTAAAACTTCCCAAATCTGATCATTAGAATAATTTAATGTTGTTAATTTAGGAACATAATTTTCAAAAATATTATCAACTGTAGAAATCACTTCAGCAACTTCCATGTTTTTATGCAAAGATAAATATTTTTCATATTCATCATAATATTGAACTTTTTCACTTTGTTTTAACCATTGTGTGATATGTTCCAGTTTATCATGAGATAAAATTTCCTCAACACCATCGCCATCTAAAGCCAAAATTTCATTTTGCTGCGCAAAAGAATATCCTTTAAAAGCCAATTGAATACGACTAAAATTAAACCAGACAACTACACCAATAATCAATATAACAACCGCACCAATAATCGCAATTCTATCCCAACGTATTCTTGAACGTCTTGATGAAGAATACGAACTATAATATGTATATCTTTTACCTCTATTAAATCTCATAATCCACCTCTTTTCTCTGCCTTATAGTTTATCATATTCATCATCATAATTCTACATTTTCAGCAAAATTCACATGATTAAAAAATGACATTTCATAATCTTGTTGCATTCTTGTTGTAATTATGTTATTTTAGTTGTTGTATATAAAGGAGGTTTCTCTATGCATTTTGTAATTTGTATGTTTATTGCATGTATCTGTCTAATTACAGCTGTACTTTTTACAGAAGTCTTTCCAAAATGGTTTAAAGCTATCCTTGCCTTACTTGGAAGTGCAACAGCTGGTTATGCAATAGCTATATTGATTAGAAAAATTGCAATGTGGACAAACGCTTTTACAAAGCCTCAGCTTTTACCTACAGCAGGTATTTGTGCTGGTATTATGCTTATTATTGTCATCATTGTTGTGTTTATTCTTCGAAAAAGAAAAGCGAAAAAAGCTTAAAAACAATCTTTATTTTATAGAGATTGTTTTTATAATCTTTAGATAAATTTAACATAGATTTCACTTATATTCTTATAAAAATGCTTATAATAACATTAAAGGATGTGAGTGATATGATATACAAAGAATATTATTTTTCTGGTTTAATGATGTCCATCATTGCCTGTTTAGGTAGTCCATTGAGTTTAATTAATTTAATTCCTCTCATAAGTGCCTATCAGTTGATTCAAAAAGCAAAAGAGAAAAATCTTCCAGATGATTTATATAAACGTTTATCTTTTCTTTTTTATATCGCAGTGACATTAACATTGATGTCAACATTTCTCTATTTAAGTTTACAGTGGTGATTTTTAATCACCACTTTTTTGCATGATATAAACACTGACACTGCCATCATTGACTGGAAAAACACCATATCCCTGCTCATCAATCTCAACTCTTTGTTGATGATGACCTAAATAATCATAAAAAATCTGATGACAATAAGATGTCCCCACATACATCTTTAAAGACCCACCTTTTTGATTGGTCATGACACAAGCCAATCCATACATTTCACGTGTCCAGCCAATGATATGACGATCATAAAAATAATCATTTTGTTGACCATAGGCATAATGTTTTCTCAAATATAAAAGTTTATCCAATATTTCATTTTGCCCTCTGATAACCGGTTTTGCAATACCATAATAATCACCATAAAAAACACATGGATAACCATCTTTTCTTAAAAGAATAAGTGCATAAGCCAAGGGCTTAAACCAATCCATCACCCATGACTGTAAACCTTGCTGGGGCTGTGTATCATGATTATCCACAAACGTTACAGCATTCATACAAGCCTTTTGAACAAGCGTTCCTTCAAATATTTTAGACATATCATATTCGCCAAAACTATGTGATGCTTCATAAAAATGATAATGTAAAGGTACATCAAAAAGTGACATTCTACCACCTACCTGTTTTAAATAATGAAGCAGTTTTTGAACATCGCCATGCCAATATTCACCAACAGTAAATAACTCTTGATGAGTATATTGACGCATACAATCAAGCCAACGACAAAAGAATGAAGCTCGAATATGCTTTAAAGCATCTAGACGAAATCCATCCAGATGAGTCGTATCCCAATACCATTTTCCCCATCTTTCCAGTTCTTCAACAACTCGAGGATGAGAAAAATCCAAATCAGCTCCCATTAAATAATCATAGTTCCCATTTTCATCATCAACCTGTGTATCCCAATTTTTATCTTGAAACAAAAAAGTTGCATGACGCTTCGTTTTCGCATCATAATCTATTCCATCAAAGCAAGTCCAGTCCCATGTAAAATCACTATATTTTTGATGTCTTTGAGGAAATGTAAATAATGTTGGTACACGAATCCATTCTTCTTGGACTTTTACATCATAACGATTTTTTTGATTCACTTCACTTGCCTTGACATCTTCATAACCATCCGCTCCCATCTTATGATTGAAAACAATATCCCCATAAACTTGAATATTATATTGGTGCAATGTTTGAATTGCCTTTAAATAATCTTCTCTTGTGCCATATTTGGTCGAAATACTTCCTTTTTGATCAAACTCACCTAAATCATATAAATCATAAACACCATAACCAACATCATTGTTTCCAGCCATACCTTTATAAGCTGGTGGCAGCCATAAAGCTGTTATACCTATATCATGAAGACGTTTAGCATCTTCTTGTATCTTTTGAAATAAAAATGGTTGAGAAGGTAAATACCATTCAAAATACTGCATTAAAACTCCTTGTTTCATATCAATGCCTCCTACTTTGAGTATAAAGAAAAAAATCAAGAACTGCAATAAACAGTCTTGATTTTTCATTATTTCATTAACTGATTAATGATATTCATCATTTCTTCAATTTTTAAATCAGCATCTTTACTGCCAATAGCATCATGAACACAATGTTGCATATGAGCACCAATAATTTCTTTATTTGCACGTTTTAAAATAGCTTGAGTTGCCATAATCTGATTAGATATATCAATGCAATAACGATCATCCTCAATCATTTTGATAATACCATCAATCTGTCCTCTGGCAGTTTTTAGTAAACGTGTAATCTGCTTTTGATCAGCTTTCATTATTCAAAACCCTTTACACTATATCCTGCATCTTCAACAGCTTTGACTAATAGACTTTCTTCTATGTCATGATCTAATTGAAGATAAGCACAATGATTTTCTAAATCAACTGTTGCTTTGACACCTTCAATACTATTTAATGCCTGTGATACATGTTTTTGACAATGAGGACACATCATTCCTTCAATATTCATTTTCTTTTCCATTTGATTAACCTCCTGTTTTTTTATTTGATTTTGATATTTTGGTTTAAAAAATCTCAGTCTCAAAGCATTGCTGACAACAAAGACTGAACTTAAACTCATAGCGGCTGCTCCAAACATAGGATCTAATAACCAGCCAAAGAATGGATAAAACAATCCGGCTGCAATAGGAATGCCAATCACATTATAGAAGAAAGCCCAGAATAGATTTTCTTTAATGTTTTTTAACACAGCATGACTCAATTCAATTGCATTGACAACATCTAATAAATCATTTTTCATTAAAACAATATCAGCAGAATCCATCGCAATATCCGTTCCTGAAGTCATCGCAATACCAACATCAGCACGCATCAATGCTGGAGCGTCATTAATACCATCTCCAACCATGATCACACGTTGATTCTGTGCCTGTAAATCACGAATATGCTTTTCTTTATCCTGTGGCAATACTTCAGCAATCACTTGAATTCCCAGTTCTTTTCCAATAGCATTGGCTGTCAAACGATTATCACCTGTCAACATATAAACGGATAATCCCATTGCCTTAAGCTGTTCAATAGCTTTTGCACTTGTTTGTTTTAAAACATCACTAACAACAATCAAGCCAATGATTTGACCATCATAAGCATAATAAAGTGGTGTCTTTCCATGATTTGATAACTGCTGTGCCAATGCTTCAACGGGTGACAAATCAATATCATGTTCTTTCATTAAACGCTGATTCCCCGATAAAATCATTTTTCCATGAATCCATCCTTTAAGACCTTTACCCGATAACATTTCAAACTGTTCCACTTTCTGCAAAGAAATCTTCTTTTCTTTTGCATAGGCAACAATTGCTTTGGCTAAAGGATGTTGTGATGAATTTTCAATAGAAGCCGCCAGTGTCAACAGTTCATCTTCACTCATATGCAATGCTTCGATTTGTGTGACTTGTGGTTTCCCTTGAGTGATAGTTCCCGTTTTATCTAAAATGATGCTCTGTGCTTTAGATAATAATTCCAGATTTTCTGCCGATTTGATTAGAATACCTAGCTGTGCACCTTTTCCTGTCCCTACCATAATAGCCGTTGGCGTCGCTAATCCTAAAGCACATGGGCATGAAATGACCAAGACTGCAATGGCACATGTCAAAGCAAAATGGAATGTCTGCTGTCCCAGTGTCATCCATAAGATAAAAGTAACCAATGAAATCACAATGACAATAGGAACAAAAATACCACTGATACGATCTGCCAGTTTAGCAATCGGAGCTTTAGAAGAACTTGCTTCCTCAACCAGTTCAATAATCTGTGATAAAGTGGCTTCTTGACTTGTATGTGTCACTTGAACTTGAATATAACCTTCAACATTCATTGTCGCACCAATCACACGATCATTGACAGTTTTATCAACAGGTAAGCTTTCTCCTGTAATCATAGACTCATCAATAGAAGTCTGCCCATCAATAATGACTCCATCCAAAGGAATGCTTTGCCCTGATTTAACAACAACAATATCTCCTACTTGAACATCTTCAATAGCGACTTCTTTTTCTTGACCATCTTTTAAGATTGTCGCCACAGATGGCATCAGATGAATCAACTTTTCAATGGCCTCAGTTGTTTTCTTTTTAGAGCGTGATTCTAAATACTTTCCTAATGAAATGAGTGTTAAAATCATTGCAGCTGATTCAAAATAAAGCTGCATCATATATTGATGAGCTTGATGAATCTGTCCATGCCCCAAATCATAACCCATCATGAAAATAGCATAAATACTATAAATCGCTGCTGCTAAAGATCCCATCGCAATCAATGTATCCATATTAGGACTACGATGCCATAATGATTTGAAACCTCTTTGAAAATAACCACGATTGATATACATAACTGGCAAAGTTAAAAAGAGCTGTGTTAAAGCAAAAACCATCATATTGCTTTCACCAACAAGGAAAGATGGTAGTGGTGCTCCCATCATATGTCCCATTGAAATATAAAACAAAGGAATCAAAAAGACAAAAGAAAGAATCAAAGATTTTTTCTTATCATCAACTGTTTCTTCTTGTTTTTGTGCTTGAACACTTTGTGTTTCCAAAGCTGCTTTATATCCTGCATCTTCAACAGCTTTTTGAATCATAGCATCATTGACTTTATTTTCATCATAATCAACGACCATACAATTGCTTAAAAGATTGACATTGACATCTTGAACACCATCTAGATGTCTCACTGCTTTATCAACATGAGCACTACATGCACTGCATGTCATCCCCATCACATCATATTTCTGTTTCATATAACACCTCCTACACCCCTGTGGGGTATATTATCATTATACACATATTTTTGTCAGATGCAAAAGAAATGATAAAAAAACTATATCAATCATGATATAGCTTATCAAAGAGTTGTATGATAACGATAACCTGTTTCAAAATCAACAAGATTTTCAAGTTCTTCTTGGGCTTTTAAATGATGCAGATTTCTAATCACAAGTTCTGTATAATAATGTCTGGCACTCTCCCAAACATATCCTCCAGATACATGTGGTGTCAATAAGACACGTTCCTGTTTCCAAAGGGGATGTGCTGGTGGTAAAGGTTCTTCCTCTAAAACATCTAATCCAACACCATAAAGATGTCCACGATTTAAGACTTCTATTAAATCAGAAGTTGCTATAGCACTGCCTCTACCTACATTAATAAGAACAGCATCCTTTTTCATACGTAATAATTTTTCTTTATCAAATAAATGATATGTTTGTAAGGATTGTGGTAAAGCTAAAACCACAAAATCTGCACGTGGTAAAACATCATCTAAAGATTCAGTTGTATAAATTTCATCCAACACATCTGGACATTTAGATTTTCTACGTTTAACACCAATGATATAACATTCAAATGCTTTTAAGCGTTTTGCAATCGTATAACCTAAATCCCCTAATCCAACAATGACAACAGTTTGACGATAAAGTTCTTTTCCCTGTTGATGAGGTTGCCATAAGCCTTGATCCATCTGATGAACATATGTCTTAAAATTCTTATTAATCGCAAAAATCATTCCCAGAGTATGTTCTGCAATAGCACAGCCATATGTACCAGAGGCATTAGCTAAAAGTGTCTGCGGTGATAGAATCCCTTCTTTAACATAAGCATCACTACCAGCACTATTTAATAAGATAGCCTGCAGATGTGGACGATGCAGATCAAGTGATAAAGGTGGATTGCCCACAATGACATCACATTGATCAACCATAACTTGTGTCACACTTTTTGCGGAGGCATATATAAAGTTATCTTCTAAAAAGCATTGTTCAATGCGTTCAAAGTTTTCTTTTTGTAATGGAGCTAACATTAAAACTTTCATAACAATCCTCTATTCATTTACAATAAATTCACGATAAATAGCTTTAATAGCTGGTTTAAAATAGCAGTTACGTACCCCAATAATAATATTTAACTCACTTGATCCCTGATCAATCATTTTAATATTAATATTTTCTTTAGCCAAAGCTTTAAAGACACGTGCTGCTGTTCCTCGACTGGCTTTCATTCCTCTACCCACAACCGCAATCAAAGCCAAATCTGATTCCAATACAATAGAATCTGGATGAACTTGACGATGTAATCCTGCTAAAATATCCTGTTCCTTATCAATAAATTCCTCCGTATTCACAATAACTGTCATCGTATCAATTCCTGAAGGCATATGCTCAAAAGAAAGATGATGATCTTCAAAAACCTGTAAAACTTTACGACCAAAACCAATTTCCGAATTCATCATATCTTTTTCAATCATGACTGTCGCAAAACCTTGCTTTCCTGCAATTCCTGTAATCACATGTGTTGGTTTGTGACAAGTACTTTCAACAATGAGTGTTCCCTGATCTTCGGGACGATTTGTATTTTTAATATGAATAGGAATTCCTTCTTTACGTACAGGAAAGACTGAATTTTCATGAAGAACAGAAGCCCCCATATAAGACAATTCTCTTAATTCTTTATATGTAATAGTTTCAATCACATCTGGATTTTTAACAATACGAGGATCAGCAATCAAAAACCCTGATACATCCGTCCAGTTTTCATATAAATCTACTTTTCCATTTTTCGCAACAATAGAGCCTGTTACATCAGATCCACCCCTTGAAAATGCCTTAATTTTACCACTTCCATCATTGAGTGAACCATAAAAGCCAGGAATCACAGCATAGGGTGTTTCAGATAGTTTTTGTGAAAGAATCGCATCCGTCTTTTTGACATCATAACGTCCTTCTTGGTCAATAAATATAACATCTTTAGGATCAATAAATTCAAAACCTAGATAAGCTGCTAATATTCGACCATTTAAATATTCGCCACGACTCACAACATAGTCTTCACTAACACCATTTTCTAAAGCTTTTTGAATAATCGTAAACTCATCTTCTAAAGACAAATCTAATTGTAAACCCTCAATAATATCTAAGAAACGCTCTTTCATTTGGTCAAAGTATAAATGAAATTCATTTTTTGTTTTCGCATAAAAAATATTATATAACAAATCTGTGACCTTTGTATCTTCTTTAAATCTTTTTCCGGGTGCACTTGGCACAACAAAGCGTCTTTCTGGATCACTTTTAATAATATTATATACTTTTTGAAACTGGGTAGCATCCGCTAAAGAAGAACCCCCAAATTTTACAACTTTACTCATCAAACCCCTCCATTTCTAACAATAGGATACATGATTATGAAATTTTATTCAATATTTAAAGAAAAAATATCCCATTTCTGAGATATTTTCTATCTAAAAACAATTTCTCCCTTGATATCATCCATATGATCAATGATAGCTAAAGATTCTAAATGATAGCCTAATTCTCTAATCTTCTTTCCACCACTTTGGTATCCTTTTTCAATCACAATACCAATCCCTTCTACAGTTGCACCAGCTTGATGAATCAAATCAATTAACCCTAAGACAGCACAACCATTGGCTAGAAAATCATCAATAATTAAAACATGATCATTTTCATTTAAATACTGTTTTGAAATCACAACATCATTTGTATTTTGATGTGTAAATGATTCTACTGTTGTATGATATAATTCATCAGAGATATTTGATGATTTTGATTTTTTTGCAAAGACAACAGGTACATTTTGAAAATGTCTGGCTGTCATAACAGCTACACCAATACCACTGGCTTCAATCGTTAAAATTTTATTAATGGGATGTTTTTGAAAAAGTGTTTGAAACTCTTTTCCCATTTCATCTAAAAATGCGACATCAATCTGATGATTTAAAAAACTATCTACTTTTAAAATATTTCCTTTTTTTACAATACCTTCTCTAATAATTTTTTCTTCTAACGCTTTCATAATTCTCCCTTTTGTTGATAAACAATTTTAAATATTTCTTTTTTTATCATTTGATATTGTTGATCATCCATGACTTTTGGATATGTCATGAATGTCAATTGAACTGAATGATCATTTTCTCTAAATGTAGGTTGTATATACTGATAAGGATTTAAAACAAATCCCATTCTTTCATAAAACTGGATACGTTTTCGAGATATTTCATCATGAGGAACTTCCACTTCTAAAAATAAGAATTTATCTTTATACAAATGACAAAATTGTTGTAGAAAGTATGTTCCTAATCCTTGACCACGCATCTTTGTTTCAATTGCAAAGTTTTCTAAATAAACACAATTTTCTAATTCCCATACAATCATTGCCCCTTGTAACTCATTATGATCATATTTTGCATAAATGCTAAATAGATTTTGTTGAAATAACTTTTTCATCTGTTCATAGGGTCTTAACTCTTCCAATACAAAAGATCGCTGAAATAAATGATAAACATCATCAAACTGTGATATAGATATTTTCTCCATTGTTTCACCACCTTATATCCATTCTAGCATAATCCATTCAGGATACCAAGTCTGCTTGTTCAAGTTGTAATAAAAATATCTTGACATCAATGTCTTTTCCATAGCCACCTAATTTTTGTGATGAACCAATGACACGATGACATGGTATAAGCAGTGAAAATGGGCATTCACGCAAAGCACTTCCAACAGCCCTATAAGCCCGCGGATGTCCAATCTTTTCAGCAATATCACGATAGCTTCTTGTTTGACCATATGGAATGTCCATAACAGCCTGCCAAACTTTCTTTTGAAAAGCTGTTCCTTTTAAAAATATATAATGGAAATCAAAAGTTTGTCTTCTTTTTTGAAAATATTCTTCAAGCTGCTTGGCTATATTTTTTAAACACTTTGTATTTTCGTAAATACCATTTTCTAAAAGGATTGGTTGACCACAATAAATAATGGCTTGATCTTTACAGGCAATCATTATTTTCCCAATAGGAAATGTATACTGATAATAATAAATTGTCTTATTCATCTGGCATTTCTTTGGCATATTCTAAAGCTTTTTTCGAAAAAGTCTGAGATGCCTTTTGAAGATTTTGTTTCAAATCAAAAAGTTTTTCTAATTGTAATTTCTTATGACGAACCAGACATTTTCCATTGACAAAAACAGTATCTACCTGGCTTGGATTGGCACTATAAACCAGTGCTGAATAAGGATCATAAAGTGGATACATATTCACTGAATCTGTTTCAACAATGATAAAATCAGCTTTTTTACCCACTTCTAATGAACCAACCAGATGATCAATATGTAAGGCTTTTGCACCATGAATAGTTGCTAAAGAAAGGATATCCTGTGCATGAAATGCGCCACGATCATGATTCACAGTTTTATGAACACAGGCAATCATTTTCAACATTGAAAAGAGCTCTAAAGTATTCCCACTTGATGGTCCATCTGTCCCTAGACCAACACTCACACCATTTTCTAATAGTTCTTTTAAAGGCATAACTCCTTTTGCTGCTTTTAAATTAGAAACCAAACAATGTGCAATACCACTCTTATTTTTTTGAATTAACTTTATATCATCATTATTGATATGAATACAATGCGCTAGAATAACATTTTGATCCAATAAATCATAATGATCTAAAAATGCTGTTGGTGTCATGTGATACTCTTTTTGGAAATAATCCATCTCATAATCCAATTCACTGGCATGCAATGATAAAGGTACATTGTATTGTGTTGCCAATTGATGAGCAAGCTGAAGATGTTCTAAATCATTTGTATTTGTTGCATGTGGCGCAATAAATGGAACAATCAATGGATGATTTTTCCATCGAGGTATAAACCATCGACAATAATCTAATCCCCCATAAGCTTCTTGACTATCACAGCTAGGGAAATCAACAATCGTTTCTCCAACAAAACCTCTCATTTTCATTTCATCAGCTGCTTTTGCGACTTCATCTTCAAAATAATACATATCCATAAATGTTGTAATCCCTGACAACAACATTTCAGCCATAGCATACTTGGAGCTATGATAAACAAGATCAGCCGTCATATATTTGGATTCCAATGGAAATAAGAAGCGACGTAAGCGATCAGGACAATCATCACCTAGCCCACGAAAAGGAATCATTCCTAGATGCGTATGGATATTAATCATACCTGGTAATAAAATACCATGATGTCCATCTATGCATTGATCATATTTTTGTACACATGTTTTCCCTATTTCAATTATATTTTCATCATCAATGAGCATTTGTCCATCTTCAATGACATCAAAATGTTCATTCATTGTTAAAATTGTTACATTTTTAATCAATGTTCTCATAACTGTCCTCCATGAGTGGCACAATTGTCTGATGATAAGTATCCAACATCCCATAATCAGTCACTTTCAGTTCTGGTGAAACAGGTAAAGATAATGTGGATAATGACATAATCACATTATCATGAACATATCCTAAATCTTCCATCGCTTTTCTGACTTGTCGTAAATCTTGAGCTAATTCTTTTAATGACTGATCACTGACAATACCACCAATATTTAATACAGTGTTGGCTTGAATTTTTTGATTTTGAACAACCAGATATCCACCTTGTTGTTGGAGAAGCTGATGCTGTGCAATAACCATATCTTCAATACTATTACCTAAAATCATGATATTATGATGATCATGTGCCCAGCTTGTCGCAACTGCCCCTTTTGTTTGTAATGTATTTTTCACCAAAGCATGTGTAATATGTCCATTTTTTTGATATCTTTCAAAAATAGTCAATAAGCAAAGTCCCGCACTTTGATAATCTACATAGCCGTCTTTGACTGGTAATTTCATCTGCAGATGCTTTGTAAAAGTGGAATGTGGCTGTACTTCCATAACATGACAAAGAACTTCTTTTTTTGATGATGGTATCATAAAATCTTCATTCTTTGCTTGTCTGGCATAAAGTGAATGGTAAAACTCTTGTGGAAAGTGTGACTGTTGTTCTTGGATTTCTATTTGTTTTGTTTGATGATAAACACATTGTCCTTTTTTATACACACTATCAATAGAAAAAGAATATAAATCATCCAATAAGATAAAATCCGCTATTTTCCCTGGGGCAATACATCCACGATCAATCATATGCATACGTCTAGCTGGTGTATAAGTGGCACAATAAATAGCTTTTTCAATTGGCATACCTAAATCATAAGCTAATTTGACCAAAAGATTCAAATGTCCCTGCTCTAACTGGTCAGCCATCACATCATCCGTCACCAATGCAAAATATTCATAAAATTGATGTTCTACCAATGTACGAATTGTATCTGCATTCATTGATTTTCTTTGAATTTCCAGAAACATACCATTTTTTATCTTTTCAACAATGGATTCTGGTGTCTGTTGGGTATGATCTGCATCAACACCCTGATAAATATATCGTGCTAAATCAAGTCCCGTAATTTTAGGACAATGTCCTTCAATAGGTAACTGCCATCTTTTTTCATGACAGGCTTGAATAATCTGATTAATGAGTGTATCTTGCCCACCAATCAAATCTTTAAAGTTCATGACTTCACCCAAGCATAAAATACGAGGATTCTCTAAAAGCTGTTTGACATCATCTACATCTATTTTTCCTCCTGTTGTTTCCAAATGTTCATTGGTAGAAGGAACAGAAGAAGGAATTCCATAAAAAATATCCAATGTTGTGTCATTGGATATCATCGTTTCAATTCCACGTATTCCAAAAACATTCGCTATCTCATGTGGGTCAGCAACCACTGTTGTGACCCCATGAGGTAATACTGCTTTGGAAAATTCACCAGGAACTGTCATAGAACTTTCAATATGCATATGAATATCAATCAACCCAGGAATCATGTACTTACCTTGTCCATCAATCACTTTTTGACTTTCAAGTGGTTCATCATCACAAATATAATAAAATTTATCTTCTTGAATATAAACATTCTTTTTTTCAAAACTTTGTGTAAATGTATTATAAACCTGTACGTTTTTGATGAGTTGATTCATGACAATATCTCCTAACTATTTAAAATACGTGTCCATTGATCAACCCAATCCTCTAATAGTGGATTGACAAATTTGAAATCAATAACTTTAGCTCTAGCAGCTACATCACCATAAGTTTTATTAAGTGCTTCTTCTTCAGTTAATTCAACTGTTTTATTTGTAGGTGCTTCATTCAAATCAGAAACAGCATCTTTATATTGTAAATCTTTGCTTAAACGCCAATCAATATATTTATATGCTAAATCTTTATTGTCTGAATTTTTATTCACTTCAATTGTATTAAAGTTTGCATATGTTCCTGATTCAGGTACTACATATTCACAATTTTCATTATTTTTTTGAATTAAACTTACACCAAAGTCAGCAACAACAGCAACTGAAATTTCTCCAGCACTGAACATATTTGTTAAATCTGAAGATTTTGTATATGTTTTCACAATATTTGGTTTTAATTCTTCTAAAGCTTCAAATGCAGCTTTTCCATTATCAGATGTAATATCTACACCTTTATAATCACTTGCAATATGTACCATTGCTGGTCCAAAAGTTGTTGTAATTTCAGGAATAGAAATTTGACCTTTTAAACGACTATCCCATAAATCATTCCATTCTTTAATTTCAAATCCAGTTGCTTCCTTATCATAAATAATACCAATACTATTTAAAGTATAAGGAACACCATATCCATTATCATCTTTTAGCTTAGACGCTGCATCAATTAAATCTTTCGCATTTCCAATTTTACTATAATCTAATTTTTCAAATAAATCAGCTGCATATCCTTTTTGTGCTTCTGCCTGAGATAATTCAATAATATCAACATCAGAATTTGGATTATTAGCAAATTTTGTGTAACGATCTGAAGTTCCACCTTCTTCTACAACAATTTCACAATTGTTTTCTTTTTCAAATGGTTCGTAAACATCTTTTTGTACAATATCAGCATTTAATCCCCATGTTGATACAACTAATTTTTGAGTATCACTCCCACTGTTGCTAGAACATCCTACTAAAACCATAGCTCCAGCCATTAAACCAACTAATAATTTTTTCACTTTTTTCTACCTTCCTTTCCTAAACTAAGACAATTTTATTTGCTGGTAAATGCATTTGAATAGTATCACCCTGTTTATAAACTGTTGCATTTCCACCATTAACAACAAGTTTACCAATAGGTGTTTCCACTTCATATTGATAACTCTTTCCAAGGAATGTTCTCACTGTAACATTTCCTGTAATCATATTATCATATTTATCAGCAGATGTTACGATTTCAATATCATCAGGACGAATTGTCCCTTTGCATGTTTCTAAATCGCCATCATTGTCCACTTTCATGATTTCACCCTTTTGATTTTGATATTGGTGATCTTGAACTTTTGTTAAATCAAAGAAATTTTCAAATCCTATAAATCTTGCAACAAACTCTGTTTTTGGACGAGAGTAAATATTTTCAGGTGTATCGTATTGTTCAATAACACCATTATTCATAACTGCTACCTTATCAGAAATAGAGAAACACTCTTCTTGATCATGTGTAACAAAAATCGTTGTAATTCCTAATTTTTTCTGTAATCTTTTAATTTCAACACGCATTTGAATACGTAATTTCGCATCCAGATTACTTAATGGTTCATCTAGTAATAAAAGTTTTGGCTCAATGACAAGTGCTCTTGCTAAAGCAACACGCTGACGTTGACCCCCTGATAATTGTTTAGGTAAACGATCTGTTAATCCTTCCAAATCACAAACTTCAACAACTTCATTGATTTTAGCTTCCATTTGAGCTTTATCCATTTTTCTTAATTTTAATCCAAACGCAATATTTTCTTTAACTGTTAAATGTGGAAACAAAGCATAACTTTGGAAAACCAATCCAAAATTTCTTTTATGAACAGGAACCTTTGTCATATCTTCACCATCTAAAATGAAGTTTCCTTCCTGAGGATCAATAAATCCTGCAACCACACGTAAAGTTGTTGTTTTTCCACAACCAGAAGGTCCAAGCAAAGAGACTAATTCTCCTTTTTCAATATCTAAGTTTAACCCCTGTAAAATATAATTTTTCTGATGATATGCAACTGCAATATCTTTTAAGCTTAAAAACGCCATTCTAACTCCTCCTATTTTGCAAGTGCTGAAATTCCTAATGTTTTTTCAACAATGAACATAATCACAATCGTTGCTACCATTAATAAAACAGAAACTGCTGAAACAGTTGGATCATAATTATATTCAATATAATTCATTAATGTTGTAGGTAAAGTTGTCACTCCTGGTCCTGTTAAAAACATAGATACAGGTATATTATTAAATGAATTAATAAATGACAACATAAAAGCCGCACTGATTCCTGATGTAATATTAGGTAAAACAACTTTAAAGAAAGCCTGACCTTTTTGACATCCTAAACTTAAAGCTGCCTCTTCAATCGCAAAATCAAACTGATCCAATGAAGAACCAACAATACGAATCACATATGGTAAAACAACAAGAAAATGTCCTAGTAATAAACTTTCAAAAACAGGAAAATTCAATGTTAAAACCACATATTGATATAAAGCATATCCGACAACAATTCCTGGAATGATTGTTGGGGATAAAAAGAAGCTCTTTAAAAATTTCTTTCCAATAACACTATATCTCGCTAATGCATATGCTGCAGGTACCCCTACAAGTAAAGCAAGTAGAGTTGCTAACAAAGCAATTTCTCCACTTAATGCTAATGAACTCATAAAGCTTTCTGATTCAAACACATTCACAAACCATTGTAATGAAAATCCATGTATAGGGAAAGTAATCGTACTTTCTGAGCCAAATGCTGTCACAGCAATAATGATAAGAGGTATAAACAAAAATGCAAATACCAAAATAGAAATAACCATCAATCCTTTATGTTTACGCATTAGACTTCACCTCGCTTATCCAATTTCGCTGCAATCGCATTTAATGCTTTCATAACAATTAATGTTGTAATAATCATAATGACTGCAAAAACACTGGCTGCTGTCCAGTTATTTAAACTTAATGCCTGTTGTGAAATAAAGGTTGCTAAAACAAGATTCTTTGGTCCACCTAATAACTGAGGTGTTGTATAAGCACTGAGTGATCCTGTAAAAACAAGCACACATCCTACAATAATACCTGGAATACTTAATGGTAAGACAACCTTCATAAAAGCTTTAACACGATTCGCACCTAAACTTTCTGCTGCTTCCATCATATCATTATCAATATTTTCCATAACACCCACTAAAGTGATAATCATAAGAGGTAAAAATAAATAAATTGTCCCAATTAAAACTGAAAATTCAGTATATAACATTGTAATTGGTTCTTCTATAACCCCTATTGACATTAAAAAATTATTAATCACTCCATTTTTACCTAAAATATTAATCCATGCAAAACTTCTGACAACTGAATTCGTCAGCATTGGAAAAATAGAAATTGCCATTAAAATACCACGCCATTTCTTATCACAACGAGAAATAAAATAAGCTGTGGGTACTCCTAAAATCATACAAACAAGAGATGAAATCAAAGCAATCTTAACAGTTCTAATGAAGATTGTCATATAATATTCATCTTGAAAAAATGATAAATAATTCGTGAAACTAAAGCCACTTCCTTCAGGAAACAAAGTTGGTAAAATGATTTGAATCAATGGCATCACCAAAAATACAATCAGTAAAACCAAACAAGGCACCAAAAGAAGATAATGCATTTTTTTCTTCACTCAAGTCCCTCCTCCAATAAAAAAAGTCTATCTACAGATAGACACATAAAAAAGCGTCTATCATAGTCCCGTTATTTTCGGTAACAGGGTAGAAACGATTGGGCCAATTCCCAAACATATATGATAACCACGCTTATTGTAACAAACGTCTATAGTTTTGTCTAATATTTTTCGATTTTTTCACATTTAATCGTATAAAAAATGAAAATACCGCCCATTATTTAACAATTCAACAACTCATATCTTTATCATTTTATCTAAAATATGAAAATTCTACCATTTCCATCATGTTATAGCATATTTAAAAATATTTCCAGACAGTATCTTTAAAAAAAAGAAACCTATCTTATGATAAGTTTCCTTGTTTATGATTTATGCTTCAATTGTTGCTTTCCATAATCCATGTAAGTTACAGTATTCGTATACTTCAATTGTTCCTTTATAATCACCAATTGCAAATACTGCTTCAGGTTGATCAGCAGATGTTAAATCCACACGTAAAACTTGACTGTTGAATACAGCAATGATTGTTGTAATTAAATGTTCATCAGTCATTGGATGTGAAACTTCACCAACTTTCACATGAAGTTTATCTCCATCTATAGATAATACAGGAACGTGTTTTTCTAATGCACCATCTGTTGTATTTGCTGTTAATTCTACCATTGGTTTTCCACAACAAACAACTGGTACTCCTTTATCAACAATTTTTTCTACTACATTTCCACAAATTGGACATACATATAATTTCATAATCTCTTTCTCCTTTCATGACAAGATCATTGTACCATGTCTTATTTATTATAGCTAATCATATGCACTTTTATTATTCTTTTTTTAATAACTGACAATATGTACGATATGTATAATTATCAAAACAAACAATATCTATTCTTTTGACATATTGACATGGATAGTTTTTAAGCGTTTCTATCGCAATTGTAGCTGCCTGTGATACAGGATAACGATAAGCCCCTGTACTAATTGAAGGAAAAGCAATATGTTGACATTGATACTCTTCAGCTTTTTCCAGACAGCGTATATAACAAGACTGTAATCGTTTGGCTTCATCATGTTGTCCATCACGATAAACCGGACCAACTGTATGAATCACATAACGTGCTGGTAAATGATAAGCCTTTGTGACTTTTGCATCACCAGTCGCACATCCATGCAACAAACGACACTCAGCCAATAATTCAGGTCCAGCTTTGCGATGAATAGCACCATCCACCCCTCCACCTCCTAATAAACTATTATTGGCAGCATTGACTATGGCATCACATGATATTTGAGTAATATCACCTTGAATAATTTGAATTTTCATTTCTTTCACCTTCTTTTTTATTATAACAAAAAAAGTCATTTGATAGAAACGACTTTTATGCTTTGATCCATTTTTTTATTTTTGTATCTTTTTGTTTCAAGAAATCTATAAATTCACGAATACTTACTTTTAAACAATCTTTTCGAATAATAATGATTTCATTTTTCTTTGCTAATAAAACATATGCATGTTCTGTCTGTGATAAAGTTTTGAGATGAGAGTAAGGAATCTTATTATCAATAGATGTCTGACAATTATGTACAACGACATATTCTCCTCCAAAACTCATTGTATATGTAATCTTCTGTTCATCAATTTCTTCTTTCATCAATTTTAACATTTCTTTGTAATGACTATGAATTAAAAAGAAAATTTCCCCAATACACACAGCACCTAAAACCAATAAAACAACACCTTGTAACATATTTTGATTGACGACATTTATAATACCTAAAATTAATGAAATCACACCTGTTAATGACAATAAATATTTTTGCCATGGAGCAATCATGTATTTTTTCACTTCTTTTAATAAATCTTCATCAACAATATTATGACTAATTTGAATTCTTTTCATATAACCCTTCCTCCAACAATACACCATTATCCTTCATAATTATGTCTTAGATATTAACTTTTATAAAATTTGATAAATAAAAACAATGATCGGCATTGTGATAATACAAAAAATAACAGACATAACATTCATGATACTCGTATAGCCTGGATGTTTATCATATAACTGGGCAAATTGGGTAATTGTTGCAGCAGCAGGAGCACTCGCAGCCAAAAGACTGATCAACAATATCTGATAAGCATCCTGATGAAAATTTTGTAATCCCAGCAAACGAAACGCCAAAATCACAGCCAAAGGATAAACAATCAATCTCAAAAGACAAATACCATAAACTCTTTTTTCTTTAAAAATAGATAAAATATCAATATCGCCTAATAACATTCCAATCACCAGCATACTTAATGGCCCTACCATAGAACCAACACTACTTACTGTATCATGAATCAGTGCTGGAAAATGCCAGCGTGCTATAAACATAATCATTCCTAACATAATCGCTATAACATTCACATTCAAGATAATCTTTTTGAAATCATACTGCTTTTCATTACAAACCAGATTTTTTCCATGTGTCCATATTAAAATAGTTTGAACAACCATATATCCACTTGTATATAAAACCCATTCTTCCCCTAAAATAGAAGCTACCAAAGGTATAATCAGATTACCAGCATTAGAATAAATAAGCGTTGCTTTTTCTACAGGCATAAAATGAAAGATCTGCCCTAATAATTTTGTTAATGGAATGAAAATCAAATGAACGACAATAGCTCCAATAAAAGATAAAATCAATCCCATCAGCTTCTCATTTGTAAAATCAATCTGAAAAGAATTTAAAATTGTACAAGGACAAACAATATATAAAACAATTTTAGAAATCACTTTACTATCATCAGATGTCAGTACACGACACTTTACAGTTAAATATCCTACAAAAATAATAAGAAATAATCCAAAAATATTTTGAGCTAATAAAAGACTTAATTCCATAAATTTCCTCTCCCACATATAGTATACTTATTTTTATCAAACACACATTTTATTTTCAGGTTTTGAAAACTTTTTATCATATTTCATTACAATTTTATGAATTATGATATAATCATTTTAGACTTATAACGAGGAGAAAAGAAATGAAATTAGAAAAAAGAAAAATTGTCATTATTGGATGTGGACACGTTGGTGTCAGTACTGCATTTTGTTTGATTAATCAAGGTCTATGTGACGAAATTGCTTTGATTGATTTGAATGAAGAAAAAGTTTTAGGAGAAGTCTTAGATTTATCTCAAAGCATTGAATATATGAATCGTAATACACATGTCAAAGTGGGACGATATGAAGACTGTGAAGATGCTCAAATTGTTATCATCACAGCAAGTGTTCCAACCCCTCAAAGTGGTAATGACCGTTTAAAGATGTTAGAACCATCTTTAAATGTCATGAAAAGTATTATTACTCAAATTAAAGAACATCATTTTGATGGACATTTGATTGTTGTTTCAAACCCTGTAGATTTAATGAGTTATTATGCTTATAAACTTTCTGGTTTACCAGCTAATCAGGTTATTGGAACAGGAACAACATTAGATACAGCCCGTTTAAAATATTTCATCGCCCAAAAAATCCAAGTTGATCCTCGCAGTGTTCATGCGATGGTCATTGGTGAACATGGAGATAGTGAAATGATTCCATGGTCAACTGTTCGTATTGGTGGTAAGGATATTTATAGTGTTGTTCAAGATAATCAGAGTCGTTTAGGACAAGAACCCTATCAACAGATGAAAAAAGATACAATTCAGGCTGGTTGGGAAATTTTCAATCGTAAAGGGAATACTTGTTATGGTATAGCCTCAAGTACAGTCGGTATTATTCGCACAATCTTACATAATGAAAACCAGATTTTACCTGTTTCAACATTGCTTCGTGGCGAATATGGTCAGGATGATTTATTTATCAGTGTGCCAGCCATCATTGATCGTAGTGGTGTTAGAGAAATTGTTGAATTACGCATGACACCACAAGAACAAGAAGAGTTCAATCAATCTTGTCAACGCTTAAAATCATTTTATGATCTTTTAAATCAATAGGCCCTTTAAATAATTGAGGGGTCTAATCTAAAAAGCTTTAAATTAATAGTGGGGTATTTTGACCCCACTTTCATTTTAAAGCAGGTCGAACAATATTTGATTGGTGACTATCTGTCATCTTTTTTTATTACATTTTCCTCTTGGTTTACCAACTCTTTTCATCTTTTTTTCATGCTCGGTTGCAGTATGTTTTTATATGAATTTTGCGAATAGATGAACTTATTTCTAGCTCTTGCAAAGTTTTGCATTCCATTTGCATTACTGGTTGATCTTCTTGATATAGTTATTTTTTTCTCAATAGGTCTGCTAGATAGTCTTCTTTTTCGTAATATTGTTTGCAAACAAATTATAACAGGAGATTCTCATTTTATAAAAAGCAACCCCAATTTAAATTTAAAGCAAGAAAAGACAGACCCCTTTAAAAATTTAAAGGCTAGGGTCTGCCCCGCAAATATTTAATATACCAATCAATAGTTCTATGCTTAAACATAGAACTTTTTTATATCCATAAACGAATCATAATAGGCGCTAAAAACACAGTGAATATACCTGAAATCACAATGGATAAACTACTCATTGCTGCCTCAATTTCACCCCACTCAATTGCTTTCGCTGTTCCAATAGCATGAGCACTATTTCCTAATGCCAAACCACGTGCAACAGGATGATTGATATGGAAAACTTTAAAAATCGTTTTAGCAATCATCGATCCAAAAATACCTGTTAAAATGACAACACCTACTGTCATTGTCGAATGACCACCAAGTAATTCTGATACTCCAATAGCAATCGCTGTCGTAATAGATTTTGGCATCAAAGAATATAAAACTGTTTCACTTGTCTTCAACAAAATACAAAGAACCATAACACTCATCAAACCAGACAGACAACCACATAATAAGCTTGCTATAATAGCTCCAAAATGTTTAACCAGGACTTGTGTTTGTTTATATAAAGGAATCGCTAAACAAACAGTTGATGGAGTCAATAAATATGTAATCATTTGTGCTCCTTGATTATATGTCTGAAAATCAATATCTAAAACATATAAAACAAAGATAGTTAAAAAAGCACTGATTAATAATGGATTCAAAAGAGAATAAGACCATCGCTTTCTTATTTGAACAGCCAACCAATATGTTAATAAACTTAATACAATGCCAAAACAAGATGTTTCAATCAATAAATTATTCATTGATATTTTTCCTTTCTATCATATATTGTGCAACTTTCCCTGTCACTACCATCACAATGACTGTACTTATAACAAGAACAATCATAATCACAGCTATGTTTTCAAATAATTCTTCTTTGACATTCATTAAACCAACAGCAGATGGAACAAATAAAACAGGCATAATCAAAATCAGCCAATCTGCAACATCTTCTATTGCTGATAATGGAATTATTTTTGTATAAAGACCAACTAACATAATCAACAATCCATAAACACTTGCTGGAATGGGTAATGGTAAAAAACTCAATAATTCTCCTACAAATGAAATCAACATAATAATAAGAAACTGATGTATATATTTCATAACGACCTCCTGTTGTGATACCGTGCAACATTATAACATGATTTGACTGATGATTATACTTTTTTTATAAATTCATTTGCATTTTTATATTGAATAGATTTAAATATAGAATTGAGGTGATCACAATGGCTTATCAAAAACAATATTATAAAAGAGGTCATTATGTTAAAAAAATCATTGATGATTATTGTGTTATAGATATCGAAACAACAGGTTTATCTTGGCAAAAAGATAAAATTATTGAAATTGGAATATTAAAGGTCAGAAACAAGGAAATCATTGAACGTTATTGCCAGTTAATCAATCCCCAACAGAATATTACTCCTTTTATCACTCAACTCACTGGCATTGATAATCAAATGGTAGAGGATATGCCTGTTCTCTCTTCTGTTCAAGATGACATTTTGCAGTTTCTTGGATACGATCCAATTATTGGACATAATACAGCTTTCGATCTTAATTTTATTGCGAATCATTTTCAGATCAATTTATCTAATGAATATATGGATACGGTTCAATTTTGTAGAAAGGTTTATCCTCAAATGCCCCATCATCGTTTAACAGACATGGTAGAATTTTTAGGGCTTTCCACAAATGAACACCGTTCTTTAGCAGATTGCATATCTACATATGAACTTTATGAACACCTTAAAAAAGAAATAATTAGACAACATATATCCATATAAATACCTCAAAAGCATAGCTGACTATCCATTATAAGTATTTGATTTTTATAATGTCTATATATAGAATATAGTCAAGGAGGCTTTCATATGATTCAAATGTTTACCAAAGAAGATATTCAAAAAAGTTTAGAAGATATGGGATGTTCATCCAAACAAGTTCAAGAATTTGTTGATGACTTTGAAAATCATCGTTTTGAATTTCTTTTCCTTTTTTTAAAAAAGAAAAGATATGAAATTCTAGATGAAGTGCATCAAAAACAAAAGAAAATTGATCATCTTGATTATCTGATTTACACTTTAAAAAATATTCAAAATAAAGCATAAGCTTTCTTAAAGGAGGTCAATATCATGCAAATCAAACAGATTATTGAAAATCAAACTTTTGATGAAGAAAGAGCTTTATACAACATACAAAATACTGAAGTGAGAAACTGTACTTTTGCTGGTCCTCAAGATGGAGAATCTGTCTTGAAAGAAACAAGACAAGTCAGAGTTGATCATTGTACTTTTTCGCTTCGTTATCCCTTATGGCATGTACAGGGTTATGAATTAATTCACAGCTCTTTAGATGAATTAACAAGAGCTCCTATCTGGTATTCTCATCATGGTTTGATTGATTCTTGTGATATTCAAGGTATAAAAATTTTAAGAGAATGTAGTGATACAATTGTTTCAAATTGTCAGATTCAATCACCAGAGTTTGGCTGGTTCTGCCAGGATATTTCTATTAAAGATAGTGAAATTCATTCTGAATATATGTTACTTCATAGTCATCATGTTAAAATTGATCATTTGAAATTTACAGGAAAATATTCTTTCCAGTATATGCATGACTTAGAAATTACAAATTCTTATTTAGATACAAAAGATGCCTTCTGGCATAGCAGTAACGTCATCGTTAAAGATTCTGTTGTCAAAGGTGAATATTTAGGGTGGTTTTCAAAAAATGTCACATTCATTAACTGTCAGATCATTGGAACACAACCATTATGTTATTGTGAAAACTTGAAACTCATTGATTGTGAAATGATTGATTGCGATTTAGCATTTGAATATTCTGATGTACAGGCAACAATCAAAGGACATGTTGATTCTATTAAAAATGTCAAATCAGGAACAATTACGGTTGACAGTGTTGGTGAAATCATCAATGAAGATGCTGTTATGGAAACAAATGGTCAAGTGATCATCAGACAAGTCCCTATAAACAATCAGTCTATTTGTCAATGCTGTTGTTAAACGTTAACTGAAAAGTTAGCGTTTTTTTGTTATCAATAATTGAACATTAAAAAAGTGAATCTCTGCAATTAAGATACCTTAACTTTTAGAAATTCACTTCTCTCTTCATTCCATGTTTATAAATCAATATTTTTATTTCACAACAATATTGACAATCTTATTTTTCACGACAATAATTTTCACAATATTCTTTCCTTCAGTATGTGTTTTTACATTATCTTGAGCTAAAGCTTCCTGTTTCACGACTTCATCATCTTCATCTTTATTCACAGTAATTTTAGCACGAAGTTTTCCATTAACCTGTACAGCCATTTCAATTGTTGACTGTTCCAACATCGCTTCATCATATGTTGGCCATGGTTCATAAGCTAATGTTTCATCATGTCCAAGTAACTGCCACATTTCTTCACAGACATGTGGAGCGATACAGCTTAACATTTTCACTAAGTTTTCAGCATATGGACGATAAACAGTTTTAGCTTTATAAGCTTCATTGACAAAAATCATCATTTGTGAAATAGCAGTATTAAATCCTAATGTTTCATAATCATGAGTGACTTTTTTGACAGTAGAATGATAAACAAAGTCTAATGAATGATCATTTTCATCACTTAATTTATCAGATTCCACAATCAAACGATACACACGATCCAACCATTTTCTAGCACCGTCAACACCTGTTTCACTCCATGGTTTACTTGCTTCCAAAGGTCCCATAAACATTTCATAAACTCTTAATGTATCAGCCCCATAAGTTTGAACAATATCATCAGGGTTAATGACATTACCTTTAGATTTACTCATCTTTTCACCATTTGTTCCTAAAATCATACCTTGATGATATAATTTTTGGAATGGCTCAGGATGTGACAAATATCCTTTATCATATAAATAACGATTCCACATACGAGAATATAATAAGTGTCCAACAGCATGTTCTGGTCCACCAACATATAAATCAACTGGTAACCAGTGATCCAATAACTTTCTATCAGCAATCGCATGATCATTATGTGGATCAATATATCGCATATAATACCAGCTGCTTCCCGCACTTCCTGGCATTGTACTTGTTTCACGTTTTCCAGCTTTTCCATTCACAGTGACATTCACCCAGTCTGTAGCTTTATCCAATGGTGATGCCCCACTTTTAGAAGGTGAGTAATCTTCTAATGGTGGTAAAATCAATGGTAATTCATCATCTGATAATGCAACGGAAGTGCCATCATCAAAATTAATCACTGGAATTGGTTCTCCCCAGTATCTTTGACGTGCAAAGATCCATTCTCTTAAACGATAATTCACTTTCTTTTCACCACAATGATGATCAGTTAACCATTGAATCATTGTTTCAATAGCATCTTCTTTATTCATACCATTTAAGAAATCAGAATTAATATGATTTCCATCCTGTGTCCATGCTTCTTTTGTAACATCTCCACCTTCAAGCACTGGAATAATTTCAAGACCAAATTTATTCGCAAATTCCCAGTCACGATCATCATGAGCAGGAACCGCCATAATAGCACCAGTTCCATATCCTGCTAAAACATAATCTGAAATCCAAATAGGTATTTTCTTTTGATTCACTGGGTTAATCGCATAAGCACCAGTAAAGACACCTGTTTTATCTTTATTTAATTCAGTACGTTCTAATTCAGATTTTGTGGCACAGACTTTCACATAGGCTTCAATCGCTTCTTTTTGTTGTGGTGTTGTAATCTTAGCTACCAATTCATGTTCAGGAGCTAACACACAATAAGTTGCGCCAAAAAGCGTATCACAACGTGTTGTAAACACAGTAAACTGTTCATCATGTCCATCAACTTGGAAATGCACATGAGCGCCAATAGATTTTCCAATCCAGTTTCTTTGAATTTCTTTGGTAGATTCAGGCCAATCAACATCCTCTAAACCAGCCAATAATTTTTCAGCATAAGCAGGAATATCAATAACCCACTGTTTCATATTCTTTCTAATAACTGGGTATCCCCCACGTTCACTTTTTCCATCAATGATTTCATCATTAGCTAAAACAGTTCCTAATTCTTCACACCAGTTCACTGGAATATCCACATTTTTAGCTAAACCATCTTCATAAAGCTGTTTAAAAATCCATTGTGTCCAATGATAATAATCAGGATCACAAGTAGAAATACATTTATCCCAATCAAACGAAAAACCTAACATCTTTAACTGATGTGTAAAAGTTTCAATATTATGACGTGTAAATCCTTCAGGGTGATTTCCTGTTTTAATCGCATATTGTTCAGCTGGTAATCCAAAAGCATCAAATCCCATTGGATGTAAAACATTATATCCCTGCATTCTTTTCATACGTGACATAATATCTGTCGCTGTATATCCTTCAGGATGCCCAACATGTAATCCTTGTCCTGATGGATATGGAAACATATCTAAAGCATAGTATTTAGGTTTTGAAAAATCCCAAACATCAGTATAGAAAGTCTGATGTTCATCCCAATATTTTTGCCATTTCTTTTCAATGGCTTGATGATCAAATGGCATCATTTATCCCTCCTTATAATATAAAAAGCCGTCCTTCTAAGGACGACTTGATCGCGATACCACCTTAGTTCATATATGACATCCATATATGCTCTCAAAACTTTAACGCAGTTAACGACAAAGACTACTCTTTTCATCTTTGTATCTCCAAGGCGAGTTCATTGCCTAACCTGTCTATTTCCACCACCCATAGACTCTCTAAAAAGTATCAACAACTACTACTCCTTTTCATCGATTCTAAACACAAAATATTATATCATATGTTTATTATTTTGCAAATCTTTTCTTAAATTTTAGGAAAATGATACATAACAATAGCTCCAGCAATCGCAACATTTAAAGATTCAATCCCTTGAATAGGAATATATAATGTATGATCACAGGCATCTAAAACAGCCTGGCAAACACCCTGCCCTTCGTTTCCTAAAACAAATGCCATTTGTTTTTGAGGCTGATAATGATCAATAGGTAATGCCTGATGTAATGATGTTCCATATACACCAACCCCTTGTTTATGTAATAAAGCAATAGCTTCTAATAAATCCATTTGGCAAAGTGGCATTTGAAATAAAGCTCCCTGTGTAGCACGAATAACTTTATCATTATAAAGGTCAACACTTTCAGGTGACATAATGATTTGGTCATAACCAAGTGCTAGAGCACTGCGAATAATAGTTCCTAAATTACCCGGATCTTGAAGATTATCCAATAACAAATAACGTTCTTTCCATGTATCTAAAGTTTGATGCTGTTTTTTACAAACAGCCATAACAGGTTGTGGTGTCTTTGTAAAAGCTATTTTTTCCATAACTTTTGAATGAACATAAAGAGTATCTTCTGGAAACGTTTCATCAAGTGTTGTTATTAATGTTTGAATACACCCTGCTTTTCTGGCTTCTTCAACCAAATGAAAACCTTCCACTAAAAACAAATCATATTCATCACGATATTTCTTTTGTTTCAATTTCATTATTTTTTTGATTGTTTCATTTTGAATTGATGTAATCATGTATGTTTCTCCTTTAAGCGTTTTTGTAATATCTGATAATGTGGCAATCTTTTTGCTATCTCATGATAGAATGATGCAGAATGATCATGATAAAGAAAATGACATAACTCATGAACAATCACATAATCAATCAGTTCCTTTTCTAAATGAACTAATCCTAAATGAAAAGAAACACGCTGTTCCTTATAATAACAGCTTCCCCAGCGACTTTTATATTTTTTAATTTCAATACGTGGCATATCCAAATCAAAATCATGAGCCAGATAATCAATCATTCTTTCTTCAATATAATCATATAATATACGATAACATTCTTTTTCCACACAACCTTGTATATCATAATGATAAACATACAAATCATGACCATGACATTGACAACGTTTAATACCTATATCCCTGACAACTAGACGATAACGTTGATTAAAAATCAAAACATATCCACCATCATTATATTGATAATAAGGTTGAAAAGCATGTATTTGTGTCAGTATTCTTTTTTGATAAGTATGAATCATCTGTTCAATATATATCAATGATGTCCCATAAGGTGCACTAATCAACAATTGTCCATATCGTACACGCATTCTTATATTTTGCATATGCTTATAAGTTAACTGATAGACAATGGTTTCATCATTTATCTGTATTTGATATTCTTTCATAAATCTCCTTGAATAAAATCAATAAATTCTCCCATATTATATAAGAAAGGACTGATCAAAAATGCGTGAAGCACTTTTAATGAATCTCAAAGGATTCACCCCTACTCAGTTGCAGGAAACCATTGATGAGGGCATTGCCTCTAAAGAAGAAACAATCCTTGTTGGTTTAGGTGTCCTCTTTGAACAATATTACAATTCATTAGATGCCACAACCAAACAAAAATTCCTGCAAAATCTCAGTACACTGTTATAGACCATTTGATGGTCTTTTTTTATGAATATATAATTGTTTTATTTGTCTTAATGCAATAAACAGACATAAGAAAATAAAATTCCATTGAAATAAATCCAACATTGGAACAAAAAACAAAATAATCGCAACCAAGCATAAAACAAGAATAAATTTATATGTCAGAATATTTTCATAAGTATCAAATATGATTTTTGATATTTCAAAAATCATATAATTCAATAGCCACAACAATAAAAAATATAATGTTGTATAAATATTCACAAAAAATAAACGCCTTAATGCTTCAACAAATGAACATTCATAATACGAAATCAAAGAAATCATAAAAGAAACAAAAGCAATCAATAAAGTTGAAAAAGCATTTCTCAACATATATAACGTCATTTTATCTTTTCTTCCCGCTTTCATCATGATTCTCCTTTTTGAATGGGATTTAGAGGCAATGTAAAAGTATAAGGATTGAGATCATCTTCACTTTTCATTAATGTTATTACACAACATAACTGCATATCAAATAATGATCCTTGACCATCATAATATCCAATTCCTTCCACCTGATCATTTAAAAAATCTTCTGTTTTTCCTTTTAAATAAACAAATCTTTCATAATCATTAATATTCACTTCATAATTCTGTTCATGAGAATACATATAATTAATAATCATATAAGGATATTCTTTAGCAAGTTTTGTATCCTTACTTGAAAAGACTCCTGTTTTTAACCAATTTTCAGTCACATATACATTGGTTAATGTATAATCTTTATTTGCTGAAGTATATGTCATGATATCTTGTTTTTGCATAGATAATGTTTGATTATAGATAGATTTCTTTTGACGTTTGACTTCTATTTGTAATTGAACATTTTGAAGATCTTTTTCACTAAAGATATTCTGTCCTGTCTGATTTTCTAAAAGTAAAACTTGATTATCATTTTGAATCTTTATTGTTTGAATGAAAGGCTGATGATTTTTTAGATGAAGTGTCACTGTCATTTCATCATTTTTCTTTAAAAGTTGAGGTTGTAAAGGTGTCACACGGGCATGTCCATATCCTTGTGTTTTCCCTTTTTGATAAAACTCATATCCTGCAATTTGCCATTCTTCATTTTGAGCATATAAACAATACTGGTAATCAACTTTTTCACCATAAGTATGGAATATAAAGTTCTGATACCAGAAAAAGAGTGTTGCTACAACAAAGGTTAATAAAACAAATGATAAGATAAGTTGTTTTTTGATTTCTTTATTCATATCATCACCAACACCCATTATATAGTTTTTACAAAAAAAAGGAAAGAACTTTTGTCTTTCCTTAAGAAGAACCCAATGTCACATTGACAGAAGATGTCGAACCGTTACGATTAATCGTTAATTTCACCGTATCTCCGGGATTTTTAGAATAAAGCTGTGTTAAGAAATCTTTATAAGATTCGATATCTTTACCATCAAATTGAGTAATAACATCTCCAGCTTGAATACCTGCTTTGCTGGCAGGAGAATTACTTTGTACATCAGCGACATAGATTCCTTTATTCAAATTTGTCTGAATACGATACATATAGAGTTCATATGAAGAATAACTATCTAAAGATAGTGCTGAAATCCCAATTGTTGGTCGATTGACTTTTCCTGTGTCAATAATTTCTTCTACCAGTTTTAAAGCATCATTAATTGGAATCGCAAAGCCCATTCCCTCAACTTCTTCTGACGCTAATTTCATTGAAGTAATACCAACCAGTTCACCGGCTGCATTAACCAATGCACCTCCACTATTTCCTGGATTAATAGCCGCATCTGTCTGAATAACATTCATATCCCAGTCTTCACGTCCATCATCATTCAAATCAACAGAAACAGTTCTTGATGGAGCTGAAACAATACCCTGTGTGACAGTTCCCGCATATTCAATACCTAATGGACTTCCTACAGCTAAAACAGGTTCTCCAGCCTCTAATAAAGTTGAATCTCCTACTTTAAAAGCAGAAACTTCAAAGTTAACTGTCATCTTTAATACAGCAATATCACCATATTCATCGCTACCTAAGCATTCTGCTTTCACAGATTCACCATTAGAATAAATGACCTCTATAGATTGAGCATTTTCAATGACATGATGATTCGTAATGACATAAACTGTTTTTCCATCAACCTTATAAATGACACCACTACCACTACCAGCCAATTGATTGTTTTGATATACTGCCACACCGACTGTAGATGTTTTCGCACTTTCAATGACCTCTGTCAAATCAGATTGAACATCATAATTTACCTTTTGCACTGTCGCATTTGAATTGGAAGATCCAGATGATTGATTTCCTCCTAAAACTTTATACATTAAAAATCCATTACAACCTAGTGATACAATCAACAATAATACAACAAAGATTTTAAATAGCTTGTTTTTATTCATATGTTTCATCATTTATCTTTCCTTTCTTTGATGATTTCTTTTTATATGATTATCATAATATACAATTACCTTAATATTATTTTAAAAATGTGTGAAAATGTCAAAATAATGTCTATTCTAAAATCTTTTGAATTTCATCTAAATGTTCTAAAGCCAATTGATATCCATAATGATAAAGACGATCAATCTTTTTTAAATCTTTTTCAAAAGAATCAATCTGAAATGCTTCATTCGGTCTTAAAATAAGGGCTTGTCCCTGTCTTTCCAATTCTTCACAATAGGCAATTGTTTCATTATATAAAAGATGTCTTGTCAATAGTGGTTGAACCAGATGAGGATATTTCTTTTTCAATAAACGACTCGCAATCATATTTGCTTTTGATAATGACTTTTGATACCCTTTTGGTCTAGTTAGAACAATTAACATTTTATCATGACCATCCTGTTGTGCTTTTTTAACAGGAATAGGATCACAAATCCCACCATCATAGTATTTCTTACCATTCAAAGAAATCACCGGAAAAGCAAAAGGAATCGCACATGTTGCTTTCAACATTGTACATTGCTGATCTAATTGTTTTCCATCAAGATATTCACACTCTCCTGTTTCCACATTAGTAACACCGACTTTAATTTGAGCTGGATTATTTAAAAAAGTTTCCCAGTCAAAAGGATAAATCTCTTGAGGGATTGTTTCATAAGCATAACGTAAACCAAATAAACTTTTATCACTGATATAATTGCGTAAACCAACATAACGCTTGTCATGACGATGATTCATTAAGATATCATAATTACGTTTTGGCTGCTTAGAAACATAAGAAAAACCATCGGTAATTCCAGCTGATACACCTATCACATAAGGGAAATCAATATGATGATCATTTAAGGCATCCATCACACCACTTGAAAAAATCGGACGGAAAGTTCCACCTTCTAAAATTAAAGCTCCCATTATCTTTTATCCTCCAACATTGTTAAATACATTTTTTCATCGAATTCCTTTAAAAAAGCAACAAGCATTTCAACAGTCGCCTCAAAATCATCAGTATGAACCATTGTATAATGCGAATGCATATAACGTGTTGGAATGGAAATCGTCAGATTCATAATACCAGGACCAGCTTTACTTAATTCACCAGAATCTGTACCACCTGCCAAATCCATATCTAACTGATAACGAATCTGATGTCTTTGACAAATATCTTCCATCTGTTTTAATAAACCTGTATGAGCAATGACACTGCCATCCATCACACATAAAGCTACACCTTGACCTAAGCGAACATCGTTTTGTTCTCCACCAGGCAAATCATATGAAAACGTCACATCAATTGCCAAAGCCAAATCAGGTTGAATCATTTGAGCAACTGTTTTGGCTCCTCGCAGTCCAACTTCCTCCTGTACTGTTCCTGCTACATAAAGCATTGGATCAATCTTTTCTTTATATAGACGTTTCATAACCTCCATCAAAACAGCGACCCCAACACGATCATCCCATGCTTTCGATAATAGACATTTTCCATTTTGTATAAAATGTGATACAGGTGTTACAGGATCACCTTTACCAACTCCCATATCTAAGACATCCTGTTTAGACAAAGCTCCCACATCTAAATACATATCGTCAATAGTGAGTGCCTTTTCTTTAGAAATCTGTTGTTTACAAGCAAAGACACCTTTTATATTGTGACCATCACGTGTTTCAATATTCATTAAAGATGATGGTAAATAACGTGGATTCCATCCACCTACAGGCTGAACTTGTATAAATCCATGTTCATCTATATTCTTCACTAAAAATCCAATTTCATCAACATGAGCAGTCAATAAAACTTTCAAAGGCATCTTTCCTCTTTTTAAAGCAATAATACTTCCTAAACCATCATATTGAATTTCATCTACAATATCTAATAGATATGATTTCATGAATCTTGTCACATGCTTTTCATATCCAGATACACCATTGATTAAACTCAACTGCTTTAACATTTCAATATCAACCATTTGAAAACCTCCTGTTTCTCTATTATACATCTTTTTGATTTCATCACAAGGGTCTTAAAAATTATTCCCTATATTTTCATAAAAAAACAAAAAAAGAGGTTTCCCTCTTTCATTATTGAGCCAATGCTTTTTTAGCTGTATCTACGATTGCTGTAAATCCTTCAGGATCAGCAATAGCGATTTCAGATAACATTTTTCTGTTAATATCAACATTTGCTAATTTTAAACCATGCATTAATTTTGAATAAGAAATATCATTCATTCTTGCAGCTGCATTAATACGTGCAATCCATAATCTTCTCATTTCACGTTTTAAATTTCTTCTATCTCTATATGCATATTCTAAAGAGTTCATGACTTGTTCATGAGCTGTTTTATATAACGCATGTTTAGAACCAAAATATCCTTTGGCTAATTTTAAGACTTTCTTTCTTCTACGTCTTGTTGTATATCCACCTTTAACTCTTGCCATTTTTTATCCTCCTATTCATTACCCTTGTAATCTTGATTTAATACGTTTCATATCTGAAGGGTGTACTAAAGTTGCTTTTGCTAAATGTTTCTTCTGTTTATGAGTTTTGTTATGAGATAAATGTGAAACATACGCATGTCCACGTTTATATTTTCCTGAACCAGTTCTTTTTAAACGTTTTTTAAGTCCACTATGAGATTTCATTTTTGGCATAATCCAATATCCTCCTGTTATTTTTTCTTTGGTGCTAATATAGCAGTTAATGTTCGCCCTTCTAATTTGGCAGGTTTTTCAATAACACAATAATCTGCACATTCAGCGACGAAATCATCCAGTATTTTTTGACCAATATCAATATGAGCGAGTTGTCTTCCTCTAAAACGTACTGCAATCTTTACTTTATCACCAGATTCCAACCATTTTAATGTTCTCTTTAATTTCACATTCTTATCATGAACATCAATTGTTGGAGATAATTGTGTTTCTTTTAAAGATACTGTTTTAGAATTTTTCTTCATTTCTTTTTGTTTCTTCTGCTGTTCAAAACGATATTTTCCATAGTCCATAATACGACATACAGGTGTTTTTGCTTTTGGTGCTACGCAGACTAAATCCAAATCCTGATCATAAGCTACATTAATAGCCTGATTACGTGACATAACCCCTAACTGATCACCATTTTGATCAATCACAAGAACTTCCTTGAAACGAATCTTTTCATTCACTAAATCGTCATTTGATTGATTGTTATACTTGCTAATAATAGCCACCTCCTATATATGTGTAGTTGAAATAAAAAGTGAGCACATAAAGTACCCACAAATTGACATTAAGATATTCATCTTAGTGACATAAGCCTAGCGTCATCAACACTCAGGCGAGAAGTAGGCACTTCTTCTTTCCACTACTTTTCATTTACTTGTATATCATAATGTATTTTTTCTTATCTGTCAACCATATTTTTCTTATTTTCTTTTTTTAAATAAACTTTCAAAAACCTGTGGAGTTGGTGATACAAAACGCATTTCTCTTTGTGTCAGTGGATGAATAAACATCAGCTCATGAGCATGTAAGCCTAATCTTTTGATAGGATTACATGAAGCTCCATATTTATCATCTCCGACAATAGGATGATGCAAAGAAGAAAGATGCACACGAATCTGATTTTTACGTCCTGTGTCTAAATAGATTTCTAATAAACTATATTGTGATGATGAGGCAATCACACGATAATGTGTAATAGCTCTTTTGCCATGACGTTTATTCGTAATATAAATATTCTGTGTTTTTGATTCACATAAATAATTATCAATCGTTCCGTGTGTTTTTTTCATATGTCCTTCTACAATCGCCACATATCCCCTTGTTTTGACATATTGATTCCAGTGATGCGTCAGTAAATCATAAAGTTTTTGACTTTTCACAAACATTAAAAGACCAGATGTATATTGATCTAAACGATGCACAAGAAAGATTTTTTCTTTTTTCTTAGATAAATATGTTTTGATAATCATATAAGCTGTCTTTTGACTCTCTTTATCCGTTGCTTCACTTAATAATCCACAAGGCTTATCAATCACAATGATTTCCTGATCTTCATAAACAATAGGAAAAGGTAATTCTGCCTTCTTTTTCCCTATCGAAACGATTTGTCCTTTCTTTAAAGGATATGCATAATGTGTTTGAATATGTCCATCAACATAAATTCTTTCAAATTTCAAAAGATTTTTTAATTCATTTCTCTTTTTAGATGTCTGTTCCAATAAAAAGGAAAGTAATGTTGTATCATTATTGACTTTATATTCCATGAAGCATTTCCTCCATATGTGTAAAAACACATTGTTTTAAATTTTCTTTTCCTTTCTGTAAAGCTTGAGCTAAGGGCATCGATGTTGGAGTAATAGACCATACATTTTCAAATCCCCATGATTGAAGGACATCTAAATCTTCAACACGTCCACAAAAAGCATAAACTTTTTTATGATATTTTTTAGCTATCTGTAAAACACCATAAGGCGTTTTTCCATATTGTGTCTGGTAATCCATTTTTCCTTCACCAACGATGACACAATCACATGATGCAATAGCATCTTCCAGCCTAGAAATACGACTAACCACTTCAAAACCTCGTTCTAAATGTCCTCCACATAACAACAAAGCATATCCCAGTCCTCCGGCTGCTCCTGCACCGGGAAATGACTGGTAGCTAGGTTGAGATATTTCTATAAGTTGAGCATATCTTTGCATAGCCTGATCAATGCTTTCACATTCATCAGGATGCAATCCTTTTTGTGGTCCATAGACATAAGTTGCTCCCTGTTTTCCACACAAAGGATTGGACACATCACATACACCTATCAATTCAACATCTTTTAATCGCTGATCCAAACCACACCAATCAATATATTCAATATCTTTTAAACCTTTCATTGTTGGTATGACAGGCTGATGATGACAATCTAAAAATTGTACACCTAAAGCCATCAGCAATCCTATTCCTCCATCATTTGTTGCACTACCTCCTAAACAAATCATGATGCGTGACATCGATAAATCCAATGCTTTTAAAATTAATTCGCCCAACCCATAAGTTGTTGTAAGATAAGGATTTTTATGTTGCTCATCCAGTAATTCTAAACCACATACCTTGGCACATTCAATAATGGCACAATCATTGATAATCGCTATAGGTACAGAGCGTTTTTCAAAACAGACACCGGTCACTTCATACATCTTGATCTGTCCCGATAAACTGCTCATTAATGTTTCAAGCGTTCCCTCTCCTCCATCAGCCATAGGCAGACACTGAGTGATAAAAGAGGCACCATAATCATGAATAGCCTCTTGAATTTGTAAACTGGCTTCGATAGCACTCATACTTTCTTTAAAAGAATCTGGAGCAATCACAAATTTCATCATTTCACCTCCAAAAAAAGAGTAGACATGTCTACTCTATAAAATACATGTTGAATTACGCATAACAAAAGCTTTTAATAAAATCTCAATCAATACAATAGCCCATAAAGGGACAACCGTCCAGCTTAAGGCTGTAATAAGCATTGCGACTTTCACCACAACTGTCAAAATATTATTTGCAACTGCAATAGTACGCATCTTTCTTGCGATTACAAATGTTTCATAAACCCTATTTAAATCAGCATCAATTAAAACAATATCACTATTTTCGACAACTTTTGGATCAGCTAATCCACCACGAGAAATACCAACATAACTTTTCTGTAAAAGTTCAATATCTTTAAAAGTATCTCCAATATAAACAACAGGTGCTGTCATAGATTCCATTTTTTCTAATTTTTGAGCATTTGTTAAATCATTATAAATTTTATACTGATCATCTTCCAATGCCACAGGTCCATCATTATAAATGACAAGTGTTCTTCCCATATGTGAAAGCTTCTTAAAAAGATTTAATTCCTCATTTGTGACTTCCACACCATCAAAACGATCATAAACAATCGTCTGTGTTGCATTAATAGAATCTAACCCCATTGATGATTCAACAATAATACCATTTTGAAAAGCTTTTGCAAAACCTGCCAGCATTCCTAAAGATGTTGCCTGATCACTTGATAAAGCTCCCGATATCACAAGGAAAACAGCTCCAACATGAATATAAGAACCATATTCTTCAAATTGAATGAGTGGCAAAACAATACCTAACAACAATCCCAAAGCAACCATAACTGGAGTATAGAATTTTGCTAGTCGTTTTGTATATTTTTCAGTTTTTGATTCATAGACAGGAGCTACACTGGCAATATTCATTAAATTCATATAATTAGAACTTTCATAAGTTTCATCAACCTGTACATAAAGCTCACTTTCACCCACATTGACATCACCACTGCTGACATGACTGCCTTTTTTTACTACAACCGGTTCATATGTACTTGTATTTGAATAAGTACTGATGGCTGAAACACCTTTATCAATCGTTCCGGGAATAGACACTGTTTCACCCGGTTTTACAATTAAAATATCACCAATTTCAACATCATATAATGAAACCTTTTCTGTTTGTCCATCTTGATAACGCATCCCAGTTTCCGGCATTTCTACAGCATTATCAATCTTATGCAATGAACGTTCCAGAACTTTGTTTAAAAATGGCGTCGATAATTCATAGACAATTAAAGCCACACATGTTTCAATATATGCCCCAGAAATAACACCAAAAATCATAGCGATAAAAACAAGTAATGATTCACTGAAAAACTTCTTAGATAAAAGATCTCCCCATCCTTTTTTGAGTAAAGGCATACCTAATAAAATGACTGTGATTAACCATAAAATAGGTGTCATAATTGTATCATCTTTAGATGTAACTAATGCTAAAGCGACAACAACAAGCAAAATACCAATACGTATATACATCTGAAGAAATTTCTGATTGAAAACATCCTGTGAACGGATAGGTCGGTGATGTTCAATAATCTCCACCGATGGATTAATCTTAAATAATTCTTTTCTTAACAGACTTAAAACATCTCTTTGACTAGATTTCAATAATAAAAGTTTATTTTGTCCATCATAATGCACATCATGATATCTACGATCTTTTTCAATTCTTTCAACCAGCACATAAATATCATCTTCTGTTAACATATTTTTAAACATGAAATAATATTGACGTTCTTTCTTTTTGGCAAAATCATATTCACGTTTTTTCCCATCAATCACTTCTTTTACAACAAAGTCTTTATTCACACTCTGGATTAAACTTAATAAAGCATCAATATCAAGACAATGAAAAACAATACTATCTTTATCGACTTTAATATGCGAAACTTGTTCTTTTTCATTGAGTTTTAAACTTAAATGATTTAATTCTTCAACGGATTGAATATTTGAAATTTCAAAAGTCTTTTTTGACAAAGTCATCACCCTTTCTACGACATCATAACATATTTTTCATAAAAAACAAAGAAACATCACAATTTCTCATCAGATGATTTATATTTGACAAAACGAAAATATTCCTTAAATTCTGTTTCACTGCAACTTAAAGAAAATTCTTCCCCATAAATCTTATAAAAAGAAACCTCCTTGTCACCTGTACGAACCATACATGCATAAATCTGGTTGTGATGAAAAATCGTCAATTCTTCTTTGCCTATTTGCATACGCATATCTTGAATACATCGACAATAACAACGCTTTCCTTCATTAGCCACAGGTGACACCTCCTTAAATGTATTCTATCACTTTTTAAATAGCTAAAAAAGAAAAATGATACTCGAGGAGTATCATTAATTCTGTGAAAATTCAGCTAAAACAAGATCAGGATTTTTATCAGTTGCCCAACGAACACCCCATTCATTAGAAAACAATAAAAGATATTGTCCTTTTAAATCTTGTACTTTTTTTGTATCTGAAGAAAGATTTAACTTTTTAAAATCAACATCTTTATTTTTAATCCAGCGAATATATTGATAAGGCAGTGGTGTACTAATAATATCCACATTATATTCATTCTTTAAACGATATGATAAAACTTCAAATTGTAAAACACCAACAACGCCTACAATGATTTCTTCCATACCGCCACCTAGTTCAGTAAAAATCTGAATGGCTCCTTCTTGAGCAATCTGTTCAACACCCTTAACAAACTGTTTACGTTTCATCGTATCTTTATTACGAATCATTGAAAAATGTTCTGGGGCAAATGTCGGTATACCTTCATAGGCAAATTTATTTTTTGCTGGACATAAAGTATCACCAATTGAAAAGATACCCGGATCAAAAACACCAATAATATCACCCGAATAAGCTTCTTCTACTTCTTCTCGGTTTTCTGCCATTAATTGCTTAGATTGATTCAGTTTGATTTTTTTATTCCCTTGATAATGGAAAACTTCCATACCTTTTGTAAACTTTCCTGAACAAATACGCATAAAAGCCATACGGTCACGATGTGCCTTATTCATATTCGCTTGAATCTTAAAAACAAAGGCACTAAAATCTTCTGAAAACGGATCAATTTCGCCAATATTACTCATACGAGGTAATGGTGATGTTGTCATTTCTAAAAAGTGTTTTAAGAAAGGTTCTACTCCAAAATTTGTTAAGGCCGAACCAAAACATACAGGTGATAATTCACCATGTCGCACACGTTCAAGATCAAATTGAGCACCTGCACCATCCAACAATTCAATATCATCTTGTAATTGTTGATATAATGTTTCTCCTAGCTGTTCTTTTAAAGATTCATCTTGAACATCACATATTTCAACATCAACTTCTTTTTTACCACCTTGTACAGGAATAAAACGAATGACTTCATTGTTTTGGCGTTCATAGACACCTTTAAATTCCTTACCACAACCAATTGGCCAGTTAATGGCACATGTTTCCACACCTAATTCTCTTTCAATTTCTTCCATTAACTCATAGGGGTCTTTCGCTTCTCGATCCATTTTATTAATAAATGTAAAAATAGGAATATGTCGCATGGCACAAACCTTAAATAATTTACGTGTCTGATCTTCGACCCCTTTAGAACCATCTATGACCATGACTGCACTATCTGCTGCCATTAACGTACGATAAGTATCTTCAGAGAAATCCTGATGTCCCGGTGTATCCAAGATATTAATACAGAACCCATCATAATTAAATTGTAAAACAGAGGATGTAACAGAAATCCCTCTTTGTTTTTCAATTTCCATCCAGTCACTCACCGCATGTTTAGATTGTTTTTTCCCTTTGACCATTCCGGCTTCTTGAATCGCACCACCATAAAGAAGGAATTTTTCTGTTAAAGTTGTTTTTCCCGCATCTGGATGCGATATAATCGCAAAAGTTCTACGCTTTTGTACTTCTTCTTTCAATTCTGACATGACAATCCTCCTCACATCTCCAAGAAAACATATTAAAGAAATTCTGGATATTTGTCAATTTTAAAATGCAAAGTTCCCATTTTTAAAAACAGTCAATGTTGATCCATCTTCTAATGTCGCTTCAATAGATAAATCTTTTGTCCCAATCATAAAATCAACATGAGTCAATGAATCATTAATACCATGTTGATATAGTTCTTCTTTATTCATGGTTAAACCATTATGAATACATTCACCAAATCCTTTACCAATAGCCAAATGACAAGAAGCATTTTCATCAAATAATGTATTATAGAAAATCAGATTTAATTGACGAATAGGAGAATCATAAGGTACTAAAGCCACTTCACCTAAATAATGACTTCCTTCATCTGTTTCAATAATGCTTTTTAAAACATCTTCTCCTACTTTAGCATGATAATCTACAATACGTCCATTTTCAAAAGTCAAAGAAAATTCATCAACAATATGTCCTTGATAGTGTAAAGGTAATGAACTATAAACGACACCATTGACATTATGAAAATCTGGTGACGTAAAAATTTCTTCAGTAGGGATATTAGGGAAAGAATAAATACCATCAGTGGTATAACTTCCTCCTCCAGCAAATAAATATTGAGGATTCATACCTATAGTTAAATCTGTTCCAAGACTATTAGAATAATGTAAGGATTTGATTTTCTTTTCATTTAAAATACGAACACGTCTTTCAAATGAACGACGATGTTCTTCCCATGCTTCAATAGGATTTTCCTGATCACAGCGTGTGACTTTAAAAATAGCCTTCCATAAAGCCTCAACAGCCTCACTATCACTCATTTCTGGAAAGACCTTATTCGCCCATCCAACACTTGGTGCACCTACAATACACCAGCGATTAATCCCTAAATCCAATGCATCATAAAAAGGCTGACAAGCCTGTCTGACAGCTTTACTCCAAGTTTGTATTTTTAAAGGGTCAATATTCTTTAAATTTTCTGGATCTTCAGATTCAATTGAAATCAACGCCACATGTCTTGCAGCATATTCATTTCTCAACTCTTTAATATATGATGGAACTGCTTCAAAATGTTTTTGATCACAGTTTTCATATCTTAAACGTGTCACCACTTCATCACGATAGTTCACAATGACATCTTTAGCTCCCACTTCATACGCCTGTTTTGTTAATAATCGGACCAAGGGATAACTATCGATAGAAGCTTCAATTAACAGTTCCTGTCCTTTTTGTAAATTGACACCCTGCTTAATAATTAATTCAGCATATTTTTCTAACATCTTTTAACCACCTCTAATCAAATGATACCCTATTTTACTCTATTGTCAACAAGAACTTGTACCACAATCAAGTCTATGTTATAATAAAAAAGCAAAGGAACATAGCACGTATTTTTAAAAGTATTAGTTATTCTTCAAAGCAAAGATTTATTAGTCGTTTAAAAATGAAGTACTGGTTTTTTGCGAAATCTTTTAAGGAGGTACTTCATACATGAGTACAGGTAAAGTGAAATGGTTTAAATCTGATAAGGGTTATGGTTTTATTACAATGGAAGGGCATGACAAAGATATCTTTGTTCATTTCTCATCTATTAACGCTGAAGGATTTAAAACTTTACAGGAAGGTCAAACTGTTGAATTTGATATTGTTGAAGGAGATAGAGGACCTCAAGCTACTAATGTAACAGTTATTAGTGATTAAACCATATAAAAAGCACATCTGAGGGTGTGCTTTTTATATTTCATGAGATATTTTAATCGTTTCAATTTTAAAGAGAAAATAATAATATTTAAAACAATATAAACTGACAATAAAGATTTTTAAAAATAAATTTTCTGTTAAAAACAAAGGAAATGCTAACATCAGACTGGCAAAACTTAAAATACAGATTTTTGTTTTTAAAGTCATTGCACGTCTTTTGACAAATGAATCAAGATGCTTTTGATATAACTTTGATGATACAAACCAATGATACATACGATGAGAACTACGAGCAAAACAGAATCCTGCTAACAATAAAAAGGGAGTCGTAGGTAAAATAGGTAAGAGAATACCTACACACCCTAAGCCTAAACTGATGATACCAATAAGTAAATATATATAACGCATACGTTTCCTCCTAAATTTTCAAAGCATGACGTAAAGCCAATAGAGGATGATAAAAAATCATTCTCGGTCCACTATAACGCATAACTTTTTTGATTTGCTTTTGCATATTCTTTTCATAACAATGAATATGACATTGACTACAAAATGTTTTGTCTTTCATCATGGGACATTTTTCAATACGCTTCAAAGCATAATTGACTAAAGTCTTTTCATCTATATCATCATGATGTAAACAATATAAATGAATCATCAAAGCCACAACTTTCATTTCTCTTTGTCGTTTCTTTTCAATATTCATTAGCTGACCCTGCCCTGATCCATTTTGATTGTTTGATTAACAATTTTCATTGTCGATTCACGATGAGAAACAAGAATAATGGTTCTCTCTTTTTCATTTTGTAATGCTTTTAAAATAATCCCTTCATTTAAAACATCTAAATTACTTGTTGGTTCATCCAATAAAATACATTCTGCCTGGCTAAGAAATGCTCTTGCAAGTGAAATTCTTTGTCTTTCTCCTCCTGATAATGATGACCCCAGTTCACTGACAGGTGTCTGATAACCCTCAGGTAAGGACATAATCCAATCATGCAGACTGGCTTTTTGACAGGCTGCTTGAATCTCATCACTTGTGGCATCCAATTTTGCGATTTTAATATTATTTTCAATCGAATCATGGAATAACACAGTTTCCTGTGTCACATAAGCAAACATATGACGCATATTAGATGTATTGATATTTGTTAAAGGTGTTTGACCTATTTGGATCACACCACGAAGAGGATCATAGAAACGCATAAGCAACTTTAATAAAGTCGATTTCCCACTACCACTCTTTCCAATAATACCTGTCACTTTTCCTTTATCAAAATGAAGATGAAGATTCTGTAAAATAGGATCATCTTGTTGATAAGCAAAGGTTACATTATCCACATGAATATCATCAAATGATATATGGGGTTGTCCCGTCACTTCACAGATAGCTTCCTTTTCTTCTAAAATGGCCATGACACGACGACCACTGCTTAATGTAGAAAGTAAATTATTTGCCAGATTAGACAAGGCCATCACTGGTCCAAAGCTTGAAAGCATCAGTACCACTGCCGTTATAACATGATAAACATTGACTTGATTTTGTAAATAGAAAATATACATCACGATAAACATAACGAAAGCAAAGATAGATATCAGCAATTGTGAACATACAATTTGCGTAGCTTCAATATTTTTCATCTGTCCTTGCATATCCTCAATACAATCACTACGCTCATTCATCTGTTCAAGACGTTTGTTACCAGCATGATATTGTAAAAGTGTTGATAAACCACGATAGCTTTCTAATAGGAAACTGCTCATATTGCCAATTTCATCACGATTCTTTTGCCCTATCTCCTGCCCTCTGTGATTGACATAAAAGGGAATCACAATAGCCATCATCAAATAAGCAATCAAAGCAATCATCATAGCGAATATATGTATATGAGCAAAAAATTTCAATAAAATCAAAGATGTGAAAAAAGCAATCAAAACTGGTGAAATCGTATGAGCATAGAAAACTTCAAGTAACTCAATATCATTGGTAATAATAGAAATTAAGTTGCCTTTGTCTTTACCATCCAATTTGGCTGGTGCCAGACATCTTAATGCCGTGTATACATGATCACGTATAATCGCTAGAAGTTTAAACGCAATATAGTGATTCAATGCCTGTTCACCATAATGAAGTACACCTCTTAGTATTGCCAAACATAGCAAAATACCTAAAACCCATGAAAGAGGAAAGTGTGCATACATCCCCGTTGTCTGTAAAATAGCCATCACCGCTATAACGGGAATGCCAATCGCACAAAGAAAACCTAAAACACCTAACAAAACAGCTCCTAACATTGGAAGGGTTAATGGTTTGACAAGTTTTAACATTTTCCATATCAATTGTACATTATTCATGGCTATACACCTCCAATTCCTGTTGATTTTGATACATATGATGATAAATGCCTTCTTGATGCATAAGCTTTTGATGTGTTCCCTGTTCTACCAAAGCCCCTTGTTGCATCACATAAATCTCATCACAATGAACCACACTTTGTAAACGATGAGTAATGAAAAGAACAGTTTTTGTTTGTGTTAATGTCTCAATGACATTTAAAATATGGTTTTCACTCTCTACATCAATATTACTTGTGGCCTCATCAAAAACATAGACATCTACGTCTTTAAGTAATGCTCTAGCAAGATTCAATCGTTGTTTTTGTCCACCAGATAAATTACTTCCATTTTCTAATAATGGCGTATCCAATCCCATTTGTTCATGGAAAAAGCCATCTAAACGCACTTGCTTTAATACATCCCATAACTGTTCATCACAATATTGTGAAAACATATTTAGATTTTCTCTAACCGTTCCTTTAAATATCATAGGATCATGTGTCACATACATCACATGTTCCATAAAACTCTCATCACGAATGTCACTACGTTGATGATCACCCATATAAAGATATCCTTCTAAACAACGGTGATAGCCCATCATTAACTTGGCTATTGTACTTTTTCCTGAACCACTTTCTCCAACAATACCAATAAAGTGATGTGGCTGAATATGTAAAGATACATCCTTTAAAATAGGTCTTTTGTCATCATATTGAAAAGAAACATGTTCAAGTCTGATATCAAATGGAGCATCTAAATCATATTGACCATCTGATGATACAGGCAAATCTAAGATTTTAAAAATTTTATCACTCGCAGCAATACCATTCATCGCAATATGGAAGAAAGAGCCTAACTGTCTTAATGGAATAAAGAATTCAAAAGACATCAAAACAATAAACAATGCACCAAACAATGATAAAGTCTGATTTTGAAAATGTGTAATCGCAAAAAAGCATCCTAATCCTGCCCCACCATAAGCAACAATATCCATAATACTGATACTATTTAATTGCATAATCAAGACACGCATTGTAATACGTCTAAAATTCTCTGCTTCCTGATTCATCTGTTGTTGTTTATAAGCATCACTTTGATAAATCTTTAATGTTGTGAGTGCCTGAAGATTTTCTAAAAAACTATCTCCTAGTGTTGTATAGCTGTTCCAATATTTAGAAAGCAGTTTTTTGGCAAACTTCTGTACGAAAATAATCGAAACAGGAATCAATGGAACACAGACAAATAAAACCAAAGCACTTTTCCAGTCTAAGAAAGCTGTCAAAACAAATAATGTGACTGGTGCTAAAACACTATAAAATAATTGTGGTAAATATAATGAAAAATAAGTTTCTAACTGATTAATACCTTCCACTGATAATTGAACCAATTCACTTGTTCTAACATGATCTTGATAATGACTTCCTAAACTTAAAACTTTTTCAAAAAGACGCTGTCTTAAAGTCTTTTTCACAAGACTTGCTCCTTTAAAAGAATAATAAGTTGCCTTTTTTAAAACATAAGCTCGTATCATCAAAGATACAATCATAACAAGTAAAATCAAAACAACTTTTTCTATGGAAAGTTGTTGATAAAACAACTGTATAAACAAAACACATATCAATAACGTCAACACAATATTCATCAATAAAGCTATCCATTGACAAAATACCTGTTTCCATATATATGATTTTGCATTTGGCATTTCTTTTAATAATCTCTTGTCAAACATGAATACTCTCCTTTTTTGTTAGTCTTATCTAACCGAAGTATCCAAATGTTAGCATAGAGTAACTTGCAAGTCAATAAAAAGTGATAGAATATCCTATCACTTGTTAAAATGAGCTATATCATATGTTTGCCATTGTTGATTTTTTTTGATCAATCCCTGATAACGACATGTTTGACAATCATATTGTAAAACATTTAAAAATTGTGTTGTGATCACAGAAGAATCTAAATATATAAAATCACCTAAACAACAGATTTGATGAAAATCAGATTGACCCGTTACTTGATGTGTACCAATATGTCCAGCAATGACTTTTTTATAAAACTGTCCTTGCGAGGCAGGATATTTCATCAAATAGGTATTGACTGTTGATACCTGTTTCCATAGTTCTGGTTGATAATCAATGACTTCAATACCAGCATGCACAAAGATCTGATGATCATTTTCATAATAATAAGGTAAATGTTTTAACCAGTTCATAACAGAAGCATGTTTTTGACATATCAGTTCACGGCATTGATGATACATATCTTCTATTATAGAGAAACGATCTTGATGATAAGCAGATGCTCGTTGATAGATGGATGTCATTTCATCTTCACCTGTAAAACTTTCTAACGTTGAAAAAGACATATCTATGTGCGTATCCAGATAAGTTTCACGATCTTCTAAAAAAGATAGTAACCATTCTTCATGGTTTCCTTGTAAAACAATCACCTGTTGAGGATATGCAACTTGTAGCTGATAAATATATTGCAGTGTCAGACATGAATTTCCATGACAATCACCATCAATATAATCACCAACTAAAATCAATTGATCACCATTTTCAAAACAAACCCATTCATCAACAACATTCTTTAATAAATCATATCTTCCATGAATATCTGAAATTGCATAAATATATGCCATGATATCTTCCTACCCTACAATATTATTCTTCTGTATATTTCGTATTAAAAATATCTTCCTGATCAAAATCTTCCTTCATTTCTTTTAATTCAGGCAATTCATCTAAGGAAGTCAATGAAAATGCATCCATAAATTCATCAGTCACACCATATAAAATAGGTTTTCCCGGTGTATCTTCTCTCCCAACTTCTTTAATCAAAGCCTTAGCTGCTAGTTTTCTAATCATTGCATCACAACCCACACCACGTATTTCTTCAATTCTGACACGTGTTATCGGTTGATTATAGGCAATGATAGCTAATGTTTCTAAGGCTGCATTAGACAATGTATTTTCACTTTGTTCTATCATTCTTTGATAATATTCATGATGTTTGGCAAGTGTTGTCATTTTATAAACACCACCAAAATTCACTATTTCAAATCCTTTAATAGTTCTCTCATTTTCTATTTGAATTAATTCATCCATATATTGTGTTGCTTCTTTTTTATTAAGTTTTAAAACAGAAGTTATTTGTTTAATGGTAATACCTTCATCTCCTGATAAAAACAACATACCTTCTATGACACTTAATATTTCATTTTTGTCCATCAAGTTCTCTCCTTTAAATATATATCTTCAAAGTTACCTTCCTGTTCAATAATCAGTTCATTTTTATTGACTAAAACAAGAATGGATAAAAACGTAATCACAAAGAAGATTTTTGTAGGTTCTTCAAACAAATCTTCTAATTTTACTCTTTGATTTTTATGTATACGAAAATATTGTCTAATTTGATCACTGCGTTCATCAATAGATATTTCAACACGTGCAATTTTCGATTCTAAAGGAGCATGTAATGCTTTTCTTTGAAACATTTTTTGCATTGCTCTTATTAAATCATAAACTTCTAAATGATCTGGAATCATATCAGTTGTATCAATAACATATTCATCCATAAAAGCAGGTGCTTTGGTATGAATATATTGTCTTTGTTCATATTTTTCTTTAAATTCATCTAAGACATCTTTATATTTTTTATATTCAATTAATCGTTTGATTAATTGTTCTCTTGGATCTTCCTGATAGTCATCTTCTAATTCAATCTTTTGGGCTGGTAAAAGCATTTTACTTTTCATCTCAATTAGCTGTGCTGCCATAACTAAATATTCTGACATTGTTTCTAATTGCTTGGCATCCATTTGATCAATATAAGCAAGATATTGATCAGTAATAACTGAAACCTCCAAAGTTTCTAAATCCATTTCTTTTTCTTTAATTAGATGCAACAATAAATCTAATGGACCTTGAAAATCATCAAGAATAACTTCATATGCCATGCTTTCACCTCCACTAACTTATGTATTATAACATAAAATATGTAAGAATACTTTACTATTTTTTTTAATCTATGTCTACCAGAAATTATTTCAAATGAAAAATGGCCCTATACTTACATATAGGGTCAGTAAAAATCAATATTGATTTGTAAGAATTTGAATAATGTCATCCTCTTTTTCTATATCAAAGATATGTAATGTTAAAGAATTGAGTTGTTTCTTGTTGCTTTGTTTAATTGCTTTAATAGTATCTTTCGATAAATTTCCAAACTTCTGATTCAATTGTTTAATAAGTGTTGTAATGATCCCTTCATTTCTTCCTTTTTTTCTAATTCCTAATACATAGTCACTCATATTCGTTGCCCCTTTCTTTTTTTCAATCAACTGATAAATACGTTCATCATGAATCAGTGTTCCTAACAGACATGCCAGTTCATGGCTGACTATAAACTTTTCTGGTACCTTCTTCTTTGCATAAAGAATCTTCAGCCCAATAATCAAATCTCGATTGTCCTTGTTTTGAAATCTTGTTTCATCCAGCTTTACCATTTCTACCAGTGGATGAAATTCAACATTCATGTAACGTCTTAGGTGTCTGATGCCTCGATTCATCATCTGCTTATAGCTTCTGGCGTAGTTCCATTTCTGTTAATTCTTACATTAAATTAAAAAAATCAGCCAGACGTTCATGATTGAGAAAATAGTTGTAAATGCGTATGTCAAAAAGATTCTTGAAATCCATCATAAAATAACCCTCCTATTATATATACGCATTTTTTTGACAGATTTCTTTTTTTACTTTCAATTTTTTTATCTTTATAGACATTATATCATATAAATTGCTTAAAGCATATATAATATCACAAAAATAATGAATTCATTTTATAATCTGAAGTTTTTATATCTTCTATGATAAAAAACTCTCAGCCAAATGAATCATCCATGTTTAAAAATATAAGAGTCAATGGGAGTTAAATTTCCCTATAAAATAAAAAAAGCCCTTGAAATAAGGGGCAGTTTTTATAACACTTTTTGTCCATTGTAAGTTCCGCAATGTTTGCATACTCTATGAGATAATTTATATTCTCCACATTCTGGGCAAACTACGACACTTGGTACTGTTAACTTGTCATGTGTTCTTCTTTTGTTTCTTCTTGTTTTTGAAACTCGTCTTTGTGGTACTGCCATAGGTACACCTCCTTATTCCTTATCCTTAAAATAATCTTTAAGTTTCGCTAAGCGAGGATCAATATAATCCTCATCTTCACGTTCATCTTCCTCACTTAATACTTTCCAACCTTGACCATGCGTTTTTAAAGAAGCACCTTCTTTAACTACTCTCATTGGAACTTCCATCATAATCTCCTGAAAAATAACAGGAGTTAAATCAACAATATTTTTCTTAACTTCTATCACTTCTTCATCTTCAGAAGGTTTATAAAAAGCAAAAATAACACTTGATTCAATATGGAAAGGATAATTTACATCTTCCAATGATATTGCACATGGTAGAATCATTTCTCCATCTATTTGGAAATCAACGTATAATTGATGATTTTTTGTATCTAAACGTCCCTGTCCTACAACATGAACATCCTTTAAACCATTAATCTGGGATAAATTATGGAACATCTCAGATGGAAAACTTAATGTTTCATCAAAATCAAAACATCCATTTTTTTGCTTAACAATCCATTGTAAATTCCATTTCAAAAAAATCACCCTTTACATCGCATAGCCAATTATATATAAAACTCAGAAATATGTCAATCTAAATTTCAATATTTCACTGAATATTTCCTCTCTTTTCAAGTAAAACTATGTTTATTTGACAAACTATGTTAAACTATCCAATGGAGGTAAACATTATGAAAATACTTGGATTAATTGTCGAATATAACCCTTTCCATAATGGACATATATATCATATTCAAAAGGCTCAATCACTTGACCAATTTGATTATACAATTGCGGTGATGTCCTCATCATTTGTCCAAAGAGGTGAACCAGCAATTATTGATAAATGGAAACGCAGTCAGATAGCCATTGAATACGGAGTGGATTTGGTCATTGAATTACCTTTTGTTTATGCCTGTCAAAGTGCTGATTATTTTGCAAAGGGAGCTATTGAATTACTTGCTAAAATAGGTGTGACTGATATTTGTTTTGGCAGTGAAAATGGAGATATTTCAACTTTTATTAATATTGCCCAGACACTTTTTGAAAATCAAGAAAGCTATGACAGCTATGTACAACAAGCTATGAAAAAAGGACTCCGTTATGCTGATGCCTGTAATCAGGCATTACAGAATATTATGCATCAAGAAATTAAAACACCTAATGATTTACTTGGCTTAAGTTACGTCAAGGAAATCATTGCTCATCATTATCCTATAACACCCCATTGTTTTTTGCGAACAAATACCTATCATGGTTTAGATTTAAAACATATTGCCAGTGCTTCAGCGATTAGACACGCTATAAAAAATCATCTTGATTTTTCACATACGTTACCTCATTTTGAACTTTATCAAAATGATTTATATTTTATGGAAGATTTTATTCCTTATTTACGCTATCAGATTTTAACCTCTCAACCCTATGAATTAAAACAATATCATATGGTTGATGAAGGGTTGGAACACTTACTTTATAAATCCATCCATCATTGTCAATCAATGAATGAACTGATAGATTCTTTATCCTCTAAACGATATACACGTCCTCGTATTTCTCGTATGTTCATACATATTCTCATGAAAAATACAAAAGAAGATATTCAAGAAGCTATGCATCTTGATTATTTACGTATTCTGGCAATGAATGAAAGAGGAAGAAAATATTTGTCTTTGATTAAAAAAACATGCCCTTATACACTTGTCACTAACTTTTCAAAACATAGACATCCTGCTTTGGATATGGAACTTAAAGCGACTCGTCTTCTTTCTCTTTTATCTTCATCACCTCAAGACTTCATTCAAAAAGAATTTTCACATATCCCATTGATTCAAACATTTGATTTATGATATAACATAGAACAGTGGGGTGAAAATATGAATGACTTAGATATTTTACAACAAATCAATAAGATCGGACAATTACTTTTAAAACATGGTGCTGAAATCTATCGTGTTGAAGAATCATTAAAAAGAATGTGTGAAGGATTTGGTTTTACTGATATTGAAGTTTTTGCCATTCCAACTTATTTTACACTTTCTTTGACACTTCATGACGGAACACCCTATCAATCTTCAAAACGTTCTCGAAGCAATCGTACACATTTGGATCATCTTTATGAACTCAATTGTCTTGTACGTCAAATCAGTAATCAGGAATTATCTCTAGAAGAAATCAAAGATAAAATTCAAAATATCGAAACACAAAGGCTTAATTATCATCTCATTTTAATGGGGTATATTGTTTCTGCTGCCATGTTCTGTGTTTTTTTTGGTGGTCACGTTTCTGAAATGATTGTTTCTGCTTTTATTGGTTTTATTTTATATTATTTTATTTATCTTTTAGAAAAATTAGATGTCAATGGTATTGTACGTACCATTCTATCAAGTATGGTTTTAGCAAGTATTGCGATTATTGCTCAAAAAATGAATATCATTACCAATCAACAGTCAGTGATCACAGGAACTTTAATGATTCTTGTTCCCGGTATCGCTATTACAAACAGTTTAAGAGATATTATTGGAGGAGATTTTGTTTCTGGACTCTCTCGTATGATTGAAGCGATTTTGATTGCTGCCAGTATTGCGATTGGTGTAGGGATTATGATGATGGTTTTACAAGGAGTTTAAAATGGAAAGTTTGATACAATGTTTAGCTGCTTTTATTGGTTGTTTTGGTTTTACATTTATATTTAGAATACAAAAGAATATTCGTTTTTCAATCATTGGTTCTCTGATAGGAACACTAGGATGGTTTGTCTATCTAATCACCGCTTCATTAAATAATATCTTTTTACAAAGTTTTATTGCGATGCTTTGTGTTTCCTTATTAGCCGAATGTTTTGCCCGTTTTTATAAAGCTCCAGCAACCATCTTTATTATTATCGGGTGTTTCCCATTGGTTCCTGGAAGTGGTATTTATTATACAATGTTATATGCTGTTCAAGGTATGAATGACTTATTTATGGAAAGCTTTTTATCAACACTGGGTACAAGTCTTTCGCTTGCTTTAGCCATTTTAATTTCATCGACAGCTTTTCAGATTTATAAACGTATAAAAACAAATCAATACATTGATATGGGCTAAAAAACGAGAAGTCGATATAACTTCTCGTTTTTATTCTTCAATCATAATAGCCTGTGACCCCATATCTTTATAGGCAATTTCAAATGCTTCTTTATCCCAAATAGTTATCCCTTGCAATGGGTTATTTAAAATCACATGTTCTTCATCAAAGCCTATTAAAACCAGACAATGTTCACTGACTGGAAAAGTCACTTTTTCATCAGTATACTGACCATCCAATGTTTTGATATACCATTCCTGTTTTCCAGATTGTTCATAAGTCTGTAAAGAAGCTGTCGCCCATATTTGAATAGGATGTCCCATTTCTACATATGTCAATAAATCATCTAAAGAAGAACCTGTCAAATTCTTAACTTGATGTTTACCTTTTTGTTCATTTATGATGGTTTCTAAAACATCAACCATTGGTTCTACATAGATACCATAACCACGTGATGACATACTTCCTGTAAAAGCAACATGTGGATCAGCACCATATAAACGTCCATCTTTATATTCAAGAGGAATGATAGGAACTTTTTTAATCACTTCTGGCAAAGTGATATCATATCCGTAATATTGAAGTAACATTGTCGATGAAGCAGATTCACAACCGTTATGATAATCCGGTAATTGTAAAACCATTGGAACATTATTTATACGATAAGATGTTTCCCTCTCTTTAACAACGACTTCTCGTTTGACTTTTGCTTGATTCCCTGCCTGATCTTGAACTGTATAAGTCAAATAATAAGTTCCTGCTTTTTGAACATTGACTTCTCCCGATACTTGAATATCTTTTGTACAGTCACCATCTACATTGTCTTTTGCCCGAACATTTTCTAAAACATCAAATTTTTCATGTAAATACGCAATCTGTGGTTTCATTGTTATTTGTGGTGCCGTCTGATCAGTGACTTCAACATCAAATGTCTTTTCAGCAATATTTTGTGAAGAATCTATTGCTTTCACATTTAAAGTATATGTTCCCAGTTTTGATACATCCACATCTCCATCTATTTGAACATCACAATCATCTTGTGAATTATCACTCACATCAATGATATCTTCAACTTGAAAATCTTGACTTCCATAAGCCACTGTTTCTTGACATTGAATGATTGGTGCTATTTCATCTACAACTTGAATATCTATGGGATATGTTTGATCATCATATGTAATAGTTCCTTGATATTCACCTATATCTGGATATTGCTGATGTTCATCGAGATATACAATGTCATTTAACGTGAGCTGACAATCATCAATGATATTATCCCTTTCAGAAGGTAAATACCATGTTAAATTTAAATAATCTTCTACATCATGACTGAGTTCTTCCCCAACTTCTAAAACCATATGTCCACCATCAATCAACTTTAATTCCATTCTCCATACAACAATATAAATTGCTATAAAGAGAATCACCATTCCTAATATGATGATTCCCATATGTTTTTGAGATACGCTTTTTGGATGTTTCATATTACACTCTTAAATGTGCTCCATAATCTTTTTCTACAACCTTTAATATCTGTTCAATCATTGTATTAATTGTTGTATCATCCAATGTTTTTGTTGCATCTTGGAATGTTAAAGCAATGGCTACTGATTTTTGTCCACTCGCAACATGTTCCCCTTCATAGATATCAAAAATCTGTGTATCTACAATCAAACGTTGACCAACTTTACAAATAGAACGTACAACATCATGAACAGGTATATCTTTATCCATAACTAAAGCAATATCTCTTGTCACTGATGGATATTGTGGAATCTCTGTAAATTTAATAGCTGGTTTCTTTAAGTTTAATAAAACAGATAAATTCAACTCAGCCACATAAACATCCTTAACGTCATATTTTTTGGCTTGTCGAGGATGAATTTCACCAATCACACCTACAATGTCATTTCCCATCATAATATAACCACTTCTACCTGGATGGAAATCTTGTTGATTTGCTTCTACTGGTTTTAATGTATAACGTGATTCCTTGATTCCTAGTTTTTCAAAGATTGTTTCAACAAATCCTTTTAATAAATAAAAATCTGCTTTTTGTTGTAACTGTTGCCATGCCACATGATGATACATTCCAGAACATGCAATGGCTAAATTTTGAATTTCTGTTTCTTTTGAATAAGTGTGAGAAATCTCATAAATCATCACATCTTTTTGAGAGTGGGCTCTATTAAAATTAATCGCCTGTAGTAATGAAGGAATTAATGATTTTCTTGTCACACTTCTTTCTTCTCCTATTGGTAACATCAATGCAACAGCATCTTGATGATGGAAAAGATTAAAATCATCAACCATAGATGGTGAAGTCAGTGTATAAGTCATCACTTCATGTAATCCTAAATCTGTTAATAAATGTCTAATCATTCTGACATAACTTTGAACAGGTGTCAAAGCTCCTTTTGTCATTTCCATGAGTGGTAATGAAGAAGGAATATGATTATATCCATACATTCTGGCAATTTCTTCAATCACATCAGCATCCATTGTCATATCATTACGATATGTTGGCACTTTTATTGTTAATGTTTCACCTTCTCGTGTATAAGAAAAATGTAAAGATGTTAAAATTTCTTCTATGATTTCAGTAGAAATATTTGTTCCTAATAACCCATTTACACGTGAAGTTGTAAGTGTAATGACTTTTTCTTTCACTTCATAGTCAGTCAGAACACTTTTATAAATTTCTTTAGCATCTGCCAGTTCTTCTAATAAGGCAGCACAGCGATTTAAAACTCTGGCGGTATTAGCTGTATCAATCGCTCCTTTAATATAATGTTGAGAAGCATCCGTTAATAAATTTAAGCGACGTGCTGTATTTCTTAATGTAGCCCCATGGAATGTGGCTGCTTCAATGACAATATTCACTGTATTTTCATCAATCTTTGTATCATCTCCACCCATAACACCGGCTACACAACCAATTCCCTGATCAGTAGAAACAATAATATCTTCCGGAAGAATTTCATATTCTTTTCCATCTAATAATACTGTTCTTTGATGGAAACCAGTTTTAATCACAAAACGTTTTTCCTTTAATTTATCATAATCATACATATGAATAGGTTGTCCTGTTTCCAGCATCACAAAGTTAGAAATATCTACAATATTATTAATTGGCTTAATACCACTTGCCATTAAAAATGTTCTTAACCATTCTGGTGACTCCTTAGTTTGAACACCTTTGACTAATTTAGCCCCAAAGCATGGACATAAATTAGTTTGGACATCAACTTCAATGTCACTATCCAATTCTTTTAATGTTTTCATTTCTGGAACATGTACATCACGTTTTAATAAAGCTCCAACTTCATAAGCTAATGCAATCATAGCCATACAATCAGCACGATTAGGTGTTAAACCAATATCTAAGATAGTATCATCATAACCCATATACTTTAAAGCATCTTCACCAACAGGTGCATCAGCATCCAAAACATGAATTCCTGCTTTATCTTCTTCTCTTAATAAACGTTGATCAATACCCAATTCTGCAATAGAACAAATCATCCCATTAGATTCTACACCACGAATCTTCGCTTCTTTAATTTTAAATCCTTCTCCTAAATCACAACCGGGTAAAGCCACAATCACTTTTTGTCCTGCATCAACATTGAGTGCCCCACAAACAATTTGTTGAACAACACCATTTCCTACTTCGACTTGACAGACATTCAAATGGTCACTATCAGGATGAGGAACCTTTTCTTTTACATACCCTACAACAAGTTTATCTCCTCTTGCAAAGACATGCATTCCTTCAACTTCATGACCTATAGATGTCAATTGATCAGCAATTTCCTGAGCTGAAAAATCATCAACTTTTACATATTGATTTAATAATTTTAAACTTGCTTCCATATGTCTAATCCTTTCTTACAAATTGATTTAAGAATCTTAAATCACCACTATAAAAATCTCTAATATTATCAATACCATATTTCAACATAGCCACACGTTCTAAGCCAATACCAAAGGCAAATCCCTGATAAACCTGACTATCAAATCCACACATTTCTAAAACCTTAGGATTCACCATTCCGGCTCCTAATATTTCAATCCATCCTGTTTGTTTACACATAGAACATCCTTTACCATTACAGTTATAACATGAAATATCTACTTCTACACTTGGTTCCGTAAATGGGAAATAAGATGGTCTTAAACGAATTTCACGTTTTTCACCAAACATTTTTTTCGCAAATAATTCTAAAGTTCCCTTTAAATCTGCCATAGTAATGTTTTTATCAATAACAAGACCTTCACATTGGCTAAATTGATGAGAATGTGTCGCATCATCATCATCACGACGATATGTTTTTCCAGGACAAATGACCTTAATTGGTCCTTTTCCATTTGCTGCCAGCATGACATGTGCCTGAACAGGTGACGTATGTGTTCTTAACAATGTATTTTCATCAATGTAAAAAGTATCCTGCATATCTCTGGCTGGATGATCCTTTGGTAGATTCATCAATTCAAAATTAAAATGATCTGTTTCTACCTCTGGTCCTTCAGCAACACTATATCCCATTCCAATAAACAAATCTTCTAATTCTTCTCTAATCATTGTCAATGGATGAATAGTTCCCAGTGGCAAATGACTTCCTGGTAAACTAATATCAATTTTTTCATTTTGAATTTTTGCCATCATCTCTGCTTCCTCTAAGATTTTTTTCTTTTCTTCAATGGCTTGAGTAATTTCTTGTTTCACTTTATTTGAAACCTGTCCAAAAGAAGCACGTTCTTCCTTTGACATATCCTTCATTGACTTCATGGCTGATTGCATAGGTCCTTTTTTTCCTAAATAGAACACTCTTAAATCATTCAATTCTTTCAATGATGAACAATCATGAATTTTTGATAAAGCTTCTTCTTTAATCTTTAATAATTCGTCCATAATTTCCTCCTTAAAATAAAAAAACCGTTCCACATAGGAACGATTATATCGCGGTACCATCCTAATTCATAACAAAAGTTATGCACTTTACAGCAGTAACGTTGCCCCACGGCGATGATTAGTCGCACTCCAAGGTGAATTCAATAAATGCATTGTAAGAAAACTTTCAGCCTATGTTTCCCTCTCTGATACAAATTCTTTATCTACTTGTCCTTTTCTTCGTATTAACGGGTATATTATACCCAACTTTTTCATAAAAAACAAGTTTTTCTTTATTCTTTTAGGGCAGCAACTGTATTCATTTTTAAAATATAAAGCAGTGGTGGACATTGACTGATGAAAACCAGTAAAGTACATAACATAAAAACAGTCAGAACAATTTTCCAATCCATTCCAATGAAAAACATTTGTCCTTCAAAAAAGCCTTGAATAAAATGATTTATCATTTGAATAATTTGATAATATAATATCAAACATAATCCTTGAGCTGTCAATAAAATCTGTAAAGACTCACAAAATACAACTTTCATAATATTTAAAGAACTGGCTCCAAAGCATTTCATAATAGCTAAATCTTTTTTCTTTTGAATAACGTTTAAAAACATGACTTCTCCAATTAAAAATAATGCTGCTAAAATAGCTAATAAAGAAAAAAGAGCCAAAATGATATTAGCCTGCTGTAAGACTTCAGATACATTTTGTGTCGTTGATTTTCCTATTTCCATAAATTCATAATCTGGATATTTTTGTTGGAGCTGTTGAATGACATCTTCTCTTTGATAATCAGGATGCACATAGAGAATTCCTAAGTGAGAAGTAACCTGTGAAATATCATAATAGTAAACATCTTTGAGAAGTTCAATAGAAGCATGATTCATCTGATAAAGTGTATCTAAAGTTGTTGATTGACTGGTAATTCCAACAATTTTATAACAAATACTTTTGACTTCCCATTCATGTTGATACCAGGCATAAACTTCCTGCCCTACCAGTGATGAAACATCTTGTTTTCCTAAAAGATGTTGTGCTGTTGAAAATGATAAAAGAATTTCATTTTTTGCTTGAGGATATTGACCATATTGTAAAGATAAATAAGTATATGGTGAGGTATCATCACCAATGAATAATGTCTGTGCCTGTTCATAGTGATCACTGTAAAACCCAATACCTAGACATTCATAATCATCTAAAAACATTTCACTTTTAAGAATTCCTGGTTGTTGTTGGAGCTGATCTAGAAAATCTATAGATAAAGATTGTTGATAACGGGATTGAAAACTAATGCCAGAGGCAGGAACAAGAGAGTAAATGTACTGATGAAACTGTGTTTCCAGATGGCGTGTTAGTGTCAGTGCTGTCACAATACACAATAAAGATAAAAGCAAACCCATAATCAATTGAAAAGAACGTCCTTTATGTGACCACAACGAAGCAAAAGCTAAACGCATATGGCTCCAATAATATTTTTTATCATCATGAGTTAAATATTCAATGCGCTGTTGCGTTGTCAAAATCTCATGATTTATAATTTTTCCATCCTGCATCATATAAATTTCATCACTATATTCTCTGACAAGTTTTTCATCATGGGACACTAAAATAACAAGACGATGTAAAGATTCTTCTTTCAAAAGTTCCATAACCGCTTTAGCATATTGGGGGTCGAGTGAACCCGTTGGCTCATCACATAAAAGTATATCACTATGATGATAATGACTTCTTAAATACGCTAAACGTTGTCTTTGTCCCATCGAAAGAGAGGAAAGCGATTGATGCTTTAATTCATCCATTTCCAGTTTTAAACTGACTTTTTCCTGCTTATGAAAAAAGCGTGGTAAAGAAACATTGTGTTTTAAAGATAACCACATAATTAAATGAAACTGTTGAAAAATAAAGCTGACATGGTGACGGCGATAATGCGTGAGATGATGTTTAACAGAACGATGATTCCATAAAAGATCACCTTGAAAATCATGATCAATACCTCCTAAAATATGCAGCAATGTGGATTTCCCACAACCACTTGGTCCTACAATAGCGACAATCCCTGCATCAGGAAATTGCAAAGAAATATCTTTTAATACTTTTTGATAGTGATAACGTTTAGAGATATGTTCAACTTCAAGCATTTTATTCCTCCCTTAAAACTTCTATTTGATTCATTTTCATCATTTGAGATACAGGCTTCAAAACTGACAGAACACTCATGACAAGATAAATCCAAAAGATAAAAACATATAAATCATAACGTGAAAAAATAACCGGTTTTAACAACAAAGAAAAAGAAAAATATTGTTCTATACATAAAACATGATTCACATACTCATAAACAACCATTGATAATAAACAACCTCCTGTCGCAATCAATCCACCAAGTAAAAAAGCCTCATACAATGACAATAAAAAAAGTCTACGATGAGACAACCCTAATGACAATAAATAAGCCACATTATGCTTTCTTTCAAAATAAATAATAGATTCCACAATTCCTAACAACAACAATGAAATCAATAGACTCATTCCTATAAAAATACCTGCAATCAACTGTGCTAAAGATAATAATGATTGATAACTGTTCACTCGCTCTTGAATTTCACTATAGACAATATAATCTGAAGATAAAGTATCATATACATCTTGATGGAAAGAAGTTTTGGTTTCAATGATGAGTTCATGCTGATTAATCAATTCTGAAAGTTGATTTTTTAAGGTATGATAAAAATAGATTTCATTTTGACTAAAAAAATCTTGTTTTAGAACACCTGTAATGGTCAGAGTCAAGGTTTTTTGTTGATATGTTAAAGTGATGGGTTGATCATGATATTGTTGATAAAATGGATAACTGACCAGAATTTCAAATTCGTTTTGTGGCATACGCCCTTTAGATAAACGAATATGATGATTTTGTTGAGGTAAAAAATAGCGAGTCGCTTCAATATTTTCATCAGTAGCCATTAATTGACATTGATCTAACTGATAGGCATAATCTATAGCGACAACATTGGGAATATCAATCATATTTTCAAAAGGTGTTCCATCTTTGTTTTCAACATTGATTATATTTTTTAAGACGGCCTGTTGTTCACTTTGTTTTGTTGCATCAAAGGCTCCAAAAATAGCTGTAACGATACAAAAGAAAGCAACAATGACAATCCATTGAAAGAAAAAAAGAAACATGAGTTTGTTTCTTTGATGCAGGATTTGTCTAAAAGGATAAAACCAGAGGGTATGATGTTGATAAGAATGAGGTGATAAGTCCATTGACTTTTTCATTTTTTTGATTTGTCCTTTGAGTTGTCCTTGTTCTAAGGTTAAAACACTATCACAGTATTGTTTTAATAATTGAGGGTCATGGGATACAATAATAACCAAAGTATTTTGAGAAATCTTTTTTAAATATTTCATGACATCTTGAGCCTGTTGATGATATAAAGCTCCTGTTGGTTCATCACAAAGAATAATTTCAGATTGTTTTAAGAGAGCTTTGGCTAATGAAGCTCTTTTCATTTGTCCTCCAGATAATTGATATGGGTAACGCGATAATAAATCTTGAATACCTAATTGTGTGACAATCTTTTTAAGAAGTGTAGAATGATAATGAATATGGCTAATATGACATGGTAAAATTAAATTTTCTTTCACAGTTAAAGAAGCAACATAATCTTTATTTTGCATCATAAAAGATACATGTTGACTCACAAATGCCTTTCTATCTGTTATTTTTTCGCCATTATAAAAGATTTCTCCTTGATAATCATCATCAAGCATTCCCATAATATATAAAAGCGTACTTTTCCCACACCCACTCTTTCCTTGAATACCTATCATCCCAGTATCTGGAAAAGTTATGGAGAGATGATCAATAATTGTTGTTTGCTGATACTGTTTACAAATATTTTTTAACTCTAACATTATATTCTCCTTTATGTTATAATCTTGGCGGGTGATGTCATGAATAAATTTCCATATACATTTGATAACAAACGTTATCATACTTATAATTACTTTTTAAAAACAAAATATCACTGTAAAGTTGCAAAAGTTTCTTTAAATGCAGGTTTCACATGTCCTAACCGTGATGGAACATGTGGAACAGGTGGCTGTATTTTCTGTTCTGATTCCGGTTCTGGTGATTTTGCCGGGCATGTACAAGATTCTCTGCAAAAACAGTTTCAAGATATTTCTTCCATCATGCGTCAAAAATGGCCTGATTGTCAATTTATTGCTTATTTTCAGGCGAATACGAATACCTATGGAACTGTCGACGAATTGAAAGAAAGATTTGAACCTTTTGTCAATATGAAAGATGTCGTTGGAATTGCGATTGCAACACGTCCTGATTGTTTAAGTGATGAAATCTGTGACTATCTTGAACAGTTATCTCATCGTTGTGATTTATATATTGAACTTGGTTTACAAACTGTTCATGACAAGACAGCTCAACTGATTCATCGAGGACATGATTATCAGACTTTTTTAGATGGTTTACAGCGTTTAAGACAAAGACATCTTGATGTTTGTGTTCATATCATTAATGGTTTACCCTATGAAACTTATGATATGATGTTGGAAACTGCAAAACAGGTAGGTCAACTGGACATTCAAGGATTAAAGATTCATAATCTCTATATGCTTAAAGATACAGCTTTACATCGCTTATATCAACAGCGTCCTTTTGAGATGCTAACACGTGAACAATACATCTCTTTAGTTGTTGATCAGCTACAATATATCCCAGCACATGTCGTGATTGAAAGATTAACCGGTGATGCTCCAATAGATGATTTAGTTGCGCCATTATGGTCCATCAAGAAGGTCACAATTCTTAATGATATTGACAAATTAATGAAAGAAAAAGATACCCATCAAGGGTATCTCCTATAAAGCTCTTTTTGAGCTTTTTATTGTGTTTCGATAAGTCCATAACCACCATTATGTCTTTTATAAACAACACTAATTTCATTTGTTTCAACATCACGATAAACAAAGAATGAATGTCCAATGAGTTCCATTTGCATAATGGCTTCTTCCATATCCATTGGTTTAGGACTAATAGATTTTGTTTTGACAATAACATCTTCTTCCTCATGATCTAAAGGTTCAATAGAAGCAACGTTCAATGCGAGTTTATTATCTTTTGATTTACGACTTAATCTCGTCTTATACTTTCTAATTTGTCCTTCTAATTTGTCGATAACTAAATCAATAGCATTATAAAGATCATTATCAACAACTTCTGCTCTTAATAATACATATTCTGTTGGAATAGTCACTTCAATTTTTTGACCAACTGGATAAGTTCTGATTAAAACTTTTGCTTCAACATTATCACTCATGATAAAATATTTATCTAACATACTGAGCTTTTTGTTGATTTTTGTTTCAATCCCTTCAGTTAGTGCAATATTTTTTCCTCTTATACTGACTTTCATAAATATTCCTCCTTTATTAATTTTATTATACCATTTTTCACTCATAAAAAACACTGATTTCATTCAAAAATTAAAAAAGCCCCGATAGGAGCTTATAAATATTTTTTTAAACTTTCTACACGATCCAATTTCTCCCAAGGAAGATCAATATCTCCTCTACCAAAATGACCATAAACAGCTGTCTTTTGATAAATAGGACGTAACAATTGTAAAGTATCAATAATCCCTTGAGGTGTTAAATCAAATTCATTGTGAATCGCTTTTAAAATGACATCTCGTGAAACTTTTTCTGTCCCATATGTTTCAATATATACACTCGTTGGTTCTTTCACACCAATCGCATAAGACAACTGAATTTCAATGCGATCACAAAGACCAGCAGCCACAATATTTTTAGCCATATATCTAGCCATATAGGCTCCACTACGATCAACTTTAGAAGGATCTTTTCCAGAGAAAGCACCACCACCATGACGGGCACTTCCTCCATAAGTATCAACAATAATTTTACGTCCTGTTAGCCCCGTATCTCCATGTGGTCCACCAATTACAAAACGTCCAGTTGGATTAATGAAAACTTTATAATCCGTATTCATATTGTATTTTTTCACAACATCTTTCATGATTACATTTTGAATATAATCTTTAAACACTTTTTCATCAAAATCATCATCATGTTGAATGGACATTAAAATTGTATCAATACGTGGATGATTTTCATCAGTATAATCTACTGTCACCTGTGATTTCATATCCGGTCTAGCCCATTGAAATTCACCACTATGACGCTTTTGAGTTGCATAACGTACCAGATGATGAGCAATTGAAACCGGCAAAGGCATATATCCTTCTGTTTCATGACTGGCATAACCAAACATGATACCCTGATCTCCGGCACCCCCAACTTCACGATTCGTTCCTAAGGCAATATCACTGGATTGAACCCCAATCACATTTTTAATTTCACAATGTGCTCCATCAATCCCAATATCAGAACTTGTATAGCCAATGTCTTTTAAAACCTGACGTGCAATCCCTTCGTAATCCACAACAGCCTGTGTGGTAATTTCACCACCAATCACAAGTAAATTCGTTGTAATAAAACATTCACAGGCTACTCGTGAATATGGATCTTCAGCCAAACAGGCATCTAAAATAGCATCACTGATTTGATCACAGATTTTATCAGGATGTCCTTCTGAAACAGATTCAGATGTAAATAAAATTCTTTCCATACTTTCTTTCCTCCCTTAACCAATAAAAAAAGCTTTCAAGAGGAAAGCTTTCTTTCCTCTTATTGTTCAAGTCTAACTTGCTAGGTCAGGCACCTTCTTTAAACAAGGGTTGCCACCACTTCATCGATCCTCATCTCGTGGTTCTTAATAAGAGCTTCTATTATTGATATAATTTTTTTAATTCTTCATGACTTAAAGATGTCATTGCTTCAATCAATTCCATTTCCAACCCTAAATCATAAAGAATAGCTGCAATTTTTAATTGTTCTTGTTTGCGATTCATTTCCGTCACCAGTTTTATTTTAACCGGAAAAAGTAGACATTATTCTACAAAACAAGACTTTTTTAGTATATATGAATCTTGTTATAAGTCAAGTGATATTATCACATAATATGATTATAACACAGTTTTCTTTCTTTTTTTCTCAAATTTTTCTCAATTCTCATTAAATTGCCTGAACTTCTAAAACACCGGGAACTTCTTCAATTAAAATTTGTTCGACACCATCTTTTAAAGTAGCATCTAACATCATGCATCCTGCACATGCACCATGCATCTGGACATAAACAATTCCATCTTCAAATTTTACAAACTCGATGTCACCACCATCTCTTTGAAGATAAGGTCTTAATTTATGTATCACTTTTTTGATTTCTGCTTCTTGATCCATGATTTCAGCCTCCTTTTCAACACGACTTATTATACCATATTTTTAATAAAATAAAAGTATCATGACCTTGATTTTCCTTTTAACACCTTTGAGTTTATGATATAATAAAAACGATTGGAGGGCTGTCAATGGAACATCGTGTCAAAACTGGTGATATAATTGATGTAACCATTACGGGAATTCAACCTTATGGTGCATTTGCATCTTTACCCGATCAATCTTCTGGTTTGATTCATATTTCTGAGATTTCTGATAAATTTGTGAGAAATGTTGAAAACTTTGTCCATGTTGGTGAAGTGATTCGTGTCAAAGTCATTGATATTGATCATACAACACATCAGGCAAAACTTTCTTTAAAAGCTGTTCATTTAGCCAAAAGAAAGTATAAACGAGCATATAAAAACCAGCGAGAAAAGATACAAGAAACACCTTTGGGATTTTACCCACTAAAAGAAAAATTGCCTGAGTGGATAGCACAAGGCGTAATCAAGGAGGAAGAATAATGATTAAAGTTGATTTATCAAAAGCAAAATTAACTGAAAGTATGGAATCATATAAAGAACAGGTTGCTCAAATCCATGATATGATCCATAATAAAACAGGTCAAGGAAGTGATTTTTTAGGATGGGTTGACTTACCTGTGAATTATGATAAAGCTGAAGTAGAAGCCATTAAAGCGAAAGTCAATGAGTTAAAAGATGAAATTGATGTTTTATTAGTTTGTGGTATTGGTGGTTCTTATTTAGGAGCAAGAGCTGCTATTGAAGCCTTAAATGGTTTATATCCTACAAATCCAGTACAGATCATTTATATTGGGAATACATTCTCATCAAACTACTTATCTCAAGTTAAAGAATATGTCAAAGATAAAGAATTTGCGATTAATGTTATTTCTAAATCTGGTACAACAACTGAAACTTCTATTGCATTTAGAATCTTTAAAGAATTACTAGAATCAACAAAAGGAAAAGAAGTGGCTAGAAAGAGAATTGTTGCGACAACAGATAAAGAAAAAGGTGCATTAAAAACTTTAGCAACTAATGAAGGATATACAACGTTTGTTGTGCCTGATGATGTTGGTGGACGTTATTCTGTTTTAACTGCTGTTGGTTTATTCCCTATCGCTATGGCTGGTATTGATATTGACGCTATGATGAAAGGTGCAGCTGATGCAAGAGCAGAATACAGTAATCCTGACTTATTAGAAAACAGCGCTTATCAATATGGTGTCGCTAGACAAATGTTATCAAAACAAGGTTATCCAGCTGAAATGTTTGTCACATATGAATTACAATTAGCACAAACTGCTGAATGGTGGAAACAATTATTTGGAGAATCAGAAGGTAAAGAAGGAAAAGGTATCTTACCTACAAGTGCCACTTTCTCAACTGATTTACATTCACTTGGACAATTCATTCAAGAAGGAAGCAAAGTTTTATATGAAACTGTCTTAAAAATTGAAAAACCTATTTCTGATTTAGAAATTCCTAGTGATCCAGATAATTTAGATAATTTAAACTATCTTGCTGGTAAAACTGTTGATTATGTTAATAAAAAAGCATGTGAAGGAACAATAGATGCCCATGTGAATACTGGTAATGTTCCAAACATTCAAATTACTCTTGATGAATTAACACCTTATTCATTTGGATATATGGTTTATTTCTTTGAAAAAGCATGTGCTTTATCAGTATATTTATTAGGTGTCAATCCATTTAACCAGCCAGGTGTAGAAGTTTATAAGAAAAACATGTTTAAATTACTTGGAAAACCAGGTGTATAAGAAGTGAGAAATCACTTCTTATTTTATTATATAAAAATAAAAAACTTACAACTCATCATGAATTGTAAGTTATCATTTTACTTATTTTTTGATGACTGTTTAATCTTATCATGATAAAAATAATTAATGATTATAGGTTTATCATGAGGATTTCTTAAAAATGGTTCCTTATCAATAACATATATAAAGCCATTTTCTTTAGCATATTGATTGATACTTTTATCTAATTCCTGCCAATATGACATGTCTTTTTGAGTATATATTTGTGTATATAAATCTTTAAGTTCTGAATTTTTCTCGTTTATATAATTAATGATATTCGACTTGAATCCTCCTCTTAAATTCAGATTTTCAAGCCATATATAATCACAAAAATCTTTGATTTCTTCTATAATAGAAACAACATTAGTAATTCCCGGAAATATCGGAGAAATAAAACATGTTGTTCTTATTCCTGATTCATGAAATTTTTTCATTGCATCAATTCTCGATTGAATTGATGGCGTATTTTCCATCTCTTTTTTAAAGTTTTCATCTAAAGTATTGATTGACCAAGCAACCATAGAATTAGGATAAGTTTTTATTAAATCTATATCTCGAAGAACCAAATTAGATTTTGTAGTTATAATAAGATTTATACCGCTTCCCTTCATTTCTTCTAAAAATGCTCTTGTTCTTTTATATTTGGCTTCAAAATAATTATATCCATCTGTTACGGATCCAATAATCATTGTTTGTCCTTTGTATTTTTCTGGATTTTTTATTTGAGTCCACATTTTAACATCTAAAAACATACCCCAATGTTCTTTATGACCTGTAAATCTTTTCATAAAATCCGCATAACAATATCGACAAGAAAAAGGGCAACCAACATAAGGATTAATTGAATATCCTGCTATTGGCAGATTTGATTTCGTCAAAATATTCTTCACTCTTATTTCTCTAATTATAATATCTTTTAATGTCATCATCTTCATTCTCCAAATTCCACAGGAAATTCTTGTATAAATTCATTTTCTTCTATAATTCCTAATAAATCTTCTTTCATAAATACAGGGATATTTTTTTCTTTGGCTTGATTATATATATTGTATAGCCACTCTCTTTTTGTATATGACTTATTTTTTCTATTTCCTGTTTCTGTCCCTATAACAATCCATGAAATATCTGTTAAATCTAATTCTCCTATATCATCAAAAAGCGGTTCGAACGTTATATGATAATGTTTAGCATTTATATTTTGTCTTAAAAAATCAATTTTCTCTTTTTCTTTTGATGATGTCACAGTCACACCAAACCAACCATTATCCAAAGTAAAATCCAACTTTATTTTATCTGGTCTTTTTGTTAAAAAAATATACTGTGTATGTTGATTTTCTTTCATTTTTTCATACACTTTATTTAACCATTCTTGCTTCCAGCCACTTAAATCACTTTGTCCTGTTAAAAGATATGCACTATATCTCTTATTATCTAGCATCTTTAATTTACTTTCAAAAAATACAGGAATATTAAAATTATCCGTTGTATGAAATCTACGGTTATTTATTCTTGCATAACAGTACGAACAACCTATATCACAACCAATAACTATATTTATATTTTTAATAATATCCTTAATACAATATACCATATGTTCCTCTTTTTTATTACAATTTTGATTTATAAAATTCACCAAAAGAAGCCATTATATCAAGTAATTGACTCAATTCTAATCCCAGCTCTGTCATTCCATATTCAACTTTCGGAGGGTTGACATGATAATCTTTCCTATATATAATGCCATCACTTTCCAAGCTTCTCAAACTTGTCGTTAATACTTTTTGAGATATTCCATCTAAAGATCTTTGGAGTTCATTAAATCTCCAATTTCGTTTCATTAGATTTCTTATTATTAATAGTTTCCATTTGTTACCTACTAAAGATATTGTTGTCGCAACAGGACATTCTGGCAAATCCTCTTTTTTTCTCATCTTAACCCCACATTCTACCTATAGTTTCATTTCAACGTATTTATTTATAATTCTTTCAATTTCACAATGATTATAACATATATATAAAATAGAACAAGTAGTTACTTTAAAGTGCGTACTTGTCTTTAACCTAATTCTTTGATATAAATTTTAGTATAAACGAAAGGAGAATATGGAAATGTCAAATTACAAAAAAACAAGTATCGAAAATAAACCAAGAATAGAATTACATGATCAATTAGAATTAACAGGTGCAGAAATTAGTATCAATACCTTACCAGCCGGACAAAATATTCCTTTTATTCATTCCCATAAAAGAAATGAAGAAATCTATTATATAATCAATGGTTCTGGAAAAGCTATTATTGATAGTGAAGAAATTGTTTTAACAGCTGGTGATTGGATAAAAATATCTCCACAAGCAAAACGTCAATTTTTTGCTTCTAAAAATAGTTCAATAACTTATATATGTATACAAGTCAAAGAAAATTCACTTGAAACATATACTGCTAATGATGCTATTATATTATAAAACAAAAGAAGAAACCTCTAAAATTTGATATCAATTTTGAGGTTTCTTCTTTAACTTTGTAGGGCAACATTATATTAAATAAAAAAAACAAACAAGTCTAATATTTTTGTTTGATCCTTATATAAAAATATTTAAACTTCATTGGAGCGGGTGATGGGAATCGAACCCACGTAGTCAGCTTGGAAGGCTGAAGTTCTACCATTGAACTACACCCGCATTTTCATTGAATGGTGACCCGCAGGCGACTCGAACGCCTGACCCTCTGATTAAAAGTCAGATGCTCTACCTACTGAGCTAGCGGGTCAAGAATGGCTGGGATAGCTGGATTCGAACCAGCGCAATGACAGAGTCAAAGTCTGTTGCCTTACCGCTTGGCTATATCCCAACAAGATGGTGGGGAGGGGCGGATTCGAACCACCGAACCGAAAGGAACTGAGTTACAGTCAGCCGCGTTTAGCCACTTCGCTACCTCCCCGTATATGGTGCCGGCTAAAGGACTTGAACCCTCAACCTACTGATTACAAGTCAGTTGCTCTACCAATTGAGCTAAGCCGGCAAATAAATGGTGGAGGTTAACGGGCTCGAACCGCTGACCCTCTGCTTGTAAGGCAGATGCTCTCCCAACTGAGCTAAACCTCCATTTTCTAGTGCTCCCTTATAATAGCATACGGATATGCACTCGTCAAGCAAAAAAATAAAAAGAAAATAGAAATTTTCTAACCAAAATTTTTATTTCTTTTTATTTCATCATTTTCGCAATATAAAAAGCCATCATATACGGAAATTTATCTTCAAAAGTATCTAAATCATTATTTAATAACTTCTTAATCTTTTCAATGCGATAATTGACAGTATTACGATGAGTATACATATTTTTAGCAATTTTTTGTGGACTTCCATCATATTTTAAATAATAATACAATGTTTTTTCTAATTCTCCATGATGTTTTTGATCATAGTGAATCAATACATCCAGTAAGTGATGATACATATCAGAAAGAATCTTTTGATCTTGAATAGAAAATAAAATCTGATAAATTCCCATCTCGTCAAAACACATAATATTTTTTTCAAACAATCTTGCTAGAGCAACTGCTGATAAAGCTCTTTGATAGCTTAAATGTAATTGTCTGATATCCGACATCTTTGTTCCAATTCCAACATACAAAGATTTGACTTTCATTCTTCCTTTAGCACGACGATACATTGAATGAACAAGATTCAAAAAAACATCTTCTAACAAATTATTAACAATTAAAACATAATAGCCATCATACCAGAAAAAACTATAAGGACATTCTATTTTTTCAAAATAAAGCTGCAACTGCATGGATAATTTTCTTCTTTCAATTTCACTATACTGACTGGCATCTTCAATATCTATAAGCAAAACTTGAAAACTGCCATCTACATCAAAATGTCGCATAAGTTCCACTCTGTTTTCTTCAATTGTTCGTGGATCACTAAAAATATTTTGAAAATATTGTGTAATCTGATAATCTTCTCTTTGTGAAAATAAACAACGCATACAAAAATCTTTAATTAAATCCATCATGTGAATATGCCATGGTGAAACAAGTAAAGGAAAATCATTAGCTTCACAATAATCTAAAACATCTTGGGGAACTTCAAATATATATTTTCCAGTATTAATAATCAAACCGACACTATGATATTTGACAAGATATTCAACAAGTTTTAATAAAGCTCCTTCTTTTTGAAAGCCAAGCCCACTTGTCACAATCAATTCTTTACCCCATAATTGCTGAATCGTCGTTGTATCTTCTATCAGATGAACCCAGCTCATCGCATTAGCACAACCTTTTTCACCACACAACAATGTTAATTGATATAAGTTTTTTGTTTCATTTAAAGCATCTTCGATTGTAAATCCCATACTCTCACCCACTCTCTTTTATTATACACTTATATTTGTGCAAATTGCACAAAAATCAACAGATATATTTATATTCTCAGCTCCTTTTCTTTTATCAAAAAAGACATATAATATAAGTGTCAATAAAAATTCATCATCATAGAGGAGGTAAAATTATGAACGTTTCTTTTGATTATTTCTCATTAGTCCAACAACCTAAAACTTGCCCTTCTTGGGTGAAATGTGAGAATTATTTTAATTGTGCGAGTTTTTCAAAATTCTTCTCTTTATTCTACAAATAATAGAAATAACGTGGCTAAGCCACGTTATTTTAGTATAGATTGTAATTTTTGATAATGCTTAAATGTCTGTTTTTCTGTCTGATCACTTATAACATACCATCCCTCTTTCGTTTCTATCAAAACATAAGCGGGACTATTTGTATAGCTATACAGACGATAAATTCCTAGTTCATCATTTTCATATCTTCCTGCCTCAATTTTTGCATTATTTACACCATTCTTCTTTCTTCCAACATCAAAATCTTCACGATATTCTATTTGAACAATATCCTCATAATTTATTTGTGAATCAGAAACAAGTGAACCAGATAAGTGTAGTGAAGTGCTTTGATATTCAATTTGAATATTTCCTGTAAACATCACAAAACATATCAATCCACTTATCAATAAAACAGCTATCATACTTCCTATCAGTGAACGATTTAATTTTTTAACTGGAACAATAGTGGCAAATTGACTTCCTATCAAAATAATAGCGATTCCTATAAGAAATGAACCAACCATCAAATAAAGTCCAAGAGAGTCAAAAATCATCAATGAACCTATTCCTAAGGTTACTATAAGTAAACCAACACCGACAATACGACATAGCTTTTTTTCATTATATTGTGCCTTTTCTTTTGCACTGGCTGTATTATATCCAGCAATTAAAAAACTACCTTTCCCCATCAGCAACAAAAGCGATACTATCAAAAATATAATAAATAAAATGATACCCATAAAATTTCCTCCTAAAAGATACCATGATTATATTTCATCTGAGCATAGATCATCATAACAATCCCGACAACAAGTCCAATGACCACACCTATTTTACCTAATATAAATAAATGAAATAAACGAGCCAAAAGATTCATCAAACAACCTAGACCAATTATTAACATACCTGTCCCCATTGTTCTAGCATAATCCTTAAGATTTCCTTCTTGAATACGTCTAAGATGATAGCTATGAATAGAAGATACATTCCCCTCAAAATGTGCCTTTGCTATCACAAAACATGCTATTGCTAGGATTAAAGATGTTATATTTTCTTTCATTTCATGTATAATCCTGCTAACTGATAATTTTGATCAAGTGTAATCGTATAAGTCACACTTCTTTTTTGATATAATGCCACAATTTCACCAATGACACAAATATAACCATTTTGATTGACTTCAACATATCTTTCGCTTGTAATACGCTGAAAATCACCTAATTCACCTAATGATTCTAAAGCTTCACTTAACGAATGTTCTGTTAAAGTTTGTGCCATTGTTTCATCGCAACGTTCAATCAAACTTTGTTCATCTAAAGGTGAAACATCTAAAATGACTTCTGCCATGATTTGAGCCACTTGTTCTTGTTGAAAATAGGAAGAATCTTGAAGATCAGTATACTCTGGAATCATAGAACGTATAAATAGAAAAACAGCTAAGCCCACACCAACAAGAATGCCTATGATAATGATAATCATTTTTTTATGTGAACGAGGTGGTTGCACACCCATATTTTCATTAAATTCTCGTGCTACTTCTTCTGGTGCCCCCATTCTTTGTATAATATCTTCTAAAGATTCTCCCTGTTTCAACGCCATTTCGATATCGTTTTCTAAATCCAGCTGAATCTTTCTTTTCTGTTGTCGAGAACATCCCAATAATTTTACGACTTTTTTAATATATTGTTTTTTATTCATGATCCTCATCTCCTAATATTTCATCAACTGCTTTGACATATCTTTTCCATAATAATTTAAGAGCCTTTAATTGTTCTTTTCCTTTTTCAGTTAAGCAATAATATTTTCGAGATGATTCTTTATTTTGAGGCACACTCCATTGACTTTCTACAAGTCCATCATCTTCTAAACGATATAATATAGGATAAAGTGTTCCTTCTTTCATCTCAAACATGCCCTGACTCTTTTCTTTCATACATAAAATCATTTGATAACCATACATTTTTTCTTTTAAAAGAAGTTGTAAAACTAATATTTCTAAAATTCCTTTCTTTAATTGTCGTTCATATCTTTCATTCATTGAATCACTTCTTTTCTATTTAGTATTACTAAATATATTGTAATACTTAAATATATTATTTTCAATCAAAAGCATAAAAAAAGATAAGTTTTAATAACCTATCTCTTTCTATCAATGATGACTTTGTATATGAATCATCACATATTCTGATTGAGAACCTGTTCTTAAAGGATAACCCCATCCTGCAATACCTGAGGAAACAATGACTTGCATAGAAGACAGTTGGCGATAACCATAATTCATTTCACCAAAGCCCAGCCATTGACTTAAAATACCTACAGGAAAAATCTGTCCACCATGTGTATGTCCGGAAACTTGCAAATCAATCCCTAGCTGATTATTTTTTTCTAAGTCTACTGGCTGATGATCCATCAACAATAAAAACTTATCATGAGATATATCTTCGATTATTGTTTCTAAAGGAAGTCTTTGATGACTACGATCATCACGTCCAATCAAGACAATATCATCATGAATAGATACCACTTCATCACATAAAATATGAATATGACAATCTTCTATTGTCTGTTTCAACATTTCTGGTGTAAAAGCAGGTTTTTCAACATATAAAGCTTGATCATGATTACCATATACATAATAAATACCATATTGACTTTCAATCGTTGATAATGTTTCAAATGTTTGTTTCATTTCCTGATATGATGTTCTTTCATCAACAATATCTCCACCCAACAATACCAGATCCGGTTTTTCTTTAGATATATCTTGACAATACTTCTGGAGCTTTTTTTGATTCATGGTCGTAGGAAAATGTAAATCGCTTATAAAAGCGATTGTATAATCTTTTGATAATGATTTCGATGTTGTAACTGTATAATGAACAGTTTGTACATCTTGCAGATGATAATAAGCATATCCTAAAAGAATTGCTAAACAAAGTAAAGGAATCACTCCTAAATGATAAATCTTATTTAACAATATATTATGAACTTTTCTTTGATGTAAAATCCACATCACAAGATCACAGATTAATGCAAAAGCAAACAAATGATAAACAACAACAGCCCAAAAACGAAAAAGATTATATGCTGGTAAAACAAAAAGCAAAGCAAAAATCCAGCTGAAAAGACGTATAAATATGTTTGGATGGGGATAAAAGCATAGAATGATTCTTCGAAAATAAAATTGAAAATACAAAATAGGTGGAATAAGAATGAAAAAGAATAAAATAGACATTGATTGACTCCTTTCATTGAATATGGAAAATAACCTACATAGCGTAGGTTATTTTAACTGCATAATAAAGAAATAAAACATATTTTTCCCACGAGGAATTTCATAATGTTCAACAAGTGTGAGATATCCTTCCTGTAATCTTAAATTTTTACGTACCAGTGAGATTTCACTCGTATATAGAAAAACATAGCCTTTTGGTTTGACAAGACAATGAATACGAGCAAAGAAACGGTCATAGAGTTCATGCAATAATTGAGGATCATTCATTTGAGGTAAAGTTGGCATATCTGTAATGATTTCATCAAACATTTCATTGTTTACAAAACGCAGGGCATCTTTATGCACAAAATAAATGTTTTGTCCTGCTGCTTTACTATTCTTTCTTGCTGCTTCAATTCCTTTACCAAAAACATCTATTCCCATCGCAAATTTTGAAGGTACAACATAATTTTTTTCAATCAACAAAGTTCCACAACCAACAAAAGGATCAAGCACCTTTCCTTGTTCTTTCATATAAGGTTTTGCAAGTTGTACAAGTGTTGCAGCAATATAAGGCTGCATTGAATTAGAAATAATTTCACGACGATATTCAAAACGAGAACTTTTTAAATGCGTTAATCTCAAATAAGCATTAACCTTATCTTTTTTCATTTCTTTAAGCACAATTTCAATATCATAACCATCAGTTGTATTCAACAGACGATCTGGATAGAGTTCAAAGATCTTTTGTGAAACTTTTTTAATTAAAGCAGGATGTTTTTCTCTTGTTTCATCCGCAACTCTAAAATAAAACAATGAATGATCATCATAAAGTTTATCTAAAATCGTTTCTAAATGACATCTTTGAAAACCAGCCATAATACTATCCAAATCAATATTTAACCCTGTAGCTCCAGCTAAGGGAATCAACATATCATGATAAGTTCTAATATTTAAAAGATCGTATAAAGAATCTGTACGTACCAGAACTCCTTGTGTCACTGGTTTATATTTTAAATGCAAAACAGATTCAAATAAAACAAACTGATAATAAGGTAAAGATGTTAAAACAACATCAACTGGTTCGTGTTTTAATTTAATGATTTTACGTTTATGTACCTGATTTTTTAAAATCAGGGGATTCAATATCTTTAATTGTGCCTGAATATGTTTTGTCATTTCAGAAGCATGAATCAATTGATTTTGAATATCTTTCAATCTTTGAATATAGGCACGACAATCTTGCTGGGCAATTCCAGTCAAATAGGCTTCTTTGACATATTCTGTTTGTTCTTGATCATAGGCATCTAATAATATATTGACAGTATTGGCATATTTTCCAAGTAATATGGCACTGTTTTTACGCACTTTAGGATCTTCATGAGATAAAAATTCAATTAATTTCTGTTTGAATTGTTGATCTTTTTGAAGTAAAGAATCACATTGAGATGATGCTTTTAAACGAATCAGTGATTCTCTTATACTTTCATTTCTTTTTATACTATTAATTAAATCCATACGACAACCCTCTCAACTAACTGTGCAATATTATACCATATTTCAACAATTTATCCAACTGATTTTAGGTAGTGTCACATAAAAAGATAGAATCCTGAACATTTGTGCATACATATCTTGACTTTGTTTCATTTGCTGATAAAAAAATGCAACCTTTTTTTCATCAAGTAAACCTTGTAGTAAACATTCAAAAAAATAAGAAGGATATAACATTCTGGCATATAAATAAATGATTTCATAAACATCAAAGTAATGTGTTTCTAATATATTTTGTAATTGAACATATGTGATTATTTGACTTGATACTAGACATGAAAGATGCCTCATACGTGTTGAAAAAATATAACAGCAGGGATTAAGAAGTTCATAAACATATTCAAAAAAAGGCTGTGTCAAAGATAAAGACACAGGCAAAGAAGCCTGTTTATCAATCTGTAAGATATAATTTAATATATTAATACTGTTTTCTCCAAGACCACAATAATAATAAATGAGTGAAATAATATCTTGGTCATGTTTAAAGCTGTAAGCATAGTCTTTGACTTTTTCTCTAGCCTGATCAATCTTACAAATCCACTGTTCTTTAATCTGTTGAACTTTTAATTTAGGAAATCGGTAGATCATCATTGTCTGATGAATATATTGTTTTAATGAGAAATGATCTTTTTGATAAAGAAGCAACACATAACCCTGTGTAAATAATTCCTGATAAATATTTCTAACAATTTCATAACCTTTCATACCACATTGATGCATCAAATAACGATAATAATGATATCGATTTAAAAAGTCTTGGGGTTCTTGAACCAATGATAAATAATAAAGCTGTCCTCCAACATAGAAATAACCTGTTGAATCTAAAGAACAATCGATATGATAATACATTTTTAATAATTCTTGCACTTGCATTCTTCTTTCTATGAGGAATAAACTAAAGGAACTTGTCCTTGAAAAATTTCTAACAAAATAGGAATAGAAATGACTTGAGTATGATATTGTTCAAAAAAAGGATAAATCATGGCTATATTCATTTTAATATCAATGGAGAGTTCAATCATGACATGATTGACACCATAATTTTCAATTTTTTTTGAAATGCTGCTACCGACACTGGACAGGTGCTTATAAGTCAATGGGATGGATGGCAGCATCAAAAAGGAAGGAAGATGAAAAAGGGTATTCAAAGAAAGTGAAGCAATGATACCTGTCTGACTGACTTCTTCCATGCGTCTTTGGTAATAACTTTCATCTTGAGCCTGATATGTGCCATTTTCTATTTGTGAATATATATTTTCTATATCCAAAACAATTCTATTGGCTAATTGATTGACTTTAACCACATCAAAATCAAGCAATGCAATTTCATTTTCTTCATTTCTTTCAATAATAACCAGTTCATCATATTGTTTTTGATCTGTAAAATAACTGTGTGAAATCACCAACTGATTAAAGCGTTCTATTTCCATCTGACCATATTCTTTAATAAAAGGAATCAATTGTACATAAACAATTCCCAGCCCAGTCATCAACAATAAACATAAAACCACAACAGTAATGATCCACTTTTTCATTCTCTTTCACCAAAATATTATATGTTTCTCATATCAAAAAATGTCATATTACTATGACATTTCATGAATAATCTCATCTAAAGGATAATCGTATACATCATAATCAATATGATCAACATATTGAAAAGAAAAAGCTAAACCCATCTTATAACCATGAAAATTTCTTTGAAAATAACGATCATAATAACCTTTTCCATAGCCAACACGATAGTTGTTTTGATCATAAGCCAACAAAGGAACAAGCATACAATCAATGTCCCCAGGCTCTATGAAATGTGATGTTACAGGTTCAAGGACATGAAAACATCCTGAATGAAGTTCATCAAGCGAATGAATTTCATAAAAATTCATTTGTGACCCTTCTACTTTAGGAACACATACACGCTTATGTAATAACAAGGTCTGAATAATCGCTAAGGTATCTACTTCACGAGGTAAAGATACATAACAACCTATGATTTTGGCTTTTTGAACACGAGGATGAGTTAATACCTTAGAAAGTATTTGTTGATTATATAAAGAAAACGTCTGTGATGTCAGTGCCAGACGTTTTTCTTTCATAATCTTACGTAACAGTTGTTTATCCAATACTATTTTCTCCCATATCCAGTTTAATAAGCTGGTTGAGCTCAACTGCATATTCCATCGGTAATTCTCTTGAGAATGGTTCAATAAAGCCCATGACAATCATTTCTGTTGCCTGTTCTTTTGTTAAACCTCGACTCATCAGATAGAAAAGCTGATCTTCAGAAACCTTTGATACAGTTGCTTCGTGTTCAATGATGGATTCATTGTTCAACATCATATTTGTAGGAACCGTATCACTTGTTGATTGTTCATCTAAGATCAATGTATCACATTCTACCTTACTTTTTGAATCAATGGCATTTTTTTGATGTCTGACAAGACCGCGATAGTTCACTTTACCACCATTACGAGAAATTGATTTAGAAATAATCTGACTAGATGTATGAGGAGCCAAATGAATCATTTTTGCACCTGAATCCAAAATCTGATGACTATCAGCTACAGCAATCGTTATACAAGTCCCTTTTGCACCTTCGCCAGCTAAAACACAAGTTGGATATTTCATAGTGACAGCTGAACCAATATTACCATCAACCCATTCCATTGATCCATTTTTATAGACTTTGGCGCGTTGTGTAACAAGATTATAAATATTCTTAGACCAGTTCTGAATGGTTGTATAACGACATTTTGCTCCTTCTAAAACAACAATTTCTACAACACCAGCATGTAAGGAATCCTTAGAATAAGATGGTGCTGTACACCCTTCTACATAATGAATATCTGATCCTTTATCTACAATAATCAAAGTTCTTTCAAACTGTGCCATTCGTTCACTATTGATTCTAAAATAAGACTGTAAAGGCTTATCAAGTTTCACACCTGGTGGAACGTAGATAAATGAACCACCTGACCAGACCGCACCATTTAAAGCAGAAAACTTATTATCATTATAAGGAATGACTGTATCAAAATATTTCTTAAAGATTTCTGGATATTCTCTTAAACCACTATCAATATCTAAGAAAATAACCCCTTTTTCTTTAACTTCTTCCAACATATTATGATAAACAACTTCAGATTCATATTGTGCTGAAGCTCCGGCTAAAAATTTTTGTTCAGCTTCAGGAATTCCTAACTTGTTGAAGGTGTTTTTAATTGTTTCAGGAACTTCATCCCATTTATCAGATAAATGATCACTTGGACGATTGTAATATGTATATTCATCAAAATTCATCTGGCTTAAATCAACACCCCATGTTGGCATTGGTTTTTCTAAGAAACATTTTAAAGATTTTAAACGATATTCCAGCATCCATTCTGGTTCTTTTTTTATGGCTGAAATTTCTCTGACAATATCTTCATTTAAACCTTTAGGTGTTTTAAAAACAGATACATCTTCATCTTTAAAATCATAATCATTTTTCATTGAAGGAATATCCATATCTATATTTGCCATATCTATTCCTCACTTTCTTTCATCAATGCGACTAATCCATTCCAGCCAAGCGTTGCACATTTAATACGATTGGCCTGTTTGTATGTATTTTGAAATGCAATAGCTTCTTCTAAAATTTCTGGATCATAATCTTTTTCATAAATCATATTCATATAATTATCAATGATTTTTTGTGCTTCCTGTTTTGTTTTTCCTTTGACAAGTTCACTCATAATAGATGTTGAAGATGTACAAATTGCACAGGCTTCACCATCATAGCGCACATCTTCAATTTTATCTCCATCAAATTTGACTTGAATATCTAAATTATCAATACATGTTTGGGAATTCATATTAATTTTCAAATAAGAATCATCATCCACAAGCCCACGATTACGTGGATGTTCATAATGATCCATAATAATTTCTCTCAATAATTGAGGATCATTTAAAGAATGCATCTAAAAAATCATCTCCTTTTTTACATACCTCAATAAAAGCATCAATTTCTTCTTTCGTATTATAAAAATAAAACGAAGCACGTAGAGTTGTTGAAACTTTTAAAAATTCATCTAAAATTTTCGCACAGTGCTGTCCTGCTCGAATAGCAATCCCATAGCTATTAAACAAACTTGCAGCATCCTGTGAAAAAACTCCTTTTATATTAAAGGCAATAGCTCCCATAGAATGAGGATTATACACTTGAACATTATCCAGTTGTAACATTTTTTGTATACAATATTGTCTCAGTTCCTGTTCATATTCATGAATATCATTCATGCCTATTTTCATTAAATACTGCATAGCTGTTGCAAGACCAATGGCCCCTTCAATATGGGGAGTTCCTGCTTCAAAGCGATAAGGTGGATCTTTTAAAGTGACAACACCACAACTGTTATAACGTGAATTGGAACCACCACCTAAACGTGTCGGTTTCATATCTTTTAGTAAATCATATTTTCCATACATGACACCAATACCTGTAGGTCCACACATTTTATGCCCTGAAAAAGCTAAAAAATCTATATCAGTATCCTGCACATCTGTTGCTTGATGTGGTACACTTTGGGCACCATCAACCACAACTACAATCCCACGTTCATGAGCAAACTGGCAGATATCTTTCATCGGTGCCTGATATCCAAGCACATTGGTTACTTCCGCCACAGCAATAATTTTTGTCTTTTCTGTGACAGCTTTTTGAACGTTTTCTAAAGTTAAACGTCCTGTTTCATCTAGATTAATATAATGAACTGTTGCCCCTGTTAAACGTGCAACATCAAACCAGGGCAAAGTATTAGAAGCGTGTTCAGCAACAGTAATTAAAATTTCATCATTGGCTTTTAAATGCGTTAATCCATAGCCATAGGCAATCATATTTAAAGAGTCTGTTGATCCTGAAGTAAAAACAATTTCTTCTTTTCTTTTTGCATTGATAAATTGTCGAACAATCTCTCGGCTCTGTTCATAATGCTCATCAACTTCATGGGATAAATCATAATCTCCACGATGTGCGTTTCCAGAATAATTTGTTAAATAATCACACACACTCTCAATAACAACTTGTGGTTTTAATGTTGTTGCACCATTATCTAAATAAATCAATGGATGTCCTTGCATCTTTTTGCCATTTAACATTGGAAAATCTTTTCTAATTTGATTGACATCAAACATTTTAAGCACCTACCTTTGATAAGGATTCTTCAAAATGCTTTTTCATCATTTCATTATCAATAACTTCTACAACTGGCATTAAATATCCATAAGTAATAAGCTGCATGGCCTGTTTTTTACTTAAACCTCGACTTTGGAGATAATAAAGATGTTCTTCATCCATTTTCCCTACTGCAGCTGCATGAGAAGCCTGAACATCATAGTCATCAATGTATAAATAAGGATTCGCACAAGCCTGACAAGATTCATCAAACATCATAATTTTATTGGTCTGATGGGCAGCTGAGCCATGTTGCCCTTTGGTAATCGTTCCAATTCCATCAATCACAAGTTTTGCCTGATCTTTCACAACACCATAATTATCCATTTGACCATGTGTCATAGGTTGATTATGCTGAATAAGAATTTCATAATGTTTGCTTTCTATATCCTTAGCAAGAATGGCTGTACGCACTTTTGCTGAAGCTTCTACCCCATCCAAATAGAAGTGATAAACACCTTCAAAAGCGTCATCAGACAACTCAGAATAACCACATTGACAACTTGCATAAGCCTCTAAATAAACATCTTCGTGACTTTGGGATGATTGTGAAAGATTCTCACTAAAAGCATGGACAGTAGCACCTTCATCAAGACGCATTGTTTTATATAAATGACACTGTGATGAAAGAAGTTTTATTTCAATGAGATCAACCTGACAATATGCTTGAAAATGCATATCCATATGTAAATCTTCCTGTCCATCATAAATCATATAAAATGTCACTGGCTGTTTATTTTTGAAAGTTAAAACACCCTCTTGATAAAAAACATCCTGTGGTAAATGCATTTGAGAAGATGTCTTTGATGAAAGAATCAGATAATAAGATTGAGGTTGTTGTAGGTCAATAAAAGGTTTGATCCTAGTAAGCAATTGTTCTGATATCATTTTATTGTCCCTTTTTTCCACAAGCTTCTAAAATAATAGGTTGTCTTTCATTCTGTTCAATTTCATAACCTAATTCTTTCACCCATTCATAACCTTCCTGATCAATCTTTTCAATCAATTCATATCCGCCACTCATCACAATTTGTCCCTGAACTAAAACATGAACATGTGTTGGTTGCACTAATTCAAACATTCTTTCATAATGTGAAACCATTACACAGCCAAAATCATCACTACGCATAGAATTGATAGCTTCAGCGACGACTCTTAAAGCATCTACATCTAAACCTGAATCGATTTCATCAAGTAATGCAAAACGTGGCTGTAAAAGCTTCATTTGTAAGATTTCATTACGTTTCTTTTCACCACCAGAAAAACCTTCATTCAAATAACGGTGTGCAAGGTTTTCATCCATTCCTAATTCTTCAATATTTTTATCTAACATACGGATAAATTTGAATAAAGAAATAGGTTCTTCTCTTTTGGCATTGATGGCTGCTCTTAAAAAATCAGAATTTGTAATACCCGGAATTTCTTGAGGATACTGCATTCCTAAAAACAATCCAGCTCTTGCACGTTCATCAACACTCATAGCCAGCACATCTTGTCCATCAAGTGTGATCTTTCCATTTGTAACCTTATATTTAGGATGTCCCATAATAGTAGAAAGTAATGTTGATTTTCCATTCCCATTAGGACCCATAATTGCATGAACTTCACCTGTGTGAATTTCTAAATTTAATCCTTTTAAAATTTCTTTTTCTCCTACTTCTACATGTAGATTTTCTATTTTTAAAGTCGACATAAAATCGCCCCTTTCGAAGATATATTTTACGTAATTTGTTTATTCAGTCAAGTGATACGATAATTAAATTTATTATGACCTCTTTTTATGAATGAATAACTTATAAAAGACAGCAATTGCTGTCTTTTAACAAATACCACAAATGATTACTAATAAAATAAACAGGACTAAAATAAGTGTAAATGATCCTTGATGTGCTAACATATCCATTCCCCCTTTATAAACATAAATAATATAATCATGATAAATAGACTTAATGCGATAATAGTTTCACTTGTTAAACCATCTGAATGTTCTTTCATAATTATTCCTCCTATGCACACTATATATTATGGTAAAATCATCGTAAATTTTGTGTTCTTGCCTACAAAAGTTGAAAAAATCTAAAGATTGTGTATAATAATATTGTTTATATCAAGGAGGTTCTTATGAAACAAAAAAAACTTATAAGTTTTGCACTTGCTGGCATTCTTTTATTAAGTGGCTGTAGTTCAAAAACTGTCCAAGAAGATGGAAAAGATGTTGTTGCTGCTATTGACAAAACAAATCTTTTAGCTGATGATCTTTATCAAGATTTAGCTACGTCAACTCAAGGAAAACAAGCTTTGTTTTCTTATGTTTTAGATCAGTTAATTCGTCAAAATTTCCCGGCAACTGATGATATGGAAGAAAATGCTGATGAGTTGGTAGAAAACATTGAAACCAATTATGAAAATCAATATGGTGATACTGCCCAGGAAGAATTACAGAATGCCTTAGAATCAACAGGTGTTAAAAATATGGAAGAATATCGTGATTCTTTAGTTCAGTCTTTGCAATATGCTGAATTCTTAAAGAAATATGTCAATGACCACTTCGATGAAGTCTTTGATGATTATTATCAACAGGCAACACCTCGAATGATTTCTTTAATTAAAGTTTCTATGAGTGATCCAGAAAATCCTACTGAAGAAGAAAATGAAAAATTAAAAGAAGTGGAATCACTATTAAAAACAAATAAAAGTTTTGAAGACATTGCCTATGATTACTCTGATGATGATAATACAAAAAGTGCCAAAGGTCATATCGGTATTGTTGACAAAAAGACTGATTTATCAAGCACATATGGTGATGAAGTTCAAACTATGGCTCTAACATTAAAAGAAGGTGAAGTCAGTAAAAAAATTCAAGGCAGTGATGGTTGCTATTTCTTAAAATGCACAAATACTAATAAAGAAGATATAAAAAAGGAATTAAAAACTGTTGATGTTGATTCACCTTTATTGACATATGATGACTATATGGTTTATCTTGCTTTCCAGACGTACGAAATTGAATATCATGATGATACGATTAAACAAACAATTCAAAATATCATTAAGGAAAATATAGATATTCGCAATGATGCAAGAAAGGAGAACGCATAATGAAGAAAGTTGTTATGTTACTTTTATGTGGTAGTTTACTATATGGATGTTCTTCTTCACAATATAGTGTAAAAGTTTCTGATCATGAAGATGCTTTGGTGACTGGAAGTGAATTAAATATTACAAAACAAGATTATTTTGAATATCTGTTACAAAATTATGGAGCACAAACTGTCGTTTCATCAATGCTTGATAAGATTGCTGATCAAGAAATAACAGATCAGGACAAAATTGATCAGTTAGTGAAAGAAAGAGAAGACGAATATGCCGAGTATGCAAATGGTGATTTAGAACAGTATGCCAAAAATCTTGGCTATGAATCAAAAGAAGATTATTTGAATGAAGCTTTAATTCCAGAAGTTAAGCAGGAATTATTGCGTGAAAAATATATTGAAGAACATCTTGATGATTTCATCAAAGATTATCAAGTATGTAGTTTTAAAAAAATTGTTGTGGAAAAGGAATCTGAAGCTTTAGAAATTATTGAAAAAGCAACTGATGAAAAAGCTTTTGATCAATTGATGGAAGACTTTGGAAGTGATAGTGAAGACGCTGGTGTTGTGACAAAGAATTCTGCTTTAGATGATAATTTAAAAGATAAATTATCTGATTTAAGTCAAGTTGACAAGGATGGAGTTTACAGTCAAGCCATTAAATTGAGTGATGAAAATTATGCTGTTGTGTATCTTTATGATACTGCCCATAAAAATACTGATGGCATCACTTCAGCTCTTGCCAGTGATGGTGAAGTGCAGGAAAAAGCTGAAGGTGCTTATTTAAAACAATATCATTTTGATGTCTATGATGATTTATTAAAGACAGAAATCAAGGATATTTCTGATAATTATTTGGAATAAGGCTTTCCCTTATTCCTTTTTTATTGTAAAACCTGACTTTGGTATCCAGCATTAAAACATAGTGATAGTTTCAAAAAATAGCAGAAAATCAATTTAAGATTTCCTGCTGTTTTTTTATATTTTGTAGTTAAATATTTGTTTGATTTGTCTTTCTGTTAGGTAATAATTTGTTAAAGGTAAGTTGGTCATGATTTCCAAGTCTTTTATAAAATCGCTCGATGAAGTAATATTGATATACTTGTTTTCACCTTTTATAACTCTAAAGTTTCTTATGAATTTCATGATTTCCGAAGTACTATATTTGTTGTCTAGAATTTTAAATTGCATTATTCTTTCCAATAAGATACATAGGTAACAAATTAAGAAGTGTCCTTTGATAGTATTTTCTTTTTGTAAAAATACTGGTCGTGCATCTAAGTCACTCTTCATGATTTTAAAGGACTCTTCTATCCTCCATAAATTATGATAAGTATTATAAATATCTTGATCTTTCATTTTTGTTTCTGATGTAACCAATAAATTGTATCCCGCAAATCGAAGTTCTTTTTCTATCATAGAATGATTGATCGTAGCCTTTGCTTTTTCTCCTTCATCATCTACGAATTGTACATATTTTCCTAGATCACCATATTCTGCACGTTTAGCCTGGGAATAACATAGAGCTTTTGCTTTTTCTATTTGTTTATTGATCTCATATTTTTTCTTGGAAGCTAATTTTGGATTATATGTTAAGAGTCTTTTTTCTGTTAAATATATAGTTTTCTTTTTACCATCTACTTCAATCGTATAAGGAAACTTATCAATACATGATTTATATCTGTATAATAATGTGCCATTATGACTTTTCACTTCCTGCCAGTCACCATTATCAAGCAAGACCCATGTCTTTTCCTTTTCAGGTAATCCTTTTATTGACTTGGAAAAGAGATATCCATCACCATTTTCTTTAGAAAAAGCTATGTTTTGAGCACAGTTTAGCCCTTTATCAGCCACATGGATGGTTTTACCATCTATATGGTTTTTCTTTTTTAAATCAATGATGACATCACGTAATATTGGCTTTTCACTTTCGTTGCCTGGATAAAGCTTCATACCAATAGGGATTTGATTGGCATCAAGCAATAAGCCCATTCCTACAATAGGATCTTTTCTATTTTCTTTACTAGGACCTTTACGTCTAAAATCATCTTCCTTATCAATTTCAAAGTAGAAATTTGTACAATCGAAATATGTTTTATCAGTATTGATTTTATATAGAGATTTAAGCTGTTCATTGAATATTTCAATGAACTTATGATAATCATTACCGATAAATTCAAGAGCATCTAATAATTGATCATACGAGTAATGAACAGAATCTTTAAGTTGAGGAATAACTTCATGAAAAGTTTTATATTTACTACAAGGACAAACCAAACGAGCATAGATGAGAGAAGATAAAACTTCATAAAGATCATATTGAAAATGATTTCCTAAATGAAAGTAGTCAACATATTTTTTAATATTCATCTGATTCATAAGTGAAACAAAGGGGAAGTAACCAAGATAACGTTCAGGAGAGATATCTGATATTTTAGGGACACCTTGATTTTTATGAGCGTTATTGAGTTCATCAACTTCTTTTTGGAAATAAGCGATAGGATCATCGATACCTTTAGCTTTCCATGTTTCTACAGAAGCAAGGGATTTATACGTACGATGAGCAGCACCACGTTTATCGTGAGAATAAAAACTTTCAACAATAGATAAATAAGTACGACCTTTAAGGGTGGATTTTTTAAGGAAATAAGCCATGATAACACCTCCAAATAACATATCACTACTAGCACCATGTATATTATAACATAAAAATAAATAAAAAAAATCAAAAAACGCTGAAAAAAATCAGTATTTTTGATATTGAAGTTGGATAAAAGTTCTAAAGAAATGTAGTGATAACTTCGAAAGACGGGATTTAAGTCAAGTTGACAAGGATGGAGTTTACAGTCAAGCCATTAAATTGAGTGATGAAAATTATGCTGTTGTGTATCTTTATGATACTGCCCATAAAAATACTGATGGCATCACTTCAGCTCTTGCCAGTGATGGTGAAGTGCAGGAAAAAGCTGAAGGTGCTTATTTAAAACAATATCATTTTGATGTCTATGATGATTTATTAAAGACAGAAATCAAGGATATTTCTGATAATTATTTGGAATAAGGCTTTCCCTTATTCCTTTTTTATTGTAAAATATAGAAATAGGAGGTATGGAAAATGGATAATTGTATTTTTTGTAAGATTGCCAATCATGACATTCCGGGTAAAATTATTTATGAAGATGATGTCTGTATGGCTTTTCTTGATTTAAGTCAGACAACAGATGGACATACTCTTGTGATACCAAAAAAACATTATGCTCATATTTTAGAGGTTGATCAACAAACCTTAGCTCATATGATGGATATTGTTCAAAAAGTTGCTTTACAAATTCAAAGTACACTTCATGCCAAAGGATTTAATATAATTACAAATATGAATGAAGTTGCAGGACAAACAGTTCATCATTTTCATATTCATATTATTCCTCGTTATGACCAGCATGATGGATTTGAAGCTCATTATTTAGATCGTAGTCAAGATGCCAATTTAGATGATATTTACCAGAAAATAACAGGATTGAAATAAACAAGAGTATTATAACTCTTGTTTTGCGTTTCATACTAACAAAGGAGAATACAATGCGTAAAATAAGAATAAATATGTTATCGAATGCTGATAAAGTGCATGGTCAAGGTGTTGGAAGTGCCTATCTTGAACAAGTTGCCTTAGTCAAGAATGAATTAAATGAATATTTTGATGTAGTGATTAACGATTCTAAACCTGCTGATATTATTCATTGTCATACAATCTTACCACAATATCTGATGAAGATGAAAAGAAATAAAGGAGTCAATGTAGCCTATGTCCATTTTTTACCAGATACTTTAGATGGAAGTATTCAATTACCGAGCTCGGCATTAGCAGTATTTAAAAAGTATATTACTCATTTTTATAATACTGCAGATTATTTGATTGTTGTGAATCCTATTTTTATTAAAGATCTGGTACGTTTTGGTATTGATAAACATAAAATTCAATATATTCCTAATTTTGTTTCTAAAGAAACTTTCTATAAACAGGAACAAAATCATATTCTTCAAACAAGGGATCAATATCACATTGATAGAAAGCAATTTGTTGTTTTAGGTGTAGGTCAAGTACAAACACGTAAGGGTGTTAAAGATTTTATTGAGGTAGCGAAAATGTTACCAGATATGACTTTTGTCTGGGCTGGAGGTTTTTCTTTTGGAAAGATTACAGATGGTTATGAAGAATTAAAACAGTTGTATGAAAATCCACCTCAAAATGTTCACTTTATTGGTATTATTCCTCGCGAATCCATGAATGATATTTATAATATGGCTGATATGCTTTTTATGCCTTCGTATAACGAGCTTTTTCCTATGTCAATATTAGAAGCTATCAATAGTCAAAAACCTCTTTTATTAAGGGATTTAGAACTTTATGAAGACATTCTTTTCCATAAATATTTAGTTGCAGATAATAATAAGGATTTTGCTCAAATCATACAAAATTTAAAAAATGATTCATCCCTTTATCATCAATATCAACAGGCATCTTATGAAATAAGTCAATATTATTCTAAAGAACATGTTAAAGAAATGTGGAAAGATTTCTATCTTCACATTGCACAAAAAAAGCTCTTATAAGTTATCAGAACTTATAAGAGCTTTTTAATCATACATTTTAGGTTTATATATCATTCTATTATCTAATGAAAAGACTCTCTTAGATGTTTCTCCTGCTTCCAGAGTTTCCAATGTTTTATCAAACATATTCATTCTAGCATCCATATTATCAATCATATGCAACATTTCTGCTTCTCTAATCTGTGGTAAAACAGGTGAACCAAATTCATTTTTTCCATGATGAGATAAAATCATATGCTGTAATAATGTCACTTCTTCACCTTCAATATTCAACTCTTTGGCAGCTGCATAAACCATTGATTGAGCAATAGAAATATGTCCAAGCATTTGTCCTTCAAAAGTATAGCTAGGAACAACAGGTCCACTCAATTCAACTGTTTTTCCAATATCATGAAGTAAAATACCTGCATATAATAAATCAGCATTCAATTCTAAATAAACACTCATCAAAGCATCAGCAACTTTCAACATAGATAATGTGTGATAAGCTAACCCTGATGTAAAAGCATGATGATTTTTGCTGGCAGCTGGATAAATCTTCATCTTTTCAAAGTTTTGTTCTATAAGATGTTTTGTAATAACATAAAGCTTAGGATTAGAAATACGCTGAACATATTGTTTCAATTCAGTCATCATCATCTCATCATTCATTGGTGCTTTTGCTAAAAACTGCAACTGTAATGAGTGCTGATATGAAACATCATCTATAGAAATAATTTTCATCTGACGATTATCACTATACTTAATAATATCACCTTTTGCTCTGACAACAGCTCCTGCCTTTAATGATTCAATATGTTCCTGACTGGCATTCCATAATTTAGCATCAATTGTCCCAGTTTCATCTTGAAAAACAATACTTAAATAATTACTTTTATGTGCACCATTTGTCTTTCCTAAAGTGATATGTGAAATCATAGCTGTAAATTCTACATTATCATCTCCACATTTCATATCTTTAATTTTAATCATTTGTGTCCTCCCATAATTGTTCAATAATTTCTAAAACATCATCATATTCATATCCTTTTTGGACAAGAAAAGTAATAATTTTACTTTTTAAAATATGAGATTGATATCTATTTTTATAACGATTATAAACACGATAATATTCTTTAGTTAATAAATTCATAGTGTGTTCTTTAGGTATTGAAAAATCGAAATTCTCAATAGCTTTTTCTACAACATCTTGTGAAAAACCTTTATTAAATAATTTATTTCTGATGGTTTGAATTAAAGCATATTGAGGTCTACTTGTATTTTCATTATAAAGCTTTTGAACTAACTCTATCGCCTTATCATATTCCAAATCTTGTGAGTATTCCTCTAAAAACTCATCAATAATAAAAGGCGAAACACCTTCTTTTTTAAGATGGTGAATAATCTTATTTATTCCCATCCCTAATCGAGTTGCTTTTTGAAAATAACTCTGTGTATATTCAACATCATCAATAAGATTCTTTTGCATTAATAAATCCATTGTCATTTCAACTTGAATATCATCAAAATCTCCTTTATCCATCAGTTTCTTTTGCATTTTCGCATAAGTATAATCTTTATACGTCAAATATTTTAAAGCTAGTTTATATGCTCTAGAAACCTGCTCCTGATCTTTTAATGCATCTAATTCTTCTCTATCAACAACCTGACCAACTGATAAACCATAACGTTCTATGACTTGTCCAGAAAGCGTCAACAAAATTTGATGATGGTCAAATTGAAATGCGACAGTATATTGATGATTATTTTCAGGAGTGATAGATACAACTTGATAACAGTAATGGTGCTTTGATAAAGCCAATTCATATGTCTGAATTATTTTTTGATAAAAATTTTCACTGCTATATTTTTGTGCATCATTTCTAGCTTGATAAGAAAGTTGTTGAAGATCACTTTGAGAAAGCTGAATAATTTTTTGAACCAAATCTTCTTGATTTTTAAAGAAATAACCATTTTGCCCATCTACAATAACACCATCCAGATTTTTATCATAACGTGCTAAAACAGGCAAGCCACTAGCCATTGCCTCTATAAAAGTCAATCCCTGTGTTTCCGTCATAGAAGCTGATACAAATAACTGTGCAGCATGATAAAATGAGGGTACATAAATGCTTTCTTTTGGGCCTGTAAAAAAGATAAAATCCTGTAATTTTTTTTGTTGAACAATCGTTTTCAATTCCTCTAATTGAGGTCCTCCTCCTACAATCATTAAACAAATCTTTTGATTAATTTTGACTATGTCTTGCATTGCATCAATAAGAATCTCTATACTCTTTTCAGGAGCAATACGACCTAAAAATATTACAACAAATTTATCTTGTAGATGATATTGTGTTTGGATATCATCTACAAGTTTCTGATTCTTATTTTCAATTGAAAATGATTCTAACTCTAATCCTGTAGGAATAACATGGATAGAATTGGTGATGCCATATGTTTTTAACACATCTGCCGTTTTTTGAGAAGGAACAATCAATTCAGAACAACTATTTCCATATATTTTAGAAATTTTTTCAATGATTTTTTTAGCAGCCTGGTCAACTGCTTTTAAATTGCCAGGTGTAATATAATGAGAATAATCAGCCCACATCGTATGATACGTATAACATACAGGAATATTTAAAATTTCACCCGCAATTTTTCCAAAAATACCAATACCAAATTCTGTCTGGACATGAATAATATCTGGCTGAAATTCTTTTAATTCTTTCATACCTTTAAATGAATATATATTAGATGCACGATATCCATATAATTTTTTTAAATCAATACCAGGTAATCGTAAAATATCTTGATCTTCATCTATATAATCACTATTGTGTGGTAATATTGTTGTCACCACCAGAACATGATGTCCATGCTTCTTTAATTCTTTTTTTAAAATGTGTGTAGATGTGGCAACTCCATTAATATCTGGTAAGTATGTGTCACTAAACAAAGCTATATTCATATCATTACTCCAATCTTGTACGATTAATTTCTTTATCTAATGAAAAGACTAATGCACCTATAATAAGACCCATATAATATGACATAAATCGCCATAAAAACATTGATGAAGAAACACCAACAGGTCCTAAAAAACTAAATAGTAAAAGGTAAACACCTTCACTTCCTCCACTTGCTCCGGGAATTGGTAAAAAAGCATTAATAAGATATATACATGAACACAATCCAATAAAATCCAAAAAATCTGTCATTGTGACATTTAAATTAAGAGCTTTAGCAGCAAAGAAAGGCATACTATATATAATTGTTAATTTGATAAAATTACATATACATGAACGAATCAAGACAGGTTTGTTTTTTTGTAAAAATTTTAATTGATCTCTAAAATCAGCTAAATAATTTTTAACTTTAAAACATGTTGATTCATAGTCTTTAACTATATGGACTTTATATAGTAATTTTAATACAGTATGAGTTAAAAAATTTTGTAAAATACGTGATTTGGCTCCACCAAATAGAGCTGCAATCACGATAAAATTAATCAAAAAACCAAGCATAACCAAGCTAAAAATAGCAGGTTGACTCATAAAATACTGATATTTAAATATTAACACAACACCCGTATAAATGACAAGTACACTTTGATAACAGATAAAACACATTAAAAGGATACTTGCAGAATATGTAGGTGCGATACCTTGCTTATTAAAAATATATACTTGAGCAAATTGTCCCCCACTGGCAAAAGGAGTAATACCATTAAAAAAAGTACCACTAATAGCATTAACAAAAGATTGTTTATAAGTATAATCTTTTTTGTATGCTCGTCCAAAATAGAGAAGGGAAAAAGCATCAAATATATAGTATAAAAACATAACTATAGACATTAAAACAATCCATAATATTTTCGCATGAGTAAAAGCATTGATTACTTGCTTCCACTGATTACCAATAGATAAACAAACGACTGTTGCACTAATAATGACTATAATAGCGATATTTAAAATATATTTTTTTTTACCATTTAACATATTAGCTAATAATTGCAAGCAATTATTAAATCCTCCCTTCTCTTTTATAATAATATAGAATAACGTAGAGATTTCCTATAATCATTTTACTACAAAAGAGCAATGAAGTGAATAAAAAAAAGGACGGAACCAGAAGAAGACTGGACCGTCATGTGAACTGGCAGCGTGCTATTGTCGCAGTTGCCCACTATCTTCGCCGCTATGATGCTTAACTTCTGTGTTCGGCATGGTTACAGGTGTGTCCATCATGCCTTCGCCACCAGATCATCTGAGCACGAACGCTCAAAACTGAACAGCTTCCTTCCTCCCACTTCTTATGGCTAAGCTCTCGGTCTATTAGTATCATTCAGCTCAGCATGTCACCATGCTTGCACCCATGACCTATCTACCTCCTCGTCTTGGAGGGACCTTCCTTCCGAAGAATGGGAAGTCTCATCTTGGAGGGGGCTTCACGCTTAGATGCCTTCAGCGTTTATCCCTTCCGGACTTGGCTACCCAGCTGTGCCACTGGCGTGACAACTGGTGCACCATCGGTCCGTCCACCCCGGTCCTCTCGTACTGAGGGCAGCTCTCCTCAAACTTCCTGCGCCCACGACAGATAGGGACCGAACTGTCTCACGACGTTCTGAACCCAGCTCGCGTACCGCTTTAATGGGCGAACAGCCCAACCCTTGGAACCGACTTCAGCTCCAGGATGCGATGAGCCGACATCGAGGTGCCAAACCTCCCCGTCGATGTGAACTCTTGGGGGAGATCAGCCTGTTATCCCCAGGGTAGCTTTTATCCGTTGAGCGACGGCCCTTCCATGCGGTGCCGCCGGATCACTAAGCCCGACTTTCGTCCCTGCTCGACTCGTCTGTCTCGCAGTCAAACACCCTTCTGCCTTTGCACTCTGCGCATGGTTTCCATCCATGCTGAGGGTATCTTTGGGCGCCTCCGTTACTCTTTGGGAGGCGACCGCCCCAGTCAAACTGCCCACCTGACACTGTCCCGTCCTCAGTTCCATGAGGCCCGGTTAGAACTCCAATGCATCAAGGGTAGTATCCCAACGTCGGCTCCTCGAATACTGGCGTATCCGTATCTCAGCCTCCTACCTATCCTGTACATCATGCATCAGAGTCCAATATCAGGCTACAGTAAAGCTCCATGGGGTCTTTCCGTCTAGTCGCGGGTAACCTGCATCTTCACAGGTACTAAGACTTCACCGAGTCTACAGCCGAGACAGCGCCCAAATCGTTACGCCTTTCGTGCGGGTCAGAACTTACCTGACAAGGAATTTCGCTACCTTAGGACCGTTATAGTTACGGCCGCCGTTTACTGGGGCTTCGGTTCATGGCTTCGCTTTCGCTGACCACTCCCCTTAACCTTCCAGCACCGGGCAGGCGTCACCCCCTATACTTCGACTTGCGTCTTCGCAGAGAGCTGTGTTTTTGGTAAACAGTCGCTTGGGCCGTTTCACTGCGGCTCAGCTTCCACTGAGCACTCCTTCTCCCTAAGTTACGGAGTCATTTTGCAGAGTTCCTTAGCTATAGTTCTCTCGCTCACCTTAGGATTCTCTCCTTACCCATGTGTGTCCATTTTCGGTACGGGCAGAATGCAGTTATGCTAGAAGCTTTTCTTGGAAGCTGGCTTCAGACTCTTCTGTACTTATCGCAATGTTCCATCCGCTTCACGCCTTCGGGTTGCGCCATCCGGATTTGCCTGGATGACCCCTACCTCGCTTGCTCCAGCTATTCCGTCAGCTGGTTGTCCTAGCCTTCTCCGTCACTCCCTCGCCTGCACTCCGGTACGGGATTCTCCACCCGTTGTCCATCGACTACGCCTTTCGGCCTCGCCTTAGGTCCCGACTTACCCAGAGCGGACGAACCTTCCTCTGGAAACCTTGGGTCTCCGGTGCGTGGGATTCTCACCCACGTGCCGCTACTCACACCGGCATTCTCTCTTCCACACGCTCCACGACTCCTTACGGTATCGCTTCTTCGCTGTCTGGAACGCTCCCCTACCATTTACATCGTAAATCCATAGCTTCGGTATCATGCTTAGCCCCGGTAAATTTTCGGCGCAGAGTCATTCGACCAGTGAGCTGTTACGCACTCTTTCAAGGATGGCTGCTTCTGAGCCAACCTCCTGGTTGTCTGTACATCTCCACATCCTTTTCCACTTAGCATGTATTTGGGGACCTTAGCTGATGGTCTGGGCTGTTTCCCTCTTGACCATGGACCTTATCACCCATGGTCTGACTGCCGTCCATGTCTTCATGACATTCGGAGTTTGATTATGCTCAGTACCTCGAGATGAGGCCATCACATATTCAGTGCTCTACCTTCATGCGACTTCCTGACGACGCTAGCCCTAAAGCTATTTCGGGGAGAACCAGCTATCTCCGGGTTCGTTTGGAATTTCACCCCTAGCCACAATTCATCCGCCAACGTTTCAACGGGGGTCGGTTCGGTCCTCCATCGGGTCTTACCCCGACTTCAACCTGATCATGGCTAGATCACCCGGTTTCGGGTCTATGACATGCAACTTTCGCCCTCTTCAGACTCGCTTTCGCTTCGGCTCCGCATCCCCTGCTTAACCTCGCTCCACATCATAACTCGCCGGCTCATTCTACAAAAGGCACGCCATCACCCATTAACGGGCTCTGACTTCTTGTAAGCATATGGTTTCAGGTTCTCTTTCACTCCCCTCCCGGGGTTCTTTTCACCTTTCCCTCACGGTACTGGTCCACTATCGCTCACCAGGGAGTATTTAGCCTTTCGAGATGGTCCTCGATCCTTCCGTCAGGATTCCTCGTGTCCCGACGTACTCAGGGCCTGCCTCGCCTTCCTCCACGACTTCGGATACGGGAGTTTCACCCTCTTCGCTGCGCCTTCCCCTGCGCTTCTCCTGTCATGTCAGATAGGCTTTATCGGCACCCCTATAACCCCATCATACGATGGTTTGGGCTCCTCCGCTTTCGCTCGCCACTACTTACGGAATCGTTCTTACTTTCCTTTCCTGCAGGTACTGAGATGTTTCAGTTCCCTGCGTATCGCCTCGATTCTTCATCGATGTCATCCTCATGGATGACGGGTTCCCCCATTCGGACATCGACGGGTCCTTGCATGCTTACTGCTCGCCGTCGCGTTTCGCCGTTTGCTGCGTCCTTCTTCGCCTCCTGGTGGCCAGGCATCCGCCATACGCTCTTCTTCGCTTAACCTAAAGTGTTCTCTTTTCGTGCTTTCTTAGTTTGCAACTAGATGATTTCGACCTTCTTCCTGATCTCTTTCATCTTTCGTTTCTTCGCTTTCTTGTAGAAAGTTTGCTGTTCAGTTTTCAATGTTCCTGCCTTGAATGCATCTCTACAGATACACTCAAAACCAAACAGTATCCACATCTTCTCTTCTCCCTAGAAAGGAGGTGATCCATCCCCACGTTCCCGTAGGGATACCTTGTTACGACTTCACCCCAATCATCAGTCCCACCTTAGACAGCTCCCTCCTTGCGGTTGGGCCACCGGCTTCGGGTGTTACCAACTCTCATGGTGTGACGGGCGGTGTGTACAAGGCCCGAGAACGTATTCACCGCGACATGCTGATTCGCGATTACTAGCGATTCCAGCTTCGTGCAGTCGAGTTGCAGACTGCAGTCCGAACTGTGAACGGGTTTCTGGGTTTCGCTCCACCTCGCGGCTTCGCCTCCCTCTGATCCGTCCATTGTAGCACGTGTGTAGCCCAGGTCATAAGGGGCATGATGATTTGACGTCATCCCCGCCTTCCTCCTCCTTGCAGAGGCAGTCTCGCCAGAGTCCCCAACCTAATGCTGGCAACTGGCAACAGGGGTTGCGCTCGTTGCGGGACTTAACCCAACATCTCACGACACGAGCTGACGACAACCATGCACCACCTGTGTGAGATATATCTATCTCCCTGTCTCCAGGGCCTTTATCTCCATGTCAAGACCTGGTAAGGTTCTTCGCGTTGCTTCGAATTAAACCACATGCTCCACCGCTTGTGCGGGCCCCCGTCAATTCCTTTGAGTTTCATTCTTGCGAACGTACTACTCAGGCGGAGTGCTTATTGCGTTAACTCCAGCACTGAGGTCTGACCCCCAACACTTAGCACTCATCGTTTACGGCGTGGACTACTAGGGTATCTAATCCTATTTGCTCCCCACGCTTTCGGGACTGAGCGTCAGCTGCACCCCAGACCGCCGCCTTCGCCACTGGTGTTCCTCCATATATCTACGCATTTCACCGCTACACATGGAATTCCGCGATCCTCTGATGCTCTCTAGCTGTGCGGTTTCCACGGCTTACCGAAGTTTAGCTCCGGTCTTTCACCGCAGACCTGCACTGCCGCCTGCTCCCTCTTTACGCCCAATGATTCCGGATAACGCTCGCCACCTACGTATTACCGCGGCTGCTGGCACGTAGTTAGCCGTGGCTTCCTCATGAAGTACCGTCACGCACATGGCATTCCCTCCATCTGCCGTTCTTCCTTCATAACAGAAGTTTACATCACGAATGACTTCTTCCTTCACGCGGCGTTGCTCGGTCAGGCTTTCGCCCATTGCCGAAAATTCCCTACTGCTGCCTCCCGTAGGAGTCTGGGCCGTGTCTCAGTCCCAGTGTGGCCGTCCACCCTCTCAGGCCGGCTACGCATCGTCGCCCTGGTGAGCCGTTACCTCACCAGCTGGCTAATGCGTCATAAGCCCATCCCTGTGCTATCCCGTGGGATATTTAACATAGTCGACATGCGTCCTCTATGCCTATGCGGTCTTAGCTGCCGTTTCCAGCAGTTATCCCCCTCACAGGGGCAGGTTGCTTATGTCTTACTCACCCGTTCGCCACTCAATGCCGAAGCATTGCGTCCGACTTGCATGTATTAGGCACGCCGCCAGCGTTCATCCTGAGCCAGGATCAAACTCTCCATTGTCCTTTTCTATCTTCAGACAATTTCATGTCTTCTTGACTCTTTCTTTTTTCCTATCTTTATTGACGTGTTTACTGTTCAGTTTTCAATGTCCCTGTGCCCTCTCGTCGAGTGCTCATCTATAATACCATCTATCCCTCCCCTTTGCAACCCTTTTTTTCATTTTTTTTCGTTTTTTTATCCCTCTTTTTTTTAAAATTCTATTTTTATTGATTTTATCAATGTTTTTTTGTTATTTTTTTTAAAAAAGGATATCTATTTCAAACAAATATCCTTTACAAATAGATTCTTTTACTTTTTATAATGAACAGCTGCGCTTATTGCAGATATTAATGTTGCACGTAATTGTCCTTTTTCTAAAGCTTCAACACCACAGATTGTTGAACCACCAGGCGAACAAACTTGATCTTTTAAAACACCGGGATGCTGTTGTGTTTTTTGTTGCATTATCGCTGCCCCTGCCAAAGTCTGTGATGCCAACTGATAAGCTAATGCTCTTGGCACACCCTCTTTAACTGCACCATCAGCTAATGCTTCAATCATCATATAAACAAACGCTGGTCCACAACCACTTAATGTTCCTGCTGTTGCCATCAAATGTGACGGTACAACTTCAACACAGCCAATTGCTTCAAACATTTTTCTTACGAATTCAAATTCTTCTTTTTTAAGTGAATGACGTTCTTCAATCAACGACATCCCTTGCTCTACTTGTACCGGCGTATTTGGCATAACAAAAATATGTCTTGTTGAATCATCCAATAATTGCTGATATTTTTCAAAATCATAACCTAAAACAATGGAAATCAGTGCTTTTTCCTTCAACTGTTCCTTATAAGGAATTAAAATCGATTCAACAACCTGTGGTTTAACACCTACAAATACAAACACACTTTGATTGATAATCTGAGCGATATCCCTAGCCGTTTCAATACCCATCATATTCATTTTTTGAATCATCTTTATATCAATATCATATCCTATACAATCATATGGTTTTAAAAAACCAGATTGAATGATACCTTGTGCAATAGCTCCTGCCATATTACCAAAACCAATAAAACCTATTTTTTTCATCTTAACCTCCAAATAAAGAAAAGCTAACACATCTGTTAGCTTATAATTTTCTATTTCTTAAAAATGCTGGTACATCATCATCGTCATCATCTTCATACATTGATGGTTTCACAACGGATTCAAATGATGAGCTTTGTTTAACTGGTGCTGGTTCTTCTTCATCTTCAAATCCAGTCGCAATAACAGTTACAATAACTTGATCATCTAATTGTTCATTAATAGCAACACCTAAAACAGTATTGACATCATTACCTACCGCTTCTCTAATTGTTGCAAGAGCCGTATTTGCATCATATAAAGTAATATTTGTTCCACCAGTAACATTAACAATTGCATCTTTTGCACCTGCAATAGACACATCTAATAATGGTGATGAAATAGCTCTCATAGCCGCTTCTTCTGCTTTATTTTCACCATCACTCATACCAATACCAATAAGTGCAGAACCACGATCTTTCATAACTGATGAAACATCAGCAAAATCAAGATTAATAAAAGCAGGAATAGCAATCAAATCAGTAATTGTCTGTACCCCTTGTCTTAATACATTGTCTGCTTCTCTAAATGCTTCACCCATTGGTTTACGCCCAATAGCTTCTAATAGACGATCATTAGAAACAACAATAATAGAATCCACATTTTCTCTTAATTCAGCCAAACCACTTTTAGCCTGTCTTAAAACTTTAGGTCCCTCAAAAGTAAAAGGCGATGTAACAACTCCAACCGTTAAAGCACCTAATTCACGTGAAATTTTCGCAACAACAGGTGCCGCTCCCGTTCCTGTTCCGCCTCCCATTCCAGCAGCAATGAAAACCATATTAGCTCCAGATAAAGCTGTTTTAATTTCTTCTTCCGTTTCTAAAGCAGCCTTACGTCCAACTTCTGGATTACCACCTGCCCCTAAACCATGAGTCAATTCTTTACCTAAAACAATCTTATTTTCAATATCAATCCCTTTTAAAATTTGAGCATCAGTATTAGCTACATAGAAATCAACACCTTTGACTCCATCTTTTGCCATTCTTGCAACTGCATTGCAGCCACCACCACCAACACCAATGACTTTAATTTTCGCAACTTGAACAAAATCTAAATTCCCATCCATATTTCTATCCTCACTTTTATATTAATCTTCTTCACTAAATAAATTTTCAATTACTTTCGTCAATTTTCCCTTTTTCTTTGTATCTGAACTATAAGCAGTCTTTGTTTTCGTTAATCCTTTAAAACGAATACTCATCGTATTAGAAATATCTGGCAAAACGAGTGACGAATCTATTTGTCCAAAAATTTTCAAACGATCATTCAGATAATACATCATACCAAGACAAGAAACAAATGACATATCACGTGCTCCAATGGTATCAGGACGATAGGTTCTGACAGCACTATTTAAAACTTGTGTTGCAACCTCATCAATAGCCGGTAATTCTCCCCCGCCACCAACAATCACTGTTTCATAACTTCTACCGTCATTAATGACTTCTATTTTTGTCTTAATGACTTCCATAATCTCCTGAACACCTTCAGATAAGACATGTGCCAAATCTTTTTGAGTAAAATGCTTTTCCACATCATTTTGACTTGTTGTATGTATAACATCTTCATCTCCGATACGAAGATCACATGTTCCATATTTCACTTTATATAACTCCGCCTTATCCATAGGAATTTGCCATGATGTTGCTATTTTTCTTGTCAAATCATAACCACCCACATGAGCCTGTGCAATATATTTTAAATAACCATCTTCAAAAAAAGCAATCGTTGAATTACGATATCCAACATCAATTAAAATTGCCCCTTCTTGAAGATAAACATCATCAAATGCTTCCTTTGCACAAGCATAAGCATTAATTGTAATATCTAAAACTTCCACTCCAGCTTTTTCAACAGCGTTAATATAACCATATAATAACTTCTTTCTTGAAGTAATAACTAATGATTCCACTTTCAATGATGCTGATTTTTCACCAATTGGAATATCTTTCATTGATTTCGTATCCAAATAAAACATTGCTGGAATGACAGAAATAATTTCCTCATCTTCTTTTAAAGCAAAACGTTTGGAAAGTTTTAAAGCACGAACAATGTCCTCACTTGTAATTTGATCCAAAGGAGAATTAACTTTTGTAATCCCATCACTTTGATAGATATGGGCATGAAAAGACGGTATACATAAAGCCACTTTTGAAATCATTGCTCCCAGAGATTTTGATGCTTCATCAATAAGCTGTTTAATTTCACTGACAACAACAGGCATGTTTTCAATTTGACCTTTACGAATTCCATGACTAGTGATTTTCTTGGCAAAAAGCACATTAATATTTGCACTTACAACCTCACCAACAAGCAATTTAACCGTTGCACTTCCTATATCTAATACAGCATAGATATTCTTCATATACGCTTCTCCTTCAAAAAAATACTTCTTTACTATTGTAGCATAATTTTAATCATAAGAAAATATATAAATGACGAAAAAGAACTCATCAAGACAAAAAATAATGCATTTTAAAAATGCATTATTCACAATCTTTCATATAAACATAATTTCCCTCAAAACTAAAGACACATTTATTTTTAAATGCTTCTTTATTTGCCACATAATCATATCTATTATTGAGTTGATCAGCCATATCCTCAATACGTAAATATAAGATTTTTCCATCATCCATAATAAATTTCAAACGTGTTTCATCAGCTTTTTGAGGATCATACAAAATATCACTCGTCTGACTTTTAACAATTTCTGGAATCTTTACGTATTCTTTAGCAAACTGCTTTAATAATTTTAAATCTTTAAATTGCGTTATACGTGGTGTTGCCTGCAACGAGGTAATTAAATCTTGATCTTTCGTTTCACTGACATTACCCAATTCATCAATAACATATGTCTTTTTACCAATAACACAATAAGCGACCTTTTGAGCCTCCTCTATTTCAATACGGACGGACCCTAGTAACGATTTGGTAACTCTCACCTTTTTAATAAATGGTAATTGTGAAATTTCATCTTCAACATGACCTGTATTGACAAACAAAAGCACATCTCCTTTATGAACAGAAATGGTATCCAAAATTTCTTCTTTTGAAACTTCCTGCTGTCCTTCAATCACAATAGTTTGCACACGGGAATAATCACTTATAAAATATCCTGCAACCAGCAACAACAACAAAAGAACAATAACAATTTTAATTTTACGTTTTAATTTTTTCTTCTTTCTATTTTTTCTTAAAAGCTGAGTCTGATTTTCATCATGTTCATTAAAATAGTATTGTTCTTTAGCCATATCTTTCACCTACTCCCAATTAATTAAAATAACCTCTTTTTCCAGTTCCACACCGAAACGATTAAATACCGTTTTTTCAACCAATAAAATCAAATCCAATATATCTTTGGCACTGGCATAGCCATTATTCACAATAAAATTAGAATGTTTAGGTGAAACCTGTGCTCCACCAATTTCATAGCCTCTTAACTGGCATTCATCAATATACTGCCAAGCAGGTTTTTCATCAGGATTTCTAAAAATACTTCCAGCACTGGCAAAATTCCAAGGCTGTGTTGCCATACGTTTTTCTTTACGTTTATCTAAAACCTGCATAATATCTTTAGGATCACGTGATGTCATCGTAAAAGTTGCTTCTATCAATACCCAATCTTTATGTTTTTGTAAGATGGACTGACGATAATTAAATTGCATCTGCTCACGATTTAATGTCATAAGCTCACCTTTTTCATTCAATATCAAAGCCGATGTAAAAACATCACTTATACAATACTTGTAAGCCCCAGCATTCATATAAACGCCTCCACCAATCGTTCCTGGAATACCACCCATAAATTCAAAACCTGATAGTCCCACTTTAGCAGCTTCATATGCCAGATAAATCATACTGACTCCTGCTTGAGCTCGTATTTCCACACCATTAAAATGGACTTTATTTAAATTCTTTAATGAAAAGATAACCCCTTCATATTCTTTATCAGAAAACAACAAATCTGATCCTCTACCAATGACCATATGTTTAACCTGGTGTTCACGGCAATATTGTATTCCTCTTTTTAACGCTTCAATATTTTCAATATAAATAAATAATCTGGCAGGACCTCCTACTTTAAATGTTGTATGTTTATATAAAGGTTCATTTTCTAAAATTTCACCCAACTGTAAATCAACTAAATCATAAAATATATTTTCAAAATCCATGCTTATTTCCTTTCTAGTGTTTTCAAAATTTCTTGATATATATCTTCACAAGCATGTGGTTTTCCTAATTGACATGCATGAGCCTTGAATGATTGCAATAATGCCTGATCTTTTAATAATTCTCTAACCTCTTTTACAAATCTTTCGGCACTGAGGTCTTTTTCTAAAATCATACGTGCCGCTTTCGCATTCACTAATTCCATAGCATTATATTCCTGATGATTTTTAACGACATAAGGACTTGGAATAATAATAGAAGCCGCACCTAAAGCTGTAATTTCAGCTAAAGTTGTTGCTCCAGCACGTGATACAATAATATCACAGCTGGAAATCAGACTAGGCATATCATCAATATAACTAACAAGATGAATAGAATCTTGAAGATCACCTAATTCATTTTTCATCTCATCATAATAATTTTTTCCAGTGACATAAATCACATCATAATCATCATATTGCATTTGACGTAATGCTTCTTTCATCACACGATTAACAGATGATGATCCCAAGCTTCCCATCACAATCACAACTGTCTGACGATGAGGGGGAATCTGATAAAGATCATGAATATCTTTCAGTTTTTGATGAGCAACAACACTTGCTCGAGGATTCCCCAATAAAACAGTTTTATTACTTGGGAATTCATTATACGCTTTTTCATAACAACATACAATCTTATTCACTTTTTTTATTAAAACTTTATTTGTTAACCCAATAATTGAATTCTGTTCATGAATCATTGTTGGAATTTTAAGTTGGGATGCCGCCATGACAATGGAAGCACTTGGATAACCACCAAAACCAATCACAATATCCGGTTGAAATTCTTTTAAAATCTGTTTTGACTTTTTTAAAGATTTGATAAAAATGAAAGCATTTTTTAATTTTTGAATTGGATTTCCTACTAATCCTTTAACAGCTAATCCACGATATTCATAACCTAATTGTGGAACAACCTGTGATTCTAAACGATCTGTTGTTCCAACAAACAAAAATTCTGCATCTTGATCTTGTGTTTTTATATATTCAACAAGGGCTAAAGCAGGATACAAATGTCCACCTGTTCCCCCTGCACTCACAATTATTTTCATCTCTCACCACTCCTAGTTCTCATTATAACACATCCCGACAAGATTTCGAGATATTAATTAAAATTCCTATACTCATTAATGTAATAACCAAACTTGTGCCACCATAGGACATTAATGGTAAGGTTACACCTGTAACAGGAAAAAGTCCGACAACTACGCCTAAATTAATGAGTGTTTGAATACCCATCATCGAAGTTATACCAATCATCAAAAAACTTCCAAATAAATCCGGAACGTTCTGACTGATTTTCAACATCGTTTTCAACAAACTCGTATAGAGTCCTATTAAAATGATACCTCCTAAAAAACCAAATTCTTCAGCAACAATTGCAAAAATAAAATCTGTCTGTGGTTCAGGTAAATAAAAATGTTTTTGTATACTCTTATCAAAGCCAACACCTAAAAGTCCTCCCGGTCCAATTGCATATAAAGCCTGAATTGCCTGAAAACCACTTCCTAATGGATCTTGAAATGGATTTAAAAAAGAAAGAATACGCTCCATACGATAGGGAGCCGATAAAATCATCACAACAATTCCTATCACACCAATAATACCTAAACCAACAAAATAACGAAATGGAAAAGGTGACACAATCATCATCACAATAATACCACATGCCATAACAATACCACTACCAAAATCCGGCTGTAACATAATGAGTAAAAAGCCTAACCCCATTATCAATAATATCTTAAAACTATAACGAATTTTTTTCATCTGATAATAATGTTTTTCAATATATACCGCTGTATAAATAATTATTCCTATTTTAAACAATTCACTTGGCTGTAATGCAAAAAAACCTAAATGAAACCAGCTGCGACTACCGCCTCTGACAACACCAATTCCCGGGATTAAAACAAGAATCAATAATACAAAACAAATCATTAAAATCAAACGATAATATTTTTTATACAAATGATAATCAATACGTGATGTCACAAACATAGCTATAAACCCTAAACAGGCAAAAATAACCTGTCTTTTGATATAATAAAAAGCATCATCATACTTATAAAATGCCCAGATATGTGAAGAAGTATAAACACTTATTAAACCAATCATAACAATGATCACAGTTAAAGCAACAATTTTCTTTGTTTTCACGGTGACACCCCCATCATTTCACTATATGAAAAGAAGCATCAAAAAAGAAGATACACCAACGTATCTTCTCACTTACTTAAAATCATGAACAATCTCTTTAAAAACCTTTCCTCTTTCTTCATATCCACTAAATTCATCATATGAACTTGTTGAAGGGGATAATAATACAACATCTCCTTCATGAGCAATTTCCTTTGCTTTCATCACAGCATCTTTCATATGTTCAACAACAATTGTATTGTCTATATGCATTTCTCTGGCAAATCTTTCCTTTGCCTCACCAAAACAAATAAGCGTTGAGATCTTCGAAGCATAAGATGACATCTCTGTTAAATCCAGACCTTTTTCATGACCACCCATTAATAATATAACCGGCTGTTTAAAAGCTTTTAAAGCAATAATCGCTGCATCTGTATTTGTCGCTTTAGAATCATTGTAATATTTAACACCATGATATTCTCTTACAAATTCTATACGGTGTTCTACTCCCTGAAAAGAAGCCAAAGTATCATGAATATCTGATAAAGACACATGACTTAATGCACAGGCAATAATGGCAATCATCATATTTTGAATATTATGATCACCTACTATTTTTATTTCATCCAAATCAATAACATGATTTCCTTTATAATAAATCGCTTGATTTTGAATCATACAATCAGCTGGTTTGGTTAAAGAAAGAGTCACTCTTTGAGCCAAAACAGGATACCTGCTTAAATAACTCTGCAAGATTTCATCATCCAAATTTTCAATAAAATAATCTTGCTTATCTTGATTCATATAAATACGCGTTTTAGAAGCATAATATTCATCCAGTGAAGCCATATAATCCAAATGATCTGGAGTCAGATTTATAATTGTAGAAATATGTGGATGAAACTTTTCAATATCTAATAATTGAAAATTAGACATTTCTAAAACCACATCATACCCATCACAATGAAGCAAATCATTGTCTAAAACACAAGAGGAATAAGGTATACCCACATTACCTGCCAAACAAGACAAATGATGGGCATGTTTTAAAATCTCATCAATTAATGTCACTGTTGTCGTTTTCCCATTTGTTCCTGTAATAGCAATATAATTTTGCATTTGAGCCACTTGATAAGCCAGTTCAATTTCAGTGTAAACAGGAATTCCTCTTTCTTTTAATCTCAAAACAAAAGGTTTATGATAATTTATGCCCGGATTTTTGACCACAAAATCAAAATCTCTTTCAAACAATTCATCAGGGTGTCCCCCCGCAATCATTTCAATACCTCTTGCCAGATATTCATCATAACAATCAATATGATCCTTTGCTGCAAATTCATTCACTGTAATCGTGGCATGCATTGCATCAAGCAGTTCAACTGCAGCCCTGCCACTTTTAGCCAATCCTAAAACTAAGACTTTTTTCCCTTTTAACATATTACATAACTCCTAAGACAATCCCAATAATTCCACAAATAAACCCTAAAAACCAAAAAGAAATCACAACTTGCTGTTCCGTCCATCCCAGCATTTCAAAATGATGATGAATTGGTGCCATCTTAAATACACGTTTTCCTCTTGTTTTAAAGGATACAACTTGAATGATAACAGATAGTGTTTCAACTAAGAAAACCCCACCAATTAAAATAAACAATAATTCTTGACGTGTTAAAACAGCTAAAGCTGCTAAAAAACCACCAAGCGCTAACGATCCTGTATCACCCATAAATATACGTGCTGGATGATAATTAAAGCACATAAATCCAAGCAATGTTCCAACGACTGCCATAGCATAAATAGCAATTTCATAATCTTTATTCATAATCGCAAAAATAACAAAAACAGAGATAGCTATCATAGATAGTCCTGTTGCCAGACCGTCCAACCCATCTGTTAAATTTACAGCATTGCTGCCAGCAGTAAACATAAAATACACAAGAATAGGATAAAACCATCCTATATCTACTTCAATATGTAATAAAGGAATGGAAATAGCAGTATCAAATTGAGGAATAAAGACTTTCGCCAAAATATAAAATGCGATAGCAACCACAGATTGTAAAGCATATTTATATAATGGCTTTAAACCATCATTTGTCTTTCTCACAACAATCAAATAATCATCAATAAATCCTACTAGTCCAAATCCTAAAAAAGCAAATGTCAATAAATGAATATACGGATTTTTTAATGAAGTCATATTCAAAATATAAACAACAATGATTGCACATAAAATAAAAACAGTTCCCCCCATTGTTGGGGTACCACCTTTGGCTTTATGTGATTGTAGTCCTTCTTCTCTTTCAACCTGTCCAAACTTCAATTTCTTCAAATAACGGATCGCTTTAGGCATCACTGCCACAACAACAATAAAGCTCACAAGAAAATTCAAAACAATTTTTAAAAAGACCATATTAAACATAATAAGACTCCTTTACCTCTTTTATCTTTTACAATATACCATATTTTTCATACAATAACAACAATCAAAAAGAAGCCATCTTTATTTATAATTATCATTATTTATTGACTTAATATTTTTTTATTATTTTCTTTATCTTCAATCCATTTTCTATATAATGTTGTCTAGGAGTGAGAAAAAAATGAAAAAAGCCTTTAGCAATGAATTATATGTAGAACTACAATCAAAACATATCCAAGAAAGAATTGAACAATTCGACAACAAGCTTTATTTAGAGTTTGGTGGTAAACTTTTTGACGATACCCATGCTTCACGTGTTTTACCCGGTTTTGAACCCGACAGCAAACTCAAAATGTTATTAACTTTAAAAGATAAAGTAGAAGTCATCATCGCTGTTTGTGCAAAAGATTTGGAAAGACATAAAATGAGAAGGGATTTAGGCATTTCTTATGATGATGAAGTGATACGATTAATCAATGAATATGAACATGTCGGTTTATATGTTGGAAGTGTAACAATCACACAATATCAACATCAAAACTCAGCTGATACCTTTAAAACCAAATTAGAAAAACGTGGTATTAAAGTCTTTATGCAATACCCTATTGAAAACTATCCTCATAATGTTGATCATATTATTTCTCCAGAAGGTTTTGGTAAAAATGATTATATTATCACAACGAAACCTTTGGTCGTGGTGACAGCACCGGGTCCCGGTTCAGGAAAAATGGCAACATGTCTATCACAGTTATATCATGAACATTTACATGGTATTCGTGCTGGATATGCAAAATTTGAAACTTTCCCAATCTGGAACTTGCCTTTAAAACATCCCGTGAACTTAGCATACGAAGCTGCTACAATTGATCTCAATGATGTCAATATGATTGATCCATTCCACCTTGAAAAATATGGTGAAACAACCGTTAACTATAATCGTGATATTGAAATCTTCCCTGTATTAAATACAATGTTTAAAAAAATCTTTGGTGAATCTCCTTATGCTTCTCCTACTGATATGGGTGTCAACATGGCAGGCTATGCCATCATTGATAATGAAGCCGCTAAAGATGCCAGCTGCCGTGAAATTGTTCGTCGTTATTACCACGCTCAAGTAGATTATCTGATGGGAAAAATTAATGATCAGTCATTAGAAAAAATGCAAATGCTGCTCTCTCAAGCAGGGGTAGATGCAAAAAATCGTAAATGTGCCATTGTAGCTAGAGAAGTAGCACAAACACGTCAGGGTCCTGTCTGTGCAATCGAATTAAATGATGGACATTTAATCAGTGGAAAGACATCATCATTATTACGTGCATCAAGTGCTGCTATGTTGAATGCATTAAAATATCTGGCTGGAATTGAACAGGACATTGAATTGATTTCACCAACGATGTTACATTCTATTCTTTCTTTAAAAAATGATTACTTAAATATGAAAACACCTCTTTTGGATATTGATGAAGTCTTACTGACATTAACAATTGCTTCAGCTCAAGATCAAAATGCAAAAAAATGTCTGGAAGCTCTCCCTTTATTGAAAGATTGTGAAATTCATTCAACTGTCATTTTAAGTAATAAAGATACGGAAACATTAAGAAAATTGAATATGAATTTAACTTGTGATCCTAAGCATGCAACAGCTTAGGATTTTTTTATTAAAAAAACCTCTATTGAGGTTTTTGAGTCATATATGAATATTCTTTTGCGACACTTTGATACAACTGAGAGAATGTATAATTGACATTATGTTGTGTTAAAACAGCTTTATAAGGAATAAAAGGAATTCCTTTCAAACGAAATAACTGCAATAATAATTCAAGTTGATTATCTTTTTGAAGGGCAAAAAATACAAATGGTTCCTGCATCATTGTAAGAATAGATGATTGAGATTGTCTTTGATATCCCTCTAAATGTAGTAAGTATCCAATTGTCTGATGAATATCATGAAGATCAATTTCATCTATGGCAATATCCAAATCCTTTCCAATACTTTGTATTTTTGATTTGATGTATTCTGGTAAACGGTAAACTAAAATTGTATCTTTCATATAAAATCCTTTCATTTTATTGTTGTAAATCTCCTAATTCTGTTTCAATTTTTTCATTAGCCATCAACTGATCAATGTAATCACTAGCCTGTTGAATAGATAATTCATGAGGAATAATAACGGATGCATTCATACCCAGTGAATAACAAGGCATGGAAGCACTGTCCCCTGTAATTTGATAAGATTGAATATCCCAATCAGGCATATCTGATAACTGCATAGAAACTAAAGCATTCATCTCATCACTTAGCATATTTGTTTCTATACTCTGGCTGACGGTATCTAAAACATCTGAAAAAGAAGTTAAAATAGCTGGTGAACAGACCTTTTTGACAATTGCTGAAATCATACGCTGCTGATTTCTTCCTCTAGCGAAATCTCCATCAATAAATGATTTTCTTTCTCTTACAAAAGCTAAAGCCTGTTTTGCATTCAAATGATTTTCTCCCTCTTGAATATGATACCCACCAATCTTCGTCGTAAACGCCTCTGATGAATTCACCGTAATACCACCTAAAGCATCTACAATATCCATAAAAGACGTAAAGTTCATACGAACATAATAATTAATATCTTGATCAATGATATCGGCCAAAGTATCAATACTCTCCTGTAAGCCATACATACCAGTATGCGTAAATTTATCATATTGACCATTACGATGTAGTGGATAATAAATATCACGAGGAATACTAATAAGTAAAATCTGTTGCGTCACAGGATTAATACCAACCAGCATATTGACATCACTACGTGAAACAGTCGTTAAATCACCATATTCATCATTTCCACTGATATAAACCAAAAAAGGTTTTTGCGTCACATCAACACTTTTCGCATTCACAGCTGCTTCATCACGTTTAACCTGATAAATAACACGCGTTTCTTCATTAAAATGCTCTTTTTCCTGTTCAACCAGACTTCTAAAAGCTTCATCTAAAATAATCGCATCCACATCTTTTTGATAAAGCTTTGTGACTAACTGATGGAAATCAGAGGAATCATCCAAAGATATCTTTCCTACCTCAGATTCAATTTGATCAACTGTATAATCCATCGTTGATTCATCTACATATGATACATGTGAAAGCAAATGATCTGGCAATTGATGTTCATTTTTAATAACAGAATCTTTTAAGACAATCACAGAAATAGCACGTGTCTGAAATTGTTCTTCAGCTAATAAATCAACAACCTGTCCTGTCTTATAAATATAAAACGAACCTACAGCCATCAAACAACTTAATAACAAACTTAAAAATTGTGTCAATAAAGAACGTTTACTTCCTTTTTTCTTATAGAAAATCAAAAAATATTCTCCAACCATTAAAATAACCAGAACAACTGCTGTGGCTATCAAATACTTCATAGGTACAAATTGAATAAAATACATTGTTGATAGTAAAACAATGGACATTAAAAACTGAATACTATATACAATACGACGTAAATATTTATTATCTATTTTTTTCATAACGACACATCCTTTTTGTTAGAGTATCATATTTTGACATTTTTCGCAATGAGTTGTATCCATTGACATTTGCATTTATCCAAAAAATCATGTAAAATATTTCCCTATACAAATCCAAAGGGGTGATGATATGAACGTGAATACAATCTTAAATTATGTTGATCTACGTGGTGATTTACTCACGACACAATTTCCTTATAATGAAATAGATGCCTTAATTTTCAGTGAACTGGCTTATGTCAATTTAGATCAGATTATTGAACCCTTACATCAACCTCCTTTATGGCTGGTCTATCAAAAATATGTCCAAAGGAATCAATCATTATCTGATCAGGAACTTCAAAAAATTCAGATTCCCAGTCATGAACTTTTTGAAAAAATGGCTTCCGCTCCCCGTTATCAAAACATTCGTATTCTTGATTATGTTAATGATGTCAATAAAGAACTTGTCAAACAATTTTCAGCAATGGCTTTATTATTAGAAGACGGACGTATTGTGATTGCCTTTCGAGGAACGGATGATTCATTAATTGGATGGCATGAAGATTTTTTGATGTTATGTGAAAAAAGTGTTCCTGCTCAAGAATCATCAGTGCATTTTGTAGAACATATCGCCAAACTCTCAATACCATCTTCACTTCTTGCTGATTTAAAAAATCCTTTTATAGATGCTTCATTATGGCAACGTTTCAAAAAACATTTTCAATATCAAAAACAACGTCCACTCTGGCTGGTCGGACATTCCAAAGGAGGAAATCTCGCTATTTACGCTGCCTGTTTTTGTCAGACAAGTATTCAAAAACGTATTTTTCAGGTTGATAACTTTGATGGTCCGGGATTCCATGACGAGATTTTAAAATCATCTGCTTATCGTCAAATGTTGCCTTACATTCATAGTTACATTCCTCATTATTCTTTTTTTGGCATTGTTTTAGGGCATGAAGAAAACTATACAGTTGTCAAGAGTCATGAAACAGGAATGATGCAGCATAATGCTTTTTCATGGCAGCTTCAGGCCCATCATTTTGAAGTCGATGAACTATCATATGAAAGTGTACAGTTTGCAATTAAAGTCATTCTCTTTTTAGAAAAATTAAGTTTAGAAGAAAAACATCAGTTTGTTGAAGCTATGTTCTCTCTTTTTGATCGTTTAAATATCTATAATTTTTCTGATTTATCACATATTTCCTACAAACATATTATGAGTGCCATCAAAGAAATCACCTTATTAAAACCAAAAACACGCAACATGCTTTTAGAAGTCTTACATATGCTTTGGTTAGAAGCCAAAAAAATAAAGAAAGGATAGCTTCCTTTCTTTTCTTATAAGTCATCTTCAATGGCCGCTGATTTTGCATAAGCTGTTGATTTTGCTTCAAAAAAATCTGTTTTAATCAGATTCGCCTGACTATACAAACTCACCCATTGCATAGATTCTGGTTCCTTATCATAACCTTCAAACAAAGGTTCAAAATTTAAAGATGTCGCACGTAAATTTCCCAAGTAATGAATATAATCACTGACCATCGTCATTGTTAAACCTTCAATACGATCACCCAATACATACTGTGCCCACGCTATTTCTTCTTCTACACCACGAAGAATCATACCACGATAAACCTCTTTTAATTCATCTGTAAAAAGCTGTGGTTCTTCTTTCTGGAGTTCTAAAATGATATTTCTAAATAACCAGAGATGTGTATTTTCATCACGATTAATATAACGAATTTCCTGTGTTGATCCGGGCATTTTTCCCATACGACCTAAATTATAAAAGAACATAAACCCACTATAAAAATAAATACCTTCTAAAATATAATTCGCCATTAACGTTTTCATCAGATGAAAAGAATCTGGACTATCAATAAAAGCATTGTACTGTTCACCAATAAACTGATTACGTTTGAGTAAATGCTCATCATATTTCCATTGATAAAGAATTTCATCACGCTTTGCTGGGGAGCAAATTGTATCTAACATATAACTATAACTTTGTGAATGAACAGCTTCTTGAAATGCTTGAATCGTTAAACAGAGATTAATTTCATTTGCTGTTATATATTCACCAATATGTGGTAAGTTGGCTGTTTGTAAAGAATCCAAGAAAACAAGAAAAGATAAAATTTTATCATAAGCTGTTCTTTCTTCATCCTTCAACAAACGATAATCTTTTATATCCTGTAAAAGATTAATTTCTTCTGGAATCCAGAAATTATTCATTGCTTGACGATACCAGTCATGAACCCACTGATATTTCATATGATTAAAATCATTTAAATTCGTCGTATTCCCATTAATCATACGACGTTTTTGCACATCAATATCTCCCTTTTCATTAAACAATGCTTTTGTTTTTAATTCCATATTTCCTCCTTATGCACTGCATGATTCACATTCTTCAATCTCTAGAGATTGACTTCTCACATAATAAAGCGTCTTGACATGACACTCACTTGCTAAAATATATAAATCCAAAAGTTTTCTAAAAGTAAAATCCTGTGTCATATAAATATTCACAGACTGTGACTGGTCAATATGACGCTGACGAATACCTGCCGCTTGAACAATCCAGTTTTGGTCCATATAATGAGCATTTTTATAAAGCCAGAACGTTTTTGGATTCAAATCTGGAGCTACACGACGCATCATGCTACCTTTCTTTTCTTCAATAAAAAATTTCTTCATGATAGGATCAACTGCCGCCGTTGTGCCAGCAATGATAGATGTAGATGACGTTGGAGCAATTGCCAAACAATATCCATTACGTAACCCATACTGATGAATGTCCTTCTGTAATTTTTGCCACATTGAAGAATGATAATGACGCTTTTGAAAATAAAGTCCGGTATCATAATCACTCCCTTGAAAATAAGCATAACTTCCCTTTTCTCTAGCCAGTTGACAAGATGCTTCTAATGTGTAGTAATTGATTTTTTCATATAACTGATCAACAAACTGTAAATGTTGTTCACTTTCAAAGGGAATGCCTTTTAAACTCAATAAATGATGATAACCACTTGTTCCTAAACCTATGGCTCGATATTGATGGTTCGTTATTTTGGCATAAGGCAATGGATAATAGTTTAAATCAATGACATTGTCTAAAGCTCTCACTGTTGTTTGAATAACATGTTGCAGTTCCTGTTCATCATCTACATTGATTCTTCCTAATGTCAACGAAGCCAGATTACATACCACAAAATCACCCGGTTTGGTCTTTTCTACAACAATACTTTCTCCATTGACTTCAACAATTTCTTTCCCTAAAAATGTCATAGCTTTCATATTTTGAGCAATTTCAGTACATAAATTACTACAATAAATCATTCCTTGATGATGATTAGGATTCATTTCATTGACTTCATCACGATTAAAAGCAAAAGGTGTTCCCGTTTCCACAAGTGAACGAATAATCAACCTCACAACTTCCTTAACACTCATAACTCTTTTAGAAATACGTGGATCTTGAACACATTCGTCATAACGTTGTTCCCATTCTTGACCATAACTATCTTCAAGGTGATAGCCCTTCACTTCATAAATTTCATGAGGGCACATCATATACCATGAAGCATCAAGATTTTCCTTAGCCAATTTCCAAAATAAACGTGGAAAACAAACTGCCGGAAAAATATCATGAGCTTTCATACGATCATCTCCATTATTTGTTCTGATCTGTAAAAATTCTGGTAAATCTTTATGCCAGACATCTAGATAAACAGCGACGGCTCCTTGTCTGACACCTAACTGATCTACAGCAATCGCTGTATCATTAACAAGCTTCAACCAGCGTACAATTCCTCCAGCAGCTCCCTTGTAGCCACGAATAGAGCTTCCATTTGCACGGACTTTTCCAAAATATAAGCCCATACCTCCACCATATTTAGAAACTTGAGCAAAATGATCTAAACTTTGATAAATACCTTCCAAAGAATCTTCCACAACATCAATAAAACATGAACTCATCTGATGGAATGGCTTTCTGGCATTCGCCATTGTTGGCGTTGCCATAGTTATTTTTAAAGTACTTAATACATCGTAGAACTGTTTAGCCCATTGCACACGTTTTTTTTCTTTTATAGCAAGATGCATCGCTATGCCCATAAACATTTCCTGAGGTGTTTCTAATATCTGATGATGATAATCATGAATCAGATAACGTTTATATAAAAGATCAAGCCCACTATGATTAAAGAATGCATCACGTTCATCATCAATATATGCCTCTAATTCTTGAATATCTTGTTTATTGTAATGTTCTAAAATATAAGCTCCATAATATCCTTCTTGAGTCAAATATTTGATTTTATCATAAAAAGTCAAAAGATGAAGCTTTTGTATATGACTTTCTACTTGTTGATGAATATCAAAAGCCAAAAATCTTCCCGCAATCATCTCCCATTGAGGTTCTTCGACACTAATCATTTCATCACTAACTAAAATAAAGATTTCTATGGCTTCATGAAGCGTCATTGATTCATGATAATAAGCCATCCATTTGTCATAAAGACGTTTGAAATGATCATTATCTTGAAAAAAGTCCTGATTCATTTTTTCTAAAGTAGATTGAAATTTTGAATCATGAAAAGTTTGATCAAAAAATTTAATGATTTGTTCATTTGTATTCATTATCTTCACATCCTTGTAGGCATTCTAACATAGCGAAAAAACTTTTGACTACTGATATGCCCATAAAAATGATGACATCATATGATTAGCTTTTTTTAAAAATCTATGATAAGATAATGCTTTAATGGAGGTTAATATGTTACATATACTAGAACATTCTTTACATGATTTAATACCAATGATTCCTTTTTTATTTTTAACTTATTTATTAATGGAATACATTGAACATAAAAATAATCAGAGATTTGAAACATTTTTAATACGTGCTCAAAAATTAGGACCTTTGATTGGAAGCTTTTTAGGCATTATTCCTCAATGTGGATTTTCAGTTATTGCCAGTGGATTATATATGAACCAAAGCATCAGCTTAGGGACATTATTAGCTGTTTTTATTGCGACAAGCGATGATGCAATTCCCATCCTGATTGCCCAGCCCCAACAATCACAGACGCTTTTAATGATTATTATTTTAAAAATCATTGTTGCGATGATAATTGGTTATCTTGTTGATGGATTGGTTCATTCCCATCATCTACGCCAAAACCATAGTCTACATGATGTTCATGAACATTGTCATGAAGAAGAACATGGTCATGGTATTGTCTATTTAGCATTGATTCATACTGTTAAAATTTTTATCTTTGTCTTTATCGTCAACTTTGCCTTAACATGGCTGATGGAAGAAGTTGGCAGTCAGACATTGAATTATTTATTAGTCCATGGTTCTTTATTCCAGCCAGTTTTAACAGCCTTAGCTGGATTTATTCCTAATTGTGCCGCCAGTGTTATTCTTTCTCAGCTTTATCTTGACAATGTCTTAAGTTTTGGTGCTTTATTTGCTGGATTAATGACCAGTGCAGGATTAGGTATACTCGTTTTATGGCGTATGTATGATAATAAAAAAGATATTTTGAGAATTATGTTTATTATGCTTATCAGTGCCACACTGGTGGGTATGCTTTTACAGGTATTTTAAAAACGCATCATCGTGCGTTTTTTATTTTTTATATTTATTAACATCTTCCAATAAAAATTCATGACTTTGCGGTTGTTTTCTTTGAAATTCCTGAAAACCATGTTGTGCCATTGCTTCCACTTCTAAAGCCAGTTCACGTGAAGACATACGACGAGCACCTCGTCCAATAACAATAGATTGTTCTAAAGCATCCGATGTTGCGACAACAACACGATATTCACTGGCAAGTTGATGCGTCACACGTTCAATATACATATCCGCTGTCTGGGCTTCTTTTGTATAGACGACATGAACATTATGACGTTTTTCCTGATGTCCCAGATTTTGTTTCACTTGATAAGCATCAAACACAATAATTAATACGCATTGTTTATACCCTTGATAGTTTGCTAAAATATCAATCAAACGTTCACGAGCAACTGCTAAATGCGTCTTTGCAAGTTCTTTGAGTTCAGGCCACGAATGAATCACATTATATCCATCCACAAGCAGACATTCTGGTTTCATCTGTACCTGCATAGAAGCTTCATAAGCAGGTGTTCGATAATAATCATCAGCCAAGCGACGTTTCACAGGTCCATAAGTTCGTTCAAAAATAGCATCCAGTTCTTCATCTTCATTTTGATATGATTTGAATTCTTGAGATATATTCTGACTTTTTTTGCTTTTTGTATATTGATAAGGAAGATGCATATAGTTTTCAACATCCTGCCACTTGACATAAAAACCAGCTCCATGTTGACAAAATACAGAACCTGTTGGATATTTTTGATCTGTTTCACTATCATAATGTTTGTCTTGAATGACTTCAGTAGAATTATGACAAGGAAAATATCCCTTTAATGAACAAGTCATACGACCTTTTCCTTTTGTCAAAGCGATGATTTCCTGTTGATAATCTTGTAAACATGCAACAGGTCCTTGTCCATATAAATCAATCCTATCTCCATTTTCTTCCATTGACACTTTAGTCTGTTTCTTTTCCATATCATAAAGAACACGACTTAAGGCTTCTTTAGGAATTTGAATATGAATATCATAATAAGGTTCTAAAAGAATCGATTCTCCTCGCTTTAAACCATGACGAATCGCACGATAGGTTGCTTCACGAAAATCTCCACCTTCGGTATGTTTTTGATGGGCCTTTCCAGCTAGTAAAGTGATTTTCATATCTGTAATAGGTGCTCCTATTAAAACCCCGCGATGTTCAATTTCTTGAAAATGTGTCATAATCAAACGTTGATAATGCAAGGGCAAAGTATCCGTTGAACACTGACTTTCAAAAACAAGTCCACTACCACTCTCTAATGGTTCCAGCAGGACATGGACTTCTGCATAATGTCGTAAAGGTTCAAAATGTCCCACACCTTCAATCGGTTTAGCAATCGTTTCTTTGTATAAAATCTCACCATGATCAAAATGAACATCTTCATGAAATCTCTCACGAATCATATTTTGTAAAATCTCAATCTGAATTTCTCCCATTAATTGAATATAAATATCTTGTGTTTCAGGCATATAAGAAATATGTAAAGTCGGATCTTCCTGAGCTAAAATCTGTAATTTTTGCATCATCACATGTCGATCCGTTTGTGGTGATAAGACCATACGATAATTCATATAAGGAACCATTACTGGCTGTATCGTTGTCTGATGATTGAAAGTCATACCCGGTAAAAATGCTTTTAATCCTTTCAAAGCCACAACATCTCCAGCTTTGGCTGTCATCATTAATGTATATTTTTCACCATTATAAAGACGAATCTGATCGACTTTTTCATTTCCAATCACTTCTTTGACATGAATGGAACCACCTGTTAATTTAACATGTGTCAAACATTGTCCTTGTTCATGAGTGACTTTAAAAACAAAACCATCTAATGTATCAGGATAAACTTTTTCTAAAGTATATTGATCTAACATATCAAGAAATGTTTCAACCCCTTGATTTTTAAGGGCAGAGCCAAAGAAAACAGGAAAGATTTGTCTTTGTTGAATACTTTCTTGAATATGCTGAAGTGAAATCTTTTGATTTGTCATATATTCTTCTAATAATGTATCATTGACTAACGCTATATTTTCAAAAAGCTGATTTTCTGGTAAAGAAAAATCAATACAATGATCATGATATTTTTGCGTTAATTCTAAAAGAAGTTCTTCTTGATGATAAGTTGTCTGATCCATCTTATTGACAAAAATAAAAGTTGGTACATGATAATGCGCAAGTAATTGCCAAATTGTTTCACTATGTGATTGAATTCCATCCATTCCATTCACAACAATAATAGCATAATCTAATATTTGTAATGTTCTTTCCATTTCTGCTGAAAAATCAGCGTGTCCAGGTGTATCCATCAAAAGAAATTGCGTATTCTTCCACTCGAAATAAGCCTGTTTAGAAAAAATCGTAATGCCACGATGACGTTCTTGTGCATCATAATCTAAAAAAGTATCTTGATGATCTACACGCCCTAATTGACGAATCTGCCCTGAAAGATATAACATGCATTCACAAAGCGTTGTTTTTCCAGCATCAACATGTGCCAATATACCAATCACTGTCTTTTTCATATTGACCTCCTTTTAAAGAAATATTATACACTATTTTTTTCGTAAATACATCTTTTCATGTTATCAAAATATGTTAAAATAATGACGAAAGAAGGGATATGATGTTTTTAAGATTACATGTGATTATTTCCAGTGAAAAATCAGAAGATGAAAAGCTGATTAAAGATTTACTTTATCAAATCAAACCAAATCTTTCTATCTCTCCTGCCAGAGAATATGCCGGATTAAAAGACCATAGTGAATTTTACGCAACTGGAGATATCACAGCTTCAGAAGTTCAACCATTATTAGATCAATTGAATAACGACTGGGATGGTGAACAGGATGATTGTATCTGTTATGGTTTCAATACAAAAATGTTTCATCCTCTTGTTTATTATCTTGGATTTACTTTATTTCAGTAAAAAAGTTTTAGGCATTCCTAAAACTTTTTTGCTACTTCAAAAGAATTTCACCGTTACTTTCAATAATCTCTTTATAACGGTAATAAGAGTTTTTAATATGACGTTCTAATGTCCCATGACCATCATTAAAACGATCAACATAAACAAATCCATAACGTTTTCTCATTTCACCTGTTCCAGCTGAAACAACGTCAATAGGTCCCCAATACAAATATCCCATCACTTCTACACCATCTAATATGGCTTCATGAACATAATGTAAATGATCTTCTACATATTTCATTCTAAAAGCATCATCAATATGTCCATTTTCATCAAGCGTTTCATCCAAACCAATCCCATTTTCAACAATAAATAATGGTAAATGATAACGATCATATAAAACATTCAAAATATAACGTATTCCTTTAGGATCAATAGGCCATGACCAAGGTTTTGGTGAACATCCTTCCAAATAAGGATTTTCCTTACCAGTGATTCCTCCAGTATCTCCACCATTCGCATAATCCTGATCATATGTTGAAGAACGATAATAACTCAATGAAAAGAATTCCACTGTATTTTCTTTCATTAATTGAAGTTCATCATCATTCATGACTGGTTGAAAATGATGTTCACGCCAGACACGTTTGACATAACCTGGAATTTCTCCAAAACAGAAGGCATCACCAAAATAGAAATTAGCCATTCTGACTGTATCATATGCTCCCCATACATTATCTGGATTACAATTGTAAGGATATGTTGCGACAGAAGATGATGTCAACATACATCCTACCTTTGCCTGAGGATCAATATCATGACAAAGTTTCACTGTCCATGCATTGGCAACACAAATATGATAATAAGCCTGCCATTTATCTTCAAATGTTGTTGACCCAATAGGATCATCTGGATTTTCTGGGTGTAATGTCAATACACCTCCTGCCACTAATGGATTACGCATCATATTATTGACTTCATTGAATGTTAGCCAGTATTTAACTTTCCCTTTATAACGCTGAAATACTGTTGTGACATAACGTTTCCAAAAATCAATTAAACGATGATCACTCCATCCACCATACTCTGTAAGAAGATGTAACGGTGTTTCATAGTGACTTAAAGTGATAACAGGTTCCATATGTAATTCAAGCATTTTATCAATCAAACGATCATAAAATTCCAGCCCTTTTTCATTAGGTGTGTCTTCATCTCCATTAGGAAAAATTCTTCCCCACGCAATTGAAGTTCTAAAACAATTGAATCCCATTCCAGCCATCAATTCAAGATCTTCTTCATAACGATGATAAAAATCAATTGCCTCATGGCTTAAGTAAACTTTTTTTGGATCTAAGCACATCTCATATTTTTGTAAATCCTTATTCCACTTTATACCGGGATCCTTAGACCCAATACCAACCATCACATCTGTAACATTAGGGGCTTTTCCATCTTCCAGCCATGCACCTTCACACTGATTGGCTGCAACAGCGCCACCCCATAAGAAATTTTTAGGAAAACTCATTTTTTCATTACCTCCTTGTTATAATTATTGTACTCCTTTTTTGATAGAGATGATAAAAATTTCAAAAAATGAAATATAATGATAATATAAAAAAGCCGATAAAATCGACTTTTACATAGATAAAATTTCCACTCCAGTTTCTGTAATCAATATTGTATGTTCCCATTGTGCTGATAAAGAGCCATCATCAGTATATGCACTCCAGCCATTAGGACCAATATGAATATAACGTTTTCCAGCATTGATCATAGGTTCAATCGTAATCACCATTCCCGGAACAAGCAGTGTTGTCGGATAATGCGGATCAAAATGAAGAACATAAGGATCTTCATGCATGGATAACCCTACACCATGTCCACAAAATTCTCGAACAACAGAAAAACCATGTTGATGCGCATGAGTTTCAATTGCCCTTCCAATATCACTAATCGTAGATTTAAAAGGGCGAATAGATTCAATTCCCTTATATAGACATTCTCTTGTCACTTCCACAAGTTGTCTTGCTTCTTCACTGACATCTCCAATCATAAACATACGTGAGGCATCCGCATAATACCCCTTATAACAAGACGTTGCATCAACATTAATAATATCTCCCTCTTTTAAAACAACCTGAGCATCAGGAATACCATGACACACTACATCATTAATAGAAGTACAAATACTTTTAGGATACCCTTCATAATGGAGATCAGCAGACGATGCATCATGTGCTTTTAAATATTCTACAGTCATATCATCTATCTCCTGTGTTGTCATTCCAGCTTTTATATGACTTTCTATATAATCCAGCAACCCATTATTAATCACTGCAGCCTGTTTAATTCCTTCAATTTGTTTATCATTTTTAATCATCTTATGTTGAGGAATAACATATCCCTGCCGTTTTAAATAACGTAATCTTTCATCAAACCTCTGATGACATTTTTTATATTTTTGATGACTTCCACACCAACATTCATCATTACCTAATCTTTTCATATAATCCTTCTTTCGTTAAATACTACTAACGAATAGTTTAAACCTCTTTCTATCACTTGTAAACAAAATCAATAAAAAAATCAGATATCATCTGATTTTTTTATTGCCTTAGTGTGTTAAGAGATTGATTTAATAACATGAGATAGTGAGAATCTGTTTGAAATAAGGCACTCTTTTTATTTAGCTATTGTCAAAAAAGAACTGACAAAGGATGATTGACAATAGCCATATTCATTCTAACAAAATCATTAATGATATAAATCATTTTTCTATAAATTTTATCTTAAGATTATGTAAAACAATTGTCGTATCAATGCTGATTTTACAAATGAATCCTCACTTATATTTTTTCATCAAAAACATTATCACAATACATATTTCTATGTGTTATATCAAATATGCAAAGAAGTAAATAAAATTAACAGAAAGAATGAAAAATGTTTACAAAAAAACACATTTGGTGTATTATTTGAATGCGTAAAATCTCGAGTTACCCGTGTGAGCTCGAGGCTTTTATTTTTTAAGGAAAATGAACATTATGCATGAATATAAAACATTTGATCAACAGATTGATATATTAAAAAATCGTGGACTAATAATCAATTTAAACACAAAAGCTGATGGGACATGCTGATATTTCCACGACAAGAAAGATATATACGCATCTAAGACAAAAAGAATATGGAAGCTGATACAAAATTAAACAATTACATAAATAAAAAAATTAACAAGGAGAAGCAGCTAAAAGTTATTAATTAGCTGCTTTTTTTGACCCTTTAAAAGTCGATAAAAAACACAAAAACTCAGCAAACTTAGATACCCATTTTGATGGTTTTATTTATAAAAAAACGAAAAACACTGATAAAATCAACGTTTTTCGTATTTCTTCAAATGGTCTCCCCGCACGGGATCGAACCGTGGACCCTCTGATTAAGAGTCAGATGCTCTGCCAGCTGAGCTACGGAGAGATAATCGACTTATATATAATACACTAAAGCTTATAAAAAATCAAGATATTTAAATGGAATATTTACATAATATTTGATATAATGTTACACATAAAGGTGGTGAAATAATGTATAAGCAATCTATTCAAGATATTCAATTAGTAATCATTCCTTTAGATGGTACTATTTTTAACCTCAATCGATATAGATATAATTACACCCACCATTTTTGTGAAAGTCATCATCTTGATTATTCACTCGATGATTTTTATCATCACCTTTGTAATATGTATGAAATGTATAATGATACCCCAGTTGCTAAAATTATGAACGAGGGACTTTATAATGCTAAAATAGAAAGAGAAATGATGCAGTATCTTACATATAAAGGACTCAAACCTAAAGAAGGATTTTTAGAACTGACAGAATATCTTCGTCAAAAGAATATTCCTATTGCTGTAATATCGACACATCGCTATAAAGATGCTATCAAATATTTAGAAATGGCTCATTTAAAACAAAAAGTCGATTATATCATTGGTAGTGATATGGTCAGTATGCCTTTACCTGGTAAAGAAATGCTTGAAAATGTTTTACAACATTTTCAAATCAAACCTGAAAAAACTTTAGTTATTTCTTCATTTGAAGCTTTAAATAAAGCCAGTTATCAACTTCATATGAATATCCTTTTTTGTGAAGATTTAAAAGCTGCTAGTAGCTATGAAAAAGAAACATCTTATCAGACATGTCATAATCTTTTTGATGTGTTTAATACTTTATTATTTGATAGATACAATGAAATGGATATGTATTCATCACTTCTAGGAATGCATAAACATATGTCAAAAAAAGAATTAGATTCTGTAAAAAATAAATGGGAAGAAGATTATCCAAATGATTCACAATTAAATCAGATTGTGAATCAGACTTATGCTTATCATTTAGCTCATTTGAATGAACCTGTTGTCAAAGATGGCAGTGTCTATATGCAAAAAACACGTTCCAGAAAAACTTTTCGTTTTGATGATGAAAATGAACCTGATGATACTCCTTCTAAAGAACCAGTAGAAAACCTTATTGATCAAGAAGAAAATAAAACGCAGCCTGTACAAAAATCATTTTCTTCTTTAAATTCAAAAGAAGAAGATGAATTAACTGCATTATTATCTCAAATTAATCATAAGAAAGATACGGATGTTTTGATTGATGAAAACAATCAAGACCATATTGAAAACGAGGATGAAGATGAATACGATGAAGAAGCATCTTTTTCATGGATTGATTTTATTTTTAATTTTATTTATATTATTGCAACTTCATTTTTAATTATTTTTGTAGGTATTATTATTTATATAGCATTACTTCCTCAATTTGAAAATCCAAACATGTTTTTTCAGATTATTACTGTCATCTTTCAAGGATATTATGCTATGATTGAATCATGTTTTAGAGTTTTCTTTAATAGCTTACATACCCTAATTCCTATCATTCCAAATTATCAAGATTACCTCATAAATAATCAAATGTTTTCTTTAGATGGCATACAACTCTTTAATATCTTTATTTTTCAAATTATCCTCATGAGTTTTATTAAAATCATTATTTATATTTTAAGGAGAGATTCTGACAATGAAAACCATTCTTCATAATATCCATCGCTATGATCTTCGACTGTCATTTTATATGACTCAGCTTTATCATCACCATATCCTCAATCATTTTATGAAGTGGATCAGTTTTTGTGGTAATTATGGTATGATATGGCTTTTTGTCGCTTTGATGACTTTCATCAACCCTGCTTCACGTTCAATGTCAATCCATCTTCTCATTGCTTTGATTGCTTCAGCACTGATTGGACAAATTTCTATTAAATCACTTGTTCAAAGACATCGCCCCTGCCATTTATATCCTCATATCTCATTGCTTGTTCCAACTCCTCATGATTCTTCTTTCCCTTCCAGTCATACAACTTCTGCATTTGCATGTAGTACCATTATCTTTCTTTTCTACCCATCTTGGGGTATTCTTGCTTATTTGTTTGCCTTTTTAACAGGAATTTCAAGAATCTATCTCTTTGTTCATTTTTTAAGTGATGTTATCTGTGGTATGCTTTTAGGTATAGGTATTGGTGTTTTCATTTATTATATTTAGAAACCTGCAGGTTTCTTTTTTTATAAAAAAAGGATCTTTGATCAACAAAAATCCTCAATTACAATAAAAGCATACACATAGAAATCATATTGTTCATCATATGAGATAAAATAGGGACATAAATATTATTGTTTTTTTCATATAAATAACTTAATACAAATCCCATAAAACAATATGAAAAAATCTGTATCCATTCCGCTGTATTTCCATTAAAGACAGCACTCATAATATGAATAAAACCAAATATAAATGATGAAATAAGATGAGCCATTTTGGGATTCCATTCATAAATCCAGCCAAAGACAATACCTCTAAATAACATTTCTTCTAAAATAGGTGCTAAAACACAAGAAACAAAAATCATTAAAGCCGGATAAGAAGTTGTAATAGATTCTATAAACTGCTGATTTTCACTTGCCTGATTTCCACCTAAAGTCATTGTGATTAAACCACCAATGATTTGACATGCATAGATAAGCAAAACACCTATAATACAACCCTCAATAAGATACTGCTTTAAATTCTTTTTAAAATCTCGCCATTGTTCTAGCATGCTATCTTTTAATAACCAACCTGCTAATCCTAATAAAAAGACATCAAAAATCAGATTTAAATAGGCATTCAGCTGATTATAATCAAATTCCAGTTGAAACTGTATAATAACAAATTTAAATAAAGCACTTAAAATCAATGAACCACAATAAACATAAAGAGGCAATATCACAAGCACAAACATCCACTTAGCTTGGGTTGGTACTCTCCTTGTAAAATGTTGATTAAACATATTGGTCATCTCCATTATAAGTATTTGTTTGTTCATAGCGATGATAAGCCAGTTCTTCAAAGAAAATCGCCTGTGCTAAATGAAAACGAGGTAAATAGCTATAAACGCTGATAACTCCTGCAATAATTGCCGCTATTAAAGAACCTAAAACAGGTAAAAAAGACAATAGTTCTGCAATAAAACTTTGAATAATAACCATTAAAAAGATCCATCCAAAAAATGAAAGATATAACTTAAAATATTCAAAAATATGTCCTTTCATTAAAGAAAATGAAGCTTTCATAGCTTTTAAATTTTTCATATGAAATCTTTCTAATAAATAAGGCACTGCAAAAAGATATGAAGATACAAAGAATAAAATAATCAACAATACAAAATAACAGAGTACAAACATTGATAATGTTTGTGGAGAATGTTTGAGAATATATGACAATATATAAGCATAATTTCCTGTTAAAAGCATTTCACCAGAAATTCCCTGTAACGACTGTGATAGAAATACACCTATAATCACTAATAAAATATAAGCAACAATAAATAAAACAGCCATCATAAATATATTGATTAATATATATGTAGAAAACAATTCTTTAAAACGTTTGAATCCTACAAAAGCATCATCATCTTTTAATGACTGAGATTGATTTCTTACCATTTTTAATGAACTCACAATATAACCATGTGAAACTGTTAAAAAAGCAATACTCATAACTAAATAAAGTAAACGAGATAATATATCTTCTCCAATGTTAAAGATATTTGGAATTAATTCAAGTAAAACAATCATCAACAAAATACGCATATATTGAGTTCTATTCATATTTTGAATTTGACTGGCTCTTTCTTTTATCATTTTTATATTCATTTTTATCACTCCTTAATTTCCAACATTATATCATATCTCTTATTTAATGTCTAAACTTGTTTTAATCGCCTGATTTACCTTTTCCATAAAAGATTGAGATAAAACTCCTAGACGCTCATCTATTCTTTTTTTATCAATGGTACGTATTTGTTCTAGAAGAATGACAGACTTCTTTTCTAAAAAAGGTGTTTCAATGATGACATGTGTTGGTAAATCATTTTTAGTCATTCTTGAAGAAATAGGTGCGACGATAACCGTTGTAGAATACTTATTACCCTTATTATTCTGTAAAATCAAAACTGGTCTATATCCACCTTGTTCACTACCAATAACTGGTGATAAATCTGCATAATATATTTCTCCCCTATTCATATTGTCCTCCTATCATACAAATAATATATGAATAAGATAAGAAAAATATGATGAAATAAAATAAGAATGCACAAAATGGCATTCTTTATTTCCACTGTTCCATCATAAAACGAACAATATCTTGTGTATATGTTGTTTGAGGCTTGGCAATCATCTTATGAGCAAAAGATTGAATATCATATCTTTGTGGATGATTCAAAGATTCTATAAGAGATTTTGGGCTTTGAAAAATAGTTCCCGGTAAATCATGTAGATAATCAATATACATGCTACGTTTTCTCATATATTCTTCATAGTCAAACGCATAAAAAAACAAGGGTTTGTTTAATAATGAGGCTTCAAATATAACTGCTGAATAATCTGTAATAATATAGTTTGCAACATGGAAAAATTCTAAAGAAGTATATTGATGATCTTCGATAATTCTAGAATCATGAATATGAAATGTTGTTAATGGATGCAATTTTAATACAAGATGATATTGATTAAAATCTATAACATCAATAAGCTCTTTAATAGCGTTATAGAGTACGTGGTCATCTTTTCTAAAAGTAGGAGCATAAACAATGATTTTTTTATCTGACTGACATAGTTGTGGATAAGTTTCTAGTATATTCTGGCTTATAACCTGTTTATGGTTCTCATCAATTAATAAATCAGTTTTGGGTAAAGGGAAGACTTTGACTTGAGATAAGTCTACATGAAATGCATCAGCAAAGAAAGGTCTTGTATATTCACTGCTAGAAAAAACATAAGTATAATTTTTATGCATTCTCATTAAATGAGCAATCTTTGAACTTGATCCTTCTGGCTGATCTAAAATACTATATCCAAATTTTTTAAATGCACCTAAAGCGTGCCAAATTTGAATGACGACTAAGTCTGAACGTTGTTTTAATATACATACAGGAATGCAATAAGTATCTAAAATAACCATTTTAGAAGTTGCTATATGATACATTTGTTTTAACATATGAAAACAATATAAAATATGATTTTTCATTCCTTTTTTTAACATTTTTGCTAAAACAACATGTTGAATATCTGGGTTTATTTTTTTTGTTTCATCTATAATCATTTGAAAATCCAAAGGTGTCACATCCATTTGACGTGATATATAAGTTATCTTATTTTGAACTGGTAAACATTTCATAAAAAAATACAAAATATTTAATCCAAAAATACCAATATTAACAATAATACTCATGATTTTCCTCCTAATAATTGTTCTACAAAACGCTTTGTAGATTTTCCATCACAAGATGACATAAATTTTTTTTGAAATTTTTCCTTTTTTTGAGAATAGTCATTTGGATTTAAAATAGCCTTCTCTAGTTCCTTTTGAATTTTAACAACTGGACCATAAGTATATTCTTCATAAGGATAAAAGAAATCTCGTGCTTGAATATATTCTTGTAAATCATAAGCAAAGAATATAGTTTGAATATCAAGTAATGATGCTTCAAAAATAACAGATGAATAATCCGTTATTAATATATCTGTTATAAACAATAAATCATTAATTTCACGCATTGAAGTCAAATCAATATAAAATTGAGGATCTAAAGTTTCTTGATATTTGTTTTTAATAAATGGATGTAATTTGATAATACAAACGTAATCTTCACCTAATGATTGTTGTAAAGATGAAAAATGTATTTGACTAAAATCATAATAAGCCTTATGAATATCGTTACCTCTAAATGTAGGAGCAAATAATATAACCTTTTTCCCTTTTAACATTGGATATTTATCATATAAATCTTTTTTGATTTGCTTTTTATAATCTTTGTCAAAAAAAATATCTGTTCTAGGAATTCCATAACTATGAACATCTTGAATATCCATACGAAAAGCTTTTGCATAATCTTTTCTAATACTTTCACTACTTACAATCGTATCTGTATAATGACGATGTGTCATAGAAAATCGATCATGGTTTTGTTTTCTAGCAAAACCTACCGTTTTAAATGCCCCTACCGCATGCCAAACCTGTATCAATTTTGTTTTCTTTCTTAAAGGTATAGGATAAATAATGGGATAAAAATCATCTATGAGAATATATTGAGAAGTCGCCATATCTTTACAGATTGATTTTTTATCATGTTTCATCAAACTTGATTCATATAAATGTTTCTTGATAATATAACTTTCATCCAAAGCCTTCTCAATAAAATTAAAATTACCAGTCATTGTATTTCGAGAATCTGATAAAAACAAAACTTGTCTTGGTGTTATTCCATACCTCAATCTATACCATATATATAAAAGTATATAATCCAAACGTCGAAGAACTTGTAAAACCATTTTTATATAACTTTTCAAAATCATCACCTGCTTTTATGCATTATAACATATCTTTTCATAAAAATAAAAAAATTATAAGTCATTTTCACATAACCTATAACTTTTTGAGATTTTCTTTTAATTTCATACAAAGCTTCCATATCCTTGAATAATAAAAGGCATAATAAATATGATATAAAAAGCCATGACCTCGTGTATATATATGTCGATTAGTCATTTGATATTGTGTTAGTAAAAACTGATGTGGAGTAAGTGTCATAACATCTTTAAAGTCTTGATAATCTTTTTTGACATAGAAATAATCTTGATTTAATTGTTGTAAAATTTGAAAATCATGAATAAGACTTTGTTGTAATTTGATATATATTTTCATAAAGGATTGCACCATTGATTGTGTTTTTAAAGAATACAGCATACCATTAATAAGTCTATTGTCAAAAGACTGCTTAATTTCTGTTGTAAAATGAATATCATTTTTTAAATCTTGATATACTTGATAATAAGCTTGATAACTACAAAAAACTGTAGAAGATGCTTTACCCGTTAAACTTTGCGTATTATTAATACGATAATGCATTAATGGTTTATCAACAATAGTAATACACTCTGCCAAAAAATAAGACATCATGGAAAAATAAGTATCATTTGCTTGTTTAAGATTTTGAAATCTTAAATGATGTTTTTCTATAAAAGATCTTTTCCACATCTTATTCCATGGAACATTTGTAGAAAAATTAAAGATATAACGAGGATGTGTCTTTTTAGAAAAAGGAATATGATCTGGTAACATCTCTTTTTTTAAATATGTTCCTGTCTTAATGATCGTTTGAGTCAATGAATCATATCGGTTAGCTGCACACACACATAAATCAGCCTGATCTTTTTCACATTTTTTATACATACATTCAAGAGCATTCTTTTCAAATAAATCATCAGCATCCCAGAACACTACATACTTCCCTCTAGCAATACTTAACCCATTATTTCTCGCAACACCAGCATATTGATTTTGTTGTGTTAATACAATTAATCGAGAATCTTTATTTTGATAATCTTTTAATATGGATAAAGATTCATCAGATGAACCATCATCCACACAGATAATTTCAATTGATTTTAAAGATTGTCCAAGAATAGTATCTAAAGTATCCTTTAAATATTGCTGAGCATTATAAACCGGAACAATCACACTGACTTTAATTTGATTCACTGATAAATCCTCCTTTTCATCTTCTTTAAATATGCAATATTTTCTTTACATTTCTAATACGTCTTTTGATGAAATTTTTTGTTTTTCGAATACGTGCACTTGTATTCATCCATTTATAAGCAGCTTTAGGATTTTCAATAATACGTGTTATTTTTTGCCATTCTAACTTCGTAAAATCTTCTTCACGCATTTCTTTTAAGTTCATCGCTTCTTTAAATTCTTTAGAAAGCTGATACAAATATTCTAGGCGGAATTCTTTTGCGATACGTCCATAATTCCAAAAATAATTTCTGACACGCTTTAAGGAATATTCATAAATAAAGTATTCTTTTAACTGTGGATTTCTATCTAAAAATTCATGAATAAATTGATATTCTTCATTCATACAATAAACTTTTGATTTGCTGTTTACAGAAGAATTAGGATTATCTCGACGATTCATATAATATGGTCTATTCACAAAATACATTCTTTCAGCCCATGCAAACGTTTGAAACCAGAATCCATTATCTTGAAACGAAGCTCCCGGTGTTGTATTATGTCTGATATGATATTTTTCAAGCATTTCTCGTTTATAAATCCCACTCCATGTATTGAGAATATATCGAAAAACTTGTGGATGCTCTTTAGGATTAACAATCTGGTTATAACCTGTTCCATCTTTAGATAACTGATTATAAGTTGCTATAAGAGTTCCATTCTTATATACAAAACGATAGAAATCAGCTTTAATCACATCGAGATCATTTTCATGAGCAATTTTATATAAGTCTTCATACATATGTAAGTCTACATAATCATCTGGCTCAACAATTCCAACATATTCTCCTGTTGCCTTATCAAGACCATCATTCATTCCTTTACCATAACCTTCATTTTGCTTATCAATAATCACAATACGATTATCTTTTTGAGCATAATCTTGAATTATTTTTAATGAATTATCTGTTGAACCATCATTAACACAAATAATTTCTATATCCTTTAAAGTCTGATGAACAATACTTTCCATACATTCAACTAAATATTGTTCAACATTATAAATAGGTACAATAATTGATACTTTAGCCATTATTTCTTTCTCCTTTTCAACCATTTCTTTATGTGCAATGGAATAAACAATACAATCTTTCCTACTTTATATGTCTTAGAATTTTTAATTCGTTTAGCTCCATCATCACTTTTTTGTTTTGCCTTTTTTCTTAATTTAAAAAATTGTTCATACACATATTCATCACAATCATAAGATTGAACATCGAAAACACGTTTTGCATAATTGGTTGATAAAAAACCAACTGGATATTGTTCAAGATGAAGTGAAGGAATGATTTCATGCTTGATCAGTTCATAGACTTTCTTATAAGCATCTCCTTCAATAGTATCAAGATTCCAAAAACTAAAATGTACATACCAATTCACAAAAGACTTTTCAACCTCATGATATTTACCGATACGTTCCAATTCTTGTTTCAAAGCATTCGCTGCCAAATAAAAACAATTCCATGATTTTTCCCTTGTTACGGAAAGCGATAAAGAATCATTGACACGATGATGAATTAAAAGTTCATTTAATGCATAAATTTTTTTTGCTTTAACAAGTGAAGAAAAAACAAAAAACAAATCATTCGATGTTCTCAAATTTTGAAAAGATAATTTCTCATCAATAATAAACTGTCTTCGATAAAGTTTATCCCATGCCCATCCTACACAAAAATGAAAAACATTGTCCGAGATATCTTTATAAGTAAATGGATTACATGGAATTTCGTGAAAACGTAAAGCATAATCCATTGATAAATACTGGTGAGAAGAAGCATCATATTTATTTCCTCTAAAAATACATATATCAACATCATGTTTCACACTATTTATATAAGCTTTTTCTAACATTTCAGCTTCATAAAAATCATCTGCATCAAGAAAAGATACATATTCACCAGTCGCATATTCCATACCTTTATTTCTTGCAACTGCAGCTCCCTGATTATTTTGATAAACATAATGAATTCTTGAATCTTCTAAAGCAGCCTGTGATATAATTTGAGCTGATTCATCTGTTGAACCATCATCTACACAAATGATTTCTATGTCTTTTAAAGTTTGATTCATAACATCATAAAGACATTTCTTAAATGCTTGACCTCCATTATAAACCGGTATAATCACCGAAACTTTAATATCACTCATCCTTTACACCTCAATGATATCATTTCCTTTTTTACACATTTTAATGCTTCTTCAATAACATGATGCATATCAAAATATTTATACATACCTAATCTGCCTCCAAAGATAACCTTATCTTCCTTCTGTGCCAATGCTTTGTATTTTTCATATAAAGTATTGTTCTTTTCATCATTCATTGGATAATAAGGTTCATCACCTTTATGCCATGAAGCTGGATATTCTTTTGTAATCACTGTTTTAGGTTGTGTTCCATATTCAAAATGCTTATGTTCTATAATTCTTGTATAAGGTACTTCATATTCGTTATAGTTGACAACGGCATTTCCTTGATAGTTATCTGTATCTAAAATTTCTTCTTCAAATCTTAAACTACGATACTCCAGTTCTCCATAACAATAGTCATAATACTGATCGATCATTCCCGTAAAGACTATCTTATCTGCTATTTCTTCTAACTCTTTTCTATGCTCAAAGAAATCATAGTTCAGTTTAACATCTATACCTTCAAGCATTTTTTCAATAATTTGTGTATATCCTCCAATTGGTATGCCCTGATATAAATCGTTAAAATAGTTATTATCATATGTAAATCTAACCGGTAATCTCTTGATAATAAATGAAGGCAACTCGTTACATGGTCGACCCCATTGTTTTTGTGTATAGCCTTTAACAAGCTTTTCATAGATATCCTTTCCAACTAATGAAATAGCCTGTTCTTCAAGATTTTGAGGTTCAGTAATTCCTGATTCTTTAATCTGTTCATCAATCTTTTCCTTAGCCTGTTCAGGTGTGACAACACCCCATAGTTTATTGAAAGTATTCATATTAAAAGGCATGTTGTAGATTTCACCTTTATAATTGGCAATAGGTGAATTTGTGTATCTATTAAACTGTGCAAACTGCTGAATATAATCCCAAACTTCTTTATTTGAAGTATGGAAAATATGAGCACCATATTTATGTACATGAATACCTTCAACTTCTTGAGTATAAACATTTCCACCAACATGACTTCTTTTATCAATAACAAGACATGTCTTTCCTTTCTTATTAGCTTCACAGGCAAAGATGCTGCCAAACAATCCACTTCCTACTATTAAATAATCGTACTTCATCATTCTCATCCTTTCTTTTATTTAGGTACGCTATTTTTAATCATTGGTATTTTTTGCATCGTTTTTATAATCATAGAACAAATAATCATAATCACAAATGGTCCTATAATACGATATACGACTTGACGTTGTGAAATGGGTAATATAGTCAAAATCATTTGAATAATATACCAATGAATTAGATATGTTCCAAATGTCACATTTTTAAAGTAAGAACTTATTTTTTCCAAAATATTCATTATTGATTTATTTGGAAAATATTTAAAGAAAACAAAAATAGCTGAAGAATAAAGCACTGATGGTGCATTCGTATATCCTTTCCATAAACGACTGACTTCACCTATTTGATAAGAAGCATACCACGTTCCTAACCAGTGAGCTAAAAACCCTAAAATTCCTAATACATAAATCATCATTCTTTGTTTTTTAGATAATTCATAATGATCAACATAATAACCAATTAATACAAAAATAATATGATTCATTCCAACCGGAAATTGTAAAGAACCATTATAAGGAATATCTATCAATTTAAAGACTAATGGTAATAAAGAAACTGTCATAAAAGAAATAATAATCATATATCCAAAAATATTTTGTTGTTGATTTTCTTCAATTGAAGATAGAACAGGTATACTTAAATAAACTGCAAATAATGGAATAAAATACCAGTAAACAGTGACTACATTGCCATTCATGAAAGTATCAACAATCATCTTTAAACTGATATCTTCCAAAGCTATTCTTCGATATGCCAACATAAATAGTATTCCTATTATTGACCATATGACATATGGAATAACAACTTTATGAATACGTTTTTGAAAATATTTTTTTGTAGAATACCTTTTTCGATAATTTAATAATGTCGCACCTGTTATCATAAAGAAGACAGGAACAGCAAAATACATGATACTTTCAATAAAATTAGCTAATATCCAATAATCTTCATAACCAAAATCCCAAAAACAGTGATTAACATGTAAGAAAATAACAGCAAAACATGATAGAACACTTAAGACTTGAAGATAGGTCTTACGTTTGAGCATAAAATTCACCTTCTTGACATTATATCAGTAATATACTCTTTTTTGTGCTTTTGAAACTACCAAATCAAATTAAGTTTATGTTAATGGTATGTTAAAAGCAAATCATCTTTTCACATTTATTCTTTGACTATTTTAAACTTCATTTCTAGAATAAAGTATTAAATTAAGTTTTTGTAAAGTCATGTTAAAGTCTTGTTAAAAGCCTTTACAAAGATTTTTAATTGTTTAAACTAAAAAAAGAAAAGAGGTAGATTATGAAAATTACAGTTGCTGGATTGGGATATGTTGGTTTAAGTCTTGCTTGTCTACTCGCTCAAAAATATGAAGTGACAGCTATAGATATTGTTCCCGAAAAAATTAAACTCATTAAAAATAAAAAATCTCCAATTAAAGATCAAGAAATTGAAGACTTTTTAGCTCATAAGGAGCTTCATTTAACGCCAACCTGTATAGGTAAAGAGGCATATCAAGATGCTGACTACGTCATTGTAGCTGCTCCAACAAATTATGATGATGAATCTCATCAATTTGATACAAGTGCTGTAGAATCTGTCATTACAGAAATCATGAAATATAATGATTATGCAACCATCATCATTAAATCAACAATTCCTGTTGGTTATACAAAAAGTATCAATGAGAGATTCCATACTGATCGTATTATCTTTTCCCCTGAATTTTTAAGAGAAGGAAAAGCATTGTACGATAATCTATATCCTTCACGTATTATTGTAGGAGAAAATAGTTCACGTGCTCATGTTTTTGCATCAATGCTTAAAGAATGTGCTATGAAGCAAGATATTCCATTACTATTCACAAACCCTACAGAAGCTGAAGCTATAAAGCTTTTTGCAAATACGTATCTTGCTTTAAGAGTCGCTTATTTTAATGAACTAGATACTTATTGTGAAATTAAGAATCTGAATACGAAACAAATTATTGAAGGTGTTTGTTTAGATCCACGTATTGGAATGCATTATAATAATCCTTCTTTTGGATATGGAGGATATTGCTTACCTAAAGATACAAAACAATTAAAAGCAAATTATGAAGGTGTTCCAAATGATATTATCAAATCTATTGTAGATTCTAATATGACAAGAAAAAAACATATTGTACAAATGATTTTAGACAAACATCCTCATACTGTCGGTGTTTATCGTTTAACGATGAAAGCGAATAGCGATAACTTTAGAGCAAGTGCTATTTTAGATATTATGAATATGATTAAAAAACAAGGAATTGAGATTATTATTTATGAACCTACTTTAAATCAAGATAGCTATGAAGATATGAAACTTGTTAATGATTTAGAAGCATTCAAAACACAAAGTGATATTATCTTAGCAAATCGTTATACTCATGAAATTGATGAAGTCATTGAGAAAGTTTACACAAGAGATTTATATTTTAGAGATTAAAAAAGGAGTCTTGCTTATGCTGACTCCTTAAAAATCCATTCACATGATTTTTTTGTAGATTGCCCATCACAGGCACTTAAAAACTTTTGATAAAAAACCTGTCGTTTTTCATCATACATTTCTCTCTTTTGAATATCTTCTATTAATTGAGAAGTCGTTGTTGCAATGGCTCCATAGACATAGTCATAAAAATCAAAATAAAGCCCTCTGCCACCATAACCTGTATATTCATCTAAATCATAAGCAAAATAAATAATAGGTTTATGTGTAAAATAGTAATCAAAAATAACAGATGAATAATCAGTAATTAAAATATCACTAACAATCAACAAATCATTAATATCACGATAATTAGAAAAATCTTTATAAAAATGATTGTATTGTAATAAATCTGGCATTTCTACATATCCTCTTTGAATATTATTATACAATGCAGGATGCCATTTTAATATACATATATAGTCTTCATGGAATGTTTCATATATTTGTTGAAAATCAATTTTAGAAAAATCATAAGTTGCTTTAGAAACAGGAGCACCTCTATAAGTAGGTGCAAATAAAATGATTTTTTTCCCTTGATAACGTGGATGTCGTTGATAAAAACTTTTTTTTATATTTTCTTTATATTGATCATTAAAAAACATATCTGTGCGGGGAAAACCAGTCGCCTTTATTTGAGAGATATCCATATGAAAAGCTTCAGCATAGCAACTTCTAATATCATCACTACTGACAATAGCTTTTGTGTAAGTACGATATCCTTTATGAATGGGACCCACATCCTCTCCAGTATTTGATCTGGACCACCCAAACTTTTTAAAAGCACCTGCTCCATGCCATAATTGAACAACTTCTTGATTTTTACGAACCTTTAAATAATTACATTCTCTAGACAAATCATCTAAAAGAATATAATGTGATGTACTTAAATGATATATTAATTTAATTTTTTTTATAAATCCTCTCTTATCTCTATGATCACCTTTTAAAGCAATAATTTTTTTATACTGACAATCATCGAGATACTCGTATACACATTCCAGATTTCCACCCATGACCTTTCTGACATCTGATAAAAATGTCACTTTATTTTTTTGAAGTGGAAAAATTAAAATGAATATCCTGTTTAAGATAATGCATATTAATATTTTTATTTTTCTTTTAATTTTCTTCATACTCTCACACTTCCTTTAACACAGTTATTTCCATATCTTATTTTTTAAATAACCTGAAAAAATATTAGTATAATGCGCAAAAATCACTGTAATAACAAAACACAAACTCAAATACAGATAGGAATCATATTGTTCAATATGAAAAGATTGCAATAAAATCATTGGAATTCTTTGAAGAATATATATCCAAAATAAATGATTTCCAAACCACTTTAACAATTGGCTTTGAAAAGATATCTTAAATGATAATAAAACAATAGAAAGGCAAAATAATATTGAAACAAAATTAAACATCATTAATCTTGTGTATCTATATTGAAAGAAATAAATATACATAAATACTATTAACAAAGTTACTATATAATAGATTTTTTGATTTCTACTAAAAAAGCAATCTATCTTTTCTTTAAAATAAGAATACCACATACCAGCAACATAACACAAATATGTACTACTCCAATAATTATCTCTCAATAAAGACATAATATATATATAGCATAAAGATAATATTGTAATAAGCAAAATAGATAAAAATCTTTTATTTTTCAACATTTTAAAACATATATATGTAACAATGTATAAAGTAAATATAGCAAACATATACCAAGCACTATTACCAATACTTGTCCAACCAGTAAAAGATAACAAAATAGTAGAAATTGAATAATTCTTCCCTATAATAAGATCAATAATTAAAAACAATATAATAGCTAAAGCAAAATCAAAAAAAGTTTTACCTATACGATTTTTAGGCAATAAATCAATGTATTTTTGCCCCCTATACTTAATAGATTCATATATGCCATAACCTGAATAAAACAAAAACAATGCTACCATCAATTGTCCAAAATAATTCAGTATTTGAATAACAAAAATATCACCAGCACCATTAAAATCTACATAAGTTCTTACATGACTTAAAAATACAATAATAACAAAAATTCCCTTTATAGCCTGTGTATATTCTTTTGAAAGATATTTACTATCTAAATTTGGAAAACAAAATTTGCAGGAACAAATCATGATAAAACATAAAAATACTAAAAATATAATCATTTTCATTCTCCTTATATAATCCATTTCTTTACAATAGGTATATGTGATAAAACAAACGCAAATAACAGACAAATAATAACTACTATCATGGATATTAGTGGTACTGATACCCACTCATTCAAAGATAAAGAATTTATTCTTAAATTATTATCTAAAAAATTTATAACAAAAGGATGAAATAAGTAAATAAATAGAGTATAACGTGATATTTTTATAATAATATTTCTTTTATGATTCATAAAACTATCAACTTTAAATTTAAGAAAAATTATCATAAGAATTATAGCTTGAATTGCAGGAAACACTGTTTGATTATTATATAAGAAAGAAATTGGCTCATTCGTCCACCATGAAATTCCTAACGTTAAAATAATTCCCAATAACTCAATAAGCAAAAACACCGATAATAATATTTTCATTTTAATATGTATCCATTTCTCTCTGGTCATCTTAATATAGTACCCTATCAAAAAATATCCACAATAAATACTAATATTTAAAGAAAAACTAGTTAAAAATTCATTAAAAATTTCAGGTAAAAAAGGAACTGTTTCTACTGTCATCTTCAATATTCCCATAATAAAAACTAAGTAACAAGTATATTTAAGATATTTTCCATCTTCATAATGAGCTATACACCATAATAAAGGAATCATTATATATACACTTATAAGTGCAGGTAAATACCACAAATGAAATTCTGACTGCAGTATTTCGTATATTAATGTTTCAAATGATATATCAGTGAAATCAACACGAAATACTGCATATAAAAAAGACCATACAAAATACAAAATTATTATTTTCAATATATTTCTCTTATATAATTGATTGATAGAAATCATATAACCTTTAGATAAAAACAAATAACCACTAATCATAAAGAATAAAGGAACACAACTTCGAACCGCACTATCATATGCATTAAATACAAACCATTCCATACTATGTACATTGACTAATCGCCAATTTTGTCCAGAAACATGAAGAAAAATAACCATAAAACAAGAACATATTCTAAGCAAATCTATATTTATATCTCTCGAACTCATTTTACTAATAACCTAAATATCAATGATGCTATTATATATTGTTTCCGCCGGATTATCTGAAACAGTAAAAAATTCCTGCATACGTGTACAGTAAGGTTCTGCAACAATATATTTATGTTCAATAATGTTCTTTATTTCTTTAATCATCTGATTACTATTAAAACAAAGTGGACCAAAAGCATTTTCATATTTCAAATCTAATGAACGATAAGAATGTAAACCTGCTTTAAATTCCTTAGAATCAGGCAAAAAGTAAACAATAGGTCTTACTAATTGAATATAGTCAAATTGATAAGAAGAAAAATCTGTTATAAATATTTTATATTCATCTAAACTATGCTTTTCAAAATTAAAATTTACTCTTTCATTTTTATCTAAATCAAAATACTTTTGATATGGTTTAAAGATTGGATGCAATTGAAAATCTAAATACAAATCATTATCCTCTAATATTTCTTTTAGATCTTTTGAATTTAAAAATTGATAAATTTGATTATAAAAATCAGAAGCAAGAAATTCTTGAGTCTTTAGTGCTCTACGATTATTAACTAGTTGTCCTATTAAATACTGTCTCCAAGAAGGAGCAAAAAGAATTTTATTTTTCGTATTTCCTTGGTTAAACTTTGTCATTCTTGGCATACCTGAAATAATAAAATCATTATCCAAGTAATCATAATTCTGTTTCAAATTTTCTTTTTCAAAATTTGATGATATAACAAATTTATCAATTTCAGTAAACTCTTTTGCATACAAATTTTGTAATGTAGCATGTAATATTCCATGTTGAAGATAAATTAATTCATAGTGTGTAACATCACTATACCATGCAAACTCTTTAAACGGTGAATAGATAGATAATGAGCTAAAAGAAATAAATATTTTACTACTTTTTAAAAATAAATCCTTATGTTTTTTTGATTTATAACGTACTATATTTTCTTGTTGCTCTAATGTAAATTTACTCAGTAAATCACTGTTATCTCCGTCCATGATATAATAACGTTCAATTCCATCATTTTTTACAAAATCATGGATAAATTGAAAATATCCATTATCTAATACTCCTGCTGAATCATAATATAACCATATTTTTCTGTTAGTTTTGGCTTTCAATCTAAAATATTGTATAGCAAATATATGTTTTCTAGGATAAAACCACATTGTTCTTAAAATATCAAAAATATCTTTAATTAAATTTTGATGCGAAACCTTAAAACTATGATTGCTATATGACAATCTAGTTCCATTGATTGTTATAGCATTTCTATGGAATTTCTTAACAAATCCAGAGAACTTAATATAAATCGGTTTAAAAGTCAAATCATATCCATTAATATGAATGTAGAAAGAGAATTTTTTTACTTTTGTAGGATCAAATGTATATGTAAAAGGGAAAGTATGTGCAGTTTTCATTTTTGTATTTCTAAAAGGAACATTTGACACATCTAATGAATATCTTTCTTCAAATTTTTCTCCATTTTTATAGATACCACGAACTATATATTCATTAACGGGAGTTAATTCTAAAAGTGGTGATTCAAACGATGCAAATATAGATATTTCATGATTACAAGGTCTTACTTTATAAAGATAGCAATCAATTGTTTGATCTTCATAAATAGTAATATCTTGACAAAAAATCTTATATCCATCATTGTTAATATTATAAGAAACAAATTCACCCTTCTGCGTTAAAAAATATAATTTTACATATTTATCACAATTTGAATGATTGATAATAACATCATTGTCAATTTGCTTTAAAATATTTTTAATTCTTTCTTTTGCACTATCAAACAACTCACTTTCATAATGATATGGCAATAACATATCACTTTTGACACGCCAATTAAAAGTATTAATAATGAGAGTTTGAACATACTTTGGAACAACTCCATTTTTACTATATCGTGATAATAAGCATTCATTATATGTCATAATATCTTCAAAGCAATAATAAGGATTATTTCGAGTCTGAGAAACACTGGCTCCATGTCTTCTATAGAAATACTTTGCTTTCTCTACAAATCCAATCTTATTTTTTTTCATTAACAATGCAGTATCAAAATTTTGATCTTCAGATAATTTCATAGTAGTATCATACAATTGATTATTCGCAAATTCATTTTTAAACATTATATTCACAGTAGATTGATTTAAATGCGGATATTGATTTAAATCATATATTCCAGTTCCTTTATCATAGTTTTTTGAACTGTAACGTCCATGTAATGATATTTTACCATTACGATCCCAATAAATTGGATATGTAATTAAATCCACTTCATTATAATGTTTATCAAAGAAATCTACTAAATTTTTAATACTTTTCTTATCTAGATAATCATCTGAATCAAGAAGCATTATATATTTTCCACGTGCTCTTTGAATACCAATATTTCGTGTATCTGAAACTCCAGAATTATCTTTACAGATATAAGTAATATTTGCATATTTTTTAGAAAGATTTTCACAAATATTTCCACTTTGATCCTTTGAGCCATCATTTATTAATAATACTTCAATCTTAGAAACATCCATCTTTTGATTTTCAATTGATAGTACACATTCTTCTATATAATCTTGTGTATTATATACTGGTATAATAACTGTAACTAGATATTTAAAGTCACTCACTTTTAAATCCTCCTTATGTTATGAGATTACATATTTACATCTATAAATACTTTTTAAAAATGAACATATGTTCTTAAATTATGATATTTGATATATAATTCTATAAAAATAAAGACAAGATAAAAATCTTGTCTTAAATGTCCCATTTCATAACTGTTTTGAAATCATTATTTAAATCATCTTCAAAAGCTTTATGCATATCTTTTATGGATTGAACAACAACTTCTTCTGAGATAATTGTAGAAAGATATTCACAAACATCTGGATAAGTTTCCATTAATTCGACAGATTTCTTAAAATCATCATAATTGCTGCGACTATTACCTAAAAGTGTCAAACCTTTTTCTAAAACCATTCTTGTATTAATCCCTACCGGTGTTTCACTTACTCCCATAAGTGAAATCGTACCTTGAGGCTGAATATAATCAATGATTTGATTGATTGCAGCTTCACTTCCTCGTCCACCAACACACTCAAATGCATGATCAACTTTTAAGTCACTTGGAATATTATTAATCAAGTATGTATCATCTACAAATGAAAAATAAGCCATCTTATGTTCTTCAACACCAAATACAATAATTTTTGTGTCAGGATAAGTTTTCTTTAGAACTAATGCAGAAATAAATCCTAAATTTCCATTTCCCCATATACCAATAACATTTTTTCGTTCATTAGAAATTTTTTTAAAATTTTCCACCGCATTCATGACAACACTTGTTAATTCAAGCAAAACTGCTACTCTAGGTTCCATTTTAAAAGGTATAATCAAATCCCTACGCATACTTACAACATTTTGCATAAAACCATCAAAACCACTGGCTCTAAATTGACTAGAACGTAAATAATTTTCCTTAATGATATCATCTTTCTCCATAGGTGTATTGGGTATCATTACTACATTAGTCCCAACTTTATATTCACCCTTTGGATCATAAACAACTTCACCAACTGACTCATGAATCAATGCCATAGGTAATTTTTGCTTCATTATCACTCGTCCACGACTTCCAGTATAATATCTTTGATCTGCCGCACAAATAGAAAGATAAGTTGGTCTAACAATAATATTCTCATCATCCATTTTTAAATCAACAAAATCTGCACGAATTTGTTTAGGAGCTATTAATCTATACGCTTGATTAATCATTATTTGTCACCTTCCACTAAACCATTAGCGACTTTTAAATCATGCTGAGTTGTGATTTTCATATTGTAAACTTCACCTCTTACAAGATGAACTGGTGTACCCTTAATAACTAGTGCTTTACATGCATCAGTTAAGATGTTTTTTTCATCATCTGTTAATGATAAGAATAAATCTTTTAATAATTTGATATTAAATGATTGTGGTGTCTGTCCCTGATACATCTCACTTCTAATTGGAATATCAGTTATCACTTTTCCATCAACAGAGTGAACAATCGTATCAAAAGCTTCAACAACTGTATCTACAGCACCATATTCCAAAGCACCATCAATATTATCATCAATAATTCTCTGTGTTAAAAATGGTCTAACAGCATCATGTGTAATAATGATATCATCATCATTTAATCCTATGTTTTCTTCTATATATCGAATACCATTCATAATAGTATCATTACGCGTAGATCCACCTGCAACAACAATAACTTTATCAGATTTGACTTCATACTTTTTTAGTGTATCTTTTGTATAAGACATCCATTGTTCAGGACAACAAATAAGAATTTTTTCAATTCTTTTATTTAAAATAAACTGCTCAACTGTATGGATAAATATAGGCTTATGTCCTAATTTTAAAAACTGTTTAGGTAATTCTGTATTACCCATTCTTGTTCCTTTTCCACCAGCTAAAATTTCTGCATAAATCATATTTTTTTCCTCCATTTAGTACAACACATTTCATATTTTAACCTTTAAACTATTTAAAGTCAATCACTATTAAAAATATATTAAATTAAGGTTAAGCACATATTAATTTATATTCATTTTATACGTATATGCCTTTTAATGTATTTAATCCAAGTAGAAGGTTTTAATCGATTAATTGATTTTTTTAATTGCTTGTTTTCTGTTCGTAATTCTTTAATGATTAACCCACGTTCATATTTTTCATCAAATGTTTGCTGTAATCTTTGTTGTTTAAATATAAGTTCACTTTTCACATAACCAGGTGTACTTACTAAAATTCTAAAATCATTTTTTTCAGTAAAATCCAATCCAAGATATGAACTTTTCTCTGCATCATCTAAACGTGCAAATATATCTCTTGCATTTGTTAGTATGCGTAATAACCAATCAAATATTATTTGATTTTCACTTTTATATATCCAATCTAAATCTTGAATAAATTGATAAACATCTTTAAAAGCAATATAATACCCATAAACATTTTGAAAGTTTTCTTTTTTTGTCATTATAGAATTTTCACGATATCTTCGATGAAAATAATCCTTATGTATATAACCGACTTTTTTAGCAGTTATTAAATTAATTGTTGTAAAGGCATTATCTTCATGTAGAACTCCTTCATGGAAAAGAACATGTTGATTTAATATATGTTGTCGTTTATTGAATTGTAGACAAGCAGAAACCCTATATTCATCATTTTCATTCATCTTTCTAAAAAGTTCTATACCCATACATACTTTTGGATATGAGAACTTTCTATGATATTGGTCAAGAATTTTTTCGTTTAGTTTAAAATCATCAGCAAAGCAAGATGCATCAAAGTACACAGAATCCAAATTTTCTTTCATTGAAAAATCATATAATTCTTTTAAAGCATTATAGTCAAGAATATCATCACTGTCCATGAAATAAACATATTCACCTTTTGCTTCCTTAAATCCGTGATTTCTAGATGCAGATAACCCCATATTTCTTTGTACAAGCATCGTTATTCTATCATCATAAGTTGCATATGACTCAACAATTTTTTGACAATGATCTGGTGAACCATCAATAACACAAATAATCTCAATGTTCTTCAATGATTGATTAACAATACTTTCCAGACATGCAGGTAAATATTTTTCTACATCATATATAGGAATAATAACTGATACAAAGGGTTGTTGATGTAAATCTGCTTTAATAGTAACTTCATATTCATCACAAATCTGTTTATTCTTCTCCATAATTTGATACTCTTTATATATACAATTATATCCCCTAACACTATTATAATCACGTTTATTTAAGTAAAAGTCTTCTGGATAATTTAAGAGATTCATATCTGAAAACTTGTTGTCTTGTAATGCATAGATAATTTCTTTTTTGACCTTCTCATCATGAATTGAATTCATACAATATACTGTAGATGATAATGCTACCTTTACAAAAGAACGTTCTACTTCATGATAAATTCCTCTTTTGTTCAATTCATCATAAATAGCTCTATAGGCATCAATAAAACATAACGGATTTTTTTCTTTATGGCTTTGTGTATTTTGAAGTAACCCTATACGATAATTAACAAGTTTAGTATCAATCCATGTAATTCTATCAGCAATAGCCATTGCACTTATTGTAAAATAAGCATCATTTGTATTTGCTAAATTTTGAAAAAGCAATTTTTCTTCTAAGATAAATTTTTTTAAAAAACATTTTGTCCAGGGAGCCGGATTAGATAGAGTCAATATATCATCTGGAAAATCATGTCTATTAAATATTTCTTTATCTTTTAGTATTTCATTACGTAAATAATAAGTAACTTCATCATACTCCTTTGTTAATTGATGATATTTTCTGGCATCAAACAAAATAATTTGTGCTTGTGTCTTTTTCCCTTGCTCATATATTTTCTCTAACATATCTTTCTCAAAAAAGTCATCAGCGTCTAAAAATAATAAGTATTCTCCTTTCGCACAAGATATTCCTTTATTTCTAGCAGTTCCAGCGAACTGATGTTGCTGATTTAAAACCGTGATTCGTGTATCAAGAAGTTGATATTTTTTTAAAATATCTAATGAATTGTCACTTGAACCATCATCAATACAAATGATTTCAAATTCTGTAAAAGTTTGTCTTAATAAACTATCTAAACATTCTTTCAAATAATCTTCAACATTATAGACTGGAATAATAATTGATATTTTTACATCCATTTGCATACTCCTTTCCTACTATCTAAAATAAATATTCTATATGAACTTATCATTAAACAAATGTTAATACAATATTAAAAAAACCTCAGTACGTCAGTACTAAGGTTTATAAATGAAAAATACGATCAAAAAGACTAGGTTTATAATCTTTTAATAATCTTTTATTAAATTTATCATCACGTTCTTTTTTCTTATCTCCATTTGACAATGCATTGTAGTAATCGACATATTCAGCATAATGGTCACAAACCTCATCAATATCACCATACTCTCTTAACATTCCACCCTCAATCCACATTGCTTTATTACAAAATGAGCGAACTTGTGGCAATGTATGTGATATAAAGATAATAGTCTTTCCCTCGTCTTTTAAATCATTCATACGATTAATACATTTTTGGGCAAATCCTTTATCCCCTACAGATAAAGCTTCATCAACAATTAAAATATCCGGATCCAAACATAAATTAATAGAAAAACCTAATCTAGACTTCATACCACTAGAATATTTTTTTACAGGCTGATATAAGAAATCACCAATTTCTGCAAATGCTATGACTCCATCTTTAATCTCTTGAATCCTTTTCTTAGAAAGTCCTAATAAAGCTCCTTTTAATTCTATATTTTCCATACCAGTTAATTGCATATTTAAGCCTGTATTAATGGCAATTAATGATTGTTCACCATTGACAATCATTTCTCCTTCATCAATTTCACTAATACCTGCCAGAATAATTGACATTGTTGATTTACCAGAACCATTAGTTCCCAAAACGCCTACAACTTCCCCTTTCGGTATTTTAAAATTAATATCTTTCAAAGCATAAAATCTCTGGTCTTCTTTATGTTTTTTATCTTTAGATTTTAAAGTGTATATTTTAGATACATGATTAAATTCTATTGCATATTCTTGATTCATCTTAACACCTCTACATCAAATCAATAAACTTATGTTTAAACTTATACATCATATAACTTCCTACAATAAGAAGCAAGATTGTAATACCCCAGAAAATTAATCCTTGATATCCAAACGATAACAATCCTTGATGAAAGAAAAAGCAATCTCGATATCCCTGTACAATATAATCAATAGGATTAAACTTCATTAACACCGACAGAATTCTATGTCCATCTAGTTTATGAGGGCTCCATAAAACTGGTGTTAAATAGAGTAATAAACGCATACAAGCTAAAATCAATTTTCGTGTATCTCTAGCTAACATATTTAAAACTGATGTTGTCATTGATAAAGAAATAGAAAAAATAACTGCGCAGAATAAATAATATAATAATCCAAACCAGTGAATATTTGGATAAAATCCAAATATTAAAAATAAAACAACTAAGATAATCATCAAACAAAGATGATTAAACAATTCTTTCATTACAACTGTTGCAGGTAAAATACTCACAGGAAATTTCATTTTTGTAATAACATCTCTTTTAGCATACACTGCATTACAGCCATTTGTAATACATGGAGAGATAAAAAACCAGACAACAATACCACCAAGTAACCAACATAAATATGGAATACCATCTTCATCTGAACGTCCTGGTAAAATAACTCCGAATACTAACCAATAAGTTAAAACTTGAATAGTTGGATTAGCAAAGTTCCAGAATAATCCCAATTTAGAATCCCTCATATCTGCTAATATTTCATATTTAGCAATTGAATATATTCTAAATAAGTTTGTAAAATTTTCTTTTAAGACATATCTCAAACTCTTGAACATATGTATCCTCCTTAAGACTCTCATAACCTCTATAGTTATACATTAAAAAGGGAGAAATTGCAACATTAATTACATTTCATCCCCTTTTTATCCTATTTTTTAACTTTACTTGCTCATCCAAGATTCATCATGAGGATCTTTTTTCCATGCTTTCAATTTTTCTAAATCAGCAGCTTCAATATACTCATGTTCAACTGCAACTTGAATTAAAGTATCATAGTTTGTAAGTGTATAAAAACTGCAATCCTTAGCAGCAAAGTTTTTCGCTGAATCTTCTAATCCATATGTAAAGATAGCAACCATTCCTAAAACTTCGCAGCCTGCTTCTCTTAAAGCATCTACACATTCTAATGATGAGCCACCTGTTGAAATCAAATCTTCAACAACTACAACTTTCATTCCCGGTTTCACTAATCCTTCAATACGATTATTTCTTCCATGTGATTTGGCTCCACCACGAACATATCCCATTGGTAAATCTAAAATGTCAGCCGCTAAAGCCGCATGTGCAATTCCGGCAGTCGCTGTTCCCATTAAACATTCACATTCTGGATAGTTTTCTTTAATAAGTTTTGCTAATCCTTGTTCAATATCTTTTCTGACTTCAGGATAAGATAATGTCAAACGATTATCACAATAAATAGGTGATTTAATACCTGATGCCCAAGTAAAAGGCTCATTTGGTCTTAAAAAGACTGCTTGAATACTTAATAAATCTTTTGCTATAGTTTTTTCCATCATTTTCTACTCTCCTTGAAATTGTTTATAAACTTCTTTATATGTTGCTACTGGATCAGCAGCGTTTGTAATTGTTCTTCCTACAACGATATAACTTGATGTTAATTCTCTTGCCATAGCTGGTGTTGTGACACGTTTTTGATCATTCACACTATCACTTGCAAGACGGATACCCGGTGTCACTGTTAAAAAGTCCATTCCTAAATTTTCATGAATAATCTTTGATTCTAAAGGTGAACAGACAACACCATCTAATCCAGCTTCTTTCGCATTTTGTGCCCATTTTAAAACAACCTTTTCTAATGGTTCATGAATCAAAAGTTCATCATCTAAAACTTTTTGGTCCAATGAAGTTAAACATGTCACAGCAATACATAAAGGTCGTTTTCCTCCATTAGCTCCTTCATTTAAACCATCAATTGCTGCTTTCATCATCGCAATGCTTCCTGAAGCATGAACATTAACCATATCTACATCTAATTTTGCTAATTGTTTCATCGCACTTTTGACAGTATTAGGAATGTCATGTAATTTTAAATCAAGAAATATTTTATGTCCTTTTTCTTTAATCATTTTAATCATTTCAATACCTTCACCATAAAATAATTCCATCCCAATTTTGACATACAATTTTTCATCTTCAAACTTATCTAAGAAATCTTTAACATCTTGCTTTGTTTGAAAATCTAATGCAATACAAATTCTACTATCGTTCATAATTCTCCTCCAAGACATATTTTTATATATTATAGCACAATATATAGATGTTAAAATAGACTTTTTTACATTTCATGAAGTTTAATTGATCATTTCAATATAATCATAATAATCTTGATCCCACATCTTCTGACTTTCTTGACTTATTGTTTGATTCTCTATTAAGTTATGTTCCTTTAAATACTCTCCTATATAAGCTGTTACTTTTTGTGCCCCATAATCATTAAGATGCATTCCTTCATCCCTTGTGTCTTTTTTCCAATTAATTAACTGATTATTTAAATTCAAATCCAAAAATGGAACACCCACTTCTTTTGATAAATCCATGATTGTATTATGTTTCTCCATCGTCCATGATCTCGCTGATGGAATCGTTATTAATAATAAAGGAATTTGCTTTTCTTTTAATAAACTCACAATTTTATAAAATATTTCTTGTCTATGTGGTTTTATATTAGCTCTTTTGATTGTTTTGATCATAAAATTTTTATTTTGCTTTCTTGCTTTTACTTTTGTTTTATATAAATAACCCTTTGTAGCCATCCTTGAAAGATAGTTATAATCATAATTATCATAGTTTTTAAATGATTGAGCTGAATATTTCTTCCAATTTGTATAATTTCTAGCTATAGGAAATAGATTCATCGGTGCATATTTTTGAGCTTTTTCATCATTAAAATCCTTTCCTGTAAACATTTCATCCATCTCCCATATAATTAATTGGGGGTGTTGAAACTCTAAAACATTTTTTAAAATATAATAAGCACGATTAGGATCTTGACTTGGTTCAGCAGCCACAAAAGACGTTATTTTATATTCATGCCACAATTGTAATGGATTAAAACCACTATATAAATTACTATTTCCAATAGCAATAACTGATAATTCATCATCAATCTTTCTTTTCGACTGTTCATTGACTTGATTTTGCATTCTTTGTAATTGTTTTTCTTCTTTTTTTTCTTGATAAAATCGATAACATCCGTAAATCGTAGATATCATTACCATAAATATTAAAAATATCTTTAAAAATTTTTTCAATACTTTTTCACCATTCCTTTCACTATCAGTATATTATACAATCAATGTGTAAAACCTATGAAAAAAATCATTTTATGTATAAATATATAAGTTTTTTTGCAATTATTGGAATTAATGTTATAATAAACAAAGAATTACTGGAAAGTGAGGTTTACCCATGTCACGTTCAATCGTTAAACAGGCATCTATACTTGCAATTGCAGGTATTTTCGTACGAATCATTGGAGCTTTATATAAAAGCCCCTTAACAGCATTAATTAGTGCTGAAGGTATTGGTTATTATTCAATGGCATATAATATTTATGCTTTAATATTACTCTTATCTTCTTATAGTATTCCAACAGCTATTTCAAAGTTAATTGCTGAAAAACTAGCTATTCATCAATATAATAATGTACAAAAGATTTTAAAATGTTCATTTATCTATATTTGTATTATTGGTGGTAGTGCTTCGATCATTGCCTATCTTTTAGCCCCTTTACTTGTTACAGGGTATTCTGTATTACCACTGAGAATCCTTTGTCCAACTATTTTCCTATCTGGTCTATTGGGTGTCTTTAGAGGTTATTTTCAGGCTCATCAGACAACTTTTTATACATCTGTTTCACAAATTATTGAACAGATTTTTAATGCAATTGTCGCCATTGGATGTGCTTATTTATTCATTAAGCCATTGATGGAAACAGGTGGCAGTGAAATGGCTGCTGCAGGTGCCGCTGGGGGAGCAGTTGGACCTGGTATCGGTGTTCTGGTGGGTTTAATTTTTATGATGATTATGTATTTAAAGAATCGTAATCATTTAATTATTAAAGATACTCCTGATGATTATGAAGATTCTTATAAAGATATTTTCAAAATGATTATTCATATAGTCACACCTATTATCTTTGCAACATGTGTTTATAATCTTATTACTGTTATTGACCAATATATTTATTCTTTTATTATTGGAACTGATCCAACTTCAGCCTCTATGTGGGGTGTTTATTCTGGTCAATATATTGTTTTACAAAATGTTCCTGTGGCTTTAGCTTCTGCTATGTCAACAGCTTCCATTCCTGCTATTTCTTCATCATGGTCATTAAAAAATGCCCGTGAAACAAGGGAACATATTCGTTCAGGCATTCGTGTGACAATGCTGTTACTTATTCCGGCTGCTGTGGGTATGAGTGTCTTGGCTTATCCTATTATTGGTATCCTCTTTCCTCAAGAAGAAACAGTTGCCACTTCTACATTAATGTTAGCTCTAGGAAGTCCAGGTATTGTTTTCTTTGGTTTATCAACTCTAACCAATGGAATTTTACAGGCTCTTGGAGAAGTCAACACGCCTTTAAAAAACGCTGCTACAGCTTTGATCTACCATTTAGTCATCACAATCCTTTTATTGATGTTTACACCTTTAGGACTCTATGCTTTGATGATAGCCAATTGTTTATATGGTTTACAAGTATGTTATTTAAATCAAAGAATGTTACGTAAAATCACACGTTATAGACAAGAAATAAAAAAGACATATTTATTACCTATTATTTCTTCTATCTTCATGGGTATCATTGTAGCCATTGTTTATTATGGTTTATTTGCTCTAACAAGAAAAGTTCTTATTCCATTAATACTTGCAGTGATTATAGGTGTTATTGTTTACTTTGTGATTATCTTCTATTTCTATTCAGACCATCCTCAAGAACTTTCTTCTATTCCTTATGCTAATAAAATCATTTACAAGTTAAAAAAACATTAAACACAAACTATTGGAAAATCACCAATAGTTTTTTTAATCTACAAAATTATTCTATCTATATGCATTTTCAATGAAAATGTTTCAATTTTATCAAGGTGAAACAGTATAATCAATAAAACAAGTTTATCCATTTTACAAAACATTGATAGAGATGTTGCATTACTGATTGCAAAAACAGGAATATCTCCAAAATGAATACACTAAGAATCGTTTTAAATTCCTAAACACATGCAATGTTATTGAATGATGACATGAAATTATGGTATTTGAGTAATCTAACTATCTTTGACATATGGGAATATGAAAAAGCAACTGGTAATCCTCAAAATTCATTCTATCTAAGAGGTGATGAAATTGAATAAAGAATTGAGATTTTTTGCTTACTTACTTGAAAGTTATGCAAATTATAAAGGAACAAGTGCAGAAGAAGTTTTAAAACAACTGGATGAAAAAATTTAACTAATTTTGTTTATAACATGTATGAATAATATCATGTAGAAACTATTGAAAATGCTTATAAGGATATTGATAGCCTTATTGAAACAGGACAACCAGCATGGTAATAAATGCTACTCATGAAGTAATTTTAAAAATTGCTTTTTTATCATCTATCAAAATATATAATCTAAAGATTATTAATGTTTATCAATTAGACATTTGAAATAAAAATTTTGTCCCTAATTTCTATTGAAATATACTTTAAAAGAAAATCTATTTTATTTTAAGTATTTATATTTTTTAAAATATTAAAAGCTAAAAATTGTGAATATTTCTCAAAAATATTGATATAATATTAAAAATAAAGTATTATATTTTTAGGAGATGAAGAATGATGCTTATTCAATTTATGCTAAAAAATGTTTTATCATTTAGAGAAGAAACCATTTTTGATATGACAGCAATTCATGCTTATAAGGAACATCCTTGTAATTTGATACAAACAACAACTCACGAAAGCCTTGTCAAAGTTGCCTCTATTTATGGGGCTAATGCCAGTGGGAAATCAAACCTTTATTACGCAATGAAATATTTTCAAAATATTATTTTAGAGTCATTCAATAATACGAGTGATGATAACTATACAACTCTAGAAAAGTATTATGCCCCTTTTTCTTTTGAAGAAACACAACACAATTCAGAATTTGAAATTATTTTATTATTAAATGATAATGAATATAAGTATGGATTTGAATACAATTCCCAACACATTGTCACAGAATGGTTATATCGAAAAAGCTTAAAAACAAATAGAACTATTACCATTTTAGAAAGATCAAATCAAAATATAAAGTTTGGTGCTTCTGTTAGAAAAGAATGTGATTTATATAAAAATCAAATTCCTCATGAAACCCTTGCTCTATCTTTTTTTAATAAATTAAATCTTGCGACAAATCAGTTTAAAACTGTATATTCTGGTATAAAAGATATTTTAATGGTCCCTACTGATCTTTGTGAAGATACTCAATTACTTGAAAAAATTCTTCCTAGTGTTATTGATGCTAATAAAAATGAATTCATTCACTATTTAAATGCTATTGATACAGGAATTAAAGATATAGAATATATAGAAAATGATAAAAATGTTTTATTTATCACATATCATAAAGGAAAAAATCAAAAAAAATATCCATTAAATCTTTACAATGAATCACAAGGTACAATTAAAAGTATTCTTTTGTATATTTATGCAAAAACTGCTTTTGCAATGCACAAAACAATTTTCATTGATGAACTCAATGTTAAATTACATCCATTGTTACTCAAATTCTTTATTGATTTGTTTTATGATCAGAACTCAAAAGCACAGCTTATTTATACAACTCATGATACAACATTAATGGACAAAAGATTTTTCAGACGAGATCAAATATGGTTTGTACAAAAAGATGAATATGGGTATTCTGAACTATCATCATTAGCTGACTTCAAAATAAGATCAGATGCTTCTTTTGAAAAAGATTATTTAGCTGGTGTCTATGGTGGTATTCCAACTTTTGAAGAATTTGATATGGAAGTTGGTGAATCATAATATGGGATCTGATGATTTATTCAAAAAAAGAAGAAAAGAAAGAGCCAAAAGAAAACATGATTATAAGCAGCCTAAAGCTAATTCTTTTTTAATTGTCACCGAAGGTAAGCAAACTGAACCATTATATTTCAAAGGAATACAAAAGCAAATAGAAGATAAAATTGGAGGTCATATCGATATCGTTGAAGCCCCTATTATCAATATTTGTGGTAGAGGCAGTTCTACAAGTAAGCTTATTGACATCACAGATGAAATTATAAAGAAAGCAAAAATTATTTATCAAAATGTATGGATTGTTTTTGATAAGGATGATTTTGAAGATTTCGATCAAGCTATTAGTAATGGTCAAAATAAAGGATATAAAATAGCCTGGAGTAATCAATCTTTTGAATACTGGCTCTATTTACATTTTGAATATAGTGATTCAGCACTTCATAGAAATGTTTGGAATAGTAAATTAAAAGAAATTTTTAAAGAATACAATCTAGGCGATGGTACTTATAGGAAAAATGATGAAAACATATATGCCATTGTTGATACTTTTGATGGAGTCAATACTGCTATTAAAAATAGTAAAAGAAGAATGGCTTCATTTCGTAAAAACATTGATAAACCTTCTGAATATGATCCAGGAACGACTGTATACCAACTCGTAGAAGAACTAAAGAAATACTTAGATGAATCATAGTCATCATCTATCTTAAATAAAAAGATAATTCTTTCATCTAAAGGTCAATAACTTTTATAAAACCATAAAAAAAACAGAAAGATGTCAAAATCTTTCTGCTTTTTTTATTATTCACCTACAGCACACATAATTTCTCCTGTCACTGCAATTTCATCTTCTACTTTTGCTTGAATAGATGCAAAGTAAATACCACCTTTTTCTTTTGTCAAAGTGACAGTCATTGTTAAAACATCACCAGGAATAACCTGTTTTCTAAAACGTGCTTTATTAATTCCAGCAAAGAAAGCAATCTTTCCTTTATTTTCTTCTTTAGAAAGTAATAAGACACATCCTGTTTGTGCTAATGCTTCAATAATAAGAACACCTGGCATGACATGTTTTTCAGGGAAATGCCCTAAAAATTGCATTTCATTTGCAGTCACACATTTTTTCCCAACAATTGTTTTTCCATCTTCACTAATACTTTCAATACAATCAACAAGTAAAAATGGATAACGATGGGGAATAATTTTTTGAATATCATTAGAATTATATAACATGACTAATCCTCCCATTTTTTAAAGATTAATGATGCATTATGTCCACCAAAACCTAAAGAGTTATTCATAGCATAATGAATATCTTGTTTTCTACCAACATTTGCAACAATATCCAAATCACATTCTTCATCTTTATTTTGATAATGAATTGTAGCTGGAATATATCCATCTTGTAATGCTTTGACACAGATAACAGATTCTAATGCACCACTGGCACCTAATAAATGACCTGTATAAGATTTTGTAGATGACATAGCCAAATGATATGCATCGTCACCAAAAGCATATTTGACAGCTGTTGTTTCTGTTTTATCATTTAATGGTGTTGATGTTCCATGTGCATTAATATAATCAATATCTGATGGTTGTAAAGAAGCATCAGCCAAAGCACGTTTCATAGCTTCTCCACCACCACTTCCATCTGCTAATGGAGCTGTAATATGATGTGCATCACATGTTGAACCATAACCAACAACTTCGCCATAAATTGTCGCATGTCTATCTAATGCATGTTGTAATTCTTCTAATACTAAAACAGCTGCACCTTCACCCATGACAAAACCACTACGATCTTTATCAAATGGAATAGAAGCACGGTTTTTATCTTCACCTGTGTGTAAAGCCTTCATGGAAGCAAATCCAGCAACTGATAAAGGAGTAATAGAGGCTTCACTTCCTCCAGCAACCATAATATCTTCATAACCATCTCTAATTTTATGGAAAGCTTCTCCAATCGCATTTGTTCCAGCTGCACATGCAGTTACAACAGAAGATACATAACCTTTTGCACCTAAATCAATCGCAACACTTCCTGCTGCTAAATTAATTAAAGTCATAGGAATAAAATATGGTGAAACTTTTGATGGTCCTCTATTTAATAAACTTTGTTCCGCTTTTTCAATAGATTCAACACCACCAATACCACTACCAATAATGACACCAAAACGATTTTTATTCATTGTTTCTAAATCCAACTTTGCATTTTCAATAGCCTGTTTAGAAACAACTCTGGCAAATTGCGTAAAACGATCATTAAATTTTAAATCTCTTTTTGTAAAATATTGTTCTAAATCAAGATTTTTCACTTCTCCAGCTAATTTGACCTTATAATCACTTGTATCAAAATGTGTAATTTCATCAATTCCACATGTCTGATTTAAAATACCATTCCAAGTTTCTTCAACAGTATTTCCAATTGGAGATACGGCTCCCATTCCAGTAACGACAACTCTTCTTTTCATCATTTGTCCTCCTTACATGACCATTCCGCCATCAACATTGATGACTTGACCCGTAATATATTTTGCACTATCACTTGCTAAAAAGTATGCAACATTCGCAACATCTTCTGGTTCACCCATTTTTTGTAATGGAATATTTTTCAAGATATTGTCTTTTGTATCATCACTTAAAACTTCTGTCATCTTTGTTGCAATGAATCCTGGTGCAATCGCATTAGCACGAATATGACGTGGCGCTAATTCTTTCGCTACTGATTTTGTTAAAGCAATCACTCCTGCTTTACTAGCTGCATAGTTAGCCTGCCCAACATTACCAATAATTCCAATCACACTTGCCATATTGATAATAACACCATTTCTTTGTTTCATCATAATACGAGAAACAGCTTTAATCGTATTAAATGTCCCTTTTAAATTGACATCAATAACATCCATAAATGATTGTGTGTTCATCTTTAATAATAACTGATCTTTTGTAATTCCTGAATTATTCACAAGAACATCAATAGAACCTAATTTTTCTAAAACTGTTTTCATCATTTGATCCATCGCATCATAATCAGTGACATCACCTTCATGAATCATAGCTTGAACACCATATTGACAACATTCTTTTTGGACTTCCAAAGCTTCTTCTTGATTTCCAATATAATTAATCGCAATATCATAACCTTCACTTGCAAATTTTAAAGCAATCGCTTTTCCAATCCCACGACTTGCTCCTGTAATTAACGCTACTTTACCCATTTTTTAACGCTCCTAACATTTGATTTAATCCTTCAATACTATCTACACTATAAACTGGTATTGTTTTATCTGTTTTCTTTACAAAAGCACTTAATGCTTTACCCGGTCCGATTTCCACAAAAGCTTCAACCCCTTGAGCAATCATATATTGAATTGATTGATAGAAATAAACACTTGATTTGATTTGTCGAGTTAAAATGTCAATCAAATCACCATCTTCTTCTTTTCCAGAAACATTATAAACAACTGGTATACGAGGTTGATGAATATCATATTTTTCTAATTCTGCTTTTAACTGATGTGAAGCTTCTTCTAATAATGGAGAATGGAATGCTCCTGAAACTTTCAATGGAATGACACGTTTAGCCCCTGCTTCTTTTAATTTTTGTGATGCTGTTTCAACAGCTTCTTTCACTCCTGTAATGACAATCTGTCCTGGACAATTGTAATTGGCAATCGTTACACCATCAATAGGAGCAATCACTTCTTGAATCTTTGTTGCATCCATTGCTAAAACAGCAGCCATAGATGTTGTTCCAGCTGGCAGGGCTTCACTCATGATTTGCCCACGATGTCTAACAATAGTAATCGCATCTTGTATATCAAAAGCTCCGGCATAAGCTAAAGCTGAATATTCTCCTAAAGATAATCCAGCGACATAGTCTGGATGAATACCATGTGCTTCAATCACTTTCGCAATAGCTAATGAGGTTGTTAAAATACATGGCTGAGCATATGATGTTTCATTAAGAACATCTTCTGGTCCATCAAAACAAACTTTCTTGACATCAATATCAATATGTGCCTGATCATACACATCTTTCGCTTCTTGAAAAGCATCATAGAAAGCTTTTCCCATACCAACATATTGGCTTCCCTGACCAGCAAAAATCATACCAATTTTCATAGATTTTCCTCCATTTCTTCCATATATTCTTGAATCACTTCTTCAACATGTTTCATATCATGAATTCTGGCAGCTTGACTTCCTACAAAAATCAAACCATTTTGGACATTCCCTTTCACACTTTGAATCAACGCTTCACTAATACAATAAGGTGTATTTTCTGGTGTACAAGGAATCATACATTCAAGACATTTTTTCATACAGATATTTCCTGTCTGTCTTGTTTTCTTAACAAAATCATTCACAATCGCACGACCCGGCATACCCGCAGGACTTGTAACAAGCTCTATATCATCCTCTGTACATTGAATGACCATATCTTTAAATTCCTGAGCTGCATCACATTCATAAGTGGCAATAAATGGTGTTGCAATTTGTACACCAGCAGCCCCCTGTTTCACTAATTCAGCTATTTTTTTACCAGAATCAATTCCACCAGCGACGAAAACAGGAATTGTTTTTTTATATTTTTCTTCCCAGACTTTTAATTCTTTTTTGACATCACTTAAAATCTCAGTTAATGTCTGGCATGTATGTGCCAATAAATCTTCTTTTTTAAAACCAAGATGTCCACCTGCTTCACTACCTTCAATCACAACAAAATCAGGTGTATACTGATAACGTTTATCCCAAACTCTGGCAATCAATCTTGCCGCTTTACCACTTGATACAATCGGTGCTAATAATGTTTTTCCTTTTGCCCATTTTGGTAAATCTAGAGGTAATCCTGCTCCTGAAATAATCGCATCACAGCCACCATCCACAGAAGCTTTTACAAATTTTTCATAATCACGACTGGCAACCATGATATTCACACCAATTAAACCATTTCCTTTAGCAATCTCTTTGGCACGTTGAATATGATCTTTAATCGCTTGACAGTTAATAGCTACAGGATTCTTTCTAAATCCTTCATAGTTATATCCAGGATGTGCTGCACTAATCACACCCATAGCACCACATTTAGCCACATGACCAGCTAAAGATGATAACGAGATACCTACTCCCATACCACCTTGAATGATAGGAAGTTTCATTATACGATCTTGTATTTGAATCATTGAATATCCTCCATGACTTCCTGTAAATGGGCATACACATCTTTTGTTGAAGTCATCATTTCTTCTAAAATCTGTTTCATAGGTTTACGTTCTTTGACCATTCCGGCAATTTGTCCCATCATTACAGAACCTGTTTTCACGTCACCTTCTTGAACGGCTTTTCTTAAAGCACCCAATGTTAATTTTTCTAATTCTTCTCGACTTTCAAAATGTCCTTCTAATTTTAAATACTCTCTTGCCATTTGATTCTTTAAAATACGTACAGGCGTATTGACACTTCTTCCTGTCACAACAGTATCTGTATCTTTTGCTTTAATGACTGCATCCTTATAATTTTCATGAATTGGACATTCCTCAGCAACTAATAAACATGTTCCTACTTGAACTCCAATAGCACCTAAACTGAATGCTGCCATCATACCTCGACCATCACCAATACCACCAGCTGCAATAACTGGAATATTCACTGCATCTACAACTTGTGGAACTAAGGCCATTGTTGTCATTTCACCAACATGTCCACCTGATTCTCCACCTTCAACAATCAAAGCATCGGCTCCTGCTCTTTCCATGCGTTTGGCTAATCCAACACTTGGAACAACAGGGAATACTTTAATGCCAGCTTCTTTTAATTTAGCCATGTATGGTCCTGGATTTCCTGCACCAGTTGTCACAACATGTACACCTTCTTCAACAATAACATCTATAATTTCACTGGCATAAGGATTCATCAACATGACATTGACACCAAATGGCTGTGTCGTTAATTGTTTACATTTTTGAATTTCAATGCGTGTCTGATTGGCATCCATTGATCCTGTTGCAATGATACCTAATCCCCCACTATTAGAAACACACGCAGCAAAAGATGCTGTCGCAATGTTTGCCATTGCTCCTTGAATAATAGGATATTGAATATTTAATAATTGATTTAATAACACTTTATTGTCCTCCTCTATTGTCAATAAGAGTTGCCCCATATGTAAGTCCTGCACCAAAGCCAACTAAAATCACACGACCATTGGCTGGTATTTTTCCTTCTCTTTGTGCCATTGCATAAGCAATCGGAATACTAGCCGCTGAAGTATTTCCAAACTCTTGAAGATTCATGTAAAATTTAGAAAGATCAACTTTCATTTTTTTAGCGACATGACTAATAATACGATAATTGGCTTGATGTGGAATCACTAAGTCAATATCATCCATTGTAAGATGTGATTGTTCCAAAACATTTTCAATAGATTCTTTTAAGACTCTCACAGCAAAACGAAACACGTCGTTTCCTTTCATATTTAAATAATGTGTTGTAGCTTCGTTGTTTTGTAAATCTTTCACTAATGGTAAGCCTTGAGCCTTTAACACATCTTCTACATCACCTTCACTATTGGCATAATGATAAAGTTTTGTTTGACCACGACCGAGAACCATTGCTCCTGCACCATCCCCAAATAAGACACAAGTTGAACGGTCATTCCAGTCAATCATCTTACTGATTGTTTCACTGCCAATCACCAGAATATGCTGATATCTATTCAATAAATCACTGGCAATCTGAAACGCATATAAAAATCCACTACATGCCCCATTAATATCAAACGCAAAAACAGGACAATCATTTAATCCAAGTTTTGCCTGTACAAGACAAGCTGTTGAAGGTGTCATACAATCCGGTGTCATTGTCGCAACAATAATCACTTCAATATCTTCTTTTTGAATCTTAGCATCTTCAATCGCCTGTAAACTGGCTTGACAAGCCAAATCACTTGTATTTTCAGTTTCACTTACATAACGTGATGAAATCCCTGTTCTTTGAACAATCCATTCATCACTTGTATCGACTCTTTTTTCTAAATCTTGATTAGATATTTTCTTTTGAGCTCTGACAAACCCTGTTCCTAAGATTTCAATTGAACTCATGACATCACTCCCATTTTACGAAATTTCTGATAACGTTTTTCTAACAATTCTTTTTCTTTTGTATGCATTAAAATATCTAATTCTTTTTGTAAGTACTGATCTATATTATCTAAAACAAGTTTTAAATCATTTTGCATACCACCAGTAGGTTCTTTGACTAAATAATCCACAATCCCTTTTTCATATAAATCATAAGATGTGAGTTTCATGACTTCAGCTGCTTCTTGTACACGACTATCATCTTTCCATAAAATACTTGCAAAACCTTCTGGTGATAACACTGAATAAATGGCATTTTCTAACATACAAATACGATCGGCCACACTCAAAGCTAAAGCACCTCCGCTTCCTCCTTCAGATAACACCACACAAATGACAGGTGTTTTGATATCAGAGAAAACATACAAACATTCAGCAATAGCTTGTGCTTGTCCCCTTTCTTCAGCTTCAATACCCGGATAAGCTCCAGCTGTATCCACAAAAGTAATAATTGGACGATGAAACTTTTCTGCCTGTCTGGCAAGTCTTAAGGCCTTACGATAACCTTCTGGATTACACATTCCAAAATGTCGATCTAAGTTTTCCTGTAAAGTTTTTCCTTTTGCTTGAGCAATCACTGTCACTGGCATTGAATGAAAATAACCAATTCCCCCAATAATCGCCTGATCATCTCCAAAACGTCTATCCCCATGAAGTTCATAAAAATGATCAAACAATCCTTCAATAAAATCACTAGCTTTTGGTCGTGATGGATGTCTGGCGATAGACACACGATCCCAAGCCGTTAAATTCTGATATGTTTCTTTAGTCAAATGATCTATCTGTAAAGATAATTCATCAAATTCTTTTTGATCTTGAGTCATAGCTCTTTTGGCTTGTAACTCTTTTATTTTATTTTCATTATCTATGAGGCTCATAATTTTCCTCCATGTAACTTTAATAAATCTGAAATAACATTTTTTAAATCATGTCTTTGAACAATCATATCAATAAAACCTTTTTCAAGTAAAAATTCAGCTGTTTGAAAACCTTCTGGTAATTCTTGTTTTATGGTATCTTGAATGACACGTTTTCCAGCAAATCCAATCATGGCTTGTGGTTCAGCAATAATAATATCACCTAACATCGCAAAACTAGCACTGACACCACCCGTTGTTGGATGCGTCAATAAAGCAATATATAATCCACCTTGATTGGAAAAGCGTTTTAAAGCCGCACTGATCTTAGCCATCTGCATTAAAGAATCAATTCCTTCCTGCATTCTGGCTCCTCCACTTGTACAGCTAATGACTAAAGGAAGTTTTTTACGTGTTGCTAATTCAACAGCTTTGCAGATTTTTTCGCCCACAACTTTTCCCATGCTTCCCATCATAAAACGAGAATCCATGACACATAAAACAAGACGATTTTGGTTGATTTTGCCAATCCCACAAATAACTGCTTCATTCATTCCTGTTGACATTTGTGCCTTTTTTAATTTAGCATCATAACCCGGAAAGTTTTCTATATTTTCTGTATGATCTTTTTCAAAATATTCACGCCATGAACCATCATCAATCAAATCACGAATACGTTGTCTGGCACTAATTTTCATATGATAACCACATTTAGGACATACATAATCATTTTCAATAAGAGAAAAATAAGGAATTGACTCATGACAATGATCACATTGTTTAAAAATATTTTCTGGAATTTCTTTTTTTTCTTTGACCTTATGTCTTTTGAGCCATGATGAGAATTCTTTCAATTCTTCATTTCGCTTTTTAAACAATTGATCCATTATCTTTCAACTCCTTTATAAATGTTTCACAAAAACTTGTATCATATCTTCCTTCAATAAATTCTTTAGAATGAAGAACATAGTAATGAAATTTTGTATTGGTTGAAATGCCATCAATAATGACTTCACTTAAAGCTGCACGCATCTTTTTAATACATTCTAGTCGTGTCGGTGCAAATGTAATGAGTTTTAAAATCATAGAATCATAATAAGGTGAAATTTCACATCCACTATACATCGCACTATCAACACGTACACCACGTCCACCCGGCAAATGCATAAAAGTTATTTTTCCAGGTGTTGGAGCAAAATCACGATTCATATCTTCGGCATTAATACGACACTCTAAAGCATAACCATTTTGATGAATATCTTCTTGGCGATAAGGAAGCTTTAATCCTTCTGCGACTTTTAACTGTAATTTAATCAAATCAACACCACAAATCATCTCTGTAATAGGATGTTCTACCTGAATACGTGTATTCATTTCCATAAAATAATAATTTCCATGTTTATCTAATAAAAACTCTATCGTTCCCACACTGTTATAACCTACATGACGACAAGCTTTTAAAGCATCTTCAAATAAATGTTGACGAACATCTTTCTTTAAAATATGACATGGTGCTTCTTCAATCATCTTTTGATGACGTCTTTGAAATGAACAATCTCTTTCAAATAAATGAATCACATTTCCATGTTGATCTCCAATGACCTGCACTTCAATATGTTTTGGATTTTCAATCAATTTTTCTAAATAGACATCATCATCTCCAAAACAGGCTTTGGCTTCTGCTTTTGCATTTGTGTATTGTGTTTCAAATTCTTCTTCATTACAAACAACACGCATACCACGTCCACCACCACCATTACTTGCCTTAATCATCACTGGATAACCAATACGACTGGCAATGTCTTTTCCTTGTTCAACAGTTTCCACAACTTCTTTAGAACCCGGAATAACGGGAACGCCAGCTTCTTTCATCATTTTTCTGGCTGCTGACTTATTTCCCAGCATATCAATAATATCTGGTGAAGGCCCAACCCAAATGAGTCCACACTGAATAACCAATCTGGCAAACTGACTGTTTTCACTTAAAAACCCAAATCCCGGATGAATGGCATCACATCCTGTATTACATGCTGCCTGAATAATCGCATTCATATTCAAATAAGAATCATTAGCTAAAGGTCCTCCAATACATACGGATTCATCTGCCAGTTGCACATGTAAAGATTGTCTATCAGCCGTTGAATAAACTGCGACTGTCTGTATTCCCATTTCTTTACATGTACGAATAATCCTTACAGCAATTTCACCACGATTAGCGATTAATAATTTTTCAATCATACAATCACCTTACCCTATCATCATTAAAGTCTGATCATATTCAACAGTTTCACCATCTTGAACTTCAATAGATAAAACTTTACCAGAAACAGTTGCTTTAATTTCATTCATGACTTTCATTGCTTCAATAATACAAATTGTATCTCCTTCTTGAATCGTATCTCCTACTTTAACATAAGGTTCTTTTCCAGCACCACTTGATTGATAATATGTTCCAACAATTGGACTTTTTATAGGTGTTCCTGTTTTTTCTTCAGTTTTTTCTTCTTGAACAGATTGTCCCTCAACTGGTGTCACAACCTGTTTAACTTCAACATCTTTTTCTAATGTGATATGCAAATCACCATCAGTTAAATCCATCTTAGATATTTGGCTTTCTTCAAACATCTGCATAATTGATTTAATTTTTTCAGTATCCATATCCATTCCTCCTTAGAAAAATAAGCTAAGTGAAACCTTAGCTTATTGTTTAGATTCAATTAATTTCACAATATCTTCTACAGTTACTAATGCAGCTAATTCTTCATCAGAAATTTCAACATCAAATTCTGTTTCTAAATCTAAAGATAATTCAACAGCTGCTAAAGAATCAATTTCTAAATCTTCTTTTAATCTTGATTCTGGTGTAATTCCTTCTCCATCAATATTTAAAGATTCTACTAATGCGTCTTTAACTTGTTCAAACATGATATGTCCTCCTATGTTTTACTTAAAATTTTTTATGTTCTTACTTCAAATTTTTGAAGTAATGTTACTATACACCTCTTTTTTTGATTTGTAAATAGATTTTCATTAATTTATTTAAAAAATTTTATATAAATTTTTAAAAGTATCTAAAAACATAAAAATAACTTACCCAAAATGAGTAAGTTATTCATGACACAATTTTAATTGTGGTTAACAAAAATCCATATTTTTCTATAATCATTTATTCTTGACAATATTGTACACTTGAATTTCTTTCAATTAAATAACATGGCAATTGTATTCTCATTGCATTTAACTTTATCCCACAAGTTAAAGATTGATGTAGTAATGATGCTCCTAATTCTCCCATTTCATCAGCAGGTGCATAAACAGTCGATAACGAAGGCGATGTAAAATTTCCTGCATCAATATTATTAAATCCTATAATAGAAATATCTTGAGGAACACGGATATTCAAATCTTGCAATGCTCTTATAGCTCCTATTGCAATTGGATCATTAACAGCAAACAATGCACTTGGAAGTTCCTTTGCATGTTCATAAATCAGATTGTATCCAGCCTCACTCGTTAAATCTTTTTCTATAGAAAACTCTTGATAATCCATATGAAATTCTTGACAATACTTTATAAAACTTCTTTTCCTTGTCTGAATATGATGATTCAATTCATTATATTCACTTCTTCCTAAAAAACCAACTTTTTTATGTCCTAGATCATGAAAATACTTAACAACTTGATACATTGCATCATCAAAATCCAAAGTAATACAACATCTTTTAATAGGACTCATATCCATATCTAAAAAAATAATATTATTTGTTATTTCACATAATTTTTCAAGATGAGAAGAAGAAATTTTTCCAATACAAATAATTCCTTGTACATTTTGCAAAATACTTTCTACATCAATATCACCTTCACGAACTCTTCTCATTGCAATATGATGTGTCTTAAAATATTTTTCTACAGCCTGCAATAAAGTAATATAATATGTATCTCGAATTTCCTGCTCATATGTATAACATTGAATAACAGCAACAACAAGTTTTGTATTCTGTTGTGATGATTTTCTTGGTTTAGGTACATAGTTTAGTTTTACAACAGCTTCTTGTACTTTTTTTCTCGTTTCTAAAGAAACGTTTAAAGAATCATCATCCCTTAATATTCGCGATACAGTTGCGATAGATACATTAGCATATTTTGCAACATCCTTTAAAGTAACCATTGCATGTTCCCCTCCTCATATTTTTCTTTATTATAAGTGAATTCCTATAAAATTTCCACACTTATATGAGATATGACACGAAATAACAATAAACTCTATCCTTATAAAAAGAATAGAGTTAATATACGAATAGCATTTTATACATGAACATCGATATATACAGGTCTATCACTAAGTATAATCTCATCAGCAAATATCCCTTCAGTTTCAAATATAATGATTATATTTTGCCCTTTTTTCAAAAATGGTCCAGGTATATAAAGAGAACCAGTTGGTCCAACTTGATAAAACCTGCCACAATGATGTCCATTTACAATAACAACACCTTTTCCAAATTTTGAAACATCAACAAACGTTTCTTGGGGCTCATCTTCAATGATAAAAATAAATTGATGAAATGCTGGACCACCTTCATATTCTTTAGACCAATCTATGGCATCAGTTTTATCAAAATTCAAGCAATAATGCTTCCATTTTTTTGTAAAATGTATATCCAATAATACACCCGTGCGAATCCCTTTCTTTTGTGTATCAGCTTGCAATTTAGCTCCATAATTGACTCTACCCATATTTTCAACTAGAATTTTTAAGTCATTCTGATGATTCATAGATGCCTCAAATAAAATTTCATCACCTATTTCATCTTGATATTGTGTAGCAACAAAGTGATTATTGACATATACTTGAATACGATCACGAGCATCAATCACTCTTAACCTAGACTCTTTTGTATAACTTGAAAAACAATGTTTATAAACAACATACCCGTAGTAATGGTCTAGTTCTTCCATCGTCATTGGCCATGAACTTTCCACAATTGTTGATATTTGTTCTAGCACATTAAAAAGGGATACTTTTTTATGACATTTCACATATCCATAAGATTTCGTAATTCTACGATTGCCAAGGCGATGACTTTGTCCAGTCAGCAATTCTCTTAAAAGATGATATTTTTCAGTTTTTGCTCCGTACTCAGTTAAAATAGCATCATAATCATAAGAAGTAATTTGAGGGAGGTCTTTTTCTTTTCTTGCAGAGCATCCATTCATCCAACCAAAATTTGTCCCACCTTGAAACATATAAAAGTTCACACTACCAAGTTCTAACATTTCTTTAGCACTCTCAATAAATTCTAAAGGATCTCTACGAACAATCTCTTGTTTCCAGCGGTTAAACCAGCCATCCCAAAATTCCATGCACATAAGAGGTGCTTCAATATGATGTCTATGCATAAATTTTTTTAATATCTCAATATTTTCTTTAGCATGTGAACCAAAATTACCTGTCGGAAAAACATCTCCATCTAATAAACTACCGGCTTCCAAAGCTTCATCCCAAGTTCCATCAGCAGTAAAAATAGGAACTTGAATACCATAATCACGCATAAGTTTATAAACCTTTTTAAGATATGTTTTATCTTCGCCATATGAACCATATTCATTTTCTAATTGAGCTAAAATAATTGACCCATTTTGATGAATCTGATATGGAGAAACTTTTGGTAAAAGTATTGAGAAATATTGTTCAAGGCACTTCATATATTGATCATTATCAGTCCTCAATCTTATCCCAGGATATTTTAGTAGCCAGGCTGGCAATCCACCCATTTCCCATTCAGCACAAATATATGGTGATGCACGTAGGATAACATATAAGCCCAATTGATGAGCCAAAGCTAAAAATTTTTCAATATCTTTGATTCCATCAAAATCATATTCTCCTTGTTTTGGTTCATGAAGATTCCATGGAACATATGTTTCTACAGTATTACACCCCATATCAATAAGATCTAGCAGAGTATCCTTCCAATATTCAGGCACAATTCTAAAATAATGAACAGCTCCCGAAATAATTTTTATAGCTTTACCATTTATATAAAATTCCTTTTTAACTTCAATACTTCCCAAATCATTTCTCTCCTTTATAATTCTTCAAATTTTGGATTATTAGCCAGTTTAACAAATGGTAAATAAATGATGATTGCTAAACCTAAATTAATAAGCGACCAAATAATTGCTCTCCAATCAAAACCAGTTGCGAAGAAACCATAGAGTACGGGTGGCATAACCCAAGTAACATTTTGTGTAACTGGAGCCATCAATCCTAATGCAGTTGCTCCATATGCGACTGCTGATAAAACAACTGGGCATAGTAAGAACGGAATAAACATAAGAGGGTTCAAGACTGTTGGAAGACCATACATTACAGGTTCACCAATATTGAAAATAACTGGTGCAACTCCTAGCTTAGCCACTTCTCGATAATGCTTATTTTTAGATTGCCAAAATATAGCAATCAAAAGTCCTAGTGTAGCATACCAGACAAAAGCTCCATAAGAGACACTTGTCCATAAATAAGGAATATCTTTTCCTAATTGATAAGCCTCTAAATTCGCTAAAAGAGCAACTCCAAAGACACCTTCCATAATTGGCGCCATAACATTTCCACCATGAATACCAAAAAACCAAAATAATTGAGTTAAAAAAGCAACCATAATAATAGATAATGGATTTTGTGATAAACCTAATAATGGTGTTTGTAACACATTGTAAATCCAATCAATAATTAATTGTCCTGTCACTTGATTGAAAATATAAGTGACAATTGCAACAACATACATAGCAATAAATGCTGGAATAATAGAAGTAAATGGAACTGCAATTGCTGGTGGCACTGAACTAGGTAATTTAATAGTCCATTTCTTTTGCATACATTTACTAAAAATAATAACAGCTAAAAATCCAATAATAATTGCTGTAAAATATCCACGTGAATTAATCTGATTTCCTGGAATAAGCCCACTGATAGTTACAGATAACTGATTATTCGCATATGACAATCCAGTAATATTATTAATAATTTCAGCAAAATGACTTTCTATCCCAGACAATTGAAATGTTTGTGTCATAGATGTTCCTAATGAAATAATAAAAGATGCAAGTGCAACCAAACCTCCAGATAATTTATCGGTTTCATAAACTTTGGCAATGTTATAACCCAAAGCAAAGATAAACACTAATGAGACAATAGCTAAACTACCATTGTATATCAAACCATTAATAGTAATTAACCATTGAAATATTTCTGTAATTTGTGTCCACCCAAATTCTGCAGGAAAATCTGAAAGAAATGCATTAATCAATAATGCAATTGAACCAGTCATAACAACAGGCATAGTTGCTATAAATGAATCACGAAGAGCAACAAGATGTTTTTGAGAACCAATCTTAGTTGCTATTGGCAGCAGTTTTTCAGACATAAAGTCCATAAATCTTTGATACATAATATTCTCCTTTTTTATTCATATTAGATACGATAACATCGATGTTTTATATCCATTTTTATTATATATTTTTTTACATAAAATTTCAATATTTTTATTATAATTTTACTTATATTTTTACTTATTTTGATTATTTTTTTACTAAATATACTTTTTATTTTAAATTTTTAACTCATTTTCTTTATAAAACTGTATTTATTTTAGTAAAAAATATATAATTTTACTAAAACAAAAAAACTTACTCAAGATGAGTAAGTTATTCATGACTTGATTCAAATTGTGATTGATACAATTCGGCATAGAATCCATTTTTTGCAAGTAATGACTCATGGTTTCCTAATTCTACAATATCGCCATCTTTCATGACAATAATCGTATTAGCATCCTTAATCGTAGAAAGTCGATGAGCAATAATAAAGCTTGTTCTTCCTTCCATCAATTTATCCATACCTCTTTGTATCAATACTTCTGTTCTTGTATCAACAGATGAAGTTGCTTCATCTAAAATCAAGATTTTAGGATTCGCAAGAAAAGCTCTGGCTATAGTTAATAATTGTTTTTGTCCCTGTGAAATATTATTAGATTCTTCATTAATGATTGTATCATAACCATCTTCTAAAGTATTAATAAAATGATCAGCATATGCCAATCGACAGGCTTCATACATTTCTTCATCTGTTGCATCTAATTTTCCATACTTTAAGTTTTCACGAATCGTTCCACCAAATAACCATGTATCTTGTAAAACCATACCAAACAAACTTCTTAAATCACTTCTGGCAAATTGTGTAATATCTTTTCCATCAATTAAGATATGCCCACTATTCAATTCATAAAAACGCATTAACAATTTGACAATCGTTGTTTTCCCCGCACCTGTTGGTCCAACAATTGCAACACTTTGTCCAGCATGAACATGCATAGAAAAGTCGTGAATGATTGTTTTTTCTGGCGTATAGCCAAATTGAACATGGTTGAATGTAACACTTCCTTGCATGTTATGGACTTGGGCACTAGTGACCAAAGCATGTTCTTCTTCCATCTCTGGTTCATCTAAAAATTCAAACACACGTTCTGCAGCAGCTGCAGTCGATTGTAATTGATTCATAATTTGAGCAAGTTGAGTAATCGGTTGGTTAAATTGACGCACATATTGAATAAATGCCTGAATATCCCCAATCGAAATCATTTGTCCACTGGCTAAAAATCCACCTAACAAACATACACCCACATAACCAATATTTCCAACAAATGTTGTAAGTGGTTGCATCAAGCCAGAAAAGAACTGTGATTTCCATGCAGAGTTATATAAATCATCATTATAGTCTTCAAAACGTGCGACCGAATCTTCTTCGCCATTAAATGCTTTTACCACTTGATGAGCACCATACATTTCTTCAATGTGACCATTCACATTTCCTAAACTTGTTTGTTGTGAAATAAAGTACTTTTGTGTTCTTTTCATGATTTTAGTCATTAAAAACATTGAAATAGGTAACACACATAGCGCTAATAATGTCATTGGAATACTGATTGTCAGCATCATGATTAAAATACCAATAACTGTAACGGAAGATGTCACCACCTGTGTTAAACTCTGATTCAATGATTGCGCAATCAAATCAACATCATTGGTTACACGTGATAAGGTATCCCCACTCGAATGTGTATCAAAATAACTCAATGGCAAACGATCCATTTTTTCTGAAATTTCTTTTCTAAAATCATAAGCAACTTTTTGAGATATACCTGAAGTTAAAAATCCTTGAATATAATTTAATAAAGCACTGAACAAATAAATACAGACAAGGAAAATAAGAATTTGAAAGATTGCATCAAAATCAATACCACCTGTATGTGAAACCTTAGCCATTATTCCTTCACTTAATTTATCTGTTGCCTGAGCCAATACTTTCGGTCCAAAAATAGAAAAGATTGTTGATCCTGCAGCAAATATAAAGATAAATATAAATTTCACATAATAGGGACGTAAATGTGCAAATAATTTTTGAATCGTTCCCTTAAAGTCCTTAGCTTTTTCATTAGACATCTGTCTACCACCCATGTGTCCTCTAGGCATTGGCTAATTCCTCCTTTGAAAGTTGTGAATAAGCAATCTCCTGATAAACTTGACAAGATTTCATCAATTCTTCATGAGTTCCTTTTCCAACAATTTTTCCATCATCTAAAACAATAATCTGATCAGCATCCATAATAGAAGCTATTCTTTGTCCAACAATCAATACAGTATTATGATTCTTTTCCATTAACTGATTTAATTCTTTTCTTAAAATCGCATCTGTCTTAAAGTCCAATGCTGAAAAACTATCATCAAAAATCAAAATCTCTGGATTTTTTGCAAGAGCTCTTGCAATTGCTAAACGTTGTTTTTGTCCACCAGAAACATTTGTTCCACCTTGTGAAATAGCTTCATCTAAACCATCCGGTTTGGCATCCACAAACTCTTTTGCCTGTGCTACACGAATCACTTCATTCAATTCTTCATCAGTGGCATCATGAGCCCCATATTGTAAGTTAGAACGAATCGTTCCAGAGAATAAAACACCTTTTTGTGGAACAACACCTATACGTTCTCTTAAATCATGTTGCTTCACATCTTTAACATTGACACCATCCACAATGACTTCACCAGCACTCACATCATAGAAACGTGGAATCAAATTTATTAAGGTACTCTTTCCAGAACCTGTAGAACCAATAAACGCTGTTGTTTGTCCTGGTTTTGCTGTAAAGGTAATATGACTTAAAACAGGTTCATGAGCACCCGGATATTGGAAAGACACATCTTTAAATTCAACAACTCCTTGTTGTTTTGGATCAAAATCAACAGGTTGTTGTGGATCTTGAATTGTTAATTCTGTTGATAAAACTTCATAAACACGATCAGCAGCTACACTGGCACGAGGAATCATAATAAATATCATCGCAATAAACAAGAATGACATAATAATCTGCATAGCATATTGAATAAAAGCCATCATTTCTCCAATCGCAATATGTCCTAAATCTAATTGTTGTGAACCAACCCAAACAACCAGAACAGTTGCAAAGTTCATAATAAACATCATGACTGGCATTAATGTAGCCATCGCACGATTGACAAATAAGTTGACTGTTGTTAAATCATTATTGGCCTTATCGAAACGTTCTTCACTATGTTTTTCATTACCAAAAGCTCTAATCACAAGAACACCTGTTAAATTTTCACGCATAGTTAAGTTTAATCTGTCAATTAATGATTGAATAATTTTAAATTTTGGTAAAACAACTTTCATCAAAATCACAATGACAAGTGTAATGACAAATAAAATCATCAAAATAATCCATGTCATAGATGATGAATGGGTAAAAGCTTTAATTAATGCTCCAACACCCATCATAGGTGCAAATAAAACAATACGAAGCAACATAATCATCAACATTTGGACTTGTGTAATATCGTTTGTTGTACGTGTGATAAGTGAAGCTGTTGAAAACTTATTAAATTCACTATTAGAAAAGCTTTCGACCTTCTTAAAAACGGCACGTCTTAAATCTCTGGCAAATCCAGCCCCTACTCGTGAAGAAAGGAATGCTGATGCCATTGCTGCCAATGAACCAAGTAAAGCAATACCTAACATCTTCAATCCAGACATAAAGATATACTCTGTCTGCATTTGATCAACGTCTGCCCCTAGTGCCATATACTCATTTTTGACACCATTTCCAGCTGCAACTAACATCGTTGATTCACCCATTGTTTCAATTTGAGCATCAATTTTTGCTGTCATTTGACTTTTGGCCTGTTCATCCATCATTGAAAAAACCTGATAAATATCCATACCTTCTGGTACATTTTGAAATAATTGTTGATATTCTTTTGAGTTAGGGTCCATTGAATCAATGGCTGAAACCATAAGCATTGGCTTTATCAATGCATTTTCCAGCTTTTGATTCTGTTCTTGAGTCATACTGTTATGAACATAAGCATCTTGCAAATGTGGAAACTCTTTTTTAATATCATCAGATAAATCTTCATATGAAACATACGTATAGCTTGATTCAATGATATCTTTTTGCTTTTCATCTGCAAAAATCAAGAGATGTTCAAAAGTATCTTGACTATAAACTTCACCTATTGATGTATCAAATCCACCAGCTTGTATCCCATTTGTCACTATATCACTCATATAGTCTGGTAATGCCAATTCTGATTGTGATTGAATAAAAACAAAACCAATACACAAAATAATTGGCAGCCAAAACTTATAGGCAAATTTACGTAACTTAGTCACTCAATCTCCTCCTTTAAATTCCTTTTTATTTTTTTCACAACTTTTAAAACAGATTGATAATCTTCATCAGTTAAATCTTTACAAACAACTTGATGAACATAATGAAAATCTCTTTTCATTTCTTCAATGACTGCTTTACCTTGAGAAGACAAAACAATATAATAATGTCTTTTATCATCTTCATTTAATTTCCTTTCAATAAACCCCATATCAACCAATCTTTTGATTCTTACTGAAAGTGTTGCCTCAGTAATACGAAGTTTTTGGGCAATCTCCTTTTGATTCATTTGTGCATGAGCAATCAAAAAAATGAGTTTGAGTTGTTCCATTGTTAAATGATGACATTTTTGAGATGTTAATTTTTGAATCATTTTATGAATCTCTCTCATTTCTTCCATCATTTCACTAAAACATTGATATTCCATACTTTCCCTCCTATTACTTAGTGCACTAATCATTATACTTAGTCGACTAATTAATGTCAATATAAAAAGTGAATCTCATAATTCAATTAAATAAACAAAAAGGACAAAAATAAAATTTTTATCCCTTATTCACGGACTTGTCCATTTCCATATATTTTATATTGATAAGATGTCATTTCCTGTAAGCCTAGTGGTCCTCTAGCATGTAGCTTTTGGGTACTAATTCCTAGTTCTGCTCCAAAGCCAAATTCACCACCATCACTAAAACGAGTTGAGGCATTATGATAAACACAGGCTGAATCCACATGACTCAAGAAATAGTCTGCTGTTTGGATATTTTCTGTAATAATAGCTTCTGAATGTTTCGTCGAATATTGAGCAATGTGTCCCACAGCTTCTTTGACATCTTGAACAACTTTGATTGCGACAATATAATCATCATATTCTGTTGCATAATCCTCTCTTGTCACCTGTTGACAAGGAATATATTTTTGAACACTTTGGTCCCCTCGTATTTCTACACAGTTTTGAAACTGCTCATATAATAATGGTAAATATTTAGCTGCAATATCTTGATGAACAAGAATTGTTTCGATCGCATTACAAACAGATGGTCTTTGGATTTTCGCATTCACACTAATATCTATTGCTTTTTCCATATCTGCTTCTTTGTCGATATATAAATGACAATTTCCTGCTCCTGTTTCAATCACTGGAACTGTTGCATTTTGCACAACATGTTGAATCAATCCTGCTCCTCCACGTGGAACCACAACATCCACATAACCATAGGCACGAATCAATTCATCAACCATTTCACGTCCACCATAATCTATCAATTGAACAGATGTTACAGGAAGTAAATCTTGCAAAGCTTTTTGCATGTAATACACAAGTATACGATTAGAATGAATGGCCTCTTTACCACCCTTTAATAAGCAGACATTTCCGGATTTGATACATAAACAGGCAATATCAATAGTGACATTAGGTCGTGCTTCATAAACAATACCAAAAACACCAATCGGAATACGGACTTGTTGAATCAACAATCCATTAGGTCGTTTGATTTCTCTTACAATTTCCCCAACAGGATCTTTTAAATGAATTAACTTTAAAACATCATCACAAATACCCAAAATACGTTCTTCATTTAATAACAAACGATCCAGCATTGCTTTTGACATTCCTGTTTTCTTTGCATTTTCAATGTCTTTTTGGTTTTCTATGATAATGTCAGGAATATGCTCTTTTAATGTTTTCGCAATATTTTGCAAAGCCTTATTTTTGTTATCTGTTGACATATTCATCATTTGACGCTGAGCCTGTCTGGCTTGAACCAATTGTTCCAGAAGATTCTTATTCATTGGATTTCCCTCCTAATATAACCATATTATTCGCATGAACAATTTCATCATAATCATAATTTCCTAAAATCTTTTTCATCTCAAAGCTTTGATGTCCCTTGACCAGCATAATTTCCAAACTTGAATATTGAACAATCCCTTTTGCAATGATTTGCTCATCCTGATCAATAATATCCACAACTTGCCCTGATAAAAACGATCCTTTGACATCCATAATCCCTGAAGGCAATAAACTTTTATGTTCCTTTAGTGCCTGTTTAGCTCCCTTATCAACAATAATTTTTCCTTTAGAATGACTACGATAAGTCAACCAATGATCTCTTGCATTTAAATTCTTTCCACTTTGTCCATTAAACCATGTTCCTTCTTCATGTTCATCAAAAATATGCAAAAGAGCATTTTGTTTTTGACCACTCACAATGACCATATCTTTTCCATAGTCATTGACAATCTTAGCTGCTTTGATTTTGGTTGCCATACCCCCAGTTCCTAACTTTGATGAAGATCCTGATGCCATCTTTTCAATTCTTTCATCAATTCTTTCTACATATTTTAAAAGTTGCGCTTGAGGATTGACATGAGGATTATCTGTATAAAGTCCATCAATATCACTAACTAAAATAAGCAAATCTGCATCAATCACAGGAACCAGCAAAGCTGAAAGCGTATCATTATCCCCAACCTTAATTTCTTCTACAGCCAAAGCATCATTTTCATTGACAATAGGTATCACGCCATAATCAATCAAAGCATTCATAGTATGAGAAAGATTCATCAAACGTTGACGATCATCAAAATCCCCATGATTCAGTAAAACTTGTGCACATTTTAAATGAAAAAGTTGAAAGATTTCTTCATAAATTTGCATAAGTTTTGCCTGTCCAATGGCTGCAAGTGCCTGTTTTTGAGGCAATGTTTCTGGCTTACATGAAAGTTCCATAGCACCCATCCCTGCACTAATCGCCCCTGAAGAAACAATAACGACCGTTTTCCCTTGTTCAATTAATCGCGCTATCTGCATAACAAAATATAATACTTTCTGTTGATCGATATAACCATTTGAATGACACAATGATGAAGAACCTATTTTAATAATGATTCGTTTTATATTTTCAATTTTTCTCATGATATTCTTCACTCATTTCTTTATAAAATAAATATTTAGCAATTTCAAATCTTCCTTTAAAGACCTCAATATATAAAAACAATGACGTAATCATACAAAACAACATCAAAATTTCATTTAAACGACCAATCCATAAAACAACACATCCTGTCACAATCCAATATAAAGCATGTCTAAACATATAAAAACAATAAAGATAAGCAAATGAAAAGAGTTTTTTCTTCATCAGACGCATGGAATAGCTTAAACATTCACTCCAAGAAAATTCTTCTAATTCCATTACATAAGGCACCGGCATAAATAAAGCTGTCAAAAAAAGATAGACTAGGATACATAGTATAATATTTCCTACTAAAAATGTATTTTCCATAATCAATGATAAGTATTGAAATTTAGGAATAAAATATTCTGTTTGAATCAGCGTATTGCCTAATGATGAAAACCATTCTATTGAAAATTCAGGTATTAAACTTTGAATGGTAAAAAAAGAAGGAAGCAAACAGATAAGTGTGCACACAACAAGTACTGCTTTTCTCATTAAATAAGCAGGAGCTACTTTTGGAAAACAGATGATTCCATTCAGTGAATCATGATAATCCAATACCGGTTTAGGAAAATCAACTAACTTCATTGCACATTTCACATAGCCATGACTAATAGAGCATAAAAACAGTGATACAAAAAAAGAAAAGATACCACTTCTTAAATATTGAGCCAAGACACCGACATAACCCACGTAAAAAAATTCAGGTATAATCTGTTTTCGATATTGTATATAAATTTTATTTGCATGATTTTTAATGTCTTTGATATTCACGATTTCAGCCCCTCTTTGTTTTTACTATTATACACAACTTATTCTTAAAAGTAAAAGGCAAACAATTTTCAAGATATAAAAACCTGATTCCTTCAAGAATCAGGTCAAACTTCCTCAAAATCAACCACTTACTCCTTTATTAACAAAACGATAAATATCCTCAAGAGTAGCTCCTTCCAGGAGAAAATCAAGAATTTTTTCATACTGTTCAGCTGATAAATCATCCAGAAAAGCTGTTTCAACTTCAGAAAATCTTTTTTGAAATAATTTCAATACAGAATATTTTAAACCTTCTTGTTTTCCTTCTCTTAAACCTTCTTGTTTCCCCTCTCTTAAACCTTCTTGCTTCCCTTCTCTTAAACTTTCTTCACGTACTCTCTGAATTCTTGCATGACTTGCCCATTTGTTTAAGTCACGATGAAATGCCATATCCTGTAAAATCATATCTTCATTAAACTTTTCAACTTTCTTTTCCATGATCTTCACCACCTTTTTACCTGTTTTTATTATATCATCATCCAACCCATTTTTAAATATATAGATAGCTGTTTCCAGTTCATCAAAGTTACCTATTTGTTTTTCTTTTTTCAAAATGTTTATGTACGGTAAATATATATAAATTCTCGTTATTAAACAATATCTTTCTACTTTACCCAAATCATTTCTCGTCATATACTTATCTATTAACATCAAATTATCAGTATCTAAATCATCAATGAAAATCAATTGAAACACAGGGTGAATATGTTCAATATAATCATCACCTCTTTTTTGTTGTTCAGCAAGTAATTTGGCTCCATAGATTTGAAATCTTTGATATTGTTCTCTATCCAATGATGAATTTTGCATTTCTACATCACAAATTTCACCATTTTCATTCATAACTCTAATATCAAGAATCATATCCTTATCTTCTACATGCTGGGGATTCAATTCAGGATTTTGAACCTTTAAAGAATGACATTCAATACCTGCAATATTTTCAATAATCAGCTTTAAAAGATACAAACAATCGGGATCTTGGTCATCTCTTAAAGTAAATTTAAACAAAACATCATTTTTAAAATCTACAATTTTTGTTCTTCTTTTTTTCATAAAATATGCCCTCCTACTTTTCTATACGAAAGTTTGAGGGCATTTTTCTTTTTTTATTGTCATTTCACATAATATCACATATTATGACATTTCTTGAAACTGTGCATTATAAAGCTGACTGTAAAAACCATTTTTTTCTAACAGTTCTTCATGTGTTCCCTGTTCAACAAGATAACCATCTTTAATAACAAGTATCAAGTCAGCATTCTTGATTGTTGATAAACGATGCGCTATAACAAAACTTGTACGTCCTTTCATGACTCTTTGCATAGCATCCTGTAATCTCTTTTCTAATCGTGTATCCACAGAAGATGTTGCTTCATCCAAAATCATAATCTGAGGGTCTGTCAACATAGCTCTGGCAATTGTTAATAATTGCTTTTCACCTTGTGAAATATTATTGGCTTCTTCATTGACAATCATATCATACCCATCTGGTAATGTACGAATAAAATGATCAACATTAGCCTGTCTAGCTGCCTCAATGACTTCATCTTTTCTTGCATCTAAACGTCCATAATGAATATTTTCATAGATACTTCCATGAAACAGCCATGTATCTTGTAAAACCATACCAAACATAGAACGTAATTGTTCACGTGGAATTTGTCTAATGTCTACACCATCTATACAAATACTTCCAGAAGTCACATCATAAAAACGTAACAATAAACTAATCAAAGTTGTTTTTCCTGAACCGGTTGGACCAACAATTGCAACCATTTGACCACTTTGAATATTCACATCAATATCATGAAGAACTTCTTTTTCATGATAACCAAAACATAGATGTTTAAATTCAACATGGCCTTTTGCATTTGTTAAAACTCGTGGATTTTCAACTGGTTTTTCTTCAGATTCATTTAAAATATCTGATATTCTATGTAAAGCTGCAAAAGCTGCTTGAATTTGAGAAGATAAATTGCTTACTTGAGAAACCGGATCATTGACCTGCCAGATATAACGAACAAAAGCCTGTAATTCACCAACTAGTAGTGTTCCATTTAAAACAGAAAGACTTCCTATAAAGCCGATTGTTCCAATAATCATATAAGTCACAAGTGAAACACATGGTGAAATAATGGATGACATAAACTGTGCCTGAAAAGCATTATGATAAAGTGTCTGGTTAATATTCTTAAACTTTTCAATAGCATCCTTTTGTTTATTAAAAAGTAAAATTTCACGATATCCACCATACATTTCAGTAATTGCACCATTTAAGTTTCCTAATGCATCCTGTTGTGCCTGAAACTTTTTTTGTGAACGTTTCACAATAAATCGTGTAATCAGTAAAGCAGCAGGAATAATCAACAAAACAATACATGTCATCAAGACATGAATACGAAACATCATGAAAATAGCCAGCATTAACATTAAAAGACCTCTCATCATTTCTGTTAATGTCTGTTGTAAAGCATTGGATAATGTATCAACATCATTTGTAATACGACTTAATACATCACCATATTGGTGCTGATCAAAATAGCTGACTGGTAACTTTCTGATCTTTTCCTGCAAAGCATTTCTTAAATCATGCATCATCTTTTGAATTGAATTTGTTAATGTAACAATCGTTATGGACTGTGATACAGTTTTTAATAAATAAATGCCTAACAACATCACAATAATTTCCATGACACGATCATATTCAACATGTGCACCAGGAATATGATGTAACATATCCATAGCATTTTCCATTAATAATGATGTCATCATACCTTCAATCATTGGAGAAATAGATAATGAAAAACATGTCACAACAATCATTAATAAAGCAATCACAAATCCCCATTTATAAGGCAAGAAAAAAGGAGTCATCTGTTGTAAAGAGTTTTTTAATACCTGCCATTTTTTATTCATAATCTAACTCCTCCTCACTGAGCTGAGATGAAGCAATCTCATGATATATAGGACAATTCTTTAAAAGGTCTCGATGCTTTCCATGTCCAACAATACGTCCTTCATCTAAGACAATAATTTGATCAGCATCTTTAATCGTTGAAATTCTTTGAGCAACAATCAAAACAATAGAATGTTTTGTTTCATCTTTCAAAGCATGTCTTAAAATCGCATCTGTTTTATAATCCAAAGCTGAAAAAGAATCATCAAAAATATAAATTTCTGGTTTTCTAATCAACGCTCTGGCAATGCTTAAACGCTGTCTTTGTCCTCCTGATACATTCGTCGCACTTTCAGTAATCATTTCATCAAAACCTAGAGGTTTTTCCATAATAAAATCATAGCTTTGTGAAACTTTAGCAGCGTGTTCCAATTCTTCTAAAGTTGCATCTGCTTTTCCATATCTGAGATTCTCTGCAATGGTACCCGTAAACAACATCGCCTTTTGAGGAATAAAACCAATTTTATTTCTTAAATCATCAATACGATAATCTTGAATATCAACACCATCAATTTCAATTTTCCCATTGCTGACATCATAAAAACGTGGAATCAAATTAATTAATGTACTCTTACCAGAACCTGTACTTCCAATAAAGGCAATTGTTTCTCCCTCAGTCGCTTCAAAAGAGATATTTTTTAAAACAGCTTCCTCACCATCAGGATAGGCAAAAGTGACATTTTGAAATGATAAATGATGTTTATTAACTGTAGACTTCTTTGTTTGTGTCACATGATCTTGAATATCACATTTGGTAGATAAAACATCATTAATACGTCTTGCAGAAACAGCTGCACGAGGATACATGACAAAGACATTACAAAATAGCATCATAGAAAACATAGCATGAAAAAGATATTCCTGAAAGGCGATCAGTTTTCCTACCTGTAAAGTTCCAGCATCAATCATATGACTGGCTACATAAAAAATAACCAATGTCACTAAATTCAAGAAAAAATAAAAGACAGGTTGTGTTAAAAGCATTAATTTAAAGATTTTTCTTGTATAACCCGTAAATTCTTCATTTGTCTTATTAAAACGAGCTTGTTCATAAGCATCATTATTAAAAGCTCTAATCACCTTTAACCCTGAAAGATTTTCTCTTGTAATACGATTTAATACATCCAATGATAATTGTTGTTTTTGTGATAAAGGCTCAGAAACCTTTGCGATAATAATAACCCCTACAACAATCACCGGTAATGTCGCTGCAATAATAAGAGATAATTCAAGTGATGTACGCATTGTCATAAAAACACTAATAATGACCATAACTGGTGTCAATAAAGCTGTTCTTAATAAGACATTTACAAATAATTGAATTTGAAAAGCATCATTGTTTGTTCGTGTAATTAATGATGAAATACCAAAATGGTTAAATTCATGGGGTGAAAATGTTTGAATGTGTGTAAAAATATCGTTACGCATATCTCTTGTAATAGAAGTAGAAATTCTCGCACAACAATAACCTAGCACAATCGTTCCAGCTACCCCAATCACCGAAATCACAATAGTTAAAAACCACATCGAATAAAGATAACTTTCATTTTGATAAGTCACCCCATGATCAATCATATCTGCAATAATTGTTGGTAGACCTAGTTCAACTAGTGCAAAACCAAAAACAGATACAATATTTAATAATACTAATTTTTTATATCTTTTCAGATAATGTAATATTAGCTTCATATAGGTCCTCCCTTCATACAGTATAAATCTTATTATACACTAAATTTTGACAAGCGTATAGACATGTTAAATAAAAAAGAATATCCTAATCAGATATTCTTAAACGCTACAAATTATCATTTTCACAACTAAATGGAGCGTCTTTTAGACGTATAAAATAACCTTGATCATGTAAACAGACAGGGCATTGCTGAGGTGCCTGTGTTCCTTCAAAAACAAAACCACAATTTAAGCACATCCAGCAACAAGGTTGTTGAGATGCATAAAGCTGTCCGTTTTCCAAGAGTGTTGCCATCTTTTCAAAACGACGACCATGTGTTTTTTCAATTTCAGCAATATTGAAAAAATCCTGTGCAATCTTATGAAAACCTTCTTCTCTGGCAATTGTACCAAAATGTGGATAGACATCTTCATATTCTTCATATTCATTATGTCTGGCACTCTTTAAAAGTGATAAGACATCATTATAGGTATCCACCGGATAACTCCCATCAACCATAATACTTTTTCCTGTCAGCTCTTTTAAATGGTTATAAAAAATCTCAGCATGTTCTTTTTCCTGATTAGCTGTAAAATAGAAAACATCTGCCAGCATATGATGTCCTTTTTTTGCTGCTATAGCACCTGCAAATGTATAACGATTTCTCGCCTGTGATTCACCTGCAAAAGCACGCATTAAATTATCTTTTGTTTGACTATTTTGAAAATCCATATTCTCACCTCGTTAAGAGTATGGACTTATTTTTAAAAATCATTCGTCTTTTTTAAAGAGAATGATTTTTCTTTTGAATAAATTGAATCAAAATATCTGATAACTTGATCATCAAAAAAGCCATCAGCACCATCCATAAAACCCATGCAAAAATACTTGTCATATCAATCTGAACTCTTGCTAAATATAATTGTTTCCCTATTCCATATTGTGTAGACACAAAGATTTCTGTCATCACTCCAACTTTTAAACCTAATGGTAATGTTGTTTGAATAGCTGAAAGTATATAGCCTTGAATCAAAGGTAAATAGGCATAACGTAAATTATAAAGAAAAGAATGATGATAGAGTTGAATAATATCCTGCAAATCTGAATCAATATGTAACATTCCTTGTAATGTATTGAAATAGAAGGTAGGTACCAGCATCAAAAAAATAATAATCAACAAGGCTATGTGACTGGAAAACCAGACAAGTAATATTAAAATATATCCAATTTGTGGAATCGTTTGAAAAAATGTCATCAGTGGTTGTATATATTGACGAAAGTCTGAAAAAAGACCACTCAGGATTCCTAAAAATACACCTATAATCAAAGCCAAAAAGAAACCGATCATCACCCGTATGATTGTCGATATGACCGCAATATAAAAACTCTGTTGAAACAAATGTGCAACCATTTGCTGTAAAACATCACCGGGATAAGGCAAGATGACTTCTTTTTGAATCATTCCAGAAGCCATCTGCCATAAAACCAAAATAGCAAAAATAAGAATCAGTTTTCTTTTCATGATAAAATCATATCTGAATCATAAGTGATGTTGAAAAGCTGAAGAAATTGTTTGATATCATCTTCACATTGACTAGCCTCTACATAATGAACATTTTGACGTTCTATCGAAGCAACAGTCATATCTACACTTGGTAGTCCTAACTGCTCAATACCAATATTTTCTAGTTTTTCTTTTAAATCTGGATAACCATTTTCAGTAAAATGTGCAATAGATTCAAATAAATCATCATTTTGATAATCTTCCCTTACAAACATGGCTGCCTGTGGATAACCAGACCCACCATATTCTTTTTGTAAATCCGCCACAATGGACAAATCCACATTGGATTGTTTCGCTTTAGCAATCGTTGCACTGGCAAGTGGTTCTGCAAGCATACCGACATCTACCTGCCCAGATAATAATCTTTGTTGAACGAGTGTTGCTGAAGAATAATAATGCGGTTCAAGACGTATAGACAAATCAACAGTTTCTATAATCTTTTGAGGAACAGCCCCTTCACCAAACAAAGCCAGTTCACCTGTTTCATTCAAAGCATCCTGTGATGTTCCAACAAGGTAAAGATTTCCCCATGTTAAAATACTTTTTAAACGATATGATGTCTGATTTTTTGCGATCAGTTGGGCACCAATATTAATAGGTGCAATGATAATATCATACTCACTATCGGCTTTTGATAGCTGAGCAATCAGCTGATCTGTCCCATCAACGAATTGAATTTCACCATTTTTACTAATGTTATCATATTCTCCAACTAAAGCTAATGCAGGAGCACCCGTTGGACATAAAATATGCACAGTTTCTTCTTTTTGACACCCCATGAGAAGACCCATCATCAAACAACATAAACCTATTTGTATAAACTTCTTCATAAAAACCTCCCAAATCACTTAAACTTTGCTTTTTGATTATAGTGTGTATGCAACAACTGATGTGCTTTTTCACTATTAGGATGATCTAAATAATTGCGATAGAGATCCTGTATTTGAGAATTTTTATGAGATTTACGTACTGGTAAAGACACATCCTCATCATACAAAGCTTTGGCTCGGGCAGCTTTAAAATTAAATCCACTATTTCTTATAGTTGCATTAACATATGGCTGTCCACCACCATTAATGCATCCACCCGGACATCCCATGATTTCAATAAAATGATAAGGCGAAATACCTTGACGAATATCATCTAACAATGGTTTGGCCAGTGACATACTTTGAGCAACCGCAACCTTTAATGTCTGATCACCAATTTTAATGGTTGACTCTTTCACCCCTTCAACACCTCTAATCGCATGATAATCAATCATCGTCAAGTCTTCATGAGCCAAAACATCAGCGACTGTTCTTAAGGCTGCTTCCATCACGCCACCACTGGCACCAAAAATAACACCAGCTCCACTATATTCACCAAATAAATCCTGATCAAAATCATCATCTTTTAAATCTCTAAAATTAATTCCAAACATCTTAATCAGTTTTGCTAATTCTCGTGTTGTTAAAACAGCATCAACATCCTGATAATGCGTTGTTTTATTTTCAGGACGTATTTTTTCACCCTTTTTAGCGACACAAGGCATAATCGAAACAACATAAATATCTTTTGGATCAATCCCTTTAGATTGTGCATAGACAGATTTCACCATCGCCCCTAACATCATATGAGGGGATTTACAAGTAGACAGATGATCTAATAAATCAGGATATTCATGTTCAATATAATTCACCCAGCCCGGACTACATGATGTAATCATTGGCAAAGTCCCCTGATTTTTCAAACGTCCTAAAAACTCATAACCTTCTTCCATAATTGTTAAATCAGCACCAAAATTGGTATCATAAACCTTATCAAAACCAACTAGCTTTAAAGCATGAACCATCTTTCCTGTAACTCTTGTGCCAATAGGCATACCAAATTCTTCACCTAAAGCCCCACGAACAGCTGGTGCTGTTTGCACAACAACATGCTTTGTTGGATTATTTAAAGCCTCAATCACATAATGTATTTCTTCTTTTTCATGTAAAGCACCCACTGGACAAACGTTAATACATTGCCCACATTGCATACAATTGACATCATCAAAGCTTTTATCATAAATCGGTCCAACCTTCGTTTTATAGCCACGATTCATATAACCTAAAATTCCTAATCCTTGAACTTTTTGGCATGTTTCCACACAACGTCCACATAAAACGCATTTTGATGTATTACGCACAATACCTGGTGAAACTGTGTCAAATGTTGGTTCACTCTTTTCACCAGCAAAAGCATCTTCACGAACACCTAATTCCTGACATAAACGCTGTAATTCACAATTCGTATTACGAATACAAGATAAACAATCTTTAGAATGATTGGAAACAATCAATTCCACCACTCTACGTCTGGCATCCAATGCTCTTTGTGAATTGGTCTTAATAACCATGCCTTCTCTGACTGGATAAACACACGCTGCACATAAAGTTTTAGCACCCTCGACTTCGACTTGACAGACACGACAGGCACCCGTTCCAGTGACATCTTTAAGATAGCATAAAGTAGGAATATGAATGCCATTATTCTTGGCAGCTTCTAGAACAGTCTGTCCTTCATAGGCTTCCACTTCTCGATTATTAATGGTAATTTTTATTTTTGACATCTTCTACACCTACTTTCTTTCTACCACTTTAAAGTGACATGCTTTCATACATAAACCACAGCGAATACATTTGTCAGGATCAATCTGAAAGGCTTCTTTTCCAATCTTTCCACTAATGGCTCCCACAGGACATTGTCTTGCACAAAGACCACATTTACGACATTCATCTTTATTGATTTCATAACGTAATAATTTTTTACAGACTCCCGCTGGACATCTTTTATCAATGATATGTGCCAGATATTCATCTCTAAATTGATGAATTGTTGAAAGAACAGGATTTGGCGCAGATTGACCTAATCCACACAAAGCTGTATCTTTAATTGTCATAGCCAATGTTTCCAGTTCATCCAATGTTTCCATTGTACCTTGTCCATCACAAATCTGTTCCAACAATTCCAGCATACGCTTTGTTCCAACACGACATGATGTACATTTTCCACATGATTCATCAACGATAAAATCCATATAAAATCTAGCCACATCAACCATACAATTATCTTCATCTAAAACAATCATACCACCTGACCCCATCATTGAACCTAATTTCACCAGTTCATCAAAACCAATAGGCGTATCTAATTGTTCTTCTGTCAAACATCCACCTGATGGTCCACCTGTCTGAACAGCTTTGAACTGTTTATGATTTGGACAACCGCCACCAATTTCATAAATGACTTCACGAAGTGTTGTTCCCATCGGGACTTCAACAAGTCCTGTATTGGTAATTTTACCTCCTAAAGCAAAAACTTTCGTTCCCGGTGATGACTCAGTTCCAATAGAACGGAACCAATTTGCTCCATTTAAAATAATTTGAGCCACATTCGCATAGGTTTCAACATTGTTAATAATCGTTGGTTTTCCCCATACCCCTTTATGGGCTGGAAATGGTGGTTTTGAAACAGGCATTCCTCGTTCACCTTCAATAGATTGAATCAACGCTGTTTCCTCTCCACAGACAAAAGCACCAGCGCCTAAACGAATTTCCAAATCAAAATCAAAACCAGAATCAAAAATATTTGTTCCTAATAATCGCAATTCTTTTGCTTGAGCAATCGCTGTTTTTAAACGTTCCACCGCAATAGGATATTCGGCACGAATATAAATATATCCATAGTGAGCCCCAATCGCATAACCAGCAATGACCATTGCTTCAATGACACTATGAGGATTTCCTTCGAGAATAGAACGATCCATAAAGGCACCCGGATCCCCCTCATCAGCATTACAAATCACATATTTTTCATCACCCGGTTCATTATAGGCAAACTGCCATTTTAGTCCAGTTGGAAAACCTCCTCCACCACGACCTCTTAAACCACTCTCTTTAATGATATCAATAACTTCTTGAGGGGTCATCTGTGATAGAACCTGACCTAAAGCAAAATACCCATCCTGTCCAATATATTCTTCAATGTTTTCAGGATCAATGATTCCACAGTTATGCAAAGCCACACGCTTTTGCTTTTGATAAAAACGTGTATGACTAATATCATGAATTTCCTTTGTTTCTTGATCAGATTCATTCAACATCAAACGTTCAACAGGACGTCCTTTATAAAGATGTTCCTGTACAATTTCTTTCACATCTTCTTTTTTGACACCTTTGTAAATAATATTATCAGGATAAATAGAAATATTAGGTCCAGCCCCACATAACCCTAAACAACCTGTTCTTAAAACCTCAATTTCTTTATCAAGCCCCATCGACTTGATTTCTTTTTCAAATTCTTCTATTAATGCACCAGAATTTCCAATTGTACATCCTGTTCCAGCACAAACTAAGACTTGTGTTCTCTTATATGGCATCTTTGCACCTCCTATTTTGAATAATGTCCGACAGTATATTCATCAATCACTTCACCATGTATCAAATGACGTAAAACAATATCTTTTGCTTTCTTTTCATCAACTAATACATATGTGGTTTTTTGATTATCTTTATCAAAAATTTCTACAATGGGTTCTAAAGCACACATGCCAATACATCCTGTTTGCATGACTGCAACAGGTAAATGAGCTTTAGCCACTTCTTCGACAAAGGTGTTCAATACAGGACGAGCTCCTGCTGCAATACCACAGGTTGCCATTCCTACCACAACACGATAATCCTGTCCATCTTGACCACGCATGGCCATTCTTTCTTTTGCCTGATACCTAATTTTCTTCAATTCATCCAATGACTTCATTGATGCATACCCTCCTTTATATAATCTTTTAACCATAGTATGATTTCCGGCTGATTGATTGGCACATCATCCAAAAGAGCTTTTATATCTTCTGTATTCATATCAAATACCCAATCATCATTTTGATAATGAAAACAATAATTCACTTTTTCATCATATTGAATACAAGTGATCATAGTATCAACTAAATTTCCCATTGGAGGTGTATCAATATGATTTTTTACATATTCACCTATGATTTTTGTTCCTTTTTGTAAACAAGAATCTATTTGAAAATAACCGCCCGTCGCTTCTACACTTTCTTTAAACAAAGGAATACCTAAACCAATAGAACGTGTGGTTCGTGTCGTAAAAAAGGGATTCGTGACTTGTTGTAAAGTTTCTAAACTCATACCACAACCATTATCACATATTTCAATATGAATCATATTATCCTTGATACTATCTTTAATCCATAAATGGATCTGTAAAGCTTGAGCACGTAAAGAATTTTGAATCATATCCAAAATTGTCATTGCTATTTCCTGCATTATCTTTTTCTCCATATCTTTTCTAACTGTTGAAAATCAATCTGATAAAGTGGTTCTTGGATATCTTCTAATTGATGAGCATCACTATTGATCAAAACAAGATTATCCCTACAATGAGGACAAAGTTTCTTTAAATCAGCTAACTGTTTTAAACTGCTCACTTCAATACCATCATAATCCAAAGATTCTGGTATATCTTGATACAATTCATAAACACCATATTTTTTTTGGAAAACATGAGCTAAAACAGCTATTCCTTGAAACTGATGAATCTTGGCAATGATTTGATTTAATGTTAAATCTAATGCATTTAAAAGAAGATAAACTTCTTCATCTATAATTTGATCATTTTCATCGAATATATATTGATTTCCATAGTAATCTTTTTGATTAATTGTTTTCATAAGATGCTGATCTATCCATTGTTGAATAGGCTGTAAATGTGTTCCTCTTTGAAAATAAGCCAAAACATGAATATTTTCACAACTTTGTAACTCTACTCCATATATAAAATCAATCTTTCCTTTTAAAATAGGGCTTTGAATGACTTTTTCTAAATGATGTTGTTGTTTTAAAGAATTATGATCAGTAATCGCAATCAAATCTAAACCTTTGATATAAGCCATATGAAAGATATTATAAATGGTCATGGTATCATCACTGCAAGGTGATAAAGCAGAATGAATGTGTAAATCATAATACATATTATAAACCTAACGTTATCAAATCTTTGACAAGTGCAAAAGCATCTTTAGGGCTGACCAGCAAAGGAATCTGCAACTCTGTTGCCTTTTGAATCGTTTCCTCATCAGGATACGATCCCTGTACAAAGACAATCCCTGCAAAATCAAGCAACTGTGCAACGGCCACCACATTTAAATGTTTTTGAACTGTCAACCATAACGTTCCTTCTTTTCCATGTGCCATCACAACACTCAATAAGTCACCTATATAAACATCTTTGATTTCCTGCTTACAACTGACATCATTGATGAGTTCCAAAGGTAACTGTAATATTTGTTTGACCTGCATATTCTCACCTTCTTTTGATTCGACAAAGTGAATCATCTACTTCACCACTCGCTATTTTCATAGCCAGACCACGACAATTGGCAAAACCACAACTTCCACAATCATATTGAGGTAAAGTATCCAAAATCGCATTCACTTTTTGAAACCATTTCATACGCTCTTGAATGGATTGTTTTTGAACATTGATCTGACGTTTTTTAAGATATTCATCTTCACTTAATATCAGATGATTGTCTAAACAATCATTCAACATACTTTCAATATGAAAACGTCCTTCAAAGGGATTATTCCATAAATAATAACCACCAATACATCCCTGATAACAATGATACAAAGCAATCAAACGAATATCCTTTAAACGATCAAATTCAATCAAATCTAAAACCATGCGAATTTGTGGTAAACCTTCCACACTCATCACTTGTAAATGATCTTTACCAAATAAATCACTGACAATACTTTTCACACCATCACGGTATATATCAATATCATCTTTTTGTTGGCTTTTTCGTTTATTAAAATGTGGAAACATACGTGAAATACTTAAAGCATAATCAATCTGTGAATTGTCTTTACCTAAAGGTTCTTTCGCTAAAGTGAGTTTTCCAACACATTCACAGAGTGAAAAAATACCAATATCTTTACCTTGATATTTCTTTCTTAAACGTCTGGCTGCAATTTCTACAGGATAATCATAAGGTAATAGATGATCTATTAATGTAGGATATTCCTGTTTAATCAAACGATTAATACTTGGACAAAAAGATGTCAACATCACACGATCTGATTGAAAACTGGTTTCAATAGCCTGTTGGTAAAGATATCCTTCAATATCACTATATTGCACAACCTCATCAAAATGAAAAGCTTTAATAGCATGAATAAAAGCTTTTAATTCATCAAAACTTTTAAAATCAGATAATAAAGATGTTGGAATCAAAGCAATATTATATTCATGTTTTTCAAAGGCTTTTGTAAGATTCACTTCTTTAATTTTTAATTGTTTATAATCACAGGATTGCACACAGACATGGCAATTGATACAGCTTGAATCATCGATCATCACTTGACCATGCATAATAGAAATCGCTTCTGTAGGACAAGATTTGACACACTTAATACAGTTTTTGCAGTGATCCCCTAAAAAATGAATAACTGGTTTCATTGAAATGTCATTTGAATATGTGTTCCCTCTGGCGAAGATGTAATCTGAAATGAAGACGCAACACTTTTCATATTAGACAATCCCATTCCAGCTCCAAAACCTAAAGAACGTGCTTTTGTAGAGGCAGTCGAATAACCCGGTGTTTGTGCTAATTCCAGATCTTCTATACCCGGTCCAACATCGTCAAAAGATAATGTGATAACACCATCATCATCCATTTCAAAAGTCACAGTTCCACCATTGGAATGAATCACAATATTTATTTCAGCTTCATAACATGCTATCGCTACAGCCTTAAGAACACGACGATCAATGCCAATTGTTTTTAAAGTTCTTTTAATATCTGTAGAGGCTTTCCCTGCATCCTCATAATTTTCTTTTTCTACTTGATAAACATATTTCATTATCTCATTCCTTTTCCATATAAAAGCCCACAGGCTTCAAACATCGTTTGATCAGTTTGAAAAAGATTAATGTGTAAATCTTTCGCTGTTTCTATCATCTGTTGATCCAATGGTTTTCCTCTCACCAAAATCACTGTATCTAAATCCAAAACCTCTGCTGTACGTAAAGATTGTACATTGGCTAATCCTGTTAAAAATAAAACATCTTCTGTTTCATCCTTCAACAAAGCTAAAGCATCCGACATTAAATCAGTCGCAAAACCTTTATCATAATTTTTTTGATAAATATTATCTTGTGCAATATAGATTTCTCTTGCTTTTAAAAGAGCCACGATATCTTGAACTAACATGGTTCTTCTTCCTTCAAATAATCAAGAATCAGCATTTTCAGATCTTCCAGTTGTTTCTGACATCCAAAAACTGTCCCATCCACACTGACAACTGGAGCCAATCCACAAGCTCCCACACAACGTGTGGCATCAATTGAAAACAATCCATTTTCACTGGTAGAATTCACTTCACACTCCGTCATTTCACAAAGCAAATCTAAAATCGTCTGTGCTCCATTGACATAACAGGCTGTTCCAAGACAAACTGAAATGACATGCTTTCCCTTTGGCTCGGTTGTAAACTGTGAATAAAAAGTCACAACACCATAAACCTTAGAAACAGGAACATTCAAAGCATCAGCTATTTTTACCATTGCCTCAAAAGGGATATAGCCAAGCTCATCTTGAATATCATGAAGCATTAATTTCATAGGTCCTTTTTGATCCTTATGCTGATCAACAATCGCATCAATCTTATCTAAATACTCTTGTTTCAAACCTCCCATAAACATACTCCTTTCCTATTTATAAATTCATTATATCATAGTTTGTAAACGCTTTAAATTTATTTTCAGTAAACAAAAAGACTTTTAATATATCCTTATCAATATATAAAAAAAGAGAAATCTCATTCTTGATTTCCCTTACAAAGATTTAACTTTTTTTCATCTTCTATTTCTTTAGCTAAATACAAATCACTTCGACAATGCATATCAGAAATTCCATTTCTCATCAATTGATAGATTTGTGATATATAAAAGATATTCATTGCTTTTTTATATCCCAATGATTTCTATTCATAAGCAATAAGATAATTCTTGCATATTAGGTCTTTTATATTTCAATCTTTTTAAAGCAACAGATTTATCAATCAGTCCTTTCATTGTATATAGTATCACATTTTTATTGTGTTTTATCTATATAGGCAAGTTTTAAATGAATGAATCAATAATCTCCTCTTTGATGAAATTCTTTTTTATTTCCACTGATTTGATGTCTTTCCTGAAGTTTCTTTTCGATATCCTCAACCTGAATACCTTGTTGATACATCAAAACAAGCACATGATAAAATAAATCACTGATTTCTCCAATTAATTCCTCTTTATTATTGTTTTTTGCAGCAATAATGGTTTCACTCGCTTCTTCTCCAACCTTTTTACAAATCTTATCAACACCTTGATCCAATAGATAATTTGTATAAGATTTTTCAACAGGGTGAATATGACGATCAGCAATCACATCATAAACTTCATGAAAGATTGTTTTTTCAAAAACATAAGGGATTATCTCTTGAAAGAAACATGAATAGGAACCAGTATGACAAGCTGCTCCTACTTGATCAACAATAATCAGTAAAGTATCATCATCACAATCCAGATACATACCTTGAATATATTGGAAATGTCCTGATGTTTCACCCTTATGCCACAGTTCCTGACGTGAGCGTGAATAAAAATAAGTTTCACCTGTTTCTAACATTTTATCATATGCTTCTTCATTAACATAAGCCAACATTAAAACGGACTTTGTTTTTGCATCTTGTACAATGGCTGGTACTAAGCCATTCCCTTTTTCAAAATCTGGTTTCATAATTCCCTCCTTACGGGGATATGATGTTTGGCACACAATGCCTTAACATCTTCAATGGTTGCTTCCTGATAATGAAACAAAGAAGCCGCCAAAGCCCCATCACAATTTGTTTTTTCAAATACTTCTACAATATCTTCCTGCCCTCCACAGCCACCACTGGCAATCACAGGAATCGACACAACACGCATCAGTGCATTCAACATATCAATATCAAAACCATCTCTTGTTCCATCACGATCCATTGATGTTAATAAGATTTCACCAGCTCCTAAATCTTCACATTGTTTGGCCCATGTTAATAAATCTAAGCCTGTATTTTTTCTACCACCGGCTATATAGACATCATAACCCGATTGATCTTCTCGCTTTTTCGCATCAATAGCCACAACAACACATTGCACACCAAATTCATCGGATGCCTGTTTGATAAGTTGAGGATTTAAGATAGCTGCCGAATTAATAGATACTTTATCTGCTCCACTGGATAAAATCATACGAAAGTCATCCAATGTACGAATACCACCCCCAACAGTTAAAGGAATGGATAATTCACAGGCAGCTCTTTGAATGACATCTTTAAGAATATCTCGATTTTCATAAGTCGCTGTAATATCAAGAAAAACAACTTCATCTGCACATTGTTCATCATAGCGTTTGGCAATCTCTACTGGATCACCAATATCTTTTAAGCCAACAAAATTGACACCTTTTACAACTTTTCCATCTTTAATATCTAAACAGGGGATGATTCTTTTGGCAAGCATTCTATCACCTCTTTTAAATCAATTTTTCCTTCATAATAAGCCTTACCTACAATGCAGCCTTCATAACCTTGACGATAAGCTTCTAAAACATCATTTCTATCTTTGACACCACCTGATACAATACAGCGTAAAGATGTTGTATCTTTGATTTGTTGATAAATATCAAATGAAGGCCCTTGTAAAGTTCCATCTTTCGATATATCTGTACAAATAACGTATTGAACACCCATCTTCTCTAATGTTTTTAAAAAATCTAAATAATGAACTTGTGTTTGTACTAACCATCCTGAAGTCGAAACATACCCATCTTTGATATCTACCCCTACAACAATCTTTTGTGCCCCATATTGTTTTAACATTGCTTTTAGAAAATCTGGATTCTGAATAGCTGCAGTCCCAAGAATAACACGATTGATACCAATTTCATCTAAATATAAAGAAACCGTTCTGGCATCACGTATACCTCCACCCACTTCAATAGGGATAGAGATCGTATTACGTATTTTTTTAATAGTTTCTATATTGGTTGTCATGCCATCTTTAGCCCCGTCCAAATCCACAACATGAAGATACATTGCTCCCATGTTTTCAAAGGCTTGAGCCAGCATTTCTGGTGATGAAGAATAGACTGTTTTTTGTTGATAATCGCCCTTATATAAACGAACAGCTTCCCCATTTTTTAAATCAATTGCTGGAATGATTATCATTTTACCATCTCCTTAAACGCTAATAATATTTTTTGACCAACTTTTCCACTTTTTTCAGGATGAAACTGACATCCCATGACATTGTCTTTGGCAACAACAGCTGTAATCTTTTCTTGTCCATACTCACAATAAGCAATCAACTCATCATCAGTAGGATATGCCATATAAGAATGAACAAAATAGACATAATCTCCTTGATGAACATATTGCATGAGAGGATGTTTTTGTTGCATTATTAAATCATTCCATCCCATATGAGGAATCTTTGCCTGAACTTCCATGCGTCGAACTTCTCCCTTTAAAAAGCCTAAACCTTGTGTTGGACAAACTTCATATCCTTTTTCAAATAAGACTTGCATTCCTAAACAAATCCCTAAAATGGGAATACCGGCCTGTTGTCTTTCATTTAAAATATCAATCAAATCATATTGTTTTAAATGTTCCATCGCCACTGGAAAAGTTCCGACTCCCGGCAAAACAATCCCTTTGGCCTGACGAATGACATCATGGTCACGACTCACAACAACATCCATACCTAGTTTTAAAAAAGCATTTTGAACACTCATGAGATTACCTACATGATAATCAATAATCACAATCATCTTACAAGACTCCTTTAGAAGAAACAATTTGTTCCTTATTCTTTTCATCAATACAAATAGCTTGTTTTAAAGCTCTGGCAAAACTCTTAAACATAGCTTCAATAATATGATGTGTATTTTCTCCATAGTTCTCTACAATATGTAATGTCATCAAAGCATGATCACTGACGGCTTTAAAAAATTCTTTTGTCATTTCTGTTTCATAATTTCCTAAATGCTGGCAAGGTAATTGAGCTTGATAAACAAGATAAGGGCGTCCACTTAAATCCAATGTCGTTGTGACTAGAGCTTCATCCATAGGAATAGCCATTTGACCATAACGATAAATTCCTCTTTTATCTCCCAATGCTTCTTTTAAACATTCACCAAAAACAATTCCTAAATCTTCTACTGTATGATGACTATCTACCTTTAAATCACCCTGACATTTGACAATACAATCTATTCCACTATGAAAAGCTAATAATTCAAACATATGATCCATAAATCCAATGCCCGTATCTACTTGAGCTTGACCTGTTCCTTCTAAGCAAAGGGACATTTCAATAGATGTTTCCTTTGTTATTCTTTTGATTTGACTTTGTCGCATGATTCATCCTCCTTAAATCTCACTGCAATACTATTTGCATGTCCATCCAATCCTTCTTTGTTTGCAAAAGTCATCACATCATCTTTAAAAGTCTGTAAAACTTGTTTTGGATAATAACTATAAGATGAATACTTCACGAAATCATAAACACCTAAAGCACTATAGAATTTAGCTGTTCCTCCTGTTGGTAAGACATGATTTGTTCCAGACATATAATCCCCTAATGGTTCTGGTGTATATTCTCCTAAAAAGATAGAACCAGCATTATGAATCAAAGGTAAAGTATTCATAGGATTTTCCACTAAAACTTCTAAATGTTCTGGAGCGAATTCATTAGATACCTGAAAAGCTTCCTCAATAGAATCCACTAAAAAGGCACCACCATAATTTGTCAATGATGATTCAATAATATCAGCTCTTGATAAAAATGGCATCTGTTTTTGAAGCTCAACGTTTACCTGTTCAATCAATGATTGAGATGTCGTCACTAAAATAGCACTCGCCAATTTATCATGTTCTGCCTGACTCATTAAATCAGCTGCAATGTATTGGGGATTGGCTTTTTCATCAGCAACAATCAAGACTTCACTAGGACCCGCAATCATATCAATATCCACACGCCCATAACAACATTTTTTAGCTGTCGCAACATAAATATTTCCGGGACCAACAATCTTATCTACCTTTGGTAACATATTTGTTCCGATAGCTACACCGGCAACACCATGTGCTCCTCCTACTTTATAAATACGTTCAATGCCACAGACATAAGCAGCTGCTAAAATAGAAGGATTCACTTTTCCATCAGCCTTCACAGGTGTGATGATTATCAATTCTTTGACACCAGCCAGTTTGGCAGGAATCGCATTCATCATGACCGTTGAAGGATATGTGGCAGTTCCACCTGGTACGTATAAAGCAACTTTTTCTAAGCCACGTACAATCTGTCCCATCATCACTCCATTTTCCTTATAAATAGACCATGAACGATCAACTTGATGTTGATGAAAATCAATCAGTTGTTCTTTTGTACGTTCCAATATACGCATAAAATCTTTCCCCACGCTTGTCACACCATCTAAAATTTCTTGTTTAGAAACAATAAAATCTTGTGGTCCTTCCATCCTATATCCATCCAATTCATAACAATATTTCATGATGGCCTGATCACCATTTTTTTCGATATCTTCAATCATCTGCATTACAGTTTCATTAACCTGTTGCGAAATTTCTGTTTTACGTGAAGAAAACTTCTTCACCACATCTTTGAATTGTCCTTGTAAATCATATGTCTTCAACATTTTTATTCCCCCTTTAACTTTTCTATCAAATCAAAGATTTCATCTTTTTTAAACTTCAAACTCACTTTATTTACAATCATCTTTGTCGATACATCACTGATTTTTTCAATAATTTCTAAACCATTTGCCTTCAAAGTTGAACCAGTTTCCACAATATCCACAATGGCATCACTTAATCCTACAACTGGTCCTAATTCTACCGAACCTTCTAATTTAATAATTTCAACATCCTGTTGTTTTTGATGAAAGTAATCTTTAGCTACCTTCGTATATTTAGAAGCAATACGCTGACGACGTTTAAAAACCTTATCTCGATATTCTGGATATGCCGCTAAGGCAAAATAACATTTTCCAATATTTAAATCCAACATCTCATAATAATCTTGAAAATCACTATCTTCCAAAGTATCTTTACCAACAAAACCAATATCCACAATACCATGTTCTAAAAAGGTTAAAACATCATTTGCCTTTGCAAAAATCATAGATAAACCATCACTTGTTTCAATCATCAATTCACGATCTTTATGAATAATAGGCTCCATATCAAAGCCCTTTTCAGCCAACAACTGACAAACCTGTTTTTCAATACGACCTTTTGTTATCGCTATTTTAATCATGCTTCCTCCTCCTTTTCTAAGGCCTTTAAAATATGACTTAACTCATAACTAAAGCCAATGGCTGGAACCTCTCGATCAAAATGATTCATCAAATGATCATAACGTCCCCCATTCATAATTGGTTGTGCGCTATAAGGAGAATATCCTTTCAACATGATTCCCGTATAATATTTCATCATGGGTGTCATCGCTAAATCAAAAGTCAGAAGTTCTCTATGAGGAATCTTTTCATACAGTTCAATCAATTCTTCAATCGCTTCCTTCAACAATGTATCTTCCACTCTATTTTTCATATCATATAACACTTGAACATCTCCAAATGCTTGAGGTAAAGTCATTAATAATGTCTGTATACTTTGATCAAAGTGATGACTTTCCACAAATGATTTCATTGCACTTAAATCACGTCTTTTCAAAATATCTATAAATCGTTCATCATCAACAATCTCGACCAAACGATGATAAAACTTAGCTGATCCCATCTCAATACGTATATGTTTCAATTTTAAACATGTCATTGTCTTTAAAACAAGTTCCAGACATTCCAAATCACCAGCAAATCCTCCCTTCCCAATCAGTTCAACTCCTGCTTGAAAAAACTCACTGCTTCTTCCTTTATGCCTTTTTTCTTTTCGATAAACCTTTCCAAAATAACAATATCTTTTTTCACCATTTTCATTTTGTGAACAATATAATCTTGCAAGTGGAACTGTAAAATCCACTCTTAAAGCGACTCTTTTTCCTTCATAATTGACATATTGAAACATCTTTTCTTCATCAATTCCAATATCCATATCATTATAAAGATCAACATATTCAAAAGAAGGCATTAAAACTTCCAAGTACCCACGTTCAACAAAGAGATGTCTTAAATCCTTTTCAATATCTCTGAGTACAGAAACATTATCCATAATGGCATCAATACTTTCTTCTGGTATCAAATATTTAAATTCTTCCATAAAGTCCTCCTTAACTAAAAAGACGAGTCATAATGACTCGTCCATTCTTTCTAAGTCATTAGATACACCCATTTATAAATATATGCAAAACGGGCTGTATCTTTCTAAGATATAACCCTAAGTGTTCCAATGATGATGGTGATGAAATTGTTGATTTAAAATTGTCTTTTTCATAAATATCACCTCATTTTTTATCATTCTAACACATTTAAAAGACAAAAAAAAGAATTTTTTATAAAAACTTTATAAGTATTCTCATCTATCATATTCATAACTTAAAAATCAACTTTTAAAGACTTATATAAAAAAAGAAAGGTCAGTAAAACCTTTCTATCAAACTTTACCATGCATTATCTACAATGTTATGTCCATCCACACGATAAAGATAATCAGTTGTCCAGCTTGTGTCATAAGGCTCATTATGCGTTTGATGCGTAGATGGCATAAAACGAACACTATAAAATCTTGTTCCAACGTAGTTTTGGTCCTGTTTCCTCATTAGAATAATATCCTGCACCGTTTGAGATTCTGCTACCGAGGAATCAATACGTCGTGTTATATAAACACCATATTGATCATCATTTTGTGAATAGATGGTCATATCCAATATTTGCACATCTAAAATAACACCCTCACTATTATCTATTCGTGTAATTTCTTGATCAATACTTTTTACAGCTTGATAAATATCATCTTCATCTTGCACTTTAATAAGATTTTCATCCGATTTTATAGTTGAAATATCATCAACTTCCAGTAGTTGAGTATAACTTGCATAACGTTGCTGATCTTTTTCTTCCTCTGCTATTTCATATGATTCTTGCTTAGATTCTTCTTGTGAGGAATCTGTTGATTCATTGGTTGATATAGATTTTTCTGTTTCTTGTTTATTTAAATCTTCTTCAAATAAATCCGGATTTATTCTAAGAGTATTATTATATTGTCTATCCAATTGATAAATTTTACATTCATCATTATCCAATTGAATAAGATAATCATGTAGTTCATCTGATATATATAAAATTTGATTACCTACAAGAGAAACCTCACATACATCTTGATTCATAACAACTTGATGTTGTTTAATAACTAAGTTCATCCACTCATTTCCATATATACATCCTTCATATTCATCTATGAAGCTATCTTGATCCTGTGTGATTTTATTCATTGCATAAAATTTATAAGTATCATCGTAGGCAACATAAAAAACATCTTCAAATTGACCTACTCTTTGAACAAAATTGGTATCTATTTCAAAAACTTTTTGTCCAAATAAATAACGTACGTTATCATAAAGAGTCAACTGTTTATCATCTATACGATAAGCTAAATATTGATCATGATAATTGAAATAATTAAGTTTTCCAAATGGTAATACTATAAATAAACCAATGATTATACATCCTATTAAATATATAGGAAAAGAGTGTTTTTTCATTATCAAAACAAGTCCAATACTTATTATCACAACAAGTATAATGATAAGCTCTATCCATAATCCAGTCCAATCAATAAGATAAGTATTCATTAATAAACAATAACCAACACCTGTGATAAGCTTCATCACAACTGAGCAAAAAGCTACAACAAGTAATATAAGTAAAAGCATAGACATTTTTCTTTTTGGTGTCATTGTTGAATCTATTACCTTTGTACACAAAGATTGAAAATAATTGACAACATCTCTATCATATTCAATATATAAAATAAAATCTTCAAAAAAAGCGATAATAACTTTTGAATCATATTGTACCTTTTTAAGAGATGTTAAATCAAAAATACGATTTTGATAAAAGAAACGATGATTTTCATCAATAATAACTAAGTCACTACTAATCGTTTGTTGAAGCTTATTCATTTTTTTCTTTTTTGCAATAACAATAAATTCTAAACATAAAATCCCCAATGCTATCATAATTCCTATAGAACTCCAATGAAAGTCTATACATACTAAACCAATAGAACATCCTATCAAAATAATAAGGAAAATCATAATAGTGAGTCTATTCTGTCTTTTATAACTTATACGATCTTGCATTCTTTGAATATGTAATTCCACTTTCTCACCTCATTTTCTGAGATAGACAGACAAATGATTTTTGCTTCACACCTATATATCGGCTGATGACATCACATTTGACCATCAATAAGAAATAAATATTCTTATCTTCCTCACTTAAACTTTCAAAATTAGCTTGACCTTTCGCAATGATGAGATCGGCCTGATGATAAACATCTAAAAACTCTTGACTGACACGAGAAAGAATCGTGCCCAGTGATCCATCCCCATTAGAGATAATTGTTGCATATTGATCCATACCAACTTCATAAGCATCTTCTAATATAGAATCATTAACAACCGGTTTCCCTCTTGTCACAAAATAGATTTTGAGTTGAGGATTCATTGCTTTTATTCTTTTAATCAACAATAAATCAAGACATATTTCACCACAATTATCTCCTAAATAGACTAAAGAAGAAGCACTCATTAAATCTTCTTTTAATCTTTCAACATGATTAATAGTTAAAGATAATTGATCCATATTTTGAAAATAAGTCATCATATCTTTTTGTACATTTTGATGGATAGGACTAAAATCTATGACATTTCCCACAATAGCATATAAAACAGCTTGTTCAAACGAATCAATCTGTTGCTCAATTTGAGATAATTGTTTTAAAAATAACTGATTATAATCATATCGAATCTGATAATAAGGATCTTCACAATGTAAATAATCTTTAACTAAGGCAAAGACTTCACCGATAATTTCAGGATTCGTTTTATGAAAATCCATTTGACTCATATAATGAAAGACTTGATGAAATAATTCATCTTGTTCTAAACAATCTGTCATTTTTGCAATTTTAACAACTTGATTCATCAAACATGGTAAACATTGTTTATTGATTTTCATGAGTTGAAATCTCCTTTGATATTTTTTGATAAGCATTTATAAATTGATCACTATTCAATACATAAACATGACTTGTTTTTTGATGTTGAATCATAACATGATGTTTTGATTTCCTTTGAATAGATTGAATATTTTGATAAGGAATCAAAACAGGTAAAAATGCAGCAATCTTCCATTCATAAATCATCATTTCATTTTCAAATAAAACAATCTTATATCTGGCACTCATTAACACGAATGCAATCAATCCCAGTAAAAAGCTACCGATAGACTGTGGAACATTCTTTTGCATATAAGCATAGATACCAAAGATCATAAAGAAAACAAATAAAATCAGACATAATAGAAATGTTCTATATTCTTTAAATTTTTTCATCATTTTTTATCACCTATTGTAGTTTATCATATTTAAGGAAGAATGAAAACTTTATTCCCTAAATTATAATAATTTTTTATTAAAATGCTTGTTTTTTATTTATCATTGTATATAATAAATTCAAGGAGGATTCAAACAATGAAATATATTGAGAGAGTATTAGAAGATGTAAAAGCAAAAAATACTGATCAGCCAGAATTTATTCAAGCTGTCGAAGAAGTTTTAGAAAGTTTAGAACCTGTTATTGAAGCTCATCCTGAATACGAGGATATGGCTATTTTAGAAAGATTGGTAGAACCTGATAGAGCCATTATGTTCAAAGTTCCTTGGCAAGATGATCAGGGAAAAGTTCATGTCAATAGAGGATATCGTGTTCAATTCTCAAATGCGATTGGACCATATAAAGGTGGTTTAAGATTACATCCATCTGTCAATTTAGGAATTATTAAATTCTTAGGTTTTGAACAAATCTTTAAAAATTCATTAACAACTTTACCAATTGGTGGTGCCAAAGGTGGTTCTGATTTTGATCCACAAGGAAAATCTGACAATGAAGTGATGCGTTTCTGTCAATCATTTATGACTGAATTATATCGTCATATTGGACCAGACGTTGACGTACCTGCCGGGGATATTGGAACTGGTGCCAGAGAAATTGGATATATGTATGGACAATATAAAAGAATTAGAGGAGCTTATGAAAATGGCGTCTTAACTGGTAAACCATTGCCATATGGTGGTTCTTTAATTCGTCCAGAAGCAACAGGATTTGGTGCTGTTTATTATGGTAAAGAAGTGTTAAAACACTTTAATGATACTTATGAAGGAAAAACAATTGCATGTTCTGGTTATGGAAATGTCGCTTGGGGTGTTTGTTTAAAAGCGAGAGAATATGGAGCAAAAGTTGTTTCTATTTCTGGTAGAGATGGATATGTTTATGATCCTGACGGTATTACTACTGATGAAAAAATTGATTTCTTATTAAAAATCAGAAGTTCAAATGATGTAAAACTTAAAGATTACGCTGAAAAGTTTGGATGTGAATTCCATGCTGGTGAAAAACCATGGGGATTAAAAGTGGATATGGCTTTCCCATGTGCGACACAAAATGAAATTGGTTTAGAAGAAGCGAAACAGTTGGTTGCTAATGGAGTGAAATATATTATTGAAGGTGCTAATATGCCTACTAATCCTGAAGCCATTGCTTACTTTTTAGAAAATGGTGGAACATTAGGTCCTGCAAAAGCAGCTAATGCTGGTGGAGTGGCTGTATCTGCATTAGAAATGGCTCAAAACTCTATGCGTTATAGCTGGACTGCTGAAGAAGTTGATCAAAAATTACATGATATTATGGTTAATATTCATGAATCATCAGTGAAAGCTGCTCAAAAATATGGTTTAGGATATGACTTAATTAAAGGAGCAAATATTGCTGGATTTGAAAAGGTTGTAGCTGCTATGATTTCTCAAGGAATCTATTAATAAAAAAAGATTGTCAAGATATCATTTAAACTGTACCCTGTAAAATGGACAGTTAAATAAAAAGGTATCACTCTAAAATGTGATGCTGAATATTTAACCGACTCTGTTTTACAGGGTCTTTTATTTTGCTTATAATATGATTTGATGAAAGGATTGATTGGAATGGGTGTAAACTATTTTACTGATGAACAAATTAAAATACTCAAGGATAATCCATATATTGAAAAAATATCTTACAAAAGCATTAAATACTCCCAAAAGTTTAAAATGGAGTTCTGGTCACGCTATTCACAAGGAGAAGCCCCTTCTTCCATACTTTCTTCCTTTGATATTGATCCACATATTCTTGGACCAAAACGCATAAGTAATATTGTTCAACGAATAAAGAAGGAAGCAGAACGCTTAGAAGGATTTGAAGATACCAGAAAACACAATGCAGGTCGCCCTAGAACAAGAGACATGTCCCCCGAAGAAAAGATTGCTTATCTTGAACATAAGATTGCCTATCAAAAACAGGAAATAGAGTTTCTAAAAAAAATAAGATCACTGGAGAGGGAAGCCTATTGGAAACTGCAGAAGAAAAATACAAAATCATCGAAGAAATGATTTCTCGAGATGACAATCTTCTCAACATTACCAGATTATGTGAAATTGCAGAAGTTTCCAGAAGTGGCTTCTACAACTGGAAAAATAACTGCAATAAGCGTCAGCAGAAAGAACAGCGGGACAAGAACGATTTTGAACTCATATTGAAGGCATATCAGTACAGAGGATATGATAAAGGAGCAAGAAGCATTCACATGCATCTGCTGCACATGGGAGTAAGGATGAATATCAAAAAAATAAGGAGGCTCATGAAAAAATATGGACTTTTCTGCAAAATAAGAAAAGCCAATCCATATAGAAGAATGGCAAAAGCAATAAAAACAAATAATATTGCCCCCAATGTTGTCAATCGTGATTTCATACAGGAGCCAAGAATAGTCATATTAACCGATATTACATATCTCTTTTATGGGAAAGAAAAAAGAAAAGCATATCTATCGGTCATGAAGGATGCATTTACCAATGAGATACTATCATATGTTGTCAGCGAATCATTGGAGATTGACTTTGTGTTAATGACTGTAAAACAACTGTTTGAAAAGCATGGAGCGACAATCAAAACAAACAAGACGATATGCCATAGCGACCAGGGCATTCATTACACCAGTATAGATTTTCAAAAGCTGCTCAAGGACAAAGGATTGAGGCAATCAATGTCAAGAAGGGGCAACTGCTGGGATAATGCACCACAGGAATCCTTTTTTGGTCATATGAAAGATGAAATAGATATAAGCAGGTGCAACACTTTCAATGACCTTAAAGCAGTTATAGATGATTATATAGATTACTACAATAACGAAAGGTATCAGTGGGACCTGGCAAAACTGTCACCTTCAGAATATTATCAGTACTGGCTGTCAGATATATATCCAATAGATATAAAAAAATGATACTATTCAAAAATAGTATCATCATATTGAAAACGCATCATATCATGATATTGGTTTCTTTCATCCAAGAGTTCTTCTTCAAGGTCAATATTAAGCTGAGATTCAAAACGGGTCTGCATATCAATCATCTGATAGGATAAGACTTCACATTGATTTTCAAGCCAGAAGATATATTCGCGAGTGGACATGAACTTATAACCATCAGTGTAGGACTGATAGTCCTGACTGAAAAGATCCTTAAGCTCACTAATGGTCATAAGCACAGTTGACACATCGAAATCATTGTGGAAAACATTGAAAAGCTGTTCCTCGTTCCAAAAGGAATCTGAGAAATCGGCGAGTTGACAGGACGTGTTAAGTGAAGGAAAAGCAATCCAGTTATAATAGACACCTTTAGAAAGGATTCCTTCAATAACATTACCATTTCTGTTGACCTTAAATTCAATACAGTTGTCATACTTGACACAAACAAGTTTAAACTTTTTAGAATCATTAAAAATATACATAATCATCTTAAACACAAAGCCACTGATCTTGACCAGTGGCTTAAGACTGTGTCATTCCTCCTTGACACAATCATATAAGATAATATTCGTTAAAAATATACCTTTTTATTTAATTGTCCTTGACATAGGGTACACTTTAATTGATATTTAGACAATCTTTTTTATTTTCATAAATAAAGCATCATACTTATTAACGATTCTTACGATAACTTAACAATAATGGTATGACATTCACCACAAAAGAACCTATTACAAATCCCCATAGCATCATAGATAATGTTGGTGCAACATCTGCAATAGCACTCCAATCCCCTGCTAAACTCCAAGACGCTATCATTTGATACTGAGCGCAAAGTGTCAATGCCATCAAGAATAAGGAAAGAACCATAAAAATATGATAATTTTTACCAGCGTTATACATATACAAATTCAATAAAGTCATGATAAGAGTTAATATTCCAAATATAATCCACATATATTTTTCCTCCTTTTAAAAAATAGGAAACATTGCTGTTTCCTATTATTCTTCAACAGGTAATTCTTTTAATTCTTCCTCACCTGTTACATATTTTAAAATGGCAATAGCTGCATCTTTTGGTCCTTGATGTTCGTTTCCTTTAATACCTAAACGTGTACGCAACTGACCAACTTTTACACCTTGCTTAAACATTCTTTTAAAATAATCCTGTAAAATAGGTTCAGTCTGTTCTCTTCTTTGAACTGGTCCAAATGGATTCGCAAAATAGCTTCCTACAAGTCCATATTCTGTTGTTGTTCCTTTTGCCATACGATTTCCTGCTCTGAAGACTTCTAAAGCTTCTTCTGGTGTATCAAAGAAACTTAATGCTTCACCATCTTCATCATAGTTATTTGCATATAAGAACAAATCAACATCATGTTTTGCCACAACATCTTTATAGTCTGTAATTGGAATGACAATACGTGCATTGACTTTATCTGGATTCATAAAGACTGAACGGTCTAATTCTTTAAAGCTATATCCTGCATCCAAGTCATCTAATCTGACAAAAGCCCCAATTTCAGTTCCTGAAGTCTTCACTTTTCCTTTATCACCAAGTGAAAGTACCCCCATATCATCATAGATTGTCTTTAAGTCTGTAATATAAGCAGCTCCAATCACTTTAATCTGTTCAATTGTTTCACTCTTACCAGCTCCACTATCACCCATAACAACGATATTTTTTGTTTCACCATTATGAAGTGTCATTTTAACCATAGCTCCATGGATTGGTAATTCACGATGATTAATTTTTTGAACATTATGCAATGTTAAACACATTTTTTTCATATATCCAAAATAATCAAAATCATCACTTGCTGATAATAAAGCAACAATCATATCATTAGATTCATCCTGATAGAAAGCCTGATTCATTTCACCATCTTCATAACCATAAACATAAATTAAATCTGGTTTACGATTACGATATTCAGATTCATCAGCCAAATCAAACAAGTTACATAATGTTACACCTTGTGCCATAAATTTTACGTTAAAGTAAACAAAACATAACAAATCTCCTACTTTTGCAGGATAACATAACCATGATTCTGCATCAAACTTTTTATCTTCAATAGGATTTGTTTTGATTTCTGGAAAGACTCCATCACGTTTATTACGTTTAGAATAAGCAATAAATGGTGGATGAATAACAACAGATTCAATAAATGGAATTTCATCTAAATTACGATATTCATATGGTAAAAATGGTCGCATATGCGTTACAGCTAAACCAGCATTTACCCCTGCAGTAATCTGACGTAAAACTTTATCTTTCTTTCCAATCGCTGATTGAATAGAACGATAAACTTCTAATACCAATTCTTCAAATTCACTTTGTGCATCAGCAAACTGAACATTTTGATAACCTGCTCTTTTTGTTTCATTAAAAACAATTGCATATCTTTGTAAACGACGCCAGAATAAATAAATATCTTCAACCAAAGCAATAAACATATCACGATCTTTAAAATATGCTTTTGCCTGAGAACGCATAGCACAAACTTCTTCTACTGACATGACTAATAATAATTTAAAAACATCTCTTAAATCTCTTAATAAGTCAACATCATCTTCTTCAATAGCATGTAAATATTCGTAAATAGTTGTATCAGTTCTTTTAATATGTTTAATATATTTTTCTAAAACTTTCGCAAAAGACTCACTTTCAATTAATTGACAACGACTTTGACAGAATTCTTCAGAAAAATTTAAAATTGCATTACCACGAGTAATATTAAATTTATATGCCATATTTTCACCCTTTCCTTTGAGAGATGTTTTTCATCTTTCAAATATGAAACAATTCTATCAAAAAAATACCATCTTGACTACAAAAATCATAAAATTTATGAAATGATAGCGTTTTTATTTTCAATTTTTATCTTTTTATCATTTTTTAATAATATTTTTTCTATAAAATAGACAGATAAATATATATTTTTATGAGAAATATAAATATGACTACCATTTTTATTGATATTTATACAATCATTCTTGTATTTTATTTCATCCCTGCCAAAATCAATATAATAGACCTCATTATCCAACTGATAAACCATTGTATGTTTTCCATAATCAACATAAACTTTGTTTTTTGAATCTTGAATCACAAACCAGTTATATAAATCATTTAAAGATAAATAATACTGTTCATCTTTTTGAAAACCTTTTAAATCAAACATATAAATCTTTTCATCTTGTTGATATGTTGCTGTAAAAGTTGTGATAGGCCCTTTATATTCAAAATATTGACTTCTCTGTAAATACATATAACCCACAATACTGACAAATAAAACAAAAATCATAATTACAAGGATAACACGTTTATATCTTAACTTTTTCATAAACCCTCCCAAAAGAAAAAGGTCTTATCAAAAGACCTTCCAAAAAACACGACCAACAACCTGTTCATCAAAATCAATATATCCCAAATTTCTAGAATCAACACTATGATTACGATTATCACCCATCACAAAGATTTTCCCTTCAGGAATATCATAAGAAAAATCCTCATTTTGAATCATGGCTTCATTGATATAATCTTCATTCAATAACTGACCATTACGATAAAGCTGATTATCCTTCATTTCCAGATGATCACCGGGTAAACCAACAATTCTTTTGATAATCTGATCTTCACCTTCAGCCACATGATATTTCACCACAACAATATCATTATAAGCCGGTTGTCCTCGTTTATAAAAGAATTTATCAACCAGAATAATATCTCCATTATGATATGTTGGTTCCATAGAAGACCCTACAACTCTAGAAATCTGTACAAAATAAAGAACTCCCAGTGTTAAAACAACTGTAATAATAATGACTTTGATATATTCAAATAAAGATTTTTTAAAATCATTTTTTTCCATTTTTCTCGCCTCTGATGTATTATAGCATACTATTTTCCATCTTTTAAGCGTGTTCTTAATTTTGTGACAATTTTCTTTTCTAATCTTGAAACTTGAACCTGTGAAATCCCCAAGTATTTGGCAATCTTATCTTGATTATAATCCAAATGATAACGCATATAAATAATCATCTTTTCTTTATCATCAAGCTTTTCCAGTTCCATTTCTAAAGCCATTTTTTCAAACCACATATGATTGCTTTTATCAATTAAACGATCTTCCACACTAATCGTTGAACCATCTTTTTCATAAATTGGTTCGTTTAATGAAGTCGGATAATAAGAAGCATCAATGGCTTCCACAACTTCCTGAGGTTCTACATGAAGATATGCTGCTACATCTTCAATTGTTGGCTCTTGATTATTTTGGGTCTGTAAATATTCTTTAGCTTTGGTGATTTTGATATTTAATTCTTTTAAAGAACGTGATACCTTAATCGTTCCATCATCACGAAAATAACGTTTAATTTCACCCATAATAATTGGTACAGCATAAGTAGAAAACTGAACTTGATAAGATGTATCAAAATGATTAATAGCTTTCATTAAACCAATACAGCCAATCTGGAATAAATCTTCTTTATCATAATAACTGTTTTTAAAGCGATGCACAATTGACCATACTAAACCTAAATTCTCTTTAACAATTTCTTCTTTTGCCTGTTCATCCCCTAAACGGACTTTTTCTAAAAGATCTAATGTTTTAGATGGTGTCATGATTTTTTAAACTTTTTGTGATGATAAGTTTTGTTCCTATATTGATAACACTTTCAATTTCTAAGCGATCCGCTAATGTTTCAATGATTGTTAATCCCATTCCGGCATGTTCTAAGTCTTTTGCGGTAGTATAAAAAGGAGCCTTGACTTCCTCTAAATTATCAATTCCCTTACCATAATCTTGTACAATCAGTTGTACTTGTCGTCCATCAACTTTCATCTTCATAACGACAAAACATTCTTTGTTTTGATTGTAGCCATGAATAATCGCATTACTAACCGCTTCTGAAACAATTGTTTTCCATTCAATAATTTCATCTATTGTTGGATTTAAAGGCGTTAAAAAGGCTGCAACAGCTGTTCTGGCAAAGTTTTCATTATCCAGCAAAGCACTGAAACTGACTTCCATCTGATTCATAACGTTCCCTCCTTTAAACGTTCAATAGATTCATAATAAGGCATGATTTGAAACATCCCTGTTAATTCAAATAAGCGATAAGCCACAGGATTTAATCCTGTTAAAATCAATGTACGGTGCTCAAATCGCAGTTGATTATATCGCCCCAGTACCAATCCAATTCCTGAACTATCTATAAAAGACGTCTTTTCAAAATCAAAAATAACATCTTCTTCACTTTCATCTATCAAATCACTCAATTGTCCACGATATACCGGTGCCATCACACTATCTATTTCACCATAAAAATGAATGATTAGCAGATGATGTGCTTTTTCAATTTCGATATGATTATCCATTGTCTTTCCTCCTTTTTAGCTATCATATACCAATTCAAAATGAAAAAAAATCGTTTCGATAAAACTAGAACTTATTCAACAAAACTAGAATTTTTATGCAAAATAAAAATCCATCCCAAGATAGATTTTTAAACAAAGATTTTTAATTGATTAATCCATTTTTCCACAAAAGATAAAGCTTCAACATCTTTAGAAACTATCACATCAAATGAAGCTATATTGATATGATCCCTCATCAACAATAAATGACCAATTGTTTCACCTTTTTTAAGAGGTGGAACAAGATTCGTATAATTGATTTGATAAGTCACTTTTGTTTGATTATTTTTATCTTGAATATATTGAATATCTTCTTTAGCAATAACATCAACTAACGGTACTTTCGCATTGTCAATCTTTATCTTTTCAATAACTTCATTTTTTTGAAATAACGTCACACTTTCATATAATGAAAAACCATAATCCAATAATTGTGAAACTTCCTGATTTCTTATTTTTGGTTCACTTTCCTTTAACACAATACCAATTAATCTTAATCCATTACGTTTAGCTGTTGTGACAATACAATAACCTGCTTCTTTTGTATAACCCGTTTTTAGTCCATCAGCCCCTTGATACGATTTTAAGAGTTTATTCGTATTAACCAGCCAGAACTTATGAGCTGTATCTTCACGGATATAACTATCATATAACGACGTTGTCTGAAATAAACGTTCTCCTCCTATTTCAATCAGATACGCAGCCATTGTTCCTAAATCCAAAGCACATGTATAATGTTGATCATCATGTAAACCCGTTGGATTCATAAAATGCGTATTGATCAGTTTCAGTTCTTTCGCTTTTTCATTCATCATTTTTACAAAATTGTCATTTGTCCCAGCAATACGTTCTCCTATCATAACACAAGCATCATTCGCTGAAGCAATGCTGATGGCTTTAAATAAGTCCGTCACACTCATCTTTTCTCCTTCTTCAAGATAAATCTGACTTCCACCCATACTAGCAGCATAGGCACTACATGTTAATTGTTCATCCCATTTTAAACTTCCTCTTTCAATTGCTTCAAACAATAAAATCATTGTCATAATTTTTGTGGTTGAAGCTGGAAACAACTTTTCTTTTTCATTGGTTGCATACAAAACCTGTCTGGAAGATGCTTCCATCAATAAAGAAGCTCCAGCATTGGGTGCCAGTTTTAATTCTTCACCATAGACCGGTGTTACTAAACACATCAAAAAGACACATAAACAAATGAACCCTTTTTTTATCATCAAAACACCTCAAATTATTATATGAAAAAAAGAAAAAAACAGTCCATTTTTACAAAGATTGTTGATACTGATATCAACAAAGTCAGAGATTTTAAATAAACGATATCTAAGTATCAAACTTATATGTCGAAAAATATCATTTTATTAATGGATAGAAGCTATATTCAATCGTATGAGGAGATTAAATCTTTATTCCTTATTGATTAGCTCTTATCCTAAAAATGCAAGATGGTATAATCTTGCATTTTTTGATTTATATATCCAAAGACAATTGTCTATTTTTATAACTTTTTTGTTTAGCCTCTTTAATGACATCATTCTGATGAACATGTCCTATCAATAAGGGTGACAATGGATCATGTTTATGATAATTTTGCCATACTTTTTTCTTATTTTCATTGGCATAACAATATAAACAGCCATGAGGGCAAGTATTATATTCTCCAATATCTCGACTTGGAAAACAGTGACAATGCTTCCTTAAAGGTTTTGATGAAGGTTGCATCACATCATAGCCAATCACATCTTGAAGTAGTGGAGCATTCAGACAACTTTGTGAAGATACACCATACATTGAAAAATCATAAGGTTCGCCACACATTTGAATTTGAAACTGATACTTTTTAGCAATCTCCACAAAAGCTGAAACGATTGTCTTTTGATCTTGTAAAGATACTTCTTGAATACCCGGGAAATTTCTTTTGGTTTTATTATATAAGTCGATAAAACTTATGACACAACGATGAGAATATCCATGTAATTGAGATAATATATCTTCAAAATAATAAAGATGTTTTTCTATTGTATATTCCTGATTGAGAAAAATAGGATCATATCTGATTCCTACAGCTTGTTTACCTAATTGTAAAGACAGCTTTTGGATATCTGATATAACATTTTGATAAGCAGGAACATAAGGTTCTATGTGACGACCATAGGGTGTTATAGTCACATAGAAAAAAGACGGATAAGGCTTCAATTCATCTAAACGTGATAATATGGGACGAGGATTCTTTGTACAGAATACAAAACAATCTACAACATCTTCATTGATCAAGTATTTGGTAATCTGTGTCGGATAATAAGGATTTCTGACATAGACATATCCTTCTTTTAAACGATGAAAAAACCAGTCACTATAAAAAGCAACGATATCGCTACGGCCACTGATATTGAAGATCATAATTTATTTTCCTGTTGGAATAAAAGGAATAATACTTTGAGCAATTGTTGAAATCGGCATCGTTTGTAAAACAACACGACCTGGTCCTGTAATGACTGTATGAAATAAACCTTCGCCACCTAATAATTTATTCTTCATACCTGGCACACTTTGTGTTGTCAATTGACAAGTCGCATCCATTAAAGCCAAATTACCTGAATCAACAATGAGCTTTTGCCCAGCTTCTAGCTGATATTCCACAGTTGCACCATCAATTTCAATAAAAGCAACACCATGTCCAGATAAACGGCTCATGACAAAACCTTCACCACCAAAAAGTCCTGTTGATATCTTTTTATGAAAGAAAACACTTCTTTCAACCGTTTCTTCACAAGCTAAAACAGATGATTTTTGAACAACAATTTCCTTACCAGGTGCTATATCATATTTTTTGATTTCACCAGGAAATGAAGAACCAAAAGCAATTTTACCAGCTTCTTTTGCCTGATAGACATTTAAAAACATTGTTTCTCCTGAAAACATTCTTCCAAAGGCTTTACCAATACCACCACTTGTTGTTTCCATCGTCATACATGGATCCATCCAAGCCATTGTGCCACTATCACTCACCATTTTTTCACCTTTCTCCAATTCACAAATGACAACTGGAAAAGGTGTTCCTTGAATTTCATACCTCATTTTATTTTCCCTCACTTTCTAAAGTTTTAATAATCAGCTCTGCTGTTTTTTGGTGTGATGCTAGAGGAACTTGATGGACATCACAAACACGCATCAAAGCATTAATATCAGGCTCATGGGGTTGAGCTGTCAAAGGATCTCTAAAAAAAATCACAAAATCCATTTTTCCCTCACCAACATATCCCCCTATCTGCTGATCACCACCATAAGGTCCAGACAAACAACGATGAATCATCAAATCGGTATTTTCCATAATTCTTAATCCTGTTGTCCCTGTCGCAAACAACGTATGTTGTTTAGAAAAATCTTCATGCTTTTTCACAAAAGCAATCATTTCCTGTTTTTTAGAATCATGAGCTATCAAAGCTATATTCATATCCATCACTCCTTTGTTTTATTATACATGAAAAAAAGCTCTCATCAAAATGAAAGCTTACAAAATATATTTTTCAATAAATTTTCCAATACCATCATGGTCATGATCATCTGTAATATAATCAGCCACACTCTTTGTTTTTTCACTACCATTAGCCATCACAACACCAATACCTGCATGAAGGGTCATATCATAATCATTATCAGCATCACCAAATGTACAAAGCTGTTTCATATCAATGCCATGCATATCCATGACTTCCTGTAAGCCATGTGTTTTTGTAACTCTTGGATCCATATATTCAAACAGTTCACTGGATGTTTTCAAAGAAGCTGATTTATATTTTTCATTAGAAAAAGTCTGACTTCTTTCTACAACTGAATCCATATCTTCAGGATGACAAATAATAATTAATTTTGCGCGTGGTTCTTTTAAAAATTCATCAAAATTGGCCACTTGATAAGGGACTTTATCTGCCTTTGATAACATTTGAATATGTTCATCATCTTTAGGAGCATATAAAATTCCTTGATCAGGAATCGCAAAATTGACATTCATATCTTCAAAATGACGAATCACATCTTGAATCAAAGCACCATCTAATGGAAAGCTTGATTTTTCAACCTGCAATGTATAATCATAAATTTCTGCTCCACCAGTTCCTACAATTGCATCAACCAATCCATCAATTCCCCATGATTTTAAAAGGGTTTTGACACTATGCACATCTCTACCTGTGGATAAACCAAATAAAATTCCTTTTTCTCTTGCTTTTTTAATCATTTCTACTGTCATTGGTGAAACAATTCCTTGACTATTTAATAATGTTCCATCAACATCACACATAATTGCTTTTACATCCATTTGCATACTCCTTAAATATAATATTTTGTATAATAATAAATACGTAAAATATCAAAAATCATCATGATCTGATAATTAAACTGAATTCCATCAAAACGTCCCGGTACCTGTACCACATAATCTGCCCCTAAATCATTTTTCTTTTTATATTTCACATTCTGTGTTAATAAAACAATCTTAGCATCATGAATGTTTTGATCGGCACTTTCTTTTAAATAATCATGCAAAGTTCTTCCTGTTGCACTAATAAAAATCACAACATCATCTTTTTGAAATTGAAAGTCTTTTACAAAATGGTGATATTGAATCACTTCTTTACCAAAAGTAATAAAGTCTGTTTGAAATTCAACCGCAATACTTGTTGGATATAATGCACCAATGATAATGACACGTTTCTTTTTGAAAATCAATTCACAAATTTGCTCAAGTTCTTTGATAAATGCATCTTTATCATAAGAAGCATCTAATTGTCCAATCAACTGTGAAGCAGAAACACCTAACATACGTGCACGAATCTGTGATACACGTAACATATAATCGGCTACTAATTCACTTTGAAATTCTTCATAAGTCTGAAAACCTAAATGTCGACAAAAATCTAAAATCTCATCTTCTTGAAAACCACCTTCATCCATCACTCTTTGTAAAGAATAATCTTCCATCTCAACATAATGATGAACAATAAACAATCCAATACGATACATATGATCATCATCTAAACAACCATTTAAATATTTTAAAATTCTTGATAAAACAATGTCCATAAAGAAGCCTCCTTATTTGATAATTTTATTATAATCCTTTTTTATCAAAAAACGTGTTTTTTTCTCAAATAGATAGAAGACATAATGATTGTATCAAAAATAATGATGAAATACTTATTTTTCTAAGGATTAAATCATTTTTATCATAAAAAAGCTTATTTCAAAGAAAAAAATGACAAATTTTTTTCATTGAAAAAGGCTTGATTCCATTCAAGCCTGATATTGTATTATCCTATTAAATCCATTTCTTTCATAACCTTATAAATACCATCTTGATCTGGATCAGTAAAGAAATATTTTCCTAACGCTTTTAAATTATCTGATGCTCCTTCATAAACAACACCTGTTTCGACTTCTTGAAGCATCTGATAATCATTCATACTATCACCAAAACCAACAGTATCTTTCATTTGACCATGAAAATGATTAACCACTTTTAAAATACCATCTGCTTTTGTACAATATTTTAATATAATTTCTCCATTAATAAAATCATCTTCTTCTTTAGAAAAAGTCACAATATTAAAGAATTCTTCTAAAAATGGTACACAATCATAAAAGCTTTGTTTATTTGGTGCAATAAAACAAACCTTTGTAACACCTGTAGTTAAAATATTAAAATCTTTGATAGGTAAACGATTTTCCCCCATACGTCTTAACTGGAAAAAACGCATTAATTCTAAGTTATTTTCACAGTCTTTTTGATGTTTTTGATCAAAGAACTCATTGACACCAGGTGTCTGATATAAAGCTTTTTTCGTTTCCAATGTAAACAAAATATGATTATTGATAAATAAAGTCATGACTTCTGATAAGATATACTGATTCATAAAATTTTCAAATATATACTCACCATCAACAATCACAAATCCACCAGCACTACAAATTGCCCCATCAAACTTAATATTCTTGATATCTCCTACAATAGAAGTAGGAGCACGACCCGTACATAAAAATGCACGATGTCCATTTTGTCTTGCCTGTTGAATAGCCCATTTTGTTTTCTCTGTGACCATTTTAGATTTGCCTACTAATGTCCCATCAATATCAAAAAATAAAAATTTTCCCATAATTTCACCACCGATTATCATTATACATCAAATTTTGATATCAGATATAAAAATATCATTTTTTGAAAATAATTATGATAAAACTTCATCAATCAATATAGGTTTATTTACAAATTCATTTGAAAACTCATAGGCATCCAAAATATCTTTTTGTAATTCTTTAGAAAGTCCAGTATTTGTATGAACTTCCACTAATACATCCCCTTTTTTGACAAAATCACCTATTTTTTTATGCAAGATCAAGCCAACGCTATAATCAATCTCATCGTCCGTTGTTTCACGTCCACCACCTAGTTTCATGCTGACAATTCCTAGTGGTTTTGCCTTTAAATCCTTAACATATCCTGTTATCTGACTATAAACAGGAATCACTTCTTTTGCTTTAGGAAACATTTCTGGATGTCTGATAAAGGCATCATCGCCACCTTGAGCTTTGACCATAGCACATAATGTACGAAGTGCTTTTTTACTTTCAATAGCATCTTCAAGCATTTTTCTTGCAGTAATGAGAGAATCAGTTTTTTGAGCCTGAATTAACATATGACTTCCGGCCTGCAAACAAAGCTCTAATAAATCTTCTGGTCCATGGCCATTTAAAGTATCAATAGCTTCTTTGACTTCCAGACTATTTCCAATAGCATAACCTAACGGCTGACTCATATTAGAAATGGTTGCTCTGGTATCTTTGCCTAGCGAATCACCAATTTCAATCATTGTACGTGCCAATTCTTTAGCTTCTTCAATGGTATTCATAAAGGCACCATCACCATATTTGACATCTAACAATATCGCATCACTGCCGGCCGCCAGTTTTTTTGACATGATAGAAGATGCAATTAATGGAATACAGGAAACAGTTGCGGTAACATCACGTAAGGCATACATTTTTTTATCGGCAGGATCCAAATGCCCACTCTGTCCAATAATCGCCAATCCACAATCATTAACCTGCTTCACAAAATCTTCTTCATCAATCATAATATGAAGTCCCGGTATAGATTCTAATTTATCCAATGTTCCACCAGTATGTCCTAATCCTCTTCCGCTCATTTTAGCTACTGGTACTCCACAGGCTGCCACAATCGGTCCTAAAACCAAAGATGTTTTATCACCAACACCGCCAGTGCTATGTTTATCAACTTTGATTCCTTGAATACGACTTAAATCAATGACATCACCACTATGCATCATTTCTTTGGTTAAAATAGCTGTTTCTTCTTTATCTAAGCCTTGAAAACAAACGGCCATCAACCATGCACTCATCTGATAATCAGGTATATCACCTTTTGTATAACCTGCTACAATAAAGTGAATCTCTTCTGGAGTATGTTTGAATCCATCTTTTTTCTTTTCAATCAAATCAACCATTCGCATATTTTATTCCTCACTTTTCTTTTTTAAAAGATTACGAAATCTTATATCTCCATTATACACTCCCCAGATTGTGAATGCACTATTTATCCAAAAATCAATATGATTTCACATAACATCAAAAGCATATCCTAATTTCTTTCTTTTAAACATCAGATAACAAGCCACCCAATACCCATATGATAAATCACACATATTCGCAAATGGACTCAAATGTTCTTCTAATTTTAACCACCCTAAATCCAAGTGCCACATAAAGATAGAAGCATATAAAAAGAGACTAAAATTTCTAATAATGTCTCAAAATACAATGCTTTAGACTATTAATGAATTTCTTGAATGTATTATGGTTTCCCATCATCTCTTTATTTTATAATTCATTTTATCAATAACATCTATACTATATCAAAACTTAACTTTATACATAACAATAGCCTGTATCGACATCATCGTACAGGCTATAAATCAAATTTATTAAATTGTTTTATTGTCTTTTTTTCTTCGTTTAAACATGACGGTCCATACAATGCCTAAAGCTGATAAGATTGACAATACAGACCATACATAAATATTTGTATAATCATCAGTTTGAATTACTGTCTGTGTCTTATCATTCTGATTTGTTTGATCTGTTCCACTACTTCCATTATTTGATGTCTGCGAATCTGTCTTTTCCTTAACTGTCACAGTAATCGTCTTTGTAGCGCTTGCCCCTTGACTATCTACGACTTTGTAAGTCACTTCATATGTGCCAGCCTTAGAAGTATCTACATGACTGTTGATAACTTTTACTTTATTCGTAAGATCTCCATCCTCTTTATCAAAAGCTGTTACATCTTTCATAAGCTCAAATTTATCACCCACAATGACCACTTTATCATCTGCACTGATAGTTGGTACATGATTAACTGATATAAGAGTAGGAACAACATCTACACGAATATCAACTTCGACTGTCTGATAATTTGTTGTATCTTCCGGTGTGAATACTGCTTTGAATGTTTGAGTTCCTAATGTATTCGCTGTTTGTGTATCATCTTTCCATGTGAATCCATCTGGAAGACCAAGAGTTGATAAAGATTCTCCTTGTTTAATAACCAAATCCGTTGGCAATGTATAAGATGGTTGAGCTTTCGTGATTTCAAATTCCATTTCTATTTCTGCACCATTATAATTATCATCTGCTTCTACACTGGCAACGACTTTATAGCTTCCTGCATCTACTGGTGCTTTTTCAAGCATTGCCCATTGTCCATCTTCACTCAACTGATACCAGCTCAATACTCTGACGTGACTGTTACCCACCTGATTTGTTGGAGCAACCATCGTTTTACCATCATAGACTTTATCCAAATCATTTACTGTAAATTCCAGAACAGTATCTGCTTTATCAATCGTAAATTCCAACGGCTGAGAAACAGCAGATTTATAATTATTATCCCCAGCTAATGAAGCTGTTACACGGTATGTTCCTGCGCCAGTTGGCGCTTCCTGCATTGCTTCCCATGTATTGTCGACTTTTTTCTCATAGGTAAAGCTGATTTTTCCTTTACTTCCAGTAATTTCTAGATCATACACACTGACAGCTACTGCTTTTGTATCATAGGTCTTATCCAAACTAAAACCGTTTTTAAAAGCAATCGTGCTATTAGCTTTGGAAACATTGACTGCTAAACAGTCAGGGAATGTGCAAAAGTTGCAGTGGATAAAACAAAGTTAAATGAAGCACTAAAATACAGCATCAACCAGGAAGAAAAACTAAGAGTCTACCTTGAAGATGGGAGAATAGAGATATCAAACAACCGAGCAGAAAATGCGATACGCCCATTCTGTGTAGGCAGACGCAACTGGCTGTTTACCAATACGGTTCAGGGAGCACAGACAAGCGCTGCCTTATATTCACTTATAGAAACTGCAAAGCTAAACAATCTCAATCCCTATGAATATTTTAACTATCTTTTGTCATCATTGACAGAAATAGATATCAATGATGAAGAAGCCCTTGATAATTATATGCCATGGTCAAAAGAATTGCCTGATAATACATATCTGACTAAAAAATCGTAGAGATACGATCTTTTAGTCGTGTCCTGTAAATCATACATATATAAATTGTCAATTTATTACAGCTCTAATTATAATCAATGTCGTTGATTGATAATAGGGCTTTTTCATTTTACGCTTACAAAATTTTTTGAATAGTATAAAAATATTTATCTAAAAATACTATCGATATCAGTTCTTACTGACATTGATAGTATTTTTACTACACAGATTATTAAAGTATTAGTTTATATCAACTAATTGATAAGCTGAATTAGCTAATCACTTTTTTGTTCCCAAAAATATCATATAAATCGCTTAACTTACCATTATGAACCATACATTGTTAGATTATGATTGAATACAGAGTACTCTCATGATTGAAGGATAATTCTCAATAAATTTTTACCAATCTCATTTTTCGTTTCTAATTTATTTTTATCACAAGCAATTTAATTATTTAATATGCTTTTTTGCATAATTCCAAGAATCTCTACACATTTCATCTATCCCTCGAGTAGCAACCCAGCCAAGTTGTTCCTTTGCTCTTGATGGATCAGCATAACATGTTGCTATATCTCCAGGTCTTCTATCTTTAATTACATATGGGATTTTGACCCCATTTACTCTTTCGAATGCTCCAACTATTTCTAATACACTATACCCTTTTCCAGTTCCTAAATTACAAATATGGACACCAGGTTTCGCATATTTTTCGATTGCTAATACGTGCCCTTTCGCTAAATCAACAACATGAATATAATCACGTACACCTGTTCCATCTGGAGTATCATAATCATTACCAAATACTCCTAAACATTTTAATTCTCCTGTTGCTACTTTCATTATATATGGCATTAGATTATTAGGAATCCCTTTAGGATCCTCCCCTAATAAACCACTTTCATGTGCCCCAATAGGATTAAAGTATCTTAATAAAGTTACAGACATATGAGGGCATGCCTTTTGAACATCAGTCAATATTCTTTCCATCATAGCCTTACTTGTGCCATAAGGATTTGTTGTCTCTCCTAATTGACAATCTTCAGTGAGTGGTACTATTTCAGGATCTCCGTATACAGTAGCACTTGAAGAAAATACAATATTATTAACATTGTACTTTTTCATCATTTTTGCAACTACCAATGTAGACATGAGATTATTAGTATAATATTCTATAGGTTTTACCATTGATTCTCCTACAGCTTTAAAAGCTGCACAATGAATAATTGAATCAATTTTATTATTTACAAATACATCATCCATTTTTTCTTCATCAAGAACATTAAACTCATAAAACTTAACTTTTTTACCTGTTAGCTGTTTAATATAATTTAATACTTCTGGTTTAGAATTAGAAAAATCATCAATAACAACCACATCATGCCCTGCTTGAAGTAACTCAACACAAATATGACTGCCAATATATCCTGCACCACCAGTAACTAATACATTCATTTTATATTCTCCTTTTATCCTAATACTTTTGTTCCACCATATTTTCTTATTTTTAATACATGACAAGACCCTTTACCAAAAATCTTTTCAATTTCATTTTTGTATTTTTCAACATAATTATCTTCAACAAATGCTTGAATCGTACCAGCAAATCCACCACCATGAACTCTACAAACTCCATGATTTTTCAAAACCACTTCAGACACAGCCAACGCTAATGAAACTGCTTGATTATGTGGATCTTTATTTGAATATACATTTTGAAGATACTTATAACTTGAATCTCCTGATTCTTTAATATATTTTTTAAACATATCAAAATCATTATCCGTTAAAGCATTCACTAATTTTTCAACACGTTTATTTTCATTAAAGAAATGTAGTGCACGTAATACTGCTCTATCTCCACATGCCTCTCTAATATCAGAAATATTTTCATAAAACTCATTTTCATCAACTTCTCTTAGAACTTCTTTATCAAAAAATTTAGCTACTTTTTTCATTTCAATTGGTATAGCTGCGTATTCATCAGTTAAATCAGCATGAGATCCTTTTGTATCAACAATACATAAACTATGATTAAATTTAGAAAAATCAACATCAACATGATTAACAATTGGATTTGCTGTATCATTAAAGTCAATACTAATTAATCCACCTACTGCACAAGCACATTGATCCATTAATCCACATGGTTTACCAAAATAAACATTTTCTGCATATTGTCCTACTTTAGCAATTGTTACCATATCTATTTCCATAGCATTATATAACCCAGAAACAATAGTACCAATCAATCCTTCAAAAGCTGCTGATGATGATAATCCAGCTCCCATTAAAACATCGCTTGTTACAAATGCTTTAAATCCACCTATTTTATAACCCATTTCTTTAAGTTTTGATAAAACTCCTCTAATTAAAGATTCTGAAGTTCCTTCTTCATCATCTCTTTTTGATAAATCGTTAATATTAATTTCATCTATATCTAGATCATCAGAAACAATTTTAACAATATCTTTTTGTGCCGTTACCATTGCTATAGCATCTAAATTAATTGAAGTTGCTAATACACAACCATGCTGATGGTCAGTATGATTTCCTCCCACTTCACTTCTTCCAGCTACGCTATATATTTCAATATCTTGATCATCATATAATTTTATAAACTCTTCAATTGCTTTTGTATATCTATTATTTTGATAAGTAATCAATGATTCATCTTCATATAAATCAATAAACATATTATCATATCTATTATTTAATAAGTTTTCCTTAATTTCACTTGCTTTCATCATTTTATTTTAAATGTATATGAAGTCACTTCATCATACATTTCTCCTTTCCTTAAAATTACCGTTGGATTTTCTTCTTTATTTATACTATCTGGCATATTTTGTGTTTCTATACATATTGCATCTCTTTGATGCATACACTTACCATACTTACCTAATTGTCCAGAAAGATAATTGACAGTGTAAACTTGTGTTTGAGGTAATGATGTTGATACAGTTAGTTCAATTCCTGTTTCTTTATAATATAATTTGACTTGATCTTTATTTGTACTAAATATAAAAGGATGATCATATCCTTTTCCTATCTTTAATTGATCATTATCTTGATATATACTATTCTTTATCAATGTAGGCGCATTAAAGTCAAATGGCGTACCGCATACACTTCTCATTTCACCATTATACAAACCTTCATCATCTATACATGCCATTTTATCAGCTTTAATCATTAACTCATGTTCATCAATATTACATGGCTCTCCACTTAAATTAAAATAGGAATGATTAGTAATATTAATAATCGTATCTTTATCAGTGGTTGCATGATATTTAATTTTTAATCCATTATTTAAAAGAATATATGTTGCATAAAAGTTTAAATTACCAGGGAATCCTTCTTCTCCATCTTGAGAGAAATAATGAAAAACAATTTCATTTTCTCTTATCTCATATGTGAATGTTTTATATGAAAATCCTTCAATTCCCCCATGTAATGTATTTGAACCGTTATTTTTTTCTAAAGAGAATATCTCATTATTCAATGTAAATTTCCCATTTCCTATACGATTTGCCACTCTACCAACTAAAGCACCTAGATAACTGCCGTCTTTTTTTTATAATCATCAATACTAGGGAATCCTAATACGACATCTCTTTTTTCTCCATGTTTATCTTTGACAATCATTTTTAATATCGTGCAACCATAATTAGTCACTTGTATTTCAATATTTTCATTTCTCATTGAGATAATGTCTATACCTCTAGATACATTCTCTATAATCTCAATCATACTATTTACTCAAAGAATCTACAAAACGAGTAAATCCTTCTATTCCTTTCTGATTCATCTTATAAACTCCTACATTTTCTAATACACTAACAAATTTTTTTGTAACTTCTTTTTCAATAAACTCATCTATAGATTGCTCATCAAATTCTAAAGTTTGTAAATATTCAAACCATTCTTTATGCTTTTTTAAACTCTCCAAATCATCAATACATTTCTTTTTTAACAAACATAATTTCAAACATTCTAATTCATCTTTTAATCTAGCAGGTAAAACAGCTAATCCCATGACTTCAATTAAACCAATATTTTCTTTCTTAATATGATGGTGCTTAGCATGTGGATGAAATATACCCAAAGGATGTTCATCGTTTGTTCGATTATTTCTTAATACAATATCTATTTGATAACGATTATTATCCATTCTTGCAATTGGTGTTACTGTATTATGTCTTACATCATTTGTATGTGAAAGAATATCACATGAAACATCATCATAATTTATCCAATAATTTAATATCTTGTCTGATAGATCAACAAGAACTTCTTTGTCATCAGCTGTAAGTCTTAATGTAGATAAAGGCCAATTCAACATTTGTACTTTTATATTTTCATATCCTTTAATTTCAATTTCCTTAATAACCGATGCATCCTGCATTGGGAATCTATGTCTACCACCTTGATAATGATCATGAGTAAGTATAGAACCTCCTACAATAGGTAAATCCGCATTACTTCCTATCATATAATGAGGAAATTTTTCAATGAAAGTAAATAAATTCTCAAATGTTTGTCTGTTTATGACCATTGGAACATGTTCATTATTAAAAATAATACAATGCTCATTATAATAAACATAAGGTGAGTATTGAAAATTATACGTTTTTCCATTCAAATCAAGAGGTATTATTCTATGTGTTTGTCTAGCGGGATGATTCATATTCCCTGCATATCCAACATTCTCTTTACACAATAAACATTTAGGATATCCTGTACTTTTCGCAAGTTTAGCTTTTGCTATTTCTTTAGGATCTTTTTCGGGTTTTGATAAGTTAATTGATATCTGAATATCTCCATATTTGTAATAATGGGAAAATTTAATATTTTTATCAGTTCTCGCTTTTCTAATATAATTTGAATGAATTGATAAATCATAAAAATATTGTGTCGCTTTTTGTTTGTTCTCATCATATATCTGATAAAACTTATTAACAACTTCACTAGGTCTTGGCATAATACAATTCATTATTTTTGTATCAAACAAATCTCTTTCTGTGATATTATCTTCTATCAATCCTACTTTTACAGCATAATCAAGCATATCTTCAATTAGTAAATAATAATCAATTTTTTCGACTGTTGTTCTTTCAAAACAATCTAGTTTAAACAAATCAAGTAACATATTTATTGAATAATCCACGTCATATAAAGAAATCATTTGATTTTCCAAACCATAATTGATTAATTGATTTATTTTAGTATTCATTCTCTTTCTCCTTTAAAACATATTTTATGTATAAAAAGTCATCAATGAATGCTTATTCATATAGATGACTTTAAATGAACTTTAACGATGAGGTCTATAAAGATTCTAATTCTACAAAATTATCTATTACTTTAATGACACCAGGTAAATCTTGATATTCTTCTTTTTTATTCGCAGAGTCTATAACAATAATATGAGGACATCCTGCACGATAAGCATTTTTGATTCCACTAATAGAATCTTCAAAAATTAAACATTCTTTTAATTCAATATTTAAAATTTCTGATGCCTTTTCAAACATTGCTATTTTATTTTTATAAGTTCCATCATCATAAACAATATTTTTAGGATTAATCCAATTATCTAGATGAAATGATTCTACAAAAAAGTCAATGTTTTCTTTAATGGATGCACTTGCAATAGTAAAAGGAATGTTTCTTTTGCTTAAATCATTAAAATATTGTTCAACACCCTCTACAAGATGGAAAGATTCAACATCTTCCCGGCAATATTTACGATAATATTCTTCTTTCAATAAAGAGTATTTATTAATCATTTCATCATCACATTCTCCATTAAATAAATATTGAATGATTTCTTTATTAGGAACACCATTAAAATGCTCATGAAGTTCTTGATCACTTATACCATAACCTCTTATTAATTGAGATATCGCACCCCATGCTTTAATGTGCTTGTCATTATCAAAAAATAATGTGCCATTAAAATCAAAGATAACTCCTTTGTATTTCATTTCTATACCTCTCTATGTTTAATAACTCTTTTATACCAATATGCTGATGCTTTAGGAAAACGTTCTTGAGTTTCATAATCGACATAGAATAATCCATATCTCTTGTTGTAACCATTTGACCAAGAAAACATATCCATTAATGACCAAACAAAATAACCTTTTACATTAACACCTTCTTCAATTGCTTTTAATAGCCATTGCAAATGTTGTTTAATATAATCAATTCTAGGTTCATCATCAATCACATTATTTTCTTCAAATGTATCTTTATAACCCATACCATTTTCAGTTATATAAATTGCTTTATAATTTGGATATTGATTTTTGATACGTTTAACCATATCATACATACCTTCAGGAATAATCAACCAATCCCAATCTGTTGTAGGAATCCCTTCTTTAATGACTCTTTCTCCAACACCTTTTAATTTAAATTTTTTCGTTCCTTTTTCCCCTGTTCCATTATGATGAATTTCATTTTCTCCTTCATAATGTCTAACGAAATTGCTTTGATAATTATTCATTCCTAAATAATCAATTTGACTAGCTGCTTTCTTCATTTCTTCAATATCTTTTTGATCATAGTTAAAAGTTCCACCGTTTAATTCAACAAGTTCTTGAATAATATCTAAGGTTTCATTGCTATAATAACCTAAAAATGTTGCATCTAATAAGAATTGATTAGCTAATACATCATCTTTTTTAGCTGCCAAAATATCTCTTTCATCATTTTCATCAAGTGGATACTTTGTATCCAAAGAATGAATAATTCCAATTTTTCCAGAATATCCTTTTTCTTTATAGATATTTACAGCTTTAGCATGAGCAACCATCATTCCATGCATTGAAGCTACTGCTTTTGTTATATCAAAAGTTATGCATGGAGGAAAAGTTCCTTCAATATATTGATTTGTAGCTATAGGCCATACTTCATTAAATGTAAACCAATAAGAAACTTCATCTTTATATTCTTCAAAACAGAATTTTGCATATTCAACAAAAGCTTCTATTGTATTTCTATTTATGAAATCTCCTTCCTTGTGTAAAGCATCTGGTGTATCAAAATGATGTAATGTAACATAAGGTTCAACACCATTTTTATGACACTCTTGAAATAATTTATGATAGAATTGAACACCTTCATCATTAATTTTACCTTTTCCTTCAGGAAAGATTCTTGACCAAGCAATAGAAATACGAATACCATTAATACCAAATTGATTACATAATTTTAAGTCAACTGGATATTTATGATAAAAATCACTAGCTGGTTCAGGAGAAAAACGGCCTTGCTTTTCTAGATAATCATCCCAAGCTACTTTTCCTTTACCATGACTTTGAGTACATCCTTCACATTGGTAGGCAGCTGTTGCCGCACCAAATACAAAATCTTCACTAAATTTCATAATAAATTCCTCTCTTACTCATTATTTTCATCTAAAATTGAGAATACAAATTCTAACGCTTTTTGTGGATTACGTGTTAATTCAATATATTTTTTACCTTCACAAGCAGCTGATTTTATTCCTAAACGATCTGTATCTTTCTTTAAATCTTCATAATAGTTTGCAACTTGAGGAGCTAATATAACCAAATCATAATCTTTTAGCATATCATAATGAGCACCGTAAGATCCTGCAGCAGTAATCATTTTGATACCTTTTTCTTCTGCTCCTTTTAATAGAGCATTAGCTAATAAACCACTAGTTCCACCACCAGCGCATAAAACAAGCACACGCTTTTCATTAACAACATCTGATTCTACATCAACAGATTCTAATTCTTCTTTTACATAACCACCTTTTAAAGCTTCTTCTTCACATTTTTGTTTATCATAGACCATAAAAAATGGATAATATAAAACAAAGTCCACAACTAAAACTAATACTGCAAAAATGATAGATAATAATGAAATTCCACAACCTAATACAATTCCTAAAGGAGCAGGTGTTGTCCATGGTAAAATGTATTGGAAACTATTCATACCTAAGAAATCTACAAATGCTTTAAACATCCATATATTTAAGATTGGTGCTGCAATAAATGGTATAAAGAAGATTGGATTTAAGATTAAAGGAGCACCAAATAAAATTGGTTCATTAACACCAAATAAGACAGGAATTGAACTTGCTTTACCTACTGCTCTTAATTCTTTAGATTTTGCCATAAACGCAAACATTAATGTGACGATTAAAGTTGCTCCTGTTCCACCTAATGTTGCAACGAATTGTTGAACACCTGGAGTTAAGATATTTGCAGCATGTTTTCCAGCTTGTACTAATTCTAGATTATTTGCAATATTCACATAATAGATAGCAGCAACTGCTGGTTCTACGATTGAAGGTCCTTGAATACCTACAAACCAGAATAAAGACATTGCTCCATAAATAATTGCTAATCCAATATAACCATCTGCTGCAGTAAATAATGGTTTAAAAACTTCAATAACTGCTTGTGCAAAGCACATTCCAGCAATATTTCTAAAAACAATATCAAATAACGCTAACAGTATAATTGAAACTCCAAATGGAATAACGTCAGCAAAAGTTTGAGAAATGTTTGGAGGTACTTCTTCTGGCATATGAATTGTAATGTTACGTTTCACACAGAACTTATAAACATTACAAACAAAGAATGCGACTACAAAGGCTGTTAATAAACCTTTAGATCCCATATACCCACTAGAAAAACCACCTTCTATTGAATCAACTCCAACAACTAAGAATCCAACAATTCCTGCCATTAAAGTTGAAATATTATTGATTTGTCTATTAACGGGCATATCTCTATTTAAACTATCTGTTAAATTTTTTGCAGTTGTTCCAGCTACTAATAACCCTAATATTCCCATTGAATAATTATATGGTTTTAAAATCATTGCTTCTATTTCTTTAGACCAGTAGAATCCAAAAATATTAGGTACGTAAGCTAATAACATGAAAATACTTGAGAAAAGTACAACAGGCATGGCAGACATGAACCCATCACGAATTGCTTTTAAATATTTATTTCTAGATACTTTTTCAAACATAGGTTTGAATTTTTCAATTTTTAATATTAGTGTTTCCATTTTACTCTCCTATTTGTAAATATCCATTAAGTTTTTGACAATATCTTTTAATAAAATAGTTGTCATGAGATGATCCTGTGCATGAACAGTAATAAAACCTATTTCTATGCTTTCTCCTCGTGCTTCTAATTGCAATAACTCAGTTTGAGCTCTATGTGCATCATTTAAACACTCATTAGCTTGATCAATAAGTGCTTGGCATTCATTGAATTGTTTTGTTTTAGCTTTTTCAATTGCTAATAATAACTTGCTTCTTGCATCACCAGAGTATGCTACGATTTCAAAACCTATCATTGTTGCTTCTTCTTTAGTCATCATTATTTCTCCTTTTTTGAATTAATTATTATTTCTATAATTGTGGCTTTATCACCATCACTAAGCTTAACATTATAACCTTCTTCTAATGGATAAAGTGATTGACTTACTAATCCATATTCTTTTGAATATTTCTCTTTAATAGTATTTATATTAAAATTTACACTTGACGCATATTTTTTTTGAAGACGATCTATCAAACACCCCATATGTATTAATAATCCAAGTCTTGTATCCTCCGAAAATGACATATGAAATATTTTTTGAAGAGATTCAATAAACGGAATAAGAGTTTGATTAAGTTCATCTTTTTTAAATATATCAAATTGTTCAACAAGATAATCTAACACATCAAAATCATCTTTCGTTTCTGCAAATAATTCATGGATTGTATGTACATTTGGTAGATGACTATAATCAACATATTTGAGATTAAATATATCTGGATTATATGTACCAACGATTCCAACAACATTTCCTTTTATTTGAACTTCATTTATTTTATCTATTAGATTTTGTTTATCAGTTATATTAAAAGCTAATATTTGATAATCACGATAATCTTCTAGTGTTTGAAGATACCTTTTTATACTATCACTATTATTCTCATGAACTGATGAAAGAACAATTACGATATCTTTACTTTGCATTCTCGAATAAGCAAATCCAGAATATTCATTAGCTAAATGCTGATATATATCTTCTAGACTTTTTCCCTCTTCACTACTTTTACAGGCACTTATTGCGAGTAAAGGAATAGGAACTTCAATAGATTTGATATCAATTCCAGTTTCATCTTTAATAGAATTCAACATAACTTGTATGGAACCCATATCATATAAAGCTAATATTCCACTACCCTGATTAACATCTATTATTTTCTTTTTCAATAGTTCATAAGATGTTTCAATATCATCATCCAACGATAAATCAAATGCCTGTAAATTATTAATTGGCATTAATTTCTTTACGACTTTAGATATAGATGTGGCTGTATTATCTCCGTGCATTATAATTAGTGTTATGACTTCTCTATTTTTAGATATATGATTTTTGTCATTGGCTATAAGTAATGTAAGTAGAACACTTTCATCTAACGAAAATTTTACATTAAATTCATCTTGAAGCTTTTTTATAAACTTTCTAGAATATAAGTATTCCTCATCATACTGTTCGATAATGCTCATAACTTTTTCATTAGATATTCTTTGTTTCGTTCTATTAGAAATGATTGCATTATTGAAATGTAAGCATATTCCGAGGAAAGCTTTATTTGAATATACTCTATTGAATTTTATGCTAGCTGTTTGGATGAACTCATTTGTTATCTGATAAAGCTTTTCTGAAACTATTGTTTTGATTTTTTCACCATCTCTATTTTCAGTTATCTTATTCAAATATTCATTTAAATTATGTTCAATATTTGCAAACACAAATTCCTCAGCATCCTTTAAAACCGTTATTTGACCTAAAGCTTTATAATCAAAATCTATTTTTTGATATATGTCTGTATCATTTCTTTTACTTCTAGATTGTAATGTTTGCTCTTTTGTAAATATATAATTTACATTTTTTTCTAGGACTTGATCAATTTCGTGAATTTTGTCTCTAATTAATAACAGACCTTTTCTAACACTTGCTGGAAGATCACTTAATTCAAGTACAATTGTTTTATTTCTTTTAAATCTTACCAATGCATTTGCAACACCAAATCGAATATTGCTTTTTAATTCAATGAGATTATCAATACATGGATAAAGCATTAAACATTGCATTAATCCATAGTTTACTTCAATATTTTTTTCTAATTTTAATGCTTCTTCTTTAAAAAATTTTTCAATAAACTGATAACGCTCTTCTAACGTTCTTTTTTCTAAGGGAGGTATATTAACAATAAAATTGAAATAATCTTTAAATATACTTATTGAATCAGCATTTTTTACATGGACTATTAGTATAAATTTCAATTCTTTTTTTTCTATTAACATGTTAGAAATATCTGTAATCATGTTTATTGATATTTTATCTGCATTCTTTACAAGTAGTAATCCATCTTTGATACTCTCAAAATTTTTTTGCCAAAAACTCCTTTCATTCATTTGATTTTTATCAAAATGTAAACAGTCAATCACTTTAAAAGCAGAATTCTTTTTTAGAATTCTTTGTGAACATGCGAAGTCAAATACTTTTTCACTTATCGTTTTAACCCCCACACCTTTTTCACCAATATACAAAACATGAGGAATACGTATAGGATACGTAATCGCTGCTTTGGTTAATTGTAGTGTTTCTTTTAAACTTAAATCTGAACCAATGATGTTACTGAAAGATAGATTATCAAGTTCAGTGTTTTGTTCATCCGATAGATAAAACATTACAGGGCGCCCATTTGTTTTTGATAATTTACCCTCTTCTACTAATTGATTCAATACACTAGAAATATTTGTTCTTTGCATATTCAATTTTTCAGATAGAAATCTCGTATCAAACTTAGGAGTATCATCTTCTAAAGTTTTAAATTCTTTTGAATAATCAACAATATAATCAAAAATTTTCTCTTTGTTTGTTTTCATGACTTTCTCCTTTTCTATCCATTTTTATAATACATTGATAGTTTTTTTGTATCAAATTGACTAAAATATATTTTTTTATACTATCTTCCATTATGAAATTATTGTTTTCATTATATTGATCTGTTAAACCCAGAAAAGTTATACACTAATATTAAAAACTGAATGAAATTAGACTTTTTTATATAAAATTAAACTTATTACTTTCTATTTTATACACTAAATGATTTTTATATTAAAATGACAGTACCAAAAGCCATATTGGCACAAAAGTACTGTATATTTGTTTTTCATTTTCTTTATTTTCCCTTAATAGATAAACGTAAGTGATGTTTTTCATTATTCGATAATAAGAATTCGTCATGTGTTCTTGCTCCCCAAGTATCATCACCAGCAATACCCATTTGTTTTTCATAAACACAAACAACTGTTTGATAAGGTACTGGTAATTCATCTTGATGTTTAACATTTTCTAATTCAAAAGGAGTATATGGTAAAGCAGAAAACTCTAAATCTTCTCCTTTAATTATGAAATCGTTTTTACCATTACTTATGATAATATGATTGACTTTTGTTCTATTTCCACATTCTTGAGGATATAAATAAGGTGTTACATTTTCTAAAACATCATATTCATATTCTCCTAATAAAGCCCCTTTATTTCTATCAATATAGTTTTCCTCTGGTCCAAAACCTAAATACTTCACATGATCATATTCTCTATATAGATTAAACATCATACCAAATGCTGGCATTTCAATATATTTGCTTGATGGCATATAAGACATATCAATAACAACTTCACCATCACCATAAACTGTATAGATAACATGAACATTTTCTTCTCCTAGATTAGGTAACTGATAATCAAAATGAACCTCACATGACTCTTCATTTCTCACAATTTTAACAAATTTTACTATTGCAAACATACTCGCTGGTAACCACGCTGCATATCTATAACCATATTTATTTTCTACATCATTATTTGTAGAAGCTCTAAAGAATTGAGGTCTAGGCATAACTCTGATCATTTCTTCATCATCATATTTCATAGAAGTTAATCCTTTATTTTTAGCGAATTTAATCGCAAACCCATTTCCTACTACACCAATATTGAGATAATCTTCAATGACAGATACTTTTGAATGTGCATGTGTCATTTGTTGATGATATGGATATAAATATTGATCATGAGCTATTTCATGATTCTTTTCATCATAGACTCTTACTACAACGTGACATCTATGATGATTGTCTATATTATTAAATGGATTATCAATTACAGTTGTTTCATCAGGTTTTAATTCAATTACTTTACGTACATGTTCCTTTAATTTTCCATCACAATATAATTCAATACTAAAATTAAATTGATTTAAGTTTGTAAATAGATAACGATTAGTAATGGTGATGATTCTCTCATTAATATCAAAATCAATATACTGATAACAATATTTAATTTCTTGCATCTTTGGTGTTATTGTTCTATCTGCGAAAACAATTCCATTTCCACAGAAATCATAATCTGATGGTCTTTCTTTGAAATCTCCACCATATCGTAAAACACCTTCATCATCATATAAGGCTTGATCCGCAAAATCCCATATAAATCCGCCTTGATATAATGGTAGTTTCTTTTCTAATTCTATATATTTATATAATGCCCCATTACTATTTCCCATAGAGTGAGCATATTCGCAAAGGATAAATGGTTTTTCAGTATGTTCTGCAATAAACTTTTCACAGTCTATCGCAAATGTATACATTTGACTTTCAATATCGCTTGTATTTGGATATCTTCTATCATGAGATAATCCTTCATAGTGGATAACTCTTGTATTATCTTTTTCTCTTAAGAAATCAGCTTCTTTTTGAAGAACTGATCCTCCTCGAGATTCATTTCCTAATGACCATATAATAATTGAAGGATGGTTTTTATCTCTTTCATACATTGAATTTGCACGATCCAAAACATTATCTAACCATTGTTCTTCTTTATTATCTGGTAAGAATAGACTAGGATCAAAACTATCACTCCATGTTCCATGTGTTTCTAAGTTAGTTTCATCAATACAATATAATCCTAGTTCATCACACAAATCATAAACAAATGTATTATTTGGATAATGTGATGTTCTTAAAGCGTTAATATTATTTTCTTTCATGATTTGAAGGTCTCTTTTTGTTTCTTCATATGAAATGACACGTCCTGTTTTAGGTGAAAATTCATGCCTGTTTACTCCATGGAACACAATACGTTTTCCATTAATACACATAATACCATTAATAATTCTAAATTCTCTTATACCAATAGCTTGTTTACATATTTCACTCAATTGTCCATTTGATAAAACTTCAACTACTAATTGATATAAATATGCTGATTCAGCACTCCATAATTTTGGATTATTGACATCAAATGATACATGTACTTCTTTTTCACCTTTTAAAGAAATTTGTTTAACAATTTCTAACCCATTGTACAAAGTCACCTTGATTTCACTATTATTTAAATTACCTGCTAATGAAAAATCAAGATTTACAGTTGCCATTGTGTAATTCTCTTTTAATAAAGTCACTACCTTCAAATCTTCCAAACTTGTTTTTGGTATAAACAGTAATTCAACATCTCTAAAGATACCTGAGAATCTCCAAAAGTCCTGATCTTCTAACCAACTACCACTACAAAATCTATACACTTGTACGGCAATCTTATTAATACCCTCAACAATAAATTCACTAATATCAAATGTAGAAGGTGTAAAACTATCTTCGCTATAACCCACAAAATATCCATTAATCCATAATGCAAACGCTGATTCAACACCATTAAATCTAATATGAACTTTATTTGTTAACTGTTCATTATTTAATGATACATATCGTACATAGCTACCTACCTGATTATAGTGTGGAATCTCCCCAGGAACAATTTGCTCACTTGCAGACCATGGATATGTTTGATTCACATACATTGGTTTTCCATATCCTTGTAACTGCAAATGTCCTGGAACTTGAATATTTTTCCAATTCGAACAGTCATAGTCTTTTTCAAAGAATTTATCATTTGTTTCTTCTATGCTTTCAGCATATTCAAATTTCCATTGTCCATTCAACAATACCGATAAACTGCTTTGATTGCGTTCCATTTCTTCTTTGTTTCTGTACACTTTTAAAGAAGCTTTAGGATCTAATCTACCTATTTGAAATACCTTTGGATCTTTAATCCATTCTTTGTTCATATTCATCTTTATATCCTCCATAATTTCTATATTTATTTTATAAAAAAAATATTCTTTTTCGAATGGAATAAAGTATAATAATAGGTAATAAAGTGTTAATTTATACTTTTGGAGGATATTATGAATAAGTTACAAGTCATGTTAAAAGATTTATATCTTGTATTTGGATTAAATTTATCTATTTTTGATTTAGATGGTAACTTAGTGACATCTTACCCAGAAAAAAATTCTCCTTTTTGTGAACTGGTAAAATCAAAACCAGAAGTATTAAAATTATGTCATGCTTGTGATAAAAAAGCATTTGAACATGTAAAAAATGCAGGAGAGATTTATATCTATAGATGTCATTTTGGACTGTATGAAGCTTGTGTGCCTTTGTATACATATGGTGTTTTATCTGGATTTTTTATGATGGGACAAACATTAACAGATACTGAATATAACAAAAATCTAATAAAAAGAAAAGCTATCGAATATTTGTTAGATTCTGATGTGATTGATGAAGCTATAGATCACATTTCATTTCACTCTCAAGAACAAATCATAGCTTTTGCAGGTGTTGTCAATATTGTTGCAGAATATATAACTTTGACTAATCGTCTTGAGTCAAAATCAAAAAATCTAGCAGAAGAAGTGCATAAATACTTAGTAAATAATTATAATCAAAATATAACAATTGATTGGCTGTGTAAATATTTTTATGTTTCCAAATCTACTCTAATCAACACTTTTAAATCTAAATATGGAATTACTGTTCATCAATTTCTTTTGGAGTATAGATTAAAAAAGAGTATGGAGTTGTTAAAGGATAAAAATAAAACTATACAGGATATTGCTATTGAATGCGGTTTTAATGATGCCAATTATTTTTCTAAAGCATTCAAGAAAAAGTATCTTTTAAGTCCAACAGACAAAAAAAATTCACTTTAGTTTATCGAACCACACCTATCAAATAAAAATAGTTACACACATATGGTACATTTCTATGTTGGTATTTATAATATAATTGAAGTATTTGGTCAGTAAATTCAAGAGTTAAGATTATATTATAAGTAGCTAATAGATTTAAAAATACTTCCATAATGAGCAACAAAACTATGTATTGTTAAAAAAATATCCAATATCTTTAAGGAAAGAAAAACGAAAGTAAAAAAGAGGTTTTACAATAAAAAACAAATAATGCAAAAAAAGATTATTATAACCAGACAAAAAAGATGCAAATCACATCTTTGTATATAGGATTGCTCCATAATTCCATGATACTAAATTTTTAGTCAACCTTACGCTTACCCTCATTCAACAAATTCATTAAACAATTGAATACATTATAGTATAATCAAAAAATAATATGGGTACAATTATAATATAAAGAACATATAACAATTTAAATGGTTGTCATACTTTGTCGTTATTTACTTACACAATCTTTTACGTATTCTCATTTATTTTGTAAGCGACAAATGAAAAGGCACTAACAAGACTGCGGATATTCATTTAAAATGTAAGTACAATAAAAAAGGAGGTACTTACTATATGCAATATGATTGGAAAAAAATCATAAATAGTCAAAAGGAAAGCACTTTGACTGTCAAGGAATTCTGCAGACAGAACAATATCTGTGTGTCTTCTTTCTATAAGTCAAAAAGACGACTGGAAAATGATGAACTTCAAAGTGATTTATTTGTTCCTGTCGAGGTTGTGGATGATGCCCACCCCAATATATCAATGACCATTGATGGTCATTGTATTGAATTTGATCCTGCATTTCTTGATAAGGTCATTGGTGCTCTCAAATAATCATCAACGCTGATGAAGTCAAGAATATCTACGTTTCAACGCATTTCGTGGATATGCGCAAGTCGATAGATGGGCTGACACTCATTGTGCATTCTCAATTCCAGATGAATGTCCTTGATTACAGCCTTTTCATCTTTACCAACCGATCAAGAAATCGCATCAAGATTCATCTATATTTGGGTTCTCAATCATAAGCTGATTTAAATCCTGCATAGTATTTGAGCGAATAATGGATAGAGTGTCATGAAATAGAATTTGACTATAAGGAATAATGATAGATAGTAAAAATGCATGTGTATGATGACAATGCTTACATTTGAATCTTTGGATTTTAAGGGGAATGATGCCATCTGGTGTTTTGATTTTACGCGTATAAAAGCCATGCTTGATAAGATGTCCTTTGTGATGACATGAACATTCTAGAGAAGCGATATTAAGATCTTCAAGACATTCATTATAAAATGTTTGCATTTTAGAAAAGTTTTGATTGAATGTGTTTGAGTAATAGGTTATCATATAAGTGTTCTTTGAACAGAGGATAAAGGCTAGCATTGGCGTGAGAGGCTTTATCCTTTTCCTTTCCAACTATTATCATACTAAAATAGTCTTATCATTTAAAGTGATTATTTCTTATTCATTCACTTTGATAAGACTTTTTCTTTATTTTTCTTTTTATTTAATTTGGCATTCAACAGTTTACCAATACGGTTCAGGGAGAACAGACAAGCGCTGCCTTATATTCACTTATAGAAACTGCAAAGCTAAACAATCTCAATCCCTATGAATATTTTAACTATCTTTTGTCATCATTGACAGAAATAGATATCAATGATGAAGAAGCCCTTGATAATTATATGCCATGGTCAAAAGAATTGCCTGATAATACATATCTGACTAAAAAATCGTAGAGATACGATCTTTTAGTCGTGTCCTGTAAATCATACATATATAAATTGTCAATTTATTACAGCTCTAATTATAATCAATGTCGTTGATTGATAATAGGGCTTTTTTATTTTACGCTTACCTTTCATTATTGGAAAAAGAGATAAAAAGAACACTACGTAAAAATAGAATCATATAAAAAGCAGTTTATCATTCCAATAAACTGCTTAAACTTTTCTATTTTCTTATTTTTTCAATTGAACAGGAATCCAAACCTCACTGTAGGCATAATGATCTTGATGTTCATCCATTTTTGTAAAAGAAAATGATAATGAATATGCCAATTCATAATCAGAAGTTGAAAGCCACTTAGCATAAATACTTGCCATTGTGTTTTGTAAAGTTGATGGGAATGGTCCTTCATTTGGAAATACTACCCATGTCAGCGAAGGAACTGAAAGTTGATCAAATTGATCACTGATATCAACGCATGTCGTTAAGACACCAATCATATGTGTCAGTTGTCCTTTTTCTTCCAGAAAATCAGTATCAGAATCATAAGATACATTCACAATTTCATACGGTTCCATATTTTGTAGTTGATGCAACTCTCTTTTTTGTTCCTCTGTTATTTCACTTCCTAATTGTACAATTTCATTATTCACACCTTCAAATTGAAGTGATACACGTTTACTGACTCCTACAAAACGAAATGCTTCTTTTTGAACTATTTTATAATCCATATGTTTCCTCCTTGAATGATCATTGTTAAAACATTGTTGCTTTCTTATGCAATAACTTCTCTTAAAAATAGAATATCATAAAAATGGAATAAAAAATAGAAAGTTCACTATTGATTTAAAAAGTTTACTACTATTGAATCACACAGCTATGAAAAATCTACATATGGATATATTTTAAATCATAATAATCTCCATTTCCTTTTTATGATTCTTATTAATATACAAGCTCTTTATAAAGAAAATACAAAGTTTTATTCAAACTTTGTATCGACTTCAAAAATGCAATGTCCATTTAAATAATCTTTAACAGACATTCTTTTTTTACCTTCTAATTGTAATTCTGTAATCAGATAAACGCCATCATTCACTTTAACTCCAATAGCATCTTTAAAAATCTTGACAATCGTTCCATTATCCTGATGAGCATGATGTTTCATCGCATTTTCACATTGATGAACCTGTCCTGCCCAGATTTTAACAGTCTTTCCCTGATAAGTTGTATAACTTCCTGGCCATGGATTTGTTCCACGAACTTTATTATAAACTTGTCGAGCAGACATATTCCAGTCAAGACGTTCATCTTCTCTAGAAAGAGTGGGCGCATAAGTCACTAGATTTTCATCTTGAGGTATACGTTGATTTGTTCCCTTTAAAATATCTGGTAATGTTTCTTTTAATAATTCTGCACCTAAATCACTTAAACGATCATATAAAATACCCACTGTATCTTCTTCTAAGATAGGTGTTTCTTTTTGGGCAATCATATCTCCAGCATCCATTTTTTTGACCATATACATAATTGTGACACCTGTTTTCTCTTGTCCATCAATAATAGCCTGATGTACTGGTGCACCCCCACGATATAATGGTAACAATGATGCATGAACATTGATACATCCTAAACGAGGAATATCCAAAACAGCCTGTGGTACAATCTGACCATATGCCGCAGTGATGATTAAATCTGGCTTTAAATCAACAATCGCCTGATAATCCTCTTTAATACGTGCGGGTTGAATAACAGGAATATCATATTTTAAAGCTTCTACTTTTACATCTGGCATTGTCAAAACTTTTTTTCTACCCACATAACGATCAGGCTGAGTGACAACACCAACAATATTGTAATCCTCTTCTATCAGCATTTTCAAAACAGCCAACGAAAATGATGCTGTTCCCATAAATACAATTCTTTCTCTCATTTCATTCACTCACTTTCACTATCTTATAATATTAGGCTATTTTTCCATTTTATACAATCTTTTTAATTCTTTTTTAAATCATTGACACATAGTTTTGTAAGACCATCTAGCATATATGGACTCATTTCTTTAATTGAATAAAGCTCTGGCATATAATCTTCAGGAATAAATGATAAGAGTTTATTTCTGACTTCATTCATATCATTTGTCATAGGTGAGTACACAGCAATTGCTTCAGGTCCCATAATACATATTGAAGGTAATAATGATTTTGTTACAAGCTCTAATACACCTTCTTGCGTCCATGCCAGTTTTGCACATTCATCAGAAAATTGCATACGATGAATAAAATAACGAACTTCTCCAGCAACCCCATTTCTTCCTGTCACAATCTGACCATGAGAAATAATACCTTGTCCTCCTACACCAAAACCAAATGGTTGTGAGTGAAAGATAATATTTTGATATTCAGGATGTTCCAAAGAAAATCCCACAACTGCAGCATTAGCATTATTACATACTAAAACTTTAATTCCATATTTCTTTTCAAATTCATTTTTTATATCCAGAATTTTTTCATCAGGTGAATTTCTTAACTGTTGATCATCTTTAACAATTCCTGGTGTTGCAATACCAATCATATCTACATATTGATGTTTTAATAAAACAGTATCAATAATATCATAAAGATCATAAACATTTAAAGAAGGTTTGATAATCATATTATGATCAATAATTTCACAATGATCACTCAAACGATAATAAATTCTTGTTTGTGCCTTATTATTAGAAATCACAATAGATAAAATACGATTTTCATATTCTATACAATGCGTATGATGTTTTTGAGCTTCCTGTGTTTTGTTAGTATAATACTCTTCAAGTTCATTTTGTAGAAATCTTAAAGCCCCTGGCGCATCATATGAAGCAAAAACAGTTGTGGGAATCTGAAGGACTAATTTATCTGTTAAACTTTCTTTTAAACGATTCAACATATAACCAATCTGTGGTGCAATCAAAACCACATCATATTTTTCAACTTCTTCATAAATACTTAAATAAGAAACAGCATCAAAATGATAATCCAACCCTAACATTCCTGCCACACTATTTAAGTTCTCTGCAAACATAGACGTTGTCAAACCAGATGAGCATGATACAAGAACTTGTAAAGTTTTTTCATTTTTTAAGCCAACTAATGTTTCTACCATTTCATCAAATAATTGTTTTGCATGATTTTCATCATTCAACTCAAAATGAAGATAGAATTTCACTGAATCATCTTTTTTAGAAACAATAGAGAACTCTACAATTGTGCTTTGTTCAATAACAGTAAAACGAATAGAAGCCTCTCCATAATCCGTAACTAATCTGATTAAAGATTCATTATCTTCTACAATCTGATAATCATCATTATATTGTTCTTTAATCCATGATTGAAAATCAAAATCCAATTCCTTTTTCTCAGTATCCATATATTTTCCTCACTTTGATATTTGTTAATCATATTGTATCATTCACCATTATCAAATAAAACCCTTAAACAAAAAATAGCATGAATTCATGCTATTTGATTTCATTCACTTTTTCTAAAACACGACTGGCATCCTCACCCTCTACAATTGTTGGCTGATAATTATTACGTGATGATACAGATGATATCATACATGGAATCACTTCATGTTCTTCTTGAACCAATTCATTATTTTCAAATGAGAATGTATGCTGATAAATCACTGTATCTTTATCACTAGGATTTTTATTCCCACCAAAACAAAAATTCCCTAAACTATAAACAATCTTCTTACCCTTATATGTTTCAATTCCCTGTAAGACATGAGGATGAGAACCAATAATTAAATCCGCTCCAGCATCAATTGTCTGTTTAGCTAAACTGCGTTGTGATTCCATTGGTGCCTTATCACGTTCAATACCCCAATGATAATAAACAACCACAATATCACATTGAGCTTTTAAATCACTTATTGCTTTTTTCATTTCAGCAGTGAGTTCATATGGAAAAGCATAACCTAAAAATCCCACTTGAATTCCTTTCACATCAATCATACAACTTTCATCATAGCCAAAATGCCTGATTCCTTTTTCATCCAAAATTGCCTTAGTATCTGTCATACCTTGTTCAAAATGATCTTTAGAATGATTATTAGCTAATGTCACAGCCTCAATATTACCATCAGTCAATATCTCAACATATTCAGGTTTCCCCTGAAAAACAAAAGTTTTCTCAGCATAATCTTGGCTTGTTGTGAGTGGACCTTCTAGATTGGCAATCGTTAAATCATCTTTTTCAAAAACATCTTTAACATTCTTGAGATAATAAGCACTATCTTGATTCTGTTTTTCATATTCCTGATCAAAAGATCCTTCATAACCCTGTCCAATATAATTTCCTAAAGTGATATCACCAACAAATGATAAAGTTATTTCTGTCTTCTTCACTTCTGGTTCTTGAATCTCTACTTGCTTTTCTTCATCAACTTGTGATGTCTGTTGTTGACTTTGACAAGCTGTCATCATCAAAATAGTTGTCAATGCTAAAAAATACTGTACTCTTTTTTTCATAACTCCCACTTATTCTTCCTCATAAAATTTTTGATAATATCTGATTCTTAATAAATCTAAAATCATCATTGTCTGATAGCTAAATTCCAAACCATCAAATGTTCCTAAAACATGAACAACGTAATCAGGACAGACATTTTCGAATTGAACATATTTCATATTTTGAGTCATCAGCACAACATAGGCATCACATAGATGCTGATTGACCATTTTTTTCGCATTTTGTTCCATTGTACATCCTGTTGCTGTGATAAAAATGACAACATCATCATCAGAAAATGCAAAACGTTTATCAAAATGATGATATTCGATTACTTCTTTTCCCAATGTAATCAAATCGGTCTGAAAATCAACCGCAATACTGCTTGGATATAGTGCTCCCACAATAACAACTCTTTTTGCATGAAAAATCAAATCACAAATCTGATCAATGGTATGTAAAAACTCTTCTTTAGAAAATTTAATATTTAAATGTGATAAAAACTTATCTACAGAAGTATGTAACATTCTGGCATTGATCTGATCCAAACGAATTTGTTTATCAATGATAAGCTGTTGATGAAACTCTTCATAAGAATGAAATCCAAGATGATAAAAAAAGTCTTGCACTTCTTCTTGAGAACACTTTGATGATTTGATAAATTGTTCTAAATCATATTGACAGATTTCATTATAATGTTTAACCACAAAGCTACCAATACGATACATATGATCATCATTTAAGCAGCCATTTAAATATTTTAAAATACGTGATATTAATATTTCCATCCTTTCCACCCCTTTTTTCTATTATACAACAAAACAAGAATGAAAACTAATCTTTCTCCCACTATAAAATAAATCAATCCATACAAAAAGAGGCACTCATGCCTCTAACATACACACTACTCTTATCTAAGATAACGAGTAATACTGTTATATTCATCCTCACTCATCTGATAAATACCATTGTAAGGTTCCTCTATATAATATTGATTATCTTTCTTATAAAGATAGATAAAAGTTATGTCACCATATTTTGAATGAAACTCAAGTCTAATCTTTTGACTAACATTGAAAGGAGTATTATTAATACTCTCTTGTTGAGTTTTTTTCCCTTTCAAGAGAGTAGCAATATCAGCTATTGCATCTTGATCGGTCAATTCCTGAATGGTCTTTTTTTGAATTAAAACGATACTTTTTATTTTTTTAGTTGAGGAACCTCAATCTGATAAGTGGTTCTAGATATATACATTCCATATAAAATGCCAATAATAAGCATTATAATTGCTGTTGCTTTCATTCTTTTTTTTATAAATATATTCATGTTTTCTATTCATCTTTTAATCTTTGTATCATTTTCCACATAGCTTCTGCAGAATTAAAGTTTTCTGGAACGATATCTGAAGCTCCAATCTGAACATCAAACGTATCATTGATTTCAGCTACAATTTCTAAGATTGCAAATGAATCCAATTCACCATCATCAATCAATGTCTGACATTCTCTAAAATCAATATCACCATCAATTTCTTCTAATAATTCTAATAATTTTTCCATTTTCTTATTCTCCTTTGTAATTTAATATATTTGTTTCAAAACGACTACGTTGTAAACATAATCCATTCTGTTTTGAATAAAGATAAATACTTGGTAAATCACGACTTAAAAAGAGCGATATACCTTCACACATTGCATATGCACCTACTCGTTGAAATTCTAAAATATCTCCAATCTGTGGATTCTCTAAAGGTAAAGCCTTAACCAGATTATCATTGATTGTACACAAAGACCCGGACACATGACATTGAATAATTTGACCATTTCCTTTTTCTTTTTTGATTTGACGATAATGTGGAATTTTCATAGCCATCATCTGACCATAATATGTTATCTGATGCATCCCACCATCAACAATGCAATAGGGAACCTGATTGACTTTATAATCAACAATCTCGGTATAATATTGTCCACAATTAGCTGCAATAAATCTTCCTAATTCCAAAATAATCTGTCCTTGAAAATGAAGTCCCTCTAAAAGTTCTTTAAAACCTTGGAGAAGTTCGACTTCATCATAGACCTGACTTCCATGAAAATATTCCACATAGAAGCCCGGTCCAAACTCCAATTTTTTTGCAACATATCCATACTCTTTTTCTAATCGCTGTAAAAGTGTATCAACATATTTGAGTTCTTGTTCATATAGCTTTAATTTTTTTCTTTGAGTTCCAGAAAAATGTTGGATTCCAACAATTTCAACATGAGGATATTGTTGGCGAGACTCAATGAGATGACATATCTCTTTTTCTGACATACCAAACTGATTTCCTGTTGTTATTCTCAGTAATAATGGTACCTGACAATCTAGTTTTTTAGCTATTTCATGTATCATAGTAAACTGATGTACAGATTCACTTGTATAAACAAGACAATCACGATATGTCTTCATAACCTTTAAAATATCATCAGCGTTTTTATATACACCCGATAAGACGACTTTTTCCATAGGTATGCCTGCCCTTTTACAAATTTCAAATTCACCATGAGAACAGACTTCATAACAATCAATGATCCCCTCAATACTTTTAATCACAAAGGGATTAGCTTTCATAGCATAACATAACTGTATATTCTTTCCTAATATGCCTTGAATAAACTCTATTCTTCCTTGTAAAACATCTATGTCAAATACATATGCTGGTGTTGCTAAATCTGTGATAACATCCTGATACTGTGGTTTAAACATTGCAATCCTCCTTCATCATTGATTTTAATTTCTGTCTGTCTATCTTTCCATTTTTTGTGAGAGGGAACCCATGAACCTTATAAAAAATATTAGGAATCATAAAGGCAGGTAATTCTTTTTTTAAAACACGTGTCAATTCACGACGTTCAATATCACCATCATAGAAAGCAATGATTTTATGATTTTCATAAAGGCAACAAGCTCTTTGAATCGTTTCAACATGTTGCATGGCCTTTTCAATTTCACCCAGCTCAATTCTATGTCCCATATGTTTAATCTGAAAATCTTTACGTGAGGCAAAACATAATTCACCTTGTTTGTTGTAATAACCTAAATCACCAGTACGATAAATGATTTCACGATAATAAGGATTCAGAGGATTTTGACAAAAAGCCTGGTGTGTCTGTTGTGGATTGTTGTAGTATCCTAGACTGACGGCAGTTCCACTGACACAGATTTCACCCAAGACATCTGGTATTATCACTTCCTGATTGTGTTCATCCAAAAGAAAGACTTTTTCATTTTGAAATGCTTTTCCAATAGGAATGACATCATCCTGATCCATTTGACTTATTATATGATAAGCACAATTACATGTGATTTCTGTTGGCCCATATAAATTAACATACATTGTATCTGGTAAATAAGACTGCCAGATACGAAGCTGTTTCATTGGCATGACTTCACCACTAAACATTACTTTAGATATCTTATGAGGTACTTTATATTCAAACCCTTTCAAAGTTGAAATAATGCAAACAGCTGATACAGCCCAAATAATTGTTGTGACTTCTCTTTCACATAAAAAATCTAACAATTGAGTTGGTATTGAAAAATATTGCCTTGGTATAATTTGCATAGTTGCTCCCGTTTTGATTGTTGAATAAATATCTTTGACGGAGACATCAAAGTCCCAGGGAGCCTGATTCCCAATAACATCATTTTCATTAATATGAAATGTTTTGGTAAATGTTTCGATAAAATCAATCACACTACGATGTGCAACACATACACCTTTAGGAATACCGGTAGAACCTGATGTAAAAATTGTATATAACGGCATTGTATCCGTATGCTGACTCGCAATACTATCTAACTTTTTTAGATTAACATGTCCGTATAAATCTTCTAATAAGATAACATCACTTTCCATTTGTTTCTTTTTGAGTGCCTCTATATATTTTTGAGATGTCACTATCATTTTTGAATCTAACGTCTTCATAATATGATTTAATCTTGTTTGGGGTTGTTTCATATCCAGCAAAACATAAAATCCACCAGCATAAACGACACCAAAAAACAGACAAATCGTATCTACACTCTTTTCCATAAAAATAGGAACTGGCTGCCCTATTGAAATCTTTGAAGCTAATGCACTACCAATCTCCTGTGCTTTTCTGTATAGCTCTTCATATGTTATTGATTGATCTATATCTGCAAAAGCAACCTTATCAGGATATTTTCTGGCACTCTCTTTTAAATAATCTAAAACATTATACATTTTATATCTCCTGTTTCTCTATAATTTCTTTAACTTCTTTATAGTTATATCTTCTCTTCTTTCCTAAACGAATCTGCTCATCTACCCATTTATATATTTTTTCATAAGCTGTCACTTCCTGTTGATAACGTTGAATTATCTTCTCATCATGTTGAGTATCTGATAAATGATACTTTTCATTCAATCGTTTTCCTAAATACATCGTTAGTTTCTTTTGACCATAAATATTCAAATGATTCTGATTATAAAAATCTGTCTGTGGATTTAAGCCAATCTCATCAACATAATCATCCATATCTATATACTCATAACCATATTGATGTATCAAAGCTTTTGCAGCGTTATTACGTTCACGTTCTGGTATCATTTTTTTTGAATAATAACGTGGCATATTGGTAAATAAAATATTTTTTAAACCATGATTTTGACAATAGTCTAATAACTCTTTGAGATGCAGTCCTGATAAACGATACATGGGTCTTTCTTGCGTATGTGTTTTAATAGGAATAGGAGATTTTTGTGGTGTAATTTGAGCTGTTCCTTGAATACCCATTGAAGATAAATGAATATCATCATGATGCGTTAATTCATCTATACTGGCATTGACATTATCTTTGAATTTTGCCCAGTTGGAATGATATTTTAAAAATGGAACATAGTAAAACAACCGTTCATCTTCAGGAACCAGCTCTTGAATTGTCTTTATCTTATTTTGAGAATAAGGCATATTATCAATCCATGCTCTCAAAGATCCTTCCTTGCTTTCAAACTTATCATCATATAATATGCCATTAATATCAATAATAATCACTTTAGGATTTTGAGTCTTTAAAACTTCAATCAGCATTGATTTTGCAAGTCCCATAGGAGCACCATTTGTTCCAAGAGAATAACTCGTATACCCAAACTCTTTAAATGCTAGAGGAGCAGAATAATTCGTAAATGTTGTACTGGCTCCTATCATGACCATATCAAGACTATTGTTTTCTAACTTATAGAAGTTTTTGACACGTACAGCATCAGAACTATATGCCTGACGACACATTACAAAATTCATCCCACAGACCAGACCTGCAATGAGGATTGTCATAATAAAGATTTTGAATTTCTGAAATTTTGTCATATAATTCCTCCTTAAAACTGCATATATACAAATTGTGTTTGATCATATCCTGGACCATACATGCCAAACAATAAAATAATGAGAAATGCAACAAGATAAAGTCCCCAGCGTATCCAGATAGACCTTTTTTCAATACGTTCACGAACACTTTTTTTCTCCTGAAGAATATCTACAATCAATAAAACAATCAACCCTATCAACAAAACAACATAATTTTTACCATTCAATCCAAATGAAACAAGCTCTTTTTTAATATCTAATGGAAATTCATAAAAATGAAAGCATTTAAGAAAAATACGCCATCCATCTGTAAGTGTCACTGCTCTAAAAATAATACATCCTACACAAGTTATCCAAAAGGTACGCAATATCTGAAAGAGCTGAAAGCTACGAGATTGAACAGATATATGTAGCTTTTGATTCAAATAATTCCAAACTGGTTTCATCAGTCCACTGATTGCTATTAAGAATCCATAAAAGATTCCCCAGATAATATAATTCCATTGTGCTCCATGCCATACACCCACCAAAAAGAAGACTAGTAAATTTCCTAAAGCGATAGGTAAAGTTCGACCAATGTGTTTACCAAAACGCTTCTTTGCGAATTTTCCTATTTGTCTAACCCCGGGAGTCAATGAGAATGGATAAAAAACATAATCTTTCATCCAACTTCCCAATGACATATGCCATCTTCTCCAAAATTCTGAAACAGTCTTTGAGAAATAAGGACGACGAAAATTTTCTGCCATGGTCATTCCCATTGTCTGTGCACATCCACGTGCAATATCTATACAGCCTGAAAAATCAGTATAATCCTGAATAGCATACATAAAGACTCCTAAAGCAACGCCCATACCTGAGACATTCATATAATTTTCAAAGACAAAATCAGCTATGACTGCAGCTCTATCAGCAATAATCATTTTCTTAAAATAACCCCATAACATTAACTGTAAGCCAAATTTCAAATCACGATAACTTGCTTTTTTGGGTGCATAAAGTTGGGGAGCCAGATCTTTAAATCTACCAATAGGTCCCTGAAGAATTTGTGGAAAGAAAGACACAAATAAAGCCACTTTTGCCAGATTGCGTTCTGGTTCAATTTTCCCCCAATAAACATCAATAACATAAGACATGGTCTGAAATGTATAGAAAGAAATTCCCAATGGTAGGATCAAATGAAGTGTTGGTATCTGACTTCCCAAAGACAATGTTTCTAATAAATGATTCATATTTTCTGAAAAGAAATTAAAATATTTTAAAAATAATAAGATTCCAAAATTCAATACTAATGTGAGAATCAGTACTCTTTTTCTTTTCAAATGACATTTCTTTTTATATTCTTTTGTTGATGTTTGACTCCTTTCCATCTGATATTGCTTGCCCATATACAGAGTAGCCATATAAGAACTCAGCGTCGTCAACAAAATAAATATCAAGAACTTCACACTTGCATAACAATAAAAAAAGTAACTGGAAAGCAGCAGAAAAATCCACTTCCACTTTGCGGGAACAAGAAAGCTTCCGACTAAAACAAATAAAAAAAACAATAAAAAAACCAATGTATTAAAAGCCATAAAATCATTCCTTATCAATCTTATTTTTCACTTCTTTTTTACAAAATTCATCATATAAAATTGTTATGAAATTACTATGGAAATTTTGTGTAATTCTTGTGTACTTTATAAAAGTTTCATTTCAAAAAAAGAAGTCAATCATAACGATTGGCTTCTTTTGATATATCAATATAACATCACTTTAATCAAATCATTTTTATATGTATTAACCTGTACGGCAAAGCTCAACATTTAAAAGAACTGTCCTAAAATGCCTAACAGCTCTTTTATTCCATAAGAATAGAAAAACAATCCTATTGGTTTACAAAGAATATTAATTATCATAAATTTTCTTGTTGACATACTGGTAAGACCAGCAATCATACATAATAAATCATCTGGAAAACCGGGCAGCAAAATTGCTAAAGAAAAAAAGATTTCAAATTTTTGACCTTTATCAAGCCATCCAATATATTTATCATATGTTTTTTGATCAGTGACTTTCAATATAAAATTTTGGCCATATTTTTTCACTAATCGAAAAACAATATAAGAACCAATAAGCAATCCTACATAATTATATAGAAAGCCTTCAACAGCTCCAAATACAATAACACCTATCCCACTACTGACACCACCAGGGATAATTGGAATAATGACCTGTACAATTTGAATAAGTATGAATATAACAGGTGCGATAACCCCTGTTCTTTTTAAATATAACTGTAGACTTTCTGGATGAGACAAATAATGGGATTGTCCCAAATAAACAAGAAATAGACATAATGCAACAGTTCCTGCCACTGTTAACCATTTCGTTGATTTTAAAGTCATACTTTCCACCTCAGTAAAAGTATAACCCCAAAAAAAGAATAAAATAATGTACAAATTCTTAATATTTTCTAAATATTTTGTATTTTGACTTATTTTTCTAATTAAAATAAATCAAAGTCGATCATGATTTAGACACACCCTTTATTTTTCATGAATCTTCTTACCTGAAATATGTTCAATTTCAATAGCAACCAGTTGAACACGATCAATACTCTTTTTAATGACATATTCCACTTCTTCTACTGTTGGGAAATATTTTAAAGCTAATGTTCTCGTTTTATCTTCTGTGACTTGACGATCTTCAATCAATTTGGCACGCCCAAAGACAACACAAGAGGATACATAAAAAGCCCAATCTCCCTCTACCAGATAACCATCATCCCATGTTGTCAAACAGATTTTATCATTAGCTTTTATTGCATCAATCTTATGTCCAGCTTTTGCACTATGAAAATAAATTTTATTTTCATCTTCATCATAATAAAAATTAATAGGAATTGTATATGGATAACCATCATCTCCATGAACTGATAATGCTGCTCTTCTATTCTTTTTTAATAACTCTTTAGCTTCTTCTACAGAAATCTCATTTTTCACTCTTCTCATGTTTCTAAACATAACAAAATCCTTCCTCTTTCACTATTTCTTTACTCTATTATAAAACAATTCTCTATCAATAATAAAATGTTAAAAACATTAACAAAAAATCAGACCTGTTAAATAAGTCTGATTCTTAATGATCTTCACTTTGACAAAGTCATCTCATCACCAAAAGAAATTCCCATCAGTTTAGCATTTTTGACAGTATCACCTTGTACATCAACATATTTTAATTTTCCAGCAGTTTCTTCTAATGGAATAGCATCAAGACGATGATTGACAAAAACAACCAGTTTTCCAAAATCCTTATTCATAATCAGTTTGGCACCTTCTATACCAAATAATGTTGATATTTCTCGATCATATGCACAAGGCTGTCCACCGCGTTGAGCATGTCCGGCACAAGATACACGTATTTCTTTATCAATATAATGTGATAACTTATTGGCGATTTCATAAACAACAGAATGTCCTTCTCGCGTTGCGACTTTCAATTTATATTGTTTCTTTGAAAGCAGTGATTCTTCTTTAGAAATAGCCCCTTCTGCACAGGCAATCACAATATGTTTTTTTCCTGCTTTCACTTTCTTTTCAATCTCTCCTGCAACAACTTCGATGTCATAAGGGATTTCAGGTAATAGAATAATATCAGCACCAGCGGCAATTCCAGCTGATAAGCAGATATGTCCGACTTTATGTCCCATGATTTCCACAACAAACACACGGCTATGACTGGCAGCAGTTGTTTGAATTTCATCTAAATATCTTGTTGCGATGTCAATAGCTGACTGAAAACCAAATGTATAATCTGTTCCCCATGTATCATTATCAATGGTTTTAGGCAACCCAATAACATTCAATCCTTCCTGTGATAACAGATTGGCAGTTTTTAATGATCCATTACCACCAAGAATGGCTAAACAGTCTAATTTTAATTTTTGATATGTTTTTTTCATAGCAGCCACTTTATCAAAACCATTTTCAATCACACGCATTTTATTAAATGGACATCTTGAAGTCCCTAAAATAGTACCACCAAGATTCAATATATCTTCAAAATCTTCAGGTTTCATAATACGATAGTTTTCATACATAAGACCTTTATACCCATCTAAAAAACCAATAATTTCAATATCTTTTTTCTGTTGATAGAGTGTTTTCGCAATTCCACGCATTGTCGCATTCAATGCCTGACAATCACCTCCACTTGTTAAAAAACCAACCCTCACAATCTCACTCCTTTACATCAATTCCCTTTTTGAAGAAATATTCCTGACTATTCATAGGTGTCTGTTTATTTTTAATACGCTTGTAACTTCCATCACCTAATAATTCACAAGCCTTAACATTATCATTCAACATCGTATGGAACATTGAACAAATAATTCTTTGAATCTTCTTATCATAGATAGGCGTTGCTACTTCAACACGTCTTTCCAAATTTCTTGTCATTAAATCAGCTGAAGAAATATAAACCTTTTTATCTTCACCTGTTCCAAAAATATAAATACGTGAGTGTTCCAGATAACGTCCAACAATAGAAATTACTCGAATATTATCAGTATAACCTTCAACATGAGGAATAATACAACAAATACCTCTAACAATCATATCAATCTTGACTCCAGCCTGACTAGCTTCAATCAGTTTATTAATCATTGTTTTTGATGTCACAGAATTACACTTAAATCCAACATAAGCTTCTTTCCCTTGTTTAGCTAAAGCAATCTGTTCATCAATATATTCGCATATCTTTGATAACATACAATGTGGTGCAACCATTAAATGCTCAGTATGTGACATTGTTTCACCTAAACTCAAATGATTAAAAACATCATTAATTTCTTCACCTAATTCATGATTATGTGTCATTAAAGATAAATCTGTATAAAGCTTCGCCGTGTTTTCATTATAATTTCCTGTTCCAATCTGCGAAACATATTGAACACCTTGATTATTTTTATAAGTAATTAAACACAATTTAGAATGAACCTTATAACCATCCAATCCATAAATCACACGACATCCAGCAGCCTCTAAACGTTTTGACCAGTCAATATTATTTTCCTCATCAAAACGAGCTCTTAATTCCACTAAAACGACAACTTCCTTACCATTATCGGCAGCTCTAATTAATGATTTGACAATCTTTGAATTTTTAGCTACACGGTAAAGTGTCATCTTGATGCTAGCCACATGAGGATCACGACTGGCTTCATCTAAGAGTCTTAAAAATGGTGACATAGATTCAAAAGGATAAGCCAGTAAAATATCTTTTTTACTGATTTGTTTAATCATTGGTACAGCATTTTCTACCATTGGACTATTTCTTGGCTCTAATTTCTTATAAAATAACTGTGGATGTAACATTCGTAAATGATCACGCAAAGTGCCAATGAATCCTAAATCCAATGGTGCTTGAGATAGGAACACTTGATTTTTCTTTAAATTCAAGAAATTCATCAACATCATAATTTCCAATTCTTCCAATCCTTCAGATATTTCCAGACGGATTGGACATAATTTACGACGCTGTTTGATTAATGTTTCCATCATTTCACGATAATCTTCATGCCCTTCTAAAGAATGATCATCTTCATCAATATCAGCACTTCTTGTCACACGAATAAATCCTTTATTTTTAATCGTATACTTACTAAACACTTTTGATACAAAATGTAAAATAATATCTTCAACCAAAATAAATTGTCCCTGCATACTTGGTACTGCCAACATTCTTTCATCAATCGCATTCCCACAAGAAACAATCCCCATTTTGCGTTTTCCTTTTTTTGATTCTAATTGAACAATAATGTATAACTCCTTATTATTCAAAAAAGGAAATGGCTGTCTTTTAGATACCACCTGTGGTGAAATCAATGGTAAGATTTCTGAATCAAAGTATTTTTCAAAATACTTACGATCTTCTTTATTTTTTAATTGATGATATTTGACAATACCCCAACCGTATTCTTTTAAATCATCCATAATACGTGCATAAATACGATCTTTTTTACGATTTAAAAATCCCACTCTCATTAAACAGGCTTTTAATTGTTCTTCTCCTGTCATTTGTGTTTTATTATCTTTAGATGATGGATAAAATAACATTTGATCATACAATGTTCCAATACGGACCATAAAGAATTCATCCATATTTGATTGAAAGATAGACACAAAATTCAACTGTTCTCCTAACGGTACTTTTTTATCCTTTGCCTGCATTAAAACACGATCATTAAACTTTAACCACGATAACTCTCTATTTTCTCTACAACCTTTCATATTGACCTCCTTTATTTATTACTAAAAAAATAATATGTCTTGTATAGATTATCAAGACTATTTTCTTTGTTTTACAAAAACTTAAGGTTTTCTTTACATGAGCTTCATATATTTATTTTACACTTTTTTGACTTGAAAATAAACCATTTTATGTTGAAGTCATTAGATTGATTTTTTATAGAGATATGTCTATAATTATAAAGGAAATGGAGGAATAAAAAATGTTAATAACAAACGATATCAAATACGTTGGTGTCAATGATCATCAAGTTGATTTATTTGAAGGACAATATCATGTCCCTCATGGTATGTCTTATAACTCATATGTCATTTTAGATGAAAAGATTGCAATTATGGATACAGTTGATATTCATTTTACTCATGAATGGTTAGATCAGATTGCTGAAGTGTTAGATGGAAAACAGCCAGATTATTTAATTATTCAGCATATGGAACCTGATCATTCAGCAAATATTTTAAACTTCATGAAAGTTTATCCTCAAACAACAATTGTCGGTAATGCGAAAACATTTATGATGATGGATCAGTTTTTCTCTTTAAATTCAAATTATCAACGATTAGTTGTTAAAAACGGTGAAGAACTATGTTTAGGAAAACATACTTTATCATTTGTCTTTGCTCCAATGGTACACTGGCCAGAAGTCATGATGACTTATGATCAAAAAGAAAAAGTTTTGTTCTCTGCTGATGGTTTTGGTAAATTTGGTGCTAATGATGTAAATGAAGATTGGGATGATGAAGCACGTCGTTATTATATTGGTATTGTTGGAAAATATGGAGCACAGGTACAGGCAGTGCTTAAAAAAGCTGCTGGTTTAGACATTCAAACGATTTGTCCATTACATGGACCTGTTCTTAAAGATAATCTTTCACACTATATCAACTTATACCAGACTTGGTCATCATATAGTGTAGAAACTGATGGTATTATGATTGCTTACAGTTCTATTTATGGTCATACCAAAAAAGCTGTTGATTTACTGGCATCAAAATTAACTGAAAAAGGATGTCCAAAAGTTGTTGTTCATGATTTAGCACGTGAGGATATGGCATTATGTGTCAGTGATGCTTTTCGCTATGGTAAACTTGTTTTAGCTTCTGTCACATATAATGCTGATGTTTTCCCATTCATGAAAGACTTTATTCATCATTTAACAGAAAGAAACTTCCAGAATCGTACTGTGGCTTTAATGGAAAATGGTTCATGGGCACCAATGGCTTGTAAAGTTATGAAAGCCATGTTAGAAAATTGTAAGAATATCACTTGGGCAGAAAATCATATCACTGTTAAATCTGCATTAAACAGTGAAAGCAGTGAAGCGATTGAAAAATTAAGCGATGAATTATGTCGTGATTACATTGCGAAATCTAATGATAAAGCAAATAAACATGACATGACTGCTTTATTTAAGATTGGTTATGGATTATATGTTGTGACAAGCAATGATGGAAAACAAGATAATGGTTTAATTGTCAATACTGTGACACAATTAACAGATAATCCAAATAGAGTTGCGGTCAATATCAATAAACAAAACTATTCTCATCATGTCATTAAACAAACAGGAAAATTAAATGTGAACTGTCTATCAGTAGATGCTCCATTTAGTATCTTTGAAAGATTTGGTTTCCAAAGTGGTCGTACTGTTAATAAATTTGAAGGTTTTGAACCATTACACTCTGATAATGGTCTGGCATTCTTACCAAGATATATCAATGCATTCATGTCTTTAGAAGTAGAAGATTATGTTGATTTACAGACACATGGTATGTTCATTTGTAAAGTGACTGAAGCTCGTGTGATTTCTGATTTAGATACAATGACTTATACATATTATCAAAATCATGTCAAACCAAAACCTCAAACTGAAGGTAAAAAGGGATATGTATGTAAAATCTGTGGTTATGTCTACGAAGGTGATGTTCTTCCAGAAGATTTCATCTGTCCATTATGTAAACATGGTGTTGTAGATTTTGAACCTATTCAATAAAGAAAGAGGCATCAACCAAAATAGAGTCATTTCACTCTATAGAGGTTACAGCCTCTTTTTATTGACAAAAAATCATTAAATTGAAAATGGATTAGCAGCTCACTGATCATGGTTGGTATTCTCTTCTTCCGTCACTGGTTCAATAGCTTTTTGCAATACAGCAACATATTTTTGAAATTCATCTTTACCAAAATTAGTTAAATGATATGTCGTTAAAGGTTTGTCATTATATATGACTTTATGCTTTAAAATAAATTGATTTTGAATAAGTTTATTTAAATGCGTTGCCATATTTCCATCAGTACAATGACAAATTTCTTTTAATTTTTTATAGGAAAGATCTCCTTGATATAAACTAGCAATAATTTGTAATCTTATATTTGATTCAAACATCTTTGATAAATGAGTTATGTTATTCATCGTTATCGCCTCCTATACAACTCAAGACATAAAAATTGTTGTGTTTTTTCTCATTTAAAAGATCATCTGCATCATTTTATGATTGTTCTATCAATAACCATTTTTCTAAGACTTTCATCAATGTATTTCTCTTTATTATTTAAATTCTTACTTTATTTTAGCATAATATAACTATAATAAGAACTTTTTTATTATTATATAATCTCAATTATTCATGAGTTTATAATATAATTATGAAATTTCTTTATTTCATGGACATTTTCTTGTCTTATTTACCCATTGAGTGAATCGTTTTTTATATACAATAAAAGTTCCTGTATAATATAGATATTCAAAAAGACAATACAAGGAGCACTTATATGCTACTATCTATTTTCAATTTTGATACCATAAATTTTAACGGTGACGACATTTCCTATGATAGTGACAATATCTTACTTCTTTCTGCTTTTAAAAAGTGCAATCTCTTTTTTTAACTAGATTCCATTTCTTTCCATGATACAAGAAGATTGCTTAAATATTCCAATTATGACACTGTAAGCTAAATTTTTTAGATTATTTCAATCAAGTTAATCAAAGTCTGATATAAAAATCATCCTTTCTAAAAAAACAATCTTTAAAATGAATTGACTCTATGATATCATTTCAATAATCAAATTATGTTTTATATATTTTTTATCATTAACCCTCAACGTCATGATTATCTGTTTTTTCATTTATATCTGACTCACCAATAATTCTATTTTTAAAATATAAGTCCCAGCTTCTTTTCTTCACTTTATAGAGGTTGTTGTTGGAAAAGCTAAAAATAAATCTTTATCAATAGTATTTACTAAAACACAATAATATTTCATTCCAAATTCAGGATTAACATTACCTTTTAAATCAATTAAATAAATACCCCCATTTCTTATTTTATTCACAATACATTTCTTCCCATAAAAAAAGGATACCTTTGTATCCATGTCTTCGTAAATCATATCAAATATGATTTATATTTGCGGAATGTGACCACTTCAAGCAGTAATCATACTTAATGTATGATCACTAGGTGTTGTTCTAGACAACTCTTCAAGAGATATATTTCTCTTTCTACTAAAATTTTACATTAGGTATCCAATTTTGTCAATAAATGATTAACAATATATTGTAGATCATATCTACACTTCATAATATGATCATCATCTTATGAAATATACCAGAAAACAAGAAAATGTTATTATATAGTTTATAAATATATTTCATCTCCAATTATGTATGAGCTTGTAATATAATCATGAAATATCTTTATGTTATGGATACTTTCTTCTTTTATTCATTCTTTTTCTATTTACCTATCAGATGAATAGTTTTTTATATACAATTATAACGAGTAATAAAATCAGTAGTATAGGTTGGCCATGTCAAGGCATGTTAAACCTAACATATCAATAATATCATTGACATACTTTTCACCTATCATCTTCTTAAAAGTATTAAGCATTTATCATTCATATCCTATAATAACCTTCTTGTAAATAACTTTTTCAGGTATCATTAAAACAGCTATAATATGTAATAATTTACTTTTTCCACTACTAACTGATAGATTTCTACGTTAATCTATTTTATGTTCGGCTTTTGTTATGCTCCTTTTAATTTTCCTCTATCTCTTTTGATTTTTTTTAATCAAAACAAAAGAGAGATTCTATTTGTAAATCTCTCTTCTATGTCCAACATTAATAACAAGAATAATAAGCTTATCATCTTCTATGTCACATAAAATACGATAATGACCTACTCTATATCTCCATTGGTTTTTTAGATTTCCTTTTAACCCCTTTCCATGTACTCGTGGATCAGTGCAGCCAACAAGATTTTTTGTTATCCACCTCATAATCATGACTTGCGTATATCGATCCATTTTCTTAATTTGCTTTTGAGCAGCTTTTGAATATTCAACTTTGTAGCTCATAAACCAAGTTCCTTCATGAAATTTTCATGTGATATTGTTTCAGGATCTTTTAAATATTCCTCATGTGCCTGCTGGGCAATCACTATATCATATTCTTCCTCAATTTTTTCTAATAATGCAGTTTTCATTGCTTCACTTAAAGAAATTCCATGAAAATTAGCATAGTTCTTAAACAGTTTCTCTTCCTCTGCATTAAGTCTGATTGAAAAACTCATAAAACCACCTCTTTCGTAATACATTGTACTACATAAATAATATACTGTCAACTTTATTATATACATTTTTATGGATTTCATTGCATATCTTAATGATAATTTCACCTAAAATATTCAATAATTAAAAAAAGCATAAACCTAAGATTATATCTTAAATTTATGCTATGAAATGAGATTTCTCCACTATTAATCTACCATCACAACAGCACCTTTATATTCATCTTCTACAAATTGCTTGATTTCATCAGATTTTAAGACTTCAATTAAGGCTTGAATCTTTTCATCCTTTTCATGTCCTTCTTGAACAGCAACAATATTGACATATGGATTACTTGCATCAACTTCTTCAATAATTAAAGCATCATTCATTGGATTTAATCCAGCTTGAAGGGCATAATTCCCATTAATCGCAACCAAATCTCCTTCGCCATTTTGGAAAGTTGTTCCTAATAATTCTGGTTTAATTTCTGTAAATTTTAAATTCTTAGGATTAGAAACAATATCTTTTGTTGTGGCTTCAAGACGATCTACATCCTTGCTTAATTCAATCACTCCAGCATCTTCTAAGATACCTAAAATTCTTCCATGATCAGCAACAGAATTAGAAATAATGACTTCTGCATTGTCTGGAATATTTTGAATACTATCAATTGTCTTTGAATAGAATCCAAATGGTTCTAAATGAATACCTGCAGCTTCTACAATTTTATAGCCATGTTCTTCAACTTCTCCTTCAAAGAAAGGACGATGTTGGAAGTAATTGGCATCCACTTCTCCTGCATCTAATGCTTTATTAAAAATATAATAATCATCCAATACTTTAATTTCTAAATCAATATCATATTTTTCTTTTAAAATGGGTTTTGCTTCCTCTAGAATTTTAGAATGAGGATCTAATGTAGCTGAAACAGTTAAAGTATTTTCACTCTCTGTTGATCCACAACCTGTTAATCCAATAGCTAAAAATAATGCGAAAATTCCTGTGAATAATTTTTTCATGTGTTTTCCTCCCTATCTCTTATCTATTTTTTTCACAATTAAATCACCAATAATCTGAATCATAAAAACAATTACCAAAACAAAGAATGTTGCCGTATACATAACTGGCATATTCTGTCTGACATAACCATACATATAGGCTAAGTTTCCAAGTCCTCCAGCTCCTATACATCCTGCCATAGCGGTATAACCAACCAGTGATATTCCCATTACTGTAATACTTGATACCAAAGCAGGTTTAGCTTCAGGAATTAAGACTTTTATAATAATCTGCCAGTTACTGGCTCCCATAGCTTTACTGGCTTCAATGGTTCCTTTATCAATTTCACTTAAGGCAATCATACACATTCTGGCATAGAATGGGGCACTGGAAACAATCAATGCAGGTAAAGCCCCTTTCACACCTAACATTGTTCCCATTGTCATCAAAGTGATTTCCAAAAGCAAGAAAATCAGAATAATGAATGGTATTGCTCTAAATAAATTGACAATAAAATCAAGGATACGATGTACAATTTTTTGAGGATAAAGTCCATCTTCTTTTGTGATATAGAGAATAATTCCTAATATAAAACCCAATATAACCGCAATAACCAAAGAAATAATAGTCATAATGAATGTTTCTTGAATAGCTACAATCATAGCGTCCCAATCAATTTGACTGAAAAATTCACTCATCTTATATCACCTCCACAATCACATGATAGTCTTGAAACTTTTGAATAATGTTTTCATAATCCTGTTTTGTTCCTCCTAAAACATTGACAATCAATACGCCAAAAGAACTATCAATTGTATTGGTAAGATTTCCAGAAACAATACTGATATCTAATGTTGTTTCTTTCATCACACGAGAAACAATCGGCTGTCTAGAAATATCTTCATCAAATGTTAATCTTAATAAAATACCATTTGGATAAATCTTTTTTAAGTTTTCATTTTGTTTATCATCATCAATCTTACTTGATATATCTCTCACAAAACGTTTTGTCACAGTATGTTGAGGATGTTCAAAGATATCTTTGACACGTCCTACTTCAACAACTTTTCCTTCACTCATCACAGCGACACGATGACAGATTTTTTGTACGACTTCCATTTGATGGGTAATCATAATAATGGTAATTCCTAACTTATGATTAATATCTTTTAATAAATCTAAAATCTGTTCCGTTGTATCTGGATCTAATGCACTCGTGGCTTCATCACACAACAAAAGACTGGGATCATTAGCCAATGCTCTGGCAATACCTACACGTTGTTTCTGTCCTCCAGACAATTCACTTGGATATGCATTTTCACGTCCCTGTAAACCAACCAGTTCAATCAATTCTCTCGTTTTCTTTTTTCTAATCTCTTTATCAACACCAGCAATTTCTAATGGCAATTCAATATTCTTTTGAACAGTTCTTGACCACAATAAATTAAAATGCTGAAAAATCATTCCCATCTTTGTTCTTTTCTTTCTTAAATCCTTTGGATTCAATAAAGAAATATCTTCTCCATCAATCATCACTTCACCACTTGTCTGCTTTTCAAGCTGATTGATTATACGAACAAGTGTTGATTTTCCTGCTCCACTATAACCAATGACACCAAAGATTTCCCCTGTTTGAATGGTTAAATTCACATCCTGACAGGCATGAATATCTCCTTTAGGTGTATGGAAAACTTTTTGTATATGTCTTAATTCAATCATCCAATCCCTCCTATCAACAAAAAAACTCGTCCTACTAAGGACGAGTTATAACCCGTGTTACCACCTTAATTCATTGTTATATCACTACAACAACCTTTTCGAGTACCAACATACTCTAGTACGATAACGGGTACACCCGCCATTAGCTAACGATTCACTAATGAAACTCCAAGACCATCTTCATTTATGCCTCATCATTCTTTTCCACCAGCCAAGAACTCTCTATTGAATCATCATAAACTACTCTTCTTTTCACTGTTGTTAATAATATCTTATCGTGTTTATAAAGATTTGTCAAATATTTTTTATAAAAATGCATGATCAATTTGAATTACACAAAAATAATGTTTATTCATTTTTTGCACAGCTTCAATAATCTGCTTTTTAATATCATGATGTGAAACCTCATCATCAGCTGGTAATAACACATCAAAAATAAGATTGATATGTGTTGGTCCTTTCACTAGACGAAAATCATGAATACTATATTGTTCATTGATATTTTTTACAATCTTTTCTACCTGTTGTTTTAAATCATTCGTTAAAGCATCATGAGTATCAATAGGATCCATATGGATTGTTGTTAAAATATTGTACTTCTCTAATAAAGATCTTTCAATCACATCAATTTGATCATGAACTTCCATCATATTTTCATGACTATCCACTTCAGCATGAAAAGTCATATATTGACGACCAGGGCCATAATCATGTAACATAAAATCATGAATACCTAAAACCTTATCAAAAGACAAAACATATTGATAAATATCATCAACTAAATCCTTATCCGGTGCCTTTCCAAGCAAAGGATCAACCGTATCTTTAAAGATTTCAATTCCAGATTTAAACACAACCACTGAAACAATGACACCAATCACACCATCCACAGGTAAATCAGTGACTAAGCTTAAACATAATGAAATCAATGTAGCGAGTGTAGCACATACATCATTTAAACTATCTTGAGAAGCAGCTTTTAATGATGTTGAATCAATCAAATGTCCCGCTTTTTTATTAAAGCTTGCCATCCATAATTTCATCATGATAGATACAATCAAAACAATCACTGCACCCCATGTAAAAGACAATGTTTCTGGTTCAAAAATTTTCATCACAGATTCTTTCAAGGAAGAAAAAGCCACTAAAAGAATCAAAAAAGAAATAATTAAACCCGCAATATATTCATAACGTCCATGTCCATAAGGATGGTCACTATCTGGGTGTTTTCCTGCCAGTTTAAAACCAAATAACGTCGCTAAATTACTTCCCATATCAGAAAGATTATTCAATCCATCAGCCTGAATGGCCACCGAATGTGTTATCCAGCCAAACAATAATTTAAAGATAACCATAATACAGTTACATATAATAGAAAGAACACTGCAAAGTGTTCCATATTTTTCTCTAACTTCTGGTGTTTGTGTTGATTGATAATTAGGAATCGTTTTTTTCACTATCAACTGAAACATAACAACCTCCTAGAAAATGTTTGAAATTTTTTTCAAATAAATATTTTTACCTTCTTTTTGAAGCAATCCACAATCTTCTAATTCTTGAAGATATCCATCAATTTTGGCTTGATCAACATTTTTATGTGCCAAATCTTTTAAAACTTCAATAACTTGAGGATGATCATCACGAATATAAGCATTTCCATTATTATCATATAATGGACTTTTCAACATGACATTTAAACAGGCAACATAAGCCCATTTTACTTCTAAACGTACCATTTTATACTGCATTGTATCAAATAATGCACTTGGCATGTAGTATTGATCTTCATGATTTCTTAAATCCTTGATATCATTTTTATCATAACAAATCATTTTTATTCCTCCCTCTATGTTTTTTCATTATAACATAGAATAATCTCTTTTGGTAAAGAATATTCCATTTTCCATGATAAAACTTTTATCATATTCTTTGCTTTTTTTGACTATACTTTTTATAATGAAACAAAATAAAGGAGTGATCTCATGAAAATTTATCATAGTATTCAAGATATGGTTGGACAAACACCTATCTTACAATTACATCATATTGAAAAGTTAGAAGATACACAGGCTCATCTTTTCGCAAAACTAGAATATTATAATCCAGCCGGCAGTGTGAAAGATCGTGTTGCTAAAAGAATGTTACTGGATGCGTTAGAAGCGGGTCAAATTCATTTAGACTCAACAATTATTGAGCCTACAAGTGGAAATACAGGCATTGGTTTATGCGCTATTGGTAGTGCTTTAGGTTTAAAAGTGATCATCGTTATGCCTGATACCATGAGTGAAGAAAGAAGAAAATTAATGAAAGCTTATGGTGCAAAGCTTGTTTTAACACCGGGTAAAGAGGGAATGAGTGGGGCGATTGCGAAGGCTGAAGCATTAGCAAAAGATATTCCTCACAGTTTTATTCCAAGCCAATTTACCAATTTAAGCAATCCTAAAGCCCATTATCTTTCTACTGGTCCAGAGATTGACCAGCAGATGGATGGTCAGATTGATATCTTTGTGGCAGGTATAGGAACTGGTGGTACAATCAGTGGTGCTGGTCGCTATTTAAAAGAAAAATATCCTCAAGTTCAGATTGTTGCTGTAGAACCGGCTGATTCCCCACTTCTTTCCAAAGGACAAGCTGGACCTCATCAAATTCAAGGTATTGGTGCTAATTTTGTTCCAGAAACATTAGATACTCATATTTATGATCAAATTATCACAGTATCTACTGATGAAGCTTTTCAAGCTGCTCGTCAACTCGCAAAAAAAGAAGGTATACTGACAGGTATTTCTTCTGGTGCAGCTTTATTTGCAGCACAAAAACTGGCAAAAGAACCTCAAAACAAAGATAAAAATATTGTTATTTTATTACCTGATGGTGGCGATCGTTATTTATCAACAGCTTTATATGAATAAAAAATGAAAGTTATTTCATTGTCATGAAATAACTTTTTCTTTTCAATCAAAAAGCGAGTCATTCCACTCGCTTATCTTGATTTTTCTTCAATTTGTTTTAAAACCATATCAACAAATTCATCCAATGATACAGTTGTCTGTTTTTGTTCTCCATACTGACGATAAGTCACTGTTCTTTCATCACGTTCATTATTTCCCAATACTAACTGATATGGAATCTTTTTCATTTGTGCTTCACGAATACGATAACCCAATTTTTCTTCACGATCATCTAATTCCACACGAATACCTTTCGCTTCTAGAAGTTGATAAACTTCTTTTGCATAATCTAAATGATATTCATTTTTAACTGGAATCACTTTAACTTGTGTAGGTGCTAACCATAATGGGAATGCTCCGGCAAAGTGTTCAATTAAAATACCAATAAATCTTTCAATAGATCCAAAGATCACACGGTGCAACATAACTGGTCTGACTTTTTCACCATGATGATCAACATAAGTTAAATCGAACCTTTCTGGTAAGTTCATATCCAATTGAATTGTTCCACATTGCCAGACTCTACCTAAAGAATCTCTGACATGGAAATCAAGTTTTGGACCATAGAAAGCTCCATCTCCAGGATTAACTTTAAAATCTTTCCCAGCTGCTTTACAGGCAGCTGCTAAAGCAGCTTCACTCTTTTCCCAGATTTCTAAATCTCCAATATATTTTTCTTCTGGACGAGTTGATAATTCAATATCATATGGTAAGCCTAAATTTGAATAAACACGATCAATAAATGAAATCAAACGTACGACTTCACTTTCAATCTGATCAGGTGTCATAAAGATATGGGCATCATCTTGTGTAAATGTACGCACTCTAAATAAACCATTTAAAGCTCCACTGGCTTCATGTCTATGCACCTGTCCAAGTTCTCCCATACGTAATGGTAAATCTTTATACGAATGTAAACTATTTTTATAAACAAGCATACTTCCTGGACAGTTCATTGGTTTAATCGCAAATTCACGTTCATCAACTTCACTTGTATACATGTTTTCTTTATAGTTATCCCAATGTCCAGAAACTTCCCATAATTCTCTTGACATCATGATTGGGGTTTTAATGAACTGATATCCTTCTTTGGCATGTTCTTCATACCAGTACTGTTCCAATGTATTTCTTAATAACATACCATGTGGTAAGAAAAATGGCATTCCAGGAGCATATTCACTCATCATAAATAAATCAAGTTCTTTTCCTAATTTTTTATGATCTCTTTTTTTCGCTTCTTCTAAGAAATCCAGATGTTCCTGTAATTCTTCAGCAGTAGGGAAACAAACACCATAAATTCTTTGTAAGACTTTGTTATTCTTGTCACCTTTCCAATAAGCTCCAGAATGTTTTAATAATTTAAAATTCTTACAAAGCTTCACTGTTTCTACATGTGGTCCTCTACATAAATCAACAAAATCTCCTTGACGATAACAGCTAATTTGTCCATCTTCTAATCCTTCAATAAGATCTAATTTATAAGGATCATCTTTAAACATTTCTAAAGCTTCAGCTTTAGAAATATCTTCTCTGACAATTCTTTTTCCATCTTTACAGATTTTTTTCATTTCTTTTTCAATTTTAGGTAAATCTTCATCTGTAATCACTTGATCCCCTAAATCTATATCATAATAAAATCCTTCACTCACAACTGGACCTACCCAGAATTTTGCCTGTGGGTATAAATGCTTCACAGCCTGTGCTAAAACATGAGCACAAGAGTGATTTAATGTATTGAGTGCTTCTTCGTTTTTAAAATCTCTCATTTTCTTTTCCTCCAATCCAAAATCTTAATATATCATCACACTGATCTTCAAACTGTCCACCACATTTTTCAATTGTTTTTCGAGATGCTATGTTATCTTTATGGCAGATGACTAAAACTGGGAAAATATCCCATTGCTTACAATACTTTAAAGCTTCCTGCAACATCCTTGTCGCATGTCCTTGACGGCGATAAGAAGGATGAATGGAGTAACCAATATGCCCTCCATGACGCAAGAGTTCTTCATTTAAACAATGCCGAATATTGATACATCCCACCACAACATCATCAACAATATAAAGAAACTCTGTTGCCGGGACATAACCATTTTGCAGTTCAATCCCCAAATGATTCTTTTTCTCTCTGGCAATCCATTGTTGATAAGTGCTCTCCGTTCCATAAGAACCGGCACCATTGATACCAAAGGGATTATTTTCATCTTTCATAGCTTGAATAAAAGCCCTCATAGATGCTTCATGTTTGATGGCAGGAAATTCCAAATATCCTTTTATCATGTTGTCACCTCCTCATAAAAAAGAGATTTCATCCAAAGGACGAAATCTCGTGGTACCACCTTTATTCATTATCGACAGATAACCTCAAAACTTTAACGCAGTTATACGACCATCTCTTTCGAGCGTAGCTATTAGGGAGTATTTTTATAAGCTATCCAAGATTTTCACCAGCCATCTTCTCTCTAACCAATCACTTATAAAAACATATCCTAAATCATCGCTTGTAAAATTATTTTACATCATTATTCTGATTTGTCAAGACATCTGTTTCTTTTGTTTTCATGAATTCATAATATTCTACAATTTCAGCAAATCCATAAATAACAAACGAAAGCAATAGAGAGATAAAACAAGACCACAACATCATTAACATTGATTGAACTCCCATCAATTGTCCTGTATTTAAATAAGATGTATTTGCTGCTATAGAATATCCTTGTTGAACAATACTTCCAATCAAAAAAACATAAGCACATATTTTCAAAATTTTAGATACTTTACAAGTCACGGTTTTTACCCCCTCCCCGTCAATTTTGACACTTTTATAAAACCTTTCGATTTTCAAATAACTGAATAACCAATCCACAGCCATAAATAACCAAAGCAATCACTACAGCAAAAATAAAATCAATAGACAAAACCATCATACTTTGTAATGACCACATAAACTGGAATTGAAAACATATGGATTTAAAAACATAAAAAACGATGAATATATAAGCACAAATCTTTAATTTTTTTCCAACATCATGAAACATGATTATCATACCTTTCTTTTGAAGAAAAAATATCTTTTTTCTCAAAAAGAAAATATTCTTTCCTCAATATTTAAAATAGCATAAAATTGTGTATAAATGATGACTATTTTTATATTTTGAAAAAAAAGTATCACTTTCAAAGTGATACTTTCAATAGAAATTGATTGAAAATTTATTTAACTGTGATTAATTGTAAATAACTTGTTGTTCCTTCTACACCAGGAGTTCCTCCTGTCACAAGAATTGTTTCCCCAGCATTTACACCATTTTCTTTAGCAATCACTTCAGCTAAGTTTAATAAACCTTCAGTCGTATCCATGTGTTTACATGTTACAGATTTAACACCCCAGTTAATTGCTAATTTCTTAGTTGTTTTTTCATATGGAGTTGCTGCAATAATTGGACATTCTGGTCTATATCTAGACATTTTCTTTGCTGTAAATCCAGATTCTGTAAATGCAACGATGACAGCAACATTGAATTTTGTTGCAATTTCAGCTACTGACATACAGATAGCTTCAGAAGGATCATCAGATGCAGTTCTGACAGCTTTTCTATGTAATGAAGCATAATCTAATGTAGATTCTGTTTTAATTGCAATTTTGTTCATAACCATAACAGCTTCTTCTGGATATTTACCTTGTGCAGATTCACCAGATAACATAATAGCATCAGTACCATCATAAATAGCGTTTGCAACGTCGCTGACTTCAGCACGAGTTGGTCTTGGATTTTCTTGCATAGATTCAAGCATTTGTGTTGCAGTAATAACAACTTTACCAGCTGCTTTACATTTTCTGATTAATTCTTTTTGAATTAATGGTACATCTTCAGCAGGAACTTCAACACCTAAATCCCCACGTGCAACCATGATACCATCAGCAACTTTGATAATATCATCCATTTTTTCAACACCTTCGCTATTTTCAATTTTAGCGATGATTTGAATATCAGGTTTTCCATTTTCAACTAATACTTTTTTAACATCTAAAACGTCTTGAGGACGACGCACAAATGATGCAGCAATGTAATCTACATCTTGTTGACATCCAAATTCTAAGTCAGCTCTATCTTTTTCAGAAATGAAATCAAATCCAAGTTCGATACCAGGAACATTGATTCCACGTTTATTTTTTACTTTACCATCATTTGCACAAACACAAACGATATCAGTTCCTTCAACATGGTCAACTAATAATTCCACTTGACCATCGTTCACTAAGATAAATCCACCAGGTTTAACATCTTTGTATAAATCTTTATAAGTGATTGTGAAACGATCTGCAGTCCCTACGATATCTTCCACACAGATTGTAGACACTTGTCCTTTTTTAAATTCAGTAAATCCACCTTCAAAATCACCAGTTCTAATTTCAGGCCCTTTTGTATCTAATAAAATAGCACAGTTTGTCCCAAGTTCAGCATTGACATCACGCATTGTCTGCATCTTTTTACCATGTTCTTCATGATCTCCATGAGAGAAGTTACAACGCATAACATTCATACCTGCTAAAACTAATTTTTTTAACATTTTTGGATCTTCAGAAGCAGGTCCAATTGTACAAATAATCTTTGTTTTCTTCATCTTATCTTTCATTCTCAATTAATCTCCTATAGCTTAGTTTATATTTAACGAAGTTTTAATACATCTTCGTAAATACCTTGATTGACTTGACGTTTATGCCCTAAGACTTCTTGAATTGGTAGTCCAACAATTTCACCTTTGACATCACTAATACAAAGTCCACCTTTACCTTCTTCAAGTAATTCAACAGCTTTAATTCCCATACGTGTAGCTAAAACACGATCTCTGGCAGATGGACGTCCACCTCTTTGCATATGTCCTAAAACATTGGCACGTGTTTCAAATCCTGTGGCTTCTTCAACACGTTTTGCAAGTTCATGAACATCTGTAATATGTTCAGTAATAACAACCAACGCATGTTTTTTATCAGAAGCTTTAGAACGTTTTAATGTTTCAATGACTTCTTCTTCATCAAAACCACTTTCACTTGTGACAATCATTTCAGCACCACATGCAAGTCCAGCATGAACAGCTAAATCACCACATCTTCTTCCCATAACTTCCAAGATTGTACATCTTTGATGAGAACTAGATGTATCTCTTAGTTTATCCAATGCATCAACAATTGTATTTAAAGCTGTATCAAAACCAATTGTAAAATCAGTATCAGGGATATCATTATCTATTGTTCCAGGAATACCAATACAGTTAATTCCCATTTCTGTTAATTTCAAAGCACCATTATAGCTTCCATCTCCCCCAATAACAACCAAAGCTTCCATTCCAACTTTTTTCATTTGTTCAATGGCTTCTTCTCTGACTTTAGGGTCTTTAAATTCTGGGAAACGAGCAGATTTTAAGAATGTTCCACCAATATTAATAATATTACGTGTACTATGACTATCAAATTCAATAAATTCCCCATCATGAAGTCCTTTATATCCAAGTCTAACTCCATAAATTTTAATTCCTCTGTTTAAACAAGTTCTTGTGACAGCACGAATCGCTGCGTTCATTCCTGGTGCATCTCCACCAGAAGTTAATACTCCAATGCATTTAACCATAACTTTTCTCCTCTCGCTTTATTACTTATTATTTTATCATAAAATGGTGTTGTGTTCTACACTTTCGAGTACATTCTATATCGTCAAATTCGTTCAGTCAAGCATTATTTCAATGCTTAACGCTTTCAATTTTGAAATAATTGTATTTGCACGAATTTCATCACCTTTTTTTAAAGTATACACCTTTTTTAGTTCGTTATAACCATATAAACTTGTAAAAAAAGTAGGCAAATGATTCAATAAACGATATGATAAAATCGTTAATAAAATTTCATCTCTAGACCACGCTGTAATATTTTCTTCACCAATTTCATCCAGCAATAAATAATCCACTTTCAATAATTTATCCATTGCATAAGCATTATCCCCCGAAGAAAAACTCGCCTTTAAATCAATCAGATAAGTTGGAAAATGAATAAATCCAATCTGTTTATCCTTTTTAGCTAATGAATTCATTAATCCAGCCAATAATGTTGTTTTCCCACTTCCCATAGGTCCATGTAAAAACAAACCTTGTGAAGTTGGTGTTTGCGAATATTTTAAGATTTGTACCAAAGCATCTTGACAGGCTGGTGTAAGATGCTGTGTATCTTGAACCAGCTTTAAAGAAGATAAATCCGTCAACATTAACTCTTGAGAAACATTGCTCATCACAAAATGATCTAATAACTGTCTTTTGGCTTCAATCGCTTTTCCATAAGGACAGCTCTGTAATTCTAAAATGATTTGTCCATCATTGTAAGAAAGCATCTTTTGCATACCTATTGTTTCTTTAGGACAATAGTCTAATCCCTGACAGGATTGGCAAATATGAAAATCATCATTGTAATCTAAAAACTCCACCCAGTAATCTTCCATCACTGAAGCATCTAAATGGTTCTGTTTTAAGAAATGCTGAATATTTTTTTCTTTGAGTAAAGCATATTGACTTTCTGATTTGATTTTTTGAATATCATCATTTTGAAAAATCATATCTGCTACGCTTTTCATAATTGTCCCTCCTTCAATTGATTCAATAAGTCCTGTAATTCCTCAGAAGATACTTGTCTTGCAGGTTCTTTTTTATCTTCTACTTCTTCTTCATCTGGTGCATCCATTAATTCACGATAAGCATCCATAGCTGTCATAATTTTTTTACGGGCCCATGAAGCTCCTATCGCCTCACAATAACGCTTTGATAAACGATTATTATTTTTCCCTAATACATACTCAATCAAGACATTAACAACTGCTGGTTTTAAACCCAACTGCACCATCAATGTTTCCACAATCATTAAATCATGATAGACTGGCTCTTTTCCACCCTGTTTTTCCTTCAACAATTCATAAGGTGTAATCGTATCCAGATATTTCATATGTAAGATGAGAGGTGAAACACTGGCTTCTTGTGTTTGAAACTGCAAGGGTTGTTTATGATAGATTTCCTGTAACGAAGATGATTGTTGGATATCAAAGTACTTTTGTATAGATTGTTTTATGCGTTGACGATTCAATCCCTGTGATTCCATTGCATCTTTTATCAAACCAGCCAGAGTCAAAGCATCCACACTATAAACATATCCTAATTCTACAGCATAGTCCAAATCTTCTTGACTTAATAAAGAACGATTAACCTGATAATCTGCTAAACTTTGATACAACAAATCACGATCATATTGAACTTTTACATTTTGTGATTCCTGTTGTACAAATTCTTCTTGATACTTTAATAAACGTGTTCCTTTATGGAGATGTTCAATTGTAAACACATCTTGAAATTTAGCTGTCACATCTTCATAACCCTCTAAATTTTCTAAAGATATTTTAAAATATTGTAATGTTTTTTGAAAATCTTCTTGTGATAATGAAAACTGAAGCAATGATGATAAAATCTGATTCTTAAAGAAAGCCTTCAATGATAAAGGAGCATAGATACGATATATATATTGGGTGATATCCTGTTCATGTTTAACATAGCTTTTTAATAAGCCAATCGCTTCAAGTGAACGCAAAGCTTTTTCCAGTTCCATAATATTGATAGATACAAAAGATAGTAAGCGAGAAAGAGGACAAGGTGCAATAAAACGTCGCATACGTTTTCCTTCCATCACCAGCATCATATAAACCTGTAAGGCTGTTGAACCAATGAAAGGCTGATACAAATAATAAAGTGTATCGATCTGGACTTCATCCAATGGATAACGCATTTCTACACGATAAAGATCAGTGACGTACAATTTCATTTTTTAAAACCTCTAAAACTCTTTCTATTTGAACATATAAATCTTCAAAATTCTGACGATTATCAATAATATAGTCCCCCATCTCTTTTTTCTTTTCAATTGAAATCTGTTGACTCATCAACAATCTTGCCTGTTTTTCATCTATCTGATTACGTTTCATTAAACGCTTTAACTGTGTTTTTTCATCAACATAAACAACCATCACATCATCACACATCGTATCCATATGTGTTTCATATAACAAAGGAACATCTAAAAAAACAAGCGGTTCTTGACATTGTTCGATTCCTTTTTTTAACATGTCTTGAACATAGGGATGAATAATACTTTCTAATAAGGCTTTTTGTTGAGGATCATGAAAAACAATTTGTCCTAATTTTTGACGAGAAATATTTTGATTGTCATCCAGACAATCAAAACATTCTACAATTTGATGATAACAGTGACTTTCTTTTTCTAAAGCCTGATGAGAAATCTCATCAGCATCCAAGACACAATAACCATGTGTTTTTAAATATTGTGTCACTGTACTTTTTCCAACTGCAATAGACCCTGTAATTCCAATAACTCGACTCATTAATAACACCTCTAATAACGTTTCTTTTGACAATGGGGACAAAAATAAGTTCCTCGCTGATGTACCATCACTTTCTTAATAGGATGATGACAAACAGAACATTCTTTTTGTCCATGTACCTTTAATTGAACTTGAAATAGTCCATGAATCCCATTAGCATCAAAGGAATGAATTGTTGTTCCTCCTTGACGAATGGCATCATTTAAAACATTGATAGCCACCTCTTTTAATTCAGCGACTCTTTTTTTCGATAAGCGTGAAGCACGTGTACGTGGATCCATATGCATATAAAAACAAATCTCATTAGCATAAATGTTTCCAATACCACACATAATACTTTGATCTAATAAAGCTGATTTGATAGGTAAGGAACAATGATGTAAACGTTGATACAAATCTTCAACTGTAATGTCAAAAGGTTCTGGACCTAATTTCTTTAAAGGCATCTGTTCACGATAATGATGCAAATCGACACATTCCATGCGACCAAATTTTCTGGTATCAATATATCTTAAATCTTGATGATGATCCATATGAAACACAACATGGGTATGTTTATTAACTGGTTCATCCCAATCAACGATATGAAACTTTCCTTCCATACGCAAATGGGAAACAAAGGCATGTTCTTGACATTGAAAGATCAGATACTTTCCAACACGGTCAATATCACAAAAAACTTCCCCTGTGAAAGCTTCAATAAATTGTTTGACATCGCCCACTATTATACGTGAGTAATAAACATCTATTCCTAGAATTGGACGTCTTATAATAAAATTCTTGAGTGTACGTCTGACAGTTTCAACTTCTGGTAATTCTGGCATAAGTCACCTATTTTAAATCATACCAGTTGGATGCATAAGCTCCATCGACCTTTAAAGGCACTTCCATTTGAAAAGCATTTTCCATCGCTGTTTTAATCATTGTCATCATATCTTCTAATTCATCTTTATACACATCAAAGATCAATTCATCATGAACCTGTAAAATCATCTGAGATTTCATATGTTTTTCTTTCATTAAACGATCGACTTGAATCATCGCCAGTTTTAAAATATCAGCACCACTTCCTTGAATCGGTGAATTCATCGCAAAACGCTTCGCCTGTTCACGCACCATAAAGTTTTTATCATGAATTGTAGGAATATAACGTTTACGATTTAAAACTGTGGAAACATAACCATCACGTTTACAATCTTCTACAACACGTTCCATATATTGTTTGATTTCTGGATATTCTTCAAAATAACGACGAATAAATTCTCTCGCTTCACTGAGTGTCACACCAATTTGCTTAGATAATCTAAATTCACCCATACCATAAATAATACCAAAATTCACAGCTTTTGCCTGACGACGCATTTGTGGTGTCACATCTTCATCTTTCACTTTAAATACCAAAGCTGCCGTATGGGTATGAATATCTTTATTTTGATGGAAAGCTTCAATCAATGATTTAACCTTCGCCAGATGAGCTAAAATACGTAACTCAATTTGTGAATAATCAAAGGAAACCAAATAATCATGACTAGCAACAAAAGCCTGTCGAATCAGTTTACCTTCTTCCTGACGTACAGGAATATTTTGTAAATTTGGATCAATAGAAGATAAACGACCCGTCTGTGTTAAAGCCTGATTAAAAATTGTATGTATTTTTCCATCCGCAAAAACCTGTTCCTGTAAACCTTTAACATAAGTAGATGATAATTTTGTTAACATACGATATTGCTGAATCAAAGGAACAATGGGATGTAAATCTTCAATCTTTTCTAAAATATCCTGTGATGTGGAATAACCACTCTTAGTTTTTTTACCATTTGGTAAACCCAGTTTACCAAATAAAATATCTCCTAACTGTTTAGGTGAAGCAATATTAAATTTTTCATCAGCCAAAGTATAAATATCTTCTTCAATCTCTTTAATTTGAGCATCAAAAGTCTGTTCCAGCTTCTTTAAAACATTGACATCAACCTTCGCTCCAACATATTCCATATCCGCCAATATATAAGTAACAGGTAATTCTAAATTCTGATACAAATCATATTGATCTTCCTGTTTCAATTTTTCAATAGCCTGATCTTTCAACTCATAAATGGCTTTAGCTTTAGAGATGGTATGTTTCGCAAGTAAATCCATCTCTGGAATATGTTTCTTCGTATTTTTACCAAAGACTTCTTCTTCATATTGTAAAGATGTGTAACCATAATAATCTCCAATATATTTCATCTCATCTTTTAGACTTGGATTTAAAATATATGAAGCTAACTGTAAATCAAAATCCATACCTTGAATTTCAATTCCATTCCATTTTGCTGATAAAATCTGTGCTTTGATATTATAGCTATATTTATGATATTGAGGATTTTTTAAATAATCCAAGAATTGCTGATCTTTTAAAGCATCTTCATAACTTATAAAATAAGCCTGATGCGCATTATAAAGAGCATAACCTAAGACAATGGATTTATGATAATTTTGATCATAGATAGCACCTAATATACTGCTGTCTTCTTGAATCAATGGCATGGTATGAACCACTTCATATTGAAAATCTGTTTTTTGTTCTTTTCTTGATTCTACGGAAATCTTTTTTAAAAGTGAATTCATATCATAATGAGTATAAAAAGCTTTTAATTTTTCAAAATCATAACCATTATATCTGGCTTGATTTAAATCGAGTGTCATAGGAATATCACGAAGAATTGTCGCAATCTTTTTTGATTGAAGACCTAAGTCAATATTTTCACGAATTTTTTCTCCCATCTTTCCTTTGATTTCATTCATATGTTCCTTTAAATTTTCAATTGTTCCATACTCATGAAGCAGTTTTAAAGCGGTCTTTTCACCAACCCCCTTAATACCAGGAATATTATCAGCACTATCACCCATTAAACCAAGAAAATCACGAATCTGATCAGGCTTTAAACCATATTTTTCATCCAATGTGGCAGGAGTATACACATCTAATTGCGTCACTCCTTTAACCGTACGATAAACCGTTGTCTGATTGGAAACAAGCTGAAAAGCATCTTTATCCCCTGTAAAAATAGAAACTGTTAATCCCTGTTCTTCACCTAATTTGGATAATGTCCCAATCAAATCATCACCCTCATATCCTTCCATTTCATAATAAGGAATCTGATAAGCTTCTAAAAACTCACGCACCATCGCAAATTGACATTTTAATTCATCCGGTGTTTCTTTTCGTGTGGCTTTATACTGATCTAATAAATCATTTCTAAAAGTCTTTTTTCCATAATCAAAAGCGACCACAACATAAGCACTTTCACGCTCTAATATCTTTTGTAACATATTGGCAAAACCAAACACAGCATTCGTTGGAATTCCATCTTTATTCACCATTAAATTTCCCATTGATGCTGTGGCATAATAGGCCTTAAACAACAATGAATTTCCATCAATCAAAACTAATTCTTCCATATCTATTCAATCACCCTTGCCTTATCCACAATGAAAGACAATTTATCTTTCATATCCACTCTTCCTTGAATAAGACAAATATTTCCTTTCTTTAACATCATTCCTATGTCCTTATACCTTGAAGCAAAAACAACACCATCCAAACTTCCTGTTTCATCCATTGCTTCAATAAAACACATTTCCTGACCTTTACGATCTGTTATATTTTTCACACGTTGTAATTGTACTACAACATTGACTGTCCTATGCACATATTCATCTAAACTGGACACATTAACATAGGACACTTTGATTTTCTGTTTTTTTAACTCTAAAGGATGCATGGATAAATAAACACCTAATACAGCCTTTTCACGATTTAATTTTTCTTCAAGCTGATCTTGATAAATCGTTAAAACAGGTTTTTCTTCAATCCCCAGATTTTCTTTTAAATGACCATAATCCCTAATCGCATCGAGATTCTTTAAAATCGTCTGACGTGATAAACCAAATTCATCCAAAGCCCCTGCATCCACTAATGATTCTAACATCTTTTTAGAAAGATGTGAATTTTCCATACGCATCATAAAATCATAAATATCTTTAAACAAACCTTTTTGACGTTCTTCAATAATAGCCTTATAACCAGCATATCCCACATTTTTAATAGCCAATAAAGAATAACGAATATGCCCTTCTTCCACCATAAAACGTGCCTGTGAATGATTCACAGAAGGTGGTAAGATACGAACATGATAAGCTTTACACTCTTGAATACAATGCACCTTTGTATTTTCACTTGATAATTCATTCGATAAAATTGATGCAAAGAAATACAAAGGATAATTGGCTTTTAAATAAGCTAACTGATAAGCCACATAAGCATAGGCAACACTATGAGATTTGTTAAAACCATAATCTGCAAACTTCTCTATTAATCCAAATACTTCTTGAGCCTTTTCTTGAGAAAATCCATTTTTCAGACAACCTGCTATAAATTCTTCTTTCATAGAATGCATCAATTCTGTTTCTTTTTTAGAAGTGGCCTTCCTTAGTATATCAGCTTTCGCAAGTGAAAAACCTGCCATTTTTTGGGCAACCTGCATCATCTGTTCCTGATACACCATAATCCCATAAGTTGATTTTAAAATAGGTTCTAATTCTTTTAAAGGATATACAACTTTTTCTTGATGTGAACGACGTTTTAAATAAGTCGGGATATTTTCCATTGGTCCTGGCCTAAACAAGGCAATAGCTGCCACAATATCATCAAAACAATAGGGTTTCATCTGTCTTAGTAAATGACGCATACCATAAGATTCTAATTGAAAAACACCAAAAGTATCTGCTTTAGAAATCAAACGATAAGTTTTTTGATCATCTAAAGGCATCTCATTTAAAACAATTTTTATCTTTTGATTATGTTCAATATCCTTACAAATATAATCAAGCATTGTCAAGTTTTTCAATGCTAAAAAATCCATTTTCAAAAAACCAGCTGTTTCAATATAATCCTTAGAATATTGACACATTAATGTAGAAGTTGGACCAACAACCAAAGGGACAACTTCATGTAAAATACGCTTTGATAAAATAACCCCTGCCGCATGGGTAGAAATATTACGTGGTAAATGTTCAATAATGCTTGTTGCTCCTACAATTTTCTTTAAACGCTGATCTTGATTAATCAAAGATTGAAATTGAGCAGATGACTGATACATCTGTGTAATGGTCTTTTTGTTCTTTGGTGAAGTCGGTATCATCTTCGCAATCAGTTCTAAACGAGGCAAAGGAACACCCATGACCTTTCCCATTTCCTTCATCGCAACACGAGGACCATATGTATTGAATGTGACAATTTGTGCCGCATGATCCTTACCATATTTATCAATGACATAACGAATCACTTCATCACGACGATCATCTTGAAAATCTATATCAATATCAGGCATGGATACACGTTCTGGATTCAAGAAACGTTCAAACAATAAATCATAACGTAAAGGATCAATATTGGTAATTCCTAAAACATAAGCAACCAGACTTCCAGCTGCACTTCCTCTGCCCGGTCCTACTTGTATTTTTTGAACCTTTGCCCAGCGTACATAATCCCAGACAATCAAAAAATAATCATCAAAACCCATTTCATGAATAATTTTCAATTCATAGAGTAAACGTTTTTGATATGTCACAGGAATTTCTTGATTTTGAAAACGTTTCTTTAATCCTACATGGCATAAACTTCTTAAATAATCTACCGCTTTCCCCTGATGAGGAACAGGATAAGTTGGTAAATATTTCTCATTCAAAGGAATTGTCGCCTTACATGTCGTACAGACATGTCTTGTTTCTTCAATGATTTCTGGAGGGAACAATCTTTCCATTTCCTTTTCATCTTTTAAATACTTTTCCTGTGTCAAAGGCTGATATTGTGCGTCCAGTGTAATTCCTTGAGCCGAAGCCTGTAATAAATCCACAGCTAAAGCATCCTGTTTTTTTAAATAACGCACTTCATTAGAACAAATCACTTTGACTTTGACATAACGTGCCAAAGACATCATTCTTTCATTGCCTTTTTCCTGCATTTTCAAATGATGATTTTGTAACATAATATAATAATGATCATGAAAAAGCTTTTGAAACAAACGCATATACTTAATCGCTTCATCTTCCATTTCCTTAGCCACATGACGTTCTACAATTCCATCTTCTAATCCCGAAATCACATAGAGATGTTCATGATATAAAGCCAGTTGATCTAAAGCAATCGCACGATCACTACTTAAATTCACTTCGCAACAAATATGCACGAGATCAAAATAGCCTTGATCATCAATAGCTAAAAGAATAAAAGGATAAATCTGACCATCTATAAGAACACTGGCTTCCATTCCTAAAATAGGTTTAATCCCATTTTGAAGACAGGCTTCACTAAACTCCATCGCACCAAACATATTATTTTTATCTGTTAGAGCTAAGGCATCTAAATGTTTTTCTTTTGCAGCTAAAACTAGATCTTTAATTAATATTGTACTTTGTTGAAAACTGTAACCACTATAAACCTGCAAATGTCCAAACATACAATCGCCTCCTCTTTATGCTACATTATAACAAAAAAAATCATTATAAGATACAATGAAACGAGAAAAGAATCAACATAATCGCAATATACAAACAAAAGACAACATAAATCAAATCTAAAAAATAAAAACTTTCTATACTTAAAATCCATAAACGATAAAAATATAACACAATCAAATAAAAATGATATTGCAGTTGAATCACCTTAAACCATCTTTGATTCATAATAATAATGATACTCACTAAAACTGCCAACAAATGAAAAGGTATGATCCATTGAAAACAGACAAGTTGCAATATCAAAAACACACCACATAACAACTGCATTTTTTTCATTCTACGTATCATCATAGACATCACCTAATTTATCATATGATAAAATTGTCTAGAAAAGACAAAAAAAGTAGAACTTTTCTGTTCTACTGTGCTTGTTTTAATGCTTGGGCTAATTGATCTGGACAAGATGTTGGTTTCGCACCACAGCGAATCCCTTCCAATCTGGCAATGGCTTCTTCCTTACTCATTCCTTCTACAAGTCTAGCAACACCCTGTGTATTTCCAGAACATCCCCCAATAAATTTCACACCTGTGACCTTTCCATCCACAACATCAAAATCAATACGACTTGAACAAGTTCCTTTTGTCTTATAACTTTGCATCATATTTCCTCCTAATTTAATCTAGATTTTTCAATAATATAAACATTATCATTATCCTTAAGACCATCTGACATTTTGATTTTTCCATCTTCCAATAACCAGATAGCCTCAACACCATCTAATGAATTCACTAACTTCAATCCTTCTTCATATTCCATTAAAAAAACTGCCGAACTCAAGAAATCAGCCAAACCACTATCTTCTGTAATAATGCTGACACTTCTAAAATGAACAGCTGGATATAATGTTTCTGGATCAATCAAATGATGGTATCTCACACCATTGACATCTTGATAAAAACGTTGATAATCCCCACTTGTCACAATGGACTCACCCTGTACAACCAATACAGCTTCATTTTCACTATCTGGATCATCTGCACTGGCTGCATAATTTCCATCTTGAGGTGATTCAATACCGACACAGAATTTATCTGCACAATCATCCAAATAAAATTCTCCCTCTTTTTGAATCTTTCTTTGCCCATGACTGGCTACATTGCCACCACCACTTAACAAGAAATTATCAACACCCATTTCAATCAATCCATCTTTAATCAGTTCAATCGCATAACCCTTAGCAGTTGCTCCCACATCAATAGATACCAGAGCATCATTGATATAGACTGTTTTCTTCTTTTCATCAATTTCAATACTATCAATACTTGTATGCTGATTGGCTTTTTCTAATTCCACATCACTTGGCACCGTACCAACACCATCATGACTTTCTGCTTCTTCACGATAATCATGCCAGATATTAATGACACTTCCAAAAGCAATATTCACCTTAGAAGAAATCTTTCGATTTCTTTCAATACTTAAATTTAATAAATCAATCAAAGGTTGATCCACTTCAATAGCTTTTTTTCCTGCATTATCATTAATTGTCTTTAAATTATTCATACCATTATATGTATTATATTTATCAAACAACTGATCATAATAATTCAACTGTTCTTCAATATAATCACATTGTTCATTAAACTCATCTTCACTACTGACATAAGACATATATGTTGTAATGGTATCAAAAGGTCCTGTAATATAATGACTCATTAATTCATATTTTTTTGAACACCCTGTCATGATCATCATCATTGACAAAGATAATAAACTTAAGACTAATTTCTTCAATTTCATCACCGTTTTTCATTATAACAATAAACATCAAAAAAAACCATGAATTTTTTCATGGTTTTCATCATTTTTATTGAGCATTAGTGAATGCTTCAGCTACAGCTTCTAAGAATGCTCCAATATCCATTGTACATCCAGCAGCTAAATCAGAACCAGTTTTTGGAACTGTTGTATGTTCTTCATCACGTTTTTCTGTTTCAGTTTTAGCAATTTCATCAGCTGTTTTACCTTTGCAGTATTCTTCAAATGTAGCTGCTTGTTCATACCATTCTTTACCGATTGGAGAAACACCTTTCATTCCATATTCTTCTTTTCTTTCTGATTTTGTATCAGTAATTTTTTCATTGATTTGAGCTACATCAATTTTTGAATAAACAACTTTACCATCAGCATCAGTAGCAACTAAAGCGATAGTTGTATCTAATTGTTTAGCTTCACCATCGTTAGCCATAACTTCACCAACACCAATTTTATCAGCATTAGCATCTTGAGCATTTGCGATTGCTTTAGCAACTGCTTCTTTAAATTCACCGATGTCCATTGTACATCCAGCAGCTAAATCAGAACCAGATTTTGGAACTGTTGTATGTTCTTCATCACGTTTTTCTGTTTCGATTCCAGCAATTTCATCAGCTGTTTTACCTTTACAGAATTGTTCAAAGAACTGTGCTTGTTCATACCATTCTTTACCGATTGGAGAAACACCTTTCATTCCATATTCTTCTTTTAATTCTTTTTTAGTTTTTGTTTTTTCAGCATCCCCACCTGGAGTAGATTGAGCTACGTCAATATCAATATATTGAACTTTTCCATCAGCATCTAATCCAACAGCAGCAATAGTTGAGTTCACTTGACCGTCAGAATAAGAACTTACAACTCCTAAACCAGCTTTTGCATATTTAGCACCTTCAGCAGCTGCTCCAGTATCTTCACCTTTCTTACCACATCCTACTAAAACAGTAGCTACTAAAGCAGATGCAGCTAAAACTTTTAATAATTTGTTCATAAAAAAATTCTCCTTCCCATTCCTTTTTTGAACTACATATATTATAGCTTGAAAGCGTTTATATATCAAGGTTTTTTCTTTGCTTTTACACTCATTTTTAGGTTCAAAACAAATGAAAAATACAAATTATTTTGAATTTATCAATGCTTTTGTGAAAAAATTCATAAGAAAAAAAAGAATAAATTCTTTTTAAAATTTATTCTCATTTTCGTTGATACACTTTTCTATTCTTGATTGTACCATACTTGCAACTTCTGTACTGCTCATATCTTTATATTCATCATAATAAATAGGTGTTAAATAATGAATCTGAGCATCTACTTTTTCAATGGAATTATTGTCAAACACTTTATAACAATCAATCAATGCAACAGGAACGATTGGTTTTTTTGCATTCATGACTGATTTAAAGGTTCCACCTTTAAACTCCAACATTTTATTTTGTTGACGACATCTTGTCCCTTCTGGAAAAATGACATAACTTGTTCCAGCTGCCATATCTTTTGAAGCTTGTCTAATCACTTTGACTGAAGCACGAATATTTTCACGATCAATCGCTAATGCATCAACCATATGTAATACATTTTTTAAAACAAAGACATGCATTAATTCTTTTTTTACAATAAATTTAAAAGGTTGATCATGTGTTCCAAACAAAATAAGTGCATCAAACAACCCTTGATGATTAGGAGCCATTAAATATCCCTGTTCTTCTGGTAAATTTTCTTTACCAAAGCAATGAATATTGACTCTTGATTTTTCATTGACTTTTCTAATTAATTTTTGTGTAAAATCAAATCTTGTTTCAAAACTAACATCTTCTTTATGTTTATTATAACGATGAATCGTTAATAACCATCCCGGTATTCTATACAATAATCTTATAACTAAAAATATAATTCTTTTCATTAGGCACCTCTTTGATAGATTTCTAAATCAAATGTTTCAAATGGTTTCACTTCTTTTAAAACAAAACCATAATCTTCAAAATCCGGGAAATATGTTTCACCAACATGTGTTCCTTTAATTTTAGAAATCAATAATTGATCAACAAAAGGTAAAGACTGTTTATAAATAGAAGCGCCTCCAGATATAAACAAATCCTTTCCACTTTCTTTATATTCCTGAATCACTTCTTCTAAAGATGTTCTCACTTCTACACGTTCATCTTCAAAAGGTTCAAAACTCACAACAATGGTATGACGATGAGGTAATGGTCTACCAATCGCTTGATATGTTGTATAACCCATTAATATCGTCTGATGTATCGTTGTGTCTTTAAAATGCTTTAAATCTTCTTTATTATCCCAAGGCATACCATTAGATGAATCTTTCTTTCCAATCAAATGATTATCATCCATAGCTACAATAATACTAATCATTAGACACTCACCTTTCCATATAATCTTCCATGACTTTGATAGTTTTCAATAGAAATATCATCAATCGTAAAATCAAATAAAGATTTAATTTCTGGATTTAACTTTAATTGACATAATGGTAATGGTTCCCTTGATAACTGCTCTTTAACAACATCAAAATGATCTTTATAAATATGAGCATCTCCAATTGTATGAATAAATTCTTTTGCTTCATATCCACAGACTTGTGCTAACATTGCTGTCATTAAAGCATAAGAAGCAATATTAAATGGCACTCCTAAAAATGTATCAGCACTTCTTTGATATAATTGACAAGATAAATATTTTTTATCAGCTGACACATAAAACTGTAAAAAAGCATGACATGGTGGTAAAGCCATCTGATCCACTTCAACTGGATTCCATGCACTCACAATATGTCTTCTTGAAAAAGGATTATTTTTTAAACCATCAATTAAAATAGATAACTGATCAACCCCTTGTTCATTAAAATTACGCCATTGTCTACCATAGACTGGTCCTAATTCCCCATATTTTAAAACAAACGGATCATCAGCAGGTAATTCTTTTATTTTAGCAACAAATTCTTCTAAACTCTCACCATGAAAATCTTCAGATTTCTTAAAGTTTTCATAAGGCCATTCATTCCAAATTTTGACATTTCTATCAACCAGATATTTAATATTTGTATCTCCCTTAATAAACCATAACAATTCTTCTGCAATCGGTCTTAAAAACATTTTTTTCGTTGTTAATAAAGGAAAACCAGCACGTAAATCATAACGTGTCTGATAACCAAAAACACTACGTGTCCCTGTTCCTGTACGATCATCACGATCTTCCCCATGTTCTAATATATATTGACACATTTCTAAATACTGTTTCACATTCTTCACCTCTCGCTTATTATAGCGAATAAACAAGGAAAAGTCATTATTTTTCATTGAAATAAACTCTTATAGGAAAAGAACCATTATCATTTACAGTCAAATAAAGATGTTCTCACAATAACTATAGATGCTTTTATATCATTTTTATAGTTGCATTCGATAGAATAGAAAACAAATAACAAAAGTATATGTCTGTTTATTGTTGAAGTCTATTTTTGTTATAATGCATATAGACAAAGCAGAAAGGATCATATGAATATGGATACTCACAAATTGGCTAAAGAACTTATTGAACAAATGAATTCCAAAATGAAAAGAAATCTCTATCGGTTCATTTTTCTTACAATTCCAACAAAATAGAAGGAAGCAGATTGACAGAAGAACAGACTGAGATGATATTTGAAACAAATTCTTTATGATCTCATTCAACAATATTGTTATACATAGCGATATATTTAAATGACTTCTTTTATGCTATAACATAACAAAATATTATAAGAATTGCTGACATCAAGGCTATCGTATTTTTAAATAAAAAGAAATTTATTGCGATTTTTGGAGGTTTATGTAAAAATTAAAGTGCGATTTTTGGAGGTTTAGTTATTGAACCAACTGCGATTTTTGGATATAACGAATGATTTGGAGAAAACTCTCAATATTTCAATGTAAAATTCATAAAAAACATAATAGTAGAAAAGAAGCAAACGTAAAATCATTTTACTTATAAAAGTAATATCACACGCTAAAATATTGTAAAGATTTACATAAAACCAAGTGTATCCTATTGCTCGCAAATAACAAAATTGCCTGCAATTAAATTCAAAAGTCATAAAACAAAAACAGATGAAACGTATACAATCATATCATATTTCATCTGTTTTTCTGTAAGCGACAAATGAAAAGGCACTAACAAGACTGCGGATATTCATTTAAAATGTAAGTACAATAAAAAAGGAGGTACTTACTATATGCAATATGATTGGAAAAAAATCATAAATAGTCAAAAGGAAAGCACTTTGACTGTCAAGGAATTCTGCAGACAGAACAATATCTGTGTGTCTTCTTTCTATAAGTCAAAAAGACGACTGGAAAATGATGAACTTCAAAGTAATTTATTTGTTCCTGTCGAGGTTGTGGATGATGCCCACCCCAATGTATCAATGACCATTGATGGTCATTGTATTGAATTTGATCCTGCACTTCTTGACAGAATCATTGGTGCTCTCAAATGATCATCAACACTGATGAAGTCAAGAATATCTACGTTTCAACGCATTTCGTGGATATGCGCAAGTCGATAGATGGGCTGACACTCATTGTGCATTCCCAATTCCAGATGAATGTCCTTGATCACAGCCTTTTTATCTTTACCAACCGATCAAGAAATCGCATCAAGATTCTCTATTATGAAAGCAACGGCTTCTGGCTGTTCATCAAGAGACTTGAACATGGAAAATTCAAAATCCAGGAATCGCAGGAATCATTGACAAGAGCCATCACTTCCCGTCAGCTCAGTTGGCTTCTGGAGGGTCTTGAATATGATGAAAAATTGAAAGAAAAGCAGCTTCTCATCTAACAAAGCAGTTTGTTTTATGGTATAATACGAAACAGCTGAAATCATGTAATGTGGGGTGTGAAGATGTCATGAACTTGAGAAATCTAAGTCAGGAAGAACTGATCAAGATGATCAATGAAAAGGATAAAAAGATTGAAGCATTGACTGAGCAGCTGAACTGGTACAGTCAGCAGATCAAGCTTCAGCAGAAGAAGCTTTTTGGTTCATCTTCAGAAAAGACTGTTCTTCCTAATCAGATTTCTCTTTTTGATGAAATTGAACTAGAATCCACACCAATCAAGCAGGAACCGGAACTTGAAGAAATCACATACAGAAGAAAAAGAAAAAGCAGACAGAGAGGAATAGATATTTCATCACTGCCAGTAAAGAAGGTCATTCATGATATTGACAATAAAAGCTGCCCAGAATGTGGTGCACTGCTTAGAAAGATAGGCGAAAACAAAAGAAAGGAGCTTGTCTACCATCCTGCACGATATGAAGTCATTGAACATATTCAATATGTCTATACGTGCGATCGATGTGACAGGGAAGCTGTTCAATCGCCAATATACAAGGCACCCATGAAGGAACCGGTCATATACAAGAGCTTTGCATCGCCATCACTTCTGTCATATATCATTGATAACAAGTTCAACAAAGCACTGCCTCTGTATAGACAGGAAGTCATGTTCAATCAGATGGGGCTGAAGCTGTCAAGACAGACGATGGCCAACTGGATGATCAAACTGCATGATGAATATTTCAGGACAATCGCTAGTCATATGCATAAGGTTCTGTTAAAAAGTCAATACCTGCACGGAGATGAAACGTCTGTTCAGGTTTTAAAGGCACCGCATCAAAAGGCAACCACAAAATCCTATATGTGGGTATACAAGACAGGACGCAGCGAGGAGAAGCAGATAGTTGTTTTCATATACGAAAATACAAGAGGACACGAGCATGCCCAGAAGCATCTGGAAGGCTATCATCATATACTTCAGACGGATGGCTATCAGGCCTATGAGAAACTTGAAGGCATTACACACATGGGATGCTGGGCTCATTGTCGTAGAAAATATAAGGAAGCACTAGACAGTGCGCCTGCTGGGGTAGATCTCAAACAAACTGCCAGCTATAGGCTTTTTCATAAGATCAACAAGCTTTTTCAAATTGAAAAGGAAAACGCGGACAGAAGCTATGAAGAAATCAGGCAAATTCGACAGGTTCAGTCAAAACCACTGGTTGATGATTTCTTTGAAGATGTCAGGGAATGTTCAAAAGTTGCAGTGGATAAAACAAAGTTAAGTGAAGCACTCAAATACAGCATCAACCAGGAAGAAAAACTAAGAGTCTACCTTGAAGATGGGAGAATAGAGATATCAAACAACCGAGCAGAAAATGCGATACGCCCATTCTGTGTAGGCAGACGCAACTGGCTGTTTACCAATACGGTTCAGGGAGCACAGACAAGCGCTGCCTTATATTCACTTATAGAAACTGCAAAGCTAAACAATCTCAATCCCTATGAATATTTTAACTATCTTTTGTCATCATTGACAGAAATAGATATCAATGATGAAGAAGCCCTTGATAATTATATGCCATGGTCAAAAGAATTGCCTGATAATACATATCTGACTAAAAAATCGTAGAGATACGATCTTTTAGTCGTGTCCTGTAAATCATACATATATAAATTGTCAATTTATTACAGCTCTAATTATAATCAATGTCGTTGATTGATAATAGGGCTTTTTCATTTTGCGCTTACGTTTTTCTTTATCATTTATAACTTATAAGTATCATAAAAGAAAAAGAGAATCTTGAAATTCTCTTTAATCATCATGGTGAGAACATTGTATACGATAACGTTCCATCATTTCTTTAAATATTTCTCCATTTGTAGGTGGTGTATAAGTCACTGCATTTGCACCTGCTTTGATAACTTCTCTTATTGTTTCATCACTAGGACCACCTGTCGCAATAATAGGAAAATCTTTATCTATTTCACGTAATGCTTTTATAATTTCAACAGTCTTTTTACCACCTGATACATTAATAATACTTGCTCCAGAATGAAGCATTCTTTCCTCTAAAGGTTCATCAGTTGAAACAACAGTTAAAACAATAGGAATATCAATAATAGATGCTAATTCCTGCACAAACTTTGTTTTTGTTGGTGCATTCAATACAACTGCTGATGCTCCATGCAATTCTGCATCTAAAGCAATTTTATTAACTCTTGGTCCAGCTGTTGTTCCTCCTCCAACACCTGCAAAGACAGGTTTTTGAGCCACTTCTATAATCGCATTTGTAATCTGCATTGTCGGTGTAAAAGGATATACAGCAATCACTGCATCAGCATTGCAATTAGAAATAATCGCAACATCTGTTGAAAAGATTAATGATTTAATTCTTCTTCCATTAATTGTAATCCCAGAAACATCATAAATACATTGAGGGACTTTTACAATATGTCTTAATTTAGAATCAACAATAGGTGTTGTTTTTTCCATTTATTATCACCCCATTCAAGTATAATCTTTTTTTATGAATTGACTGTGAAGAAATGATAGAGTGCTCCTAATAAATTAGCATCATTATGATATTGACAAGTTAAAACAACAGGACGTATTTTCGCATGTGTAAAACGACTAAAAATGACATCCAAACGCTGATTCACTTCATCCAATAAATCCTCTCTAATACTGATTCCTCCACCAATGACAATCTTTTGTGGATCATAGGCATATTGCAAATTATAAATACCATTTGCTAAAACATAATAATACTTATCCACATATTTTTCATAAATAGGATCATCATGATAATGATCAAAAATTTCCTTACCATCCAAAGAAGATACATCTACACCTTTTTCTCTGGCAACTCCTCTAACAACCGCCATAGTAGAACCAACATCTGACCATGTATACATTTCATGTGTATCAAAATCAAACTGTGCAATCATATAACCAAATTCTCCACCATGTAAATGTTCACCTTTATGAATGCGACGATCCTTAACAACAGCTCCACCAATACCTGTTCCACTGACAATAAAACAACAATCTTGAACATCACTGGCTGCCCCTTTCCAGACTTCAGCTAAAGCCGCACAATTGGCATCATTTTCCATTTCAACAGGAACATTGAGTCTGTTTTCCAAATCTTCTTTAATGTGTGGTCCATGTATATAATCAATCGCACTTGAACCACCAATCACACCTTTTTCACTATCAACAGCACCAGGCATACTTAAAGCTACACCTTTTAAACTTTGATGACTAGAAAATTCATCAACAATCACTTGATACATATCTTCTATCGTTGGAGGCACTTTAACCTTCTTTGCTTCATAAATTTGACCATCTTCATCTAAAACAGCCATTTTAATAGATGTTCCACCAACATCCACACATAAATATTTCTTCATTTCATTCACCTTTCTTTTTTTATTTCATTGCTATTATATCATTAAACAAACTTCTCTGTGAATACCTAAAAATTCCTTTTCATTATATATCCAAGTCACACCATATATCTCATAAAATAACCAATCTTTTATTTTAAAACCAAGCTATAGATTTTAAAAATATCCATGCTTAAAATGAGATTGAGCTTTTCAAACCAAATATTGGGAAAGGAGGGAGAACATGAAATATAGAAAGCTCGTAAAGCAGCTAAATAATCTTCAATTATTTAGAATTTTTATGGAAAGGAGGAATAAAACAGTGAGAATAAAAACAAAGAAGAAAGCCTTTGTATCTGTTTTATTATCTTTTGTAATGATTATGGGACTATTCTTTGTGCCTAAGGTTAATGCTGAAGAACAACCAGATCAACCTAATACCATTTCATTTAAAGCCGTTAAAGCTGACATGCAAAATGTCGATGTCTATTTAGAAATCAATGGAAAAATGAATGAGGAGCCTGTATCTTATGCATCTGGTTTAATTACTGAGCATATTGATTCAATCAAAGAGCAGATTGGAGAAACAACTTTCCAAAAAGCTGTTGTAAGAAATGAGAATAATGGGCAAGTAACTGAGAATGAAATTGTTAGAGTTGGAAAATATAATGGTAACATTTATTATTCATTAACGGATGATGAAGATACAGGAATAGGATTAGAGGAAAATGAAAGAATCGTACTTATTTTCAGTAGCTCATATTCTATAACATATGATCTATCACCAAAAGAAGGTGGAACTGTTATAGGAAGTGAAAAAGCATTTTATGGACAAATAGTGCCTATAACTGTTAAGGCTAATGATACTTATACTATTAGTTCAATATATTATCAAATTGGTAATGGTAATACTCAAACAATTAATATTAGTAATTCTAAAGAAATGCAGTTTACGATACCAGAAGACACTATTATTGATAATTTAAAAGTAAAAATACAGTTTGTACAGGATGGAGAGTATATTGTAATAAAAAAATCCAATTCTTCAGGAGGTATATGTCAGGATCAAGGTAGTATTGATGAAGGATATTTATCTGAAAATGAAGAACAAAAAATAACACCTATTACTCCAGGAAATGATAAAACATTCATGCTGTATTCTCAATCTTGGAATCCAACGGAATTTTATCTTAACTCACTTTCTATTAATGGTGAATATGTTGAAGTTCCAACTGGATATAATGTGGACGATAATGCTATTACAATTACAGAGCTAAAAAAAGGACCATTAAAGGATTCAATAGTGACAGTTAAATTAGCCAAAAAAGGGGAAGGACTTTATTGGAAGGTAATAACTGGCGGAGTAAAAGATGGAGAAATGAAAGGATTGATAAATCCACACTGGGAATGGAATAAGAAAAGATGCCTTTACGAAATAACTGTGACAAATGTTCGTTCTGATATTGAAGTTGATTGGACGTTTAAAGAAAGTGGTTCAAAAACTATAACCTTAAAAGGCTTGGATGGTATTGAAAAGATGGGAGCAGCATCTGAACAATATGAATTTGACACTATAAAAGGTGATGATTTTTTAGAATATTATACAGGATATCATTACTATTATGGCTTACAAGAAAGTAATACAAACAACATTTACACAGCCTATTATAACAATACAAATAGACCAGGGTTAGCAACCGCATACAATATATATCTATATTCAGTAAAAGCTGGTTATAATCCATATTCGGCTCATGTGAAAGTTGATTATTATAATAGTGATGGATTAGCTGAAACAAAGACAGCATCCAATTTAAATGGAACTCTTATAGATGATGGTTTAATATATTACCGTAATGAACAGGCTATTTCTTGGACAACAGTCACAGATATACAAAGCACTTTAAACACTAATTATAGACACTTTAACTACAACAATAGATTTTCCAACAATATTGACTATAATTGGACTACTGATCTTATCAATAATGGCTATCAATATGGTTTTGCAATAAATCAATCAACCTATGATAATCAAGTCCTTGAATTATCTGTTGATCCATATCAGTATCATTTAGTATTCGATTTAGATGGTGGTTCAGGATTAAATTCTGATAAATATCAAGAAACGAAAGATGGTTATATTGAAATAAAAAACGAAGATAAAGTAATTTATACTCTAGAAAATGGAAGTATTAAGACTTATATGCCATTAGATACTCCACAAAAAGAAGGTAAAACATTCTTAGGATGGAGATTGTGTGATAGTAATGGAAATGAATTAGATAAAATATATTCTGAAAACGAATTATTTGTAATTAATGAAGACACTATCCAATATGCTACTGGTGATGTAAAACAAAATGAAAATCATACTTTCACTTTCAAAGCTATCTGGGGTGATACAACTGACAATGCTGATACTGCTGTTTATAGCATTAAAGTTTATAAAGAAAATCAAGATGGTACTGTTGAAGTAGATAATTCCAATAAAAAATATAGTTTACATGAAACTTATAATTTTGTTGGAATTGTCAATAAAAGAATTGCTTTCTTAGGGGAAGAAAACAAATACAATCCAGATTCTAATTTATATGTAATTAATGATGATGCTTCAAAATACGAAATAGCAGCATTACAGGATGATATAGATGCAAATCCTAATTGGGAAGAAAATAATGTTATTAGATTATATTTTGACTATCAACGATATGATTTAACTGTCACTAAAGATGCTGTTGGGGATTATGCAGATTTAACAAAGCAATGGAATATTAAAGTTACTTTAACAAATGAAAATGATGCAGACTTATCCAATAAAACATTTACATGTAATAATGAAACAGTGACATTAAATAATGGAAATGCTTGTCTTTCTTTAAAAGATGGTGAAAGTTTCACATTTACCGGTTTAATTAAAGAAACTTTATTTACAATAGAAGAAACTAATCAATCCAACGATTACACAATATCCTACAATATAAAAGAAAATTATAGTGATACAGGAGATTCATTAGAAGTAATAAAAGGACAATCCTTGTCATCTGACAAGATTGTTACAGTCATTAACACAATGAAAGATATTAATATTCCAGACACTAACATTCCTACATCAAGTATGAATAATACAATCACAATGTTAGGAATTGGAAGCATTGGTATTATTGGAATAGTAACATTGTTATGGTATTGGAGAAAGAAGCATGTCTAATGCCCAAAATATCCAAAAACAACAATTTCATAAAAAACAAGATATAAGTTTAAAACAAGATATATTATTCTTGTTATTAAAAATTGGTTTTATTTTCTTAATATTATTTATAATCTTTACATTCATATATGGAATCTTTCGTAATGATTATGCCAATATGGAACCTGCTATTAATTCCGGTGATTTAGTTATGTATTATCGTTTAGATAAAAACTTTGTATCACAGGATATTACAGTCGTTAATTATGAAGATCATACTTATGCTTTACGTGTTGTTGCTGTAGAGGGAGATACAGTTGATATAAGTGAAGATGGATTAATGATTAATGGTTCTTTACAACAAGAAGATAACATATATGAAGATACACAAAGATATGAAGAAGGTATTGATTTTCCTATCACACTTCAAGAAGATGAAATCTTCTTGCTAGGTGATTCAAGGAAAAATGCTACTGATAGTCGTATCTTTGGACCAGTTAAAACAAATGAAACACTTGGAAAAGTGATTATAATACTTAGAAGAAAAGGAATATAAAGAAAAGGAGAACATAAAGTTATGAAAAAAAGAAATATAATGAAAACATTATTTGCCGGAACTATGACTTTAGGTATGGCTTTAAGTATAAGTCCAGCATTTGCCGTTGATAACGAAACTAATATTGAAGCATATTTAGTAAAAGAATTAAACATCGCAAATGGAATTAATTATACTGAAACTTTTGATTTTAAATTTGATTTAATAAAAAACGGAACAGCAGCTGTAACAGGAGATACTGGTGATAAAACGATTTCAATAGAAATTTCTTCTAATGATTCAGATCATAAAGTCGCAAAAAATATTTTTGGTGATGGTGGTTTGGAATATAATGCAGCGGGTATCTACACTTATAATGTTGAAGAAACAACTCAAGATGCGCCAGAACAAGACGATCCAGATTATGGATTAAAATGTTCAGATGCAAAATATGAACTAATTGTATGGGTAAAAAATAAAACTGATAAATCAGGAGTATATGTAGAAAAAGTTCAAGTCACACAAATACAAACTGATGATGGTGCTGTAACTGGAGGAGGAGATAATTATAAAGTCGATCCAAATCCAGGAGATACACCAGATGGATCTGATTCTGAATTTATATTTGTAAATACTTATACAAAAAAAGCAGGAGAAGAAGATCCTAATTATCCAGATCATTACTTATCTACAACTATCAGCAAAGATGTAATAGGAAATTATGCTGATTTAACAAGAGATTTCGAATTTGATGTTTACATTACTTTACCTGATACTTATACAGATGATGGACAATTTGATGGTATGATATTTGAAGGTGATAAAAAAGTAAGTGAAGAAAATAAAGTTGATTATATACTAAACGGAACCACTTCAAATCGCATTAAATTATCACATAATCAGGAATTGCGAATTTATGATTTACCAGCAGGTACTACTTACTATGTTGAAGAAATTGCTGCTTCTAATTATACACCATCTGTTGAAGTCAAAGAAAAAGATATTACAACAGTTAATAAAAATGGTAATAAAAATATGAATTTAGACAGTAAAAAAGATGATCAATTAAATTTAATCGCTGAAGATGGAAATAGTGTAGCATTTACAAACACATATGATGACGCTAGTGTTGAACCAACAGGTATCTTTATCAATAACTTACCATTCGTATTAATGGTTGTTGTTGCAGGTAGTGGTTTAGCTTTATATGTTGTAAGTAAAAGAAGATCTCATCAATAATCAATGAGATTAACAAAGAAAAAAATCATTGGAATCATCAATAGTATTATAGATAATATTATACTATTGATATTCCTAAGTATTTTCGTTTTTGGTTGTTATGCTTTATGGGATAGCCATCAGGTATTGAATGAAGCTTCTTCTACCCAATATACTGTTTATAAACCTACACCAGAAGATAATCGTTCTTTTGAAGAATTTCAAAATATCAATCCAGAAGTTTTTGGATGGTTAAATATTTATGGAACACATATTGATTATCCTGTTGTACAAGCAGATAATAATGAGAAGTATTTAAATACAAGTGCTGATGGTGAATATTCTTTAAGTGGTAGTATTTACCTTGATTATAGAAATGATAAGCATTTAAAAGATTTTAATAGTATCTTTTATGGTCATCATATGGAAGGTAATGCTTTATTTGGAGAAATTGGTTCTTTTAAAGATAAGAATTATTTTGATACAAGAAAATATGGAACATTATATGTAGATAATAAGACATATGGTTTAGATTTCTTTGCTTTTTTAGAAGTTGATGCCTATGATACATCTATTTATGATATTTCTATTCATGATAAACAAAGTTATCTTGATTTATTAAAAAACAATGCTATGTATTATCGTGACATAGGTGTGAATACTCAAGATCATATCATTTTATTAAGTACTTGTACTTCTGATATGACAAATGGAAGACATATTTTAGTAGCACGTTTAAATGATACCGTACAAGAAAATACATTTATTGATGAAGATGATACTAAAAATATTGATTTTAGTTCTTCTTATACGTGGTATATCATTCCTATCATTATTTTGATTATTGTTATCATTTCTCTTTATAAAAGAATGCAAAGAAAGGAGGAACTATGAGCTGTATATTAAAAAAAGAATACAAGATTGTATCTGTGATATTCATCATCTGTTTTCTATTGATGATGTTCTCTAAACAGAGTTATGCCACAGAACATATAGCATCAGTATCTATTCCTATAACACAAACATTGACTGTTCATGGGCAAACACAAAATCATTATCAATCAACCTATCAATTTAAAGCATTGAATAGTGATTGTCCTATGCCAGAAAACAGTCAAAATGGAGTTTATCAGTTTTCAATGAATGATAGTGATCAAACTCAACTTTCTATGACATATACTCATGCTGGTATATATTCATATTCATTAGTTCAAAATACCAATGATCAACTACAATATGATAAAAGCTTATATCAAATTGATGTCTATGTCAAAAATACAGATCATAATGGTCTTATCGCAAGTACCATTGTTTATTTAGAAAATGGAAATAAAACAAATCAAATTCATTTCCAAAATGTACTCAATAATGAAACAACAAACAATAAGCCTATTATTAATACATCATCACAAACAAGTACTTCTACAAAATCACCACAAACAAATGATAACATAGAAATAGGTGGTTGGATTTTTATGATGATACTTGCTGTAGGTGGAATAGCAGGTTTAGTTATAACTAGAAAACATCATAAAGCAAACATATAAAAAACTTGAGTATCAATAATAATCCTTATTGATACTCTTTTTGATTCCATATATAAGGAATTATTTAATTTGATTCCTATTTTATGGAATCATTTTGTATATTCAAAACAGAAACACATGAACTTCTTGTTACATCAGACATAATTTTATACTTATGACTTTACAAGGATACTATCATAGCAGAAAACAGTATAAAACAAATCATTTTCAATATTAAAACATTTATTGGAATACTTAAAAGATTACTCATCTTACGAATATTAACAATCAATGAATATGCTTCTATCGGTTTAGTTATCACTGCTAAATCAGTTGTAAGATACAAAAAGATTTCAGAAGATCCTGTATTTTCAGAGTATTATCTATTAGGGACATTACTAAGTACAATTATTGTTATTATTGCATTTTTAATGATTATCCCTTAATTTCTACCCATTTATTATTATAATTTATAAAAATTATTAAAAGAATTCTAATTCAAAACAAATAATGTTCTATATAAAAAAGTGCCTATTACTAAGGCACTTTTCTTTCACTTGTTATTTATTTTTCTTTAGTGTTTTCTTTGTAATCACTGCAATTCCACCAGCAGCAAGTACTACTAATGACATCCAAGTAACAATTGCACTATCATCACTTGTCTTTGGATTTTGAGAACTATTTGTACTTGAAGTTGTACCATTTGTTCCAGTTCCATTACCATTTGTAGTGTTTCCATTATTTACATTCTGGTTGCCATTTTGACCAGCATTATTACCACTACCATTGTTATTCGTATTTCCAGAATTGTTTCCATTATCATTTGTATTTCCTGTGTTATTTCCATTTCCATCATCAGTATTATCATTTCCACCTTGATTTCCATCATCTCCACCAGGATTTACTGGATTATCATCATCTGGATTTGTAGGATCACTAGGATCAGTTTGATCACCTGAATCACTATCACAAATAACTGTAAATGTAACTGGTGCATTACTTCCTTCTACTTTCCATTCACCATCATAAACCAATGTAATCACTTTAGCTTCTTGTTTTGGTGATAAACTATGTTGAACTCGTGTATCTTCATTATACTTAATTACATAAGCTTCATCTGGTTCTACAGTAATATCAACTTTATAACCTTTAGTTTCATCACCTGTAACTTCACCTATTGTATATTCACCTAATAATCCATAAGTTCTATCATCATGAGTAACTTTATCATTAATACAATCAATTGTCACTGCATTGTCTACTAATAAATCTTTAACTTGATCATCAGTTGGTTTATCTGGTTTTTCTGGCGTTGTTGTTCCTGAATCAGTTTCACATACAACTGTATAAACAACAGGTGCACTTTTCCCTTTAACAACCCAACCATCAATTTCATCATATTCTAATTGAATTATTTTCTGACCTTGAGTACTTGGTGATAATTCATGAGTAACTTTTGTATCAGTGTTATATTTAGTAACATAAGCATCAGGTGTTACAGTAATATCAACTGTATAACCTTGAGTTGCATTACCTGTAACTTCACCAATTGTATATTCACCTAATAATCCATAAGTTTTATCATCATGATTAACTTTATTATTAATACAATCAATTGTCACTGCATTATCTTTTAATAAATCTTCAACTGTAGGCTCATCTGGTTTTTCTGGAATTGTTGTTCCTGGATCAGTTTCACATTTAACTGTATATTTTACAGGAGCTTCTCCTTCATCAACAGCCCATTTTCCGTTAACATATCTTAAAGTAATTTCACGATTTTGTTCTTTAGGATCTAATACATGTCCTTCCAAAACTTCATTGTAATCATCTACATAACTATTTGGATCAGTAATTTTAATATCACAAGTATATCCATCAGCTGAATTACCTGCTAAATCACCAATTTTATATGTTTCTTTTTTCAAACCATAAGTTTTATTTTCATGATTTTCTTGTTCATTAATACAATCAATAGTCACTGCATTATCTTTTAATAGTCCTGTTTCTGGATTAATTGTAAGCGACAAATGAAAAGGCACTAACAAGACTGCGGATATTCATTTAAAATGTAAGTACAATAAAAAAGGAGGTACTTACTATATGCAATATGATTGGAAAAAAATCATAAATAGTCAAAAGGAAAGCACTTTGACTGTCAAGGAATTCTGCAGACAGAACAATATCTGTGTGTCTTCTTTCTATAAGTCAAAAAGACGACTGGAAAATGATGAACTTCAAAGTAATTTATTTGTTCCTGTCGAGGTTGTGGATGATGCCCACCCCAATGTATCAATGACCATTGATGGTCATTGTATTGAATTTGATCCTGCACTTCTTGACAGAATCATTGGTGCTCTCAAATGATCATCAACACTGATGAAGTCAAGAATATCTACGTTTCAACGCATTTCGTGGATATGCGCAAGTCGATAGATGGGCTGACACTCATTGTGCATTCCCAATTCCAGATGAATGTCCTTGATCACAGCCTTTTTATCTTTACCAACCGATCAAGAAATCGCATCAAGATTCTCTATTATGAAAGCAACGGCTTCTGGCTGTTCATCAAGAGACTTGAACATGGAAAATTCAAAATCCAGGAATCGCAGGAATCATTGACAAGAGCCATCACTTCCCGTCAGCTCAGTTGGCTTCTGGAGGGTCTTGAATATGATGAAAAATTGAAAGAAAAGCAGCTTCTCATCTAACAAAGCAGTTTGTTTTATGGTATAATACGAAACAGCTGAAATCATGTAATGTGGGGTGTGAAGATGTCATGAACTTGAGAAATCTAAGTCAGGAAGAACTGATCAAGATGATCAATGAAAAGGATAAAAAGATTGAAGCATTGACTGAGCAGCTGAACTGGTACAGTCAGCAGATCAAGCTTCAGCAGAAGAAGCTTTTTGGTTCATCTTCAGAAAAGACTGTTCTTCCTAATCAGATTTCTCTTTTTGATGAAATTGAACTAGAATCCACACCAATCAAGCAGGAACCGGAACTTGAAGAAATCACATACAGAAGAAAAAGAAAAAGCAGACAGAGAGGAATAGATATTTCATCACTGCCAGTAAAGAAGGTCATTCATGATATTGACAATAAAAGCTGCCCAGAATGTGGTGCACTGCTTAGAAAGATAGGCGAAAACAAAAGAAAGGAGCTTGTCTACCATCCTGCACGATATGAAGTCATTGAACATATTCAATATGTCTATACGTGCGATCGATGTGACAGGGAAGCTGTTCAATCGCCAATATACAAGGCACCCATGAAGGAACCGGTCATATACAAGAGCTTTGCATCGCCATCACTTCTGTCATATATCATTGATAACAAGTTCAACAAAGCACTGCCTCTGTATAGACAGGAAGTCATGTTCAATCAGATGGGGCTGAAGCTGTCAAGACAGACGATGGCCAACTGGATGATCAAACTGCATGATGAATATTTCAGGACAATCGCTAGTCATATGCATAAGGTTCTGTTAAAAAGTCAATACCTGCACGGAGATGAAACGTCTGTTCAGGTTTTAAAGGCACCGCATCAAAAGGCAACCACAAAATCCTATATGTGGGTATACAAGACAGGACGCAGCGAGGAGAAGCAGATAGTTGTTTTCATATACGAAAATACAAGAGGACACGAGCATGCCCAGAAGCATCTGGAAGGCTATCATCATATACTTCAGACGGATGGCTATCAGGCCTATGAGAAACTTGAAGGCATTACACACATGGGATGCTGGGCTCATTGTCGTAGAAAATATAAGGAAGCACTAGACAGTGCGCCTGCTGGGGTAGATCTCAAACAAACTGCCAGCTATAGGCTTTTTCATAAGATCAACAAGCTTTTTCAAATTGAAAAGGAAAACGCGGACAGAAGCTATGAAGAAATCAGGCAAATTCGACAGGTTCAGTCAAAACCACTGGTTGATGATTTCTTTGAAGATGTCAGGGAATGTTCAAAAGTTGCAGTGGATAAAACAAAGTTAAGTGAAGCACTCAAATACAGCATCAACCAGGAAGAAAAACTAAGAGTCTACCTTGAAGATGGGAGAATAGAGATATCAAACAACCGAGCAGAAAATGCGATACGCCCATTCTGTGTAGGCAGACGCAACTGGCTGTTTACCAATACGGTTCAGGGAGCACAGACAAGCGCTGCCTTATATTCACTTATAGAAACTGCAAAGCTAAACAATCTCAATCCCTATGAATATTTTAACTATCTTTTGTCATCATTGACAGAAATAGATATCAATGATGAAGAAGCCCTTGATAATTATATGCCATGGTCAAAAGAATTGCCTGATAATACATATCTGACTAAAAAATCGTAGAGATACGATCTTTTAGTCGTGTCCTGTAAATCATACATATATAAATTGTCAATTTATTACAGCTCTAATTATAATCAATGTCGTTGATTGATAATAGGGCTTTTTCATTTTGCGCTTACGATTAATTAAATCATCATCTGTAGGAACTTTAACTACTTTAAGTTCTTCTACATATAAAGCAATATCTGTATCTTGTACAGAGTTAACTGTCAGCGTTACAGAATTACCATATGCTTCTGTACCATCTTCTCCTTCTGCCCCTGTTAAAGTCATATTTCCAGCATACACATTAGCACATGACCATCTAGCAACTTCATAAGGAGATTTACAAATTGCTGTGATAGTAACTGGTACATTAGTAGGAATATCTGGACGTTCTAATACGTCAAGTTCATCATAATCATAAGTATAATTTACACCGTCCAAAGTATATGATACTCTATATGCCACCATATTGTCTGTAACACTTGGACCTTGAACTATACCATCTGGTCTTCTTTCAACATCTAAAGATACTCGATTGCTAAATGATACTAAATTAATAGTTAAAACATTATCATATTCTCTATCATTATCAAGTGCACCAGCAAAATTTAGCATTCCTTTACTCCAAGTTGCACCATATGTGTATGCATCAATGTCGCAATGATCATTTTTCTGCAAATAATATTTACCTGCTGTTGGTTCAAATGTTAAATTATTCACTGTATTTCCACTAACTCTTAGCTTTGGACTAGTATATACAATTTTACCATTTAAATTAATTTTAACTGTTAAATTATAACCACCTAATATTCCTGGATCTTTATATTCTAAAATACCATAACCTGTATTAATTTGATTATCAGTTAAATTTTTTCCTTGACATGCATCACATGTACAGTCTTCTGGACATTCACATCCACCTTCACATAAACAAGTGTCAAGTCCACAACCACACTTTGTTGTTAAATCAATACGTAATGTTTTTTGTGTAAGATTATCAAGATAAGATTTGTCCATTTCATATGTTGGATTAAATTTTTCATTTGGTGCAAACCAAAACTGATCATTAGCTCCTTTAGTATTTTCTAAAATTTCTGGTGTATATACTTTTTGTGTATATTCATGTTTACCATTAACATATATTTCTATATCCCTTGCATATGCACTTGTACCTGCATGTTGCTTAGACCATGAAAAAGTTCCATATACAGTATCATCATCTTGTATAACAATATCATCTTTTGTCTTTGAAGTTGTTAAATGAATTGTACAATTATATTCACTTGGAATTCCCAATCCCACATTATAATTATTATTAACTCCTGGTTCAACTGTCATACTATTTGTAGTTTCAAACTCTACATCATACTCCTCTGCATTAACATTAATTTGTGTATTTGCAATTGGAACCTCCACATCTTTATTATCTAGAACAGTTTCTCCATTAACCAAAACCTTAAAATGAATTGTTTTTGGCACTGCAGCATCATGAGTATTTGTCACTTTAATAGATATTCCCTCAGTCTCATAAATAATTTCATTCATTGCTGCACTAACTGTTGTAGGCACTAATGCAAACACCATCAACAAAGATACAAATACTGAGAAAACTTTTATAAGTTTCTTTTTATATTTATTCTTCATATTCAATTTTTCTCCTTTCATTTTTCATAAATAAAAGTAATCTATAAAGATATGTTTATTTATTGTATGCGTTTACATTTTCAATAAACAAACAATTTTATTTTTGCATTGGGTTCCCCCTTTCCTTTATGTAAGATTTACCCTATTACTCAAATACTGAATAAATTAAATGCATCAGTTCTAGAGCACTCCTAAAGAACTTTGTTCTTTGTTTTTCGCTCCAAATAATTTCACCCTGCCACGTATAATTCTGTCTATACATCACTTTAATCTGAAAAGTGTTTTGACTGTTTTTAGAACATTTCATAGATTCATTTAAATATTCTTCAAATCTCTCTTGAATATCTTCTTTACGATATTCTAGTTTTTGTTCAATCATGGCATGATGTGATTGAAAATGTCGGTACCTTTCGTCATGTTTAGGAAGATGATAATCTTTCATGACTTGATCCATAATCAAAATCAATTCTGTCAAACCACAAAATTCCACACTTTGTTGTAGAAAAGGACTATGAACTTCTCCATAAAATTTACAATCTTGTGATGGTAAGCACATCACTGTAAAATACATATTCTTTAAAGCAACTCCCACTATCAATCCGCTCCTTTTCTTAAGTGCCTTGAGATAAAAATGACCGATAAAGTAGACTTTATCGGTCGAGGAATTTATAATGGAAGTAAGCTTATATTAAGCGAAAACACAAGAAAATGTGAGATTTTTAAGAAAAAAGACAAATCAAATACTGACTGAAAATGTCTACGTTTTCAGTCAGTATTTAAGAAGTGATATTTCATGTGACCTATAATATGACTCATAAATTTAGACAACAAAAAAAGCTATAGTCTATAGTGAACCGCCCCTGTCAAGTAGACAGGTGAAATAATTAAAAATGTTTTTGATGAAGTTGCCGAGGAGACAACTTCATTTTTCTTTATGCAGCTAATGTTGTATTACTTGTATAATGTTCTTGTTTATATTTTATGATTCTTTTATTTTCTAATATTGGATATTGATTTGGTCTTTGTAATGATAGTGCTTCTCTTCTCACTTCATATGGTGTCTTTACTCCAAATCTTCTTTGATATCTTTCATACATGTAATAATGAATCCAATCATCAATAGCCTTAATAAGTTCGTCCTTTGTGTTGTAATGTTTTCCATAATAATACATCTCACATTTCATGATTCCCCAAAAGCCTTCCATTGGTCCATTATCTATGCAGCAGTGAACTCTTGACATGCTTTGTGTCATTCCCTGCTCTTTAAGCATATTTACAAAGGCTGGACTTGTGTATTGATATCCTCCATCCGAATGACATAAAGGATGTGCATCTTTATTAGCTTGAATTGCTTTATCAAATGTATTAAAAACAAGAATATTATTATTGTGATTACCAACTTCATAACTGACGACTGTTCTATCATAGAGATCAAGAAATGCACTCAAATAAAGCTTATATTCATTATGTGGGCCATATTTGAATTCTGTGACATCAGTTACCCATTTTTCATTTGGTCTTGATGCATTGAAATCTCTATTAAGATTATTCTTAGCTGTGTTGTTATTTTTTCTAACTGTACAACTTCTTCGTTTAGGTCGAATGATGCTTTGAATACCTAATGTCCTCATGATCTTATAGATACGTTTGTCACTATAATGTCTATGATGATCTCTATTTATTCTATCAGCCATCATTCTATAACCTAATAATCCGTTATATTTTTTATGATATTCTTTGATCAGCTCAGCTATCTCTTCATTTTCCTTGTCTACAATACTCTTTTCATGATGAAGCCATTTATAATAGTTTGCACGTTTGACATCAAGTATTCTACACATAAGTGATATATTTGGTGTGTTTCCTTTATCTACTTCTTCTTCGCTAATTTCTTTGATTGCTTCATATTCTTCTTCATATTTGCTTTCTCTGTATATCGCCTTCTTTCTATCTCGTCCAATTTTTTTAACATTCTTACCTCCAATAGTGCCATTTCAAGTTCATATTCCTTTTGTTTGAGCTGTCGTTTTAATAAAGTCATTTCATCAACTTCTTCATCAGCTTTATGATGTCCACGTCTATCACCTAAACCATCTTCGCCTTTTTCCTTATACTTCTTGACCCAATTAAAGACATTAGCGTAAGTTGTTTCAAATACCTTAGCTGTTGTCTTATAGTCCAAATCATGTTCAAGACAATACTTTACAATTTCAATACGTTCTTCTTTATTTACTTTTCTGCTTTTCGCCATATAGATATCTTCTCCTCCAGGAATGTAATCCTTCAATTCCATATGACTATTATAATCTTTTATCCACTTTATGATAGTGCTATTAGAAGAAATATTATATTTTATTGCCAGATCATCTAATGAACCTTCGCCGTTTAAATAAGCATCTACAACCATCTGTTTAAATGTTTTAGTATATGCATTATTTGATTTTAAATCATCAAAAGCTGATTCACCAAAAGCATTGTATTTTTTAACCCATCTATAAACAACCATATTATTTGTGCCAATTTCATCAGCTAATGAATAAGTAGATCCTTCACCATTCAAATAACGTTTACATATTTCTATTTTTAGTTCTTTAGAATATTTGCTTTTTCTTCCCAATATAAAAACCTCCCGTATCAGTGTTTAATTATTTACACTGTCTACTAGGAGGTTATCATATCATAGCTTCTTTAATAAATCTATAATTTTATGGCATACATCTTCTAATGTCCCATCATTATCAACATGATAATCACAGGCTTGTAAATAAAGAGGATGTCTAACTTGATATAAATCATAGAGTTTTTGAGCACCCTCTTTTAATAAAGGGCGAGATGATGTATCAACATCTTCTAAAATAAGAGGAATGGGGCGATCAATATAAATAATATACCCACTTTGTTTCAAGGCTTCAATATTTTCATAACGCTGAATAACCCCACCACCTGTAGAAATAATACAATGTTTTTGTTTAGCAATCTCTAAACAACATGCTGTTTCTCTTTCTCTAAAATAGTCCTCTGATATATCAAACATTTGAGATATGGACATTTGATATTGATTTTCAATATACTGATCCATATCAATCCATTGTTTATGAAGTTTATCTTTCAATAGTTTCGCAATTGTTGTTTTTCCACATCCCATCATTCCTATCAAAACAACATTTGTTTTATCTTTTCGCATAATTTCCTAATATCCTCATGGTTTTGGTATGAGCCTTGATATCTTCTAATGCCTGTAAAAGTGAAGGTTGTTTTAAACTTCCTTCTAAATCTACATAAAAATAATATTCCCATGTTGTTTCTAGTAATGGACGAGATTCAATACGCAACATATTGATTGAATAATCATTAATAATCTTTGTGATTTGATATAAAGTGCCTATTTGATGTGGTAATGTAAACACAATGCTGATACAAGAGGCATCATCAGAAATTTCTAAATGTTTTCCAAAAATAATAAATCTTGTTGAATTATTAGAAACATTTTGAATATTTTCTTGAATCACATCTAAATCATAAAGCTTAGCAGCTTGTAAAGATGCAATAGCACCGATATGAGGATCATTTAAAGAAGAAACATATTGAGCTGCCATTGCTGTATTTTCATAAGCACGTGGTTGAATATGATGTTTATCTAAAAACAAGGAAGTTTGTAGTAATCCTTGAGGATGAGAATAAACAGCTTGTATATCTTTCAGTTTTGTACCTTTGATACCTAATAGGTGTTGTGACACCGCAAGACTTTGTTCTCCGACAATATAAAAATCATAATCTCTCATAGCATCATAATTATCATTAATAGCCCCTGTCGATGAGTTTTCTAAAGGTACAATCCCATAATCAATTTCATCATGTTTTAATGCTTCAAACACATCTTTAAAATGGGGATAATTTTGTCTTTGAACATCATCTCCAAAGTAAGTTTTCAAAGCTTTTTCAGAAAAAGAACCCGGCACACCTTGAAAACCAACCATAATATTTTGTGTTTGTGGCTGCGGAAAATGAGGACAAGAATAAGATAAAAATGTAGATTGATATGTTTTAGAAATATTCATCAAAGAGGTAAGAAACAGTTTTGCATAAGGTTCGAGTGTTTCCTGATGAATACGTGAGATATTTTTTTGAATCACTTGTGCTTCACGTTCACTTTGAAATATTTCCATATCATGAGCCATTTTATAATGAACAACATCTTTAGCGACATTCATTCTTTTTTCAAATAAAGCCATCATTTGTTCATCAATAGCGTCTATTTCTTCTCGACATTGTTTTAAATCTTTCATATTAACCTAACAGATCCAAGATTCCCAATGCTGCCATTGATTCCACTACCACAACAGCACGAGGAACAATACATGGATCATGCCTTCCTTTCACTTGAATTTGTGTATTGGTATGTGTCTGAACATTAATTGTTTCTTGAATTTGAGAAATAGAAGGTGTTGGTTTAATACCAACTTGAAAAACAATCGGCATTCCATTCGTAATACCTCCAGTGATACCCCCATTATGATTGGTTTTGGTTTTGACTTGATCCCCTTGATAGTAATAAGCATCATTGGTTTCATGACCATACATCTGATGAATAGATTCACTTCCAAAGCTCACACTTTTTACAGCCGGGATACTAAATAATAATGGAGATAAATGAGATTCTACTGAATCAAAGAAAGGATTACCTATTCCTGCTGGAACATGAGCTATTGCACATTCAATGATACCGCCAACTGAATCTTGTGACATACGTGCTTTTTCTATTTCTTCCTGCATTTTTATAAAAACTTGATCATCTAATGTTGGATACATTTGGTGTGATAATTGTTTTAATAGTTCATCATCTATATCAACGGGAAATGACTCATCTTGAATATGATGAATCTGTTTCATATGAGCACCAATTATAATTCCTTTTTCTAATAAAATCTGTCGGGCAATACTTCCAGCCAATACAATAGGTGCTGTTAAACGTCCAGAAAAATGTCCTCCCCCACGTACATCATTATATCCATGATATTTGATGTAAGCTGGATAATCACTATGTCCTGGTCGCATATTGACTTTTAACTCACTATAATCCTTTGAATGAGTATTTGTATTTTCAATCATTGCACATAGCGGAGCACCTGTTGTCACGCCATCTAATATGCCACTAACTATTTGAAATTCATCTTTTTCCTTTCGTGGTGTAGACATCTGATTTTGTCCTGGTGCACGTCGTTTCATAAACCAGCGAATTTCATCCATATCTAGTTTCATTCCGGCTGGTAAGCCCCCTATCACAATACCTATAGCTGGTCCATGACTTTCTCCAAATATAGATAATTCAATATTATTCCCCCAGTTTGCACTCATCAAAGACACCTCCTAATTGTTGAAAATCTTCCCAGAAACGAGGATAAGATTTTTCTACACATTGTTCATCATCAATGATGACTGGTTCTAAACAAACAGTAGAAGCAATAGCTTCCATCATAGCCATACGATGATCATGATAAGAAGATACTTGACCACCTTGAAGTTTTTCTACACCTGTGATTTCCATCGCATCTTCCATTTCAATAGCCTGTCCTCCCAGCTGATTGATGATTTCTACTGTGGCTTTTAAACGGTCACATTCTTTGATACGTAAACGTCCAATATGATGAATATATGATGTTCCTGAACTTAAAGCACAGGCTAGTGCCATAACTGGAATGATATCAGGACATTGTGAACCATCAATAGAGATAGCTTTTAAACCATTTGACTGCATACACATTCCTGATGTTGTTTCCGTATATTGGCATCCCATCTGACACAATAAATCTACGACAACCTTATCACCCTGATAAGATTCATTGTTTAAATCTTGTAGACAGACTTGATTATTTAAAGCTCCTGCCACAAGATAAAAGGCAGCCTGTGAAAAATCAGCTTCCACACGATAATCACATGGTTGATAACGTTGTCCTCCTTTAATCACCAATTCTTGATAATCATGATTTTCAATTTGAATACCAAACATGTCTAACATCTGTAAAGTGAGATCAATATATCCTTTTGATTGCACAGGTGAAGTCATCACAATACGTGAATCTTCATCCATCAATGGTAAAGCAAATAATAATCCACTAATAAACTGTGAAGAAACATCTCCCGGTAAATGAAATTCTCCCCCATGCATTCTTCCTCTCACATATAAATCTAAGACATTTTCACGATACAAATAAGAAATCCCCTGTTGATCAAAAATATCATAATATACCTGCATTGGTCTTTTTCCTAATCTTCCTTCACCAGTAAAATGAAGATTATTTTCACAAACCAAAGCAATTGGAACCATAAAACGTAAAGTTGAACCTGATTCAAAACAATTGATTTCACATTGATTTTTCATAAAAGTTGTTGTGCCATCAATCTCAAGATAATCTTCATGTTCAAAAATCATTGTTCCTAAACTTTTCATAGCTCCAATCGTCGCTTCTATATCTTTAGAATATTCAATATTCGTAATAACACTTCTTCCTTGTGCTAAAGAAGCACAAATGATTGCACGATGTGCCATACTTTTTGAAGGAGGAACTGCAATTCCTCCTGATAGTTGATGTGGTGTAATTTTGATTGCCATTTTATACCTCCTGACTTTCATCTATCAATGATAAATCACTTGGATAAATAAAGCAATTCCCAATCTCTTTTAATAAGACAAAATTCAATTTTTGATTGATGTTCTTTTTATCTAAAGCCATTGCTTTTTTTAAATCTTTAACGGGAACATGAGCCATGCTAGGTAAATGATATAAATCCAATGCTTTTTTAATTTGATTGGCTGTTCCTTCTTTTGTCAATCCCAGTTTTTGAGATATTAAACTTAACTGATACATTCCGATTCCAACTGCTTCTCCATGTGAATAAGTCTGATAATGATAATATTGTTCAATCGCATGTCCTAAAGTATGACCAAAATTCAATGCCAGACGATCCCCAAAATCCAACAAATCTTTTTCAACAACAATACGTTTTAAATCGACACAACGATAAATAATATCATCTATATCTTGATATAAATCATCAAAAGATGTATAGGAAATTAATTTTTGAAATAAATCTTTATCAAAAATACATCCATATTTAATCACTTCTCCCATACCATCATTAATATACCTTTGATCCAATGTTTTCAGTGTCAATGGATCAATCAAGACACACGAAGGATGTTTAAACGCCCCTACCAGATTTTTTCCTTCTGGTAAATCCACAGCGACTTTTCCTCCTACACTTGAATCAACCTGTGCCAAAAGAGAAGTAGGAATTTGAATAAACTGTATACCTCTTAGAAATGTACTGGCAACAAATCCAGCCAAATCACCAATGACACCACCACCTAATGCGATGATGGTATCTGTTCTGGTTAAATGGAAATCAAGTAATTGATGATAAATCTCAGGTAAGATATCAAAACGTTTAGATTGTTCACCATGCTTTACAATGACATGTCCAACATGATATTGAGATTGTAATTGTTTTTCTAACTTTTCGCCATAATATGAAAACACCAGATCATCAGATATAATCATGATTTTTTGTCCATGACATAATGGTGAAAGTTTATCCAAAACATGATCTAATAGTCCCTGCTGAATATAAATATGATAACTGTCTTTTTGTAAATTGACTTTTAAATTCATTTTCTCGCTCCTAAATCTTCTTTCCAACAATTTCTCCAATGCCTTTAACCTGCCTTAACAGTTCTGTATATTTTTTTGGTTTTAATGATTGTGGTCCATCACATAAAGCATGTTCTGGATCATTATGCACTTCTATCATCAATCCATCGCATCCTGCAGCTACCGCAGCTTTCGCCATTGGCTCTACCAGCCACCATTTCCCTCCGGCATGAGATGGATCAATAATAATAGGTAAGTGTGTCAATCGCTTAATCACTGGAATCGCCTGTAAGTCCAATGTGTTTCTTGTATAGCTTTCAAATGTTCTGATTCCTCTTTCACATAAAATCACATTGGGATTTCCACTTGCCATGATATATTCTGCACTCATGATCCATTCTTCATATGTTGCACTTAATCCTCTTTTTAATAATATTGGTTTCGTACATCTTCTTCCTACTTCTTTCAACAGATCAAAGTTTTGCATGTTTCTGGCTCCAATCTGAACCAGATCAACTTTTTCATTAAATTCATCAATATAATCAGCACTCATCAATTCAGATACAATTGGTAATCCTGTTTCCTTTTTCGCTGCCACTAAGATATCCAATCCTGCTGTTCCCATTCCCTGAAAGGCATATGGTGATGTTCTAGGCTTGAACGCTCCCCCTCTTAACATATTCGCTCCAGCAGCTTTGGCTTCTCTGGCAATCGCAATGACCTGTTCCTTTGATTCAACTGAACATGGACCCGCTATCAACGCCAGATGATCTCCACCAACCTTGACTCCACTGACATCTATAATGGAATCTTCAGGATGGAAGGCACGATTTGCCAACTTATAAGGTTCACTGACACGCATCACATGATCAACAACGGGTGACACTTCTAGTTGTTTAGGATCAACCTTTGTAACATCTCCAATAATTCCACAAATGGTTGTTTCTGTTCCCACAACAATATGTGTTGTTAATCCTTCATCTTCTACTTGTTTCACTATTTTTTGTACATCTTCATCTTTTGTTTTTGGTTTAAATACAATAATCATTTTTTATCCCCTTTCTCTACTGTATAAATAAAAAAATCTCCCATCCTATAAGGACGAGAGAAAATCTTCCGTGTTACCACCTTACTTCACTTATATATCACTATATAAGCCTTATCAAGTACGCCTGTCAACAGGTTCATACTCTGATGCTGTAACGGGCATTCCCGTGTAAGCCTACTTTTCTTTCAGCCACCTACTCCAAGAGGAATTCAATGAGTTCACTTGATTCTTTTTCACCAGCCAAGAACTCTCTACGCAAGCTCACTTATCTACTCTTTCTTTTCACAGTATTTATAACAGTAGTTTTTATATGCTTATATATTATGCGATAAAAACAAAAAAGTCAATCTTTTTTCTATATTTCCTTAATTTTATCTTTTTATTCTATTGTACATGTTTTCCAACAATTTCTCCAATGCCTTTAATCTGTCTTAACAGTTCTGTATATTTTTTTGGTTTTAATGATTGTGGTCCATCACATAAAGCATGTTCTGGGTCATTATGCACTTCTATCATCAATCCATCACATCCTGCAGCTACAGCAGCTTTCGCCATTGGCTCTACCAGCCACCATTTCCCTCCGGCATGAGATGGATCAATAATAATAGGTAAGTGTGTCAATCTCTTAATCACTGGAATCGCCTGTAAATCCAATGTGTTTCTTGTATAGCTTTCAAATGTTCTGATTCCTCTTTCACATAAAATCACATTGGGATTTCCACTTGCCATGATATATTCTGCACTCATGATCCATTCTTCATATGTTGCACTTAATCCTCTTTTTAATAATATTGGTTTCGTACATCTTCTTCCTACTTCTTTTAACAAATCAAAGTTTTGCATGTTTCTGGCTCCAATCTGAACCAGATCAACTTTTTCATTAAATTCATCAATATAATCAGCACTCATCAATTCAGATACAATCGGTAATCCTGTTTCCTTTTTCGCTGCCACTAAGATATCCAATCCTGCTGTTCCCATTCCCTGAAAGGCATATGGTGATGTTCTAGGCTTGAACGCTCCCCCTCTTAACATATTCGCTCCAGCAGCTTTGGCTTCTCTGGCAATCGCAATGACCTGTTCCTTTGATTCAACTGAACATGGACCCGCTATCAACGCCAGATGATCTCCACCAACCTTGACTCCACTGACATCTATAATGGAATCTTCAGGATGGAAGGCACGATTTGCCAACTTATAAGGTTCGCTGACACGCATCACATGATCAACAACGGGTGACACTTCTAGTTGTTTAGGATCAACCTTTGTAACATCTCCTACCATTCCAATGACAGTTGTTTCTTCTCCTTTGGAAACATGAGCAACCAATCCAAAACTTTCAACCTTATTTACTAATTCTTTCACATCTTTTTCATTTGTATCTGGTTTTAAAACAATAATCATCTTTCTTCCTCCTTATAATCAAAAAGTTCCTCCCATCATAAGGACGAGAGGAACGATCGTGTTACCACCTTACTTCACTTATATATCACTATATAAGCCTTATCAAGTACGCCTGTCAACAGGTTCATACTCTGATGCTGTAACGGGCATTCCCGTGTAAGCCTACTTTTCTTTCAGCCACCTACTCCAAGATGTATTCAATGGTGCCTTGATTTCTTTTTCACCAGCCAAGAACTCTCTACGTCTAAGACTCTCCATTTACTCTTTCTTTTCCTTGTATTTGTTATATCATAACATACTTTTTAATATAAATCTATTCATTTGTTGTATTTGTTTCTGTTTGCTTAGTTGTTTCACTTTCTACTTTAACAATTTCATTATTCATAACCTTTTGAATATACTCTCTTGCCTTAGCAATTGACTGTTCATCTGGTTGTGTGACATAAACACCTTTTGGATTAACAGATGTCACATCACCTACTGTTGCCAGTTCTAATGTACGCTGCGAAGCATCTCCTGTCAAACGGAAAGACTGAACATCCCATGATGCCATATCACTAATTTGCATATTAATTAAAGATTTAATATCACTGGCACTTAAATTTGTTTCAAAACTATCTGATAATGATTCAAATACACTATCCATACTTGTAATTAAACTTGGTGAACAACATTTCTTGATAATCGCCTTCAACATCAACATCTGATTTTTCCCACGAATTTCATCGCCATCCACAAAAGCATATCTTTCACGTACAAAAGATAAAGCATGTTTAGAATCAAATGTCTGTTTTCCCGGTTTAATTGTATACTTATCTAAACGCGTCACAAAGACACCATCATCTCTACCAATAACATCATATTTAGGAACATCAATTTCAATACCACCTAAAGCATCAATGACATTTAAAAATGAAGTAAAATTGAATTTCGCATAATAATTCATTTTGATATCCATTAGATTTTCTACAGTCTGAATTGTCGCATCAATACCACCTTTTGCACTATGTGTCAACTTATCTTTTCCCATGACACCATCAATTCCTTGAATATCCACATAATAATCACGAGGAATACTGACTAATAAAATTTGTTTTGTTGTAGGATTAATTGTTGCAATCATATTGACATCTGACAATGAGAATGTATTAATAGGTCCTTTTTGATCACGTCCACTAATAAAGACAATAAAAGGTTCTTGTGTCACTTTCGCACTATTAGCAGTGACTTTAGGTAACTTGATTTCATATTTTTGAATAATTCTTATTTTTTCATTGAAGTTTTCTTCAATGGAATCAAAAGTTTTTAAATCTACATTTTTAACAATAATAGCACTCATTTCCTGTGTCATTAAAGCTTCAATCAATTCATTATTACTTGCATAATTTGTCACTGTAATATCACCGATATCATCTTCAATCATTGTTTCTGTCTTATTAATATTAACAGCATCTCCATGAAGGGCACCAAATGACTGCCCTTTTAAATCATCAATTGTATCATAGAATGAATCTTTTAATACAACAACATCCATCTCAATAATTTCTTCACTTCCACCCGTAATAGCAGAAATAAAGTTTGAACCTTTCATTAAAGACCATGATGCAATAATTAACACAATAGCTAAAATAATATTGATCAGTTTCATCACTGCCACTTTCACAGGATGAGAATCATTTTTATCTCTGGATAAACGATATAAAAGAAATGTTATCAAAAAAACAATAATAATCAATGGTATAAAATATTTTAATGGTAGTATACTTAACTCATAGGCAACAAACGTAAAAACGATAGCCGCAATGAGCGTAATAATCAACAATAATCTTCTAGAAAGTAATATTTTGAAAAACTTTTTCATTTAATCCCTCTTTTCACTTCAATTCTAACATTACCATTATACACACTATTCCATGAATTACAAAGGAAAACTGCATCATCATTATAGAAAATGCTTGTGAACTTTTCATGAAAAAAAGTGGGTTTTGTTTTCACCCACTCATTTTAAAAATAAATTCAGACAATTCCCTTCACTTCATTCACTAAATATTGCTTATTATTTTTAAAAAAAATATGAAAATTTGAATGACGTAACAATGAATGAAAAGATATTTTAATCTGTGCCCAAGAATCTTTATAATCCTTACCCATAGGAATTTCATTCTTATTCATAAAATTTATAAACTCGTGTTCTCGTCCTTCAAATTGATCTGCAAAATTAATTGCATATTCTTCTTTTAACGCCTGTTTTAATTGACGAATATTATATAAGACATGATCAAGGTTACACGAAAAATAATATGTTTCTATAGGTAAATGATATATTTTAGAGGCAGAATTTAAAATATTTAAATTTCTTGATTTCAATTCATTTCTTTGTTTGACCCTTTCAACATTATTAGTATAAATACCGTCATCTTCATAACGAAATTCCTTATCTTTTTCACTTAGATAAATGTATTGAGAGTCTATATAACAGCCATCTGTATCAGTTATATAAATGATTTTTTCAATATACTTCTTTTGAATACCTCGATTATTTTCCAGATAATTATCAACAATGATTTTGATTCTATCTTTCATATTCTTTTTATAATATGGATGAGATAAACTGGCTGTTGCATCCCCTCTTAAAACTTCAAATCTTATCAAATGCGTATTGATTAATTCCGATAATATAGGTTCCAACGCATCTTTATCACTCATACCCTCTACTACAAATAAAATGACCTTTTTCATATTATTCATACATTTGACCAGCCTTTCTAAAAGCCCTTTTTATTTTATAATTTTTAGTTTCCTGATAAAGAATTTCTTTTTGCCCTCCTAACATAATACTTGTATAGTAGAAATCACGAACATTATTATTAGATTTGACACCATGAAAATGAATATATCTATTGTTAGGGTTTGTCGTTGTTAATATGATTGATTTGTAAGGTAATTTTTCTAAAGCTCTCAAATTATGTGAAGTAAAGATAAATTGCCCTTTTGCTGATTCGTAAATAATTTCAATCAGTTCCCCTAACAAATATTCAAATATTCCCGAATCAAATTCATCAATCATTAAACAAATCGAAGAATGATTATACATTGCTATTAAAGAACTCGTTACAGAAATAATTCTTTTAATTCCTTCTGACTCATACCTTAATGGAATATATTTCCCATTTCTTTTACTCACAACTTCAAATCCATAACCCTGACTTCCATCCTTCATCAATTGTTCTTTTTTATTCATAATTTCAATATTTAAAGTCGGTACTATTGCATTTAAAACTGTATCTATTTGAATTATCACTTTTTCAAAGTCAGTAAAAATATCTTTTTTTAATTCACTTGGTTCTAATAAATTAATTGCAATATTCCCTAATGTCAATGAACTATGGTCTGATAGATAAACATTAACTGGCATACGTGTATTCAGATTGATACTACCCATCAAATCATTTTGAATGATGATAAGACCTGTTTGAGCATATCTATTTAATATTTTTAATACTTCTATGAGTTTTTCCTCATTTTTTTCTTTTAAATCCGAAACAATATGAGCAAGATTTCTTGTATGAAAGAAAAATGAACTTCCTACTTCAATTTCTTTAGTCACTTTTAACCCTACATAATTTTCATAAGAAAATTTATTAAATAACTTTTTAAAAACAATTTCATTATTTTTGACTTCAAACAAAGTCTTTTGAGAAAGCCACTTTTTCTCACTATATGAATATTCTTTAGATAACATCTTCTCATCAATAATATCATAAGCATTGCCTTCCTTTTCTCTAGGCTTTGCAATAACAAAAATATATGTGACAAGTTGTGTAAAGGATTGTGATTTTATATAGAATGTGCATTCTATTTTAGCACGATGGCTTTCGTTACTTATATATTGCCCAATATCTTCTGGGAGTTTTTCACCTGATAAGACTCTTTTGAGGATTTGAGCAGTTTCTAGTGCCGTTGTTTTTCCCGAACCATTTTGTCCATAAATTCCTAAAACAGAATGCAAATCGTTACATTCATTTCTCTTTATTTGAGATAATTCATCAAATACCAATTCTCCATATTCAACATTTTTTATTCCTTCTATGACTAATCTTTCCAAACGCACCAAATAATCCATTGAACAGCACCTCCATGAATATTTTATCAAACATCATAATAGTGGTCAATATTTATATTTTGTAACTTTTTGTATCATTTTATAAAAATTTTATTAGATTTTTCATTTTTTTATTTAAAATAAAAATAGTAGGTTTGTTTTTACCCACTATTTCTTTTCATCATATGGCTTATATTCGACTGTTTCCTTATCAAAATCAATAAAAATCTGAAAAGCCTGATTTTTCTTATCTGTATCCCATATTTCGACAAATGAAGGAGTCACTTTCACAAGAATTTCATCTTGTTCATGACTATAAGCATTATAGCTACCCCATAAATATTTTTGATAAAGTTTTTCAAACTGACGATCTGGCTCATCAATAACTAAGCCTAGTATTTCTGCTCGTCCTTCTACTTGAATACCCCCACAACATAAAGCAACTTGAGGGTTTTCATAAAGTTGTTTTGTCTTTCTAAAATTTTTATCTGTTTTAAAATAAATCGCATCATTATAAATCAAACAACTGACATTTCTCACCATGACATGATCATGAACACTTGATGCCAGTGCCATAATCTTTGATGGTGCTAATTTATCAAAAAGATATTGTTTTGCTTCTGTAAAGTTCATCGTTTCTCTCCTAAATCATATTTTGCATAGCAAGTATAATACAAAGAATCGTTATCGTCATAAAAAGTCCAACCCAAACAAGAGAATGGGAATGTTGTAAACTTTGTGTTCCCGTTTCTACAAAATTCATTTTTCTTAAAATGGTCACAAGACTTTTATATAAAAGCAAAGTGATTCCAGCATTTAAACCAGCTTTTAATAAATTAAAAGGAATAATACCCGGCAACAACAATGCCACAACAGCCTCTCTAGGCATTCCATAATAGATGGGTGTCACAATATAATTCCAGATGGTCATATTCAAAACAGTGACCATAACTCCTGCAATCAAACCAATCATAGCACCTTGTTTGGTATGTTTATGTTTATAAATAGCAGCTGCTACACAAGCAAAAGAACAAGTTGAAATCATATTCATGACCACATCTAAAATTGTTCCACCTTTGATCATGATTTCTAATACTGAACAAATACCACTCATAATCAGTGATGTTGCTGGTCCATAGATAAATCCTCCAATAACGATAATAATATCTTTAGGATCATAGGTTAACCATGTCACTGTAGGGACAAGTGGAATAAAGGCAAAGAGATTTAAAATCATAGCCAGTGCACAAAGAATACCTACGGTTGTTATTTTTTTGGATTTCATAGGGACACCTCTATTCTCTGGCAAATTGTTTTAATGGTGTACTGATTTTCTTATAGACAATAAATGTAATCATTGATGTGACTCCACATTTGATTAAATTAAATGGAACAACACCAAATAATGCAAGTGTCCAAATATTATTGACTAATGGACAAACAGCATGACACATTGAAATAATTGTATCTAATGACCATCCCATCATATTGACATAAAATGGAATAATCATATAAACATTAGATATCACAGCTGTTAATGTACAAATCACTGTCCCAACAAGCATACCTTTTAAAGCAGATTTCTTTTCTTTATGATGATCATAAATCCAGATAGCAGGTAAAACATAGGCACAGCTGACAATAAAGTTAGAAAGTTCTCCAACAAAGGCTGTACTAGTTCCTAAAATAGCCAGCTTCACAAGTAATTTCACTGCCACAATCATTACAGCTGCCAGTGGACCTAATGCAAAACCACCAATAATTTCTGGTAAAGCAGCCAAATCAAAATCCATGAAAGGAGGCATAAATGGTAGTGGTGTTTTAAACATCATTAAAATTCCACCCAATGCTCCTAACATTCCAATTAAAGCAATTTTTTTGACATTCAATTTTTTTGTTTTCATTCTTCTATCTCCTTTTTTCTAAAAAAAATAACTTAAACACAAAAAATGTCTAAGTCGCATAGAAGTTGTCTTTTCTCATCCGGACTATACCGTCGGTTCTGGAATTGCACCAGATCAGTCGCTGTTAAGCGAGTCATGGACTTTCACCATCGGTAGGGACTTACACCCTGCCACAAAGACGTTTATTCAGTTTTGAAAACCGGTTATAGAATTGACATCATCTATGTATTAATCATATACCTTTTTATCTCCTTTGTAAATAAAGATTGTCAAATATATAAATATGTTTCATAATAGAGATAATCAAAAAAAGAAAGCGAGGTCATTTAATGCTTGTTCAGCATAACATCCAACCTATATATAATCAAAGTTCACAAATATTAATTCTTGGTTCATTTCCTTCTGTTAAATCAAGGGAAGCACAGTTTTTTTATCATCATCCACAAAATCGTTTTTGGAAGATTTGCGCCTTATTATATCATCATGAACCTTTATTAACGATTGAGGGTAAAAAAGCTTTTTTATTAAAGCATCATATTGCTTTATGGGATGTGATACAAAGTTGTGAAATACAAGGTTCAAGTGATAGTTCTATTCAAAATGTCAAAGTCAATGATATAACATCACTTTTAAAACAGACACATATTCAATATATTTACACAAATGGAAAAAAAGCACATCAATTATATAGTCAATATTGTTATCCTATGACTGGAATCAAAGATATATGTTTGCCATCCACTTCTCCTGCTAATGCTGCATATTCATTAGAAAGATTGTTGGATAGCTGGAAAATCATTTGTCAAGAAGAAGGAAAGGAAGTTTTATGAAAACAAAGTTAAAAGAAAGAAAACCCTATTATTTGATTATCGCAAGAAAATTTATTTTCTGGCTTGTTGTTTTGATGTTAGGAATTGCCTTATATTTATTATTGACCCGTGAAAATAATAAAGGACGTTTAATTTTTACAATTGTTCAATTATTAGCCATGTTATTTGTTTTACGTATTCCTGCTTTTATTCAAGAGATTTATCACTTTAAAATCCCCTATCTTTTAGATTTTGTCTTAATAACATTTGCTTTTAGTGGTTTTATTTTAGGAGATGTTTTTAATTTTTATGGACGTATTCCTTATTGGGATTCTGTTTTACATGCTTTTTCTGGTGTTGTGATTGCTTATGTGGGATTTATTGTGATTGAATATCTTGACAAGGAATTTACCATTCCTCTTTCTGTATCACCTTTATTTATGAGTTTGATTGTTGTGAGTGTTGCATTGGCGATTGGTGCTATCTGGGAGATTGGAGAATATACAGTCGATGATATTTTTCATACAAATAATCAACAATACATGGAATCTACCCATTCAACATTATACGATGAAAATGATATTCCGTTACAGGGACATGATGCTTTAAATGATACAATGAAAGATTTGATGTTAGATTTAGCCGGAGCTATAGGTGTTGCCTGTATTGAGTATAGAAAACTGGAAAAGAAACAAAAAGTATCACAAAAAGGCACATAAGTGCCTTTTTACATATATTCTCTTGGTTGTGGTCCTGGCGGTGGTCCCGGTGGACATGGAGGTCTTGGTGGATAAGCTGGTGGCATCATATGGGGTGGAAAAAAGAACCACCAGATATAAGGATGAAAGACTACACGTTGATAATTGGGATCATACATTTCATACTGATTATCATTCCAATTCAATTTTCTTCACCTCATCATAATCTATGTTTTCTATAAAATAATGTCTAGATCATTCAACTTAAAAAAACTTCAATTAATGAAGTTTTTTTAATATTTCAATAATATCTTCAATCTTTTTCTTTCCAAAGGAAATATGTTGTTGATCAATGACCATACATGGAACACTCATGATTTTATACTGTTCCTTATATTGTGGAAAATGAGATAAATCATAAATAGATGTTTGAATGTTGTGATTGAGTAAAGCTATGCGTTGTGTGGCCTGAACAAGTTCTGGGCACATAGTACATGATAAAGATACAAAAACTTGAATAGAATGGCGATCAAGAGCTTTGATTTGATGAATGATTTGTTCATCCAATGGTTGTCCTTGACTTCCGGCATTATAAATAGCTAAGATAAAGGAATTAAATTCATGACCACCAGGTACCATATAGTAATGCACACCTACATCTTGTTTATTGACATCACATAAAATCATACAAGGTTGATCATTTGTTTCCTGATAGGATATATGAATCTTATCACTTAAAGAAGCTATTTCTTCCATGAAATTTTTGATTTCTAAAGAAAAATCATCTTTTTTCAGTTGCCCTATAATATGAACATCTTTTGTTAATCTTTCTAGTATGGGTTTTAATTGTTGACGGATATCATGGCTGATAAACAAAGATGTGTCTTGTGATGTTTTTGATTCTTGATAAGATAAATGTTTTTGATAAGCCTTTGTTTCAATCTTATATTTTTCTTTTATAGATGTTATATATTTTTCTAAAGATGTTGCAGCAATTGCCCCATCACTAACAGCAGTAACAACTTGACGTAAATCTTTTTCACAAATATCTCCAGCTCCATAAACACCATCTAAACTTGTTTTTTGATGACGATCAGTCATTAAATATCCTTGTGAGTTTAAATTTAACTGATCTTGAAACAAGGCATTTTCAGGAACATATCCAGCAAAAATAAAGATTCCAAAGCGTTCCTGTTTGTTATCATATCGCCAAATCGATTGATCTTTGTTATTTCTAAAAACAGCATATTCCAAAGTTTCATTTCCACCAGCTTCAATGATTTCTGTTTCAAAAATAACATCTATTTTCTCATGGACACGGACTTCATCTGCAATTGTCTTGGCACATGTAAAATCTTCTTCTCTGACAATCATTGTCACTTTTGAAGCATACTGTGTTAAAAAGATAGCTTCCTCACATGCCGCAAAGCCTCCACCAATAACAAATAATGGACATCCTTCAAAAAATTCTCCATCACATGTGGCACAATAAGCAATACCTCTGCCTTGAAATTCTTTTTCACCCGGAAAACCTAATTGACGTGGATGGGCTCCTGTGGCTAAAACTAAACCAACTGATTCAAAAGAACCAAGAGAAGTTTCAATCTTTTTGATAGGTTGATCTAATATCAGCTTTTTTACTGTTGCTTTTTGAAAAGAGGCTCCAAATCTTTCAGCCTGTTGACGCATTTTTTGAGTCAGACCTTCACCAGAATCTTCTAAAACGCCCGGATAATTGACAATATCTGATGTAATAATGATTTGTCCACCTATTTTTTCTTTTTCTAAGACAAGGACACTATATTTTGCTCGAGCAAGATAGATTGCTGCAGAAAGCCCAGCTGGGCCTCCTCCAACAACAATCGCATCATAAATCTTTGCCATTATAACATTCCTACTAAATCCAATGATGGTTTCAATGTTTCTTCACCTGGTTGCCATTTAGCAGGGCACACTTCATCTCCATGTTCAGCAACAAATTGTGAAGCTTGAACACGTCTTAATAATTCATCACTATTACGTCCTACATTTCCTGCAATCACTTCATAAGCCACAACTTTTCCTTCTGGATTTAAAATAAATGTTCCTCTCTCAGCCAATCCATCAGCTTCAATATAAACATCCAAATCTTTTGCTAAAGTGGCTGTTGGATCAGCTAACATTGGATATTGAATTTTTTGAATACGTTTAGATGTATCATGCCATGCTTTATGAACAAAGTGTGTATCACATGATACTGAATAAATTTCACAATTGATTTTCTTAAATTCTTCATATTTATCTGCTAAATCTTCTAATTCTGTTGGACATACAAAAGTAAAATCAGCAGGATAGAAAAATAAAACATTCCATTTTCCTAAAAGATCTTCTTTTGTTATTTCTTTAAATTCTCCATTTTGATAAGCTTGTGCTTTAAATTCTTTAATTTCTTTTCCAATTAATGACATCGTTTCTACCTCCTATTGTATTTTAAACATTTTTATCTTTTTTATACGATTCATTATAGTTAGTCTTAACTAACTATATGCAGTTTAACATACAATCTTTTCTTATGCAAACAATATGCACTATAAACAAAAAAAGCTCATTTGAGCTTTAAGCATTTCTTTTTTCTAATGTAAAACCTTTTCCTCCCACTTCTTCTACATGAGATACAATCACAAAAGCTACTGGATCAATCTCATGAATTTTTGCTTTAATGGCAGGTAGCTTACGATAAGGTAAAACAGATAATAGTAATTTAGAATTTTCTTGTGTAAAACCTTTTTCACTGGCAAGGAGTGTGACTCCTGCATCAAATTCATGTAAAATAGATTGTTTAATATCTTCATAATGATCACTAATAACAGTCAATTGAACTAAACTTGTTCCCTGCGTCAATGTTTTATTTAACACGACAGCTGTAATCATGACAATCATAATCCCATAAATGACATGTGTTGTATCATTAAACGTAAATTGTAAAACAAGAATAGATAAATCAATGCAGTTTAAGACAATATGTACAGGAAAACCAAATTTCTTATTAAGAAGAATGGCTAAAATATCAACCCCACCTGTAGAAGCATTGGCTTTTAAAATGAGTCCAATACCAACACCAACCAGACAGGCCGCTAAAATAGCTGCCAATAATGGATCTTCTAAATAATGGTGAAACATTGCATGTGTTTCAAAGAATTGTAAAATAATTGGAAAAAGGAATGTGGAAAGTAATGTTGTCATAGCGAATTTCTTTCCAATGAAAAAGAGTCCAACTAAAAACAAACAGACATTTAAACATCCAACACTTAATGAAACAGGAATATTGAAATAATGATTTAATACATTTCCTATCCCAGATGTTCCTCCAACAATAATATGATTTTCTAAAATGAGTGTATTGACTGCGAGAGCAATAAAAATATTTCCAATAATGATATAAACCAGATTTAAGATTTTTTGTTTCATATTCTTCACCCCGAACAAGACTTTATCATATCTCCTTTTTTTAAAATGTAATCTATGTTACAATTAGAAAGAAAAGTGGTGAAGTCAATGAAATTAAAAAAAGAATGCTACCCCTATTTTGAAAAAGCAGGTCAAATACAAAACTATCAAAGGACGGATTTAATTTATATGCAAGAAGATGATGCTGATCTTATTTACTTGATTATCAAAGGAAAAGTTAGAGTCTATGTGATGAATTCTAATGGCAAGGAAGTCACTGTTGATATTTTAAAAAGTGGTGAAATCTTTGGTGAATCTGCTTTGATTCCTCATTCCAAACGTCCTACAACAGTAGAAGCTTTACAGGATGTTCAACTCATTGCCTGTTATCCTGAAAAACTCTATCTCTATTGTCAGCAATCCCAAGAATTAATGATTTTTATTATGCAATCCATGTCTAAAACATGTGATTATTTAACGGCTATGATGAAAAGATCCTATACTTATAATCGTTATGAAAAGGTAGCGGCTTTCCTATTAGATCAAATACAATACGATCAGCAACAGGAAATTTCTTATACTCATGAGGAAATGGCTTCATTACTGGGATTATCGCGTGTTACAGTGACAAAAGTCTTAAATGAATTTGAAAAAGAAAAAATGATTTTATTGCAATATAAAACCATCGTGATTAAAGATAAAAATAAACTGTATTCGCTTTTACATAAGTGAATACAGTTATTTCTTTTGCTTTCTTTCTTTTAAAACTGTCAATAATAACCAGATACCTAATCCAACAGCTGTCATATAACCAATAAAACCTAAGGCTGGAATTCCAAAAACTTTTGGTGTCATTTGTGTTGTACACAATAAGCTACTTGCCATCAATAACCCTGCACTGACAATACCGACGACAAGTTTATTAACCATATGGTTAATAGCATTCATAGGTACACTTGATTCCATCATATCAAGATTAATTTTAAGTCGTCCTTTCATGATCATACGCATGACATCGGATAATTGAGCAGGAATATGTAACATGTTCTGTGAAGCACTATAGAGATTTTTTATCGCATTGGTCAATTCTTTTTGATAATCTAAATGACAAGAAAGATGACTAGCCACATGATTGGCTGCAATTTCTATAATACTAATATGAGGATCAATGAGCATGACAGTGCTTTCTATCGTGACTAACCCTCTTGCTAACATACTTACACCTTTTGGCATAGAGATACGATGTTTATGAGCAATCACAAAGATTTCTTGTACAACATCTCCTAAATTGATATCTGTTAAATCAACTGTTACATAATGCTTCATAAAAGTTTCTATATTATCATAAAACAAAGCATAATCAATACGATTATCATGTTCACCTAAAGTCAAAATCACATCAACCAGTTTTTGCGTATCATTTTGTCCAATTGCTAAAACAGCATCCTTCATCAAATCTTTATCAGCACGATTCAAAATACCCATCATACCAAAATCAATCCAGACAATCTTTCCATCACGAACTCTTAAATTACCGGGATGGGGATCCGCATGAAAAAATCCATCATCAACAATCTGCTTAATGTAGTTTTCAGCTAGTTTCGCAGCAATTTCTCTTAAATCATATCCTGCTTCCATTAAATGAATACGATCATCTATTTCAAAACCATCAATATATTCCATCACTAAAACCTTGCTCGTGCTATATTCATCAATAATCAGTGGTGCTTCAATATATTGAATATCTTGATGTAAATAAGCAAATTTTCTGGCATAGTGAGCCTCATTTAAAAAATCCATTTCTTCCTTAGCAGTATGCCAGAATTCATCTAAAACAATATTTAAATCCACAACACTTCCAAGTACATCATTTAACTTAAGAATCTTTACAGCTTTACGAATCAAGGAAATATCTCTTTCCATCATTTCGTAAATATCAGGACGTTGAACTTTCACAACAATATGTCGACCATCTTTTAATGTTGCTTTATGAACCTGAGCAATCGAAGCACTTCCTAAAGGAATCTCATCAAAATCTAAAAAAACATCACTTAATTTTTGATGATATTCATTTTCAATAACACTTTTGACTGTTTCAATGCTCATTGAAGCAACATTATCTCTTAATTTCACCAGCTCTCGACAATAACGTTGAGAAAACATATCCTGTCTGGAAGCCATAATTTGACCTATCTTAACAAATGTTGGACCTAAATCTTCTAAAATCATCCTAAATTTAACGGGATCAATGCCTTTAGCCAAATGATGTTTTTTCAGTATTGCCAGAATTTGAGCAAGTCGACGTTTTGTACTTAAACTATTCTTTTGTTTCATTCTTTGCTTTTTGTAATGCCTCAATTTTTGCTTTTAAGGCTTCTAAATCTTCTACGTCCATTTCCTGTAAATCTTTTTCTACTGTTTCTACAGTTATAGGTTTTCTTAGTTTTTGAGCAACATTATGTTTTAATTCTTCATTTAAAACTTTTCCTTGTTCAACAGTTAATTCACCTTTTTTCACTAAATCTTCTACGACTTCTTTAGATTTTTCAGCTGTTACTGCCACAGCACCAATACCAGCTAATAATACTTTTTTTAAATCTTCACTCCAATTATTCATAACAAAATTCCTCCTTTGATATCTCTATTTTACTACGAATTTCTACAAATGTGTAGTTTAATAAAATGTGAAATAAAAAAGGCGATACAAATCATATCTCATGATTATATATCGCCCATAAACTCATTATTTATTTAATAATTTTTCTCTTTTCTTATTAAGAACGACAATTCCAGTTCCCACAACAGATAAAGAAAGCATTAAACCATATAAAATAATTTGTGAATTATCATCAGTCTTCACTGTTTTATCACTTTCAACAGGTTTTTGTTCTGGTTTGTTTGTTGTATCTTGAACTGGTTTATCTGTATCTTCTGGATTTGGAGTTACAGTCACATCAATATTTTTATCCCAAATCATATAAATTGTTGTATCTGCATTAAATGGTACATTTGCTTTTAATGCTTCTGTTCCTTCAACATCTAAGAAGAATCCTTTAAATGTATATCCTTCAAATTTGAAACCATCTTTCATTGAATCTAATTCTTTTAAATCAGCTTCACTTAAAACTGATCCTTTTGCAATTCCTTTAATTTGAGTATCTTCTAATGTTAAACCTAATTCTTCTAAGTTGACTTCTTTACCATCAACAATTGCTTTCATTGTAATTGTAATTGTTTCTTGTTCTGGTTTTGAATCTTCACCTGGAGTCGTTGGATCTGTTGATTCAGTAATCATACCATTGGCAACAGTAACTTTTCTTTCATTAAATATAACTATAACAGTCTCTGGTAATGTGACAACAGATTCATTGCCACTTAATGGAATTTCATCTTGTTTATCTGCATCTACATAATATAATCCTACAGAATTTTTTGGTGATGTGATAACGATTGATGCGTTTTTTGCAACCGTTAATGTTGGTTCTGTTCCAAATCTGTTATCAATATTAATTCCACCCCAAGAGTTTTCCCCTAATTGTAATATTGTCAACGCATTTAATTCAAGTTTTCCACCATTCAATACAATAGCAGCTCCACCTGCAGTCTTTCTGTTATCAATCTCTAATCCATCAGTTTTAACATCGCCACCATAAATATGTAAACCACTCTTTGTTGATTCATCAGTGACAATCTTGAGAGCATTTAATTCAACACCATCTGAAGTCACAGTGATAACATTATCTTTTGTCGTGAAATTATCAGCAACAAATGCACCGCCCTCACCATAGATTGCCATTGGTTCATTAATGTTAAACGTTTCTTTTAATTGAATATCTTCTCTGAGACGAACAACTGTTACATCTTGACCTTGATTATGTTTTGCATTGACAAAATCAACCAAATCAGTTGCATTAACAAATGCATGTTGTTCTTTTCCATTTTCATCTATTGTTTCTACAACAGATAACTTCAATGAATAAACTAAAGCATTATTTTCTCTGCATACGACTGATTGAGTAGGCTTGTTGTCAAGTGTTTGACAATCAATTGTTCCATCACTAAAATAAGCCTTTGCAAGATTCCCATCAACATTAATACCATACCAAGAATTTTGTCCTAAAGACATCTTATTAACACCAGTAAAAGATGCTTCGGATTGATTAATAATCACTGGTGCCCCAGCACTCGCTTCTTCATGATCAAATGTAGAATTACTAATAGTCACGTTCGCTCCACCATTAATTGATAGTAAGTTTTTTGTCTTAGTATTCGCTACAAAAGTGACATTATTAAATTCATACTCTGCTTGACTATCAATATTTATCAGATTAGCCAAATAACCCGTACCTGGATTTGCCCTTTCATCAATAATTGTCTTTGGTATTGGATTAGTTTTCATAGGTTCAGTAATAGTAAAAGAACCCGTTATTCGAATTTCACCATCTGTCTCGTTTTCAAATGCCTCTTTAAATGCTTCAGCAGTAGAAACTTCCTTAAAAGCAACATCGCCTGCTGCATATGCAGTTCCAGCAGTTAGACAAAGTCCAAGCATCATGACAAATGACAAACCTAATGCTAAAAATTTTCTTGTCTTTTTCATTGTATATCCTCCCATAATATTCAGTAGAATAAAAACTAATAAAGACCCAGAACTATTCTTTATTATTGTTTGTATTCTACTATAAATATAGTACCCCCCCCCCGCGTATTTTTGTCAATGAAATTTCACTTTTAAAAAAATAATTTTAATTTATTATATCATATTTATTTGAGACATAATCTAAAATAAAAACAAGATAAATCTTATATCTTGCTTTCATAAATAATCTTATTTGTTATAAAATAGTTTTCATAACATTTTTAATATCACTTTATTCATACCAATCATCATAATCAGAATACTGTTGAATATATCCTTTAGATTTAACAATACGTGGTTCAAAACTTTCCTTGACTTCAGTAATATTTAATACTCTAATATGAAACATCCAGTCATCACCAAAATCATAATGAAGTAAAAATTTCTGACCATTATAAAGTCCAAGCTTATCAAGAGCGATATCTGTTGATGGTTCTCGCTCCATCATAGTTGCATAATATGCATCTGTACTATATTGACGATTATCCATACAAAATTCATATAAATGCTCATCTATGAAATCAAAAGCATCTAAGATAATCCTACATAATTGATCTAATGTTTCATCCCCACATATCTCAATATTTCGATAGACATCACGTCCTTTACCTGCTGGATAAACCTTTATAGAATATTGTGTACTCATCATATACCTCACCACTGCTATGGTTTAAAGTTTTTGTGGGTATAATCCTTTTTCTACTAATAATTGTATATTTTCTTTGACATAATCTTTATCTTCTTTATATGTTACACCAAACCATTCATCATGTGATTTTAATGCTGTTACTTTAGCTTTATTGTTATGTAATAAATCACCAATAATCGTTGGTAACAAATATTCAGCTTTCAGATTATCAGATGGTGTTGTTGCTAGAAAATCATTGAATCCCTTTTCTAAAATATCAAAGAATTCTGGATATAATCCCCACATGTTCATTGATACTGCTGAATCCAAATCAATTTCTTTTCCATCAGCAACAGCTTTACCGTTTACCTTTTCAATATTATGTGTTTCAACAATATCTACCAATTGATCATCCTTAACTTGACATACACCTCTTGTCACTCCACCATTATCACTTAATGTATTTTTCAAGATAAATCCAACCATACATATTGGCATTGGCTCTTGAGGGTGTTCCTGTGTCAAATAACGATAAGCTTCCTGGTAAGCCTCTCTACCATAATAGTCATCTGCATTAATGACAAGAAATGGTTCATGAACAAGTTCTTTACAAGCTAAAATAGCTTGTCCTGTTCCCCATGGTTTTGTACGTCCCTTAAATTTATCTTGATACTGACTAGGAATATTATCAATTTCCTGGAAAGCATATTCAACATGCACTTTTTTCTTCATTCTTTGACCAATGATTTCATCAAAATCTTTTTCTAAATCTTTTCTAATGACAAAGACAACTTTATTAAATCCAGCTTCTAAAGCATCATAAATAGAATAATCCATGATGATTTCTCCATTTGGCCCTACTGGCTCTAGCTGTTTGATTCCACCTCCAAATCGACTTCCTATTCCTGCCGCCATTACGACAAGTGTAACATTACTCATATTATTCACTCCTTAAATTATTTCTCGGAAATAATTATACCAATTTATTGACTTTATCACAACAAAATAGTAAGCGCAAAATGAAAAAGCCCTATTATCAATCAACGACATTGATTATAATTAGAGCTGTAATAAATTGACAATTTATATATGTATGATTTACAGGACACGACTAAAAGATCGTATCTCTACGATTTTTTAGTCAGATATGTATTATCAGGCAATTCTTTTGACCATGGCATATAATTATCAAGGGCTTCTTCATCATTGATATCTATTTCTGTCAATGATGACAAAAGATAGTTAAAATATTCATAGGGATTGAGATTGTTTAGCTTTGCAGTTTCTATAAGTGAATATAAGGCAGCGCTTGTCTGTGCTCCCTGAACCGTATTGGTAAACAGCCAGTTGCGTCTGCCTACACAGAATGGGCGTATCGCATTTTCTGCTCGGTTGTTTGATATCTCTATTCTCCCATCTTCAAGGTAGACTCTTAGTTTTTCTTCCTGGTTGATGCTGTATTTGAGTGCTTCACTTAACTTTGTTTTATCCACTGCAACTTTTGAACATTCCCTGACATCTTCAAAGAAATCATCAACCAGTGGTTTTGACTGAACCTGTCGAATTTGCCTGATTTCTTCATAGCTTCTGTCCGCGTTTTCCTTTTCAATTTGAAAAAGCTTGTTGATCTTATGAAAAAGCCTATAGCTGGCAGTTTGTTTGAGATCTACCCCAGCAGGCGCACTGTCTAGTGCTTCCTTATATTTTCTACGACAATGAGCCCAGCATCCCATGTGTGTAATGCCTTCAAGTTTCTCATAGGCCTGATAGCCATCCGTCTGAAGTATATGATGATAGCCTTCCAGATGCTTCTGGGCATGCTCGTGTCCTCTTGTATTTTCGTATATGAAAACAACTATCTGCTTCTCCTCGCTGCGTCCTGTCTTGTATACCCACATATAGGATTTTGTGGTTGCCTTTTGATGCGGTGCCTTTAAAACCTGAACAGACGTTTCATCTCCGTGCAGGTATTGACTTTTTAACAGAACCTTATGCATATGACTAGCGATTGTCCTGAAATATTCATCATGCAGTTTGATCATCCAGTTGGCCATCGTCTGTCTTGACAGCTTCAGCCCCATCTGATTGAACATGACTTCCTGTCTATACAGAGGCAGTGCTTTGTTGAACTTGTTATCAATGATATATGACAGAAGTGATGGCGATGCAAAGCTCTTGTATATGACCGGTTCCTTCATGGGTGCCTTGTATATTGGCGATTGAACAGCTTCCCTGTCACATCGATCGCACGTATAGACATATTGAATATGTTCAATGACTTCATATCGTGCAGGATGGTAGACAAGCTCCTTTCTTTTGTTTTCGCCTATCTTTCTAAGCAGTGCACCACATTCTGGGCAGCTTTTATTGTCAATATCATGAATGACCTTCTTTACTGGCAGTGATGAAATATCTATTCCTCTCTGTCTGCTTTTTCTTTTTCTTCTGTATGTGATTTCTTCAAGTTCCGGTTCCTGCTTGATTGGTGTGGATTCTAGTTCAATTTCATCAAAAAGAGAAATCTGATTAGGAAGAACAGTCTTTTCTGAAGATGAACCAAAAAGCTTCTTCTGCTGAAGCTTGATCTGCTGACTGTACCAGTTCAGCTGCTCAGTCAATGCTTCAATCTTTTTATCCTTTTCATTGATCATCTTGATCAGTTCTTCCTGACTTAGATTTCTCAAGTTCATGACATCTTCACACCCCACATTACATGATTTCAGCTGTTTCGTATTATACCATAAAACAAACTGCTTTGTTAGATGAGAAGCTGCTTTTCTTTCAATTTTTCATCATATTCAAGACCCTCCAGAAGCCAACTGAGCTGACGGGAAGTGATGGCTCTTGTCAATGATTCCTGCGATTCCTGGATTTTGAATTTTCCATGTTCAAGTCTCTTGATGAACAGCCAGAAGCCGTTGCTTTCATAATAGAGAATCTTGATGCGATTTCTTGATCGGTTGGTAAAGATAAAAAGGCTGTGATCAAGGACATTCATCTGGAATTGGGAATGCACAATGAGTGTCAGCCCATCTATCGACTTGCGCATATCCACGAAATGCGTTGAAACGTAGATATTCTTGACTTCATCAGTGTTGATGATCATTTGAGAGCACCAATGATTCTGTCAAGAAGTGCAGGATCAAATTCAATACAATGACCATCAATGGTCATTGATACATTGGGGTGGGCATCATCCACAACCTCGACAGGAACAAATAAATTACTTTGAAGTTCATCATTTTCCAGTCGTCTTTTTGACTTATAGAAAGAAGACACACAGATATTGTTCTGTCTGCAGAATTCCTTGACAGTCAAAGTGCTTTCCTTTTGACTATTTATGATTTTTTTCCAATCATATTGCATATAGTAAGTACCTCCTTTTTTATTGTACTTACATTTTAAATGAATATCCGCAGTCTTGTTAGTGCCTTTTCATTTGTCGCTTACACAAAATAAACATAATTTAACAAAAACTAAACAAAAAGAGGCATCAGAAGACACCCCTTTCAATCATTCTATTCACTTTGTTCAACACTTATTTTTTCACCATTCATCATTTGCTTAATAAGTGACGCACATTCACTTACACTGTTCTCATCAGGAATCATATAGTATAGTTTATTGTTAGGCATATAAGCTCCACCTGTCATCATTTGACCATTTCCAGTTAATTGAATTTGATATATATCCCATGATGCCATATCATTCAACTGCGTTTTGATTAAGTCAGTAATCTCACCAGCAGACATATTTGTTTCAAATGAACCTTCAATAGAACTTAACACACTTGAATAATTTGTTAAAATTGCAGGTGACATAGCTTTCTTTAACATACCTGTTAAAACACGTTGCTGATTTTTAACACGGTCATTATCTCCACCAGATAAACCATAACGTTCTCTTACAAATCCTAAAGCCTTGTCTCCATCCATTTCATTATTTCCTTTATGAATCTGATAACCACCATGTAAAGTTGTAAAAGCAACAGGAGAATAAACTGTAATTCCTCCTAATGCATCTACCATTTCAATCAGTGATGTAAAGTTAACTCTTGCATAATAGTTAATATCAATACCCATAAAGTTTTCAATTGTTGATACTGAGTTTTCAACTCCACCTAATCCAGCATGTGTTAATTTATCTTTCTTTCCTTTGTTTGTTAATGTAACATAATAATCTCTAGGAATACTTGTCATTAAAATTTGTTTTGTTTCAGGATTGACTGTCACTAACATATTCACATCACTACGTGAAACCGTTGAAACTGGTCCTGTCGTATCAATTCCACTAATAAATATCGTAAAGACTTCTTTTGTAACATTTACATTTTTAGAAATATCTTTTGTCTGTTCTACAATATCATAAGACCAAATGATTCTTGTATCATTTTTAAACGTATCATGTTCTTCTTCCAACATACCATAGTTTGCTTCATTAATATATATAGCTTTTGTTTTTCCATCATACAAATCATTAGCCATATCTACATAATTTGATGCATTATTAACTTGAATAGTTGATTCTTCTTTATTTAATGCTTCAATTGCTTCATTCATATATTTAGCATTATCTTCATCATCTAAATTAGCTTCAATTGTTTGATTTTTTAAATCAGAAACTTTTTGATAATCACTATCCTTCATGACAACTAAAGAAATTCTTGTTGTCTTTGTATTAGCACCAGAAATGGCATCAATCACTGAATTTCCTTGTGCTATATATAAAGATCCTACCATTAGAAAAACAGATAACAATAAGCTAATCACTTTTCCAATAATATTTCTAATCTTTCCTTTACCTTGATTTTTTGATGGCTTCATCAATAAAAACGTTATGAGAGCCAACAAAACAACAATACCAATTAATACCATTGTATATAATAATGGTAAAGCATTAAGTTTAAAAACAAGTCCAATCAATAATAAAGAAGCAATAGCTTGAATTCCTAAAATAACTTGCCATGAAGTGATTTTAGAAATAAGACTACCTTTTGAATGTTTTGTCATTTTATCCCTCTTTTCTTCATCTTTCACATGGTAGCATATTCATGTGAACTTTTCAAGAATATGTCAATTTTTAAAATAATTTATACTTGACCATTTCTGCCTTTTTCATTTCAAAAGATGAATGAACATATGTATTTAAAGTTATAGTTACTGATGAATGACCTAATATTTCACTTAAACTTTTCACATCAATTTGACACTGTACACATTTTGTCGCAAAAGTATGTCTTAAAACATGAAATCGATAATCTTGAATATTTAATTCCTTTAAAATTTTTTTGAAATAATATTGATAACTACGTGGATCTAAATACTTTTCATTTCCAGTGAGTATAAAGCCTTTTTCTTTTTTTGATTGATTTAAAAATTGTAAAAGTATTGGATTAATGGGAATCACACGATAAGAATATTTTGTTTTAGGTGCTCCTATTATAGTATAGCTTTTTCCATTATCATTAATCCTTTTCATTTGTCGCTTACCAAACATGTCATAATGAAAGAATACTCATTATCAAAGGTGGCATTAAAATAGAACTTGATTCCAATACGCCCTATTCATCTATTGAACCTCTCTTGAAAGTACTGCTATGATTGGAGATATTTCAAAGGCAGAACATATCTACATAGCTGCTGGCTATACTGATATGCGCAAGCAGATTGATGGACTATCACCTATTATTCAACATAATTTTAATCTTGATTCTTTTTCTAATTCTGTGTTTCTTTTTTGCGGAAGAAATTCAAGAATCATGAAGGTGCTGTATTGTGATTATTTCGCGTTAATCAACCACCTAATTCACAACTCCAGCACCAATTGTATATAGTTTAAGCACCGTTGATATATATTAATAGCATCACTCAAAAGTGATGCCTATTTTTATTCGTTATTCATGTTTGTAGTGACTTCTCACATATTGATATCTCTCCAGCATTAATAGTGATTGAATTATGAATGATATGATCCATGATCGCATCAGCATGAACTCCTCCACCCAAGAGAGAATGCCATTTTAAATTCTCTTAAATGACAAATATATTTGATAAAAATCAACGACTGCTAAAATTATGAATAGAAATAAAACAAATATTAAGTTATTTGAAAAAGGTATATATAATAAAATGATTTGGAATGTAATTATCAGAATATTGAATAAGTATGCAAATTTATTTATTTTTATGTTTATTTGTTTCTTTGTATCTCTATATCTTATTATCCACATGATAAAATAGCTTAATAATGTAGCTATAGAAGCTCCATAAAGGCCAATACATGGTATTAATAAGATATTAAATATACAATTTGCTATAGCTCCAATCAAAGAACTTGTAAAAACACCTGATGTTTTTTTTGAAACAATATAATTAACCCCAATAAATGAAGAAAAACTAGAAAAAACAACTGCTAATATTAAAAAAGGAATATATTCCCATGCATCAATATAATCTTGGGAAAAGAAATTTAATATTAGTGGTTTTAATACAACTAATAAGAAAGATGAAATTCCAAACATGACAATAGAAAAAAGATTGTAAATTTTTGAATAATATGTAGATTTAGATGAAGAATTTTCTTCCTCTACAGCCGATATTTGCCATGCCTGAAAAAATATTTGTGAGAACATACTTATAACTGTTGGTATTTTGAATGCAATAGCATAAATACCGTTTGCAGATAAATCTAGAAAATATAGAATAAAAAACTTAGACGACGCGTTCATTACCCACCACATTATACTATTTGGGACTAGTGGAATACTGTATTTTAAGTATACCTTGATGGATTCTTTAGAAATAACATTGACTTTAAAATATTTAAAAATATTTGTAGTTATTGTTATATATATTGAACTAATTGTGTATCCAATAATCATAGATAAGAAATAACCAGGAATTCCCATTTTAAAATTCACAAGAAATAACACGTTTAATAATAACATTATAAATGTATATATAAGCCCTGATATAGTATAGACTTGATTTCTATCAATTCCTTTAGAAAACTGTTGAAAGAAAGTGTATATTCCTTGAGTTATCAACAATAATATAAAATATAATAAAAAATTAAAATCAATAAATAAATTAATTATCGGCATTACAAAGATAAAAATCAAAAATCCTAAAATTAACACTATAAAGCAATTAGTAAAAACTTCTTCCTTAGTATATTTTGAATTTAGAGTATATCTAAGAATTGCTTCATATATCGCACATGTGAAAAATGGAAGAAAAAGCGATACTAATGTTATTGTTGTATCAATTAAACCATATTCTTCAGTAGTTAAAACATATGTGTATAGTGGAACAATTAAAAACGTTAAAAATTTACTTCCTAGGTTACCAATAGTAAAAATCCCAATGTTTCTTATTAGTTTGATATATTTATTCATCTAAAACCTCCCAAATATTCTTTATTAGCCATTTTTTTGAGTATTTTTTTAATTCATCTATTCGTTCAATATTTTCTTTAGATAGTGTAATGATAGATAATTGATTTACTATCTTCTCTATATCATACTCATAATATGAATAACATCTATCTTCTAAGTTTAAATATTTAAAGAAGTCTTCTATTTTTTTATCCCATACCATAGCAATACTTGGTATATACAAAGAAGTTGCAATAATATGGCTATGTAATCTAAATGATAAAATCGAACTAAATTCAGATATTGTATTAACCAATTCATCAGGTCTTTTTGGACAATTAACTATATATTTTTCTTGATTTAGATTTAAATTTTTTAATATTTGTTTTGAGAACTCATAATCTTCAGATGAACCATTACAAAATATTTTCCAATTGATATTTTTGGTATTTAATTCTTTAATTATTTTTTGCCAAAAATCAATCAGTAAATTTCTATCTTGTTCTATATACATTATACCCAATCCAATAAGATGGTTATCTTTCTTTAAAATATTAAAATTTTCATTAGATAATAAAGCAATATCGTAATTTTTTTCAAACGGACGATTTATTAATTGCTTTGCTATATTTTCATGATCTCTAATAGAAATTGAGTGGACTATTTTTTTATTTAATGAGTGTTTCAATTTATAAAATAAAATTTTACTCTTTAACTTACCGAATCCACAGCAATTAAAAATTACGGGTATATTATTTTCTTCACATTTATTTACTAAATATGAAATTTGGAAAATAAAACAGGGCAAAAATAATGCACCTCCAGCGAAAATTGCAATATCGTAAGAATCACCAAAAAAAATATCAAAATCTTTTAAAGTTGATTTATTTCGCTTTAAATTTGACAAATACTCATATATGCCACTATTATTTTTTAAATATACTTTTAATTTATTTATCTTCTTTTTAGATAATATAAAATTATCATATTCTTGAGTAAAACCAGATCTATGACTTAGGTCTAATTTTGTAATTTGTACATCAATAAATTCCTTTTTAATCATTTTTTCTACGTTTGTACATATTACTCCATCTCCTAAATTATCAGAGTAGTGTTCTCCTATTAGTAATACTTTCATGTTTCATTCATCTCCTAATTGTTATGTTATTATCCGTTTGGTAATATCATCAATCTTACTTTCTACATTAACATTATTAATTACTAACTATTTTTTAATTTCTTTATTAATACTAAAAAAATAGCAACAAATACACCAGATTCATTTGTTAAAGTGGTTTCAACGAATAATGCTAGGATTATATATAACCAAAAGTATATTATAGATTCATATTTTCTTGAATTATTAGTAATATTTTCTATAGAAGATCGAAATATGTAAAATAAACTAGTTATATATGAAATACATCCAAACGCACCAAATTGTCCTATTAAGCCAGGCCAAAATGTATCACCGATATATCCAAAGGAAGTTGGTCTTAATCCTTCGATATAAAACAAATTGTATTTATAATATAATGGGGAATAATATTCAGCTGAAGTATAAGTACCAAAGGAAGAAAAACCAGTCCCTAGTGGGAAGTAGTTAAACATTATTTGAAATGCTGTAATATATAATAGTGGTCTAGCAGAAAATTGTGCAGCAGAAATATAAGTCATAATTTTATTAAATGATAATAATAATACTAAACCACCTAATACTACAATATGTTTTATTTTAATCTTTTTGAAATATTTTAGAATAAATATTAGTGCTAGTACACCAACTACAAATAATAGCCCTTTTGTTCTTTGGGTCATAAATATTATAAAAAAAATCATTAATTCATATTTTAAAGAATATTTATATAAATGAACTAAACAAAATAGCATAACCATGGTAAATACTAGAAAGGTCGGATGTACAAACAAGAATTTAAAACTTTTTATTCCCATTCTCACATCATGAGTCATTCCTATATCAATGAATTGTGAGATAATTGAAAGAAAAAACAATATAAAAATTACTATTTTTGAGAATTTAATTAGATAAGTTGCATTTATTTCTTTATTAAAGACAATCAAAGAGCAATAATAACATATAAAGAATTTTGAAAAAGCAAAAATATCTTTTATAATCGGTATTATTTGTATATCATATTCTAAAAAAATAGTAGAAATAATTCCAATTATAATAAATATTAAAAAGAAAATGATACTTTTAAATTCATTTGAATTTTTTGAAAATAACTTCAATAGATTATTTTTATTTTTTATGGCTTTATATACTGTTAATAATACTAAAATAATAGTTATGATTTCATCACTATAATTAAATATGGATAAAACACCTGAAATACAATTATTGAATAACATGAAAAAAAACAGTATAAAAAGGAACAATTCCTTTAAATTTAGTTTTGATAGCATAGCATTAACTCCTTGACAACGTCACAAATATTGAAACTTGTATAATTGGGTTTATAAACTCTAATAGTATCAAAATGATTAGGTAGGTTTTTGATAGCTATTGACCAATTAATATAATCACTATCATTATCAATACTTAGAAATTGAATACAATTACTTATATCAACATCCTTTGGTATGTGATTCGAACATAATATATTTAAGCCATTTGCTTGGGCTTCTATTGCTACAATACCTAAACCTTCAAATAACGAAGGAAACAGTAAACAATCAAAAGCAGACATCCATTTATTTATTTCATTACTGCTTTCAATTATAGTCACATAATTACTTAAACCATTATTTTTGATATATTCATTAATAGTAGAATAATTAACTCCGGACCCTATAATAACAAAATGATATCTATTCTGGTCTTCTTTAATTAACTCTCTAAATACTTTAAGGCTAAGCATATGATTTTTTTCTGGAGCTAATCTACCTACTTGACCAACAACAAATTTATCTTTTAGATTAAGTTTATCTCTAATTAAATTTCTATCATCAATATTAAATTCAAATTTTGAGAAATCTATTCCATTGTTAATAATTCTAAATTTAGAAGAGTTTATTTGCTTAGATGTAAACATCCATTCTCCAGCATCTTTTGAACATGCGAAATAATCCGTTGCAAAAAAAGACCATAAAGGTTTTACCATATTATGAAAAATTGACTTAAATCCAAAATGTTTAGTAAATTTTTGCATTCCATTAGAATGAGAATGAATAATAATTTTAGGCACTTTACATATTTTTGCAATTATAGCATCTTCAATCCACATATTATCAGATGCATGTATATGAAAAACATTATAGTCATTCTTTTTTAAAACTGAGTATAATGATTTCATTCTATAAAAATGTTTTTTAAGAATGTTTTTTTCATTCCAAGCTCCTGTTTTAAATACCTTACTTCCTAATCCTTTAACATATTCTTCATAATATTGCTCTTCTTCAGGATCATAATAGTTAATAAAATCAAATACTACTTCATTTGATATTTTAGAATATATATTTGTTATAAAGGTTTCTATTCCACCCATATTTAATCCTGTACAGTGCAGTACTTTTATTTTTTCCATAGAACACCTCCAAATATCGAGAATTTGTAATAAAAGGTTATAAGTAAATGCTATTATGTTTCTTAATAAATGACTGTCCTGAAAATTTATCATTAAATAGGTTAATTGAGTTTTCTGAAATAATAGTCCAATTAGATTTGTTTAATAAAGCATTTATAATACAATTAGATAATTCTTTAGAGCTTCGTTTTTGGCATATATATCCATTGAATCCATCTTGAATGATTTCACAAGTACCACCAACATCCGTAGCAACTACAATTTTTCCTAATGATATAGCTTCAATTGGAACTAGTGGTAGTCCTTCCCATAATGAAGAAAGACATATAATATCTGACTGTTTCATTAAAGATTTAACATCCTTTCGATAACCTAACATAAAAATTTTATCTTCAAGATTTAAATCTTGAATTCTTTTCTTTAGTTTTTCTTCATCTTCACCTGAACCTATTATAAAAAAGTACACATTATTGTATTGTGTAATAACATTTTTCGCAGCTTCTATAAAGTATATTTGACCTTTTTGTTCAGAAAGTCGACCGATGTTACTAATAATAATTCCATTATTATCCTTTATTTCTTTCATTAAAGGTTCTATTGTAATTTCTTGATCATCATCAAGCGTTGTATTATAAATAACCTCTATATTTTTTTCGTTTATACCAAAATATTCTATTAAATTATTTTTCACCGATTGTCCTACAGCTATAATAGGTATGTTATTTATTGAAAAGTATGTTAGTTTTTTCTTGTTTGTAAATACATTATGCGCAGTATAAATATTTTTGAAATGATGAACATAACTTAGTAATTTTATGTAAAAAGCTGCCATTCTGTGATGTGTATGGATAATATCAATTTTTTCATGGACAATAATGTACCATAACTTAAATAGATTAATAATCATATAAAATGGATTTTTACTATCAATATCATGAATATAGTAATGTTTAATTCCCATATTTTGTAATTCTGAAACTCTCTCTCCACCAGACGAGCAAACGATAATTTTTTCAAAATTATCTTTTTGAGTTTCGCATAATTGCATTACTACATTTTCAGCACCACCGATTCCCATGGTTCTACTAAAATACATAATATTCTTCATTATGCTACGCCTCTGCTTTTTTCTCTAATAATATCAATAATAAATTTTCCGTTTCCTACAAAATATCTTTTAAATAAACGCTTAGGTTCTTGTGATACTCTAAACAACCACTCTAAATTACATTTTTGCATCCACAATGGCGCTCTTTTTAATGTTCCAGAAATAACATCAAAACTTCCACCCACACCCATATATACAGGTATGCTTCCATTTTTTTGGAAGTAATCTACTAGATATTCTTTTTTTGGTGATGTAATTCCAACAAATACAATATCTGGATTTTTTTCATCAATATCTTTTTGAATGTTATCCCATTCATCATCTGAAAAATATCCATTTCTAACACCAACAATATCAATTTTTGGATGCTTATTCTTTATTACATCTGCAGTTTTATGTACAATTTCTTCTTTAGCACCTAAAAGATAAATACTATAACCTTTTTCTTCTGATAAAGCTACTAAATCCATCATTAAGTCAATTCCTGCCACACGTTCTGGTAATGTTCTTTTTAAATATTTACTAGCCAAAACAACTGAAGCTCCATCAGCATTGATAATAACACAGTTGTTAACAATATCTTTTAAACGTTGATTGGTTTGACATAAATTAATTTTATCAGCATTAACTCCCATTAAATGAAGTGGCTTTTTATTTATAATATATTTTTCTACTTCATCGATAGTTTCTTTAACTGTTAATACATCAATATCTATACCTAAAATCTTAATTCTAGACATTTGTTTCACCTCGCTGTTCAGATAGTAAGATATCAACAATTTGTTTACAAGCTGTTCCATCACCATATGGATTAGAGGCATTTGCCATTTTTTTATAAGCTTCTTTATCTTCTATTAATTGTTTGAAATGTGTGTATATAACCGCTTCATCTGTTCCAACTAATTTAAGTGTTCCTGCTTTAACTCCCTCTGGTCTTTCTGTTGTGTCTCGCATAACAAGTACTGGTTTTCCTAAAGAAGGTGCTTCTTCCTGAATACCACCACTATCAGTGAGAATAAGGTAGCTTCTAGCTAGAAAATTATGAAAATCTAGAACTTCTAAAGGTTCAATGATATGTACACGATCGCAATCTCCTAATTCTTCTTTAGCTGCTTGGCGAACGACAGGATTCATGTGTATTGGATAAATTACCTTAACATCCTCATGTTCATCAACAATATGTTTAATTGCTCTAAACATATGATGCATTGGTTCTCCTAAATTTTCTCTTCTATGTGCAGTCAACATGATCAATTTTGAATCCGAAGCCCACACTAACTCTGGATGAGTATAATCTTTTCTGACTGTTGTTTTTAAAGCATCGATTGCTGTATTACCTGTTACATATATATCTTCTTCTTTTTTACCTTCTCTTAATAAGTTATTTTTACTCATTTCAGTAGGAGCAAAGTGATATTTAGCTATAATGCCTACAGCTTGCCTATTAAATTCCTCAGGATAAGGAGAATAAATATCATATGTTCTAAGCCCTGCTTCCACATGTCCAACTGGTATCTGCAAATAATAGCATGCTAATGCTGTAACAAATGTTGTAGAAGTATCCCCATGAACTAAAACTATATCTGGTTTTGTTTCTTCTAGAACATCTTTGATTTTATTCAAAATATTTGTTGTAACATCAAATAAAGTTTGTTTATCTTTCATAATAGACAAATCATAATCAGGCTCCACATTAAATGCCTTTAATACTTGATCAAGCATTTGACGATGCTGTCCTGTTACACATACAATTGTTTCGATTTCTGTCTGCTTTTTCAATTCATTAACCAATGGACACATCTTTATTGCTTCTGGACGTGTACCAAACACTAACATTACTTTTTTCAAAATAATCTCCCTTTCCTAAATGAATATACTTTACGAAATAGATACGTTATAATGCACCTTTTCCATAAATAACACTTTTAATCGTTTTGTAGATAATTATTATATCTAAACCAATACTCCAGTTTCTATAATAATAATCATCCAATTTACACCTATCAATAAAGCCAACATCACTTCTTCCATTGGCTTGCCACATACCTGTTATACCAGGCTTACATCTGATAATAGAATTATAATAAATATCCATATCATCTTTTTCTCTAGGCAAATATGGTCTAGGTCCAACCAAGCTCATATCTCCCTTAAGGACATTAATAAACTGTGGAAATTCATCTAAGGATGTTCTTCTTAAAAAATGTCCTACTTCAGTAATACGTGGATCATTAACCAACTTTTTATTGGTCAAATATTCTTTCCTTATTGCCGGATCTTTCTTCATCAATTCTTCAAGCACTTTTTCTGCATCAGGAATCATAGAACGATATTTATAAATATATATATCCTGTCCATTTTCACCAATTCGCTTTTGCTTAAAGAATATCGGATCTGTATCTCCATTTTTCTTGTTCTTACGAGAAACATATATAGTTAGTGGAATAAGCAACAAACATCCACATATTCCTGCACAAATATCAATAATTCTTTTTAAAACCTTACCTAAAACACCTAATCTTCCTCTTGATGTAGAGATCAATAACTCACCATCAAAGTCATCAATTTTTGAATTAAATGTCATAGTAAAATTAAGTTGTGGTAATACTTTCACATATTGAACTTTATCAAACAATTGTCTAGAGATAACATCTATCTCTTCTTGCGAAGCATCTGGCAATGCTATAATAACTTGATCTATTGGGTTATTATCTAATAAACCATTTAATTCATAATAATCATAAATTTTATATTGTAAATCTTCTTCTAACTCTTCATCTATAGACTCATCAACCTTGACAAAACCTTCTACATTTGTAAGAGCAAATCGATTATTATTTGCGATACGTCCTATACGATATGCTTCTGTTCCTGTACCAATAATCAATGTTTTTCTAGCAAGCCATTTTCTAAATAAAATACGTATCATTCTATTGACAAAAATCGCAAATATAGCCATTAAAAAACCTACTCCCAATATTCTTAAATAGAAGTTTGTTTCTGGATATGCAAAAACAATAGAAATCAACATAAAATAAACAAATGCTTTCAAATCACTTCTAATTTCATCCCATACAAGAGTAGATTGAACTTTATAATGCCCCTGTGCAAACATTATAATTATCCATAATAAGCATAATTGTACATAAAAACATAACGGTAAATCCATAAAAAAATAGAGAAGATAAAAGAAAGCAGTTTCAATACCAATTAAACATAATGCAAAAAAATTCTCTTTCATATATATCCTCTCCCTTTATTTTTCCACCATGGTATTACTAGTATATCATTTTTCCCTTTTCCCTTCAACATAATATGGCAATATGACCAAAAAGTCAATATTTTTATTATACTTAAATATTCCAATTTTCATTAAATTTCTTATTATCCATAAATTATTTTTTGATTGACCACCTGTCACAGGATTAGTGAAATCACTTAGAAAAATCACAAAAATGATTTTAACACCTAAAAATCAGAGTTAAACATATGTTTCATCACATCTTTGTTTTTTCTTTTTTGATATAATAGCTTATGAGGTGATCATAATGTCTATAAATAAAAATAAACGTAAACCAAAAAAGGATTCTATGATGCAAATCATCAATAGATACAGTCATAATCCTAAAGCATGTGTTGGCTATTTCTTCAATATGAAATGGCCTACGGGCTTCTACTGTGAAAAATGTGGATGTGTTCATTATTACTTCTTAGAAAACAGAAATGTTTTTGAATGTGCCAAGTGTGGTCATCAGCATTATCTTTTTGCAGGGACTATCTTTCAAGATAACAAGCTGCCACTTTTCAAGCTCATATTGGGTTTATATTTATTCTTTTCTGCAAATAAAGGCTGCTCCGCAGTAGAAATGGCTTCACAGTTGGATGTCAACTACAAGACAGCACTCAAGCTATGCAGAAAATGTCGTATTCTCATGACATTATCAAACAGTGAAAAGATACTGGATAGCATGTACTATGAAGCAGATACCATCTATATTGGTGCCAAAACAGATGAAAAGCCCAGGAATGGCTACTGAACAGCAGCCAGTATTCATGATAGTATCAACAGACAAGGAAAATGAATATCCCAAATATATCAAGCTTTCAGTCATTCCGGTAGACAATAAGAACTTTATTCATAAGTTCTTTCATATGAGAGCAATAATATCATCTGAAAGAGTATTGAATACAGATGGAAAGACAACATTTTCTGAATTATCAAAGGAACTGACATTAAAATCTGAGAAAATAGTGTACAGTGAAGCAGATCACAGACTCAAATGGCTAAATATCATTGCAGGAAATATCAAGAATAATATTGTTGGGATATATCACGGTGTTACAAAAAGTTCGCTGCCACTCTTTCTGCATGAACAGGAATGGCGCTTCAATCATAGATATACAGGTACACATATAATGGAAAAGATTTCAAAATACATGACAAAATCATTTCCTATAGATTCAGAAAAATTATCCAAAATTTTGGAATTATCTGAATCGTATTTTTCACCTTGTGCTTGATGGTCAATCAAAAATTATTTTATCTACCATTCATAATACATATTTTGATAATATTTAATAACTACACACTTAAAAAATAGATATTATGATATGATATTTTATTTATTCATTTATTTCTTTTTTTCTAGTGATGAGAATAGCAAAAAAATATTTGTTATACCTCGAATTGTTGAAAATAATATATTTAACAGTAAAAACAATTCTATTATAAAGAAAGCAAAAAGAATATAAATTGACATATTTATCTTAAAACCACTAAAAGACATATAGACAAAAATCAAACACAATAGAATAAGTTCAGAAAACACATTGAAACTAAATTGACTTAATAATTGAAGAAATGGATTCAGTTTATCATCCCTATTCTTTTTTATCTTTTCAATCTTTTCTGTTATAGATGGCATTATCATTAATATTGTAATCGTAAACCCGATTAATATCGAAAGAACATTAGGTAAAATTGAAGAAAAATTATCTAAAGCAAGTTTCAATTGATTATTTTTCAAATATATAATCGCATATGTAACACTAATAAATAATGGCATATAAATTTCAAATCGTCTTACCGGTTTATTAATTGATTTAAAATAATATTTTATAATATATATCCATTCAAAATAGAATTTTGCTTTATTGAACATTTTTTACATACCTATACAATAAATCTCTTAACTCAGCCAGAATAAGACTTGATATTATCATACCTCTTTGATTTTTTTCAACATAAACATACTTTTTCATATTCAAATTTAAAGAATCTAATATGATATTATTATTATCAATATCTTTAGCTTGAACTTTAATTCTTTCAATTCTATTTCCAGTTAATTTATCATAGATTTCCTGTATACATTTTTTGGGAATGCTTTGTTTTTTCACCGATTTCATTGAAATAATCGCTTCTTTTCTAATAGATTCTTCGCTCATCATAGATGCATTCAAAAATGAACTTCCCAACATTTTTTTATCAATGGTTACATCAAATGAAATGATTCTTCTTGTATTTTCTAACATGTCTAAAAAATCATCCGAAACAATCGTATTATAAACCAATGCTCCATTAATTGAATATTCATTCAGAGATTTAAAATTATCAATTCTATCTTGAAAATACATTTTTATATTACTAATACTAACACCTCGTGACCCTTCTTCTTTTAGTAGATAGCATTCCTCATCTCCTAAATACATCACAGTATGAGTTAATTCTTTATCACCCTCTTCTAATCTTTTATCTGATTCTCTTTCCATACCTGTTTCACTAGACATATAATCAGGATTATAGTTATACTTACATGATTTAAAAATAACTTCATAATAAAATATATCTTTATGATTTTTCTTTTCTATTTTTTCGATTGATATTGCCTTATTATTTTTTTCATATTTGAATATTTGTTCACTCGCATTTCTTTGACTCAAAAAAACCAAAAATTTTTCAAACTCATCTTTATTAAAAATATAATCTTCATCATCTTTAAATTGTAGTGTATAATACCCTACTTTTTTTCTAACGCTCATTGTATACCCCTTTTCTTTAGTTCTATATACATTATTATACATTTCAATACATTATTTGTAAATTTATACAAAATTAAACAATATAAATCAATAATATATAATTAAATACAATATGCAAAGAAAAAAACCCTATTAAACAATAGTTGACTCTTTCCCATTCAATATCATGAACTAATTCAGTGAGTAAAAAATATGTAAAATGCAAATTAAAATATTATATCTAATAAAAATAATGGTTTTCTTAATCATATTCAATAAATCTAACGATTTCATTATAGTTAACTTCAGTTCATTCACCCAAGCCATCAAAAACATAATCAGTAGAAAAATACATAAGATGAATATCTAATTGCTGACAGATTTTTGCAATATTTTCTGTACCATCTTTGTTAACTTTACGGCATATTTCCACTTCATCTTCAGCTTTATCCACAGCAGTCCATGCTGCACAGTGAATGACTGCATCATACTCACTTGTAATGACTTCTTCCACTTGTTTAGCATTAGTAATATCCATTTCTTCTACATCTACACCAACTGCTTCGATATTTCTTTTTTGACATTCATTAACAATATCATATCCTAATTGTCCTTTAACACCTGTTACCAATACTTTCATTACTCTTCTACTCTACCTTTATCAACATACATCTTTTGGAAATAGTTTTGATATTCTCCTGAAAGAATGTTATGCCACCATTCTTTATTATCAAGATACCATTGAATTGTCTGTTGGATTCCTGTATCAAAGTTATATTTTGGTTTCCATCCTAATTCTGTTTCCAGTTTTGTTGGATCAATCGCATATCTTAAATCATGTCCTTTTCTATCTTCTACATACTTGATTAATGATTCTGGTTTATCTAATGTTTTTAAGATTGTTTTAACAACCTGAAGATTTGTTCTTTCACTATGTCCACCTACATTATAGACTTCTCCAACCCTTCCATTTCTAATGATTAAATCAATAGCCACACAATGATCATAAACATGTAACCAATCTCTCACATTTTCTCCTGTTCCATAAACTGGTAATGATTCATCAGCTAATGCTCTTGAAATCATTAATGGAATAAGTTTTTCTGGAAAATGATATGGTCCATAGTTATTAGAACATCTGCTGATTGTGACAGGTAAACCATATGTTCTATGATATGCTAACACAAATAAATCAGCAGCAGCTTTAGATGAACTGTATGGACTAGATGTATGTAATGGTGTTTCTTCTGTAAAGAACAAGTCTGGTCTATCTAATGGTAAATCACCATAGACTTCATCAGTTGATACCTGATGATATCTTTTGATTCCATATTGATTACATGCATCTAATAATGTTGTTGTTCCCATAACATTTGTTCTGACAAAACTTTCAGGATCTTCAATACTTCTATCAACATGTGACTCAGCTGCAAAGTTGACAACAACATCAAATTTTTCTTTTTCAAATAGATCAAAGATAAACTTTCTATCAGCAATATCACCTTTGATAAACTTATAATTAGGTTTTCCTTCTACTGGTTTACATGTTTCTAAGTTACCAGCATAAGTTAATAAATCTAAATTGACAATCATATCTTCTGGATATTTATTCACCATATAATGAACAAAGTTACCACCAATAAATCCTGCTCCACCTGTGACTAATATTTTCATATCTCATCTCTCATCTTTAACATTTCATCATTTTAATTCTTTAATAACATTTAAAACTTCTACTAAAAAAATTATTCAAGTTATATAAGATAAATAACTATATTTTTTTAGATATCCATCCATTTAAATATGCTATTTCTTCTAAACATGCAACGTTTTCATGAAAAATCATCTCTATATTTTTCACAAAATTTGTTGCTTCATTTAATGAATTATGTGTGCCTATATCAAACCATGTAATCTTATCGTCCAATAAAATCACTTCTAATTCTCCATTATCCAGATATGTTCTATTTAAATCTGTTATTTCAAATTCTCCTCTTTCACTAGGGCAAATATTCTTTGCATATTCTATAACTTTATTATCATAAAAATATAATCCAGTTACTGCATAATTTGATTTAGGATAATTAGGTTTTTCCTCAATAGAAATAGCCTCCCCATTATCGCTTAACTCTATTACTCCAAATCGTTTAGGATTTTCAACATGATATCCAAAAACAACAGCACCTAAAACAATTGATGTGGCTCTTTCTAAATATTCAGTTAATGTCTGACCATAAAAAAGATTATCGCCTAAAATAAGAGCACAACCATCACCATTAAGGAACTCTTCCCCTAATAAAAGAGCTTGAGTCAACCCTCTTGGAGATTCTTGTACTTTATATTGTAAATCAATACCAAATTGATGTCCACTTCCTAATAATTCTTCAAATTTCGGTGTACTTTCAGGTGTTGAAATAATTAAAATTTCTTTAATTTTTGCTTTCATTAAAATACTCAATGGATAAAAGATCATCGGTTTATCAAAAACTGGCAACAAATGCTTGTTTACACCTTTTGTAAGAGGATAAAGTCTTTTTCCATTTCCACCGGCCATAACAATCCCTTTCATAGCTACTTCCCTCCAATTTCAAAGATATATAGAACCTTATGAAAATCACATCATGCTACTTAACCTTCATTATTCATATATCATCATTTTTTCTCTTAATTCAAGTATAATTTGATTATCAAAAACTTTCAATATTTAATAAAAAAATCACCTCATCTTGAAGTGATTCTCTATTCATAAGCTCCTTTGATTAAACCTTTGTGTTTTTGATACTTTGTCATAATTGTATACATAATACAATAAATCACAAGGGCTGCTAAAATTCCTAACAATGCTCCTCCTGTATCAATTAAACAGTCTGTAAAACTAGCTCCTCTTCCATCAACAAACATTTGATGAAATTCATCAGTTAATGCATATCCAAAAGAGAATAAAGCCGTTAAGAACATTCTTAATGTCATACTCATATTAAATGTAAATAAAACAATCATGACATTAATACTTAATATAAAATATATACTCATATGTGCTAATTTTCTAAAAAACAGCTCTATCAAAGCATAATGTTCTGGAGTAATAGATATTGTTAAATCTTTACCAGTAAAATGATACACAGCTTTATTAAAAACCTGTACACAAAAATCACTTAATTCATGTGATGTCACACCTGTATCCATTGAAAATCTAAAAATAACAATCATCCAAATCAATGTTGTTAGTATAGCAATAATTCTTAATCTGACTTTTACCTTGGGATTCATCATATCCCCTCCTATCTTGATAGCATTATAATTATCTTTATCATAAATATCAAGATAATTATTCTTAAGAATTTCTTAATCTTATAGAATTAAAATACAAATTGAATATTAACTTTTGAATTTTACTATGATTGCTTTCTCCATACGCTATTTGTATTGATAATTTAAATAATCGTAGGGTTGAGATATACCTTTAAAGTTATTTTATGGTGTCTTTTTTCATAAAAAAACTCACTAAATTTCTGATTATCTTTTCATAAGCTGGTAAATGTCGGTATAGCCTGTATTTTAGGGCTTTATCGGCATTTTCTGTTTGGAAGATACATTGCAAAAGCTGGCATTTACCAGCATGAAAATGCAACCAAAAGTAGTAAATGAGTAGTACAATCACCGATTTAAGAAGCAAGAGCCAGCCTTTCAAGTTCTGCTTTTGCTGAATTGAAAGTACCGTGTGCGTAGTACCCTAATGTCATGGTGATGTTTGCGTGTCCCATGATGTATTGCAGGGTGTTCGGGTTCATTCCTTTGTTTGCCATGTTCGTGCAGTAGGTATGTCTGAATGAGTGTGGTGTGATGTTTGGTAGCTGGTCTTTATGTGTCTTGTTGTATTTCTTCACAAGCCCACGCAACATACTTTCATAGTTTCCAGCCACTTTAGGGAAGCCCTTTTGGTTTAGGAACAGGAAATTGCTGTAACCGCCTATGATGATAGGCTCTGCCTTTCCTCTGTTCTGTAACACTCGCTTAAAGGCTTGATAGGCTCTTTCTGTCATTGGAAGCTGGCGTTCTCCTTTTTTGGTCTTAGGCGTTTCAATGTAGTAGCCGATTTCGCTGTCTTTCAATAGCTGGTGGTCTACATTGATGATACGGTTCACCATATCAATATGGACTGTCAGACCGCAAAATTCAGAAATACGAAGCCCTGTTTCCAGAAGAATAACCACTTCATCATAATACTTGCTGTACGTCTTGTCCTGTTCCATAAAGGCAAGCATTTTTTCTTCCTGCTCTGGCGTGAGAATGACTTTAGGTTCTGAATTATCTTCCAGAACGTCACTCAATTTGAAGCTGAAAGGATTTTTTCTGATACAGTCGTCCTCAATCGCCATATAGAATGACGCTTTCAGAGAACGCTTGTAATTGCTAATCGTCTTGTAGGAAAAGCCATTCTCATACATTCGCATAGCCCATTCCTTACCGTCCGATAGCTTCACCGTATCAATGCTCCTTGCACCCAGAGGGTCGTTTTCCAGAATTTTCATAAGGTACTGGCGACCTTTTTCTGTATTGCGTTTCACATTTTTTCTCTGGCTGTTCTTCTTTGCGTAGAGCTGGCAGACTGTCATTTTCCCACCTATGGTATTGATACCGTCGGCAAGGTCTTTCTTAATCTGCTTTTCTTTTTCTCTCAACGACAAATCTTCACGTTTCCCAGCAGGTGTCTTGTCTGTTGGAACAAGTTTCCAAGCATACTTAAACTGTGGTTTCCCGTATATATCGGTATATTTGTAAACGTATCTTCCGTCTTTTCTCTGGCTCTCTCCAAGTCGTAAATTGCGTCCCTTATTGTCTTTTCTTTTTACATTAGACATAGTGCGAAGCTCCTTTCCGTCAAGGAATGAGCCGTTGATACGCTATATTTTATTATACCATATCTACGGCTCGCTGACATTAGATTTCGTCCAATGTATCAATGATTTTTTCAAACTGTTTTCGCTTAATCTGCACACGGTTTCCGTTCACAATTACCCAGCCAGCGTCGAGATTTTCCTCTGCCAGCTTACGCAGTTTCTTTTCCCCGATACGGAAGTATTTTGACGCTTCTTCGATAGTCAACGTATATTTTTCCCAGATAGGCACATCAGTATTGTTTATCATATATAAGCACCCCCTTTACTGTGTGTCTTTTGGAAGCAGACAGACGGCTCTGGAAAAGCTCCGCTGGTATCTCAACCAATCTCATTCCTATGAGCAAAACCACCTCTGGGACGTATCATTATCCTGTGAATACAGGTCGTGGCAAAGCGACTTTTCCAACGGTCACTCTCGGATCACTGCATGGGTCGCTCGCTCTCTTTTGGAAAGGTCATGGCGTACAGTCCCCGTGGCTCGCTGTATCACAAACGTATCTGTCTGCTTTATTCACTTGTCAAAGAACAACAACGGCTGTTTATACGCCTGTCAAAGCCCATATAAATACAAAGCTATATAGACTTTGAAAGATGTATAAATCCCAGAGAGGACGCAGGAAAGGGGGTAATGCGTCACTCTGTAATGGGACGTAGATTTACGCCACTTTGAAATTAAGCACCTGCTCAATCAGCTTTGCTTCCAGACGGCTACGCATATCCTCGTCAACGGTGGTATGAGGATTGCCGTATTCGTCAATGCTTGTTCGCATGGACAAGCGGGCAATATAAGGCTCGTAATGGGACAATACAACATTCATAGCCAGAATATCGCCCTGTGAAGCTGAAACGATAACAGGGTAAGGCAGTAAGCCATTGCCTTTATGTACCGCTTTATTCTTCATGCTGTTTTTCCTCCATTCTTTTTCTGACTTTTTCAAATCCTCTTTGACGCTTATAGTTCACTGTACGGCGTACAATTTTCAGCAGGTCGGCAATCTCGCCGTCGTTGAAGCCTAAACCGTAGAGCAACAAGATAAAGCGTTCTTCTTCAGAAAGTTCCTGCAACGCTTCACTCAACAGCTCATTCTTGATTTTCACGTCGTAGCCCATGACTTTGTAAAGGTCATAGTCCGTGGAATAATCGTCATAAGTAGCGAGTTCCGCAAGCTGTTCTGGCGTGAGTTCTGAAAAGGAAACCTGTACGTCATTCAAATGCTGGTAATGCTTTTGAATGTTGATAGCTTCATTCTTCAAAATCTTCTTACAGTAACAGTCAAAGACTTTCTGTACATCTTCTGGAGAAGTGGGTCTGTTCACATTTTCACCTCCTTTCGTTTGTCAAAAGGTGGTGATTGTAACCGCTCCTTCCCCCTTTCCGTCATTAATACAAATGAGAGGGTACGAGCTGGCAAAGTTTGAAAAAGAAATCCAGAAAAAACAAAAAAGCCCAAGAAGTTGTAATAACCTCGTTGAGCTTTAGTGAATATAATCGACAGATAGTGAGGAAATTCTACACGGAAATAGCTGTAAACTCCCTTAACGTGGATTGAATTTTTTTTGATGATTTTCTTTTATGCGCTCCTGTCATTCGTAATCCTCCCGTGAAGAAACCGCCTTGCCAAAATAAGGCAAATTTCAACAGGATAAGCATAAAAGATAAATCCGTCCTAATTCCGTCCAAATCCCTGTTTTTCAGCAGGAACTAAAAAAAGGCTATCACACCCAGCATAAATGCCGTGATTGCGATAACCTTGTGTATCAGATAATCTCTGTATTTTCTTTAATAAGCTGGCGAATATCGTCCTGCTTTGCTGGCGGTACTTGACTGATGAAGTCCTCTATCCATTTATCAATCTGTTCATAAACATTTTCATCTTCATAATATTCTGGATAGCCTTTCAGAATATCGAACTCCCTGTCTGTACGTTCTGCTTCCTTACACGCCATTTCTAAATGCTCACTAATCAATTCCTGCGTGTAGGAAGAATAACCAAGAACGGTTGTGATGTATGTGATACGCTCAAAATCTGCTTGTGTCATGGCTTCCTTGCCTGTCAGTAAGTTGTAGTCATGCTGTCCGCATAGAGACAGAAACACTTCCTTTTGCTTCTCCGCTTGAACCATAATAGCCACTCCTAAATCCTTAAAATTTTAGCTGTCTGCTGGCAGTACAGATAAATTCCTCTGGAGTAGGTGTACTGTTGCCAAACATACGCCTAAACTCTGCCTGCTGGTCTGGGTCGTCACTATTCATTACCGCTATGATTTTATCCTGTATCTGTTCACGGACTTCTGAAACAGAAAGCCCATGTAGACGAGCCATTTCTTTTATCATTTTCCTGCTGTCCCTTTTACTGAATTTCATCATATCTCTAATGCACCTCTTTTCTAAAATGTATATTCTATCAAAATTAAATAAAACTATAACTGTTGGAATAGATACCTTTATCAGTCTATTATAAAGCATTTTTGCAAAGGTTACAATGTATAAGAATAGATTTTTTGAAAGGAGTGTGTCAGTTATATGGAGCTTGACTATAAAGCTATCGGCAAAAGAATTAAGATTGCCAGAATTAAAAAGAACCTTACTCAAGAAACCGTTGCTGACAAAATAGGCGTTACTCCACAGCACGTAAGCAATATAGAAACAGGTAATACATCAGTCAGTTTAACAACTTTGGTCGCTATTGCCAATACACTGACGGTATCAGTTGACGAATTGCTATGTGATACAGTTTTAACTTCAAAGCCTGTCTTTGAGAAAGAAGCAAAGGAGATACTGGAAGATTGTAACGAATATGAAATCCGTGTGCTGGTAGATGTTTTGAAAGCAACCAAAACTTCCATGCGAACCGTAAAAATGTTTGAAGCAAAATTAAATGAGGACAAATAAAACCGTAGCGTGCAGATCACAATAGATTGTGAAATACAGCTACGGTTTTTCTTCTCCGCTGAATTTATATCCCACACCCCAGACAGTGATGATGTATCGTGGATTGTCTGGGTGTGGTTCGATTTTCAGTCTTAACTTTCTGATGAACGAGGAAAGATTGCTTGCGTCTGGTGCATTGTCATATCCCCATACTTTTTCGTAAATTTGTTCTTTTGTGAATACCTGTCCTTTGTGGCTGGAAAGGAAATATAATAGGTCAAATTCTTTAGCTGTCAGATAGACAGATTTTCCATTCTCATTTACAAAAGTCCTAGTGTATAAATTCAAATAGAATTTTGTCTTGCTAGGTTTTATTAACTCAGGAGAATTATTAAGTTTAGACGTTAGCCACTCAACGGTTTGTTGAAATATTTTTTCTTCATTTTCAGAAAACTCAATCACTAATATTTTCCCATATCATCACCAACTTTCACCAAATAATTAATAATCATTTTAATCCAGTCTATTTTTATCCCTCTATTTTCATAGAACCAATATCACATACTACACTTGCAATACAGGCAATAATATGACTGATTAAAATGGCTAACCAAATTCCAGTTAAACCACTTCCTAAACTTGCGAAAATATATGCTAATGGAATACGGATAACAATATAGTAAAAAATCATAAGTATCATACTTCTTGTTGGTTTTCCAAGTCCATTTAATGTACCTAGACAACAGCTTGTAATTGTGTAAAGAACATAGCCTATGCTGACTATCGTAAAATACTGATTAACAATAACTGCTACATTATCACTTGCCACAAAAAGCCCTGCTAATTGTTTGGAGAAAACAATAATAATCAGTGATAGTATAATTAAAGTGATACTTCCATATTTCAAAGATAATTTTAAATAATCTTTAGCTCTATCAATTCGTTTTCCGCCTATACATTGTCCAACTATTGAAGTCAATACCATATTTAATGCCATAGCTGGATAGAATAGTATGGTTTCTAATTTTCCTGTTACACCATAACCGGCAATAGCTGAAATACCATAACCGCTTACTAATGCGGTCAGAAAAGTCGTGCTAATAGCGGGAATACTCTGCTGAATAACCGACGGCACAGCATTTTTAATAAGTGGCATAATTTCCGATTTATCAAAATCAGATAGAGTAAACTTAAATAATTTCTTTTTTGAAATATAGATACACATAAAAATCAAGCAGATAATTTGTGAGGTCAATGTTGCAATAGCCGCACCATGAAATCCAATTATTTTAATAAGTATAGGGTCTAAAATTGCATTAAGTAGGGTAGATACAAGCATTGCAACAGCTTGAAACATTGTATTTCCGAAACTTCTTAAAACCGCTGTGAAATATAAATATAAATAGACAGCTACATAACCTAAGATATAAATAGACAAGTAGCTTCGTGCCATATCAAATATTTCATCTGGCGTATTCAAAGCAGTTAAAATAGGGTTTAAAAATACTTCTAATAAAATTGTAATCAGTATTGAAAATATTACAGACACAAAAAATGAAGTAGATAATACACGATTTTTCTTTGTGTCTTTTTTTGCTCCGATTGCTTGCGATAAAAGAATAGAAACACCATTTGTTGCCCCCATACCGATTGAGGTTAAAATCAAGATTATAGGTGTAGAATTTGTAAGTGCCGCATAGGCTTGTTCTCCTAATAAGTTCCCAATCCAAAGACTATCCACTAAATTGTATGCCATATTTAAAAACATAGCGACAATCATTGGAAGGGTCATGGATAATAAACATTTTTTTGTATCTCCATTAATAAAGTCTATCTTACTATTCATAATAAGTCCTCCGTTATTGAATGAACATCATTCATATTTAGCATTTAAATATTCCCTGCTTTAAGCAGGGGATATATCAAAAATTAAATAATTTATTAAAAAAGGCTTTTATTTTGTCACTTTTTTCATTTAAAGCAATTTCATTATTCATCAATATTCCTAACTGACCAAAAACACAAAAACTCGCACACGTTTCTGGATCAGAAATATTTATCTCATGATTTTGATTAGCTCGAATAATTATTTCTTTAACAATAGGAGTTAGCTTTTTACAAACACATAAAACAAGTAAATCATGAAAATTTTTATTTTGATTATCATGAAACATTTGATAGTAAGTATCACTTTCGTGTTCTGAAAAAAGCGTCATTTTATTAAGGATTTCCTTTAAAGTGTCTTGTTTTATGTCGATATCTTTTGTCATTTTAGAAATTAACATATTTGCATACTCATCTAAAGCTGTTTGGAATAGAACATCTTTAGACGGGAAATATCTATAACAAAGTCCTTGAGCAACGCCTATTTCTCTTGCAATATCAGAAATTGATGTTTTTTCAAAACCGTTTTGTGCGAATAGCTTCATTGCTGTTTCCAAAATTTCTTGTTTTCTTTCTTCTGGTTCTTTTGAAATACGCATTATTACACACCTCCTTTTTCATCGTAATGTCTTGGACGTTACATGTCAATGACTAATATTCAGTCATTTTCGTGCTATTGTTAAACTAGAAGTATTGCTAATATGTTCCCACAATACTGTACAAAAATCTTTTGATAATAGATTTTCCATTTCCTTTTTTGAGTATATTTTCACATCACCACTTTTACTATGCTTCATGTAAAAATTCATAATTTGTCTGGCTCCTGCTGGTTGCCAACAGTCGCCAATAATGAAAAGTCCACCTTTTTTTAATACCCGTGATACTTCTTTTACTACTTTATCCGGTGAGGGGTAATGATGAAATGAGTCATTACATATCACCGTATCAAATAAGCTATCTTCAAAAGGTAGATTTTCAGCATCTCCAATGTATAATTTCGCATTATCGCCAATCTTTTTTTTGGCTTCTTCAATCATATTGGGAGATAAGTCTATTCCAGATAACTGTTTTGTAATATTCAAGTTAAATATACTTTCTAACAAAGCTCCTGTTCCACACCCTAAATCAAGAAGTGAACCAACATGTTCTTCCTGCTTCAGTTTTTTTAAAATTGGAGCATATAAATTTCTTGCATGTTCACCTACCATATCAGTATCATAAGATATAGCCTGCTTGTCGAAAGTTTTTTTTGAATTTTCCTTATTTTGGTTCATAGTATCGCTCCTTTCGTAGGTTATTATACAGCACGAGTGAACGATTGTCAATGAATAATGTTCATTCAATGAGATAGAACCGCTAATACTAATAACAAACCTATTTATCTATCGTTCTATTATTTTCCTATCTGCCCGTTAATGAAAATATCTATATTATTAATTAAAAGTTTTGCTGTTGATAAAAAGATTTCGTTGTACTTCTTTATGAAAAGAATAAATTAAATATGCTTTAGATATGAAATGATGTAAAATAGGATTTAAAGTCAATCACAAAAATTGAACGCTAGAAATAAAAATAGCATGATATGATTTCATAGGAATCTGCATAACTTCAAAAATAATAACATAATCATAATGTAGTTCATTATGAACTTAATAAAAAAGTTTTAATTCTAGATTAGATATCTTTCTAGTGAATAAAAAAACAAATACAAAGAAGAGATTTATTATTTGATTATTTTGATACTATATTCTTAGAACTCGTATAAAATATTCATGGATAATTTAGTATCTACCTTTTCTTGCAGACCAATCTTGGAAACTCAGTACAAAAATCTGAGCGTACGAGTAAAATTAAAAGATGGAACTTAAACAGAAGAACGCATGATAAAAGAACTTATCCCTAGTAATCCTCTAAAACTATATTTTCTTTATTTATCTGATTTATAGATTCAACTAAGATAGATAACGTATATGATCCTTATTTTAAATAAATTATTCTTTTATTTAAACTTGAAGAGCACCTATCCCGACAATCACAGCTATTCACTTTACTAATTTTAAGAGGTCAACGAAACTTATGCCAATGTCATGATCAGTATTAGCCGATATAATTGCATCTCATGACTACCTGATAAACAGGTTGACCTTATTCATTAAGTGTGATATCATCGCCAATCTCCTTTATTCCCTGTCTATATAGATTTAAATCAATAACAGGTGTTATATACCAGCATTTATACAGTAAGTATGTTACCTTATTAAAAAAACGAATGACTACAAAAATATCCAATATTGACCTGATAACCTAAAAATTTAAATTACACAAAACTGAGAATAGCGTGACAGAATCGAATCAAAAGGTTGAATTAATATTAAAACAAAGAAAATTAATGGATTATATAGAAGAATACGCAGAGCAAAAGAAATAGCCAAAGTACATTTTTCATTACTATTTCAGCCCTAGTCAATGGGAGAAGCAGAGTAACGGCGCTAGTAACTTCATAGTCAACGGGAGAACCTAAATGATTAGAATAGATATACAATTTGAAAGAACATTACACTTTATTCATTATTGGCAAGTAGCTTTTCAAGAGAATTTTTCTTAAGATCATTTAGAACCGTAAAGATACCTCTCATAAAAGCATAACAGGAACCTAATGTAACAAATAGTCAAATGTAGCTAGAATATTATAAAGATGATCTAACATCGAAACCTGAAGCCACTTATCAATGGGAATGAGGCCTAAAACGGAAGATCTTAATCTGACTTTTGACTAGACAGGAGGTACGAGAATATAAAGAGTACAAAATAGGATCAAAATTTAAAAGTTTGACCACCGGAAGAGTAGAATCGAGCGAAGTGGATTTTAAACGACGAATATTAGACTCAGAGAAATCCTTGATAGAATTCAAGAGAAAAACATCATGGGAAGATAAATGTTAGCCATAAAATAACACCTCAGAAAATGATTTCACGTTTACCATCATTAACAATAAGCCGCCTAACAAAACTTACAATAAGTTAAGTAAATAGTAATAAAACGGAGATAAATAAAACAATGTTTTTCCATGACACTGTCAATAATTTCTGAATGCATTAACACTATATGTTAGTATGTTACAGCATGCATTAACTAATCAAAGGAATAACACTTCACTAAAAGCATCGCAAAACTTAATAAAATAAACGCTAATATTTATCATCTAGGAAACTCATCAAAAGCAAGACAGTAGAAAAAGCTTTAAAACCAAAGCAGGTAAAATAAAAGAATTAACACTAGCCTAATCTGACAAAAAATTACAATACCCTGCACAACTTTCTGATTTGTTGCTAATAGCAGGGAAAAAATACAAGTTAATTTATTAATATAAGCTATATCAAATTCCAAATCGTATATTCATAGAACTTCGTCTGTCCACATGCCCATAGTCGAACAGTTTGCATTCAATCATAGCTGATCAGAAAATTTATATATATTATTCTCCTTTTACGATGTATGAAACAAGGTGTCACAACCATTAAATGAGGATTTTAATTTGTAATCGAGTAGAATCACAAACAGGTACACATTTCAAGAAAAAATCGAAACAAATGAGTACTAAATACGATTAGATACATCATCTATACAGTTCTTCTAAATCTGTGAAAACAACACTTATTATGTAATAAATCTGATCATTCATACTTGTTCTATTTACATATGTTTTTAATAATGGTATAATCAAAAAAATAAGTATAGGAGGTACTTAAATGAAAGAAATTAAAATAAATTCAAGGAATGCTACTTTCCAAAAAATTGTGGTTCTAAAAACAAACCGTAATAAACGATACAAATATAAAGAATTTTTTGTGGAAGGGGTAAGAAATATAAATGAAGCTATCAAAAATCATTGGCAAATTTCTTCATTCATCTATTCAGACAAATCAAAATTATCAGATTGGGCAAAAAACAAAATTGCATCAACTAAAACCGACCAAAATTATATTCTAAAACCAGAATTAATGGATGATATAAGTAACAAAAACGATACTTCCGAAATACTTGCTATTGTGAAAATGAAAGAAGATAGTTTCAATAATATTCGCATAAAAGAAAATCCATTTATCGTTTTGTTAGATAGGCCGTCAAATAAAGGTAATTTAGGTACAATCATTCGATCAGCAGATGCATTAGGAATTGACGGGATATTAATCACGGGGCACTCAGTGGATGTATACGACCCTGATGTTATAACATCATCTATGGGTTCTTTTTTCAATATACCTTTTATCCGGTTTTCTGAACACTTAAATATTTATGATTATCTACAAGAATTAAAATCAAAGATACCCTCGCTTCAAATTATAGGTACAACATCACATAACGAAACAAACATTAGCAAAATTAATTTCACAAGGCCTACAATTCTTATGATTGGCAATGAAACGGTTGGTCTTAGTCAAGCATATAAAGAATATTGTGATCAATTGGCTACTATTCCAATGAGTTCTAGTTCCTCAGCATCGTCATTCAATATCGCATGTGCAACAACTGTATTTTTTTATGAAGCATCTAGACAAAGGTCGCATTAATTTGTTTTTTTACCAATCAACACACTTAAATAGTTACTATTGTCAGAGTCAGACAAATTAATTAATAATTATAAATGCTATGAATTCCTGCCAGCTATCTGACAGGAATTTTCTGTATATATAATCATCTATATACATCAATATTATAGTCGAGTTCTTAACAAATTATGATTATATATTTGCTTTTCTTTGTAACATATTGTAAGCTATGTTATAATAATAATTTTATAATAATTATTTAAAGTTATACATTTCGTTTCACTATTCTTGTTTTGGAAATTTCTTTCTTTTTTCTAAAATGTCTAATTCATATGCTTTTTGTTTACCAAGAGTGCTATAGTCAGTAATATCTAACATTTCTCTATCTTTCCAAAGAGCAATTACTAGATTGATACCATAAAAATCAAAGAGTGAAAACAACCGTCTAACAGAAGGTTCAGTAATATTATTTTCATATTCAGAAATAACTGACTCACTAAAGCCTGTTGCTTCAGATACAGCTCTTATAGATAAATTTCTTTCTTTTCGTAATTTTTTTAATACCTTCCCTATGTTCATAGTTTCATTCCTTTCAAAAGAATGATACTCTATTTTTATTCGGCATGGCCGATGTTACAATAAAAAATCGGTTTAATCGAATTAATTTTGCTTTTATTTCAAAAACCGTAGCGTGCAGATCACAATGAATTGTGAAATACAGCTACGGTTTTTCTTCTCCGCTGAATTTATATCCCACACCCCAGACAGTAATAATGTATCGTGGATTGTCTGGGTATGGTTCAATTTTCAGTCTTAGTTTTCTGATGAATGAGGAAAGGTTGCTTGCGTCTGGTGCATTGTCATATCCCCATACTTTTTCATAAATCTGTTCCTTAGTGAATACCTGTCCTCTGTGTGAGTATAGAAAATACAAAAGGTCAAATTCCTTTGCAGTTAAATATATTTGATTGCCTTGTTTATCCATTACAATGCGGGTGTAAGGGTCGATAGTTAAATCTGCTGTATGGATTTTGATAATTGCAGGCGTTGTGTTTACATTTGAGGACAGCCATTCTAACATCTGCTGGAATAAACTATCTTCTTTATCAGTAAATTCTACAATTAGTATTTTCCCATAGCAAAACCCCCTATAATAATATTACCTCAAGGGGAAAACAAGAGAAACTCTCGCCCCAATCGTCTTATCATTTTCTTTTAAGTTTTCAAGTTTTACAAATCCGAAATGTTCTTTCATTATTTTTTCTACTATCGTAAGTCCTAATCCATAATGCGTCCCATTTCTTGCTTTGTTTTCTGAATAAAATTTTTGCGTTGCTTTTTCCAAACTTTCTTTATTAAACCCTTTACCGTTGTCAATTACACTTATGACATATTCGCTTTCATCTCTTTTAAACAGTAATTTTATTTGAGAACCACTTTTAGAAAATTCAACAGCATTTGAAACAATATTTTGAAATGCCTTTTGAACATTCTTTGGCTCTATCACCAAATTGTCCGCTAAATCTTTTTGTATCACAGAAACAGTTATATTTTTCAGACTGGCAATTTGATTTGCAAGCGAAATCAAATCATCTACATATTTTTCGTTGAATTGAACATATTCCATTTTCTGCTGTTCCAGCTTTACGAGAGTTTTCAATTCATCTACATATTCAGATATTCTGGTAATTCCATCTAGTGCGTATTTAACGTATTCCTTTTGCTTAATATCCATATCAGTTTCTTCTAATAATTCCAAATTACCAGATACAACAGTAGCAGGCGTTTGTATGTCATGCGTAAGTGATTGAATACCATTTTCTAAAAGCTGTGCCTGTTTTAATTGCTTTTTTGTACTCTCTTTTACCGTTCTTTCCATTTCGCTTAAAATAATGAGAATATCATTTACCTCTTTTAATGAGCTGGATAATTCAGAAATTTCTTCATCGTCAGACAAAATGGTTTTCTGTATATTCGTTATCTTGTTTAACTCTTTACTTAACTGATTTCTATATAGTTTTAAAATCGCTAAAAAGCCTATGATTACCGTGAGAAGAAAACAGATAATAATTGTTAAGTCGGCACTCGGAAAAATATTCCTCAAAAAATTGTTAGAAAACTGCGAGGTAGCACTCTTATATCCCAAAATCCACTTTTCAGATGAATTACCAATAAGTTCATAAGTTGTTCCATTCATAAATCGTAATTGATTAACTTTTCCTTTTTCACAAACTTCTTTTATTAGTTCTTCATCTTGTATAGAACCATATACATAATCACCACTCTCTGAAAGTTTAGCATATTCAATATAATCTGGTATGGACACTTCATCTAGTGTACCATTAAGAGCATTATTTTTTACGGTTTCTACATTTTGATTTATTACATCTGGCGAAAGTATAAATCCTGTTTCTACCAGAAAAAAAGTCCCTAAGCCAAATATCATTACTGTAATAAATGCGTAGCAAATTTGAGAAATACTCAGTGTCAATAACATTCGCATTATTGATTTTTTTCCCATTGATAACCAACTCCCCAAATTGTTTTTATCGGTTCTTCTTGATAACCTTTGAATTTTTTTCTGATTTCTTTAATCCTTTCTCTTATTGTTGTTTCAGCGTCTCCCATACCGTCAAATCCGAAAATTTTTTCATATATCTCATCTTTCGTAAATACACGATTAGGATTACGCATTAGTAAAGAACATATCTCATATTCTGTTGAAGTCATATTTATTTCCGCTTCATTTACATAGATTTTTCTGGCTGTAAAATCGCAAAATATATTTCCAATATGAATTAGATTACTTTTTGTCCTGTTTTCTCTACGCAAATGAGCCATTATTCGATAGCGAAGTTCCTTGATAGAAAAAGGTTTTATTATATAATCATCTGCACCAACGGAAAACCCTTCTATTAAATCCTGCTCAAAACTTTTAGCGGTTAGAAATAACACAGGTATGTCAATTTCTCGTCTTTTTTCTTTTAGGAAAGTAAAGCCGTCTAATTCTGGCATCATAACATCAAGTATCAAAAGATCGTGTGTATTTATATCTCGAATAGATACGCCGGATAATCCAGTATACGTTGTTATGTTATGGTCATTTTCTAAAGCGTTTTTTATAAGTTGAAGTAAAGATGTATCGTCATCTATTACTAATATTTTAGCCATGCAAATTTCTCCTTTATCCTTTTTGTTTTCCCTCCCACTTTTTAAACCATATCACCATTCCTATGAAAAGCAGAACAGTTGATAATATCTGTATCATCAAATCTAATGATAAATTAAACCCTTGCACACATAAATTGTTATTATCAACGAAAATCTCTGTTGTTTTCAAAGACCATATCCACGGAATAAATCTCCAGATATTTTCTTCAATCATTGGAAAGGAACTGATATAAGCGACCAATATTGTTCCAAAAATTCCAAATCCTATTGAAGCGCCTATATTAAAATAGAAACTACTCCATAATTGGAACGGTACAAGAAATATTAAACCTATCAAAAAGATAATTGCAGTTTTCAAAAAAAGGAGAGCAGTACAGTTGTCTGGGTGATAGAACCCCCATATACTAATGTATAATAATACCATAGAGACAAGGACAAAGGAAGTCAGTATAAATAATAAATAGATACATTTAAAAAGCCAATTCTGCTCTCTATGGATACTTCTCCTTATTACTTGATAATTACCAGCCTCCTGCTCTTGTTCTCCCATAATACCAGCCAAAACCCCTACTAACAGTGGTGCAATCATAGCTGAAATGTTTATCCAATAGTGTATGCTTTCAGAAACTATTTCATCTTTACTACTTGTTCTACAAAAAAACAAAATAGAGAAAACTACTATAATAGATAATACAAAAGGAATTACATTTAGCATAGTTCTTTTACTCTTTATATGCTCTACACGTAACGCTTTCATTAAGTACATCTTAATTTCCCTCTCTTTGCGAAAATATAATTGATGTTATCAAAGTAAATATGACAAAACATATAATAGCAAGTAGAATAGCTATAATAATTGTATTAGTATTTAGTAATTCACTCGTACTTTCTAAAACAATTCCGTTTGGATGAATTTTAGTAATAGGTACAACTCCTCTTACTGCATAGCTATACGGGTTAAAAATCCAGTAGTTTTCTGGTGCCATAATAGGTGCTGAAATAAATCCTAAAAAGCCTATTCCCAACGCTCCAGCCACTTTAAAGTTATGAGCAAAGAACAAACCAATAGGAATAATGGATAAAGATGTCAGCCATGTTATCCCACCCATTTCTAACACAGAAATTATCGTATTCATTCCAAGATGATTAAATAATGCTAAAATGCAGACGAAAGCAGTCAATAAAGCAGTTGCCATAAGTGAATAAAATGCCAAAGTAAATATTTTTGCTATCCATACCTTTCCTGCTGAACGTGCTTCTACATAAATTGAACGATAGGTGTTATTTTTCTTTTCTGTATATTCTGTCAAAATACACAGCAACGAAATGCCTAATGTATTAAATGACATTGTCCACATATTAAAAATCATTTTTGTATAATGTTCCCATGAATTTTTTAAAGTATCGGGTGCTAAATTAGCTATTATCATAAGAAGAATAGCAAATATCACAGCCCCTATGAAAAGAATAGGTCTAAGTAAAGTCCTTTTTGATTTTAGCAGTTCTGAACGAAATAACTTATACATAGGAATATTCCTCCTCTCTTGTAACACTCATAAAAATATCTTCTAAATTGTCATTGCTATTTACTTTCCCCTCGTATTTTAATTTCCCGTTTATGATAATTCCAACATAAGAAGCTATGTGTTGAATTTCCGCAAGGTTATGGCTGGAAACCAAGACTGTAACTCCACTGTCATTTAGCCTTTTTATTAAGTCTCTCAATTCTTGAATACCGACAGGGTCTAAACCATTTGTCGGTTCATCAAGAATAACTAAATCAGGATTTCCTAAAAGTGATATTGCAATCCCTAAACGCTGTTTCATTCCTAGAGAAAAATTAGATACTTTTTTCTTCCCTGTTTTATCCATTTTTAACAGCGTCAGAACACGTCTTATTTCTTTTTCTGGTACACCCAACATACAGGCATGAATTTCCATGTTTTCTTTTGCAGTTAAATTCCCATAAATTGCCGGATTTTCAATCAAAACTCCTATTTTGCTTAAAACGTCTTTAGACCACTGTTTGCCGTTGAAAATAATTTCTCCACTACTAGGTTTTAACAATCCACAAAGTAGTTTCATAGTTGTACTTTTGCCTGCTCCATTTGGACCTAATAAGCCATAGGTTTCTCCCTTTGGTATCTTTAGAGAAATCCCCTTTATAATGTTTTCGCTTTTGATTTTTTTCGTTAAATTTCTCGTTTCCAAGATACAATCCATATTTATTTCCGCCTTTCTTTATTCATAAATTTGCTTAGTAAAGCCCTTGTTTCTAAGCAGTTACAAATATAAGGTATAAATATAATTAAAACGTAACTGAAACAAAAAAACCGTAGCGTGCAGATCACAATGGATTGTGAAATACAGCTACGGTTTTATTGTTCTACCCTATAATTTTCCAGTTACTATCCTTATGAAGCGTCAGTTCATACTGTGATACCTGTGTCGCCTTTGTCTGATTGTCAATGAACTTCACCGCAACGCTCACTTTTACATTGTCGCCGTCAACCGTAAACACAGGATTGACAAGCTCGGAGTAAAGATAGTCCCCGTTTATCGGTTCAAGGGCGTTTCCCTCTACATAGTAGGCAAGCTCCTTGTCCGTTGCGGTAGGGTACAGCTTGAAGAATGTTTCCAGAAATGCCGTAGCGTCATTTACTGTGTCAGCGTCTACGCTGTTGTCCGCTTCCTGCACCTTTGGTTCATAATCAGATTTTTCCATAGCAGGAGCAAGGGTCGGGTTCTGGATAATCACCATATCCCCGTCAGCGTCTACATGGACGGTCACGGTATAGGTTTCTGATACATTCCTTGTCTGGTCGCCCTCTTTTATCTGCTGATCTACTTCGTAGACAACAGTAAAAGCGTTCTCCCCAGCCTGTTCCACGTCCCAGATAAGTACATCCGTGACTGTGGAGCTGGTCGGTATATCCGTTCTCACCGTATCAACATTCAAATCCTGCAATTCCTGTGTCAGATAGGCACTGATAGTCTGTGTCCTTGCTTGGATTGCTTCCTTGCTGTTGCTCCATGTATAGTAGGATTTCGCAAAGTTCTTCACAAAATTTTCTATACCGTTGGTGTCATTCAAGCGTAGCTGTATGGTTTCTATCTCATGGGTGGTGTGCTGGTCGATAGCGGTAAAGTTCTTATACACACCAAAGCTCACGCTTGCGATAAGCACCACCCAGAGGGCAATCACGGACTTCTTATGCGTCCCCACTTTCATAGTGCGGATTTTCTTTTCCTTTATCGGTTTTTCTTTCTTCTTGAACATGATTTCCATTCCTTTCTATTGCTTAATTCTGCCAGCCCCGATAAGGTGCTGTTGCCAGTAGCTATTGTTCAAATCAGCGTAGCCTATCGGGTCGCCAGCGTGGTACATCTGGTTATTTCCTACATAGATACCGACGTGCGTTACATACGTTCCCGCATTGTAGGTACTGTGAAAGAACACCAAATCCCCAGCCTGTGCCTGTGAAAGCGGGATATGCTGGGTAGCGTCATACTGTGCCTGTGCCGTTCTCGGTAAGGAAATGCCCGCCTTGCCATAGCACCATTGAACCAGCCCCGAACAGTCAAAAGAAGTGTTAGGATTGCTCCCGCCGTACACATAGTCCCAGCCTTGATATTTCAGAGCTTCGTTCATTATCTTCTGTGCCAGCTCGCCCGATACTTGACTGACCGTAAGATACTGGCTGACAAGCTCCACATAGAACATATTCCCGTACCCATAACGCCAGCCACCGTTGCGGGCGACAGCGATAGGGTTCGTGTAGGTGACTTTCTTCCCGCCTGACTTATCACGGGCGAAGTTCTCTGCCAGCGTAAAGCTGTGCTTTTTTCCATTCTTAGCCACATAGTCGATATAGCCACCGCCATAGTTATAGGACTGTACCACGACGTTTATATCCTCTATGCCTTGATTTTCTGCTGAAGAAAGCAGGGACGCAAAATACTTGCACCCCTGCTTGATTGAGCTTTCTGTATCAAGGGAATTAGGCGGTAAGCCCATGCTCTCGGAACTCTGCATAACGTCCTCGGCTGTCCCGCCACTTTCCACCTGTATGATTGCCAGCAGATAGGGGACGTACTCGGATATGCCGTACTCTTTAGCGTATTTCTCCACCATAGGCTGATGTTTCAAGACCTCTGCGGACAGGTTCATGCCCGTTACCCATGAGGAAGAACCACCGCCCCCGTCGTCGTCCTCGGCACTGATAAGGACACCAAAGAAAAGCACTATCGCAATAAGGAATGGAAACAGACTGCCAATAATGGCGAGATGTCTTAGTTTCATTTCCTACGTCCTTTCTTTGTGGTGGTTTTCTTCACGGTCTGTTGATTTTTCTGGTAATTCGTCTGTTTCTGCTGGCTGGAAAGAGTACGCTCTGTCTTGCTTGTCTGCTCCACGGTACGTCTTACGGTCTGTCGCTGTCCCTGTGGCTGTGATACAGGTTCAGAAGTTTTCTTTTCTGTACCAGAAGCAAGCGGACGCTCCTTGACGGATTGTGGCGTGGTCGGCTCGGTATGTACCTTGTCGGTCGTGGCAGGACGCTTGATTTCCTGCATTTTTCCTGTGTCTGTCTTAGAAGCGGTGACAGGTCTATCATGGGGACGGGTAGCTCCTGTTGTCGCTGATCCGTCCGTCGTTCTGCCAGCCTGGTTTGCTTCCTGTGCCTTTTGAAGCTCCATACGCTTGTCAGCGATATTCTGTCTGTGCTGTTGGAGCTTGTCGGCACGCTTGCTCTGTCTGGTTTCCTGCCCCTGCACAATGCCACGCTTGAAGTCGGACACATTTTCCTTTGCCTTTTCCTTAGCGGAGTGCAGGGCATAGGCGGTCTGGGTCGGCATATCCTTGATGTTTTCCTTGACAGCCGTTGCCTTGTCCTTGACCTTATTCTTCGTATCAAGCACCGCACCTACGGCTGAACCAGCTCGGCTTCCAAAGGACGTATTGTCACGCTTGCGGGTCGTGCTGGCGTGAGATTGTTTGTTTCCAGCAGAAGAAAGAACCGCTCCTGCCATAGCTCCCGTTCCAGCACCTACCATACTTCCTTTTCCAACCGCCCTTGCGATACGGTGTTCCATACGCCTAGCCCTGTGTCGCATGAACAGATACGGGCGACGGAATATCCTGCGTCCCATGCTCTGGCTGTCCCCAGCGTTAAGGCTGAACATACTCATAAGGTCGCCCAGCTTCATATAGATACCCGCAAAGCAGACTATCTGTAAGAACGCTATCATAAAGAACGGGTAATCGGTGGAGATATTGTAGAACATACTGGAAATAGAAAAAGCCACCGTGACAATGAGCGTTATTCCCGCCCTTGTCATAATTGTATTGAACACTCGGACGATTGCCTGTTTCGCCATGTTCTCATAGCTGGGTATCATAGAAAGTAAAAAACTGATAGGCAGGAACATAGCGAAGATGATAAAAAGTATCTGGGAGAATATCATCATGCCCGTAAGCAGGAATACGAATATCGTTATCCCCAGATTGAAGATGAGCAGAAAGAACACCATTCCCAGACGGTTGATGACCTGCGGTATCGTCAGATTGTCGTTGTCGTTATCCTCGATTTCTGTTTTTACCACGTCCTCACGGGTTGCCCCGTCGTCTGCTGACGGACTGACCGATACCAGAGCTTCCACACGGTCAGCTCCGATTTCTTCTATATCGCTGTTGCCGAATTGCAAGAGTAGCCACGGCTGTTGCACCTGTATGGAGAACAGGCTGTCCCTTATCAAGTCCACGCTGTCTTTTCCCGTACTGTCGCTGTCGGGGAGCATTATCTTTGTCCCCAAATCCAGCGAAGCCGTGGAAATGTCCGAAGAAAAGTCATTGATTTTCTTGATATAGTCGGGAGCGTAGGCGATAAAGGAAGCGGACAGCACGAACACCACAACAAAGTTGATAACGGCGTGTAATGCCTTGCTGGTTTCTCGCTTGATAAGCCCTGTGTAGGCAACATAGATACCCACGATAAGGATAATGAGAAGCAGGAAGCCTACATAGAAGCCAGTGCTTCCAAAGCCGTTTTCCGTCACGCCCGCTAGGGTCTGTATGCTCTTGCCGATACTGTCTGCCATGTCGTTGATAAAGTCCAGCTTATACGCCTGCTGGACAACGTACCCTGTGGCGTTGCTTAGATATAAGCTGATAGTCCAGATAAAGTTGGTAATACAGTAAAGTCCATACTGCACGCTCTTTCCGATACCGTCCAGCCAGTTCCACGGAAGCCAGCCCCAGCTATTGTCCACATAGAAGTCAAGCTGGTAATTCTCCAACGGGTACTGTGAATACAGGTTGTCCGCATTAACGGTATCATCTACCAGCCCAGAAGCGTGTGCCACCGTCCCCAATAGGGAGAGCAGGGCAATGGTCGTCAGTACCACAATCACAGCTATCTTGAAAAAACGAAAGAGCTTCTGTTTCGTCAGAAGCCTCTTTATCCTATCTTTCATCACTCCACCTCGCTTTTTACGGGCGGTCTGGTATCAAAGGCGTGCAGTAATTCTTCAAAGACAGGGTGTATCTGCACCACGCCCACACGCCCGTACAAATCTTGAAGCAGGCATTGTCCGTTCTCCAAGTCACGGAGCCTTTTCTGGTTGTTCTCGTCGTCCTTGTCGATACCGAAAAATTCAAGGGTCTGCTTTATCTCGTTTATATCCGTAGAACGGAAAGCGAATTTCAGACCGATATTATTTTTTAGGCTCTCTTTGGACACGTCCCCAGAGGATTGCGTGACGAAGTACACGCCAGCCTGCATAGCACGTCCCGCACGCACCAGCTTGTTAGAGAGGGTTTCTCCCTGTGCCACGTTGAGGAACGCCCACGCTTCATCAAGGTCAACGATTTTAAAAATGCTTCTGTCACTATGGATAAAGTCAAGGGCAAAGGTGGAAATGACAATCAGCATAGCCACGGACAGCAGTTCTATGGTCGTGTATTCCTCAAAGGTCGTGTCCTTGTCTGGGAGTACCAAATCTGCCACCTGTATAATATTGAGCTGGTTGTCCAAGCTGATAGCATTAGACACCGAACCGTCAGAGAACAGCAGATGTGCAAAGTCATAGTCCGTAAAGCTGTCGATATGGTCGGCAATGTTGCGGGCTATCGCCGTGTCCTCTCTGCGTAGCTCGTCTATCACATGGAGCAAGCCTCGCTGATCGCTCTGGGTCACGGCTCGCACCGCTTTTCTAAGGACAGGGAATTTCTCACCGTCCCTAGAGGAAATCCCCGTAAGGAATGTGAGAATGTCTATCGCCAGACTTTCAGCGTCCTTTACGTTCTTCATAATCACGAATGGGTCAAGAAGCCCTGCATTTTCCTTATCGCTGGTAAGGTTGACGATATTGATTTCATGGGCTATCTCTGGGAGCGTTTCTTTCCAGTTGCCACGCTCGCTCTTAGGGTCGAGAATGACCGCCTGTCCCCCAAAGAGAACGGAATAATAGACAATCAGATTGTTGCAGAATGACTTTCCACCGCCCAGCGAACCGACAAAGGCAGAAGCTAAAGCATTGGTGACTGTCCCCTTGATACCCTGTGAAGCAAGAGAGGGCTGTAAATAGACGTTTCTTCCCGTGTCCACGGAATAGCCGATATAGATACCTGTATTCTCGCCAAGCTGTTGTGTCGCCCCAAAGCCAAGCCCCGCCAGAAAGTCCGATTTCACATACTGCACATAGTCATTGATATAACGCTTGCTGGCGGGGAGAAATTCAGAGTGAAGCCCCAGCATATCCCCAGCAGGACGGACTAACTTTACATTGAGGTCGTCGTAGAAGTCCTTGACCTCATCACAGCGTCGTTTCAGCTCGTCAAGGTCGGGAGCTGATACACGGATAACGTAAGAAAGTTTATACATACTTTCCTTGCTCTGGTCTAAATCGGTTTCCAGCTCGTCCACACTGTCTAATGCGTCCACCACATTTGAGCTTGTTTCACTCCCAGACTGATAGGCGTGATTATCCAAATCTTTCAGCTCTTTTTTCTTGTTGCGGACAGTCGATAACGCTTTTCTGTTTCCGACGATTTCAACATTCATGCTTGTGTCCACGGGAAAGGTGAACTGCTGTTGCTGGAAGTAGAATATCTCACTGGACGGAAAATCCAGCTCGCCCACAATGGCATTGACGGTAAAGTAGGACACGAAGCTCTCGCTGTCCTCATGTTCCAGTCGCAAGTATCGCTGGCTTTCCTCTATCAGACAGCGGGTCGGACGGATAAGGTCGTACTGCTTGATAAGCGTTGCCTTTTTCAGCTTCTTCTTTGGAAGCGAATACTCGTAGTCCTCATACGCCACGCCGTCCCTGCCGTAGATATGCTCGATAAGATACCCGAAGTCATTCTTATCCAAACGTCGGAACTTGAAACGGCGGGAGATTTTATTTTCCAGCAGCTTTTCCATTTTCATGTAGCGGTTGATTTCATCATCTGGCATGGAGATAAAGTCGTTCATCAGCGTATGGTTGACCTCATTCAAGAACTCTTTGAACGTCAGAAACGCCGATTTCTTCATGCTTTCAAGGCTCACTTTTTCCTCTGTCACAATGAGCTTGAAGCCGATAAAAAAGCGGTAGTCTACTTGATTGTCCCCAATCATGGAAACAAGGGCTTCCGTCTGTTCGTCTATCTTCTGTATCGCCACATCACGAAGTCGCCCCGTCACCAGCTTCTTTGACTGCTCCTGTATGCTTCTTATGGAACTTTCCGTCGCTATCTGCAAGGCGTGTATCTTCCCCTCACGGCTCTGTGCGATAAGCTGACGAAAGCTGTCATGGACGATAAATTTCTGTTCAGCCGATAGAAAGCTGTAATTGTATGGTATCAGCTCATAGTAGGCGAATACCTCATTGTCCTTGTTCCAGACAAGGTTGTTGTCGATATATTTAATCGGGAACATACATCACACTCCTAACCGCCGTGACGGGTTCGCTGAACACTTCTTTTTCCAGCTTCACGGCTTTTCCTGCATAGGTCACTTTTGGTCGCAGAGCAAACGTAATCTGCGATTTCAAGAAGCTGTAAGGCTTCTTGCCGTCAAAGGTCTTTTGGCTCATAAACCATGTGAGGGCAACGGGAATACCGAAGTATTTCAGAAATGCTCCCTCGATAAGCGATAACGGCGGTAAGTCCCCTAAGAGAATGACGGCAAACTCCGTAATGACAAACCACGTTATCTGGGTAAAGGTAACGGGAAACGGGAGAGTGAAGTCGTTGATTGCATACAAGACTTTCTCCACGTTCCAGATACCCGTGTAGCTCTTAATCTTCTCCAATTCGTTTCAGCTCCTTTCGTTGTAATGGAAAAGGACAGCCATTTTCAGACTGTCCTTGATAGAAAAAAGCTGTCAGTAGCGACTTAATCTGTCGCTGATCTGCCAGCTCTAATATGGTATCTCGCATATCCCACGGCTTGTTTCAATGAATGTTCCCTCTATGGACAAGTCCCTGCCGTATATAAATGCTACTATTAATATGTACAAAAATGATCATATAAAAATGTACAAAATCAATTCAACATAATATAATAATTCAGTTTTTATTGGAGGTTATATTATGATTATGAATTTAACAGTCAATTCAAGTATTGAGATTAATTGCTTGCTTGATTTACCAAAATTGAAAGTATTAGTAGAGGAGTTAAAATTGAAAATAAATAAATCACAGATTGCCAGAGAGCTTGGTGTCGATAGAAGATTGATAGATAAATATATGAATGGTTATACTAAGCCAAAGAAAAGAGAAAGAAAAAGTAAGTTAGATAAATTTTATCAAATAATATATGACTTACTGATCAATCAAAATACTCAAGTTTTCTTTTATAAAAGAGTTTTATGGCAGTATCTAAAAGATATTCATGGATTAGAATGCTCAGCTTCACATTTTAGAAAGTGGATCAGTCAACATGAGGAATTCGATAAATACTTTAATGGCAGAACAAACAGGACAGTGAATGGTAAAGTTAGAAACAGTACTACAAATCATCAGTCAATCAAAAGAGAGACGGGTATGGGAGTTGAAGCACAATTAGACTGGAAGGAAAATATGCATTATACCTTAAATACAGGTGAAGTTATTGAATTAAATATCTTTGCACTTGTTTATTCCTATTCAAGATATAAAGTTAATTTTATTTCGCTTACAAAAAAGCAAGGTGCTCTATTCCATTATCTTGATCAGGCATTTGAAGCAGCAGGTGGTGTGCCTGACATTTTAAAAACCGATAATATGAAAACGGTTATGGATGAGGCAAGAACAGAATATTCGAGTGGAAAGGTCAATGCGAAGTTTCAACAATTTGCGAATGATTATGGCTTTGTAGTGAAACCATGTATTGCCGGAAAACCATGGAGTAAAGGAAAAGTTGAAGCACCAATGAAATTATGGGATGAACTATATGCCTATAATGGAAAATTAAACTATGCACAACTGAATGAAAAAGTAACGGAAATTAATGAAAGGCATAATTGCCAGGTGCACAGTGCAATAGGAAAAATTCCGAAGCTTCATATTCAAAAAGAAAAAGATTTCTTATCCCCCTTACCACAAGAAAAGATAAGAAATCAATATAAAATCACCATTAAACCAGTAAAAGTAGATTCACAAAGCTTATTTTCCTATAAAGGAAATAAATATTCCGCACCACCAGAATATATTGGTAAAACAGTGAAACTACAAATATTTGATGATTATATACATGTGCATTCTAACACAAAACTCATAACAATTCATCAAATATCTCAGTCAAAATACAATTATCATGAAGAGCATTATCAAAAAATATACGAAGTAAGTTTTAAAGATAGTTCGGATGAAATTAAACAACTAGCTAAGGAAAATTTAAATTTGATAGGAGAAATATACAATGAGTAGTACATATATGCAATTAAGAAATAACCTGAATTATTTGAAACTAAGTCAAATGAATGAAAATTTAGATGAGATATTGGATTACATAACTAAGAACAATCTATCCCTTACTGAAGGATTGATTAAATTGACCCAAATAGAAATCGATCATAGAGAAAAGAATATGATCAAATCAATGGTTAAAGTAGGGGCTTTTCCTCACCATAAAGAATTAAGGGATTTTGATTTTGATTTTCAATCATCAATTAATAAACAACAGATATTGGATTTTGAGACACTCAGATTCATTGAGAATTGTGAAAATATCGTATTTCTAGGTAATAGTGGTGTAGGTAAAACACACCTGGCTGTAAGTATAGGCATCGCCGCAGCAAAGCGTAGAAATAGTACATATTTCATCAAATGTCATGACCTTATTCAACAATTGAAGAAAGCAAATAATGAGAACAGATTGGAAGATCGACTTCGCCATTTTACCAAATATAAAGTATTGATCATAGATGAACTTGGCTATCTTCCAATTAATAAAGATGATGCGAAATTATTCTTTCAACTGATAGATAGACGTTATGAAAAAAGAAGCACGATATTAACTACAAATATCAATTTTAGTGAGTGGGATGAAGTTTTCTGTGATGCGGTAATGGCAAATGCCATTTTAGATAGAGTCCTTCATCACGCGCATGTGGTAACTATAACGGGTAAATCCTATCGGTTAAAAGATCATATGAAGCCAAACGAAGAGGAATCCTAATATTAAGAAGTATTCCTAGTTATATTGAACAGGAACATAATTGTACATCATAAATGATCATTTTTGTACAAAATTATATTGACATTTATACCGTATGCTTCATAGTCGATATAGTTCTGCAACGGTAGCGGAATTTCACCCAATACCTGCAACTCGTCAATGAAGTAATAGGCAACGTCGGTCATGTCCCCGCAGTCTGGATAATAATAAATCTCGTCCTTATGCTCGTAAACTTCTTCCAGACTTCCATAGTAGGAAACAAACTCGTCCAGAGCGTCCGTGATATAGTCGGGAAGCTCACAAATCATGTCGTACATCTCGTTGAGTTCTTCAATGGAGATATACTCCCCGATTTCAATAGGGAAGTTGTCGGTATCATGGACAGCGTATTCCTCATAATAGCTGTTCAGCCCGATACGCTCCGCAACATCTTCCTCGTCGATAGGAAAAGAAAACCAGTCCCCGACAAGTTCGCCCTCATTGTATTTGCCAAGATTAGCGATATACACCCTCATGTCGTCCACCACAGGCTTACACCTCTTTTCTACGGAAGTTCATAGATACCGTGGTCGGTTTCCACAAAGCGTCCGTTGTCGTCAAGGTACTGCCCGTAGGCTTCATAATCGAAATAACGGATAACATTCTCACTTAGGGAAGTAAAGTCTGGGTCATTGTTCAGAATGTGGCGGGCAACGTCCGTCATGTTCTTACACCATGAGTAATGAATGATGTCGTTTCTATATCTGTGCAATTCATCAAGGTCGGTGAAATAGCACATCAGCTCCCCGTAGTCCTCTTTCAAGTCAGAGGGTAGGCTTTCATAGGTATGGTACAGGTCGTCGAGTTTTTCAATGGTGGTATCTTCCTGCACTTCATCAGCAAAGGGAAGCTCCTTGCCTGTGATATAGTAATAGTCGCTATCTACATCAATCCCCAGCAGTTCTTCCACCTGTTCCGTGTCGATAGGCAGGGTGAACCAAAAGGCTCTGATTTCTCCGTCTGTCGGTTCTCTTGCTTCAATCTGCACACGCATTTCTTCCATGTTTCATCACGTCCTCTCTTGTCAACGCTTCCTGCATAACGGCGTAAGGCACACCGAATACATAGCGTGAAAAATCTTCTAACTGTTTCTTAGGGTAGTCGGACAGGCAAAGGCGTTTCATCTCAAACCAGACCGCACGCTTGTAGTAGGGCAGGTCGGAGAGATACGAACAGCCGATTTTTGCCTGCATATCTGTAAAAATATCTTTCAAGCAATCACTCCAATCTGAAATTTGAGTATAAAAAAAGCGGTTGATCTCCAAAGGAGGTAACCGCTTTGTGTCGGGATATGCAGTTATTAAATTTATGTCATTAAAAAAGTAAATTCATTACTGACATTACCGTTCCAGCTTCACATTCTGCGTAATCAAGAGTATTATCTGGATATAAATACACTTCTGAAAATTCTTTTGCCTTTTCTTTTACTTCGTCACTAATAATTATCGAATTACAGTTCTTGCAATGTAATACAGGTGCATTTATGACTTTTATAGTTTTTCCGTTAATGGTCATAGAAAATTCGCTAGTTTCCGTGTGTAGTGTATTATGACATTTTATACATTTCATTGTAAATCCTCCTTGATAAATTTCCATTCGCTAATTTCTATACCCACATTATATCAGCCATATTTCAACCATTCAATGAAATTCATAGCGTGACTATCTTTTATCTGCGTACCATTCCGTCACCCCCTTTCATTCCCCCTATGCCCGCACTCCCATAGGGGGACAGGTAAGTTTGCTTGACCGCAAACGATTGATTGTTACGCTCCAATGATACGGTTGAACAGCTCTAACAGCACGTCCTTGACACCGCCGGCATTGAATACCAGCCCAACAGCGATTAAGGCAATCACAAGGAAGCCGATAAGTTTTGAAAACTCACGTTTAAATCCTAAGTAGATACCGATTACCACGATTGCCATAAGCACCAAGCTCTGGGCGTTGCTTAAAAACCAGTTGTATAAGTTCTGTCCGAAATTCATTCTTTATCAATCCTTTCTTTTTTGATTTCTTCCATTTGCTCGTCAGCCATTTTGCTGACCTGTGCGATACACATAAGGACGACACCGATACCCATTCCCAGCGATACCAGCACCAAGTCCTTGACAAGTTCTGCCATAGTCAAAATTCTCCTTTACTCTGTGACAAGTTCCTCTGTGTCCGCTGTCTGCTGTCTGATTATCTGCAAATGCTTTTCCGTCAGCTTTGCGTTGTCCTCAATCTCTTTCAGATAGCTTGTGCTGTTGCCAGCGTCTATCTTTTTCAGCATTTTCAGCGTAGGGGCGACCTGCCTGCTTATCCAGCCCAGCGTCCTTTCCAGAGTATACGGCTCTGGGTCTGTTGTCAGCTTGATAGGTGGTCGGTCTTTTCCGATAAACCACGCCCAGCGGTCATTGAGCTTCCAGTCTGTCTTTCGCTTCTCTGGCTCTCTGTCCACGAAGCGGATATAGTGATTGATGATAGAAAATGCCGTCTGTTCTGCGTCATAATGGGTCAGCAGTTCACGGACGGCATAATAAGCTCTTTCATCTTTCAATCGTATCTCGAAGCGGTTCTTTATCGGTGCTTCCTCAATCGGTATTCCCAGCTTTGCGTACTGTTCGTAATTCTTCTCATAACAGCAGAAGTAGACTTCCGATTTCAGAGAACCGATATACAGCGTGTGTCCCATGCCCGCCTTGTCCTGCTCGTTGTGCTTCACCAGCTCGCCAGAAGCATAGGACTTGAAAGAACGGAACAGGGAAACACATTCCTCACGGTTGCATTTGGCGGTCAGATCTGGAATATCCAGTATGCCCGCCCTGTCGTTAATCGCAAGGTCAAGGCGTTTCATCACACCGCCCTCAACCAGAGCGTCCATGAGGAAGTCATACCAGCTACGCCCCTGTGCCAGCAGATAGCTTTCAAACTGGCGACAGCCTTTTCCTTTCAGCTCCAGAAGCGTGCCTTTTTCCTCATCTTGTGAAGTGTAGACGAACACATCACCCAGATAGTAATGCTCTGTGTACTTGTAGTGTCCGTAGTCCTCATGGAGCATATAGTCAACATTGAGCTTCAATATATCTCTGATAACGTGCTGTATATCCAGCGTGGGGAAACGGATACGCACATAGTCGAACAGCAGGAACATGGGAGCGTCGGGATTGAATTTCTCGACCGCTTCCATGAGCTTGTCCTGCATATCTTCCGTGAGGTTGACTTTTCCCGCTTCGATACGGTTCAGATGTTCACGGCTGATACCAGCCATGATTGCAAGCCTTGTCTGGGACACGCCGTAAGATAGGCGTTTCTCTTTCAAGGCAGTTATAAAGGTGCTTTCATTCAGCCTGCATACCCCCAATCGTGTATTTTTAGAAATCTGTGATATTTTCCGCAGATTGTCACAGTCAGCCATGAGTGAGAGAAAACCCTTTTACCAAGCGGGATTTCCAGACTTTTTGACCGTAGTTTCCAGCGGAATTGTGCCCCTCTGTTAGATACCGAGGGGCTTCTTTCGTGGAGCAGGGCAAGCCCTGCTCCACAGGACGGCTTACACGGTCTGGACGCTAAAGCTGACCGTTCCAGCCGTCAGTGGTTCAGTCTATCCTTGTCATGCCCGTATAAACTACGATAACGTCGGTATCAGCAGAAAGGCATTTTCTGACAATCTCTTTGTCAATCTCATATTCATGGTATATCTGTCTGAAAAACTCCTTATCCACCACAAGAAACGTAAAGCGGTAGTTGAACCCATGAATGGAAAGCCATTCGTCCAGCACCACGGAAAAGAGCAACGGAAGTTTCAATCTCCCAAGCCCCGCTTCTGTCAGAATATCTTCCATGCGTGCATGATAGGCTTCTGTCGGAAATTCCTCGCATTTATCATCAGTCGTGCCAGCGACACTTTCCAAGTCCGCAAGAAAGCGGTCAAAGTCTACGCAGACACCCTCAACATGAAAATCAGTGTTAGGGTCGCTGTAACCCATTTCTAAAAATCCCATAAATTTTTCAATTCTCCTTTCGTTCATCTGATACGGTTTGTCTTGCCAGTGCAAGAGAGCTGATAGTCTGTAAAAAATCATGCCCCTTTGGTACAAGGGGAGTGTAAAACTCCGATATGACGCTCGTTCCCACATCACAATAGCCACGTCCTTTGATACGCTTCTGGAAGAACTGTTTCTTTACGTCGCTTCCAAAGAGCATACCGTAGCCTAGCTCGCTGATACGCCCCAAGCCCACACGGAAGTTGAAGTTATCTCTGATACCGTCTGAAAAATACTTTGCGTCGGGTCGCTGGCAGGCAACAATGAGAAAATAGCCCGCCTGTCTGCCGAGCATGACGATTTTCTTTAGCTGGCTTAAAAGGCTTATGCTTTCCTTTGTCCCCAACATTTCCAAGAACGCCACATACTCGTCAAAGATAAGGAAGCAGGGCGGTAAGCCCAGATAGGCATAGTTTTCGCCCGTCTTGTAGTCTGGGTGTTGCTTCATTTCCTCGCTTCGCTGTATCATGCCCTCATAGAACGCATTGACACATTCAATCATATCTTCTTTGGTATGGTACACGTTATCCATGACCGTACCCAAGTCCGCAAGGTCAGCGTTCTTAGGGTCTAAGATGAATAGCTGGGCGTTGGTCTGCAAGAGGGCTTCAATGATTGTCAGCAGGAAATAGGTCTTTCCACCGCCAGTCCCGCCACAGATAAGGGCGTGAGGGAGTGCGTCATATTCCCATGTGAGGTTCTTCATCAGACGCAAGCCCCCGTTTTCTGCTTTTACTTCGTCAATCGAGATACGGTTCGCTATCATGTCATAAAGTAAAACGTATTCGATATAGCCGTCATGGAGCGTCTTGTCGGTCAGTTCACAGTAAAGCCCGCTTTCCAGCTTATCTTCCAGACGTAAAAGCTGGTCTTGATACTTTCCCAAAGAGATTTCACAGAGGATATGGAGCAAGCCCGTTTCCATTTGATAATAGATTTTAGGAAACCAGACGATTTTTTCCCTTGATCTGCTCTGCAGGTCAGTGAAAAAACCGCTGTCCTGTACGGTCTGTGCTTCATACCACTTGTTGTCCAGTATCATGCGTGCCAGCTTTTGACGGTGCGATAGCTTCTTGAAGCTGTCATAGCAAAAGCGGTAATAAAGAAAAGCGACCAATGCACAAACACCAGTCGCTATCAAAATCGTTATGAAGTTGTAGGTGGAAAGCGTTATGCCATTATCTAGTAAACTGAAATGCTCCCAATCGGTACGCATGAGCTGTCCCATGTTCAGTAGCAGGAGAACCGCCACGAACAGGAGCAGGAGCGTACCCGCACAGAAGCGGTACACAAGGTTCTTGTCGCTGGCTCTGATACGCTTTCCCTTGTATTTATATAGGTTCATAAACACCCCTTTCTGGATATGGAAAAAGCGGTCAATCGTAAAGACCAACCGCTTTTTCTTTAAAGAAACCATGTCCAGTTATATAGTAGGAAATTACTTGCACAAGCTAACACCAAATAGATAACTGGCTCGAAATTCCCCAATGAAATAGTTCGCTGTTTTTCTTTTTTGTTAAAGAAATGATTTCCAATCATTTTCCACACAACATATCCTAAAACTGCACCTAATGTATTCATCAGCAAATCATCAATATCTATCAAACGATTAGTTGGTAATTGAGCAAATTCGATAAATACCGAAAATACTAATCCTGTTAGGGCTACTTTTATTGGATTTCTAAAATTTCTCCATATATACGGCAATAAAAATCCCAATGGCATAAGCATAATTACATTCATACAATAAGTAAATAAACCGTCTGACTGAAATGGGATAATTCCAATATTTGCCTGTTGAAAAGTCTCAATCAGCCCACCTTTTGAAATAATGTCCCATACAGTGCCGATACCCGTAACAGAAAAAACAAGCCATACATAAATCATCATAGTGTATGTCCAAAAATAATGTGTAGAAGTTGATTTTCTCTTACATAACACTAAAACTACTTGATACAGCATTACTGGAAACACAGTTAAAATGATTGGAATAATCAGCATTAAAATCACTATCCTCACTCCTCTCTGAAACTATGTACAATATTTTACTATATAATTCTGAAAAAATTTCAAAGATAAGTAAAATAGTTTCTTAATTTTCACTTGACAATTTTTATTTTTTCTGCTGTCCTTGCGGAGCATGGTTCTGTGGATTGCCTGCGGGCTGACCGCCTTTATTTTTCAGCACAATGTCGTCTGCCTTGATGTACCATTCCACGTCTGCCCCTCGGTAGTTGGCGTTTGCCACCGTATCGGCAACAGGGTTGATAAGCTCCACCTCGGCATTGTACGGATAGTCCTTGACAGGTATTTCCGCTGGGATAGATACCTGTATCGTGCGTTCCTGCTGACTGCATTTCAAATCGTAAGTTCTACGCTTGATTTCCTCGGTGGTCGTCCCGTCCTCATTCTCCACACGCACTTCATGTCTAAGGGCAGAGAATTTCAGCACTCCAAACGTCTTTTCCTTATCTAATACAATTCCATTCGCTAATCTCATAGTCTGATACCCCCTTTACTTGCTTTCCTCGGCTGGAAGCATATCATCAGCCGTTAAGATATAGTTAGTGTAGCCACGACCTCGCACGTTCTTTCCCTCGGCGGTAATCTTAGGATTGATGAGCTTTACTTTCTGCTCATACTTGAAACGCTTCTCCCCAGCCTTTGCGGGAAGCACCACGATAATGTCGTCGGCTCTCTGAATGTCGGAATACAGGTTATAGCTTCTCGTCACGGGGACAAAGCGACCATTGACACGCTGTTGCTCTACCTCATTTTCTCCTGCAAACTCCAAGTTACCAAAAGTCTGTGCCATGTCAGGCACGATATATTTCAATTTCATGTGTTCATACCTCATTTCTATAAAATCTGTTGATTATCAATGCTTTTATTCTGGCTGGTGGTGTGATACCCGTAAGCCCCCAGACCGTCAAGGGCAGGTAAATGCTTAAAAGCACCCTTGACTGTCTGTGTGCTTACAGGTGGGTGGCGGACAAGCCAGAATAAAGGGAAGCTCCGCCGTTTCCATGTATCGGCGGGGAACGTGATTTCTTCATCATCATAAGCAGACCGTCCGATTATGAACGTCTACGCTTGATGAAGTATGTTCCTGCCACGCCTGCACCAGAGAGAATAAGAAGCCCTAAGAATAAGGCAATGTTTGTGTTATCGCCTGTCTTTGGAGCGTCTGTTGTCTTGCTCGGTGTATCTGGTGTGGTCGGCTGTTCCGGCTCTGTTGGTTCTTCCGGCATTTCTGGTACTTCTGTGATTGTCACCGTCTGCCCGTCGTCCTCAATGTCCTTATGCTCTGTAACCTTAGTCGGTTCGTCTGGATTGCTCAAATCGTATAATTCCTCAAAGGTCACAAGCTCTTTCCCGCCAAGCTCGGAAGCGTCGAATGTAAAGGCAATCTGTACTTCCATACTTTCACTGTCGGCAGTAAAGGTATAGTCATTCTCGACACGCTCACCATTGATGATAAGTTCTGCATTTTCGTCCTTAATCATCTGCCAGCCTTTGAGCTGATACTTTGTGCCGATTTCCAATCCGTCAAGGGTAACGGTATCAATGATTGTCACGTCTTTTCCTGCTTCAATCTCTTTCTTTCCGTCCTCGCTGGTCGCTGTGGTATGGATAGAGATGATACGCTCCGTGATAAGCACCGTCTGTCCCTCGTCGTCAATATCCTTGTGTTCAGCCACCTTTACAGGCTCGTCCTCATTGGAAAGGTCGTAAAGTTCCTCAAAGGTAACAAGGTTCTGACCGCCAAGAGAAGAAGCGTTAAACGTGTATTCTATTTCAATCTTCATTTCCTCGCTGTCGGCTGTGAATGTGTAATCACTTTCCACACGCTGTCCGCCGATAAGAAGCTCGGCGTTTTCCTCTTTCAACATCTGCCAGCCTTTAAGCTGATACTTCGTCCCTTTTTCCAGACCCTCAAGGGTAACCGTGTCAACGATTGTTACCTCTTTACCAGCCACGATAGACTTCTCGCCGTCCTTGCCTGTGGCTGTGGTATGGATAGAGATTTCTTTCTCGTATTCATCAGTAAGTGTCCCTAAATCAATGGTCACATTGTTTCTGGACACCACGATTTCAAACGGCGGGATAAGCTCAAAGCCTTTGTTGCCCTCACAGCGTAATTCCTCAATGATATAGGTATCGTAAATCAAAGCACCCTTGCTGTCGTCTGGCTCGCTTGTTCCAAACCAGATACCGTCCTCGCTGGTCTTTCCTGCATTGGTGTTGTTCTTATGGGAAGCCCAGTCAGAAGAAGTGGAGAACTGTCCGTTATCATCAGTTACGATAATGTGGCTCTCACCTGTGGTCTTGCTGGTGATCCTAAACGGAACTCCCGCAAGACGCTGGTGTGTGCCAGCTCCAATCTTGACACCCTCTAGGTCGCCACGCTTCACTTGATTGTAGATTGACGTGTCTGTCCCTGTAAGGTCAACGATTTTTCCGTCCTCTGTGATTTCAAATTCAATCGGTTTCGCACCCTCTGTTAGATAGCCCTCTGGTGCTTTGCTTTCCTCGATACGGTATTTTCCGTAAGGTAACAGGTCGGCAGAAGTAGAAGCCACGCCCTCAATGTCGGTAAGGATTGTCTTTACCACTTCATTCTTGCTGTAAAGTTTCCCCTCGACAAGTACAGCGTTGTCATTAAGGGAAATGATTTCAAATTCAGCGTCTTTCAAAGTCGCACTTCCTTGACCTTTGGTATCGCTGGTTTCTAAATCTCTTTTCTGGATTTTTACACCGCCACGGATAACCTTGTCTGATACATGGTACTGATTGCTTCCAGACAGTACGGCAATGTCGCCGTCCTCGGTAATCTGTGTAAGGTACATTCCCTTAATTTGTTCCTCGCTTCCGTCAGTCTGCATATATGCACCGTCAAGAAGATAGCCGTTAGGAGCTTTCGTTTCCTCGACCGTCAGCGTTCCTAAAGGAAGCACGTTCTTTCCGTCCTGTGTATAGAAGCTGTCCCCAGATACCTTGTATTCATCAGAAAGGCGGGAAACATAATGGATAGTGCCGTCGCTGTCCTTTTCAGCGATTGTCTTTGTCACCCATGTCTTTGTAGGCTCGCTGGGGAGATTGTCAGCGGTATAGTGTCCCGCATAGAATTTCCATGTGAACTCCGCACCCTCTAGGGAAGCGTCGCCCTGTGGAGCGTCTTTCTGTGTTTCCATGTCAATCTTGAAAAGCTCGATAAGGGTATCTGTAACCTTTGGCGTATCGGATACGTTCAAGGTCGCTGTCTTGCCAGCTTCCACATTTAAGGAATACACTGTATTGTCCACCTTGTAGCCAGCAGGAGCGGAAAGCTCTTTGATGTAGACTGTGCCAGCCTTTACTTCCACAGTATCAGTATTTCCGCTGTTATCCGTCGTAAGGGTGGCAAGCTGTTTTGTGCAGTCCTTATCAGAATAGACACCATAAGTCGCACCAGCGATAGAGTAAAGCCCGTTCCCATCGGTAATGCTGGCATTACTGGAAGTCTTTTTAAGGGTGGCATTTCCTACGGCAAGTTTCGCCCAGAACTGTCCAATGTCCTGTCCCTCGCCAGAGTAGATATAACCGCCACATTCATAGCGTCCCTTGTTCTCGCTGGCAAAGGTTTTTGCCCCGGCGTACACCTCGTCCTGTATCGCTTTTGGGATTTCATCATAGGAAGCTCTGACGTTATCGCATTGCCAGCCCAGATGAACACTCAATCTCTGCCATACGACGCACTGTTTCAAAAGGTAGATATGCTGACTGCTCAATCCGCTGTGGCTCTGCACATACTGATTGACATACTCGATTGAGAGGGCAACATCTGAAATCTGGTCGTAGCTCATGCGTGTGCTTGCGTCGGCTCTGGTCTTGTAGCCGTTGCGGAAGTTAGTGTTAATATCCACGCAGAAAGCGTCCTCGCCCTCAACGGTCATGTGTCCCTCGTTGAATGTCGAACCGATAGAACCGTCATTCATCACTTTTTCAACGATACCGACACGCTCGGCACTTTCTGTCCAGTATTGCTTCTCGGAAGCGTGGACTGCCGTTGTCGGCAAAGCGGTAACGATAGTCGCAAAGGCAAGGAAGCCCGTGGCTAATCGCTTCAATATCTTTTTCATAGCTTTTAAAATTCTCCTTTCGTTTGGATATAGAAAAAGCCGTCCATTTCTGAACGGCTGGAAATAGAAAAGGAACGTCAATATCGGCGTTCCATAATCTACTTGCGATATTCAATTTTTAGTTTATCAATACTGATGTGCTGTACCATATCTTTGCAAATCTGGGATTTCTAACGTATCAAGGCTCATTCAATGGTAGTAAAATCGTAGTAATTTGAAGTATTTAAACCCTTGAAAATGCTGATAGATACAGTGTTTTAGCGGACAATCAGATTTTTAGTTGGTTTTTAAAAGAAAAACTTTCATGTTATGATTGTTAATGTTCGCTTAATCATCCATGAAAAGAGAATATTAACCTATGTACGATGATATCATACATTCCCTCGATTTAAATTGAATATATTTCTCATACCTTTAAAAACAACACCCACTTTTATTTTATCAAATTTGTATCTAGTGGTGTTTTCTGTCCAAACTGTGGCCAATACACTAAAAAAGGTCATGAATATAAAATGTTTCTCTTAATCATTCTATTTTCATTACTGAAAATTTGTCTATAAGGCAGAAGATATATTTGTCCTCACTGTTCCAGAACGGCTTATGAGATGAATCCATTCAAAAGCAGTCACCCTAGATTGACTTTGAAAACCATTCACAATGTCCTTGTATTATTGAAGGATTATAATCAGACTCTTTCTATGGCGGCCAAGAAAACTAATCTCTCTGTCATTGAGGTCATGACTATATTTGATAAACATGTTCAGATAAAAAGAAAAAAGCTTTCTGAAGCTATCTGCATTGATAAATTCTTCTTCTCCCGTCATGCAAAAAAAAACAAATATGCCTGTCTTATCAATTTTAAAAATGGTCTTGTCCCTGATATCCTTCCTTCTCGACACAAGGCTGATTTAAGATCATACTTAAGAATGATTTCTAAAGGGGAAAAAATGAATGTCAAATATGTAATCATGGATCTTTACGATAATTATCGTGACATTGTCTATCAGTGGCTTCTTAATGCCATTGTCTGTGCAAACTCAAAACTTTTTTATTATCTTTTCTTGTTATTTCCAAACCTACTTTTACTGTGATTTTTCTTCCAAACAATGATACATCTACATAAGCTATACGTTTATGCCTATCAATCTTGCTAATGTGTCCTTCATATTCTTTTAATGGAGTCTTTCTAATATAAAGAACATCTCCTTCAATATAACCCGTAGATACATCAACACGATACTTTTTCCGCCAAACCATGCTAAAAATATAGTTTCCTGCTTATATATTGGGTATATATCTCCCATCATCATTACCTAATAATCTCGTTAAACCTGGAACTTCCTTCAACTCCATAAACAAATCATCTATATCATTGCTAATTAAAAAAATATAACCTTTAAATAAAACATCTTCAACTATATGACATTGACCTTTAAATCGTCGCATATGTTTATATTTAGGAATAAAACATTCTTTATAGCAATCTTTACTAATAAGAATTTTACATTTTCTTGCAATTTCTTCTTAACCACTTTTCACCTGTACACCATAGCAATTATCAAACATATCACATACCTTCAAAAGAAGTATGAAATTTTGATGAATTATAAGCATTTATGGTTTTAAAAACTTGGAATGAGGGGAGCTGGGATAGATACAATAAAGTAAATATGATTAAATAAATGGTTGAGACATTTAAGATCTATTTAATATTGAATAAGTTAATTGAGAAGAATTCATAAAAAGAACATTGAAGATGTATGAATTTATTTTTAAACGCTCTTTTTAAAAAAATTATTGCTGTGACTTGCTTATTCTGCAAATATTCCATAACGATATTCATAATAAGCTTCTTTAAGAGATATTGGCATTGGTGTTGCCAATACAGATATATTCCTAAATGATGATGTTTCTACCAATAAATTCATAATCTTTTCTGGCATCTCATTTCGTCTGTATCTGTACTTCATCTGTTTTCTTAGTATATTGAAGTTCAGATATCCCTGCAAATATCTCGTGCTTATGCCTTTTGTCTTTATAATCAGACCGGCTACCTCAGTCATCATTTCGTTGATGACACCTAATGATTTACCATCTCTAGTCAGGTATCTCTTTTCTGTTGGTGAGGTCGGAACTTTGTTGTTGGTTGTTCCAAGATGATTTGCAAGCTGCTGTATGCATGACTTTGAATCAGAAATGATTTCTTTAATATCACCAAAATACATTTCATTTGATATATATTTTTCAAAAGATTCGCTTCCAAGTCCTGTAATGTTCATGATCATATGATCATTTTCATCAACAGCACATATCACACTGACTTTATGATGTGATATACCCCTAAATGCAGATTGTCCACCCCTTTTTTTAGAATATCTTGGCATATTATGAGGCATTGTTCCTTTCAGGTTGATACTCAGATATTGAGTATCAACTTCAATTTCTCCTGAAAGGATCTGATTATTGATGATTTCAGTAGCAGCATGATAAGGCTTGTGACGCATGTAAAAACATGTCGTCGTACTGACACCAAGAAAATGTGCTTCATCTTCCAGTTTCATTTCAGAAATCTCCAGATCAATAAAAAGTATCCATTGCTCCATTGTAAGATGCGACCAACTGAAAAGTGTATGGGTTCTATCATTGAATGTTCTATGACACTCTTTGCATAGATATCTCTGACGCTCATTAGAATCTTTTCCGTTTTTCTTGACATGTGTTGATCCACAGATAGGACAAACCTGATCAGATGAATCAGTGTTATTTAGATTATTATTCAATAATGAAAACAAATAATCTATATAAAATTTATCTTTAGTTTTTAAGAAATCAATAACTTGTTTTTCATTAATCATAAGTATCGCCAATCCTTCTATGAAAAGTATAGCATATATGAAAAATAGATAACTTCTAAAACAATGGATAAACACCTAAAAAACGGTGTTAAAATAAAAAAGTAATAATAGCAGCAACATTTTTATTAAAAAGAGCGTTTTTAAAAATGATTACGTTGAGTAATCGTCGCATTGTCACGTTGCTCAAATAATCTTTCATAAGAAAATACGGTCGAAATATATGTTTGAATATATATCTCGATAAATTGACTATACAATATTGCTAAAATATCTAGTTATCTCTTGATTTTTTCTGATTATTCAAGCATAATACATATGAAATATTTGGTCTTACAGAGGTCACATCACACATTAACACTTTTTAGTAAAAATTCAAGTGTCTTGTGACAATTAACACATATTTCGAATTTTTTTTAACACAAATATAAGGAGGTCTATATGGCTGAACAAGAAATGATGAAAAATGAAGATGAAATAGAAATTAATTTAGGGGAACTATTCGCATTATTAAAATCTAAATACAAAATGATTATCATTAGTATTTTAGTTACAACGATTATTGCTGGAGTTATTACAGTTTTTTTTATTGACAGAAAATATCAATCTACTGCCAGTATCTACCCTAAACCAGAAGTCACTGAAGGTATGGTTGACTACACACAAATTAATGCCAATAGCTTAATGGTTAACAACTATATCGAAATGTTAAAAGGAAACAATATTCAAAGTCAGGTTGCTGAAAGTTTAGATATCACGACTGCAGAAGTTAGTAATAGTGTTACTATTTCTAACCAAGCCAACACACAAATTATTAGTATTTCAGCAACTACAACTGATCCGGAACTGAGTAAGAGCATTGTAGATGAATTAGTTGATACTTTTAAGAAAGAAGCTAAAAACACTTTAAATATCAATAACATTTCTACAATTGATCAGGCACAAATTGCTGACACACCTGTATCACCAAATCTTAGAAAGAATCTTGTTATTGGAGCTTTAATTGGTGCTTTTATAAGTGTTGGTTATATTTTTATAAAGTTTATGTTAGATACACATATTCATAACAAAGAAGAAGCAGAAAAATACCTTGGCATTCCTTGTTTAGGATCTATCCCTTACTTCGATAACTAAGATGCAATTTATTGATATCCACGGTCACTATGCCTGGGACATCGATGACGGTATTCCAACAAAAGAAGATGCTATAAAAGCATTAAAGATAGCCAAGGAAACCAACATTTCTGCTCTTGTTGCGACACCTCATGTTGTACCCGGTACTCATACTGAAACTGATATACAGCATTTTAAAGATAGAATTGCTGAACTTAAAAAGCTTGCTGAAGAGTATCAAATCTATGTTTTTGAAGGTTGTGAACTTTTTTTAAATCATGATTGCATCGATGCAATCAATAATCATTATATGATTCCTATTGAAGATACATCTTATCTCCTCGTCGAATTTGATGTAAGAAAAGAACTCGGAGAAGAGTATGAAGTTGAAGATTATCTTTATGAAATAGACATCAAGGGATACACTCCTATCATTGCTCATGTTGAAAGATATTTCCCAAATGGCATTGATACAGAACGTGTTGCTCAGTTGGTCGATAGTGGTTATGTTATTCAAATCAATGCTTCAAGTCTGTTAGGTATTCATGGTAAGACAGTTAAAAATAATGCTTTTGAATTATTAAATAATGGTTTTGCCCATGTCATTGCTTCAGATACACATCGTAGCAGTGGGCATCGTATTCCGTGTCTCAATGAAGTTTATCAGTTACTTTCAAAAAAATATGATTATCAGACATTAAAAACATTAATGTATGACAATCCTCTTCATATCTTACAAAACGAAGAAATTGAAAAGATTCAAGTTAATCAATCTTTTTTCAAGAAATTATTTAAAAGGAGATAACTTATGGCTCAAAAGAAAAAAATTCGTAAAACTTTAAATATTCTAGATAAATCCAAAAGACAGTCACAGTTTGATTATGCAGAAGTTTTTAGACATATTCGTACCAATATTGAATTTTCTAATGTTGATAATCCTATAAAATCAATAGCTATTACTTCATCTCAACCAGGTGAAGCAAAATCTACAACAGCCATGAATCTAGCATTCATCTTTGCAACTAAATATAAAAAAGTCTTAATTATTGACTGTGACCTTAGAAAAACAATGTTACATAGATATATGAAACTCTCTAATTCACATGGTCTTACTGATGCCTTGATAGAATTTGGAAAAACACACCGCTTTAATGATGAATATTTCCAAACAGTAAAAGATCAATCTTTTTCTGGATTACTATACGTTTTAACAGCAGGTATTCATGTGCCTAATCCTTCTGAGCTTCTTAGCTCTGATACTTTTAAAGAATATATGAAGATCTTAAAACAAAACTTTGATTTCATTATTATAGACTGTGCGCCAATTGGTTCTATTTCAGATGCTATTCCAGTTGGTAATGCAGTTGATGGAACAATCTTTGTTGTTTCTGCAAAGGATACAAAACGTAAAGATGCCGCTCAATGTGTTGATCTATTAAAACGTAGTAATGTCAATGTTATTGGGAGCGTTTTAACAAAAGCCGAATCTGGTTCTGGTTCATATCATTATTATTACTAATGAAGAAACTATCATTTCCTTTAATTGTTATTCTTCTCATATGTATTATTTTGACCCTTATTGGTTATAATACATTGATTACACGTAATGAAAGTAAAAAATATCAGAACCTCCAAAAAGATCAACCAGTATCTTCAAAACCAACCAGCGATCAAACTATTTACTGCATTGGAGATAGTTTAACACTTGAATCTCATGCTTATCCCACTTATCTATCACAACTTACAAACTGCAACATTGAAACTTTTGGTGGTCAAAAAGATCAGACAATAGATTTAGCTATTAGAGTAGGAAGAACAAAAATATATACTCATGATATAACAATTCCAGCTCAGACAGATCCTGTTGAAATCACTTTATATGATGAAGATCATGATAAATTAGATGTTCTCAAAAATAAAGGAAGTAATTTTTCAAATGTAGAAATCAAGGGAATCAGTGGTATTTTAAAATATGATGATGAAAAGGATATTCATACTTTTACAAGGGATGAAGCTGGTAATGAAACATCAATTGACGATTATACACAAATCACAACTGACTTCCCTAGTTTTGATAAAAATGGTATTGCAGTTATTTTTACAGGAACCTATGATCCTTATGAATCAGGTAGCATATTTAAAACGATTACATATCAACGCGCTATACTTAACCAACTCGGTATCAAAAAATATATTGTTGTTTCTCTTACATCTAAACGAACATTTCAAATCGTTAACGATATGAATGCAGTCTTAGAAGAAGAACATGAAGAACATTTCTTATCATTTAGAGATTATTTATTAAAGAACGGATTAAAAGATGCAAATATCACCCCAACAGATGGTGATCAGGATGATTTAGATAAAGGATATATTCCTCGCAGTTTGTTACGTGATAATCTTGTAGATGGAAATGAAGATTTCCACGAACTTCTAGCCAAACAAATCATTGAAAAAATGCAAGATTTAAAATACCTTGATAAGCAAGATATAAAAGCAACACAAGATTAAAAATATTGATTTCAATTCAAACCAGAAACTTATATCTATAGGATATTTCTTTCTGGTTTTTAAATTCAAGAACTACAATTTATACATTTTATTTATTATGATATATAATAAACGATTTTGTATCTAGTGCCTATACAACTGTTTTTATCTTGGCATATTATTATATTTTCTACTCAACTCAATTAATCAGATTTCTTTAATTGAAATTATACATAAGCACGTATATATTAAATTCTATAAAAAATAAATTCCTAGTATTAAAGATTATTGACTGTTTAAATTGGTAATGATTAGATATAAGTACTACTCACCTACCCGTTGAACAGTTTTTTTGCTTCTTTATAACATAATTTATAATGATGTTAAATCACTATCTAAACTTTTATATCAATTATCACAAAAATAAGCACAGGTAACTATTTTAATGATGATACAATATAACATTATATCATCAATTTTTACATTCATTTATGATTGGTATGATAATTTTTATACGCACTTTCAATAAAATCAGTTATTATATTAATCTAAAAAGCTCAACCTTTTAGTTATACTCTTAACAAATTTTAAATAACTATAAATAGTATCTCAAAGTAACTGACTAAAGCTTTTTCGTACATATACTCATGGTATTTTACTTATACAAATGTTATAATAAAACAAGAAAAGAAAGCAGGTGAAAATGTATGGGTTTATATCTCAATCCAAGAAATGACAGTTTTCAACAGGCAATTAACAATCCTATATATGTAGATAAATCATTACTGATTAACTATACAAATCAATTAATAGGTACCGGTGATAATAAGCTATGTGTATCAAGACCTAGACGCTTTGGAAAGAGTACAGATGCCAATATGCTTGTTGCCTATTACTCTAAAGGTTGTGATTCTCATCATATTTTTGATTCACTCAAAATCAGTCAAACTACTCATTATTTAAAACATCTTAATCAGCATCATGTCATTCATATCAATATGCAGGATTTTTTAAGCAAGACTCATGACATCAATAAAATGATTTTACTTCTCGCCAAATTGATATTTAGAGAAATTAAGAAAGTCTTTTCAGATGTCGATTATATTGATTCATCAGATCTTATTCAAATCATGGAAGATGTTTATGTTGAAGCAAGTGCAAGATTTATTTTTATCATAGATGAATGGGATTGCATCTTTAGAGAGTACAAGCAAGATAAAGAAGCACAGAAACAATATCTTGATTTCTTAAGAAATCTATTGAAAGATAAACCTTATGTAGAACTTGCTTATATGACAGGTATACTACCTATAAAAAAATACGGGACACACAGTGCCTTGAACATGTTTGAAGAAATCTCAATGATTGATCCGGGATTATTATCTGAATTTATGGGATTTACTGAAACCGAAGTTCAGAATCTTTGTATTCAATATAACGTGAATTATGATGAAATGAAGCAGTGGTATGATGGATATCATATGACAAATGATATTTCAACTTTTTCTCCACGCTCTGTTGTTTCTTCAATAGTCAGAAAACAATTTGGAAATTACTGGACATCTACTGAAACTTATGAAGCCCTGCAGGTTTATATAGATATGAACTTTGATGATTTAAAGGATAATATCGTTCAATTATTGTCAGGGGAGAGTATAGATGTGAATACAAGTAAGTTCCAAAATGATATGACAACATTCAAATCAAAGGACGATGTCTTGACACTTCTGATTCATTTGGGTTATTTAGGATATAATAATTCAGACCATACATGTTATATTCCTAATAAGGAAGTATCAACAAGCTTTATTGATTCCATAGAAGATTCAAACTGGGAAGAAACGACAAAGGCATTATTAAACAGTCGTGAACTTTTAGAAGCAACATGGAGAAAAGATGAAGAAGGCGTTGCAAGATATATCGAAGAAGCCCATCTCAATACATCAATACTGACCTACAACAATGAAAATGCATTGTCATATACACTTGCTTTAGCATATATCTATGCCAGAAATCATTATACAATGATAAGAGAAATGCCAACAGGTAAAGGGTTTGCGGATATTGTTTTGATTCCATATCGAGATAAACCAGCTATGATCATAGAGCTGAAATGGAATCAAGAAATCAAGACAGCGATAGATCAAATCAAAGAAAAGAAATATCCAAAAGGATTAGAGAAGTATAAAGATAACTTACTGATTGTAGGAATCAGTTATGACAAGAAAACAAAAAAACATACATGTCATATTGAAAAGAACACCACTGAATGATAACTCTGGTGTTCTTTTTATCTTTTATGATACAATTTTATTCAATAAATACATATTCCTATTCCTAAAAAGGCACATCATCATCAAAATCAAACAAATCATCAAGAGTACGATATTCAATACGGTTTAACTCTTTTAAATAAGTAAGACCTGCTTGTAGATTCATTATTGTATTTTGACTAAAATGAGATAAATAATGTGTACATCCAAAAAACAAACGCTTTGTTTTTCTATAATAAACTAGTTCTATTGGTTCATTACAACAAAGATATGATAACTTCTTATATGGTAAAGAGGATTTCGTCAATTGACTCACTGCAATGGTAACCACTTCATTTGCTTTGCATTACACAATATTTTTATTGCTTCACCTATTGTTCTATCGGCTAAAAGAAATATTTTCTAAATTGTCGATAAACTTGTCGACAGGCATTTTGATCACTCGGTGTTGAAGCAAGGGTTGATTGATATCTGGAATTATCAAAGAACATGACCAGATGATGTTTACTCTTATCTCCTTTCATAAAAATACCATATTTTTTTAATTTATTAAAATCATAACTACTAATAAGCGTTCTTAATATCTTTTCTAAATACATATCTCTTGTTCCATCTTTTGGATTTTGATTTAAAATATCTTTTAATAAACACAAATCCTCTTTTTCAACATGATTCTTTTTCACATCATCTTCTAACATATCTAACAAAATATCTTTTTGTTCAGCTTGATAATATTCCGGAATATCTCCTTTATCTAAAAGCGTATAATTATCTTGAAAAGATAGTTCTTCTTCTAATATTTCATTTTGCATCTGTAACACATTTAATTCACTCTCTAGTCCACTAATCAACGCACAATATTTCTCTTTTTCTTCTTCCAATTTATCAATTTCTTCCCCTAATTGATCAATCGTCTGTTTTTCATAATCTTGTGCAAACTGTCTTAAATTATCTAAGTAGTTTTTCTCTAAATAGCGAAAACTATATGCATTTCCATATTGTCTTTGTTTTAAATATAAAGTCAATTGATGTAAAATACGCTGTTGTAATTGATCCTGTGACTCCTTTTTAGCAAACCTATATGTTTTATAATCTCCATTTAAATAATAAATAATCACTCGACTATTAGTCAAAATCTTTTGACAATGCTTTGTCATCCAATGGCCAACTTCTTGATTGTCTTCATAAAAAACATAAGCAATTCCCCTTAATTGTTGAGCCAGATAAAATGGATCAACAACCTTTTCATAACGAATATAAAGAATCGGTAGTTGAGTTCCTCCATCCAACCATTGTATGACCTGTTGTTTATTTTCATGACAAATTTTTATAGGTTGATTACTTAAAGAAATTTCCTTATCCTTAATCAAATGTTTTGACAATAATTCATCAATATACCGATATCCTTTTTGATAACCATCATTATGAATACATAGACCTCCCTCTTTTTCATTATAAATGTATTCCATACGATGATATAAATGGACAACAACACTTCCATCATGAGGATATTGATAAATATCATAACAATGATTTTCTATCCTTTTTGGATTATAATCTATATCTTGATACTCTATACCATAGACTTGAAACAAAGACTCTATAAATTGAGAAATCGTCCATTTCTCTTTCAATTCCAGATAAGTTGAAAATGATTTCATAGTTTTCCTCCATTCTTTTCAAGAATCGCATGAAGAATATCTAAGCGACGATAAATTTCATGTGTTGCTTCTAATTCATTAGCTTTATGTTGAATATACTGCAAAAGTTTTTGACGATAAGTGATAACCTTTTCCATATCATCAATAGCTAACAATGTCGTTCCATGATGATTATGAATTTGTGAAAGTTGATCATTCTTTTGTTTTTGTTCTTCAATATCTTCCAACAGCATATGATAAAATTCTTTCAATTCATTGATTTCTTGTCGACGACGCATAATTTCTTCCTGAAATTCCTGTTGATATTCTTGACTATTCTTGATTGCTGAATTTTGTTGATGATAAAGCCATTTTTGATATAGTGAATCATATGAAGGCATGACATTTTTATATTGTTGAATCGTCATGTTTCTTAAAAGTTCATTGATTTCTCGAATCTGATAATGATAAGCTATTTTCTTATTTAACTGACAAAAGTGACTCTCCTGACCATCTATAATTTCTATGCACCCTTCTTCTTTTTGTTGTATACAATAACAAACATGTGCCAAGCCTAAGACTTCTCTTGCTAAACGATTAGCATCAATCCATCTTGTACGCATATAAATCAGGGGCTTTTTTGTTTTCACTTCTTTTAATTGATTAACATTAATTATACGATGTGCTTGATTATTAAAAGAATAAACATCATCTTCAATATAAGGTGATGTCATTATTGTTTTAAATAATGCAGGTATAGATACAGCAGAAATATAACGGGATTCATTAGAAGTTTCTTTAGAAAAACGTAAATGTATTGTTTCATCAATTAAATCATAAATAATTTCCACTATAAAGTGTGTATTTTTATAATTATCTTTTGTTGAAAAATAAAGCGTAAGATATCGCTGTTCAAAAATTTGTATATTTAATATTTTATGGTCAATCTCATATTGAAAAGGAATACGCCCATCATAATTTAAACCATTCATTTTATTTTTAGAATGTTCCAGCCACTCCAGTAACATATCAATAAGTTTATCTTGTGTTAAGTGTTTTGTTTGAAACTGACTATAATAACAAAGCATTTTTCTCACATCCTTTTATATAAGTATACCATGCTTTTTTGCCAAATAAAGATACTTTTTGGATAATTATGTCGAAGCACAAGAAAATCTTTTTCTAAAGCAAATCTATTCCAACATTTGCTCATTGTATGATATTTCAATACCTTATTTTTATATTTATTTAAAAAATTGATATATTCAAAATATAAAGAAAGCACTTTAATCTTAATGACTAAAGTGCTTATCAATATTATAATCCTTGTTCAGTTAATTCTCTTGCAACATCATCTTTAATAGTGACACCTTCTGCTTCAAGCTCGGCAATCTTATCTGCAAATTGTGGTAAATATTTTTTATGGGCAAGTAATAATTCATCTAATACTCTTTTTGCTGTGGCTCCTGATGGAATCTGTGGATTTAAGATAAATGCCTGTAATGCTTTTCCATAGTCACCTGTAACTGCAGCTTCTTCTACACACCATTCCATATTTTTCATGCATTGTAACCATCCTCTTTCTGCTGGTTGCAATGGTCCAAAGGCAATCGCTCTTGCTCCTGTAGCTCCAATAAATGAAGAAACTTCTACAGCTGCTTCAGCTGGTAAATCAGGGACTGCTCCATTGTTTCTTGTTGTAACAACAATATGTGTGTTTTTATTCGCATAGATAGAAGCAATTGTTTCACATGCTGCATCACTATAATGTGCTCCTCCACGTTTTGCCAATTGTTCTGGTTTATGATCTAAATCAGGATTTTTATATAATTCAAACAATTCTTCTTCAGTTTGTTTGACCTGTTGTGCTCTTGTTCCAATTGTATTGTATTCTTCAAGTCCATGTTTCAACATTTCTTCTTGACGATAATAATATCTATGATATCCACATGGAATCATTTGCATTGTATCAAGCTGTTCTTTAAAGAATGGAATATCATGGATATTAGCTGGAATTCCTCCATCTTTTCCTTCATACATAGCATCAATAATTTGTTGAGTGACTTCATTTCCGTGTTCATCAAAAACTTTATGCCAATGGAAGTGATTCAATCCAGCAAATTTGTATGTTAACTGGTCTAAAGTTTTTCCAATTGTTTCTGGTTCTTTCATCATTGCTCCTACAGGAACATTACATAAACCAATCACTTTATCCCATTTTCCATATTTCATAACAGCTTCAGTGACCATTCCACTTGGATTTGTAAAGTTAATTAACCATGCATCTGGACATAATTCTTTCATATCTTCTACAATGCTTAAAATCACTGGAATTGTTCTGAAAGCTTTAAAGATTCCTCCAGCACCATTTGTTTCCTGACCTAACATGCCATATGAAAATGGAATTCTTTCATCTTTGACACGTGCATTTAATAGTCCAACTCTAAATTGAGTCGTCACAAAGTCTGCATCTTTTAATGCTTCTCTACGGTCTAAAGTGAGATGCACTTTGACATCATATGGTGAAGCATCCCACATACGTTGAGCCATTGCTCCAACGATTTCAAGTTTTTCTTTTCCATCTTCAATATCAACTAACCAAATTTCTTTGATTGGAAGTTCATCATATCTTTTAATGAATCCTTCCATTAATTCTGGTGTATAACTACTTCCTCCACCAATTGTAACAATTTTTACAGGTTTCTTTTCCATTATTTTTTTCCTCCTTGTATTTACTACATATAGTATAATATCAAAAAGTTCACTTTGCATATTATTTTCATTTCTTGAAAAGAGTTTCATCAATAAATATTGATTTTCCGTGATATAGTGTTAATAAATACATATAAAAATGGATTTATAAGTTACAAATTCAATACTAAAAAAACAGTTCTAAAAGAAACTAAAACGTTTTTCATCCCCATGACCATCCCTTTTTCTTTTATATCGTAGCTTTATGATTGATATTAAGCTTTTCTTAATTATGTCATCATCTCTAATAAAAAAAGATATGTTTGATTACCGACTTTTCCATAAAATGTTGAAGCTGACATATTTAAGCATTTTGCCATTTCTTCATATAAAATGTTTTTTCTCATTCTTCTTTTAATAATTCTTAATCCATATGTTTCCCTATGTATGCAATACAATGATCATAATTTTTTTATTCATATACCAGGATATTTAATGATAGAAAAAGTACCACTCTACTACTCTATAATGGAAGTTTTAAAAGATTCTATTATTAATGGAATCTATCCAGTAGGCACTTTCTTACCTACAGAAACAGAATTAGAAAAAAATTCAATGTTAGTAAAATCACGATAAGAAAAGCTATTGAATTATTAGAAAATGATGGTTATGTTTCAAAAAAAAGTGGTAAAGGAACAACTGTAATCAGTAATAATATTTTTAATAAATTATCCAATGGTCAATCATTTTCTTCCATCTTAAATCAACAGGGATATCAAGTGACAAAAGAGCATACACAATTTGAATATATAGACATAGATCCACAAAATGAACTATTTCCATATTTTTCAAGGAAATGCCTAAGAATAACAAGATGCTATTATTTAGACGGTCAACCATATATTCATTTTTCACATTATCTACCTAGTTCTCTTCACATACCCGAAATATCTACCCCTAATGATTTTTCATTATATACATATCTTTATCAAAACAATATATCAGTTAGTCAATTTGATGATGAATTTTATGCAGAATTTCCACCACTTAATATTTTAGAATCATTAAATCTAGAAAAGGGACCAGTATTAGGAAGAAAACGTGTAACTTATGATACTAATAACAATGTTATTGAAGTTACATATGCAAGATATAACACCCGTATTCATAACTATCAAATCAAATCAAATGTCTAAAATCAAAAGTATGTATTTTATCACTAAAAAAAGCTGTAACGAAATAAAATTGATTATTATATCTTGTGAAAATAACATTGCAAAAGGCATACCAGCACTGACAAACCTTAATATGCATATTTTTATTACATATTTTTATGCAATTTGCATTTTTTTAATATATTTTTAGATGTTTTATACATTTTTTTATAATAAAAATCTTCGTTTTATGTATTTTTTATCATGAAAATGATATACTATGGATGGATGGTGATAGACATGAAAAGAACAATCTATAATGATTTAATGAATTGGAAACAAAAACAACATAAAAAACCTCTTATTATCAAAGGAGCACGTCAAGTTTGTAAAACTTATATCATTAGAGAATTTGCTAAAAACAATTATAAAAATCTAGTTGAAATCAATTTTGAAAGAGATAACGAATTTCAAGAACTTTTCAAGCAAACAAAAACTTCTCATGATTTATTACAATATCTTGAATTAACATATATAGATATTCAGTTTGATCAAGATACTTTACTCTTTCTAGATGAAATTCAAGCATGTAGTGATGCTTTTACGGCTTTAAAATTTCTTTCTGAAGATTTTCCATGTGATATCATCTGTTCTGGAAGCATGCTCGGTATTGCTGTAGTGTCAAGTTCTTCATTTCCAGTTGGCTATGTTGAAACATGGGAGATGTATCCATTAACTTTTCTAGAATTCATTGATGCAATGGGTGTTAATCAATCTATCATTGATACAATTTATCAATCTATTGAAAATCATAAGTCTATTCCTGCTGGAATTCATGAAAAATTTAATCAGTTCTTTAAAGACTATATGATTATTGGTGGCATGCCAGAAGTTGTTCAGACCTATTTTCAGACAAAATCTTACAGAGAAGCTTTGATGGTTCAAAGACAGATTGTTGATGACTATAGAAACGATATGCTTAAATATGCTCATGGCTTTGAAAAAATAAAAGCAAGAGAATGCTATGATTCTATACCTCTTCAACTTGCCAAAGAAAATAAAAAGTTTCAATATAAATTAATCAAAAAAGGTGGAAATGCACGTTATTATGAATCAAGTCTTGATTGGTTGAAAGACAGTGGATTAATTATAAAAACATATAGATTAAAAAATCCAGAGATACCATTAGAAGTCAACAAAGAATTGCATATATTCAAAGTTTATATGGCAGATACTGGTCTTCTTGTATCCCAATTTGATGAAGCTGTCATTAAAGCATTGATTTCGGGAGATTTAGGATATTTCAAAGGTGCCCTGTATGAAAATATCGTTGCCCAGATACTTCATTCAAAAAAGAAAGAAACTTATTATTATGAACCTTCTCAATCACAGGAAATCGATTTTATCATTTATTATCAAGGAGAAGTAACTCCTATTGAAGTCAAATCATCACGTAACACAGCATCAACATCATTTAATAATTTTACAAAAAAATACAAACCTTCCTTAGCTTTGAAATTTTCTCAAAAAAATATTGGTGAAAATTCTCAAAATGTATGCTACTACCCATTGTATACACTTGAATTCATTCTTAATAAAGAAAAACCTATTTTGCCATGAAAAAAGAATGTCAGTTGAAATGACATTCTTTTTTATTTATCATTTTTCCTTTTCTTACTGGCATAATAAGCACGAACAAGCGTCTGTGTTTTTCTAATATGTTTTTGAATCGTTTCTTTCGCTAATTTTTTATCTCCAGATACAATCGAATCTAAAATCGCACGATGCTCTTGAATGGCTGTTTCTAATCTTTCTGGTTGTGTAATAGAATGACGACTTGTCACTGATACATAATAATGAACATCTTTTAATAATTGTTCAAAATATTGAGATTGTGTCGCTTGATAAATTGTTTCATGATATAAAATATTTAAATCATTAATTTTTTCCTGATCCTTTTTTAATGTATAAAACTCCATGAGTTCAAAAACATCTTTAATCTTAGCCAAATGTTCTTCATCCATTCTATCAATAGCCAACTGAATAGCTAATCCTTCTAAAGCACAACGAATTTCAAACATATCATCAATATCACGTGGAGAAAATCCCTTCACATAGACTCCTTTATTAGGAATACTTTCAACAAGTCCTTCTAATTCCAATTGTTTTAAAGCTTCACGAATTGGAGTACGACTAATCTTCAGCTCATTAGCCAAAGCTAATTCATTTAACTTCTGTCCATGCTCATATTCTTCATTTAAAATACGATCCCTTAAAATATCAAATATCTTATTTCCTAAAGAGCCATGTGATACATGTTCAAATAAACTATGTGATGGCATTGCTTTCCCTCCTATAATTCATCTATAATTGCTTGAACAAATTCTGTAGTTGAAGCATGACCACCAATATCAGGAGTGACAACTTCCTGTTTTTCAACAACTTTTGCTAAAGCATCTCTTAATGTCTTCGCTGCTTCAATATTCCCTAAATCTTCTAACATTAACGCAAAAGCCAATAATAATGCACTTGGGTTCGCAATATTTTGTCCAGCAATATCTGGGGCACTGCCATGAACAGCCTCATAAATACGATATTCATCTCCAATGTTTCCACTAGGAGCAAAACCAAGTCCTCCAACAAGTCCAGCACATAAATCAGAAACAATATCGCCATATAAATTAGGTGCAACCAGAACATCAAAAGTTTCCGGTCTTAAAACAAGCTGCATACACATATTATCAACAATAACTTCCTGTGCTTCAATATCAGGATAATATTTAGCAACATCTCTAAAAGCCTCCAAGAAAAGTCCATCGGTATATTTCATGATATTGGCTTTATGAACAGCTGTCACTTTATGACGCTGATTGATTTTCGCATATTCAAAGGCATAACGACAAATTTTTTCACTGGCTTCTCTTGTTATTAATTTCACTCCATTAGCCATATTCTCATTCAGTTTATATTCAATACCTTTATAAAGGTCTTCTGTATTTTCACGAATGATGACCAGATCAATATTTTCATATCTTGATTCAACACCCTTAAAAGAACGAATTGGTCTAACATTAGCATATGTGGCAAATTTTTGTCTTAAAGCCACATTCACACTTCTAAAACCAGTTCCAATAGGTGTGGCTGTTGGACCTTTTAAAGCCCATTTATATTGCTCGATAGCTTCTACCAATCCTGGTTCAAACACTTCCCCTGTTTCTTTAGCATATTCAGCTCCCGCACGATATTCTAACCATTCCATATCTAAATTCATTGCTTTTGTGATAGCTTTAACACTTTCAGCAATCTCTGGTCCTATTCCATCTCCTGGAATTAAAACAGCTTTCATTAAAAATCCCCTCCCAATTCTTTAATCGCATTTAATAAACCACCTTGTAAAATCATCACTTTTTCTCTAGGTGCTAAAGTCAACTGTGTTGATAAAGTTTCTTTTGTTTGAACATTTTGAACAATGATGGGTTCATCTTTTTCAACTGATTCTTTAACATTCAATAATACATATTCATCTTCTTCATTAAAGAAATCATAACCCTTTTGATCAATCACAATCGGTAAAATACCATTATTAATCAAATTAGAACGATGAATTCTCGCAAAAGATAAAGCAAAAATAGCTCTAATCTTTAAATAATTAGGGACTAAAGCAGCATGTTCTCTTGAAGAACCTTGTCCATAATTATCTCCCCCAACAATAAATCCACCATGATTTTCCTTCGCTCTTGTATAGAACTGATCGTCCACTTTTGAAAAAGCAAATTTCGCAAGATGAGGGACATTTGATCTAAATGGTAAAAGTTTTGAATCTGATGGAACAATATGATCGGTTGAAATATTATCCCCTACTTTTAAAACAACCTTTCCTTGAATATCATCATTTAATTTTTCACCACGAGGAACAGGTTTAATATTTGGTCCCATATAAACTTCTGTTTGTGGATCATATTCATCAATAAAGAAATTCTGATTTTTAATAAATGGCGTCATTGGTACTTCATCTAAAGACATATCATCTTCAAAGTGACAAGATAAATATCCTTTAATCGCAGAAAGAGCTGCCACTTCAGGTGATACGAGATACACACCTGCATCATTTGTTCCAGAACGTCCCTTAAAGTTACGATTAATTGTTCTTAAAGAAATCCCTTGAGAAAGAGGTGCCTGTCCCATACCAATACAAGGTCCACATCCACATTCTAAGATTCTTGCGCCAGCATGAATCATATCAGCCAAAGCTCCATTTTGTGATAACATAGCCAAAATACTTGAAGAACCCGGTGCAATAACTAAAGACACATGATCAGCCACTTTACGTCCTTTTAAAATCTTAGCTGCACGCATCATATCTGCAAATGATGAATTCGTACATGAACCAATAACCACCTGATGAATATGCATTCCTTCTAATTCCTTGACTGCCACAACAGCATCAGGACTATGAGGTTTTGCAACCATGGGTTCCAATGTTGATAAATCAATATCTAATCTTTCATCATATTTTGCATCTGCATCTGCTTTGAATTCAACATAATCTTCTTCTCGACCTTGTTGTTTTAAATATTCTAAAGTTCTTTCATCAGTAGGAAAAATAGATGTTGTCGCTCCAAGTTCAGCACCCATATTACAAATAGTTGCTCGATCTGTTAAAGATAGTGAAGCGATACCTTCCCCTGTATACTCAACAATTTTATTGACACCACCTTTGACACTCAAGATTTGTAAAATCTTTAAAATGATGTCCTTAGCACTCACCCAAGAAGCTTTCTTCCCTGTTAAATTCACTTGAATTACACTTGGGCATTGTAAATAATATTTTCCTGTCGCCATAGCCACTGCCACATCCAAGCCACCAGCTCCAATTGCAATCATACCCATTGCCCCACAAGTTGGTGTATGTGAATCACTACCGACTAATGTTTTTCCTGGTTTTGAAAAATTTTCTAACTGTAACTGATGACAAACACCATTTCCCGGTTTAGAAAAAGTAATCCCATGCTTTTTCGCCACACTACGAATAAACTCATGGTCATCCATATTTTCAAATCCCGTCTGCAACATATTATGATCAATATAAGCCACAGCTTTTTCGACTGCCACCTTTCCTGTATCCATGGCTTCTAACTGTAGATAAGCCATTGTCCCTGTAGAATCCTGTGTTAATGTCTGGTCTATCCCTATACAAATAGGTGTTCCCGGAATTAACTCTCCTTCTTTTAAATGTGCCTGTAAAACTTTATATGCTAAATTCATTTTGATCACCCCTTATATTTATTGTATACAATTATACAAGGTTATGTTTAAACAATCAACAATAACTTTTAGAGTTTATATTTTCAATGATGTATGTTACAATGGACAAGGTGATAAATATGATACTAGCTTGTTCATCTTTAAAAAAATCATTTCAGGGAACTGATTTACTTAAAGATATTACTTTTAAAATTGAAAAACATGATAAATTAGCTATTATTGGTGTCAATGGTGCTGGTAAGACAACCTTATTAAGAATCATCTGTGGTGAGGAAAGTTATGACAGCGGTGAAATCTTCATGCCTAAAAACACCAAAATAGGCTATTTATCACAACATAATACACTCAATCCTGATTTGACTGTCTATCAGGCATTAGAAGATGTTTTTCAATCCTTAATCATGAAAGAAAAGCGTCTTCGTGAACTTGAACAACAAATGTCCTCTCATCAACATTTAGATTCTATTATGGATGAATATGAACGCTTAACATATGAATTTGAAAGTCAGGATGGTTATAGCTACCAAAGTCAAATCAAAGGTGTTTTAAAAGGCTTAGGTTTTGATGAATCTATGTGGGATATGCCTATTTCTATTTTATCCGGTGGGCAAAAAACACGTCTTTCTTTAGGAAGATTATTATTATTAAAACCAGACCTTTTACTTTTAGATGAACCAACCAATCATTTAGATGTAGAATCCATTGAATGGCTGGAAAATTATTTAAAAAACTATCCTCATGCCATTATTATGGTATCTCATGACCGTTATTTCATTGATCAGATTTCTAATCAGATTGTAGAAATTGAACATGGGAAAGCCACAACTTATAAATGCTCATACCAAGAATATGCTATTATTAAAAAGCACAATCGTGAAGTTGAATTAAAACATTATATTGATAATCAAAAAGAAATCAAACGTATGCAGGAAAGCATTGATTTGTTAAAGTCATTTAACCGTGAAAAACAGGTCAAACGTGCTGAAAGTAAAGAAAAAGCACTGGCAAAAATGGAAAAAGTTGAAAAACCAGATGCCCTACCACAAGCTATACGTATTCAATTTCAGCCTTTAGTAGAATCAGGCTACGATGTTCTCAAAGTCAAAGACTTAGCGATGGCATTTGATAAACCTTTATTTGAACATATCAGCTTTGAAGTCAAAAAGCAACAACGTGTCGCTTTAATTGGACCAAATGGTATTGGAAAGACAACATTATTCCATCTTATTTTAAATGATTATATGCCGACTTCTGGTAAAATCAAATTAGGAACAAAAGTCATGGTTGGTTACTATGATCAGGAACATACATCTCTCTCATTTCATAAAACCATTTTTCAGGAAATCAGTGATACGTATCCACAAATGAATAACACGGAAATTCGAAATGCCTGTGCATCTTTTCAATTTAAAGGTGATGATGTCTTTAAAACAATTGATGTTTTATCTGGTGGAGAACGTGGTCGTGTTGTCTTAATGAAATTATTATTATCACGCTGTAATTTCCTGATCTTAGATGAACCAACCAATCATTTAGATATTGAATCTAAAGAAGTTTTAGAAGATGCTTTATTATCTTTTGAAGGAACAATCTTATTTATTAGCCATGACCGTTATTTTATCAATAAACTTGCCACACAGGTAGTTGAAATGAATGCTCATGGATGTCATGTCTATACAGGAAATTACTCACAATACTTAGATAAAAAAATAGAAACCAAAGAAACAAAAGAAAAAAATCAATCTTATATAGAAACCAAAAAAGCCCAATCATTACAACGTAAACATCAAAATCAAATCAAAAAGATAGAAAAAGAAATCTCTCATTTAGAAGAACAAATAAAAGATTTCAATCATCAACTCCAACAAGAAGATGTTTTAAATGATTATAAAAAATATAACGAAGTCATTCAAAACATTGATAAAACAAATCATCAACTTGAAGATCTTCTTGAACAATGGGAAAATATGCAAATGGATTAAAGATAACTCTTTAATCCATTTTTTCTCTCACAAATGAAATATAACGTGTTCCCTGAAAAGTAAGTTCACCGACATCATTTTCAGCCAACATACCATAGTCATTTCCTTTTAAAGCAAATTCCAGACGATCACCACTTTTGACTTCAAATGTAACATAATAAAAAGTTGTGGAATGAGCCATCATATTATCTCCATGTAAGTGACTAGAAACATCCATGCGTTTAGATACAACTTTGGCTTTGACAGTTAGTCTTGGCGACTGATTATTACGATGCCACTTGGATATTCCGTTGACAATCATAAAAAGAAATGTCCCAGCAATGATAAAAAAAACAATCATAAAAATCATATCAAAACTATTATTTTCTACGAAAATCATGCCTTTTCCCTCCCTACTGATATCATAACATAACCATGTGTATAAATGATGAATATCAAATTTTCATCTGATAAAAAATATTTTCAACTTCTGGAAATTTTTCTATTTAAAGAGAGTTTTCGTTATAATAGTTTTTGTATAAAAAGAGGAGGAAAAAAGATGATACACAAAACATTAAAACCATTTCCTAAAGATTTTCTTTGGGGAGCAAGTACTTCTGCTTATCAGGTAGAAGGTGCAAATTTAGAAGATGGAAAAGGTCCATCTTGTCAAGACGTGAAAAAAGTACCAGAAGGAACTTCAGATTTAACAGTCTGTGCTGACCAATATCATCGTTATAAAGAAGATATTGCCTTAATGGCTGAAATGGGATTTAAAACTTATCGTTTCTCTATTGCCTGGACAAGAATTTTGCCACAGGGAACTGGAGAAGTTAATCCTAAAGGAATTGAATATTATAATAATGTGATTAATGAATGTTTAAAATATGGTATTGAACCCTTAGTCACAATGTTCCACTTTGATATGCCTGCAGCCTTAGATGAAAGAGGAAGCTGGGGAAATAGAGAATCTGTTGACTGGTTTGTCAATTTTGCGAAAGTCATGTTTGAAAACTTTGGTGACAGAGTTAAATACTGGTTAACAATCAATGAACAAAATGTTTTAACTTTAAGTGGTCCTGTGATTGGAACACTACATTTACCAGAAGGCTGTACAAATGAGTTAAAAGAAATTTATCAACAAAACCATCATATGTTAGTTGCTCAAGCCAAAGCGATGGCTTTATGTCATGAAATGTTGCCAAATGCCAAAATTGGACCAGCACCAAATATCTCACTTGTTTATCCAGCCAGCTGTAAACCAGAAGATGTTTTGGCTGCGCAAAACTTCAACGCTATTAGAAACTGGTTATATTTAGATATGGCTGTTTACGGTGTTTACAACAACATTGTTTGGGCATGGTTAGAAGAAAATGATGCCACACCTGAATTTGCTGAAGGTGACGCAGAAGCTTTGAAAAATGGACATCCAGATTTCATTGGTTTCAACTACTACAATACTGCTACTTGCCAGTGGTCTGATGGGACAGAAGATTTATCTGGTGCCAGTGATCAACAAACTTCTAAAGGAATAAGTGGTATGTATAAAGGATTTAGAAATCCAAACTTACCAACAACTGAATTCGGTTGGGAAATTGATCCTCAAGGATTTAGAGCCACTATTCGTGAAATGTATTCAAGATATCGTTTACCATTATTAGTCACTGAAAATGGTTTAGGAGCTTATGATACATTAACAGAAGATGGAAAAGTTCATGATCAATATCGTATCAAATATTATCAAGATCATATCTCACAAGTTCGTTTAGCAATTAGCGATGGATGTGAAATGTTAGGATATTGTCCTTGGTCTGCTGTTGATTTAATTTCTACTCATGAAGGTATGGTTAAACGTTATGGATTTATTTATGTTGATAGAGATGAATTTGATTTAAAAACTTTAGATAGATATAGAAAAGATTCTTTCTATTGGTATAAAAAAGTCATTGCTTCTAATGGTGAAGATTTAAGTGATTAAACTTGTTGCAAAACAAGTTTTTTCTTATAGTCAAAAGCTTTAATTTTCTATATAATAAACATATGGGAGGAATAAAAATGATACATAAAACATTAAAACCATTTCCTAAAGATTTTCTTTGGGGAGCAAGTACTTCTGCTTATCAGGTAGAAGGAGCAAATTTAGAAGATGGAAAAGGTCCATCATGTCAAGACGTTAAAAAAGTACCAGAAGGAACATCTGATTTAAAAGTCTGTGCAGATCATTATCATCATTATAAAGAAGATATTGCTTTAATGGCTGAAATGGGATTCAAATCTTATCGTTTCTCTATTGCATGGACAAGAATTTTGCCACAGGGAACTGGAGAAGTCAATCCTAAAGGAATTGAGTTCTACAACAATTTAATCAATGAATGTTTGAAATACAACATTGAACCTATTGTGACAATGTTCCACTTTGATATGCCTGCTGCCTTAGATCAAAGAGGTTCATGGTCAAACAGAGAATCTATTGACTGGTTTGTGAATTTTGCGAAAGTTATGTTTGAAAACTTCGGTGATAGAGTCAAATATTGGTTAACAATCAATGAACAAAACATGTTAACTTTGGTTGGTCCTGTCATTGGAACACTAACAATCCCTGAAGGATGTACAAATGAATTAAAAGAAATCTATCAACAAAATCATCATATGTTAGTGGCTCAAGCCAAAGCGATGGCATTATGCCATGAAATGTTACCAGAAGCTAAAATTGGACCTGCACCAAACATTTCACTTGTCTATCCAGCTAGCTGTAAACCTGAAGATGTTTTAGCTGCACAAAACTATAATGCCGTTAGAAACTGGTTATATTTAGATATGGCTGTTTATGGTGTTTACAATAATCTTGTATGGGCTTGGTTAGAAGAACATGATGCAACACCAGAATTTGGTGAAGGTGACGTGGAAGCATTGAAAAACGGACATCCAGATTTCATTGGTTTCAACTACTACAATACAGCCACTTGCGAGTGGGAAGATGGCACTGTAGAATGTGACTCTGCAGCTGACCAACAAACAGCACGTGGGGAAACAGGTATGTTCAAAGGATTTAAAAATCCATATTTACCAACAACTGAATTCGGTTGGGAAATTGACCCTCAAGGTTTCAGAGCCACTATTCGTGAAATGTATTCAAGATATCGTTTACCATTATTAGTCACTGAAAATGGTTTAGGAGCTTATGATACATTAACAGAAGATGGAAAAGTCCATGACCCATATCGTATTGAATATTTAAGAAAACATATTGAACAGATCAAACTTGCGATTAGTGATGGATGTGAAATGCTAGGATATAATCCTTGGTCTGCTATTGATTTAATTTCTACTCATGAAGGTATGAAAAAACGTTATGGATTTATTTATGTTGATAGAGATGAATTTGAATTAAGAACACTGAAGAGATATCGTAAAGATTCTTTCTATTGGTATAAAAAAGTCATTGCTTCTAACGGTGAAGATTTAAGTGATTAGAACTTGTCGAAAAAGACAAGTTCTTTTATAATGTTTTTGAGGTGTGTCATTCATGAAAAAAATCAAATATTTTATACCATCAATATTTTTAATGATTCTTATTTTTATGTTTTCTCATCAAACAGGAAGTGAATCATCTGGATTAAGTTCACAAATTGTTTTATGGATTCAAACATATTTACATATTCCCATTAGTGAATTTATAGTCAGAAAAGCCGCTCACATGAGCGAATATGCTCTTTTGACCTTGACATTGATTTATGGTTTTTATAAAAATCACTACCCTATCCAAAAAATCATGATTTACTCTCTTATAGGCACATTTTTATATGCCTGTAGTGATGAAATGCACCAGCTATTTATTGGAGGTCGAGCCGGACAGTTTACAGATGTACTTATTGATACATGTGGTGGATGTCTTACGATTATTTTTTATGATGTATTAACAAAATTGAAATATAAACAAAGGAGATAACATATGCCTATTATTTATCATCAATCAAGCCAAACATTTCATCTTTATAATGATTCAATCAGTTATATTTTTAAAATTCTCAAAAATTATCAACTTGGTCAACTTTATTATGGAAAGCGTGTCCATGATAAAGAACAGTTTGACTATTTATTAGAATTATTCCCTCGTCCTATGTCACCCTGTCAATTTGAAGGTGATTTGACTTTCTCAATGGAACATATTAAACAAGAATATCCAACCTATGGTCATGGTGATATGCGTCATCCTGCGATTGATATCACTCAAGATAATGGCAGCCATTTACTAGAGTTACAATATCAAAATCATTGTATTTTCAAAGGCAAACCTTCTCTTGAGGGTTTACCTGCCACTTATATTGAAGATGAAAATGAAGCAACAACACTCATAATCACTTTATATGATCATGTTATTCAATGTCAGTGTCAGCTCAGTTATACAATCTATGAAAATAGACCCGTCATCACTCGCCACGTTAAAATTGAAAATCAAGGAACACATTCTTTGACTTTAAATCAAATCATGAGTATGTCTTTAGATTTGCCTGATTGTGATTTTGAAATGGTTGAATTAACTGGAGCATGGTCAAGAGAAAGACATGTCAAAACAAGGCAACTGGAACATGGCATTCAATCTATATACTCATTAAGAGGTCATTCCAGTCATCATTTTAATCCTTTTATCGCACTGAAAAGAAAAAATTGTGATGAATATCATGGTGAAGTCTATGCTTTTAGTTTTGTATACAGTGGAAACTTTTTAGCACAAGTTGAAGTTGATACTTATGATGTCACACGTATCATGATGGGTATTCATCCACTTGGTTTTTGTTGGACTTTAGCGCCTAATGAAAGCTTTCAGACACCAGAAGTCGTTATGGTTTATACTCCAAATGGATTAAATACAATGTCACAAACATATCATCAGCTCTATCAACAACGTTTAACAAGAGGTCTATATCGTGACCAAGTTAGACCTATTCTCATCAATAACTGGGAAGCCACTTATATGGATTTTAATGAAGAAAAGATTTTGTCTATCGCAAAAACAGCAAAAGAATTAGGTATTGAACTCTTTGTTTTAGATGATGGATGGTTTGGAAATAGAAATCATGATCGTGCTGGTTTAGGTGACTGGTATCCCAATCTTGAAAAATTGCCTCATGGTATTCAAGGATTATCTCAAAAAATCAATGATTTAGGTATGCAATTTGGATTATGGATTGAACCAGAAATGATCAATAAAGATTCCAATCTCTATCATTTACACCCACAATGGGTTTTACAGACACCCAATCGTACATTAAGTCATGGTCGTCATCAATATGTTTTAGATTTTTCTAATCCTGAAGTGGTTCAATACATTTATCAAATGTTATATAAAATTTTATCAACATCACACATTTCTTATATCAAATGGGATATGAATCGCAGTATGAGTGAAGTGTATTCTTCATGCCATGATCATGAACATCAAGGACGTGTCATGCATGAATATATTTTAGGTGTTTATCATCTTTATGATATGTTGACAACACAATTCCCACATATTTTATTTGAATCATGTGCCAGTGGTGGAGGAAGATTTGATCCTGGTATGTTGTATTATGCCCCACAATGCTGGGCCAGTGATAACAGTGATGCGATTGAACGATTAAAAATTCAATATGGTACATCTTATGTCTATCCCCTATCTTCCATTGGTTCTCATGTTTCAGCTATTCCTAATCATCAAGTTTTTAGAAATACACCTCTCCATACCAGAGCCAATGTTGCCTATTTTGGCACTTTTGGATATGAATTGGATTTAAATGAGCTTTCTTTAAAAGAACGTGAGGAAGTCATGCAAGAAGTTCAATTCATGAAAAAATATCGTTCTCTATTCCAGTTTGGCACATTCTATCGCTTGAGAAGTCCATTTGAAACAAATGAAACAATATGGATGGTTGTTTCCTCACAAAAAGATGTTGCGATTGTGGGATATTATCGTCCTTTACAACAAGTGAATGTTCAATATAATCGTGTGAAGCTGTTAGGACTAGACCCACACAAAAAATATCATGTGTCTATTCATGACATAGATTGTTATGGTGATGAATTAATGAATATTGGTTTATTACTTAGTGATTCATCAAGTGGTGAAAGCAAGGATCATGTCGGTGATTATGTATCACGTCTATATATTTTAAAAGCCAAATAAGTAAAAGGCTATAAAGAAATTATGCTCTTTATAGCCTTTTTCATTAAAGTTTCTTTTCCATTAAATATCTTCTCATACGTACACCACGTCTTTCAACAATCTGTTCCTGTAAAACAACATAGCCTTGTTTTTCAAAGAATCGCTGTGATGTCACAGAAGCCGCAGTATTCATAAAACCAATGCCTTTTGCTTTGGCATATTTTTCTAATTGTTCAACAATTAAAGAAGCAATTCCTTGATGTAGATAATCCGGATGAACATACAGTCTATCTAAATATCCTGTCTCACCAACATCCCCAAAACCAATAATCTGTGATTCATTTTCTACAACTAATGTATGATTTCGATTCAAAGATGCCTGCCAGCGATAAACATCAGGTTCCTTTGGTGCCCATGCATCCAATTGTTCCAATGTATAATCATTCACACAGACAGTATGAATATTATCATAAAATAATTTTAATACAGCCTCTAAATCACTTTGCTTATATAATCTCGTTTTCATCTACACCACCCCTTCAAAGCTATTTCCATTATAACATACTCTTTGCAAATAAGAAACATTTTCACTTATTTACCCTTTCATTTTGACTACAAAAAAATCAGCACAAGCTGATTTTTTAAATACCAAATAATAAATCCATATATGTTGGCATAGGCCAATATTTTTCATCAACACTGTTTTCAATAGAATCAACAATTTCTCTTAATGTATTCATTGTTGTTAAAACATCATCTCGCCATATTTTTGCAATCTCGAAAATATCATCTTGAACATGTTGTGCTCTTTCAATATGTTTTTCTAAAATCATCATTTGATTTTTCATTTGAGATAACAATGATGAAAGATTTTTAACATCATCAATCACATAATCACAACCGATATTTAATTCTTTCATATGCAAAGATGTTTGTGTTAATTGATTTAGATAAGATAAAGCGGCTGGATAGATTTCATTTCTTGCCATTTTTAAAGCCGTTAAAGCCTCTACCTGAATTGTTTTATTATAGTTTTCAAGCAAGATTTCATAACGTGCCTGAAGTTCAATTTCACTATAAATACCTAAACGTTTAAACATTTGAATGTTCTTTTCATTTTTTAAACATTCCATCGCATCCACTGTGTTTTTACGATTTGGAAGCCCTCTACGTTTCGCTTCTTCTTCCCATTCACGAGAGTAACCATCTCCATTGAAAATAATTCTTTGATGTTGAGATAAGAATGTTTTAATGACTTCCATTGGTTCTTGTCCCTGTTCAATCAAATCAGCCATTTCTTCCATTTCATAAGCCAAAATAGAATTTAAGACAGTATTAGGACCAGCAATGGATTGTGAAGAACCAACTGCTCTAAATTCAAATTTATTACCTGTAAAAGCAAAAGGAGATGTACGATTACGATCTGTATTATCTTTAGAAAAATCAGGAACAACAGAAACGCCTGTCTGGAATCTGGCTTTATCATTATTTTCTAATTCTTCTCCTTCAATAATCGCATGAATCAGTTTATCCAAATCTTCTCCTAAAAACATTGAAATAATCGCTGGTGGTGCTTCGTTCGCTCCTAAACGATGATCATTACCAGCTGTCGCAGTAGACATACGCAATAAATCAGCAAACTCATCAACAGCTTTAATAGTACAAGCAAGAGCAGCTAAAAAAGGCAGATTTTCAATAGGATGAGGACCTGGATTAAATAAGTTCACTCCCGTATTTGTCACAACAGACCAGTTATCATGTTTTCCTGAACCATTGACTCCCGCAAATGGTTTTTCATGAAGCAGACATCTCAGTCCATGTTTTTTAGCAATATCCTGCATCAACAACATCAATAAATGATTATTATCTGTTGTAATATTGACATTACGATAAACACAAGCCACTTCATGTTGTGCTGGTGCAACTTCATTATGCTTTGTTTTTGATGGAATCCCATATTTCCACAATTCATGATCTAATTCTTTCATGAAAGCTGCTACTTTACGTTTTAAACTTCCAAAATAATGATCTTCCAGTTCTTGCCCTTTTGGTGCCATAGCCCCGAATAAAGTTCTTCCTGTCAACTTCAAATCCATACGTTTTTGATAAAATTCATCAGCCACCAAAAAATATTCCTGTTCACTTCCTACTGAAGCATCAACGTGTGTCACACCTTCCATTCCAAGCATTGGTAATAAACGACATGAAGCTTTTGTTAAAGCATCTACTGATTTTAATAAAGGTGTTTTCTTATCAAGGGCTTCTCCTGTATAAGAACAAAATAATGTTGGAATATACAAACTTCCATCTTTTACAAAAGCTGGTGAAGTACAATCCCATGCTGTATAACCACGTGCTTCAAAAGTCGCACGTAATCCCCCACTTGGAAAAGATGAAGCATCTGGTTCCCCTTTTCTTAGTGTTTTTCCACTAAATTCTAAAATAGCTTTATTTCCATCAGGCTCTAAAAAAGCATCATGCTTTTCAGCTGTTAAACCTGTCATAGGCATAAACCAGTGCGTAAAATGAGTCGCTCCATTTTCTACAGCCCATATTTTCATCGCATTCGCAATCACAGTAGCTGTTTCTTTCGCTAATGGCTCACCTTGATCTAATGCTTTATGAAAAGCCTTATATGTTGAATTTGGAATTCTTTCTCTCATCACATCATCACTGAAAGTCAAACATCCATAATTTTCAAGTAACCTATTCATATCCATGAACAATACATCCCCCTTTTTTCAACCATTGTATCAATTTCTTATCATCATGTCTATATAAAATCTTAACACTCATCTATAAATTCAATCAAAATTTCATGAAATATTTTCATATTCTATTGTATTTTTCTTATTTCATATTATACTTATGAGGAGGTGAAATTTTATGTTTGGACAATTTAAGGCTCTTATTATTCACAGTCATCAAGATTTCAATAATCAAATCAAAGACTATTTAGAATCTAAAGACTATATTTGTCAACAAGTCATAACATATAAAGATTTAGAAAATTATTTTGAAAATCAGACTTATGATTGTGTCATCATTGAAGATAATTTTCCACGTATTCGTATTAGAGATTTTTTAGTTCAAATCAAATTACATGGTCAACCCATTGTTATTGTATTAAGTGATGCTCTTGCTCCAGATTATTTAGAATCTTTATTAAATGCAGGAGCTGATGATTACTTAACAGAACCTTTTGCACTCAAAGATTTAGATATTAAAATTCAATCTGTTTATAAAAATGGAATCTTAAAACCTAGACGTATCTATCGTTTCAAAGATATTGTCATGGATACAACAGCTAGAACATGTTCATGTCATGGAAAAGCACTGACACTGACTAAAAATGAATACAAGCTTTTATCTATTTTAATTGCTCACCCATACCAACCTTTTGGTGTGTCCTACCTTTTTGAACAAGTGTGGGGTTCTTCTACATATGAAGATGGGACATCTATTCCAGCCTTAATCAGTAACGTGATTATGAAATTAAGACTAGCTAATAATGACCAGGAATATATTAAACGTTTTGGAAAAGATAGCTATAAAATGGCTTTTTAACAGATAAGTTTTGAGGAGTTCAAAGAAATGAACTCCTCTTTTTTTATGCTAACTCTTTAATGGCTTGAAAAGCATTAAAAATACAAGGAAAACCTAAATAAGGTAAACATTGAATCAATGCACTATAAAGTACTTCTAAAGAATTTCCTACTTTTATATTACCTAATGCATGAGCATAAAGCTGACCAGTTGCATTTAAGGCTGTCAAAATACAAAAAATTAATAATTCTCTTGTTTGGATATCCATTGCTTTTCTTGTATAACAATCTCCAAAACACCATTCTGTTAAAAATCTTGGTAATGCCTCACGAAATTCTTCTGGTAAATATTGATAACGTTCTTTAATTTCATCACCATATAATTCTTTTTGAATCGCAAGTCCACGTTCATATCTTTCATCATCTTTAAAATCACATTGAGGCTCCAATGGCAATTCAATACCTCTTTGTTGAAGCACTTCATTAAAAATACCAATCGCATTCAAAGTTCTTGGATAACCAATAAATGGTGCACATTGATAAAAAGCTTCTCTTAACTCTAAAGGTGTCACCCCCACATTCAATGCAGCTTGAACATGAGCTTTTAATTGTGGTAAAGTCTGTAAAACCGTTAAAACTGTACAAGTTATCATTTCTCTTTGTTGATCTGTTAAACTTCCAATATCAAAGACCTCACCAAAAATCAATCTTTGTAATTGTGCCATAAACTCAGGATCGTGCACATCCACTGTCTGTTCCTTTAAAAATAACTGTTCATACTTTTCTTGACTGCGTTTTATTCGATTCATAAGCTTCACTCCTTCTCATTATTATTAATAATATTATATCATGTTTTATACTCATTTGATGATACTGAATATACATATACCAATAAAGAACTATATGCAAGTAGCTTACATATAATTAAAAATAATATAAATTCAGAAAGTCAAAAACAACTCCATGAACTATCATATGAACATAGTTCACTTTAAAAAGATGCCAATATTATAAATGATATAAGTATTCAAAGTGATTGAACTGAGCCATTCACGGAAAGCCTGTGAGGAAAACGATTAACCACTATATTCAAGCACAAGCCCTACCATCAAAATATCAATGATTATTTTAACATTGACTTTATGATTCGATAGCCTTTTGAATACATGTCATGGCATTCAGACTACGAGGATAACCCATATAAGGCAAACATTGTGAAACAACTTTTCTTAAAAAAGCTTCATCATTTCCTAAGTTCATATTTCCTTTCGCATGAGCAATCAATTGGGGCTCACAACCACCTTGTGCCATCAAAAAACAAAAAGTAATCATCTCACGTTGAGCTAATGTTAAACCAGTACGTGTATAAAAATCACCAAAACAGTTATCAGCTAACCATTGATTGATATGACCATTTTTCCATGCTTCTTTCATATGGTCACCAAAAATGATAGCTTGTGTATCAGCACCTTTTTCTAGACGATTATCCCTTGTTGTCGTTTTTTGTGATGGTAAAGGTAATGCGATGTTTTGTTTTTCTAATTCTTCATTAACAATATTTAAAAATGGTAACATTTTAGCAAAACCTAAATAATCACAAGATTGATAAACAACTTCTTTTACCATAACGGGTGTCAGTCCTACCTGTAATGCCTGTGGTAAAATAAAACGAAAAGCATCCTGTCCCTGACATCCTAATAATGTCGCCAGAATAGCCATATAACGTGTTACATCATCTAATTCCTGTCCTTTTTGATGAATCACTTCATCTCCTGCAAAGTGCTCAAAAATATCCATAAATTCTGGATCTGTTTCATATAATTTCTTTACATCCATTGTCATTTCCTCCTTAAATTTTTTATTCACCTATTGACCATACATGTTTTGTTTGGCATTTTCTAAAGTATTTTGTACCATCACACCAACCAATGCATGAGGTACATAGACTTCTTCTAAATAACAAATATCTTCATCTGTCAATATCAAATCAACAGTTTTGACTGTTCCTTCAACATGATGCAGTTTCGTTGCGACAACAACATCTTCACGATTTGTATAATTTTTTAATGCTCTACCAAGATATTGTTCACTTGTCCCACTTTGATAAGCAATATCTATATCAAAGAAATTGATGCCCATATCTAATGCCTTTTTGACAATTTCTCTTGTATGCTGTTCATCAATTATCCAAGTATGCTGACTATTTTTAACATCACCAAATCCCATACATCCTAAACAAATCCTAGATACTTTTAAATCAGAATTTCCTAGTTGGATATATTCCATAATCATTTTCCTATCTTATAAATTCACTCTTGCAATTATTGATTAATATCCTCTTTTACAATAAGTATTTCATCATAACTGGCAATTTTTCAATAACAGGTGCTCCTGTTTTGAATATCTGATAAGCGAAAACTTTTGATTTATACGTATGTTGACTGACTCATTCAACATAATCTGCTTTTGCTAATATATCTTGACTAGCTCAATTCACCTTTAATGTATGATTTTCTCTAATACACCACAATTGTATAATGTCATTGAATTAAACTGAACATAATATGAGTGTACCCCATAATACCTAAATACCCAAAAGCACATAATGAGGTGCATTATTCACCATTGTTTCTAACATCATTAATGGTGTTAGATATAAGGCTAAAGATTTTCTTACATTTTTCGCATATCAATCACCCATTTTTTGATTTTCTTTTTGAATTTCATATCTTAAATAATCTAATCGTGATATTTGTTTTTCCTTAAAATGCACTTCACTTAAAATGCCATTTCTTTTCTTATTTAACATACCCATACGTTGTTTTTGAGTACCACTTCCATCAGCTAATAATCTCATATACTTTTCAATATCTTCATTTTTAAATCCAATATCATGAAGTGTCATAATAATACTTAAACGTTCAATATCACTATCATCATAATTCCATGTCCCCATTACCTTTTTCACTTCATCACATAATCCCCATTTTTCATACTCTTTAAGTATTTTAATAGGTATATTATATTTCTGACTTGCTTCTTCTATTGTCATATACAAACTCCTTTCTTCAAAAAATAAAGGTATTCCATCTAGGAACACCTTTATTATAAAAAGAGTTATATGCAATGTCTAATACTTATATGTTATTATCAATTATGCCTTTAAAGTATTAATAAAAACATATTGAAGTTCTACGGCTATAATCAACAATCTAATACTCCATTGACATATTTGCATTAAAATAAATATTTATCTGCTTCTAAAAATAGATACATGTATTCTTTATAAAGTAATCCCCATAGAGATTTGAGCAATACGTGAATAATATTCTTCAAAAGAATCTTCACCTCTATATATATGATCTTTGATGATACCATCTTCTACATAATACATTTCCTGTGAATAAGAAGATACTAAACAATCATGTGTGACCATGACAATTGTAATATGATATTTTTTATTAATTCCCGTAAAATATTCCATCAGTTGCTTAGAACGATAACTATCCAAATTTCCTGTTGGCTCATCACAAAAAATGATACTAGGTTGTTCAACCAAAGCTCATGCAATCGCAATTCTTTGTTTTTGTCCACCAGAGCACTCAAAAGGATATTTATCAAGGATATCTTTAATATCTAATTCATCAACTATCTCCTGTATATCTTTTTCTTTGTCTTTAATATTGATTTTGTTTAATCGTAATCCTAAAATAATATTTTCTTTAACATCAAGAAAATCCATTAAGTTAAAGTCTTGAAAAACAAAACCAATCTTTTCTTTCCTAAATTCTGCTTTTTGTTTTTCACTCATTAAATAAGTATCTTGTCCAAGTAAATAAACATGTCCTGATGTTGGTTCATCAATAGTTGATAATATATTAATTAATGTCGTTTTTCCAGAGCCAGATTTTCCCATAATACTGACAAATGACCCTTGTTGAATACTCATAGAAATATTCTTTAATGCGACAACCTTATGAGTCGTTTGAGGATTATATATTTTGGTTAATTCTTTTGTTTCTATGATTGTTTCCATTTTTCAATATATCTCCTTTCTTCATACAATGAAATCATACCTGATATAACAATTGGAAAAACAAATTCCATCATCAATACCATGACTAATAATAATGTGACTTCTTTTCTTAATAAACAAGGAACAAATACCAATGACAAATAAATGATTACCATCATAAATATAAATGTATAAAGAAAAAAGACTTCTTTAAGACAAATATGTTTGATTTCTTGAGGTGTTAATCCTAATTTATATAAATTATCATAATATGATTCCTTATGAACCCTTCTTAATCGAAAACGTGATATCAAAGCACAATCCAATAAAATATTACAAACAATATAAGCAACTTGATATGTTATTAAAAATCTTGGATCCTCTTTATTCACAAGTACTGTAATGACTGTCAGGATGTCTATTAGAAAATAGAAAAATATAAAAAGATTTAATTGTTTTGTTAATAAGATAAACTGTCCGTAAAATATACTTTTAAATCCATCTATATTTTTTTGCATACTACGTTTTTTCAAATAAGGCGGTAAAATTCTTTTAATGACACCATATATACCAATTGCACATAATAGAGAAGGAATCATTTTTCCTTGATTCAGTGGTTCAATAGTTACAAAAATAAGACCTGATATAATCAAAAGGATATATATAACTTCAAAAACAATATTACGCTTATATATCTTAAAAGAAACCGTATCATCACCTTTGATAAGTGATGGAATATAAGATTGATTCACGTACTCAAATTGCATAAATATTAAAACTAAAAATACTGCACCCACAAACCACAACGCTTCTAGAAATGAGTTATAAGAATAATCAAAAATAGATATTTCAATATCCATATAATTATAAATAAAGATATTCATCAAAGGAATGAAAATAAGACTTATAAGCATTGCGAAAATACAAGAAATAATGAGAATAATTACCATTTGTATCATTTGATATCCGACTACTTTTATAGGTTGATATCCAGAAATTCTTAAAAATCCAATAAGCTTAGAATTAATCTTATTATAATACTGGCATGAATAAACAATCAATGATATACAAATCAAACACACTGTTAAAAAAATAAGTGATTTATACAAAAACACCATATCAAAATTACCAGGTTGTGATGGATTTATAAGCTGATTATTAAATACCTGTAAAAGCAAAACAATACATAATATAGATAGAGATAATGTTCCCACTAGATTATAACTCTTTTGTTTTTCTTGCCATAACATTTTTATAGAATGATATATCATAGAACTCACCTATCCTTATAATAATTATATTCTTGATAAGACATCATGTACAGATATATCCAACTTTAAAAAAAATTGTCATAAAAAGAATATGTTTATCACATACAAATAATTATTTATCTCTTTTTTATGTATAATTGCATTGTAGGAAAGAGGAGAATTATATGAAATATCAATTTGAAATGAAAAAAGAGCACCAATCTTTATCTGGAAAAATTATCGTCAGCATAATTAAAAAAAACCGAAAACAAAATGTTTTTCGGTATCTTTTCAATGGCCTCCCTAGTAGGAATCGAACCTACAACTAGTCCTTAGGAGTTCTCTGTGAACTGTGGTAACTGGTAGTTCGATTATCCTTTTAGGAGCGTTTAATACCGTAAATCAAAGCAAAAGTCTTTGTTCATTTTAGAAGCTAATACTCGTAAGTGTACCACCATACACCGCAGAGTGTTAGCAGGCTGTTAGCAAAATGAACCTGTCTACTGCTATGATTCACAAATAACTACATATAAATATAAATCATTTATCACTAGAAATCAAGATACTCGTATGACTTGGACGTTCAGAAATGAGCGTCCTTTTTATATTTCAAAATGAAAGGAGCATTTAATTATTATGAAAAAGATTATAAAACGATTGCTTACAGGTGTACTTACTCTAGCAACCGTATTTACCGCATTACCTGTCACACAGGTTCATGCTGCGGATTCCGTCTATACCACTACGGACGGTAAAGCAGGAACAATCGTCAAGGTTGACAATAGCGGTACAGAGATTAAGAGCTTTGAAGAAAGCATAATGACCGCTGACGGTCAGACTGCCTATTGTGTAGATATTAACACAAATTTCCAATCAGGATATAAGAACCGTATCAATGCAACGGAACGAATGAGTGACGACCAAATATCAGACGTGGCATTAAATCTGGAATACGTCAAACAGTATGCTAAAACACACAGTCTTTCCAGCAAACAAGTCTATCTGTTGGAACAATGCGTTGTCTGGCGTAGATTGAGCGTTCATTTAGGTTGGGGTTACAACAATGTACGAGCTGCCTATGACGAAGTATCAGAAAAAATCCAGTCAGAAGTCTATGAGAACGCAAAGGCTTTCGCTAAAGCGAATAAAGACCGTTACGACTGTGGCGGTTATATTTATGTCGGTGAGGGGCAAGATTTAGGACAGTTCTGGGCGAAGTTGGCTGTCGGTGATGGCAAGATTCAGAAATCGTCCAGTAATACAGCGATTACAAAGTCTAATGACTGCTATTCCTTATCTGGTGCGACTTATACTGTCTATTCTGATAAAGGCTGCACGAAGTCTGTTGCCACACTTACGACAAATGGCAACGGGAATACGGACACTGTGGAACTCCGAGCTTCTACATACTATGTAAAAGAAACCGAAGCTCCAAAGGGATTCCAGTTAGATAAGAACGTCTACACCCTTACGGTCAAGGCTGGTGAAACTACTACATTGAAAGTCAGCGATACACCAAAAGTCGCTGATACTTTGGTTGAGCTTTTCAAGATTGATATGGAAACGGGAAAATCAACCGCACAGGGTAACGCTTCTTTGGAGGGTGCAGAGTTCGTCTGGAAGTATTATGACGGATATTACACAAAAGATAATCTTCCAGCAGAAGCAACACGCACATGGACGACAAAGACAATCGCTGAAAAAGACGGTAATAACGAAGTCCACTACATCACACGTTTAGCTGACGCTTACAAAATATCGGGTGACAGTTTCTACACACAAAACGGTACTATCTGCTTGCCGCTTGGTACTATCACTGTGGAAGAAAAAGCTGCTCCAAACGGGTACTTGTTAGAGGGTGCATATATGCAGACTAACGGAAGTTCAGAACAGATAAAAGGTGTCTATGTGGCACAGATTACAGAAGATGGTGAGCTTGCGGCATTAAGCGGCAGCAACCAGTATTCCGTATCAGACAAGGTGATTCGTGGCGGTGTGAAAATCCAAAAGCGTGACCTTGAAACGAAAGATACAAAACCACAAGGCGGTGCAACATTGAAAGATACTGCCTTTGAAATCATTTCCCTAAATGATAACCCTGTCTTGGTAGATGGCAAGCTATACAACAAAAATGAAGTTGTCAAGACAATCCATACAGGCGTTGACGGTATCGCTGCGACTGCCGCAGACACACTTCCTTACGGTCACTATAAGATTTCGGAATCTAAAAGTCCGACAGGCTACTTGACTACTGGTGCGGCAGACCGTGAGTTTGACATTGTGAATGATGGTGAAATCGTTGACTTAACAGACGAAGCACATTCTGTTTACAATCAGATTATTCGTGGTGATTTGGAGGGTGTGAAAATCGGTGATAGCACTCACAAGCGACTTGCGAATGTTCCGTTCAGGATCACCAGCAAGACGACTGGTGAAAGCCACATCATTGTGACTGACGCAAACGGTCAGTTCTCCACTTCCTCTGAATGGGTATCGCATAAACAGAATACCAACGCTGGTAAATCCAGTGAGGACGGTATCTGGTTCGGTACTTCCACACCAGACGACAGCAAAGGTGCTTTGCTTTATGATACTTACACAATCGAAGAATTACGCTGTGATTCCAACAAAGGAATGACACTGATTCCTGCCTTTGATGTGGTGGTTTCCAGAAATAAGACAGTCATTGACTTAGGCACTTTGACAGACGATTACGAGCCAGAAATCTCTATCCATACTACCGCTGCCGACAAGGTGACAGGTGAAAAATCAATCATTGCCGGTAAGAGCGTGACTATCGTTGATACGGTCACTTTGGACGGATTGAAGAAAGGCACAAAATATCAACTCAAAGGCTGGCAGATGGTGAAATCTGAAAATGCACAGCTTCTTGTTGATGGGAAACCAGTGGAAAGTGATTACTCATTTACTGCAAAGGATTCCAAAATGGAAGTTGAGGTTTCCTATACATTCAACGCCAGTGCTTTAGGTGGCAAAGACCTTGTGACGTTTGAAGAATTATACGACCTTTCCAATCCAGACGAACCTGTCAAGGTGGCTGAACATAAGGACATTGAGGACGACGGGCAGACCGTGACAATCGAAGAACGAGTGATTACGGTTCATACCACAGCTACCGACAAAGCAACAGGTGAAAAGATGATTGTTGCTGGTAAAGACGTGACTGTCCTTGATACGGTCACTTTAGATGGTTTGGAAAAAGGCACAAAATATCAGCTCAAAGGCTGGGAAATGGTGAAGTCTGAAAATGCAGAACTTATCGTCAATGGTGAACGTGTGGAAAACGACCTTGCTTTTACCGCTACTGATACAAAGATGGAAGTTCAGATTGAGTTTACATTCAATGCCAGCGAGCTTGCAGGAAAAGAGCTTGTCACTTTTGAGGAATTATACGACGTAACAAATCCAGACGAACCTACAAAAGTGGCTGAACATAAGGACATTGAGGACGACGGGCAGACTGTGATAATCACAGAGCGTATCATCACTATGCATACAACCGCTGCCGACAAGGCAACAGGGAAAAAGACAATCGAAGCTGGTAAAAATGTGACTATCGTTGATACCGTTACTTTAGATGGTCTTGAAAAAGGTGTGAAATATACCCTTAAAGGCTGGGAAATGGTGAAGTCTGAAAATGCAGAACTTATCGTGAATGGTAAGCGTGTGGAAAATGACCTTACTTTTGCCGCTACCGATACGAAGATGGAAGTTCAGATTGCATTTACATTCATCGCCAGTGAGCTTGCAGGTAAGGAGCTTGTCACTTTTGAGGAATTATACGACGTGACAAATCCAGACGAACCTGTCAAGGTGGCTGAACATAAGGACATCAAGGATAAAGGGCAGACAGTAACAATCACAGAAAAACCAGAATCCCCTACCACACCAGATGAGCCTAGCACACCAACAAGAACAGGCACATCACCAAAGACGGGTGACAATACACCATTTGTCGCATTATTCGCTATGATGGGGATTTCCGCTGCTGGTCTTAGCTTCGCAGGATATAAGAGATTTCGCAGAGTAAAGAAGTCTAAATAATACGGGAGGTCACGGTACATGAAAACGCCCCGTTCACCGCCTTATCATAAGAAAGTCAGTCTGTGGCTGACAGTAAATCGAACTTCTGCTTGATGAACACTTATCTTTCTGAATGGGAATTGTCAAGGGTGCTTTAGCACAACGCAACGCCCTTGATGATTCACAGGCAGACAGATATTATCCAGACAGCAGAATGACACTATCAATTATTAAAAATATAGAAAGAAAAGAGGTAAATACATTTATGGAATTAAAACACGTTATCCCGAACATGGAAAAAACATTCGGAAATTTGGAGTTTGCAGGTGAGAATAAAGTGGAACAGCGTAGGATCAACGGACGTATGACGGTAGTTTCCCGCAGCTTTAACCTTTATTCGGACGTACAGAGGGCAGATGATATTATCGTGGTACTGCCTGCGTCTGCTGGTGAGAAAAATTTTGAATCGGAGGAAAAGGTCAAACTTATCAATCCGAAAATCACCGCAGAGGGTTACAAAATCGGTACAAGAGGATTCACAAACTATATCCTGTCAGCAGACGATATGGTGAAAGCGTAAGGAGGTAGAAAGATTATGAGATTAGCAAACGGAATCATTATTGATAAGGAAAAGACATTCGGAGTATTGAAGTTCTCGGCGTTGCGTCGTGAGGTACATATGCAGAATGAGGACGGTACGGTTTCTGAAGAAATCAAGGAACGTACCTATGACTTGAAGTGTAAGGAACAGGGACGCATGATACAGATAAGTATTCCTGCCACTGTTCCGTTAAAGGAGTTTGACTACAACGCAGAGGTGGAAATCATCAATCCTGTGGCTGATACGGTGGCAACTGCTACCTTTCAAGGGGCAGACGTTGACTGGTACATCAAGGCAGATGATATTGTTTTGAAAAATAAAAACGGTCAGCCGGCAGGAAATCCGCAAAACCATAACCAGCAGCCGCAGAACAAGAAATAATAATTCGATTGATTATAGTAAATGAAAAATGTATAATTATCCATATTACTTATTCAAAAGAGGTGTTTTTATGGAGGAATTTGTTCAATGGTGGAATGTTAATGGTTTTAATGTAGTATCAATCATTCTATCGGGAATAATTTCACTGGTTATTTCTGCTGCATACTATCATAAAGGTAACAGGAATAATCTACAAATGACAATGCTTTTTCCGATTGTACGTTTATTAAATGAATGCTATTCTAAAAAGAACTATGATGTACTAAATGAATTGTCAAAAAATTACTGTAATAGATATTTGACAAAATCAGAAAGAAAAGTTTTGACAAATTTAATATCTGCATATAAAGAAATAAGTACCTACAATACAATTAGTGTAAATGCTGATATTATCATGTCTTACTTTGAATATTTACTAAAATCAAATGAAATTAACCCTAAACCTGCTCCTTTAATAATAGATGGAGAAACGGTTGCCTATGATTATCCACCAGATTGGAATCTTTTGAATAGTAGTCTGGAAAATGTTTTTAAACAATACGAACCAGAAATTGAAGCAACAGAATGTACAGAAGCAATAATATCCATTTTATCTCATTATTGTAAAGAGTATTATACAAGTGAGAAATTACCATATTTTGAGGATTACGATTTGGAAACAGTATTAGATAAGTCCAAAATCACGCAAAAATGGAATGATAAATTTGAATCAATGGAAAAAGCAAAAAAAGAATTTCTGGATTTGAAAATCATTAAGCAACTACAAAGTAAATAGCATTTATAAGCAGTAAATCTATAAGGTTTGCTGCTTTTTTCATGGAAAGGAGGACTTTATATGCCACAATTCAATAAACGTGGGAATCGTATTCGAGCCAGCGACAAATCGCTGGTTTTTCGTTTCTCGACTGGTTCGCTGCTCCTGCTCTTTCTTATGGTAGTAGCATTGCTGAACCTAAAGACACTCCTAACAATGGACTGGAAATCGGTTAGTTTTCTGAAAGATGGCAGCGTCCATTTTTCGGTCACGCCATATATGATAGTGACGGTCATAGTGTCAGCTCTGGTCTGTGCGATTGCTGCCCTTTTATACCAAAGATTCCAGTATGACAGGGTAAAACAGCTCTTTCACCGTCAAAAGCTGGCAAAGATGATACTTGAAAATGGCTGGTATGAATCGGTAACTACACAGGACAGTGGATTTTTTAAGGATTTACCAGCGACCAGCAAAAAAGAGAAAATCACCTATTTCCCAAAGCTGTATTACCGTATGGATAACGGACTATTGTATATCCGTACAGAAATCACGCTGGGGAAATATCAAGACCAGCTCCTACACTTGGAAAAGAAGCTGGAAACAGGCTTGTACTGTGAGCTGGTATCAAAAGAGCTACATGATTCTTATGTGGAGTATGTCTTACTCTATGATACGATTGCAAACCGTATCACCATTGACGAGGTACAAGCTGAAAATGGCAGCCTGCGTCTGATGAAGAATGTCTGGTGGGAGTATGACAAGCTCCCTCATATGCTGATTGCTGGCGGTACTGGTGGCGGTAAAACTTACTTTATCCTCACTATCATTGAAGCTCTGCTCCACTGCAATGCGGTTATGTATGTGTTAGACCCAAAGAACGCTGACCTTGCGGATTTATCTGTTGTCATGCCAGAAGTCTACTACAAAAAGGAAGATATAACCGCCTGTATTGACCGCTTCTATGATGGCATGATGGAACGCTCGGAAAGCATGAAACAGTTAGACGGTTACAAGACAGGTGAAAACTATGCCTATCTTGGTCTTGCTCCGCATTTTCTCATTTTTGATGAATATGTGGCGTTTATGGAAATGCTGACGACAAAGGAAAATACCGCTGTTTTGAATAAGCTCAAACAGATAGTCATGCTCGGACGACAGGCAGGATATTTTCTGATTCTTGCCTGTCAGCGTCCAGACGCAAAATATCTCGGTGACGGAATCCGTGACCAGTTCAACTTCCGTGTTGCATTGGGGCGTATGTCGGAGCTTGGCTATTCCATGATGTTTGGTGAGGTAGACAAGGATTTTTTCTTGAAGCAGATAAAAGGTCGTGGATATGTTGATACGGGAACGAGTGTCATATCAGAGTTTCACACTCCCCTTGTACCAAAAGGACACGATTTCCCAAAAGAGATAGGAAGATTGTCACAAAACAGGCAGGACGGACAGGCGGCGTGTGAAGCGAAAGCCGCAGGTACGGACTAGCCTGTGTTGGTGTGGCTTGCCACACCAACCATTCGCCCCCGTTATCTAACAGGGGGGCACAAATTATCTGGAAACAGTCAATCAAATATCGGAAAGACCGCTAAAACAGTGGACTTTTCAAACATTCAAGGGAGTGTGACAAAATCGGAAAATGTCACATTCCTTTTTCGATTGGAGGGATTTTTACTGAATGATACCGATTGGATAAATGATTTTAAGGAAAAACGGACGCAGTACGGCGTTTCCCAGAATCAGCTTGCGGTCATGGCTGGTGTCAGTCGAGAGTATGTCAGCAGGCTTGAATCTGGAAAAGTAGCCTTGACGGAAGAAATCAAGGTGAAATTCACGGACGCTCTGGAGCGATTGAATCCAGACAATCCGCTGGAAATGGTCTTGGATTACGTCAGAATCCGATTCCCCACACAGGACGTAAAACACGTTGTTGAGGATATTCTCAAATTAAGGTTTGATGTGATGATACATGAGGATTTCGGATTCTACTCCTATGCGGAACATTATGTCTTGGGTGATGTGTTCGTGCTGACTTCACCCGATAAGGAAAAAGGCACATTGCTAGAGCTGAAAGGCAAAGGCTGCCGACAAATGGAAAACTACCTGCTGGCACAGCATAGGAGCTGGTATGACTTTCTCATGGACGCTCTGATAGAGGGAGGTGTGATGAAACGTCTTGACCTTGCCATCAACGATATGGCAGGAATCTTGGATATTCCAGAGCTGACAGAGAAATGCAACCATGAAGAATGTATTTCCGTATTCCGCAGTTTCAAGTCTTACCGTTCTGGTGAACTTGTCAGAAGTCAGGAACAGGATAAATACGGTATGGGAAATACATTGTATATCGGTTCACTCAAATCAGAAGTCTATTTCTGTATCTATGAAAAGGACTATGAACAGTATGTCAAATACGATATTCCTATTGAAGATACGAAAATCAAGAACCGTTTTGAAATAAGGCTAAAGAATGAGCGAGCCTATCATGCGGTGCGTGACCTGCTGACCTACCATGACGCAGAGCGTACCGCTTTTGATATTATCAACCGCTATATGCGATTCGCAGACAAGGAGGTGGAGAAACGACGCAGCGAATGGAAAACCAATGAGAAATGGGCGTACTTTATCGGTTCTGATCGTGGGCGTCTGAAACTGACGACCAAACCAGAACCGTACACGCTCACAAGGACGCTCAACTGGATAAGCAGGCAGGTCGCCCCTACTTGGAAAGTCTTACAGCAGATAGACAGTACCAACGGTACAAGTTATCTCAAAGATATTTTAGACCATGCGAAGCTCACCGAGCGTCATAAGAAACTGATTGAACAACAGACGACTTCCACAGAGGAAGTCATTAAACAGGAGGAATGACAACATGAAACATATCTTATTTGATTTATTTTTAGTATCTCTTGGTGCAGGTATCGGAGTGATTACAATGTGTCTGGTACAGGCTGGCAGCCAGTTTGACAGGGATATGGAAACATGGAAAAGAGGTGAGAAATAATGAATTTCGGACAAAACTTATACAACTGGTTTTTAAGTAATGCACAGAGCTTGGTGCTTATGGCAATCGCTGTTATCGGAGTGTATCTCGGTTTCAAGCGTGAGTTTTCCAAACTTATCGGCTTTCTGGTGATTGCCTTAATTGCTGTCGGCTTGGTATTCAATGCCGCTGGCGTAAAAGACGTACTGTTACAGTTATTCAATAAGATTATTGGGGCATAAAAAATGTAAAATATTGCGATTGATTAAAATAAATTATATATGTCTTTTTGACTATCTTTTTATATCTTCTTAAATGTCCGCAAAGCCTTATTTTATAGGCTCTACGGGCATTTTGCTTTTGTGGTAAACCTCACATATCTAGGTCTATCTTCTTATATTTTCGCTATCAAGCGTGGTTAAAATCGTGGTAAATACTTCTTATGCGATTAGACGCTGAACCTCTGATTTTGCGGTATCTATGGACGCATGAGCGTACCAGTTCATTGTGATACTAATGTTTGAATGCCCCATGATATACCGTAAATCTTTTGGGTTCATGTTCTTGCTTGCCAGCCTTGTGCAGAACGTATGGCGTAGCGTATGCGGTGTGATATGTGGCAAGGGGTTATCCTTATGGTACTTGTTGTATTTCTTTACCATACGGACAAATAAAGCATTGTAATCAATCGCAACTTTGGGTTTGCCTTTATGATTGACAAATAAAAAATTGCTCTGTCCGTCTATCACAAATGGTTCTGCCTTTGGGCGTTTTTTCATAACCCGTTGAAATGCCTGTATTGTTTCTCTGCTTAATGGCACTTGCCTTATTCCGCTCTTTGTTTTAGGCGTTTCAATATAATAGCCCTGTTCCTTGCTCTTTAATAACTGGTGGTCGATAATCACAACTTCATTCTTGAAATCAATATCGGCTACTGTCAGCCCGCACAGTTCCGAGATACGAAGTCCTGTCTTTAATAATATCAGCACATCATCATAATGCTTGTGATACACATTGTCTGTTTTGATGAATGAGAGTAAGGCTTGTTCCTGTTCCTCTGTCAATGCGACTTTCTCTTTGGTATCATTTTCTAGGACTTCATTTAACTTGAAATCAAAGGGATTTTTCCTTACGCAATCGTCTTGTATGGCGATATAGAATGACGCTTTTAACGAGCGTTTATGGTTGTTAATGGTATTGTAGGAAAAACCTTTGTCTTTCATGCGTAACGCCCATTCCTTAGCGTCAGAGGGTTTGATTGTATCAATGCTCCTCGCACCTAACTTGTCCTCTTTCAATAACCGCATGAGTTGTTCCCGTTGTTTCATTGTGCTTTTCTTCACATTTGCCCTCTGTGCGTTCTGTTTGGCATAGAGTTGGCAAAGCGTCATTTTCTTGCCTGTGCTGTCGATACCGTCCTCAATATCCCGTCTTATCTGCTGTTCCAGTTCTCGAAGTGAGGGTTTTTCCCGTTTTCCCTTTGGTGTCGGGTCTGTAGGTGTCAATCTCCAAGCATACACATATTTTGTGTTTCCAAATGCGTCTACATATTTATATAAGTATTTTCCGTCTGTTCGTTGGCTCTCTCCAGTATGCAGGATACGACCTTTGTTATCCCGTCTTTTTTCTTTCATGGTGTCTGCTCCTTTCCTTGTTGGAAAGAGCCTTGATATGACTTGTGTTCATCATAACACATACAAGGCTCATTTGCATTAGATTGCGTCCAATTTATCAATAACCTGTTCAAATTGTCGGCGTTTAATCTGTATGCGGTTGCCATTCATAATGAGCCAGCCAGCGTCTTTGTTTTCCTCTGCCAATCGTCTTAACTTGTTTTCTCCGATACGGAAATACTTTGACGCTTCTTCAATGGTAAGGGTGTATTTTTCCCATACGGGAATATCGTTGTTATTCATCAGATACCCCCTTTCCCATGTTTCGTGTCATACTGGATATAGGGGATAAGGTCGGTGCGGTTTATCCTCTGTAAATGGGCGGTTAATTTACTGGAAAGGGAATTGCTGTATCTTGCCTTATCAAGCATAGTTCCTACTTTTTCCAGTCCACCTAATGCGTCATGTTCTTCTAAGAAATAAAAACTTTTGACAGCGGAAATCACGCCACCCTCTGTGAGCCATTGCTGTGTTTCTTCAAGAGAATTTTGCTGTTTTGGTACTTGCAGTTTTAAGACTTCCACAGCCCCTAAAAAGCGTTCCCAAAACCGACAAGTTTTCCACCTGCTCTTATTACTTTCGTTTCTGTTTGGTACGACAAAGCGTAGGTTGTTTGCCAATAGACCGAAAGCAAGTTCTCCAAGTTCCAGCGGTCTTTCCTTGAATGTCATGGCAAAAGCATGAGCCTTATCATCACGCAGTTGCATTTCTGTCCGTTTCCAACTGCCGACTTCATCAAGTGTCTTATTATGTTTTGAACAGACTTCCTTATCCTTATCATAAAAGCGGTAGGACAATCCCGATTTGCCAGCACCGATATAAACAGTCTTTGCGGTGTCGAAATCATCAAACTTGCTTTCGTCAAAGTGGTAGCCCTCACTATTCGAGATAAATTCCTCTTTTTCGCATTTCTTCTTTATCTGATCTATGGTAAAAAATGGCTTTTCGTTTTTATCGTCAATGGCAATATCAAGCCTTGTGAAGTGGAAGTTATCCCGTCCGTATCTTCGCTCACAATGTTTGAACATATCCCCAAAAGTATAATTCCTATTGTCGAGAATACGGAAAATATCATCACAACCTCTGCCAGTCATAACAAGATAACAGCCTAACCCTTGTGGGTTATCCTCTGTTTTTCTTGCGTCCCCCGATACATAAATATCTCCAATCTGCCAGCGTGCTTGATAAGTTTTGTATTTAATGCTTGCCGGATAGACATTGAAAATATCAGTCGGTAAACCTAAAATGTGCATGATGACATCTTCTGCGGTTGCAGTATCAAATACAATGCTGATGTAATCAATCTTAACGGATAAATTTTTGTGTGTAGTTATAGTGCATTACTCCTTTCGTACTTCCCGTTTTTTTGCGGGGTAAAAATCGTGTTTTTTCCTTTATTTATCACAGTTTCTGGGTACTATGACATGTATGCGCAGGGCGGTGTTACATATACGCCCTTTACGAACGCCTAAAGGCGTTCCTTTTCTTCCTGTGTCTGCTCCGTTCTTAACGCTCACGAGCCTTGTAAGGCTCGTGGCTAAACGGAACAGCCCCAGTCAGAAACCTTATTTTCGGTCTGATAGTCCATACCTATTCATGCTATCAAAATGAAAATATCTATTCTATATGCTTACTCAAGCGTGTGATTGACCCTAGCGTGCTTAATCACTCTATCTGATATGATAATAACGCCATTAGAATTACTTGTCAAGAAGTTTTTGTTGACTTTTGGATATAGATTAAGTATGATATGCTTATAAATACCAAAAAAAGCAACGAAAGGAGCGGTTATACTAAGTTATGGAGCATTATGAAAAGAAAATCAGTTTCTTAGGAGAGAACATACAAACCATAAGAAAACATAGAGGAATGAAACAACAGGAACTGGCGGACAAAATCGGTATCAATATGCAGAGCCTTTCCAAGATTGAACGTGGTGTGAATTATCCTACCTTTGATACGCTGGAAAAGATAATGGACGTGCTGGGTGTAACGCCCAATGAATTATTGTCGGGAGAATGGAAGTATATCGATCACACCGAGCCATATATCATGGATATTATCAAACGGGAACAGGACTTCAATGTTTCTTTAGATTATCTGTCTGAAAATGAATTTTTCGATAATGAAAACGAATACAGATTTTACATGGAAACCATATTGATTAGATACATCAGCAATTATCTTTCTAATGAGGTTGTAGAAATTGAAGAACTTATGGAAATCAAACAGTTGATACAGCGTCAAAAAATAGAACGCATGATGAAAGTACATAAGGAAATGCGAGGGTTAGACCGATACAGAGAACAGCCGAAAGAATACAAATATCACAACCCTTATGATGACTGGATATTCCGTCAACTTGCAGATATAGATAACAGAAAAAATATTCCTAATACTTCTCCACAAGTAGACTTTAATGAGGGAGATTATGAAGATTATCTAAAGGCGAAATGGAACAGAGGTCTTTAATTTCCTCTTGCATGGAAGATACAGCAAATAAAAAGCCCAGTAAAGAGTGCAAAGCACCACCAATGGTGGCAAGGCTCTTGACAGGGCTTTTTCTTTTCTGTGATTGATAATCAAGAGGAAGAAAAGAAAAGTGTGTATTTTCCAAGATAGAAAAATATTAAGAGGTATGCTGATTTTTATTGTGGTGGATATATGGAACTGTTATAATATGGGCATGAAGAAAGCGACAAATTAGAAGTTGTAAGGATGTGTTTCAAATGACAAAAGAAGAACGACAAAAATATAAAGAACTAACAAAAGTTTTGCCTAAAATGCTTAAAGATAAAATTAAAAAATATAAGTTTAAGAAAAAAGATTTTATGATTTGGTATAGTACAAAGGAATTATTCTTTGATTTGCTTATTGGTGTGAAAGTAAAGTCAGATGATAAGTGTTATTGTACTGCTATAGAAACAATCAAACCATTGTGGTTAGATGATTTGTTATGGGATTTATTGAAAATGGAAACCAATAAAAAAGAACCATTAAGTTTGAGAACTATTGGTGCATTTACAGTTAGCGGTGCTGAATTGTTTAAAAATGAAACAGAATTAAAAGAATGGACAATCAGTGAATTAGAAGAAATCATAGATAATTATTTAGAACATTTTTATAAAACTGCTCAATCATCTTCAATCTGTGATTTTTACAATAATTTAGAAAATTCTATATACCATGTTGAATTAAGAAAAGCATTATCATTGATTCACGAGCATAAATATCAAGGTGCTTTAGATTATTTGAAAGACAAAGGTGAAGGTATTTTTAAGAATGGTGATGTATCTATAAATAATGCAATCAGAGAATACTGTATAAATCAACTTTCATAGATGGATAAAATCCAGTTTGTAGTGCAGTAAATTCCAGTTTGTAGAACTGTATTAAATCATCAAATCACATAGAGGTGGCGATTATGCGATATAAAAAATTTTTATTAGGTGTTATAGCAAGCGTGCTTTGTCTAGGACTATTAAATGGTTGTAGCAGTTATTCGCATGATTTTAACTCTAGTGAAGAAGCACAAAAATATATCTTATCCAAATTAAAGGACAAATACAATGAAGAATTTATTATTACAGAAGTGAAGAAGTACAAAGAAGAAAAAATAGGATTAAACTGGATTATGGCAGAAGTTTCCAGTAAAGAAAATTCTTCTCAAACTGCTACTATATATACACGAAATACTGGACTTTTTGAGGATAGTTACCATGTTTATTACTATTCTGATGAAATAAAAGAACTTGCAACTCCTTTATTTCAAGATAAGCCTTTTATAAGAGGTTATCAAATTGAAGTTCAAGGGCATACAACCACGACAGAATGGAATGGTAAGGAAAGTGTAGAAGAATATCTGAAAAAAAGGGAATATGAAATAGAAACAAGTATATATCTTAATGAGGGAAAAACTGATAAAGAATATGCAGAAGAACTTTCCTATATCATGCAAGAAATTGTAGAAAGTGATTTGGTTTTTAATATTTCAGTATATACAAGCGATGATAACCTTATTTTCTATTCTCTACCAGAACAGCACAGTCAACCAGACGTAGAAGTGATTTTGGAAAAAATGGCAGATGTTAAAAGACAACAAAAAACGCAAAAAGATTATAAGGAATGGAAGAAACAAAATCAGAACAATGAAACAAATTCTGATTGATGTAGTAATAAAGGAGTGAAAAAATGATTTACGAACCCGAAAATCTAAAAAAGAAAAGAGCAATGTATGAAAAAAAGATAAATGGCTCATTAGATTAGCCTTTCTATTTTGGGCGGTACTGCTATTTATTTATGTGAACATAGTAATTCCCTATGTAAAATCAACAATTGGTTTTTTAGGCATTATCGTTGGTGGTATTGCCGTTATTACTATTGTTTATTTCTTTATCATGTTCTTTGTTTTAATGCGTAGAGGATATCAGTTTAGAAAAATGAATAACGATATTGTAAGAGAATATCAAGAAAATAAAAATGGAGAACTCTTTTTAGAAAAACTTCTTGCAATGGATATGAAGCCTAAAGATATGCAAGATGAAATGACATGGTATCTTAATATTGCAACTGCATTTAATGTATTAGGTAAACGAAATGAAAGTATTGCTTTGTTTAAACAATTAGAAGAAGTTGCAACAGAAAAAGATAAAGAATTGATTCAGAATAGTATTAAATTTGTGCAAGAACAGTTAGAAAAATAATAGTGATTAAGTAGTAAGGGAAAATCAAAGGAGCGATTAGGTAATGACAATTCTTATTTATTTTTTAACAATAGTATTTGGTATAGTATGTTTTGTGATTATGAAAAAGAAACGCTATAAAGTCATGCCACTTATCTGTTTGATTATGTTTATTTGTTTCATTGGCTGTGGAATTATTTCTATTTTATCTTTAACTTTGCCATATGGTGAGCTTTTGTTTTATCCGTTTGGAGCGACTATATTTGGTTTGATATTTATTTTGGTTGGGGTAAATGATTTATATTCGTTATTGCGTTGTAGAGAAAAAGTGGACGGCGTGTATTGTGGCTATAATACATATTATGGTGGCAATGGCATTTCTACACAATCTCCAATATTTGAATATACATATAACGGAACTTATTATCGTGAGCAAACAACACAGAATATTTCTCATAAAAGATTAAATAGGAGTATGACACAAGGAAATGTATATAGTATATATATTGACCCAAAGCACCCAGCAGTATTTATTCTGGCTAAAAAAATTAACATAGGAACAATAGTTTCGATAATATTAGGGTTATTTCTATTTACTGGTGGAATTGATTCATTATTAAAATTTTTGTCTATGTTATTAGGGCGATAGTATATACCTTGTTAGTAAATTGTCTGATAACCTTATATCACATATAGAGCAGTTAGTCTTAGGATTGACTGCTTTTAAAAAAGACATCATTATATCTAAATGATGTCTTTTGGGTATTATTTTATAGGTCATATCAAGGCTCATTCAATCGTGGTAAATTCGTGGTAAAATGAATGTTTTTTTATACTTCAAAATGCTTGAAAGTCTAGTGTTTATGCGGATAATCGAAAATTAGGTATATAATTTTAAATAACTGATATAATTTACTTATGTAAAAAATCATTTAAAGGTGGTAATTTATCCGTGGCAAATTTCAGTGAAGAAACTTTAAAAAGTTGGTATAAACCGGCTAGTGAAACCGAAGATACAAAAATAAATAACGTTATTAATATGATAAAAAAAGCCATTCAAAGTAGTGACGAATTTGATTCGCTTAAATACGAAATATTTGTTCAAGGGTCTTATGGAAACAATACAAATGTAAGAGTAAATAGTGACGTTGATGTGAATGTAATGCTTACCAGTACATTTTTTACTTGTTATCCTGAAGGAAAAAATGATGCCGATTATTCATTTTCTGAGGGCACTATTTCTTATTCTGATTATAAAGAACGTGTAATTCGCGCTTTAAAAAAGAAATTTGGAGCTGACAGTATCTCTTTGGGGAATAAATCTGTTAAAATCTCATCAAATTCCTACAGAGTAAATGCAGATTGTGTAATTAGTATGCAGTATAGAAATTATAATGTAATTAACAGTACAAATCCTAACAACTATGTTGAAGGAATTAAATATTTTGCTAATGATGGAAAAACCGTTATCAATTATCCAAAAGAACATATTGAAAATGGTAACTCTAAAAATGTTGCGACTAACCATCAATACAAAAAATTAGTAAGAATTTTTAAACGAGTACGCAATAAAATGTCGGAAGAAGGATTAATTGAAAAAGATAAGATTACTTCTTTTCTTGTAGAATGTTTAGTATGGAACATACCTAACACTACCATTACAAAATATTCAACATGGAATGAGACTGTCAAACAAGCAATTATATATTTATATCATGCTATAAAAGACAATAAATGCTCTGAATGGGGTGAAGTTAGTGATTGGCTGTATTTATTTCATAGTAGCAGAAAATGGACAAAAGATGACGCACAAGATTTTTTATTGAAAATGTGGATATATATGGGGTATGGAAATGAAAACAATTAATACGAAAATAATGACATACGTCCTCGTTGGATTGGTAGTAGTGACAGTACTTATAACCTATACCTTAAATGACAGTACTATTGATTTGAACTTTTGTATTGAATGCATTACAAAATCTGTCACGGTAGTTTCTATTTTCTTATTCCTTTTTAGTACTATTTTATGGAAAATGCGCATATTTCAAAGATGGCTTGTATTAGTACCGAATTTAAATGGAATCTGGGAAGGTGAAATTCAATCGGATTGGATTGATCCAAACACAAATGAAAAAATACCACCAATAGAAGCAACTTTAATAATTAAGCAATCACTATTTCATGTGAGTTGCATTATGAAAACAGATGAAATGACAAGTCGCAGTATGGCATATGGCTTTAATCTTGACCCTGATAATCAACTAACACAATTATCATATACTTATATCAGTACACCTCTTCAAACAATTCAAGAAAAAAGCAGAATTCATTATGGTTCAGTTCTTTTTGATATTGAAGAAAAAGAACTGAATGGTAATTATTGGACGGGAAGAAAAACGACTGGTATAATAAAAATGAAATGGAAATGCAAACTAAACTAAAAGAAAAATTAGGCAGTAAATCTACAAGGTTTGCTGCTTTTTTTATGCAAATTTTTAAGATTGGAGGACAACATGAAAACAGATATTTTTGAGGATATGAAAGACTGTATCGGCTGCCATGTTTCTGACCTGCCCTACCATAAACGTGAGGTATGGGAGGAAATCAAACGACAGATACCGCTTGCATATCCGAAAGAACAGTTAGAAAAATTCTCTCATTATGTGTTCGGTGTAGATTATGCTGTTATAATGGGAATACTGGAAATGAGGAAAGGAAGTGATAAGCCTTGCAGGAAATGCGAATCTATCTTTTAAACAATACAAAGCCTTACCATGACGAGGACGACGGTTACTCTGGTGACTGGTTTAGCTGCCCTGTGGACTTTGAGGAAGTCAGAGAAAAACTCGGTGTGGAACATGAAGAACAGATTGAGATTGCGGACTATGAGCTGCCCTTTGATGTACACAGCGATATGCCGCTTTGGGAAATCAATGCCAACTGTCGCATGGTTCTTGAAATGGAGGGTACGCCTATTGGTAATGAAATGAAAGCCATTCAGCAGAAATGGTTTGCCAGCTTTGATGAATTTATTGACCATAAGGACGAGATACGTTACTATGATGTGGGGGACGGTGCGGCACTGGCAGAATACCTTATCCGTGAGGAATCCGTTTTCGGTGAGATTCCCCACGAACTTCTAAAACATATCGACTACCATTCCTACGGAAGTGAACTGGAAATGGACGACAGATACCTTTTTACAACAAGCGGCGTATTCCGTTATCAGTAAAGGGGTGATGTAATATAGAAGAAATGCGAGTTTATATCGCCAATCTTGGAAAATATAACGAGGGTGAGCTTGTAGGTGCGTGGTTCACTCCGCCTGTCGATTATGACGAAATGGCAGAACGTATCGGCTTGAATGAGCGATACGAAGAATACGCTATCCATGATTACGAGCTGCCCTTTGAGATTGACGAATACACACCAATAGAGGAAGTCAACCGCCTTTGTGAAATGGTGAAGGACTTACCAGAGGATATACAGGACGAACTTTCAGAGCTGCTCTGCTATTACAGCAGTTTGGAAGAATTGTGCGAACACGCAGACGATATTATCCATTATCCCGATTGTGACGATATGACAGACGTTGCCTATTACTTCATAGATGAATGTCAAAGTCTGGGTGAAATACCAGACAGGATAAGAAACTACATAGATTATGAAGCCTACGGGCGTGACCTTGATTTAGAGGGGCGTTTTGTCGTCACCAATCATGGCGTGTTTGAATGTCCGTACTGACAATTACAACTGAATATTTTATCATCAACCAGTGAAATGACACTGGTATTTTTTATGCAGCAGCCTTGAAATATAGGCTGCTGTTTCCATTTTAGAAAAGAAAGGAGCTGTAAAAATTGAAGAAAATCAAAAGCTATACAAGCATATGGAGCGTGGAGAAAGTCATTTATGCAATCAACGACTTTCAGCTCCCGTTTCCTCTCACGTTCAGTCAGATGGCTTGGTTTGTGGTGTCGCTGTTTGTGGTGATTCTCTTTGGGGAGCTGCCGCCCTTTAACATGATTGACGGGGCGTTCCTCAAATACTTTGGAATCCCTGTGGCGTTTACTTGGTTCGTATCGCAAAAGACCTTTGACGGAAAGAAGCCTTTCGGATTCTTGAAATCGGCTGTCACCTTTGCCTTACGTCCCAAAGTGACCTATGCAGGAAACGCCATCAAGCTGAAACATGAGAAATTCAATCCCGTTATTACAGCAGTTAGGAGTGTGATGTATGTTCCCGATTAAATATATAGAAAACAATCTGGTGTTCAACCATGACGGTGAGTGCTTCGCCTACTATGAGCTGACACCCTACAATTATTCGTTCCTGTCACCAGAGGAAAAATATATGGTGCATGACAACTTCCGTCAGCTTATCGCACAGAACCGTGACGGAAAAATCCATGCCTTGCAGATTGCCACAGAGGACAGTCTGCGTGCCATGCAGGAGCGTTCCAAAAAAGGAATCACAGGCAGGTTAAAAGAAATCGCCTGTAAAAAGGTAGACGAACAGACCGAAGCGTTGGTTGAGATGATTGGGGAAAATCAGATTGACTACCGCTTTTTTCTTGGATTCAAGCTGTTAGTCAATGAGGAAGAAATCAACCTAAAGAGCATGAAGAAGTCAGCAGCCATGACCTTTACCGATTTTATCTATGAGGTCAATCACAAGCTCATGGGTGACTTTGTTTCCATGAGTAATGATGAAATCAACCGTTTTATGAAGATGGAAAAACTCTTGGAAAGTAAAATATCAAGACGTTTTCAGTTCCGCAGGCTGGATAAAAACGACTTCGGGTATCTCTTGGAACACATCTACGGAAATACAGGCGTTGCGTACAGTGATTACAGTTACGATTTACCCGTCAAGAAGTTAAAACGTGAAACGCTGGTGAAGCGATATGACCTTATCCGTCCTACTCGCTGCATAATAGAAGAAAACCAGCGATACCTAAAGATAGAGCGTGAAGATCAGACAACGTATGTTGCCTACTTCACGATTAACAATATCGTGGGGGAGCTGGACTTTCCATCAAGTGAGATATTTTATTATCAGCAACAACAATTCACATTCCCCGTTTCCACTTCTATGAATGTGGAAATCGTCACCAACAAAAAAGCTCTGACTACGGTAAGGAATAAAAAGAAAGAATTGAAAGACTTGGATAACCACGCTTGGGAATCCAACAACGAAACGGGAAACAACGTCATTGAAGCTCTGGATTCGGTGAATGAGCTGGAAATGAATCTCGACCAGTCAAAGGAATCCATGTACAAGCTGTCTTACGTTATCCGTGTGGCGGCTGATTCATTGGACGAATTGAAGCGACGCTGTGATGAAGTCAAGGATTTTTATGACGACTTGAATGTCAAACTGGTTCGTCCGTTTGGTGATATGTTAGGACTTCACGGTGAATTTATTCCAGCAAGCAAGCGTTACATCAATGACTATATCCAGTATGTCACTTCTGACTTTCTCGCTGGTCTTGGGTTCGGTGCGACACAGCAGCTTGGGGAAACGGACGGTATCTATATCGGCTATAACCTTGACACAGGAAAGAATGTGTACTTAAAGCCTAGCCTTGCGGCACAGGGCGTTAAGGGTTCGGTCACTAATGCGTTGGCTGCCGCTTTTCTTGGTTCGCTCGGTGGCGGCAAGTCATTCTGTAACAACCTTATCATCTATTATGCGGTGCTGTTTGGAGGAAAAGCGGTCATTGTAGACCCGAAATCAGAGCGTGGCAACTGGCAGGAAACACTACCCGATATTGCACATGAAATTAAAATCGTGAATCTCACCAGTGAGGATAAGAACAAAGGACTTCTTGACCCGTATGTGATTATGAAGCGTACAAAGGACGCTGAAAGTTTGGCTATCGACATACTCACTTTTTTAACTGGTATCAGCAGTCGTGACGGTGAGAAGTTCCCTGTTCTGCGTCGTGCAATCCGTTCCGTGACACAAAGTAAGCAGCGTGGACTACTCCGTGTCATTGATGAATTAAGGAAAGACGGTTCATCAGTGGCAGAAAATATCGCAGACCATATCGAAAGCATGACGGACTATGACTTTGCACACTTACTTTTCTCGGACGGTGATGTAAAGCAGTCCATCAGTTTAGACCGACAGCTTAATATCATACAGGTGGCAGACCTTGTACTGCCAGACAAGGACACAAAGTTTGAAGAATACACTACTATGGAATTATTGTCGGTGGCAATGCTTATCGTTATCAGTACCTTTGCCTTAGACTTTATCCATTCAGACAGAAGCATTTTCAAGATGGTGGATTTGAACGAAGCGTGGACGTTCTTACAGGTAGCACAGGGAAAAGCACTCTCTAACAAGCTGATTCGTGCTGGACGTTCCATGAACGCCGCTGTTTATTTCGTCACACAAAACTCTGGTGATGTGGACGACGAAAAAATGAAGAATAATATCGGTCTGAAATTTGCCTTTAGAAGCACAGATATAAAAGAAATCAAAAATACCCTTGAATTTTTCGGTGTGGATAAAGATGACGAGGGCAACCAGAAGCGACTTAGGGATTTGGAAAACGGACAATGCCTGTTTCAAGATTTATACGGGCGTGTGGGCGTTATCCAGATTCACCCTGTATTCGCTGACCTGTTCCATGCCTTTGATACCAGACCACCAGTGCAGACGGAAGAATCGAGGTGAAGCCTATGCGTAAACGAAAAATCCTAAGATTCTTCGGTATCGCTCTGCTGGTAGTTCTCGGTGTGCTGGTATTCCTGTCAATCACAGGTACGGTGGCTCATGCGGCTGGTCTGGTAGACAATACGGTAAGCGACGCTAACGCCTATTCTAAATATCCGCTGGAAAACTACCAGTTGGACTTCTATGTGGATTCAAGCTGGGACTGGCTACCGTGGAACTGGCTGGACGGTATCGGCAAAAGTATTCAGTACGGACTATATGCCATCACAAACTTTGTCTGGACGGTGAGCTTATACATTTCCAATGCGACGGGATATGTGGTACAGGAAGCCTACAAGCTGGACTTTATCTCTGATACCGCAAGTTCTATCGGAAAGAACATTCAGACGCTTGCAGGTATCACTTCCAGCGGCTTTTCCAGTGAGGGGTTCTATGTAGGATTTTTGCTTATCCTTATTCTGGTAATGGGTATCTATGTTTCCTACACAGGACTTATCAAAAGGGAAACGACAAAGGCGGTTCATGCAGTTATCAATTTCCTTGTGGTGTTTATCTTATCAGCGTCCTTTATCGCCTACGCTCCAAACTATATCAGCAAAATCAACGACTTTTCCGCTGATATAAGCAGCTCGGCGTTATCGCTTGGTACAAAGATTGTGCTGCCCGATTCCAACAGCAAAGGAAAAGACAGTGTGGATTTGATTCGTGACAGCCTGTTTTCCATACAGGTGAAACAACCGTGGCTGCTCTTGCAGTATGGGGAATCCGATATAGAAACACTGGGTTCTGACCGTGTGGAAAGCCTGTTATCGGCAAGTCCAGATACGGACGACAGAGAGGACGTTGTTGTTGATGAAATCGAGGACAGGGATAATGCAAATTTAAGTGTCACAAAGACCATGAGCCGACTGGGAACAGTGGTATTTCTGTTTATCTTCAATATTGGAATCTCTATCTTTGTATTCCTGCTTACGGGCATGATGATTTTTTCACAGGTACTATTTATCATTTACGCCATGTTTTTACCGATTAGCTTTATCTTATCCATGATACCGACTTATGAGGGCATGGCAAAAAAGGCACTTACGAAGCTGTTCAATACCATTATGATGAGGGCAGGAATCACGCTGATTATCACGACTGCTTTCAGCATATCCACTATGTTCTACTCGATTTCTTCTGGCTATCCGTTCTTTATGATTGCCTTTTTACAGATAGTCACCTTTGCAGGAATCTATTTTAAACTCGGTGATTTGATGGCAATGTTCAGTCTGCAATCTTCCGATACACAGCAGGTCAGCAGGCGAATCATGCGACGACCTTATATGTTCCTGAACCGCAGGGCAAGACGCTTGGAGCGTAAAATCGGAAGAACCGTTGCGGCTGGTGCTGCTGGGGGTGTCGCTGGTGCTGCGGCTGCTACTGCCACGAAAAAGACGAATAATGCAAAATCAGCAGGCGGCAGTCATAGCAGACCGAATAATACGCCATCTTCCCACAGTGGAGGTAATGGAAAGCCGCCTGCTTTACCAGTGAATCAAAAACCGCCTGCTCTGCCCGATAATCAGAAAAAAGATTCTTCACACTCGGCAGTACATAGCAGCTCTACGAGCCAGACACAAGAGGTATCGGATTCTAAGCGTGGTATCGTAGATAAAAAAGCGGTATCAAAACAGCAGCCATCAGAGAAACAGAATAAACAAAGACCGCTGGTTGATAAGAAATCTGTGGAACAGGATAAGGAGCGACAGGACAATGGATCAGCGACAAAAGCTGGTACAGCGAAAGGAACTGCCCCATTGCATGAGCGACCAGTGACAACGCCTGTATCTGCGAAAGCAGCTCCACAGGAGGCAGGTTCTAAACAGGAATCTACTGCGAAAAAACGTCCTGCAACTGTGACAAAGGAACAATCACAATCTGCCAGAGCAAAAGAACCAGCGACAAGGCAACAGGAGAATGTAAGGACACAGGTTGTCAGAGAATCTACATCAACAGCGAATAAACAATCTGCCCCTACTACCCGTCAGACCGTACAGCATCAGGAACAGACAAAGACCGTACAGAAAAAGACCACGAATAAAACGTCCAGCAGGAAAGGCGGCAAGAAATGAAGCTAAGACACTTCGCTGTGTTCGGTGGGATTTTCACGGTGATTATCTGTCTGCTTTTGTTTCTGTTTATCGTGACCGCAGATGATGAAGAAAGCAGCACTTCCCACTATGATTTTTCTGGACTGAATCTGTCAGAGGAAGTGCTGAAACATCAGCCGACGGTAGAAAAATATGCGAAAGAATACGGGGTTGAAGATTATGTGAATTATCTGCTTGCCATCATGCAGGTGGAATCTGGCGGCACAGGTACAACAGACGTTATGCAAGCCAGTGAATCACTTGGTCTGCCGCTTAACTCCCTTTCCACAGAGGAATCCATCAAACAGGGGTGTAAATACTTTTCGGAGCTTTTGAAATCCGCAGAAGCAAAAGGCTGTGACATCAATACGGTGGTACAAGCCTATAACTATGGTGGCGGCTTTATTGATTATGTGGCGAATCACGGAAAAAAATATACTTTTGAACTGGCTGTCAGTTTTGCAAAGGATAAATCGGGCGGTGTGAAAGTCACCTATAAAAATGAGATTTCCATTAAGGAAAATGGCGGCTGGCGTTACAAGTACGGGAATATGTTCTACGTGCGGCTTGTGAATCAGTATTTAGCTGTTCCAAACTTTAGCGACGCTACGGTGCAGGCAATCTTCAATGAAGCATTGAAGTATCAAGGCTGGAAGTACGTCTATGGCGGCAGCAATCCAAACACCAGCTTTGATTGTTCTGGTCTTACCTCTTGGTGTTATAGAAAAGTTGGTATCAGTTTACCTCGTACCGCACAGGCACAGTATGACGCTACACAGCACATACCATTATCACAGGCAAAGGCTGGTGACTTGGTATTCTTCCACTCAACTTATAATGCTGGAACGTATGTTACTCATGTGGGAATCTATGCAGGAAACAACAGAATGTATCACGCTGGAAATCCTATCGGATATGCAGATTTAACAAGCTCGTACTGGCAGCAACATTTGATTGGTGCTGGACGGGTAAAAACGAAATAGAAAGGAAATGGTACTATGATATTTAAGAAAAAGGACAAAGAATCGAAACCCAAAAAAGAAAGACACGTGCCTGTGATGAAAATAGGCACGCATAAGAAAACCGTGATTGCCTTATGGCTGGTGCTGATTGCAAGTGTCAGCTTTGGGGTGTATAAGAATTTCACCGCTATTGATATGCACACGGTACATGAAAAAGAAGTCATTGAACAGCGTATCGTTGATACCAACAAGATAGAGAACTTTGTAAAATCCTTTGCTTTAGTCTACTATTCTTGGAACAACACGCAGGAATCCATTGACGCACGAACCGCAGCCATCAATAACTATCTGACAAAGAGCTTGCAGGATTTGAATGTTGATACGGTAAGACAGGATATACCTACAAGCTCTACGGTCACAGATGTGAAGATATGGAATATAGAAGATGCTGGAACAGACGACTTTACCGTTGTCTACTCGGTAGATCAGACGGTAACGGAGGGTGAACAGTCTATCGGTTATACTTCCGCTTATATGGTGGTGGTTCATGTAGATAGTGACGGAAACATGGTTATCACACAGAATCCGACCATCAGCAGCACACCAACAAAATCCAGCTATGAACCAAAAACAAAGGAATCTGACGGAACGGTGGACGCTGCCACAACAGAGGAAGTGACAGAGTTCTTGGAAACTTTCTTCAAGCTCTATCCGACTGCAACCGAAAAGGAACTTGCCTACTATGTATCTGGGAATGTGCTTGAACCTGTAAACTGCGATTATGTGTTCTCGGAGCTGGTAAATCCTATCTTTATCAAAGATGGTGAACAGGTCAAAGTGTCGGTATCGGTGAAATATCTCGACCAGAGAACAAAGGCGACGCAGATTTCACAGTTTGACTTGACGCTGGAAAAAGATAGTAACTGGAAGATTGTAAAATAAATTGAAAACAGACTTGCTAGATATTATATTTATAGCAAGCCTTGTCTAACAATTTAAAACATATTTATCACTATACCGTTTTTCGGTAAGATGAAAATTGGGTGAAAGTTTCTGTAAGTCCATTGACAGCTAATTCAAATTAGCCTATAATGTAACAGGCTAATTTGAATTAGCTCAGGAGGTAGTGGAATGACAACAAAACAGAAAATTTTGAATGAAGCGCTGACACTGTTTGCGGAAAAGGGATATAGTGCGGTTTATGTCGGTGAGATTGCTGACGCCGTAGGCATAAAAACACCATCACTATATAAACACTACAAGAGTAAGCAAGACATTTTTAATTCTTGTGTTGAAGTTTTTGCGGAACGAATGGAAAATATCAGAAATAATATGCAGCTACCGGGAAGTAAGACAGCTTCATTCTCTTATGAAACGATTGCTGAAGAACATCTTATCGAGGTTGCAAACGCTCTTTTTATGTTTTATTTGCAGGATAATGTGGCAGCAAAATTTCGTAAAATGCTGATGATAGAACGATACCATAACCCGGAAATTAACCGGCTGTTTGAAGATTTTTTTATTATTAGAGCAATCGACCATGAAAAAGAAATATTTTCTAAACTTATAGACGCAAAAGTTATCAAAGGGGAAAATCCTCATATTATTGCTCTGCGTTTTTACACACCTATATTCTATCTGCTTCAAAAATATGATATGCGCCCCAATGAGATAGAGGAAGCCAAACATGAACTTACCTTAGTGGTGCAAGAATTTTGTAAAACATATAAAGGAACAAGGAATGACAACGAAAAGGACAACAGGAAAGGCTAGGAATAAGCACATGATAATATATGTTATAGGAGGTATTCTGCTTGTTCTTGCAGTCTATCTAATTGTTCAAGGAATACGGTGTAGTATAGCGGTAAAAGCAAGCAAAGAACGGCTTGCCGCTTATGAGGTTCAAACAGCTATATTGAGTTATGGCAATATGAGTTACGTTGATACGGGAGAGGGCGAAACAATCCTATCTGTTCATGGAATTTTTGGTGGCTATGACCAATCCTATGATACATGTAAAGATTTTAACTCTGATTATAGAATTATAGCTCCCTCACGATTTGGATATTTAGGTAGTGATATTTTGGGTGATGGGACACCTGCTGAACAGGCAAAGGCTTATGTTGAACTATTGGATAATTTAGGAATTGATAAAGTATATTTGTTGGCAACGTCGGCTGGCGGAAGCGTTGCTATTCGGTTCGCATTGGATTATCCTGAACGAATAAAAGGCTTAATTTTATATTGCTCCGCTATGCCATATATAGAAAAGCCGGAAAAGTATATGGAATATGCCGGACCGCCCGCTTTTTTATGTAATGATTATGCTATGTTTTTAATTAGTCCATTATTCAATCTTGTTATGGGTATGGAGCCATCCACAATTTATAGTATGCTTCCTTGTGGTAGTAGAAAAAATGGCGTAATACTGGACGCTTCTGTTACTAATTCCGATATGGCAAGAAATTTTGATAGTTATCCTATTGAAGATTTACAAGCTCCAACACTGATTTTTCAAGCAAAAGACGATAAGCTAATAAACTATGCCGACACGGAAAATGTAGTAAAACGCTTCCCAAACTGCACATTTCTTTCTTTTGAAAACGGTGGACATTTAATGGTTGGACATGAGAAAGAAATCAAAGAAGCAGTTTTTAACTTTACAAAAAAGTAGTAATTTGTACTAATTATATAATTACAGGAGGTTGACGGATAATATGGCAAAGATGGTATCTGAATGGGTACGTTGCCCTGTCTGTGGGAATAAAACAAGGTTGCAGATACGGAAAGATACGGAACTGAAAAACTTTCCCCTCTACTGCCCAAAGTGCAAACAGGAAAGTTTGATTGAAGCAAAGGATTTACAGGTAACAGTCGTTAAAAATCATAATGAAAAAATGCGGAGCTGAACATAAAAACGTTTTTGGAAAAGAGCTTTTAATAGGTGCTTAATAATACAAATTATCAAAGAGCCAGACGCTAAGACGCAGAGCCGATAATACCGAGAATGAATGAAATTTCTTGGGTTATCGGCTTATTTTATTTAAGAGCCAAAAGTGGAGGATTACTCGTCCTCCACTTTCTTAGATTTAATGATTCCATCAGCGACACTTTCCATGATAATTAAATCCTTATCGGAAAGGCTGTCAAGTTGTTTTTCCAACTGTCGTCTTCTGGTGCTTTTATCCAGATCAGACGCAGGCAGGAAAAATTCATCAACGGAAACATTAAGTAATGATACAAGGTCATAAAACACCTGTAAACTTGGGTGCTGCCCTTTGTTTTCGATATTTGTTAAAAAGCGTGGGTCAATCTCAATCATTGCTCCCACTTGCTCACGAGTTAATTTTTGCTTTTTACGAGCTTCTTTGATTGCAAGACCAAAAGCTCTAAAATCATATTTATCTTCTTTTTTACGCATATGTAATCACCTCACTATATTTTACTGTTCCTGTTGATTTTCTAACAGGTATAGAAAAACGTATAGTATGGTTTATCAGTTCCTATTATGCGTAAAAGATTAAAAGGAGTGCTGCCTAACGGTAAATAAAAAAAACCGTTATTAACAGTACCATTTTTGCGTGTCAAAAAATATCATTACTTCAATAGCGGTTTGAAAAGCCGCCTTTTTCTTTTTCCATCAATAAAAACAGCATATAGGTTTTGTTTTAGCGGTTCTGGGAGGTAGCCGCATTGAAAGACCTGTATAATCGACAATCTTCGACAGATTCGTTATTGTTAAAAAAATTCTAACTTTCACAGCGGTACAAAATACTCTTGAATGTGGTTTTTCACATTACATAGTAGGAACAATCGTAAAAGCACAAGAACAGCATTTCTTTTATGTTCTTGTGCTTTTTTGCTGCTTAAAAATTTTTTTCAAATTCTTTTCTGAAAACGCAACAAATAGCTGCTGCGTGGGTAGCTACTGTGTGGAAAGGGGGATAGAGGGAAAACAACCCTTATTCACTCTCACGCAGAAAGGAGGTGAAAAACTATGAAGTCATCTTCTTTCGAGCAGGCTATTCAAGCACAGTTTGATTGCCTTACAAAGAAAGTCATTAAAAGAGCAGCAATGAAGTATAACCGTGATATATCAAGACGCTTGAAGCATGAAGTTCCATTTTCTGAAATATCGGATTTGGAATTGAATAAAGCTGGCGTTTATGACAAGTATTCCAGCGATTATACAGCGTTCAATGTTCTTGGCATGGAAGTACAAGTATCTGACGACCAGTTGAGTAAAGCACTCAAATGTTTACCAGAGAGAAAACGAAATATTATTTTGTTGTCATACTTTATGGATATGTCTGACGCAGAAATTGGAGAGCTTATGAATGTGGTTCGTACCACTGTTTACCGTCACAGGACAAGCACTCTGGAAGATTTACGAAAAATGATGGAGGAGGAATAAAAGTGGATAATAGCACAAAACACATACCGTTTGCTGTGATTGTGGCGGCTACTAATGGTGATGAAGCTGCAATACAGAAAATCTTGGATTTTTATGACGGTTACATATCAAAGTTGAGCTTACGCAAATTGTATGATGAATACGGAAATGTCTACATGGTAGTGGATTCTGAATTGAAAGGCAGAATACAGGCTGCGGTAATGGATATGATTGCAAACTTTGAGATTATCGTAATTTAACCATTCCGACGGGCGGAGCTTTTCTCCCTTTCCTTATGCTCCGCTTGTCAATCTATGAAAGTCTATTATTTCAGATAATGGATTTTCACAGACTGACAAATACAGTCGGGTGTTCTTTGACAACTGAATAAAACAATCAGATACGTTTGATATGCAGCGAGCCAGCGGATATTGTACGCCATGACCTTTCAAAACAAAGTGAGCGATTCATGCAATGATCTGTGAGCGACTTTTGGAATGGTCGTTTAGCCATGACCTGTATATCTGGATAATGATACACCCGTATGACACGGTTCACCCATCAGAATGGGAAAGGTGAAAGTCCTGTGGAGCTTGCTAAAGCCATCTGATTGTTTAGAAGAAAAGGTATTATTAGCAGCAAAATATATGTTCTCATTTCATGGAGTTGTGATATAATAACTTCATTAAACGAGTGTGTTTTGCTGCTGTCACTACGAAAGGAGTCTTATTAGTGATAAGTGATACAAAAAATGCACAACCCTTAAAAAAGGAAAAAAAGACTTATACAGTAGAGGAAATTGCTGAACAACTAGGAGTTAGCAAAAAGGTAGCTTATTCATTGGTAAAAAGCGGTCAATTTAGTTATGTTCGTGTTGGTCGAGCTATACGAGTATCAAAAGTTTCTTTCGATAAATGGTTAAATCAAATTTAACTGTTAAGGAGAGAAATATATGGCTACAATCAAACAAAGAAAATCAAGTTTTTCCGTTATTTACTGGTACTTAAATGATACTGGAGAAAGAAAGCAAAAATGGGACACGCTGGAAACAAGAAAAGAAGCAAAACAGCGTAAAGCCTTTATAGAATACTATCAAGAAAAATATGGATATGTGTTAGTTCCTTTAGAGGAACAATTTGCACATCAAATCGAGGATTCTAAAAAGGATTTGGAAGTTGCTGACAAGGATATTACATTGCGTGAGTTCCTAAAGATTTTTGTCAATCTCTATGGCACATCTAAATGGTCGCCTAGTACATTCAGTGGCAAGGTAGGTACTATTGAAAATTACATCAATCCGATTATCGGTGATTGGAAACTCAATGACATTACAACTAAAAGCCTATCAAAATACTACAACGATTTATTAAGCGTTCCAGAAGTACCACGAGCAAACAGAAAAGCAACTGGTCGTTGCGTACAACCAGCTAACATCAAAAAAATACATGACATTATCCGTTGTGCCTTGAATCAAGCTATCCGTTGGGAGTACATTGACACAAACAAAAGAAATCCTGCGTCATTAGCTACTTTACCAAAAGTACCTAAAGTCAGACGAAAAGTATGGAGCATACAGACATTCCGTGAAGCGGTAAAAGCTGCGGAAGATGATTTACTTTCAATCTGTATGCACTTAGCTTTTTCCTGTTCTATGCGTATTGGTGAGATTACAGGTCTTACATGGGAAGATGTGATTATTGACGAAGAATCCATTGCTACAAATAATGCAAAGGTAATCATCAATAAGGAGCTTTCAAGAATAAATGCAGAAGCAATGCAGAAATTGAAAGAAAAAGATATTATCAAGATTTTTCCAACACAGAAACCACACTGTACTACAAGACTTGTCTTGAAAACACCAAAAACAGAAACAAGTAATAGAACTGTCTGGCTACCGAAAACTGTTGCTGAATTATTAGTACAGTACAAAAAAGACCAGCAGGAGTTAAAAGAATTTCTCGGAAGTGCATATAACGATTATAACCTTGTTATTGCATTAGAAAATGGAAACCCTGTGGAAAGCCGCATTGTCAGAGATAGATTCCAAAAGCTCTGCGAAGAAAACAACTATGAAACTGTTGTATTCCACAGCCTACGTCATTTGAGTACAGGGTACAAATTAAAAATGACGAATGGTGACGTGAAATCCGTACAGGGTGATACAGGTCATGCAGAAGCAGAAATGGTTACAGATGTTTATTCTAAAATCATTGACGAGGACAGACGTTTCAATGCACAGAAGATGGATAGAGAGTTTTATTCTACTCTCAATGACGATATGGACAACCAACAGCAACATACAGGTTTGACTGATAGTGATATGGCACTGTTGGAGTTGCTCAAATCCCTGTCGCCAGAGATGAAAGAACAGCTTTTAAAGCAAACACTTCAAAAGTAATTTTTCAAAAGTGTTAGCAAATTTTCCAAAATCCAGTGATTTTTCACCAGAAATAGAAAAAGTGTTAGCAAGCCTACTTCCTCAATAGTCTTAACAAATAATCGAATACAAAATATTCAAAATAAAAAAAGTCCTTTTTCAGCAGAGATAGTAAGCCATAAATAAAAAAAGCTGAAAACCTAGAAAAATCAAGGCTTTCAGCGTTGTTTGTGGCGTCCCCGACAGGAATCGAACCTGCGACGTTCCGCTTAGGAGGCGGACCCTCTATCCTGCTGAGGTACGAGGACATTATTAAAAATCTATTCAAATTTATCTAGTTATCATATCAAAAGGCGTTTGTTCCAACTAGCCCTTAGGAGGGACTTGTTATATCCATTTAACTATAGAGAGAAAATCATGAACATGTTTTATTCTAACATGTAATCTTCTATAATGCAATTGGTCATTCTCATTTGATTCCATCTTTTCAATAATGTTTCAATATAATAAATAGTCATCAATTCATACCATTCTCCTGTCTTTAAATCGACTAAACAATATAAATGATTTTCTCTTTTGATTAAACCCAAACGATAATAATATAAAGCTGCTTGTATATCAATAGACATTTACAAAACCCCCTATTTCATATTTATGAAACAGAGGATTTTTTATGAATGAAATAAAGAGTAGACAAATAACATAGAGAAATTAACCAACCTGCCACAATATCACTTGCATAATGAACACCTAAATATATGCGTGTTATTCCTACTATTATAGGTATAGTTAAAATAACAATAGCTAGAAAATGATGAGATTTCCATATTTTATAACCAATGAATCCATATAAACTCATTGACATCATTGCATGAAACGATGGGAAACTATAACCATGTTCTTGAATCACAGGAAAATAGGTAGGACGTGATCTAGTGACAATATTTTTAATCACAAAGTTAATCAAAGCAAGAACAACCATATGAAGACTTAATCTCAAACCTAAAGATTTATTCATCACAATAGCTATAAAACATAAAATAATAATAAAGAAGGCTGATCCTAAAAACGTTATGATTTTAATAAAAGATGTTAATACTGGTTGACGAATAGATAGAAAATAAGCATAAATCAATGCATCTATATCATGCCACAACCCATTCATAAAAGTGAATAGAAAGAAAAACAAACAAAGCCATGAGCCTATTAAAAATATCCAGTGTTTATAATTCCTTATCCACCCTTTGACCATTTTCTTTCACAATCCTTCCGGGAATTCCAATAACAGTACAATTCGGTGGAACATCTTTTAAAACAACAGAAGATGCCCCAATAATACTATTATCACCTATTGTTACATCTCCAATGACTTTTGCTCCAGCAGAAACCATCACATTATTTTTTAATGTTGGATGTCTTTTCACTTTATGTTCGCCTGTTCCTACACCACCTAAAGTCACACCTTGATATAAAGTACAATCATCACCAATAATTGTTGTTTCTCCAATAACAACACCCATACCATGATCAATAAAAAAACGCTTACCAATTGTTGCTCCTGGATGAATTTCAATTCCCGTTAAAAAACGTGCTACCTGACTTAAAAAACGTGCAATTAATTTAAGATGCAGCTTCCATAAAAAATGATAAATACGAAACAAAAACATAGCATGTAAACCGGGATAATTTATAATTACATTCAATGGATGACGTGCTGCCGGATCCATTTCTAATATTCTTCCTATCAATGATTTTGACATTTTGATCACCTCTTTTTTATATTTAATCATAAAATATTCAAATACACAAATCATATTATCATTTTTATATTAGCATATGCTTTTTATAAAATTACAATTTTACTTTTGTCATAGTTTTTCTAAAAAACAAAAAAGTAGCATCAATGCTACTCAACTATATATATTAAAAAGCAAATATCTTAATGACTTATAATTATAATATTGAATATTTTTACTTATGTATATAATCATTTTTTTATTGAATTTTATAGTTCTATAGATTTCCATATTCATAATTATGCATAAATTAATTTATAGAAATCACTGTAACTTATGATATAATCACCAATCTTTTCTAATTGTGCCTTATTACACTCTTTCACCCATTCAAAGTTATTATTTGGAAATTTCTTTAACAGCAATTTCAGTGATTTTTTGGTTCCATTTTCAATATCAAGGAATAATTATTTATCATATCAAAGGGACTTGAAGTCCCTTTGATGTCATGAATGAATTAATTTATAGAAATCATTGTAACTTATATTCAACAAGATATAATCATCAATCTTTTCTAATTGTGTCTGACTGCAATCTTTAATCCATTCAAAGTTTTTATTCGGAAATTTCTTCAACAGTATTTTCATCAACTTCTTGATTTCTCCTCGTTTTTCACCAATATCTTCTCCTTCTTTTCTTCCTTCATTTTTTGCTTCAGTAATTAATTCTTCTAGTGCTTCACACATTGTCCTCTTTCCTCCTTCTTGCTTTTTAAAATAACTAACTCTTTTTCTTAACACTTCATAATACATGTCATCAGGATCATTGCACAGCATATCATGCATTAACTTCCCTAACGCTGTTTCATCCTGCATTGATGCATTTAAATAGATAATATGTAACTTATCTTTAAACTGTTCCTGTTTGTCAATATAGCGTTCAATATGACTCACTAATCGTTTTGTTTTCAATACATCTTCTTCACATATAAAGATAACATACATTTCTGGAAAATGACTCCATTTCTCTCCTGGATAGGACTGGTCACAATCCAGTATACTGGCATGATATCTTGCCCTTATAGGTGAAGCATTGTCTTTGCTTTTTTCAACCTCTATACCTATCACTGCTCCTTCATGCGTATAGACAACAATATCCAATTCCACCGATCGACTAACCACTTGCTTATGGTCTTCCTGCGTTTCGAATCTCTTGAGTGAAAACTGTTCACCAAAGATAATATTTATCAATAGTTCAACACATTGATGATCCCTGAATATCATTCTCATGAAAGTATCGTCAATAGGTCTTAATTTATTTAATACTTCTAGATATCTTTCATTCACTAATATCGCCCCTTTCATGTGATTTTTATAGTTGATTTCATCTTCAATATTAAGGAACGATTATTTATTATATCAAAGGGATTCAAAGTCCCTTTGATAGTCATGAATGAACTAATTTATAGAAATCATTGTAGCTTATATTCAAAAAGATATAATCATCAATCTTTTCTAATTGTGTCTTATTACACTCTTTCACCCATTCAAAGTTTTTGTTTGGAAATTTCTTTAACAGTAATTTCATTAATTTCTTGATTTCTCCTTCATTTTTTGCTTCATTCACTAATTCTTCTAACGCTTCACACATAGTCTTCTTTCCTCCTTCTTGCTTTTTAAAATAACTGACTCTTTTTCTTAAAACTTCATAATACATGTCATTTGGATTACTACACAACATATCATGCATTAACTTCCCTAATGCTGTTTCATCTTGCATTGATGCATTCAAATAAATGATATGTAACTTATCTCCAAAGACATTACCATCTTCCCGATATCTTTGTATATGGTCTAGCATTTTACCATTTTTTAACACATCTTCTTCACATATAAAAACAACATACATCTCTGGAAAATGACTCCATTTCTCTCCTGGATAGGACAAATCACAATCCAATATACTGGCATGATATCTTGCCCTTATAGGTGAAGCATTGTCTTTGCTTTTTTCAACCTCTATACCTATGACTGCTCCTTCATGCGTATAGACAACAATATCCAATTCTACCGATCGACTGCCTACTTGCTTATGGTCTTCCTGCGTTTCGAATCTCTTGAGTGAAAACTGTTCACCAAAGATGAGCTTCATCAACAATTCAACACATTGATGATCCCTGAATATCATTCTCATGAATGTATCATCAATAGGTCTTAATTTATTTAATACTTCTAGATATTTCTCATTCATTGATTGTTCCTCCTTTTTGATTTTTATAGTTAACAACAACATCAATATTTAAGGAGTCATAAAACAATCCAAGAAATGTTCCTCTATTATATATATACGCATTAAATACTTCATTTTACTTCTTATTTAGACAAAAAAGTTAAAAAATCTTTTTCTAAGACAAATATAGCACAATATTTGCTTATTGTAAATATTGTGCTATATTCTCTAATACTTTTATTGATGACTATACCCATGATGATTTTGATGGTGCTGTCGTGATTTTTCTTGTAAACAATCATGTATTTCACTCATTGATAAATCTTCTATATCTTCAACTGTTGTTTCTGGATCAACTTCCAGCAAAGATAGATAGGCACGATACTTTCCAAAAGAAACACCTAATCGATGAGCTGTTTTGATCTCATCATGATTGGCAGTATGATAAATACGATTTTTTAAGATAGAAATTTGTGATATCAAATCATTTTGAAGTGTTTTCGATTGACCTGTAGATTGACAATAAACAGTTAATTCTAAATCATCTGCAGAAATATTTTCATATGAAAGAATTGTTTGTATAGCCTCAATATAATTCATATGATGTATAGAATAAAAATCGTTTTTATTATCATGACGATTATACTCTTTCATATTTATGACACGATTAAAAATGTTTAATTCCAATTCAATGGAAGAATCCATATCTAAACTCAGTGCTGCAACCGGTGTATAATACGCCTTGTATCCTCCAATCACTAAACAAAGAATCAATACAAGTGCTCCTGCCATCACATATTGAAAACGTCTTTTATGCCTACGATGTAATGTATGTTTAACATAAACTTTCGTTTTATCTTTAAGAGATTCTTGTGCATGAATAGAATTAAAAGCATCCTTTATAGAATTATTCATCTTCATCATCTCCTAATACCTTTTTTAACATACACCTTGCACGATTAAGCAATGTATAAACTGTATTCACATTTTTATGCAATAGCTTCGCAATATCATGAGCTTCATATCCTTCATAATAGTATAAGTAGACAACATCTTTGTATTTAACTGGTAATTGTAGAACAGCTTCTAAAACTTCGTTTATAAAATCAGGTGATCTTTCTGGTAAATTTTTAAGAGTCTCTAGAGATTGTGTTTTACTTTTAAAAAAACTCTTTAATAAATCGTGACATTGATTGATTGTGACACGAATAATCCATGCTTTTTCATGTTCAGTACTTTCAAATCTTTTTCGAGTCAAAGCATATTTTAAAAAAACATTTTGAAATATATCTTCCGTGTCAGCCCAATTTTTTAAATGCAGCATACAAATTCTCTTAACTGTATCACCATAGACATCAACAGCATGATTGATTTCATCTTCACTACGCATACATACCTGCCTTCATGACTAATGATGTCTTCCATAATGATGAGCCTGTTGATGATGCTGATCATGATGTTCTATCATATGACAGTCAGAGTTTTGATAATGATCACAAATACCTTCACCGTTTTCATCAATATAATAACATTGTGCTGAATGGTAAGCATTTGTTTCCTGACTATCAAGACAATCCTGTATGTTTGTATCAAAATGTGTTCTTTCTTGTGATGAGGCGTAAGTATAACTCATTTTAACTCCCAATACAATAACAACCAATAATATCAAAACAACGATTTTCTTCATTCTGTTTCCCTCCTATTCATTATCAATACGATTGAACACAACAGAATCATTCATTATTTATAAAATTTTTTTCATATGAATATGAGGACAAAATTCATCAAGATATTCTTCACCATAAGCAACATACCCATTCTTTTCATAAAACGCTTTCGCATTGACTTGAGCTGAAAGCATTGCTTCTAAATATCCCAGTTCTCTGGCTTTCTTTTCTAATTCGTGAAGTATATAACTTCCAAGATGCTTATGCCTTTTTTCTTTAATCACTGCAATTCTACCAAAAATCACAACACCATTTTCATCATACATACGTGCACAGCCAATAGGCGTATGATAATCATAAATCACTAAATGCCAACTTCTTGCATCAATATCATCAAATTCATTTTGAAAGCCTTGTTCTTCAACAAAAACCTGTTCTCTAATCATTTTTGCTTCTACAGGAAGCACATTAAAAAATTGATAATTCATCTTTTATCTCCTTTGGAAAAAATACTTTTTGATCTGATTTAAAACGTTTAGAATTCAAAATAGCGGACACAATCTCTGATTTCATAGGTAAAGGAGAAAGAGATCCTTCACTATCCAAAATCTCAATTTCACTTAATTCTCCACTTTCTCCATAATGTAAATAAGGAATCTGTTTTTGATTATCACTAACAATATAATAATCTGGATGATACCCCTTATCTTTAGCAATATCTTTTATCCGTTTTAAATCATCAAGATTTTTGAGTTGCATATATTTAAACAAATGACGATTTAAAAATCGTGATGCTAAATCACTCAAAATAAAATCTTTTTCATGTCTAAATTCTTTAAAATAATACAAGACAACAGCTTCATCTAAATCAACAAAATCTTGCACCTGAACACGATTTTCCAACATTGGAATAAGATAGTCAAGCTGTGTTTGAAAATCATAACCCTCTCGATATATATCTTTAACTCTTTGAAAAACACATTGTAGAAGATGTTCATAACTACGTGCTGTTGGATGATAATAAACCTGCCAATACATGTGATATCTGGCAAGAATATAATTTTCAATAGCTTGAACCCCAGATTCTTTATAAACAATTTTACCATCTCGAATACGCATTGTTCGTAAAATACGTGACATATCAAAGTGTCCATAAGTTGTACCACTCATATAAGAATCTCTTAGCAAATAGTCCATACGATCAGCATCCAGCTGACTTGAAACCATTTGGATTAAAATATGGTGAGGATGTGTATGCTGAATAATGGAAGCAACATCTTGGGGAAGTTTTTCATAAAAAGAGGATAGAATATGATGAACCTCACTGTCTTCTAAAATCATTTTCACTGTCATATCTTCATGATTTCCACCAAAAACACCCTCGAAAGAATGAGAAAAGGGACCATGTCCAATATCATGTAATAATCCTGCACACATCACACAAAGTTTATCATAATCATTTAAAGCATTGCTTAAACATTCTGTTTCCAACATACGTCGAACAACTTGATAAACCCCTAAAGAATGAACAAAACGTGAATGTTCAGCACTTTGAAAAACTTGATAAGTTCCACCTAATTGTTTAATTCTACGTAAACGTTGCATTTCTTGAGAATTAATCAAACGCCAAATAATTAAATGATCAACATGAATATAATCATGTATCGCATCTCTAATAACCCTTTTTTCATTCAATTCAATAGATTTCAAAGAAAAATTTTCTGGAAAACCCATAATCTCACCTTCTTTTTATTATTTTACCAAAATATTACTCATAAAGTCTACAATATCCCACCATAGACATTGTTTTTATCAATATTCAGGTATATAATAACTACGTAAGGAGGAATAAAAAATGTTGAATCAAAAAGTTGCTGATTTACTAAATGATCAAATTAACAAAGAAATGTATTCTGCTTATTTATATTTAGATTTTGCAAATTTCTATGCTTACAAAGGATTGAATGGTTATGCTAACTGGTATAATATCCAAGCCAAAGAAGAAATGGACCATGCGATTGGTATTCTACAATATCTACAAGATAATGATTATCAAGTCACACTTCAAGCTATTGATAAACCAGATAAAGAATTAAAACATCTTGATGATCCATTAAAATATGGTTTAGAACATGAACAATATGTCACAAGCCTTATCCATAACATCTATGATGCAGCACATGAAATCAAAGACTATCGTACAATGAAGTTTTTAGACTGGTATGTTTCTGAACAAGGTGAAGAAGAAAAGAATGCCTCTGATTTACTTTCTCAATTTGAATTATTTGGGCATGATCCTAAATCACTTTATTCATTAAATAACGAACTGGCTCAAAGAACATATACACAAGCATCTATTTTAAATGCTGATTAAAGACCGAAAGGTCTTTTTTTTCATAGAAAGTTTGTTTATAATAGGATTTGAGGAGGAAGACTATGTATACAAAAATTAATGAAGCTTATGAATATATTCATTCACGCTATGATGGAAAAATTGATATTGCGATTATCTTAGGATCAGGTTTAGGACCACTAGCTGATGAAATTGAAAATCCTATAATCATTGATTATCAGGATATTCCCCATTTCCCTGTTTCTACAATTCCCGGTCATGAAGGAAAACTTTATATTGGAACAATTGCCAATAAAACAGTGTGTGCCATGAAGGGACGTTTTCATTATTATGAAGGACATGATATGGACATTGTAACGCTACCTATTCGTGTATTTGCGAAACTTGGTATTCCTTATTTATTTGTCACAAATGCCTGTGGGGGAATTAGAGATGATCTCAATCCCGGTCAGATTACTTTAATTTCTGATCATATTGGATTTATGGCTCCTAGCCCATTACGTGGTCCTAATTTAGATGAATTTGGTCCTCGCTTTAAAGATATGACAGAAGTCTATTCAAAACAATTACAGGAAATTGCTAAAAATGCTGCAAAGAAAACAAATGTTTCTCTTAAAGAAGGCGTTTATTGTTTCTTTAAAGGTCCAATGTTTGAAACACCAGCTGAAATTCGTGCATTAAAAGCAATAGGAGCAGACATGGTGGGTATGTCAACAGTTCCTGAAGCTATTGTTGCCAGACATTCAGGTATGACAACACTTGGTATTTCACTTGTCACAAATAAAGCTGCCGGTTTAGGTCAGAGTGAACTCAATCATCAAGAAGTGATGGAAGCTGCTGATCAGGCAGAAGTGAATCTTGTTAAACTTGTCAAACAAATTATTCAAGATATGTAAAAGATGAGCCTCAACTCATCTTTTTTCATTGGAACTATAAACAGGATAGAAAGCCTGATATGTTTTTCTAAGACCTCTTTTTAATGGTGTATATTGAAGATGGAGCTGCTTGGCAATTTTTTGACCATTATAATATTCCATTTCTTCTAAAAACAAAGGGAATGGAAGTGGATAATGAAGCTGAATCGCTTCTTCAATAGAATGATTTTCTATTTTTAAGTCTGGCTGACATGTTAGAAGAATTTGATTCATCATTGAATAAGTCACTTCTTCTTCATTGACAACATTATATATTTCATTATAAGCTCTTTTTTCAACAACTTTTTCAATAGCGTTCACAACATCTTCCACATAAACCATTTGAAAAGGCAATGTGGCATCATGTAATGAAAACAATGGTAAACCTTTCACGACTCTTTCAATCAATAAAGACTCTCTAGGTGCATAGTTAAAAGGTCCATAAATTTGACCTGGTCTTAAAATAGTATAAGGTATTTGATACTCTTTTGATAAATGCACCAATTCTTGTTCAAGTTGAACTTTACCTGTAATATAAGCCCCTGCATCACCTTCAAATTGACGTGTTTCTAATGGATGATTCTCTGTTTTACAAACACCTGTTTGACGCTTGTAAACATCAACTGTACTGATAAATACATAATGATGAATACGTCCATTCAAAGCTTTTATGACCGTTTGTATATCACCTGATTGATAAGCACAAAAATCAATCACAGCATCATATTCTTCATAAGGAAGCTGCTGCCATGCCTTCATATCATGACGATCAAAAAAATATTCAGTCACATGATAATCTTTCATTGAATAATGACCACGATTGATAAGTGTGCAGTCCCATTGTTTTGAAAAATGCATGGTACAAAGACGTCCTAAAAAATAGCTTCCACCAATCATTAATACTTTCATTTCAATCCCACCTTTTTGATTATTATATAAAAAAACCATTGTAGGCACAACTCATATGCCTATAATGGTAAATCACGTTTTTGAAATATCCACTGTCCTAAAACAATAACAATCCCAGAACACAGCAATAAAACAAATATATAAAGCCATGATTGACCATCACCAGTGGATAACAGTTGTGGATCAAACAATGATAATGGTGTCAAATAATGCAGAATTTCCAGTTGATCACCAACTTGTGACAACATCCAGATCATGATAAAAAGAATATTAATACCTGCACCTATACCTATAGAAAGTCTGGCTTCATTAAATATCAACGCTGATAAATAACATAAACTTCCTAAAAAATATTGCAGAGCTAACAATCCTATATTGACATATAAAAAATGAATGATGTCTAAACTTTCTTCACTCACCATCAAAAATGACAACAAAACAATTAATACAAAAGTATACATAACAACAATCAACATAGCTGTCAATAAAACAAGATATTGTGTCATAACAATTTTTCTTCGACCTATCGGTGTAGATAATAGATAAGCCATTGAACCATGATCAATATATTTTCCCATCAAACGATAACACAGTATCACATTTAATAAAAACGGAAAAATAATAAGCAAAAAGCCATATAAATAATTCGTAATAAAGTCTATCAATGAAGATGACACATTCATCATTCCAAAAGCCGCAAATATTTCTGGCATTGACTTAGCTAAAACCTGTAAACTGCTATTCATATTTGGATCATACATAGAAATGATAATAGTGGCATACATAGTGATAATCATGAGAAAAAGAAAGATTAATGGAAAATTTGTACGTAATTCTTTTCGATATAAAACACCGGACATTTTCATCACTCTCCATAATATTGTAAAAAGATTTCTTCTAATGATTGTGGTTGTACATTAAAATCATCAATCGTATAACTTGATAATTCTTTAATCAATTGGTCGGGACTTCCTTTGACAAGTAATGAAACAGTTTGCTGATGTCTTTTAGCATCAGGATGTTGATACATAAACTTTTCCATTTCTAATAGAGAATGAAATTGTATCTCATAATGCTTATAACGATGATGCTTTAAATGTTCCATATCTTCAATTGCCACAACTTGACCTTCTTTAATAATCACAACGCGATTACATACATTTTCTATTTCCTCAAAAATATGAGAAGACATAAAAACCGTTTTTCCTTGTTGTTTTGCTTTCTTCATTAATTCTATAAATTTCATTTGCATCAAAGGATCTAATCCACTCGTAGGTTCATCTAAAATCAAAATAGCTGGATCATGCATCAATGCAATGACTAAGCCTATTTTTTGTTTCATTCCTTTAGACATTCTTTTGATTTGCCCTTGTGCATTGAGTTCTAAAAAATTAATTAGCCAATGAGCATAACTTAAATCATGAATACCTTTAAGTTTAGCAATCAAATGAATAAAATTCATTCCTGTCATATCATCCATAAAAGCAATCTCACCGGGTAAGTAACCCACATTTTGTTGAATAAAAGCAGCCTCTTGAAAACAATCTTTTCCTTGAATTTGAACAGTTCCCTGATCTGGTTTGATAAATCCCATCAAATGCCTAATGATAGTTGTTTTCCCACTTCCATTTGGACCTAAAATTCCCAATATTTCCCCTTTATGAATCTGGAAACTCATATCAAATACACCTCTATGATTTCCATAATCTTTGGTCAGATGACATATCTCAATCATATTTCCCCTTCTTTCTTTATACTCCATATTATAACGTACATTCATAATGAAATAAATGTATTTCTTCTCAAATGAAAAAACTGCAATGATTCAACATTACAGTTTATCTTAAAGAAATGGTTTTAATTCATCAATATATTTTTGAGAAATATCTTCAAATTCATCAATATATTGTTTCACCTTTAAATCAACATGCTTTTCTTTGTTTAATAAATGTGTCATTGTCATAACCGACTGATTGCTTCCTTCTATTAACATTTTCACAATTTTATGATCATCACTCATCAATGTTTTCATTTCAATCATAGACTCCAACATGATTTTGTTTTTAATATGGTCTTCAGCCAAAGCAAAATCACGTGTCAACTTATTTTTCAAATCACCATAAGCTTTCCTTTGATGTAAAACAATATCTCTCAATTGTGTATTTTCAATTTTATCAATCAAATGATCAATAGCTACCAGTCCCATATTTAAACCATTCAATAATTCTTCAATACATGTTTCTTCATTCATTTTTATCACCCATATAAGTATGAACCAACTTTACAGATTTATACACTTCAATTCAATCCATCCCACTTCTCCTTGATGAATCACATAGGCATATTGATCATAAATACCAACAACTTTCACCAGATCGCCTTTTTTAGCTGAAATAAAGTAATCAGTATAATCATCTAAACAATATGTATGATTTTCTCTTGAATATAAAAATTCATTTTTAATTTTCAAGTATTGATTTGTATCTTTTTGATAACAATCATTAAATTGTTCTCCATGTTTAATGATTTCTACTTCAAAATAAGGATATGCTATTTTATGTTTTGTTTTATTGATAGAATCAATATCATATAAAACTTCATGACAAGGTAAAGGTTGAACATAATCCTGTGAATAATGAATGACACCGTCTTGCGATTCAATGATAAGAGCATTGAGCTGTGAGATAGACTTGACACCTGTTCCTCCATCAACACAAATGATACGTTTATCTTCATCAATGATCACATCATTACATATTTGATCTGGATAGTAATTAGATGTTGGTAAATGTCCCACAACAACCACTTCATCTAAAAGATGACCTTGATGATAAAAATATTTCATCTCTAACAATGAAGATAAAGAACTCTTTTTGTAATCTTTTCTCTTTTCAACTCCCGCATGAACAAACAAAAACTGATTCCATTTGAGAGTTACCGGTAAATGAGAGATAAAAGCCAATTCATCATGCAGATAATCAGCAATTTGTTTTTGAACTCCTAACATTGTTTCATGTCCATTATCTAAATGTAGACGATGATAGACTTCACGTATACAACCATTGCTGGAAACACGTTTCAGATATCCTGGAATCTGATTGGCTAGTTCTGGCACCGTCAACAAAGCATCTAATGCCCACTCACAATTTCCCATTAATATAAAAACACGCTCTCTTTGTGCAAGTTCTTCAATAAAATGAATGGTATCAATAACCTGGTCTCCTTTTTCTACAAAATCCCCTAGAATAACAAGGTAATCATCAGGTGTATATCTCACTTTTTTCAATAAAGCCTTAAATCTATCTAAATGTCCATGAATATCACTAATAACAATTAATCTATAATCTCCTTTAATCTTTTTAACCACATGTTTTGGTGTAATCATGTCATCACCTCACCTTACCATTCTATTTTAACATAATTCATATAAAAAGAAATTGAAATCATATGATTTCCTATGCTGTATTTATAAACTATTCACACCCAAAAATATGCTTACAGAAAACATTATGTTGTAATATGATTGAAAGTTGTATCATAAAAAGAAATTTCTCTTCTTTTTGCGTATATATAATTGAGAAGGATATTTTTATGATTCATTTTGATAATCTGTTTGATATTCGCATTAAGCATTATTTTTATCACTTTGACCATCTTGTAGACTAACTTAATGTCATCCTCTTTGATGCTTCTCTCCTTATCAAGGACAATCAAAATCTGATCAAGAGTGAAGGTATCATCACAACACTTATGAAACTACTGACACAAAAGCTTGACCAATTATCTAACGAGACAGTTAACCAAATCCAATCAAGCAACACACAACAGCTAAATAATCTGACAGTACATATTTTTGATATTGAAAATGAACAAGATATTGTAAAAATATTAAAAATACATATCGTACATGTTAAAAAAGCTATATCTGATGTTGATATGATAACCTCCTAGTAGACAGTGTAAATAATTAAACACTGATACGGGAGGTTTTTATATTGGGAAGAAAAAGCAAATATTCTAAAGAACTAAAAATAGAAATATGTAAACGTTATTTGAATGGTGAAGGTTCTACTTATTCATTAGCTGATGAAATCGGCACAAATAATATGGTTGTTTATAGATGGGTTAAAAAATACAATGCTTTTGGTGAATCAGCTTTTGATGATTTAAAATCAAATAATGCATATACTAAAACATTTAAACGGATGGTTGTAGATGCTTATTTAAACGGCGAAGGTTCATTAGATGATCTGGCAATAAAATATAATATTTCTTCTAATAGCACTATCATAAAGTGGATAAAAGATTATAATAGTCATATGGAATTGAAGGATTACATTCCTGGAGGAGAAGATATCTATATGGCGAAAAGCAGAAAAGTAAATAAAGAAGAACGTATTGAAATTGTAAAGTATTGTCTTGAACATGATTTGGACTATAAGACAACAGCTAAGGTATTTGAAACAACTTACGCTAATGTCTTTAATTGGGTCAAGAAGTATAAGGAAAAAGGCGAAGATGGTTTAGGTGATAGACGTGGACATCATAAAGCTGATGAAGAAGTTGATGAAATGACTTTATTAAAACGACAGCTCAAACAAAAGGAATATGAACTTGAAATGGCACTATTGGAGGTAAGAATGTTAAAAAAATTGGACGAGATAGAAAGAAGGCGATATACAGAGAAAGCAAATATGAAGAAGAATATGAAGCAATCAAAGAAATTAGCGAAGAAGAAGTAGATAAAGGAAACACACCAAATATATCACTTATGTGTAGAATACTTGATGTCAAACGTGCAAACTATTATAAATGGCTTCATCATGAAAAGAGTATTGTAGACAAGGAAAATGAAGAGATAGCTGAGCTGATCAAAGAATATCATAAAAAATATAACGGATTATTAGGTTATAGAATGATGGCTGATAGAATAAATAGAGATCATCATAGACATTATAGTGACAAACGTATCTATAAGATCATGAGGACATTAGGTATTCAAAGCATCATTCGACCTAAACGAAGAAGTTGTACAGTTAGAAAAAATAACAACACAGCTAAGAATAATCTTAATAGAGATTTCAATGCATCAAGACCAAATGAAAAATGGGTAACTGATGTCACAGAATTCAAATATGGCCCACATAATGAATATAAGCTTTATTTGAGTGCATTTCTTGATCTCTATGATAGAACAGTCGTCAGTTATGAAGTTGGTAATCACAATAATAATATTCTTGTTTTTAATACATTTGATAAAGCAATTCAAGCTAATAAAGATGCACATCCTTTATGTCATTCGGATGGAGGATATCAATACACAAGTCCAGCCTTTGTAAATATCCTTAAAGAGCAGGGAATGACACAAAGCATGTCAAGAGTTCACTGCTGCATAGATAATGGACCAATGGAAGGCTTTTGGGGAATCATGAAATGTGAGATGTATTATTATGGAAAACATTACAACACAAAGGACGAACTTATTAAGGCTATTGATGATTGGATTCATTATTACATGTATGAAAGATATCAAAGAAGATTTGGAGTAAAGACACCATATGAAGTGAGAAGAGAAGCACTATCATTACAAACACCAAATCAATATCCAATATTAGAAAATAAAAGAATCATAAAATATAAACAAGAACATTATACAAGTAATACAACATTAGCTGCATAAAGAAAAATGAAGTTGTCTCCTCGGCAACTTCATCAAAAACATTTTTAATTATTTCACCTGTCTACTTGACAGGGGCGGTTCATGTGATATAGCTTAACATTTTATAAATATTAATAATGTTAAATACACTTCTTGTCAACAAAATCATTGAAGCATATAATCCTTGTTATTCATAGAACATAACAACATAATATTCAATAACTATTTTGAAAATTATTATTCTATTCAATATATTTATTAATGATTTTCAATAAACGTCTTATACCAATAAAAACTATCTTTTTTATATCGGCTATAATCTCCATTTCCTTCGTTATCAGCATCTACATATACGACACCGTATCTTTTTTCCATTTCACAACTTCCTGCTGACACAATATCAATAATTCCCCACATGCAGTATGCTAATACATCCACACCATCTTCAACTGCTTCTAAAATTTGATTAAAGTGTTGTTTCAAATACTCAATACGATAAGTATCATGCACAGTAAAATCCTTTTCTAAAACATCATGTGTACCCAAACCATTTTCAGATACCATAACTGGTTTTTGATAACGATCATATACTTTATTTAAAGTAATTCTCATACCAATAGGATCAATTTGCCAACCCCAATCTGTAGCTTTTAAGTAAGGATTTTTTGTTGTTACAACTAAATTACCAGCAGTTTGAGGTGCTTCTTCTATTGTTACCACACTTGAAGAATAATATGAGAATGAAACAAAGTCACATGTATTGTTTAATAGTAATTCTTCATCTTCAGGTTCCATATGAACATGAATATTTCTTTCTTTAAAAAAACGTTTCATATAGTAAGGATAATATCCTCTAGCTAATACATCTGAGCAAAACCATTGATTGACATTTTCATCATGAACAAGTTTCATATTATCTTCAGGCTTAGCAGTCAACGGATAATAGCAGAAACAAGAAATCATACACCCAAATTGTCCTTTAACAATTTTTTTACCATACTCAATTGTTTTGGCACTCGCTAAGAATTGATGATGTAATGATTGGAAAACAAGTGATTGATCATATGGTTTGTTTTCTTCCTTCACCAAGCCAACACCATTATAAGGACTAAAATATCCTGCATTTATTTCATTAAAAGGAAGCCAAAAATCAATATCATCTTTCCAACGATTCATAATTGTTTTAGCAAATTTAAAATAAAAATCAACCATTTTTCTATTCGTCCAACCACCATACTTTTCTACCAAATGTAATGGAACAGCATAATGATTCATTGTCAAAAAGATTTTTATTCCACTTTCTTTTAACGACTTAATAATTCCATCATAGAATTTCAATCCTTCTTCATTTGCTTCTTCTTCATCTCCATTAGGAAATATTCTTGCCCATGAAATTGAAAATCTATAAATATCTAATCCTAATTCTTTAATAAGTGCTATATCTTCTTTTATATGATGATATCCATCACTTCCCATACGAAAAGGATAATTTCCAACACCTTGGCATTGTTTTGATTTTTCTATAGTTTCATAACTTAATAAACGTGTTTTTGTTGTTGCTTGTTCTGTTCTAGGAAGATAAGGACGACAATCTTGAGTATCTAAACCCTTACCTCCTTCTTTATAAGCACCTTCATATTGACTTGAAGAAGTTGCACCTCCCCATAAAATTTTCTTTACCATTTTATTTCCTCTTTTCTTTATAATTGTCTATTTTTCCAAGCATAAATGCGCCATATTCTGGTGAATGAATAGGAGATATAAGTTCACAAGGTAAAAATTTTAATTGTTCTTTTAAAGGATTTAATATATAGTGTCCAGCATTAAATACTCCTCCTATATAAGAAACCTTAAAGGGAGAACTGAATTCTTTTGCTAACGTTCTGATAAGCAAACTAATTTCATAAGCGGCTTCTTGATATATTTGTAATACATGTGGATCTCCACAATCAGCAGCCATTGCTGCTATATAAGCTAACGAAGCGATAGAACTACGATCATTATTTAAGTTATTCATAAATGTGATTATGTCATAATCATTTATCAAACGACATTCTTTTTTGAGAATATCATATAATTGTGTTTTTTCTAAGCGTCCATCAATTTGTCGACAATAAACAGATAACATTTTTTTTACAATCCAAAATGCACTTCCTTCATCTCCTAATTGATATCCCCAGCCCCCGCATCTTTTAAATTTATGATTAATATTCGAAAGAGCAATAGATCCTGTTCCAGCAATGACTACAATTCCATCTTCTCCATTTAATGCACCTTGAACAGCAATTTCGACATCATTATATAAAGAAAATTGTCTTTTACCAAATGCACGATTGCAGACATTCTGAATTTTATCACGTAATTCTTTTTGTTGTCCATATCCAGCCAATCCTGCAACTACATAACAATTTTGGTCTGGATCCAATTCATTTACGCCTTCCTTTAAATATTGAACACATTTCTCCTCAGATTGATTTAAAATATGAACTGTCGGTTTTAATACATCTTTTTCTTTTTTTCCCTCTTCATTAAATAGAGAAAATTTGGTCTTTGTTCCGCCACCATCTATTCCTATATATTTCATATTTCTCTCCTATACATTATTAAAGATAAAGAGAAAAAGGAAAATCCTTCTTCTCTATTCTGCTGGTGCTTCTTTTTCTTCTGCTAATAATTCGTTATCATACATTTTAAAGAATGGATAATAAATAATAATTGAAATAATAATTAATATGACATTCAATACTGCAGCTCTCCAATCACCACCACAAGCCAAATAAGCACCAATAGGTCCTGGTAATGTCCATGGAGCAATAGTAACTGCACAATTCACTAAATTCATAGCAGTTGCTATCCAAGCAATTGTTGCCAAAATAAGAGGTGTTACAATAAATGGTATTAATAACATTGGATTTAATACTATTGGAGCACCAAAAATCATAGGTTCATTAATATTAAATATTGATGGTAAAATTGTTGTTCTTCCTAATGTTTTTCCATATTTAGATTTTGCTTTTACACAGAATAAGATTGCTAAACCTAAAGTAGCTCCTGACCCTCCAATATGTACAAACCATTGTAAAAATGGTTCTACACCAATATGTGTAGCGACTCCACCTGATGCAACAGCAGCTGTATTTTGATCTAATAAAATCAACCAAATTGGTCTTGCCAATGAACTGACAACTGAATCCCCATGAATTCCAAAAGACCAGAAGAACATAATTAAGAAAATAATTAACAACGTAGATGGTAATGTATCTGTAACACTAATTAATGGTTTAATCAAATTACCAACTAATTGATGTACATTTATTCCCAACCACATAGTGATTGTTGAAACACCTAAAATAATTATAATTGTTGGTGTTAATGATTCAAATGAACGAGCAACAGCTGGTGGTACAGCAGCAGGCATCGTAATCTTAAATCCTTTGACTTGTGTAAAACGATAAATTTCTACACCAATAAAAGCTGAGATGATACCAATAAACATTCCAGCTGATCCTAAGTATTCTGCTGGTATAACATATCCTGATGGCAAAGCACTAAGGAATGTACTTAATTCTGCATTTGTTTCTGCTAAAGCTGAAATAGATTCAGTAACATCAGGTATTGAAACAGGTACAATAGTTAATAAGAAAGTTAATTCAGCTAAAATAGCTCCACTTAATCCATCTAAATCATATGATTTAGCTAATGAATACCCAATACCAAAAACAGCATATAATGTCATAATATACATTGACATTCTATATGGCAACAAAATAGCTACGGCATTATCTTGAATTACTTGTCTAATACCCCATGATTCTGGCATTTGATTATAAGAAAATGCAATAACCATCAATAATGAACTTACAATAATTAATGGTAATGTCGCAATGATACCATCACGAATCGCTCTTAAATGTCTTTGATTTGATAATTTTTCCAAAGGTCCTGCTAAACGACCTTCGATCAATTTCGAAATTTTCTCAAACATTTTAATCCTCCTAATTATTTAAATAATAAAATAATGAAAAAAGCAACACAACCAAATAAACATCCTACAATCAAAAAATCTTTACAAATTCCTTTTTTCGTTTCAATAAAAAACTGTGAAAAAGCTACACTAAACCCACATACAATTCCAGTAATAATTGCATTTGGTAAACGATAATCAATATGCAACGCAACACATACATTAATGCAAATAATCAACGATAAAAGTGTCATAGCAGTAATAAATATTGCACTTTTAAATCCAAACATAGGTATATCATAATCAGTTACACCAAAAACATTTTTATATTTTTTATTATTTGCATCCTTAACCACATATTTTCTCATTTTATAGACTCCTTTATTTAAGATGTTTGACTGCAAAGCTAATATTTTCATTATTATTTTTTAAAGCTTCTAAACATTCTTCTTCTGTTTTTCCTGTCAATCCCCTAAGAATAGCAACTTTTACATTATAATGACTTTCCTTCAATAATTTTTTTGCATCTTCTTCCGGGATATCGATTGCTTGATGAACAATATTAATAGCTCTTAATCTTAATTTCTCATTTGTTGGTTGAACATCAACCATTAAATTCCCATATACTTTTCCCATCTTAATCATCGATGTTGTTGAAAGCATATTTAAAACCAGCTTCTGTGCTGTACCAGATTTCATTCTTGTTGAACCTGTAACAACTTCCGGTCCTACAATAACTTCAATTGGATAATCAGCATATTGCGAAAGCTCCCCTTGATGAACACAACATATCGAGATTGTTGAACACCCTTTTTGTTTTGCATAAATTAATCCACCTATAACATATGGTGTTCTTCCAGATGAAGCAATTCCACAAACAACATCATTTTCATTGAGTTCGATTGATTTCAAATCAAGAATGGCCAGCTCTTGTGAATCCTCAGCACCTTCAATAGCTGTTGTTAATGCCTCTTTTCCACCTGCGATCAATCCCTGGACAAGAGTAGGTTCGACTCCATATGTTGGAGGACACTCAGAAGCATCTAAAATTCCTAATCTTCCTGATGTTCCCGCACCTATGTAAATCAATCTGCCACCACAACTCATCTTCTCATAGATACAATCTACAGCTTCTGCAATTTTAGGTAAGACGTCTTTTACTGCTATAGCAACTTTTTGATCTTCATTATTGATGACTTTCAAAATATCTAACGTATCCATTTCATCAATATGTAAAGATTCTTTATTTATCTGTTCTGTATCCAAGGCATTTAATTTCATTTATTCTCCCCTCTCCTTCCAAAATTATTATATCATTATTAAAATATTCTCCTATAAGAAACATGATATATCTTTGCTCACAAACTAACCAATTAAAAATCATCCCACTAAATATTTTCTAACATCAAAAAAGGTACTCTTTTTATCATTAAAGAATACCCTTAGACTTTTATTTGAATATAATACTTATTAATTTTTATTTCAACAATCTAGAAACAAGATCTTTTGTTTCTAAAAGCTTATCTTTATTATCTTGTAAATCGTTCTTATAAACACCATAGTATAAAAGATCCGTCATAACTAAAGAAGCTGTTCTTGACGAAATTGCTCCAATTCTAATTTCTTTCTCTTCTAGAGGTACAAAAAGATTAACAGTTGAATTTTTCGCTACAATATTCTTAGAATTCTGTGTAATAGAAATACATGGTATACCATCGGACTTAAGCTTTTTAGCCATTCCTGTTAATCCTGTTGTCATTCCAGAGTAACTAATAAAAACAGCCACATCATTTGGACTCATGCTTTCTGCAAATGTCATTTGAACATGAATATCTGAGTTGTAGATAGCTTTCTTACCTATTCTAATTAGTTTTTGTGAAAAATCATAAGCCACAATGGCAGAACTACCTACTCCAAATAAATAGACAGTTTGAGCATTGATAATATATTCAATAGCTTTTTGTAAATTCTTTTCATTAATCATCTGATATGTTTTTTGAACAGTTGAAATATTCAATTGACAACATTTATGAATCAATGTTGAAAGATCATCTGTTTCCTCTAAAACAGCATCAATATTTTCTTCTTCATTTTGTTGAGATCCTGCTAAACTGATTTTTAAATCACTAAATCCTTTATAACCTAGTTTTTTAGAAAAACGGATAACTGCAGCTGCAGAAGTCTGTGTTTTCTTCCCCAACTCCTGTGCTGAATCATTTAATATATCATGAGCATGTTCCAAAATATATTCAGCAATTATTTTCTCTGTTGTTGTATAACTTTTTTGAGCTTCCCTTATCTGTACTAAACAATTCACAATATCATCACCTAATATTTATTATATCAATCAAAAAAGAAAATTACTAGAAATTATCTAGGTTTAGGTGTGATATTTCCTAATACGACATAGTCTTTTGCGCCAGTGGCACTTTTTACATTAGAAAAATGGTGATGCAATGTTTCATTTCCCATAATCACAAATGCGATGGCTTCCTTTGCATCACTTGAATAGCCCATTTCATCTTGTGTGTAAACTTTCACAGGTGATAATTCTTGACGAATCATATTCATTAATGTCAAGTTATGACTACCACCGCCACCAATTACAACTTTATCTAAAGGATAATTTGGCAAAATATCACGTTGATAATGATACGCTATAGATTTTGCCGTAAAATAAGTCAATGTTGCTATAATATCTTCTGCTTTTTCATACTTATAATGATGTAAAAGCTGTTGAACATAATTTTCTCCAAAATCTTCTCTACCAGTAGATTTTGGTGGCTTTTTTGACATATAAGGATGCTTCATCAACATATTCAAAAGTCCATCTATAGTATGTCCCTTGGCTGCAATTTTTCCTTGATCATCATATTCTAAACGATAAAGCTGACGACACGCTTCATTAATCATCATATTACCTGGTCCCGTATCGAAAGCCTGAATCGCATCAATATCTTGTCCCACTAACAATGTCACATTGCCAATACCACCAATATTTTGCAAGGCAATATTCTTGCATGGTTCACTATATAACAAATATTCACTATAAGGTACTAATGGTGCCCCTTGTCCACCTGCAGCCATATCCATGACCCTAAAATTAGAAACCACTGTGGTATTCAACTCATATGCCAACACAGCTGGTTCTCCTATCTGTAGTGTGGATGGTATTAATTGATTTTTCAAAAAAGGAATATGGTAGATAGTTTGACCATGTGTCGCAATAAAAGAAATATCTTTTTGTGCTACATCATATTTTTTAAGCAAAATTCTCACAGCCTCAACAAACAAATACCCCAATTCAAAATTCAAACTACATATCTCATCAACACAAGAATTCTTTTCATCACATGTTTTTTAATTTTCTCTTTCATATCTATTGGCATAGGATACTCATGATAACCTATAACTTTCATCTTTGTTTCCATGCCAAACCCATCAATATCCACTAAAACAGTATCAATTCCATCCATAGATGTACCCGACATGATTCCAATTGCATACATCATCATCACCTCAAAAAAAATCATACACTTATTAAAATAAAATTTCAATATTCTAACTTTGTTTTTAAAATATTATTTATTTCAATAAAAAACAGTAAGATTTGACTCCTACTGTCTTTTATTATGATTATAATCCTTGTTCAGTTAATTCTCTTGCAACATCATCTTTGATTGTTACACCTTCTGCTTCAAGCTCGGCAATCTTATCTGCAAATTGTGGTAAATATTTTTTATGGGCAAGTAATAATTCATCTAATACTCTTTTTGCTGTGGCTCCTGATGGAATCTGTGGATTTAAAATAAATGCCTGTAATGCTTTTCCATAGTCACCTGTAACTGCAGCTTCTTCTACACACCATTCCATATTTTTCATGCATTGTAACCATCCTCTTTGAGCAGGATGTAATGGTCCAAAGGCAATTGCTCTTGCTCCTGTAGCTCCAATGAATGAAGAAACTTCTACAGCTGCTTCAGCTGGTAAATCAGGGACTGCTCCATTGTTTCTTGTTGTGACAACAATATGTGTGTTTTTATTCGCATAGATAGATGCAATTGTTTCACAGGCCGCATCATTATAATGTGCTCCGCCACGTTTTGCTAATTGTTCTGGTTTATGATCTAAATCAGGATTTTTATATAATTCAAACAATTCTTCTTCAGTTTGTTTGACCTGTTATGCTCTTTTTCCAATTGTATTGTATTCTTCAAGTCCATGTTTCAACATTTCTTCTTGACGATAATAATATCTATGATATCCACATGGAATCATTTGCATTGTATCGAGCTGTTCTTTAAAGAATGGAATATCATGAATATTAGCTGGAATTCCTCCAGCTCCATTTGTTTCCTGACCTAACATGCCATATGAAAATGGAATTCTTTCATCTTTGACACGTGCATTTAATAGTCCAACTCTAAATTGAGTCGTCACAAAGTCTGCATCTTTTAATGCTTCTCTACGGTCTAAAGTGAGATGCACTTTGACATCATATGGTGAAGCATCCCACATACGTTGAGCCATTGCTCCAACGATTTCAAGTTTTTCTTTTCCATCTTCAATATCAACTAACCAAACTTCTTTAATTGGAAGTTCATTGTATCTTTTAATGAATCCTTCCATTAATTCTGGTGTATAGCTACTTCCTCCACCAATTGTAACAATTTTTACAGGTTTCTTTTCCATTATTTTTTCCTTTTTTGATTTTTATAGTTAACAACAACATCAATATTTAAGGAGTCATAAAACAATCCAAGAAATGTCCCTCTATTATATATATACGCAATAAATACTTCATTTTACTTCTTATTTAGACAAAAAAGTTAAAACAACTTTTTCTAAGACAAATATAGCACAATATTTGCTCATTGTAAGCATTATGATATACTATCCTTTCTCTTTTGTCATTCTTTACATAATACTCAAAGCATTATTCTTCATTAAGAATCGTTAAATTTATAATACAAATAATATTTAATTATACTTTTAAATGATTTTAACATTCCATTCATTTTGACAGATAACTCTTTACATAATTTTAACTTATACATTAAATCCTTTAAAACACATTATCTCTATAAATTATAAATAGATAACATAATTTAAAAATGAGAGATCATATTTACTAATTCATGATAGTAAAACCAATAAAAAAAGGATTCGACATTTAATATCAAAATCCCTATTGCTCTTATATAGAATTTATTTTTGAGATCGTGCTTCTTTTGCAGCTTTCTTTTCTGCTTTACGTCTTTCTTTACGATCTTTCTTTTCCAAAATACGATATACATCTGTATACTCTTTAACCGTACAATGGATTCTTTTATTTGCTTTTACGACTTCATGTACGAATTCCACTCTTTCTTTAGGGAAGAAACAATACCTTTTCTTTGTATCAGTATAAATTTCAATAGCATGTGGTCTTGTCACTAAATCTGCCCATCTTGGAACAGGATCACAAATAGTTTCACAATGCATTAAATCAACATGACTGTTTTTCCATAAAGCATAATGAATTGTTAATTCCTTTTTTTCAATTGAATATTTATATGGACGCATACCAATGAAAACGACAAAGCAAAGAATAGTAAAGATCCCAATAATAAGAACTGTTTGTAAATCTTGTGTAAATGCAGTAAATAATGTATAAAAAACTAATGCTGCTAAAAAAATAATTGTTGCAGTATTGATTCTATATTTGAACGTTTTTACTTCTTCCATAAAAATCCCCACTTTCCTTGTCTATTATACATGATATTGACATAAATAACAATTTAAAAATTTCTCTTATCTTACATTTTATATATTTTATTCATCATCAATTGTTCCACCATTTGATTGGATAACATTTTTATACCACTCAAAAGATTTCTTCTTATATCTATTCATATCTTTTAGATTATCATTATCTCTATTCACATAAATCATTCCATAACGTTTATTCATATCTGCTTGTGATGATAATATATCAATAGGACCCCAAACAAGATAACCTCTACAATCCACACCTTCTTCAATAGCTTTTCCAACTTGCCTAATGTGTGCATCAAGATAGGCTATTCTTTTATCATCTATGACTGTTCCATTTTCAAAGATGTCTTCGACACCTAAACCATTCTCAACTACCATAACTGGTAAACGATACTTTTCATAAATATCTCTTAAAGCGATACGAAGACCCACAGGATCGACTGACCAATTCCACTGAGATACTTCTAAATAGGGATTATTAAGAATATGATACGAATATTGAGAATCATGCTGTACAATATCACTGTTATAATAACTTAAAGAAATCCAATCCACCGTATTTTTCTTCATTATTTTCAAATCATTATCTTCCATAACAGGCATTGTTTGATCATGCTGCATCTTATTTAAAAAATAAGGACTATATTCACCATGAACAAATGCATCCAAAAAAACATTTGTTTTTTCCATATGATTTCTTGCTGCTAATTCATCCATAGGATGACAAGATGCACTATAGTGAGGAATATACAAAACCATTCCCAACATTAAACCATTTTCTATTGTATGAACTTTTTCCGTCACTTTAGCATGTGCATATAATGAATTATGCATTAATTGATGAAAAAACAATTCTTCCTTCACACCCTCAGGGCAAATGGCACCATATGCTAATTTATGACCACCCAATATAATTCCATTATGCTCATTAAAAGAAATCCATTTTTTGACTCGATCACCATATCTATCAATCATTTTATAAGCATATTTAATAAATTGATCAACGACAATGCGTGAATAAAATCCATTATATTTTTCATATAATACCATCGGCATTTCAAAATGATATAAAGAACAAATAGGTTCCATTCCATGAGCAATCATACTATCAATATAACGATCATAAAATGCCATTCCTTCTTCATTGAAACGAAAACCATCTGGCATCACTCTTGACCAATCTATTGAAAAACGATAACTTTTAAATCCCATTTCTTCAAATAACGCAAAATCTTTATCATAGCGATGATAACTATCTACACCATCGTGAAAATTCGAAGCATCATCTCTAGCCAATAAATCACATACTGAAGGCAATTTTCCATCAATATTATATGCACCTTCACTTTGATGAGCAGTGACTGCACCACCCCATAAAAAGTTTTCTGGAAATTTCATTTTCTTCTCCTTTATAAATTATGAATGTTCAGATAAAATTTTAAATGAAAAAAGGTTGATGCTATTAATAGATAAACTATTATAGCACAACCTTTTATTTTCAATTTAAATCTTATTCAGCTTCAGCAGCTTGTTTATTTTGATATCTTTCATAGAAGATAACAAATGGAATGTAAATAAGAGTTACTAACACTACTGCTAAAATTTGACATACAGCACCCATTGGGTTACCACCTGTTGCTAAGAATCCATAGAATACTGGTGGCATTGTCCAAGGAACTTCAAGTACAACGGTAGGCATGATTTTCATAAGTGTTAATACATAACCTAAAACGATACTTGCTACTGGAGCAATGATAAATGGAATACCTAAGATTGGGTTCAATACTAATGGAATACCAAATGTTACTGTTTCGTTAATGTTGAATAATCCAGGAACAACTGATAATGTAGCAATTGCACGGTTATCAGCACGTTTACCAAAGATAAAGATTGCAATAACTAAACCAATAGTAACACCAGAACCACCGAATTCACCAAACATTACTAACAAACCTAAGTTCAAATCATAATATCCATGAGCTTGAATTTCAGCAGTTAAAGGCATTGTTTTACCTTCAGTGAATAATGCAGTATTAGCATATAACATAGGTTTGAAGATTGGTTCTTTAACAGCTGCCATCATGTTGTTACCATGAATACCAACTAACCAGAATAATGAGATTAATACATACATTAAGCACACTGCAAAGATATTACCACCAATAATATTAGTTAATGGTTGTTGAATGTAATAAGAAATTAAGTCATTTAAATATTTACCAGTTGCTAAATATGCAACATGACCAATTAAACCAACGATAACTAACATTAAGAATGCTGGAATTAAAACTTCGAATGCACGAGAAACACCTGGAGGTACTTGTTCAGGCATTTTGATTTTTAATGCATCTTGTTTTCTTAACCATCCATAAATTTCCATAGCTAAGATACCAACGATTAATGCAGTAAATAAACCAGTAGCTCCTGTATAGTTAGCACTAATACCAGAGAATGCAGCTGGAGTTAAATCTCCTAATTTATCAGCTACTGTAACTGCTACTTCTTTTCCGTCTACGACTTTCATAACAGCATTACCTGCAGCATCAGAAAGTGCTTGACCTCCTACAGAATAACTATTTGGAGTAACTACTAACCAAGCAATAAATGATAATACTGCTGGGAAAGCACCAGTTTCACCATTAGCTTCAGCAATTTCTTGCCCAACTAACATAACTACACCAATAGCGATACATGAAATAGTTGCAAATTGAATTGCAGCAAATACAGGGTTAACAACTTCTAAAGCCATGATTGGTTCCCATAAAGCTCCTAAACCGCTTGATTTGTTAACCAATACGTTTGTCCATAAAACCCCAATGGCACCAGCGATAGTTGCTGGCATAAAGTTTTGGAACGCATTTTTAATTGAACCTAAGTACTTGTTTTGACCGCACCAAGCTCCAATACGCCCTAGCTTATCAGCAAAAGCATCCATAAAATTTTTCCTCCCTTAAAATATTTTTGACAATATAAGTATAAATTCTTTTCATATAAAAGTCAATGCTTTTATATGAAAAGTATGGTACTTTTCCAATAAAATATGGTTTTAATTAATATTTTTACTTTATTTTTAGTTTATTTTACCTGTTTTTTATTCTAAATTTATATATTTTCATGGTTTTACAAATAAAAAACAAGTCATTACAATTAAGATAGGTGACTTGTTTTACTAAAATATCAATCTTTACATTTTGTTATATAACATTGTTTTCGATAAAATGATATACCAAATCCTAAAACTTTTGGATATCCCTGTCTTATAAATATTTCACGATAGCCTTTTTGAACAATCTGGTCAGCTGCAATTTGACTATCCTGTATTAATGTTCCTACACTCTTACTGTGCTTACATTCAAGAATAATACATTCTCTTGTGATTCTTCTTGGTACTAAAGCTATGTCAAATCGTCCTTCGCCACTTTCTTTGTTAGACTGTATTTCATATTCTGTTTCCTGCAGAAAGCCTACCATAAAACCATGATAAAAACTTTCCAGACTATCATAATAACTAATACTTGATTCCAGCACATCATTCAATAAATCTATAGCTTCAATCATTTCACCTTTTATGAGCTTATCAATAAACTTTCCCTTTCGTTCTCTTTGATAACTGTCAAACCATTTCATAAAGATATCTTCATAGATATATTTGACTTCTTTATTAGGAATCACAAGTTCATAGGTATAAGGATGATTATTATCAACCTTACTCTTGATTTTCAGATAGCCAGTAAACAACAGAAAACTATACACATTGTCATTCATTGTCTGAATACTATGAAAGTCCATTTCTCGATACGTCAGTTCAGGAACAATCTTCTTGATGATGCTTTGACCATTGATTAGTCTTTCAAATTCTTCCTTCATTGTCATCGTTGCATATTCGATATATGTTTTAACAAGATCATTGCTGCTGGTATTCGCCCAGAAAGATACAGCCTGAAAATGGTCATCATTCAGTAATTTCTTGACATAGTTCAAGGCACTCCATGAATTATAGATTTCCGTCTTTCCAAACAGATAGCCATCATACCATTCCTTCATCTCTTGACGATTATCCATAAGATTATAGTATTTCAAAAGTTCATCAATTTCTTCTTGGGTAAATCCAAAGCAATCAGAAGCTTCTACATCCATGATGGTTCTGACTGTAAAGTTGTTAAGACCTGTAAAGATGCTTTCTTTAGATATTCTAAGACAACCAGTCAATACTCCTCTTTCCAGTGCATCATTGGTTTTTAAAGCAGATGAAAAGACACTTCTTATAAAATCAACCATTTCATCATAGTAGTCATGTTGATAGGCACTCTGTAAAGGCACATCATATTCATCTATGAGAATGATAACTTTTTGATGATAATGTTGATAGAATATATTTGAAAGATTAAATAAAGACTCTTTCAACTCATTTTGATTCGATTCTAAGTTCTGATATTTCTTTAAGATTTTCTTTTGCCTTGCATTAATACTTCTACTATTCAAAACATTTTCGTACTTATCTATAATTTTTGATATCAAAGATGAAAATTTGTATATTTGATCTTCAAAAGTATCATTATTCATATCTTTTAACGATAGAAAAATAACAGGATATTGATTTTGATGAAGCATGAGATGTTGATGTTTTGATACATTCAAACCCTCAAAAAGATAAGCATTTTCTTTTTCCTGATTAGAAAAGAAATAATAAAGCATACTCATGTTTAATGTTTTCCCAAAACGTCTAGGTCTTGTATACAACATCACCTTATCACTTAAGACATCATCTATAAGCATTGTCTTATCAACATAATAATAATTCTTATCCATGAATTCTTTAAAATTTTCTGTTCCTGTTGTGATACGCTTCATCATGATCTTTCCTTTCTTTTTGATTACATTATAGCATAATACATCTCAAAAAAAACACTCTCCGGCACAATTGTTCTATTAATATAAAAACATGACAAAATAAAGTCATGCTTATTGTTGAATAATAACAGTTTGAAATTCAAAATGGGCATAATGCTGCCTTGATAAAGTATATTCAAATATAGAACCATTGCTTAAATATGAAATCTGTTCTTCTTGAATATATGGTTCATTTTCTTTCAATCCAAGATATTGTTGTTCTAAAGGGGTTGACAAAGCAGCTTGTATAGTTAAATGACAGCTTTGTATTTTTAGCTTTAAAACATTTTCAATATAACTATATATAGAACCTTTAAGATGTTGTAATTTTAAGTTTGGAATCACACTAATAGGAATATATGTAATATCAATTAAATGTGGAACTTTATCTAAAAACCTTAATCTTATAATATGATAAACAAAATCTCCAACATCTATTTGTAATTTTTCTGATAAAAGTTCATCTGCTGGAACAACTTCAAATTCTAGAACATTGCTTGTGACTTCTTTAATCCCTTTATATTGTTCAGTCAAACCACGTCCAAATTTACTTACTGGATTATCCATAGCTGGATCATAATCCTTCACAAATGTTCCAGCCCCACGTCTACGAATAATCAAACCTTCTTTAACCAAAATATCTAAAGCTTTTTTCATTGTTTCTTTATTACAATGATAGCTCATACACAATACATACTCATAAGGGAGTTTTTGACCAAAAGTATATTCTTGATTTTTTATTTTCTGACGAATATCATCAGCAATATCTCTGTACTTTGCCATAAACTCACCTCACCAATATAAAAATACCATACTTTTTATTTAATTTCACGGTTTTTTTATATTTTTATGATAATTTCATGCTTTGAAGCACTTTTTTATCTAAAGTAACAATTTTTAATTCACCATCTTCATAAACTCCAAAACTTTTCTGCCCAGCTTTAGGCAAAGATATAGAAGAAGGATTCAATAAAACAATACCATTTTCTTTCTTTAAAACAGGTTTATGAAAATGACCATACATAAAAATATCTCCACTGTGTAACATTGGTAAATGTGTTTCATCATATAAATGTCCATGCGTTAAAAAGAAGCGATACCCATCAGCATATAATTCACTATAATCCCCACGCATAGGAAATTCCAAAACCATCTGATCTACTTCTGCATCGCAATTACCTCTAACTGCCATAATCTTATCCTTATATTGATTCAGTAGGTTTATAACCTTTTGAGGCTGATAACCTTCCGGTAAAGGATTTCTTGGTCCATGATATAATATATCGCCTAATATAATCAACTTTTCCATCTTTTCTTCTTCATAAATCTCCATCACTTTTTTTAAATCATCATAAGATCCATGAATATCAGAAATAATCATCCATTTCACATTAATCCCTCCATTTTCACACCAACTGGGCAATGATCAGAACCCAATATATCATTATAGATATAAGCATCTTCAATCTGTTCTTTTAAATCATCTGATACAACAAAATAATCAATACGCCAACCTGCATTTTTTTCTCTTGCCTTAAACATATATGACCACCATGAATACTTCTCTAATGTTGGATATCTATATCTAAACGTATCAATAAAACCACTCTCTAGTAACTCAGTAAATTTTTGTCTTTCCTCATCTGTAAATCCAGCATTTTTATGATTTGTTTTATCATTTTTCAAATCAATTTCTTGATGAGCTACATTTAAATCTCCACATATGACAACTGCTTTGTTTTGTTTCAACCTACAAACATATTCTCTAAAAGCATCTTCCCATACTTGACGATAGTCCAATCGTTCTAATCCTCTTTTTGAATTAGGTGTGTATACTGTTATAAAATAGAAATTTTCATATTCTAATGTAATCACACGACCTTCCTGATCATGTTCATCAATACCTAATCCATAAGTGACATTGAGTGGTTCTTTCTTTGTATAGATTGCTGTTCCACTATATCCTTTCTTTATCGCATCATTATAATAAGAAAAATAGCCATCAAACTTTAAATCCAATTGATGCTTTTGCAATTTTGTTTCCTGTATTGCAAAAATATCAGCATTCACAGATAAGAAAAAATCTGCAAACCCTTTATTTAAACACGCTCTTAAACCATTCACATTCCATGATACAAATAACATAATTTTCTCCTCCTATAAAAAAAGGGGCTATACCCCATCCTCCTCAATAGCATATCTTACAATTGTTTTTAATTTATCAACTGGATTCTTTTCTGGATCATTTAAATAAATCTCATGATGAAATCCACTTAGTTTCATTCCTTGAATTGTAATATATTCCATAATCTGTTTGGTTGTATTAATTTCAGTATTATAAGCTCCTTTATGCAACATCTGAACACATCGTCCCTCTTGAAACTTTTTTAAATAAACATCAATAAGATATGGATTATCTTTTTTTAAAGTCACACTTTCTCTAATCATTTCAAAAGTTTGTTCATCAAGGACTTTTGGTTGAGCAATCATCAAAGTAAATTTGATCATCTTTTTTCTTGTGACATCAAATTGACTATTATCATATGTATCCCATAATCCTTCTAATGGAGAAATCAAATACAATAAATCCATTTTTTCCTTAAAATAATCTTTAATTGCCTTAGATAATATATGTAAAGCCTCTGCTTTCAGTTTAAATTCTTCAACGTTAGGATTTCCAATTCCATCAACCATTAAAAAATTAAATTCTGGTACATCAACAACATCTATTTTTTTGGTTGAAGCATCATATTGCTTTTTATACTCTCGTCTAATGCCTTCTTTCACTTAAAATCCTCCCTTCACTGCCATTACATTATATATAATTTTCTAAAAAATATCTACTTATTTTAGGATTTTTTTATTTTTTATCACTTCTTTTTTTGTTTTTCACACAAAAAAAGTGATTTTTTTAATCACTTTCCATCCCATAAAACAACCTTATGAGCTTGATTTGTTCTCTTTATATCAATAATTCTTTGATTTTCAGAACCTCTAAATTTCAAACGAATATTCTTTTGATCGACTAAAAAAGGACCATCAACCAAGATATCTAAATAATTTAATATTTCATCCGTATCCTCTCCATAGACTCTCCCACCAGGTTGTAAATCTTCATACAGATAACCTGTATAACACCAAATATCCTTATCCGGATACTTTTCATGAACCTGTCTTAATAAAGGTAATAAACCTTTTTGATTTACAAGTTCCATTGGCTCTCCGCCTAACAATGTCAGACCTGAGATATGTTGAGGTGCTAATGCCTGTAATATAAAATCAATTGTGTCTTGTGTAAAATCTTCACCATATTGAAAATCCCAAGCAATCTCATTAAAGCAATCAGGGCAATGATGAGTACAGCCCGAAACAAAGAGTGATACTCGCACTCCTGTTCCGTTGGCTATATCTACAGTTTTAATCGTTGCATATTTCATTTTTATAAATGAAGTACACGTTCCTTAATTTCTTGTGTACGTCCCTGATTCCAGAACTGTGTTCCAATATATCCACATGTACGTCTGGCAACGCTCATCTTATCCTGATTTGTATTTCCACAATTTGGACAAACCCAAATCAATTTTCCATCTTTATCTTCTTTAATTTGAATTTCACCATCATAGCCACATTCCATACAATAGTCACTCTTTGTATTCAATTCTGCATACATAATATGTTCATAAATATGCTTCATAACAGCTAAAACAGCTTCAATGTTATCTTGCATATTTGGTACTTCAACGTAGCTAATTGCTCCTCCTGGAGATAATTTCTGGAATTGTGATTCAAAAGTTAATTTTGTAAAGGCATCTATTTCTTCAGTCACATTAACATGATAGCTATTCGTAATATAGTTTTTATCAGTCACACCAGGAATTTTTCCAAAACGTTTTTGTAGACATTTCGCAAATTTATAAGTTGTTGATTCAATTGGTGTACCATATAAACTAAAATCAATATTTTCTTCTGCTTTCCATTTCGCACAGGCATCATTTAAATGTTGCATCACTTCTAAAGCAAATGGTGTCGCATCTGGATCAGTATGTGATTTTCCTGTCATATATTTCACACATTCACAAAGACCGGCATAACCTAATGAGATTGTTGAATATCCACCATATAGTAATTGATCAATCGTTTCACCTTTTTTAAGTCTTGCCAGTGCACCATATTGCCATAAGATTGGTGCAACATCACTGACAGTCCCTTTTAAACGATTATGACGACACATTAAAGCTTCTTTACATAAAGCCAGTCTTTCATCCATAATACGCCAGAATTCTTTCATATCACCTTGTGATGAACAAGCAACATCTACTAGATTAATAGTCACAACACCTTGATTAAAACGTCCATAATATTTAGGTTTATTTGTCTTTGGATCAACATAAGGTGTTAAGAAACTACGACATCCCATACATGTATAACAATGTCCTTCATTATTTTTATCCACTTTTAATTCCAGCATTTTCTTTTCAGAAATATAGTCTGGAACCATACGTTTTGCTGTACATTTCGCTGCTAATTCAGTTAAATACCAATATTTGCTGTTTTCACTAATATTATCTTCTTCTAAAACATAAATCAACTTAGGGAAAGCTGGTGTCACATAAACACCTTTTTCATTTTTAACACCTAAAATTCTTTGATTTAATGTTTCTTCAATAATTAAAGCCAAGTCATCTTTAATTTGTCCATCAGGAACTTCATTTAAATACATAAAAACTGTCACAAATGGTGCTTGACCATTTGTTGTCATCAACGTAATGACCTGATATTGAATCATTTGAACACCACGATTAATTTCTTTACGTACACGATATTCTGCCAATTCGTTAATCTGTTCTTCACTGACAGGAATATTTTCCTGTTCAAATTCTTCACGGACTTCTTTTCTAAACTTTTGACGACTGACATCAACAAAAGGAGCAAGATGTGACAAGCTAATACTTTGTCCCCCATATTGTGAACTTGCAACTTGAGCAATAATTTGTGTCGCTATATTACAAGCTGTTGAAAAGCTTTTTGGTCTTTCAATCATCGTTTCACTAATGACTGTTCCATTTTGTAACATATCTTCCAGATTAACTAAACAGCAATTATGCATATGTTGAGCAAAATAATCTGAATCATGGAAGTGAATAATTCCTTCTTCGTGAGCCTTCACAATATGACCAGGCAATAAAAGACGTTTTGTAATATCTTTACTAACTTCCCCTGCCATATAATCTCTTTGAACACTATTGACAGTTGGATTCTTATTAGAATTTTCTTGTTTTACTTCTTCATTTGCACATTCAATCAAACTTAAAATCTGTTCATCAGTTGTATTTGATTTACGTACTAATGCTCTCATATAACGATATGTAATATATTTTCTAGCTACTGCAAAAGCATTCAATTTCATAATTTCATTTTCTACAAGATTTTGAATTTCTTCAACATTCAAAGCTCTTTTCATCTTTTCACATTGATACTTCACATTATTTGTAATATTATCAATATCTTCATCCGATAATCTATCTTTACCTACAACTTCATTATTTGCTTTTTCAATTGCAGCTGTAATCTTTGTCTGATCAAATAAAACTTCTGCTCCATTACGCTTAATAATTTTCATAAACATCCTTCCTCCTTAGTCTTGTACCTGTAAGTTTACCATAATCCCCAGTTCAAAAAAAGGAATATGCTCTATAGGTCCACAGTTTTTTCTTTGTTCACAAACAAAATCAAAAAACATTGATAAAAACAACGTTTTTTGATTTTATAATTTTCCTATGAAAATAACTATCCCTATTATAACCGATATTTTTTAAAAGAAAAGACTTGACATGATAAATAATTAATATTTCAATTCAAATCCCTTTTCTTCTTTTAAAATCTCTAAATCTTCCATCATACACTCGTCGATACGTATATAACGTATACTTTTCATATGATCAATAAGCTGCTGAATACGTACCCACTCACCTTGAATACATGCCTCAACATCCCCATTACTCAAATTTCTTACCCATCCTGTTAAATGCAGACGTGTCGCTTGTTGATAAACTGTAATACGAAAACCAACCCCTTGAACACGTCCTTTAAAAATAATATGTTTTCTTACCATAGACTCACCTTCTTTTTCTTATTTTATCATTTTCAATGAATGAAAAAAAGAGAAATCAATACCGATTTCCCTAATCATCTAATCCTTTTTTCTTGTAACCATACATAAAAGCAATAACACCCAAAATAATCCATACGATACAAACAATTATAGCTATCACTGTATCTTGATTAAAGAAAGGCTGATTTGTTAATAATTGTAAATAAAGTGTTTGGAAAGAGGTTGTTGGAAAAATAACTGCAATCTTTTCAATCATTTCATTCAGTTGACTAAAAATAGGTGGCAGCATTAAGAAAATCATTAAAGGTGAACTTAAGGTTCCAGCACTCATTTGATCTTTAGAAAGCAAACCTACCAAAGCTCCAAAAAATAAGACACTTAATGATGCTAAAATGTAAAAGATAAGAAAATATACGAAATATCCTATTGGTTCTTGACAAACAAGGAAAATAAGGATTCCATCAATTAGCATCAAAACCAATGCAACAAAAGCTTTACTTAACAAAAAATCAGCTGCGCTGACATTAGCTAACATTAACGAACGCAAAGTATGTTTTTCTTTTTCCTCAGCTACCATATTAGCTAAGACATTCAATGGAATAATAGAAATAGTCATAACGATGCACATCACAATGACAAAACTCCCTGTTGCTTCTTGAAGTATATCTCCTAATAAAAACTTATACATGACTCCAAATAAAACGGGCAAAGCTAACATTAAAAATACATTTTTATTCACAAAACAATTTTTCAAATCTTTCATAAACAATGCTTTACAAATACGTATATTCATTATGATTCCTCCTTCGTCAATGTTAAAAAGACTTCTTTTAAAGTTGGCTCAATTGAGTGAATCATTAATAATTCATCAATCTGTTCCAATTCCTGCTTTAAAAGTTTTAAATCTAAAGGAATCGTATAATCCTGCTGAGTTGTTTTAATACGAATCTGTTTCTTAGAATATTTCAGTTTGAGAGCTTTAGGTTGTCCACTTTCAATAATATGTCCATGATTCAAAAAGGCTACACGATGACACATTTCATCTGCTTCTTCCATATTATGAGTTGTTAAAAAGACAGTTGTCCCTTTCGCATTCAGTTTTTTGATGATTTCTCTCACTTCATTTGCTGTGGAAGGATCCAAATTAGCTGTAGGTTCATCTAAAAATAGAAGTGAAGGTGAATGAATAATTGTTCTAGCAAAGATTAATCGTTGTTTCATTCCTTTTGATAATTGACTAACCAACTGTTTTTTCGCCTCTAATAAATCTACTTCTTCCAAGACTTTTTCAATACAGCTTTTATCAATACCATAGATTTTTGCAAATAACAGTAAATTATCATAAACACTCATCTTTTCATATAAACCACTATTATCACTCATAATCCCTATTTGACTTTTTATTTTTGAAGAAAAAGGACTCTCTTTCAATATCTGAATCTCTCCTCCATCACTTTTTAACTGTCCCGTCAACAATTTAATTGTGGTTGTTTTTCCAGATCCCGAAGGACCTAAAAAGCCAAAAATCTCCCCTTTTCGAACCGCAAAATCACATCCTTGTAAAGCAACAGTTGTTTGAAACCTTTTTGATAGTTGTTTGACTTCAATCACATTTTCTTCCATCATATACCCTCCTTTTTTCATTATATACCCCCCCCGACATTTTTTTGCAGTAGAAAATATCATTTGAGGTTTAAATCATTTTTATCTTCTCACCCTTATAGATTTCATACATTTTTCTACTTCTAGAATATCATAGCCATTTTTCATAGGCAAGTATCAAAAAATTAAATAAAACAAACAAAAATACGACAATGAATCGTATTTTTAATATCAATATTTTAAACAGTTAAATTTGAGATTATTCCTTATTTTCTATGCCAGTGATAATAAAGGAATAAATTATATCCTAATAAACTTATTATATTTCCTATAAGGAAAAGAAGAAAAGGAATTCCATCTACCAACATATAATAAATCTTTAAAGGGTAAACTTCTGGCAATATAAATAAACAAATAAAACCAGCAACAATCAATATAAACCAGACAATCAAACAGATGATATCCATCTTCCTATTATTTTTATCCACCAACAACATTCCATTCCAAATTGATGTCATAATCCCTAATCCTATAAATATCCATGTGATAGTCAAAAGATAATTATGCTGTGATATAAAAGTCAATATATCATAACGAATGTATTGATAATATAACATCAACATCAAGTAAAAAACAGGAAATATCAAAATATAAATCTTTTTTAAAGTCTTTTTCATTATCAATCACCTCTCTACTTTCAGTATATCATTTTTCATTCAATGTTTCATAAATATATCATTTCATCAAAAAAGCTGTTAACTTCTACAGCTAACAGCTTTCCAATATTTTTATTTTTTGTTATGAATGATGAAGTTATAAGCATCTTTGCACATATCTTCTAATGATTTTTCAGCAACCCATCCCAGTTCTTCTCTTGCCTTAGCTGGATCTGCATAACAAGTTGCTATATCTCCGGCACGTCTTGGTTTGATTTCATAGTTGACTTTGACATTGTTTGCTTTTTCATAAGCTTTCACAATATCTAAAACACTATAACCATGTCCTGTTCCTAAATTATAAGTATAAACACCATGATCACCAACAAGTTTCTTTAAGGCTTTGACATGTCCTTTTGCTAAATCCACAACATGGATATAATCTCTGACACCTGTTCCATCTGGTGTATCATAATCGTTACCAAAGACACCTAAACATTCTAATTCACCAACAGCTACTTTAGAAATATAAGGCACAAGGTTATTAGGAATACCATTTGGATCTTCTCCTAATAAACCACTCTCATGAGCACCAATAGGATTGAAATATCTTAATAAAACAATATTCCATTGGTCATCAGAAATATAAATATCTCTTAAAATATTTTCAATCATTAATTTTGTTGTTCCATAAGGATTTGTTGTTGGACCTAATGGAAAATCTTCTTTGATAGGTACTGTATGAGGATTTCCATATACAGTTGCACTTGATGAAAAGATTAAATTCTTACAGTTATATTTTCTTAATAATTGACATAAAACAAGTGTACTCATCAAGTTATTTTGATAATATTCCATTGGTTTTTGAACAGACTCACCAACAGCTTTATAACCTGCAAAATGAATAGCACCATCAATTTGATGTTCTTGAAAAACCTTTTCCATAGCTTCTTCATCACAACAATCCACTTCATAAAAAGCAGGTCTTTTCCCTGTAATCTTAGTGATATTGTCCAATGCTTCTGGCTTAGAATTGTAAAAGTTATCTACAATCACAACTTCATGTCCTTCCTGCATTAACTCAACAACTGTGTGGCTTCCAATATATCCCGCACCACCTGTGACTAAAATTTTCATTCATTTTCCTCCTTTAAATAGTCCTCAAATATCTTTTGAATTTCTTCTTTTGTCACTGCTCCTTCATGAAGTTTTCTTTGACCTTCAAAAAAACAAGGAACATAATAATAATCATAACGATCAGCCAATTCACTTTGTTCACTTTCTTCAATCGTTTCTATAGGAATCTGCTGATATTGATTATTTTGCTGATAAAGTTCTTCTATCCATTGAAATGCCTGACGACAATAAGGACAGTTTTTTAAATAAAATAATTTCATCTTAAATCAACCTCATTGTTTTAATAACGACTGGTTCTAATGGACAATCTCTAGCATCCGTTGCCACATTAGCAATTTCATCAATCACATGTTTTCCTTTCGTAATTTTTCCAAAAGCAGCATATTCTCCATCAAGATGAGGTGCATCTTCATGCATAATAAAGAATTGTGAACTTGCTGAATCCTTAATCATTGTACGTGCCATTGAAAGCACACCTCTGGTATGCAATAATGGATTATCGATACCATTACTTTTAAATTCTCCTTTAATTGCTGGTGTTTCATGAATATGCATATCTTTATCATAGCCACCACCTTGAATCATAAATCCCGCAATGACACGATGGAAGATTAATCCATCATAAAAATGACTTTCAATTAAATCAACAAAATTTTTTACAGTACGTGGAGCAATTTCAGGATATAACTCTCCCGACATCACTTCTCCATTTTCCATTTCAATTTCAAAATCTATTGTTTTCATAATTCGTCCTCTTTCTCCTCAATCATACGACGCTGATCGGTCGTATTTTCTTTTTTCTTTTTTAAATAAAACTTTACACCAAAAAATAACACAATCATTGCAATAAGACATAACAACAAATGAACAATTTTTCCCATTTGTTCAAATTGATATGCTAAAGCAACAGTTAAACATAAATTCAAAATCAATAAAGCACCTGTTGTTTTTATTCTCTTATTATAAAGGCAATCCAATGCAAAAGCATTCGATAAAAACAATATAATAATTAATCCAACTTCCATGTTTTTTCCTCCTAGTGTTATCATAACATCTTTTTCTATAAATTTCACTATAATTATGCTGTAACCGTTTTCATTGTTTTGTAAATGTGTTAAAATAAAAGAAAGATATTCCAAAAAATATTAAAGGAGCGTGATGATAATGAGAGCTTATCACTCAAACGAAATTGGAAATGTCGTTGTGTTAGGTCACTCTGGGAGTGGCAAAACCAGCGTGATTGAAGCGATGGCTTATCGTGCTGGTTTAACAAACCGTATTGGAAAAATTGAAGATGGAAACACAATTAGTGATTATTCACCAGAAGAAATCAAAAGACATTCTTCAGTAGGATTGTCTATTATTCCATTAGAATGGAATAACTGTAAGATTAACTTATTAGACACACCCGGTTCTTTTGATTTTGTTGGTGAAGTTGAAGCCGCTTTAAAAGTTGCTGAAAGTGCCTTGATTGTTGTTCCGGCAACAGAAGGAATCAGTGTTGGAACAAAGGAAGCCATGCATAAAGCTTATGATAAAGCCAAGATGATTTATATTAGTGGGCTGGATTATCCAAATGCTGCTTACCAGCAAAAACTGGAAGATTTAAAAATGACATATGGAAAGGCCATTGCCCCTATTCAAGTTCCGATTATGGAAGGAAATAAAATGGTTGGTTATGTCAATGTTGCAAAAATGGAAGGACGTTATTTTGATGGTGAACAAACACATCCTTGTCCTATTCCAGATGATATGTGGGATGAAATTACACCTATTAAAAATATGATTGATGAAGCTGTAGCAAATACCAATGATGAATTATTAGAGAAATATATTAATGAAGAACCTTTCACAAAGGACGAAATTTCTTGGGCTTTACGTCAAGGTGTTATGAATAAAACATTGATTCCAGTATTATGTGGAACAAATCAGATTGGAATTCAAATTATATTAAATTCTATGGTAGCATTCTTTAGTGCTGCTGGAGATATGGTCAATTCTATGGTTGTGCATAATGAGGAAACAGATGAAGATGATTTAATTGGTTTTGATGAATCTTTGGCACCATCTTTATTTGTATTTAAAACAATAGCTGATCCTTTTGTTGGGCGTATTTCTTTATTTAAGGTTTGTACAGGTTCTATTCATGCTGGTATGACTTTATTCAATGTTCAGAAAAAAGAAGCTGAGAAATTGAATAAACTCTATATTATGAAGGGAAAAGAATTAATTGAAACAGATTGTTTAAATGCTGGAGATATTGGTGCTTTATCTAAATTATCTTATACTCAAACAAATGATACATTATGTACTTTAGATTATCGTATCACTTATGAAACAATCTTATTCTCTCAACCTTATTATGGAAAAGCCATTAAACCTGTAGGTAAAGCGAATGAAGAAAAGATTACCAATGCTTTAAATAAACTTTTGGAAGAAGACAAAACATTAAAATTTGAAAACAATCCAGAAACAAAACAACAATGTATCTATGGTATTGGAGATATTCATATTGATAGTGTTGTTTCTAAATTAAAAGAAAGATTTAAGATTGATGTCACATTAGATAATATTATTATTCCTTATCGTGAAACGATTCGTGGTCAAGTGACACAACGTTATAAATATAAGAAACAATCTGGTGGTCATGGTCAATATGGTGATGTAGAAATCACATTTGAACCTTTACATGATTATACTGTTCCATTTGTATTTGAAGAAAAAATCTTTGGTGGTGCTGTTCCTAAAGCTTACTTCCCTGCTGTAGAAAAAGGTTTAGTGGAAGCAACAAAGCATGGTATTTTAGCACAGTATCCTGTTTTAGGTATTAAAGCAACTTTGATTGATGGTTCATATCATAGTGTTGATTCTTCTGAAATGGCATTTAAAACAGCAACAATCATGTGTTTTAAAGAAGCAATGGAAAAAGCAAAACCTGCTTTATTAGAACCATTTATGACTTTGCATGTTTATATTGATGAAAAATTTACGGGAGATATTATGGGACACTTCAATAAAAAACGTGCCCGTGTGATGGGTAGTGAAATCTTAGAAGATGGTTTAATTAAGATTACTGCTGAAGCCCCACAGGAAGAAGTCATGAATTATGCTGTTGATTTACGTGCAATGACACAAGGTCAAGGCTTCTTTGATATGGAATTTCTAGGATATGAGTTTGCACCTGAACATGTGACAAAACGTGTGATCGCAAACCATCAATAATGTAAAAAAGGAGATAACAAAGCGTTATTTCCTTTTTTCACATCATTCACACAATATTCCAACAATAATTATTTGACAGTTTCTAAAAATGCTTTAGAATAAAGATAAGGAGGAATGTGATGTGTTGAAAAAGAAAATCATTGTTTCATGTTTATCATTCAGTCTGTTTGCTTGTCTATTTGCAACATCCTACCATGTCAAAGCAGTAGATTTTGAAGGAAAAGAATCTCAATATATCAAATTATGTTCTTCTTCTAAACTCACAAACAGTCAACAAAAAACATGTAAAGAATTTAATAATTATCTCTATGATAAAAATAAAGAATTAAAAGAAGAAGCATCCCAAGCTAAAGAAGATGCTCAAAATACAAAAGAAGATATTGCCCAAATCGCTCAAAAGATTACCGAAATAGATACAAAAATAGAATCAGCTGAAAGTGAATTAAATTATGTACAAAAAAATATTGAAAAATTAAAAAAAGAAGTACAAGAACAAAGTGAAAAACTTCAAGAACGTTTGTATAGTATGCAAACAACGCTTAATTCAAATATTTTTACAACATATATCTTTGGTGCTGATACTATTTCTGATTTCATGAGTCGTATTATCAACATTAAAGAAATTACCAATTATGATAATGAACTGATTGATCAAATCAATGAAAATATAAAAGAAGTACAAAAACAAGAAACAACTTTAAAGAATTTAAAAGCATCTCTAGAAGATGATAAAAAAGAACAGGCAAGTCTGCAAAAAACATTCCAGGCAAAATTAACTGAACAAAATAAGACAGTTGCAAGTAACACATCTCAAGCAGCGAAAAACCAAGAATCTATTGAATCTATTCAAAAGAACTTAGCCGCTATCCAAAAAGCATCTGATGCTTCAAAAGTGAACCATGTTTCTCAGGCAACACCTAATAAAAAACCATCTTCTAGTCAATCAACCCAAAAACCATCGCAAAATGAATCAAGCAATACCAATGATGATTCTTCTCAAAAAGAAGAACAAAAAGAAGAACAAAATCAAGAAGAAAATAATACATCTTCTGATAGCAATTTATCATCTAATGAAGAATTAGGTTTAGCTATTGCTAATAAGGCATTAACACGTCAAGGTTATATGTATGTATGGGGTGGTTGTCATACAATGAGTGAAGTTAAAAATCCAAATCAGACAAAATTTGATTGTTCTGGTTTAGTTTGCTGGGCTCATTATCAATGTGGTGTAAACATTGGTGTTCAATCAACCAAATGGAATCTTGCAACAGCAGGAAAATCTGTTTCAAAAGCAAATATACAGGCAGGAGATATTATTCTCTTTAGTGACAATGGTGCCTTTAGTGGTGTTCATCATGTAGGAATCTATATTGGAGATAATAAAATGGTTCATGCTCCTTCAACAGGAAAACCTGTTCAAGTTGCTGATTTAAGTTATAGCTATTGGCAAAATGAATGGTATACTTGTCGTCGTTTATATTAGACATCATCATGATGTCTTTTTTTCATGATAAAAGGCGATACAATGATTGCCTTTTATAATCGAGATTCATCTTCAATTGACAACAAAGAAGCTGCTGCTTCATCACAGATCACCGTAAAATTAGGATGAAGCTTTAAAACTGTTGCAGGAACTTCTTCATTAATAGGTTCTTCAATAAAACGTTTAAAAATTTCTGCTTTTTCATGACCATCTACAATCATGACCAGATGATTGACACGCATCAAACTCTTAGCCCCCATCGTAATCGTATAAGGTTGTCGTGGTCTTTCACCATAAGTTGGATTGACTGCTAATTTATCCTTATATTCCATACAGTAAGTATAACTATCAAATTGTGTACAACGTGGACAATTCCCACAAAAATGACCATCATGTCCTAGACCAATCACCATGACATCAATGCCTCCAGCTTGACGAATCTGCCAGTCATAATCATGCCAGTTATCAAGCGTGATACGATGAATATGTTCTTCTAAAATATGTGCCGGTTCAAAAAACATCTCTTTCATCTCAGCCCAGTTTGTTCCATATTTTTCACCAATAAATGGATTTTCATCAAATAAATAATATTCCACATCCTTAAATTTCTTTTGATCCTTCACAAGAGGAATCATCATTTCATATAAAAGACGTGGTGTTCTTCCCGATGTCAATGAAATATTGACTCTTTTATCTTGCAACATAGCACCAAGTAAAATATACATAGCATTTTCACTCATGGCTTTGACATCTTTTTCAATAACTAATTTCATAATGATCCTTCCTTTTCTATTCTTTCTAATTGTTTTCCTGTTGCCCTGCAAATAGGACAAACAGGTGTTTCATTATTTTTAACTTCAAAAATGGCACCACACACAAGACAATGATATTGAATCGTAGTAACTTCATGAAATGATATCTTTGTTAATAAGTTTTGAGCAACATCCGTTGGAAAATCATCACATGGAGGATTTTCTACAAAAGATTCAAGTAATTGCTGGGTATTAGCACTTTGAGGTAACATAAATCCTGCTTCACGCATGATATCTTCATGAACTAAGCGAATAGATTTTACAAATGCCTTCATTAAACGATACAATTCATCATTATGACTATTCATCAATTGTCTGGCAAGTTGCTCCTGTTTCGCCTTTTGTGTTGTTAATGTATGAGATAAATGAACAAGAGAAAGGTCTTTTGATTGTTGAGGTGGATAAGTCAGTGGAACAAGGGAGATAGCTCCACTTGGACATGCTTTGGCACAATCACCACATCCAATACATTTTTTCACATCAATGATACTGTCTTCTGTATCTGTTGCTCCTACTGGGCAAACATAAAGACAAAGGCAATCTTTTGTACATAAGCGAATATTTCTTACAGCTATGTATTTCATCCAGCCTCCCTCCCCTCTATTTTTTCAAATTTCCATGCTGGAACTTTACACACCGGACATAATTCTGGTGCTTCATCTCCAACAAACACAAAACCACATACTGAACATACCCAGACAGATGTATTTTTCAAAAATGCTCCTTGATCTTGACGATAACGCATTAATAACGAATGCAAAATAGCTGTTACCTTTTCACCCCAGACACAAATACGTTGTGTCCCTCGATCAGCCACCTGCTTTGCATATCCATGTAAAGCAGGATAATATTGTGATAAATCTTCCTGCAACAACTGTTCTAAAACGTCTACACTCGCATTATCTTCATTTTCTACATGTGCTGTGAATACATCAGATAATGTTTTCAAAAGCAAAGCTTCTTCGTCTTTATATTGTTTTTCACATCCACGCTGTAAATTCGAACAAATCGCTGCCAATTCTCCTAAAGAATAAACTATATCTCCTTCTGTTAATATATTCATGTCTGTTGTCTTTGTTTCTTTTTCTTCTTTGACAAACAAAGACTGATCAGCTTTACATATAGGACAGACCCATGACTCTGGCAATTGTTGAAACGTTAAATCTTCTTGACTTTCATCATAAACATATCCACAAATAGAACATACATATTTCATGACAAAACCTCCTTCCTTTTTATTGATTGTCCTTTTCTTTATTATATAATGTAGATATATATTATTCATTAAAAACAAAACTTTTCAAAAAGAAAATCAATATTTCACTGAAAAACCTTCAAAAGAAATTATATTATATTTTTAAACAAATAAAAAAACACTGATTTGATCAGTGCGTTTTAACATTGGTAGTCCGTAGGGGGTTCGAACCCCTGAATGCTAGGATGAGAACCTAGTGTGTTGACCACTTCACCAACGGACCAAATATTGACAATATATAGTATATCACTCTTAAATCAAGTGTAAAGATTTTTTTAAAATAAATGCAATAAATAAGGAATAAAAAGCATTAATATGATGGAATGATGAATTTATTATAAATATCATGTTGGGATTGAGTGAACAGCATTTGAATGATATAATGAAAGCGAAAAAAATTAAGAAATTGTTTTGATATTGACGACATAAATGTGTATAATCTCATTAAAAAGAGAAATAGAGTTATAAATAGATTGATGATTGGATATATATTAAAGAAAGGAAATAAACACATGGCAGAAGTAATTGCGATAGATGGTGGATATAAATTAAATGGAACTGTAAGAATTAGTGGAGCGAAGAATGCGACTGTTGCTTTGATTCCCGCAGCCGTATTATCTGAAGGCCCTGTAGAGATTTTAGGAGTCCCTGAAATTTCAGATGTTGCTGCATTGGCAACACTTTTAAAGGAGTTAAAATGTGATGTAGAGATTGATGGAGAACGTATCAAGATTGATCCTACACATATGGAAGATATTGCATTAGTGAGTGATGCAGTCAATAAACTAAGAGCTTCTTATTATTTTATGGGAGCCTTACTCGGAAAATATAAACGTGTTAAAATAAAAATGCCCGGAGGATGCTATTTAGGGCCACGTCCTATTGATCTTCATCTCAAAGGTTTTGAAGCTTTGGGAGCAAATATTACTTATGAAAATGATACTTATTTATTGGAAGCTAAAGAATTGATTGGAACTTCTATTTATTTAGATTTTGCATCAGTTGGAGCAACGATTAATATTATGTTAGCAGCTGTCAAAGCCAAAGGTAAAACTGTGATTGAAAATGCTGCGAAAGAACCAGAAATTATTGATGTGGCAAACCTTCTGACAAAGATGGGAGCGAAAATTAGAGGTGTAGGAACTGATACAATTACGATTGATGGTGTGGAACATTTAAATGGAACATTCCATGAAATTATTCCAGATCGTATTGAAGCAGGAACATTTTTGATTATTGCTGCGGCGGCTGGAGAAAAAGTGATTGTTCAAAATATTATTCCTCAGCATTTAGAAGCGTTAATTTCTAAACTCAAAGAAATGGGTATTCAAATGGATGTTGTGGGAGATAGTATTGTGGTTTATGGTAGAGAAGGTGATTTAAAACCAGTCAACATTAAAACACAAATTTATCCTGGCTTTGCAACTGATTTACAACAACCTCTTACAACTCTTTTAACACAGGCTAGTGGTGATTCTCATGTCAAAGAAACCATTTATATTGAAAGATTTAAACATTGTCCTCAATTAAATAAAATGGGTGCTCACATTGATTTAAAAGAAGCTGAAAGCATTATTCATGGAGCAACACCATTACATGGTACTAGGGTTGAAGCAACAGATTTACGCTGTGGAGCTGCTTTGGTTGTTGCTGGTTTAATTGCTCAGGGAAGAACAGAAATTACAAATGTTTATCATATTGATCGAGGATATGATAATATCGACCATAAACTCATTACATTAGGTGCTCATATTACAAGATATCATATTGATGAATAAAAAATGAAAAAACTATTGTTTTTATCGTCAAGAAATGCTATTATAATTGGGCAACTTACTTTGAAGTAGCAAATATTTCAAGGCGGAAGGAGAAATGAAAAATGAAAAAAGGAATTCATCCAGATTATAAAAAAGTCAAAGTGATTTGTACTTCTTGTGGAGCTGAATTTGAAAGTGGATCAGTATTAAACGAAATTCGTGTTGATACATGTTCAAATTGCCATCCATTCTATACAGGAAAACAAAGATTTGCAAGTGCTGATGGACGTGTAGAAAAATTCAATAAAAAATACGGACTTAAATAATAAGAACCTGCCAATGGCAGGTTTTTTATTTCATCATAATCTTTTCTATTATATAGGCATAAAAACAAAAGTTATCAATTCATTTCATTATTTTTGACGATGTTCTCCTTTTTGATATAAAGCAACGATAATATCTGCGACTTCTTCAATACCAAAATCACTATTAATCGTCAAATCAAAATTCTTTAACTGTCCCCATTTCTTTGTTGTATAATAATTATAATAATTACTTCTGGCCTTATCTTTTTTCATAACAAATTTTTTATAATCATCATGTTCTTCTTGATAATCTTCTTTGACACGTCTTACTCTTGACTCAAAAGGTGCATGAATAAAAATAGTGAGCACATCATCAAAATCTTCCAAAATATAATCAGCAACTCCATTAACAATAATACATGTATCATTTTCAGCAATATGACGAATAATTTTAGATTGCATTGCAAAAACCTGATCATTCAATGGTAAAGTAAAAGCTGTAGAAGATAAAGTATACATAAAACTTGAAGATTTTTCTTCAGATACACGGCGAATTGTATCAACATCAAATCCCAATTCTCTTGCAGCAAGATCAATAATTTCATTATCATAATAAAAGATTCCCAATTTCTCTGCAACACGTTGAGCAATTAAACGACCACCAGATCCATATTCTCTTGCGATTGTAATAATTCTAGGCATAAATACCCCTCCTTTATAATTCTATTTTATCATATTTTTAAATCCATGTTAAATTTTTCATAAATGAAAAAGTTGTTTTTTTATGTTCAAATTTGTATAATAAATACACAAAGGAGTTGAATTATGGAATTTCATATTTTAGCAAGTGGCTCAAAAGGTAATGCTACATTCATTTATGATCAACAATGTGGAATATTGATTGATTGTGGAATTACCCGAAAACAACTTTTATTTAAATTAAATCAATTAGGATTTCAAGAAAATGACATTACATATGTTTTTTTAACCCATGATCATTATGACCACAATAAAAATATTCATATCTTTGATGCAGGAAAAATTTATAGTGCTAAAAAGAATATCAAAGACTTAGATGAATACCATACGCTTGTTCCTTACACACATCGTCAATTTGGTGTTTTTGATGTTTTCACATTAAGAACATCTCATGATGCCAGTGATCCCATTGGTTTTGTGATTAGTAATGGACAAGAACAACTATTGTATATGACGGATACAGGCTATGTATCACAAAAAAATCGTCAATTTATGAAAAATCTTGATTATTATATTATTGAAAGTAATCATGATATTGAAATGTTGATGGCGACTAAAAGACCCATGTTTTTAAAGAATCGTATTTTAAATGATATGGGACATCTTAACAATGAATATAGTGCCCATTTGATGTGTGAGGTTATTGGAGAAAAAACAAAAGAAATTGTATTGGCACACTTATCGCAAGAAGCCAATACAGAAGAACTGGCTCTAGCAACTTATCGACAAGTATTTCAAGAAGAACAAATTGCTTTTTCAAATATTAAAGTGGCCAGTCAAATTGATGTTGTATCAGGAGGAAATTATGAAAATTAAAATGATTTGTGTTGGTAAATTAAAAGAAAAGTATTTAGAAGAAGGAGTCAAAGAGTATTTAAAAAGATTATCAGCTTATTGTGATGTAGAAGTCATAGAAGTTGGAGATGAAAGAATACCTGAAAATCCTTCATTAGCTGAAGAAATGATTGTCAAATCTAAAGAAGGTCGACGTATTTTAGATAAAGTGAAACAAGATGATTATATGATTTTATTAGATGTTCAAGGAAAAGAAGTAGACTCTATTCAATTTGCTGAATCTATTGAAGATTGTATGCTTCATGGTAAAAGTACGATTGATTTTGTCATTGGTGGTTCTTTAGGACATGGTGAAGATGTTCTGACAAGAGCCAATAAATGTATTAGCTTTTCTAAAATGACTTTCCCTCATCAGCTTATGCGTGTTATTCTAGCTGAACAGATTTATCGTGCATTTAAAATTATAAGAAAAGAAACATATCATAAATAACCACAGCTGTGGTTATTTTTAATATGAATCAAAGATAGTTTTTTAAGTCATAAAGTGATAAAATAAAAAAAGAACCACAATCGTGATTCCTTTATAAACACAATGGCTGGGGTACTTGGATTCGAACCAAGGAAATGTCAGATTCAGAGTCTGATGCCTTACCACTTGGCTATACCCCAATCACAACGTTTATTATATATCTTTTTTTAAAAGGAGTAAAGAGGAAAATGAAAATTCGTACACGTTTTGCACCTAGTCCTACTGGGTATATGCATATAGGTAATTTAAGAACGGCTTTATATTGTTATTTGATTGCGAAAAAAGAAAAGGGAGATTTTATTTTAAGGATTGAAGATACCGATCAAAAAAGAGAAGTTGCTGGAGCTTTTGAGCTTATTTTACAAATATTAGATGAAACAGGATTACATTATGATGAAGGTCCTGAGCATGGTCATTATGGACCTTATATTCAATCACAGAGATTAGATATCTATCATCATTATGCTCAAGAATTAATCAAATTGGGTGGGGCTCATTATTGTTTTTGCTTAGATGATATTGAAGAACACGACCCTTGCCTAGATTTATCACCAGATGATATTCAACAAAAAATCCAAAATGGTGAACCTTATGTCATTAGACAAACCATTCCCCAAACAGGAATAACTTCTTTTGATGATGAAGTCTATGGACATATTGAAGTTGAAAATAAAACTTTAAATGAAGGTATTCTTATAAAAAGCGATGGCTTCCCTACTTACAATTTTGCTAATGTTATTGATGATCATTTGATGCATATCACACATGTTGTCAGAGGAAACGAATATCTTTCTAGTACACCTAAATATAATTTAATTTATCAAGCTTTTGATTGGGAAATTCCAACTTATATTCATCTGCCAACTGTCAACAAAGATGAAACTCATAAACTCAGTAAAAGAGATGGCGATGCTTCATATCTTGATCTCAAGAAGCAAGGGTTTCTTCCTCAAGCCATTATCAATTATATAGCACTACTAGGCTGGTCCCCTGAAAGCAATGAAATCCTGTCTTTAGAAGAACTTATACAACAATTTGATGTTCATCATATATCGAAAGCTCCTGCCATCTTTGATCTAGAAAAACTCAAGTGGATGAATGGTATGTACTTAAGACAAATGCCTTTATCTCAATTTCATCAATTATTACAACCTCACTATCATTTTATATCTCAACCTGTTGACGACTTAGAAATTTCACGTATTCTTCAACCTAGACTTCTACAAATTCAAGATGATATTATTCAAGAACTGCTTGATTTTATCAATCAGCCCCTTCCTTTTGATATCACTATTTATACACATAAAAAATTCAAAACCAATCCTGAAAAATCTTTACATGCTTTAACACTTGTAGAAAAGCATTTTCATGAAATCAAAGATTTTCAAAATGATGATCATATTCTTACATTTTTTAGAGAACTTGCTAGAGAAAATGGACTTAAAAATGGTCAAATCATGGAACCTGTTAGAGCTGCTCTAACAAACAAACGTTCTAGTGCCGGTGGTGCTGTAGAATTAATTCATATTTTTGGTAAAGAAGAAGCATTACAGCGTATTGAAACAGCTATTCAAAATATTAATCATCTTCTCTAAAGAAAAAATATACATGACATTGGAGTTGAACTAACTCCTTTTTTAAATTCAATAAATTTTCATTGCACAGAAGATCTTTCTATGAGTTGAACACTTAATAATTCTGTTTTTTGAATATAATCCTTTCTTTGAATACGATCTACTAAACGATGCACTGCTTCCTTCCCCATACTTTCTTTTTGTACCTGCATTGTTGTGAGTGGCGGTTTCAACTTTGCTGCTAATGGTGTATCATCAAAGCCGGTCACACCTATATCTTCAGGAACTTTTATTCCTAAATTTGTTAATGCCTGTATAACAATAAAAGCATTAGAATCATTCGCACAAATCAAAACTTCAGGCAATTCTTTTGATTGAAGTCTTTTTTCTATCTCATCAGTTTGGTGATTGAGAACATATTTTTCAATATGATCTAAGAAAGAATATTTTTGAATATAAGCATCATCATTAAATGTATTGATTACTTGATGATTCATCAAAGCTAATTTATATCCTAAAAAACGATCTTGAAAACTTAAAGAATAATCTAAATCACCAAAAAATCCTATTTTTCGATATCCTTTTTGTATAATATAATTTGTCATCATATAACCACCTTGTTTATTGTGTGTCAATACACAATCCAAGCTATCATACAATGATGTAAAATCAACCAATACAATAGGTATTCCAGTTATCTTTAATTTCCTTAAATTCATATCAGAAATCTTACCAATAATAATAATTCCAGCTACTTTTCTCTCTGTAATACATTCTGGTATTTCCATATGCTGATCTTCAAAATAATTCATTATAGATGAATATCCCAAATTTTTAGCTTCTTCTACAATAGATTTTAAAACAATGGAATAGAAATGCCCTGTATCAGCATAATAACTCTGCATCAATATACAAATATTAGACCTTGAAAACACAGATAAATATTTCCTCTTTTCATTAATATAGCCCATTTCATCAGCTGTACGTAAAATTAATAAACGCATTTCATCACTCACACCTGGTTTATCATTTAATGCAATTGAAACAGCATTAATAGAAATATTCAATTTTTTGGCTATATCTTTCATCGTGACCTTCATATGCTCACCTCCACACCTATTATTTATAATATATCATCAGATAAACGAAAAAGCCATGTATTCATGACTTTTATAATTCTTCCCCATTTGTTTCAATGACATGCTTATACCATCCAAAAGATTTTTTCTTCATTCTTTTTAAATCTTTCAAATCATCATTTGTACGATTGACATAAACCATACCATAACGTTTATTCATATTCGCACGACTACTTAAAATATCAATAGGTCCCCAAACAAGATATCCTCGACAGTCTACTCCTTCTTCAACAGCTTTTTTCATTTCCGCAATATGTTTTCTCATATAATCAATACGATAATCATCCATGATTTCACCATTTTCATTGACTTCATCATCACATCCAAAACCATTTTCTACAACATAGATAGGCATTTCATAACGATCGTATAACTGACGTAATGTAATTCTTAAACCAACAGGATCAATTGTCCATCCAAATTCAGACATTTCCAAATAAGGATTTTTCTTAATCACAACATCTTCAACATTTGTTAAACTTTCTTCACCATAATGAGAAATCGTAGACATGTAATAACTAATAGATAAATAATCCGTTTTTCCTAATTTTAAAATATCTAAATCACCATCAAGAATTTCAGGCATTGTTCCTTCATTTTTCATATTTGCATAATAATAAGAGTTGTAATGTCCTCTTGCAAAAACATCTAAGAAAACATAAGCTTCACTTTGTGCTTTCATACTTTCAAGTGTATCTAAAGGGTGACATGTTTCAGGATAACTTTGCACAACGGTTGCCATCCCCATGACTTTACCACCTTGTTGATGAATATAGTCATTGACCAAACTATGAGCAATTAATGTATTATGCATAATCTGATTATCAAATGTCTGAGGATTCATTCCTTCAGGACAAATTCCTCCAAAAAACATTTTAGGTCCTTTTTGTAATATTCCGTTTTGTTCATTAAAAATAATCCAGTAATGAACTTTATCTTTATAACGATCAACAATTTTTTTGCATAATTCTACAAAAATATCAACAACTTTTCGACTTGCAAAACCATTATATTTTTCTTGTAAGACAACTGGCATTTCAAAATGATATAAAGTTGGAATAGGTTCCATTCCTCTTTCTTTTAATGCATCAACAAATTGATCATAGAATTCAAACCCTGTTTCATTATATGTGTTTTCATCACTCATCAGTCTTGACCAGTCCATTGAAAAACGATAAGCATTAAATCCCATTTCTTGATATAAATCAAAATCTTCCTGGTATCTATGATAGCTATCAATGCCATCTTTAAAATCAGAGAACTTTCCACTGACTGTTAAATCACAGACAGCTGGAACTTTTCCTCCTTCGTTATATGCACCTTCACTTTGATGAGCAGTCACTGCTCCACCCCATAAAAAATCTTTTCTTAAGATCATTGTTTCAACTCCTCACTTTCATTATTATTTTGTTTTATAACAACTTGAAATTCAAGTTATAAATACTTGAATTTATCTCGTATATAAAAACATTTTCCCATCATATTTTTCATTTAATGTCTGTTGACTCGTAAATACACAAGAAAAATTGTCATGAAAAACATGAAATGAATCCAATGGCTTGACTATGTTTAAAATTTTTTGATTGATTTCTTGCGATATACCAGTTTGCTGACAAGCTTCACATTGCTCATCCGTTTTATAGAAAACATGTACTTGATCAAAAATAATTTCTATTTTCCATATATAAGGTCTATGAATACTTTGTATTTCTTTTTGTACCTGTTTTAAAATTCTTTTTCTTATTTCATCTTCTAATGTGTCATAAGTAATAATCGAAGGTGATTTTGTGTGTATATGATATTTTTGACAAAGAAAAACAAATTGTTTACCAATTTTCTGTTGTTTTGTTTCATCAAAATGAATACCTTTCTTCATCTTTTGGCACTCTTGATGATTCCATAATAAAAGTTTCAATCTGGATTGATTATCATGTGTCTGATCATAAAAGTAATCATAGAGTTTTAAATGAAAAGTTTGTTGAAACCATTGTTCAAATTCTAATAAAAATAGACTTTTTGGTTCTAAATGACATAATAAATGAAATGCATGTTGATATTGTTGTTCATTTAAAAGCATAAAAACACCTCTTTTTTATGATACAACAAAAGAGATGTTTTTTCATTTATTTTTGCCAGTTTTGACTAAATGTTTTTCCTTCTGATTCTTCTATACCTCGATGTCCATAAATTTCAATAGTATGTAGTGCTTTTTCTAATTGATTAAATTCTTCATCAGTCAATATCACTTGACTGGCATTTAAGTTTTCTAAGATTCTTTCTTGATTTTTAGAACCCGGAATAGGCACGACATGAGGATATTTATATAACATCCATGCCAGAGAAATTTGAGCTAAGGTTGCTTTTTTCTTTTGTGCATATTGGTTCAATAATTCAATGATTGGCTGATTTTTTGATATATTTTCTTTTGATAACTGTGGAACCCATTGACGAACATCATCACCTTCAAAATGAGTATGTGTTGTAACTTTACCTGATAAAAAGCCACTGCCAATAGGTGAAAAAGCAACGACACCAATATGATGTTTCAAACAATATGGAATGACTTCTTTTTCACAATCTCTTTCTATCATTGAATAAAGATTTTGTACGGCAGTTACTGGTGTCACATGATGAGCTTTATCCAATGTATCTACTGTCACCTGTGATAATCCCCATCCTTTGATATAGCCTTCTTGAATCAACTGTCCCATGACTTTGGCGACATCTTCAACAGGTATATTTTCATTAATACGATGCAGATAATATAAATCAATATAATCTGTTCTTAAATTTTTTAGAGATTGTTGTAAATGTCTAAAAACAATATCATACAATGTTTCTTGATTATTGAGTTCATCATTATGAATATGTAATTTTGTCGCAAGAATTATTTTCTTTCTAAATGATTCAACTGCTTTTCCTACTAACTGTTCATTATGTCCAGAATAGAATTGTTCTTTCCCATAACTTTCAGCAGTATCAAAAAATGTACATCCAGCTTCATAAGCTTTGTAAATAGCTTGAATACTATCCAGTTCGCTGGGAGCTTTTCCATATCCATGTGAAAATCCCATACATCCCATACCAATTTCAGATACTTCTAAATTTCCAATCATACGTTTTTTCATGATCTTAACCTCTCTTTCTATTGTTATTGTAAAGAAAACCTCATTGATTGAGAAGTTTTAAGATGATACAATAGTAGAAACTTAAAGTTTCTACTAGGAGGTTTTATATGTATAATCCCATTTTAGATGTTTTTATGATGGTTGTTAAAAAGGGAAGTTTTTCAAAAGCAGCACAACATTTATTTCTTACACATACAGCTGTTATTAAACAAATGAACACTTTAGAAGAACAGCTACAAACACAACTCTTTTATCGTAGTCACCAAGGCATTAGCCTCACACCTGCCGGGCAAGTTCTTTATGATGAAACGAAACATATCATGAGCTTAAGTCAACAGATCATTTTAAAAGTACAAGAAGCTAATCTTCATTTACCCGTTCTTATTCGTGTTGGTGTATCAACACTTTATCCCTGTCAGCCTTTAATGAAAATATGGGAACAAATCAGCTATCATTACCCGCAATTTGACATACAAATGGTCCCTTTTACAGATGATGCTCATCGTTTACAATTATTAGGATCTCAATTTGATTGTTTAATTGGACCCTATAACGCTTTATACAAGGATGCTATATATCGTTTTATTCCACTAGGACATTATCATTTTCAAATCGCCATAAATAATCGCCATCCTCTTGCTCATAATAAAATCATCCACTGGCAAGATTTGAGTCATGAAAAAATCATGATTATGAAAACAAACTATAGTCCTATTAATGATAAAATAAGACAAGATTTGCTCACTCACTGTCCGCATATAGAAATTATGGATATTGAGCCTTCCTATGATACTTCCACTTTTAACCAATGTGCCAAGACACAAAATCTCTTATTATCTTTAGAATGCTGGAAAGATGTCCATCCATCACTTGTTCATATTCCACTCAATCAAGATTATCAGATTCCTTATGGAGTTATTACAAATCAATCAATTAGTCCTCAACTTCAAAACTTTTTTCAAATCATTCAAGATTCATCACGATATGTTTCTTTCATCCAAGAACGTTGATGACAATAAGGACATTTCAAATATTTTCCTTTGCTTCCATTATGAAGACATAATAAATCCTGAAAAAAAGAAATCGTTATTCTTTGATGACATTGAGGGCAAATATAAGCATAGTGTGATTGATGGAATTTGATTAACATGAGTAATAAAATAAAATCAAAAATAAACATATAACCAACATATTTATCATGAATAAAGCGACTTAAAAATATTGTAAATATCATAACAAGAACATATAAACATAGAAAAAGATAAGTCAAATGAATTGTTTTTTGATATTTCTGATCTTTAATCAAGTCATGTAATTCTTGGTAATTAAAGACAGTTAATGCGTGATTATTCTGAAGTTCCTGTAATAAAACAGATATTTCTTGATTTTTTTGTTGGAGATGTGTCAGCTGTTTTTGATTTTTTTGATATTGTTGTTCTAGTATTTGAATTAAAAGAGTATCTTGATGATCTTGTTCAAAAATATAACGAATATCTTTTAAAGATAAGCCCAAATCTTTATATAGTAAAACCAATTGAAATTTTTGGATATCTTCTTTAGAATATACCCTTTTTCCATGTTCAAGAATTTGAGATGGTTGAACAATTCCTTCATAATCATAATATTGCACTGTTCTTTTGCTGACATGACATATTTTGGCAACTTCACCTGTTGTATACATTATATTCTTCCCTCCTGTTACCTTTATTATAAAGGATAACGCCACGTGATAGGCAAGATAAATATGATTAATTTTGTACATGATGATGAAAAGTAGGAGATGTTTCATCTAAAATTTGGAAAACATAGCCCTGTTCAATCAAATAATCCAAAATAGCAGGTAAAGCTTTGACTGTATTTTCCTGTGTACCACTATCATGCATTAAAAACATAATATCTTCCTGTTCACCAATTTCTTCCTTTGCTTTTTTAATAAGACCATCAACCGTTTTAATACCTTCTCCATCGCCATTAATAGAAGTCCAATCATAATACTGATAACCTAAATCAATAACTTTTTTTGTTAAACGTGTCATAATCCCTTCATTATATTTTTTAGAAACTAAATTACTAGAACCACCGGGAAAACGTATCAAATCAACATTCTTTCCTATTTGTTGATAAACAACATCCTTAATTTTATTTAAATCACTAATATAATTCTTTAAAGAACTATAAATATATTCATAATCATGACTATATGTGTGTAAGCCTATTATATGTCCCTTTTGATAGGCTTCTTTAATATAATGAAAATCCTTTGGGGAAGTCCCTGTCACAAAGAAAGTTGCTTTAATATGATATTGATCTAAAATATCTAAAATTTCTTTGGTATTTGATGATGGACCATCATCAAATGTTAAATAACATGTCTTGATACCATCTTTGAGAGCTTCTCGATTATCGTATTGACTTAAGACTTCTACTTTTCTTATCAGTGTATCTTCATTTCCACTCGCATCTTTAACATGATAATAAACTTCATATTCACCCATTTGACGAATATTTAACTTAGAATCATCAATTGTTAATAGCGGAGATTCATCATGGTCATCTTTGACAACAACATCTTTTTTTAAATCTATTTCATCACCAATAAGTAATGTGATAGGGGTTAACCCTGTCACTGTGGGAGGCTGCTTATCTTGATTCTGGACTTGAATATAAGCGTTTTTTTCTGTTTTATTGCCATAACTATCTTCAACAACAACGCCTACCTGATATGTTTTTTCTTCATCAAAAATGTATTCTTCCACAAAATAAACCTTTGTATCTGAATCATCTTGAATATTTTTAACAAGTTCTTCAGGTTTTACTGTTTCATTTTTGAGAATTGTTTTATTTTGAACATCAAATTGAGGTGCTAACATATCATCAATATAAACAGTTAAACTATATGTTTTTTGTTGATAAGAATAATGAATCTGATACTTTCCAAGCTTTCCATTATCAACTTGATTATCTACTTGAATGTCATCTATTTCTATATGTGAAAGTTTTTGAATATATTGTAAAGGATTCACTTCTTGATATAAAGCCAAATGAATTTCCTGATCTACAAAAATGATTTTGGGTTGAAAATAAAAATATATACAAATCAAACAAGCAACAATAAATATTAGACTATAAAAAAAGACTTTTTTCATATGTATCACCAAAAATACTATATGAAATCAAAGTCTTTTTTAGTCCTTTTCTTGAAAATATTCCTCAATGATTTGTCGTTCACTAAAAGGTAATGGTTCATCATTTAAAATCTGATAATCTTCATGTCCTTTTCCTAGACAAAGAATAACATCACCCGCTTGGGCATGAGTTAAAGCATAGTAAATGGCTTCTTGACGATCTTCAATGACAATATATTCGCCATTTTCCTGTTGAATACCTTCAATAATATTGTCACATATATCATGAACAGATTCGCCACGTGGATTGTCCGCTGTTAAGATAGAAAAAGCATGATATTTAGCGACAATAGCACCTGCATCATAACGACGATGAACATCTCGATGTCCTCCTAAACCATAGACACAATATATACGATGAGGATGGTATTCACTCATAGTGGATAAAATACTATCAAATGATAAAGCATTATGTGCATAATCAATTAATACTGTATAAGGGCGTGGAACGGGAACAATTTCAACACGTCCTTTTACACTGACTTGTTTTAAAGCTGCTTGAATATAAGGAATATCTATATGCAGTAAATAACAAATCATAATTGCTACTAACGAATTATAGACACTGAATTTTCCAGGTATATTCGTCTGGAATGAAGCTTCAATGACTCCCTTTGTATCAAATGTGACACCCAAAACATTTTCTTCTTTATAAAGTTCAATATGTGAAGCTTGTAAGTCACTTGGCTGTTGAATAGAATAAGTTTTGATTTGACATTTTGCCTGATCAATCATATCTAAATAATGGTCATCATCTCTATTGAATAAACCTATACGACACATTTGAAATAATTTCTTTTTACATGACATATAATGTTCAAAAGAATGATGTTCATTTTCACCAATATGATCAGGAGATAGGTTTGTAAAAACACCAATATCAAAATCAATACCTGTGACACGATCTAACATTAAACCTTGTGAAGATACTTCCATGACACAATATTCACATCCTGCATCGACCATTTCACGCATTAAACGCTGCAATTCAAAAGATTCCGGTGTCGTATTTTTTGTTTTTCTTAACTCACCATTAATCATAGAACCAATTGTTCCAATAATACCTACTTTTTGATGAGCCTTTTCTAAAATTGATGCCACCATATAAGACGTTGTTGTTTTTCCTTTGGTTCCAGTTAAACCAATCACTGTCATTTCACGACTTGGATGATGAAAGAAAGCACAAGAAAGTAAAGCCAATGCCTTTCTTGCATTTTCAACCATGATATATGTAATGCCTTGCTGATATTCTACAGAATGTTCCACAACAATTGTTTTCGCACCATTTTGAATAACCTGTTTGATAAAAGAATGTCCATCGACTTTCGCACCAGGAATACAGACAAATAAACTTCCCTCTTTTACACATCTTGAATCATAATCAATTTGTGTCACTTCATTATCTAATTCTCCTTGTATAAATTGATAATCTAATTCCTTCAATAATTCACTTAATTTCATTTCCCTCACCTTTTCATATTCCAGACATATACATATCTCCACTTTTTATATAATTTAATTTTCTCATAGCTTTATACATACCATAACAAATACCCATTGGCAAAACAACATCTATCAAAATATAAACAATCCAATAAGTGGATGACATCAAACGCATTGCTTCACGTAATCCCATAAGTCCTGTTAAACCAAGTGAAGCTCCTTGAACAGTACAGCTTAAAGACAATAACGCTGTCAATATACCACTGATAAGACTTGCGATAAGAGGTGGCACCCAGATCAAAGGTCTTTTGATGATGTTTATGAACTGTAAAAAACTTGTTCCTATACTGACAGCCAAAACATTTCCAATAGGATTATCATGAATAGACATAACTGCCAATCCTACCATCTGTCCACAGACCCCTGCCAAAGCACAACCCAAAGCCACGCCATCTAACCCACTTAAAACCGACATTAAAAAGAGTGATGTCAATGGTGATGTTGTAATCACGGCACTTAATAAGGCTACGCACATTCCCATTAAAACAAGTGGTAGCTGTATACATTGTAACATCAAATCTTGAAACCAGTATAACAATTGTAAATAAAATGGCTTGATAAACCAGATGAAGACTCCACTACATATTAACGCAACTATAGGGGCTAACAGCCAATCCAGTGATGTTTTCCCTTGAATGAGTCGAACAACTTCTACAGTTAAAATCACTGCCAGATAAGCAAGAAAAGGAGAGCCCGTTGTTAATGTCACATGACTGCCATCAACGACTAAAGTTCCTGCACCAATCATACCAGCTAAACACGCTGTCACTAAATTGATACCTTTTGCTTCCATACACCATGCCATTGTGATACCAATAACAGGGCCAAGCATATAAGTAAGTATAATTCCCCATTGATTCAACAATGAAAGATGAAACAATTGTCCTATTTCCTGACAGATTGTTCCTAAGACAAAACTCATAAAATATCCAGCAGCCAAACCATGAAAAGTACGAGATAGATAATTATCACGTTTACTTCTTGCCATCTTCTTTCTCCTCTTTTCCTTGATGTTTCATCAACATTGGGAAAGCTTTCACAATACGTCTTTCCATCATAGATTTTTCATGAACCCACTGACGATAACTCTCATGATCATTTTCTTTCCACAATTCCATAATTTCTTCAAAATCATGTCTACTCTGTTCAACATTTTCAATCAATGTCTGAACCGTCAATTCCATATCTTTTCTTAATGCATCTAAACGTTCATCCAAATGCATTAAAGAAACAACTGTATAAATAAAATCAATACCAAAAAGTGTTGTCAGCATAGTCGCAAAAACAACCAAAGTAATTAAACCATATTGCATAATCCACTCCAATAACATGGGTTGAACATATTTCACTGCTATTACACTAAATAATCCAAAAACAAGAAAGCCTTCTAAACATACTCTCCCATTGACATGAAAAGCTTTATCAGAATAATCCCACCAGCGACGATGATAAATCTTTTCCATACCCCAAGATGTTAAATATTCAATCACACAAGCTACAAAAGCCCCTTCAATAAAAATAGATAAATAACTTTCTGTTGGAGAGAATAGCAAAGACACTGTCAAAGCTCCTACCCCATAAATAGGAACAATGGGTCCATTTAAAAAACCACTGTTTTTGATCCTATGTCTCGTCATAATAGGGCAAATGAGTGACTCCCAAATCCATCCAGCAAAACCATATATATAAAAAGTTATAATGTAAGCACTAATATATTTTTCCATAACTGACTCCTATATAAGGATATTATACTTTGTTTTTATGATTAAGCAAGAAAAAAAAGGAGTCGCACTCCTTTTACTAAAAACAAATCTTTTATTGATAATCTCGAAAACTGACGACTTCAATATGATGATGTTTTAACCAGTCTTTTAACCACTGACTACATAAAAATTCACATTCCATTGGTCTAATCAATGTATATGAAGAATGTTCTAAAATATATTGGTCAAGATAACCAGGATGAAAAACCACCAGACTACATTCATTTTTTTGAATATTTGATAATTGACTTTCAAAATATTGATAAGGGTCATAGAGTCCTCTTTCATCAAAAGCAAAGAAATCTAAAGATTGAATATGATATTGTTTTTGCCATTGTTGATCCATCAAATTGTCATAAAATAAATGATGCCTGGCAGCCACATTTTCTAAAGCCTGTAAATAATTTCTTGAAAAAACAGCATGTCCCTCAAAATACTCTGGTTTTTGACCTGTGATTTCAATAAATCTTTGTAATTGTGCTTCAATTTCCAACTCACACTCTAAAATATTGATTGTATCTTCTTGACGATGGTTAATATCATGACTTGAATAAAATTCCCCATTTTCATTAACCAAAGAAGGAATAAGCCCAGGCGAACAAACCGGTTTTCCTAAACATATATTTGTATGTTGTCCTAAACAAATATCTAAATCTTTGATTAATTGATAGCCATGCTTTGCACTTTCCATATTAGGCATAAGTCCCACACAACTGATTACACCATCTTGTATAGATTTTAAGATGCCGTAGTTTACACCTTCGCTTATACCTAAATCATCTGCACGTAAAATTAATTTCATTATTTCACACCACCTTTATTATAAAGTTGACAATATGTATAGTAAGCACCAATCAAATTAGAATCATTATGATATTGACATGGTTTGATTTGTGGTTTTCTAAAGAGATAAGCTTTTGTAAAAATATCATCTATCTTTGTTTGTATCATTTCTACAAACAATGGATCTTGACTGATTCCTCCTCCAATACAAATACATTCAGGATTGATGATATTATCAATGTTATAACAAAACTTAGCTATTGCTTCAAACCAATCATCCATGACTGAAATCACTTCTTGATCTTTTTGACGATAAAGCTGCATCATGGCTTCCCCATCAATGTTTTCATCTTGTTTGATATCTTGAACTTTTTTGACAATAGCTAAAGTTGAATATGTTCCAGCAAAACTCTCATATTGTCCTTGACGCAAATCAACAAAAATAGGACTAAATTCTCCTGCAATCAAATCTAAACCACGTAGTACCTGATGATCAATGACAATACCTCCACCTATACCAGAACCAAAAATCAAAACGACGCAGCTTTGACAATCTTTTGCCTGTCCTACCCATGATTCACATAAAGCTGCAGCTTTACCATCATTTTCAACAGATACAGGAATATAATGGCATAAAGCAGATAATCTTTTAGCAAGTTCTAACCCTTCTAAATAAACCAGTGCCCCACTTGTCAACATGACACCTTTTTCCACATCTATTTTTCCTGGTACACTCATTGCAATTCCTTGAATATTTTCTTGTTGAAAAGAGAAATAAATATTTTGTAATGTTTCTAAAAAATGTTCCTGTGACTCATAAGGTGTTTTTATTTTTGATGTCTGTGTTAAATGACACTGTTCATCAATTAAACCATACTTAATAAATGTTCCACCTACATCAATGACTAATACTTGATCTTTCATTTTAACCTCCTATAAAAGAGGGACTTTTTTAAAGAAAAGTCCCCATCTATTTATGAATGTTCCTGTTTACGATATTGAGATGGTGTTTTTCCATACCATTTCTTAAAATGATTAATTAAGGTATGTTCACTAGAAAAACCACATTCAAAAGCAATATCTATAATACGTTTTTGTGATGTCATTAATAAGAATTTTGCACGATCTAAACGTAATTTCGTTAAATAAGTATAATAATTTGTATTTAAATAACGTTTAAACATTAATGAAATATGTTGCGTTGTATAACCAAAATGATTTGATAAATACTGTAAAGAAATATCTTCTCGATAATGCGTACTGACATAGAAAAGAATTCTTGAAAAAGTATCGTTGTTTTCATGATGATAGGATGTAGGATCATAATGACTTTCTTTTAAACATTGGGATAATAAGGAAAGAAGGGATGCTTTATATTCTAATTGAGAAACAATATCATCATGATTCATTTTTAAAATAACTTGGGAAAACAAATCAATAAAAGACTTTTGATCTTTAATCATAAAGACTTTATCAATAAGTAAAGTTGAAGGCATATGTTGTAAAATAAAACCAATATTGATATGCAGACATTGGAAACGAAAATTACCAGCATTGCCAATCATTTTATGAAGTGCCTGCATTCCAATCACAATCACATCACCAGGATTCACTTCAAATAGTCCTTCAGGTGTCATTGTTATCATATGCCCATCAATAATATGAACAATTTCCAGCCATTCATGCCAATGAACATCTATGATAGATTTATTTTCATTATGTCCAGCAGAATCTATAAATAAGCAGTATTTATTACTATCATAATTACGTATACTACTATCAACATCTTCATATTCTTCATCAAAAATCAATCGCATCTTTATCACCAGCAACATTCTAACATATTTTTCTATATCACATCAATCAAGATCTTTTCCATTTGTACGAATGACTTTTTTATACCACTCAAAAGATTTCTTACGTCTTCTTTGAAGTGTTCCTTGTCCTAAATCATCCATATCAACATAGACAAAGCCATAACGTTTTTTCATTTCTCCTGTTCCAGCAGAAACAAGATCAATACAACCCCAAGGTGTATAACCTATAACATCTACACCATCATAATCAATAGCTTTTTGAATTTGTTGAATATGCTTTCTTAAATAATCAATACGATAATCATCTTGGATAGAACCATCTTCCTCAACATGATCCAATGCCCCTAAACCATTTTCAACAATCATCAATGGTAATTGATATTTATCATAGAGTCGATTTAAAACAAGTCTTAAGCCTTGTGGATCGATTGGCCATCCCCATTCACTTTCTTCAAGATATGGGTTTTTAACACCACCTAATTGATTACCTCCAGATTTTTCAGTATTTTCACGTGTTGCAATTACTGCTGAATTATAATAACTAAATGAAATAAAATCGACTGTCCCTAAAAGTAATATCTGATCATCTCCATCTTCTTTTTGAAGTACCACATTCTGTCTTTCTAACTCTTTTAATTTATAACTTGGATAATAACCACGACATTGTACATCATAGTAGAAATCTTTAAAGTCTCTAGCCATTTCCATTTCAGCAATAGCGTCATTTGGATTGCATGTTTCAGGATAGAAAAGAATATTAGCTATCATTAAACCAATCTGAAAATCAGGATTAATTTGATGTCCTAAATAAACAGCTTTTGCACTAGCAAGTAACAAATGATAAATGGCCTGTTGCTGTTTTTGAGGATTGGATGCTTCTGTAATACCTAAAGTAGAATAATCTCTTAAAAAATTAATTTCATTAAAAGTCAACCAGTATTTAACTTTATTTTGATAACGCGTAAAAATAGTACGACAATAATTGATAAAGAAATCTATTGTTCTTCTATCTAACCAGCCTTCATATTGATGAGCTAAATGAAGTGGTAAATCAAAATGATTAATTGTCACAAGTGGTTCAATTCCATATTTATGGCATTCATCAAAAACATCATCATAGAATTTTAAACCTTCTTCATTAGGTTGATCATCATCACCATGAGGAAAAATACGTGACCAGTTAATGGACATTCTAAATGTTTTATATCCCATTTCTCCCATTAAAGCAATATCTTCTTTATAGTGATGATAAAAATCGGTAGCTACATGACTTGGATAATAAACATCATCATCAATAATAGCTTTAGCACCTTCAGGCACATCTTCAAAACGATTGATTGTTTTTCTTGTCCCATCTTTTAATTCAATAACAATACGACGAGGATGCTTTTGATCACCATTTGTAATGGTATCAGCAGTCGCTAAACCTTTACCACCACTCAAATAACCACCTTCGTATTGATTGGCTGCTGTAGCACCACCCCATAAAAAGTCTTTAGGAAATCCCATATTTTACCTCCTTAAATTTTTCTTTTTGCATTTGCATAAGCATCACTTCGCTGAATCCAATCTAAAAATTCTTCAATACACTTGTCCCAGAAACGCCATTCATGTTCATAGCCTGGTACACTCAACCATGTTAATGGCATCTTTTTTTCTTTTAAACTTTTAACGAATTGAACATTCGTATTATAAAGAAAATCCTTATCACCACAAGCCATATAAATAGGAATCTCTTGTTGACATTGTTCCAAAACTTCATAAAGATCAATTGGATTTCCCTGCATTTCAATACCTGGTGAAAATGCACCAATAGCCCTATATTTTTCTGGATGACTCAATCCATGATAAAGAGCACCAAATCCCCCCATAGAAAGTCCTGCAATATAAGTATCTTCTTTTCTTGTAGAAACTGGGAAAACTTGAGTAATAAATTCTGGTAATTCATTTTGTATGAAATCTGCGAATAAATCCTCATCTTGATCAATATATTTTTTATTCTCACCAGAAATCATCACAACGGCAATCTGTCTTTCTTCAGCATATAATTCAACATTTGTATAACCACACCACTGTGCATGATTATTTCCAAAACCATGCAATAGATATAATACTGGAAACTTTTGATGGTAGTCATGATGAATCTTTCCTTGATTCATCATACTTTCAGGAATTGTCACTGTTGGTAAAATAACATCAATATCAACAGTTCTCATCAGTGTATAAGAAATAACATTACATTGTATTTTTGCCATAATATCTTCTCCTTTCAAAAAAAAGTTTGTCAATACAAACTTCTATTGAGCTTTCATTTCCTGTTCTTGTTTTAATGCATTGTTATCATCAATTAAGAAGAATGGTAAATACATGATAAAATGAATAGCTAAACTGATTAACCATAACAACAACATGAATATACCACCTTGGAAGAACGTTGTAATAAATCCAGGTGTAACCCAAGGCATTGAAATTGTTGGATTAAACTGAATTGGGAAAATACCAATTAATGCCCAAGCAACAAGTCCAGATGCAGCTGGTGAAAAGACCATTGGGATAACATATAATGGATTTAACATGATTGGGAAACCAAATATAATTGGCTCATTAATATTGAAAATATTAGCTGGAATCACAAGTTTTCGCATAGCTTTATATTTTTCTGATTTCGCAAATAATGTCGCAATACATAATCCTAATGTATTTCCTGCACCACCAATTTGCACACATGCCCCTAAGATTCCAAACACAAGATAAGGCATTGTTTTTCCAGCTAGAAAAGCTTCTGTATTTGCCATAGAGGCCATCATTAATACAGGCATATATGGCATTAAAATCGCATTTGGATGAATTCCAAAGAACCAGATTAAATTCATTAATGAAAAGACAATAATTAATGATATTGGTGAAGCTCCAAAATATGAAATTGGCTGACCAATCAATGTTGAAACAACATTGAATACATTTCCATATGGTGTAAATGTACATGCCCATTTTAAGGCAAAAATTAATGTAAAGATAATCATAGCTACAAATGTAGGTGCTAATGACATACTTACCATTGGTGGTACTGAATCTGGTAATTTCAATTTTAAATTCTTACTCATTAAATAACAGTATAGTCTAGGAATCAATAAACCTAAGATCAAAGCTAAGAAAATTCCATCACTACCCATATAGCTTGTTGATAAAGCTGATACAGAAGTTCCTACTTCATTTGTAAACGTCTGAATCGGCATTAAAATAATAAAGGCTGCTGTTGACATGACAGCTCCAATAATACCTTGTTCTCCTTCATTTCTAGTAAAACAATATCCAATTGCTCCTACAACATAAATAGCAAGTAAAGATAATGTTAAAGATACAACCTCTTGCCCTACTGTATATAATCCTGTACTGTTTAAAAAATCAACCCATGGATCAATAGGCAAATTAGATAAGACAGCAATAACTGCTACACCTAAAGTAATTGGCATAGTATACATAAACCCTTCTGTTAAGGCTTTAATATACTTACTCTTAGCGACCATTGTTGCAAATGGTCCGACAATTTTTTCTAAGCCTACTTGCAGCTTATTAAAAAAATTCATGTTTTTTCCTCCTCCTATTATGAAACTCATAGCGCTAAAATCATTTCATTTTCTAGAAAAAAGTATATCTTACTTCTTTATTTTAAAATGTTTCATTTTTAATATTTTTATTATCAATAATAAACAAAAGAAACTGCCTAAGCAGTTTCATAATATTGGATATTTTGTTGTCTATTTAAAATAAATATATATAATTGTGAAGCTTGAAGATCAAGTTTTTTCATTTGTATACCTTGAATTTGATTATTATCATATGTTTTATAATAGTAAGTCAACTGATCCATGCTCATACAGCATGAATAAATAGTATAATCATCTTTATCTTGACTGGTCTTCACTGAACCTTTGACCATTGCGACAGCATCTAAGATATGAAAAATCTGGCTAATATTTTCATGTTCACAATCATTCATCTTTGCATTGTCTTTTAACCATAACGCTTTAATAAAGCGTGATGCAGGAGAATAATCGCCCGGTAATCCAACTGTTCCTAAACCATTACCATAAGGTTTCATATTTTGATGAATCAAATTATCTTGTGGATATGCTGATGTTAAATGCATATAATGATGAACATTCCAGTGATGATATGGATAAGGTGGATTATTTGTCAATATATGTAATGAATCTTCATATATCTGTAAACCTGTTTTTGTTGATTCTAAAATTAAACTTTCGTTTTGATCAGCAATAATCCAATGCAAAGGAGCTAAAGGCATTTGTGGTAGAAATGGTATATTGATGATATGGAGTTGATGTATGATGGATTTGATTTCATGAACACTTTGATATTGACCTAAAAAATAAGGAATTAATTCATAAGGTGTTAGATTTAACTTTTTATCTTCTTGATCAAAATAATGTGCATTATCTGGAAAATATAAACCAGCCATACATAAACCTTTTTCATTCATTGCTTCAGCATATAATGGATAATCTTCAACAACTGTTGCCATCCCTATCAAAGCATATTGATTTTTAAAATCCGTTCCATTTTTGAATGGAAAATTATAGAATCTTGGTGTAACAACAACTTCTTCTTGAAATCCTGTTTCTAAATCAAGATTTCTTCCAAAATATCCATGACATTGAAAAGCTGTACACATCGTTAATCACCTCTTTTTATTATTATAGACTATTTTGCATAAAATAACAAAAAAACTGCATCAGATGTTTTTCTAAAAACATCCAATGCAGGTTATATCCTATATGGTGGAGCTTAGCGGGATCGAACCGCTGACCTCCTGCGTGCAAAGCAGGCGCTCTCCCAGCTGAGCTAAAGCCCCATAAAAATATATATTATACATGGTGGGCCTGAATGGACTTGAACCATCGACCTCACCCTTATCAGGGGTGCGCTCTAACCAGCTGAGCTACAGGCCCATGTATATATGTGACAGTAATTAATGGTGGGCCTGAATGGACTTGAACCATCGACCTCACCCTTATCAGGGGTGCGCTCTAACCAGCTGAGCTACAGGCCCATTAACGACTGCCCTAATATATTAGCATAGCCTTCATTTTTCGTCAATACTTTTTTTCGTTTTTATATATATTTTTATAGAGGTGCTGCTAGTGAATGAAAATAGTCTTCTATACCATCACTAATGACGATTGCTAATTTTTGATGATACGCACGACTTTTTAATTGTCCTCGTTCATTAGCATTAGATAAAAAACCACATTCTATTAAAACTCCCAATGATTGAGTTGCACGTAAAATATAAAAACTACTTGATGAAACATTCTTCCTTGTTCCTGTTAATGTTTTCATCTGATCATGAATGCAATTGGCTAATCTTTTTCCATCTTCACTTTTTTTATAATAAAACACTTGAGAACCCCAAGCACTAGATGTGGAAGAATTAAGATGTATACTCAAAAATAGATCTGGTTGATATGCATCTACTTGCAAAGCTCTTAAATACATATCATCTTGTTTAGAATAGTTATAATTTCTTTTTGTCATATCTTGATCATCAGTACGTGTCATATATACCGTAGCCCCTCGTGATTCTAATTCCTCTTTTAAAGCAAAACTGATTTTCAAATTTAAAGTATCCTCATCCACCCCTGCTACACTGGCACCATTATCTAAACCACCATGACCTGGGTCTAATACAATCACTCTTTGATTTAATAATTTTGATGATGATACATGAATCACTGGTTTATATAAACATGTACATAAAGCAAAAAGGATAATAAAAGACATCGTTTTTTTCATATGAATCATCACCCGTTTATTTATATGAAAAAAGAAATTCCTTTATGACTTGAATCAAAAAAGAAAGCATATCTTCAATATGCTCCCCCTATTATTATTTCTTTTGACTCAACAACATACAAGATATAGCCACAAATAAAGCTAATACAATCCAGAAAAATGCTCCATCCATAAAATCTACAATCATTTCCATTTTTCCTCCTTACCATCGTTTCAACAAGAATCCTTATTATTCTAAAGTTCTCACTTTTTTCTTGAGATCTTTTCCAATCGTTAACAACATTGTTAAATAACAGGCACCCCCACCAATAAAATTACTAATAGCTTCAGCGATAAAAACACCCTGAATACCAATATATATAGGTAATATAAAAGTCAGTGGTACAACAATCATGACTTTTCTAAATATAGAAAAGAAAACAGCCTGTTTTGATTTTCCTAGTCCTACGGCTATAGATTGTCCACTCATTTGAAAAGCCATCATAAAGAAACCAAAGAAATATAAATGAATGGCTTGAACTCCTTCTTTTAAAATATCAGGATTGTGACTAAAGATTTGAATATAGAGCTGAGGAAATAAGGTAATACTCAACCACAATACAAAACTCGTTAAAAAACAAGTCAATGTCGTAAAACGAATGCCTTTTAAAACTCTTTGATATTGTTTTGCTCCATAGTTATAACCAAGAACTGGCTGTGAAGCATTGGCTAAACCTTGACCGGGTAAAGACACAACCTCTCTAATAGAATTAATAATAGTCATAATGGCAATATAGAAATCTCCACCATAAGTCTGCAAAGTCACATTACAGACAATTGTCACAACTGAATTTGTAATCCCCATCATAAATCCAGCCATACCTAAAGCAAATATCTTTTGAACATGTTTGATTTTCAAAATCATTTTTTCTTTTTTTAATTTTAAAATTGTTTTCTTCCCAGTTAAAAACTGCAAAGTCCATAAAGCAGATATACATTGAGAAATAACAGTTGCTATAGCAGCACCTTTGACTCCCATTGAAAAGACAAATATAAAAAGAGGATCTAAAATAATATTTGTCACTGCTCCTAATAAAACTGTCATCATCCCTATTTTCGCAAATCCTTGACTATTAATAAAGCTATTCAGTCCTAATCCAATTAAAACAAAGGGCGTTCCCAATAAATAAATCGTCATATAATCGTTTGCATAATCAATCGTATTTTCACTTGCTCCAAAAGCCCATAATAAAGGCTCCTTAAAAATAAAACCGACTAACATAATAAGAATAGAACAAATGATTAATAAAGAAAACGCATTTCCCATAATTTCTTCAGCCAGATCATTATCTCCACTACCTCTTGCAATAGAACACAGTGGTGATCCACCCATTCCAAATAAATTCGCAAAAGCAATAATTATTGAAATTAAAGGTAAGCATAATCCTAAACCACTCATAGCTAACGAAGCAACCTCAGGTAATCTTCCAATATAAATACGATCAACAACGTTATATAAAACATTGATAAACTGTGCAACAATCATAGGTCCTGCAATACGTAAAATATGCTGGGACACATTTCCTAAAGCAAAATTATTTTGGGTATTCATTAAATCAACTGTAATAAATCAAGAGGTTTTTCTAAAACAATTGTTGCATCTTTCATTTCTTCTTGAGCGACATTTCCCCACTTCGCATATCCAAAATCAATATGAGCATTCTTTGATGCCAATTCATCTGATTTTGCATCGCCTATGTAAATTACTTCATCTGGTTGTAACTGTAATTTCTTCAGACATTCTAATAATGGTGTAGGATCAGGTTTATGTTTATCAGTATCTTCAGCAAGTATCGTTGCTTTCATATACTTATCTAGTCCTTTTTGTCCCATATCAATTTGATATTGCGCTTTTGTCTTGGCGGATACAACAGCTTGAATGATTCCGGCTTCTTCAGACTTTGAAAAAACGTCTTCAAATCCTTCATAAAGTGTTGCTCCTTCTTCATATTCATTAACATATTGAACCCATCTGGCATATGTTTTTTCTTTATCTTTTATATTTAATTCTTCCATCACTTTCATACCAGGATAAGCAGCAAATTTTAACACTTCTTCAAATGTCCAATCTTCATTTAATTCTTCTTTAATGATTTTCATTAATGGATACATATTCATCTTTAATGTATTTAAAACTGTTCCATCAATATCATAAATCACAGCTTTATACTTTTTCATATAACCATCCTTTCTTTCTATTTCCATACTTATAATTATCTCATGAAAAATTTTAAGAAACAACAAAAAATGATAATGAAAATTTCATTATCAAAGTTGATAAATCTCTTTCAAGATTTTTAAATAAAGACTTCCTGCATGAGAAAGAGCTTCTCTTTTTTTTGTAAGAATTATAAAATTCTGTTGGATATGGATATAAGATAAAGGTATTGATGCAATATTTGTTCTGGCAAATTCTTCTTTTTGCCAAATGTTTCCAAAAATAAAGGCATCTAAAAAACAAAGCATTTGAATCATCGCATGATAATTATTACTGACTATTCTTTTTTGAGATTCTTGAATCATGAAACCGTATTGCGATAATGACGCATTTAAATAACCAAAAAAATCTAATGGAAAGTGTATCCAGATATAATGGTTCAAAAATCTGAGATCTTGTGATAAATCTTTTTCTAAATGGTAATGACGATGATAATGAAGACAGTATGGTTTGCGATCTATCACTTCAACATGAATTTCTTTTGCTTCTGCAATCTTTTGAAAAGCAGGTAAAATCTGATCATTCAAAATAACAATTCCTAATTCTGCTTGTCCATTCACTAAATCTTCTAATACTGATTTAGGTGTTGTTTCATGTAGTTGAATAAACGTTTCCATAGATTGTGTCTGTCTAGAAAATTCTTGTAAAATACGTTTATCTAAAAATAACGAAGATATAGAAACATTCAAATAACAAGGTAATGTCTTTTGATGCATAGTCTTCCACTCATCTATCATACCAAAACGTTCTAGAATATTTTTAGCGTGGTAATAAAGTTCTTTGCCAAGTGGTGTTGTTTCCACCCCTCTATGACTTCTTAATAAGAGCTTTTGCCCCATTTCTTCTTCCATCATTTGAATAGTTTTACTTAAATTAGGCTGAGCTAAATAAAGTATTTTCGCTGCTTTACTGATACTTCCTGCTTCTACAACTGTGACATATTGTTCCAATTGATTTTTTTCCATCATTTCATCTCTTTATCTTATAGATTCCTTCTTCACAAAAGACAGGATACTTTTTTATCACTGCTTCATCAACATATCCCCGATTAAAAATAATCACATAATCATAGCTTTCTATATCTATATCCTCATTTAAATAGGACAATGTATCTACATAAGGTGCGTACAAAAAATATTTCATCGTATAACTTAACTGGTATTGAGAAACTTGCTGATTTTGATTAGAAGCAATGACTAAATAACGTGATAAGTCCATTTGATTACGACTATACCATTGATCTCCTACCAGTTGTTCAACTTGACTGGCAAGAGAAGAAGAATGATTTTGCCGCAAAGCGATTAATTCACATAATTCTGAATATACACATGAGAAAGTGATTATCATGAATACTAAAGTTGTATTTTGATAAATTTTCTTTGTCTGTGGTGAATAAAAAGCTTGATAATGATAACTGTCTTTCAATTGAATATAAAACGAACGTTCAATATCTTTGACTATAGTCATCATAATCATCCCCACATAAAAAACAACGATACTACATATATAGCGTTCCATCCCTGCTAAACGAATAGCCTCATCTTCAGGCATAGAAAACAAATACATCCCTAATAATCCAAATACATATACCACCACAATCATATGTCCTAATAACCATACTTTTTTTAATTGCCATTTTTTCTTTATCAAGAAATGATGAAAAATCAATAATCCAATCACAAGAATTTCAAAGAAAAGAAATGTTTGTGTAGAACGATTGGATAAATGAAAAAGCGATTGAAAAAAGAATAAAATCATCGTAGGATATTGATTCACAGATATTGTTTTTGATAATAAGTCGAACTTATGTGTCATTCCTGCAAAAGTTATAGACATATGATATTTCCATAATAAAAATGGTAATAAACTCATAATCAGAATTGTTATTGTCATGATTAATTTTTGCATCAAAGAAACTGAACTATGCCAACAATACCATTGCCAATATATAAAAGCTATCAACATGAAAAAGAAGCCTATTTCTTTAATAACAGTTAAAAAACCTAGTAATGGTATCAAATACAAAGCACTCATCAAATCATCTCGTTGATGATAGATATACGAGCATATTGCTAAAGTCAGTAATGGTAATATAAAATCTACAAGTAGGTTTTGAATGCGAATTGTGATATTCAAATAAATCATAAAAGTACATCCTGTAGATAATATAACATAAAGTAAAAATCTCTTTTTTTCCTCTATGATACCAAACATAGCATAAAAGCATGAAAATATAAACATATTTTGGCACATAATCATTATGCCCTGATTGTTTCCTAAAAATAAGCAAAAATAATAAATTAACGATGACATACCTAATGGATAATCTTTAAATGCAATAAGTATATCTCTAGCTTCTGGAAAGCGATGATTGGTAAGCATATTTTTTACAACAATTCCCCAATGTGAAAAATTATCAAAATGATCAAATTTTAAAAATAATGACAGAATAAAAAATAGGATAGCTATGATCATAAAACATAAGGTCCATAAAGAACAATATGGAAAAGGTAATCTTTTGATGTTTATTCTTTTGATAGCGATGATTCCTAATATCATCCCAATCAATAGGACAATATATGCCATGATTTGAAGAATGTGAAAAATACCTCCAATATAAATACATAAACCTATCAAACTTAAAGTGAGTACTGGAACATATGTTTTCGTAACTTTTGTTGATAGAAAAGACATATAACCAGCTAAAGATATAAAAAATATAAAAATCATGTTTCATCCACCTTTGTGTATATGAGATGTTGTAGAAATACTTTTAACGCTTTTTTATTGAAGAAAAGTTCCTCAAAATTGATAACTTCTAAAAGGCAAAGTTGATGATTGACTTGCTTTTTAAAACGTAATTGAAAAATCATTCCATACCAATTTAAACAATATTCCTTTAGCTTATCTCCTTGAAAATCTTTCACAAGAAGATAATGATAATTAAAATCAACTACAAAAATTTCCTTACCATTTGTCAAATGAAATACCTGTTCAACAGAAATGCGAAAAGTTTGCCTTTGTTCTTGTTGCCTTTTTTGAAAACGTGATTGAATATTACGATAGAGATCATCATATAGAGAAGACCACTCATCAATATGTGAAGGTAAAGAATGTTTACGATCATGGATAATTTGAAGATATTGGCGATAGTCTTCTTCTGGTGTATCTTGTAATAGCACCACATAAACCCATTGTTCTTGTACAACTTTGACATATAAAAGTTGTACAGGTAACGTGGTTTGATATTGATCAGTTTTGATTTCTATATAAAAAGGAATATCAGCTGGAACATAAAAAGGTAATGATAAAGAAAATGATAAACTGACATAAGAGAAATCAACACTCATTCCCTGATATGTTTGATGATGAAAATGAATATCAATAGCTTCTTGAATAGAAAAACGTTCATATGCACGATATGATGGTCTTCCTAACATAAAGAAAATAGCAAAACACAAAGTTACCAGATTATAAAATAGCCAAAATAAAATAACACTGCTGTAAAATAAGGCAGAGCCATATTTTCCCATGCCATAGCGGATAATTGCCAATATCGTTAGAATAACCAGAATCAAATGAGGAATCATATAGAATAATGAACGTGTATGCATAGTTGCTTTCTTTTTATTTGTGACTTTAAATATTTTTTGATGTATTCCTAATGTTTCTAAAAGGACAGGAATAATTAAAAATGGTGCAAGAATGGTATCAATGATTTGACTCCATCGTTGATTTCTTGTTTGTGTAGATAAAGCGTTTAAAGAAAGATGATAAAAAATAGAAGATGGTAACCAAAAGATCAGTAACTCCCCAAAATGGCATTGAACAAACTGTAAATCAAATAAAGCAAAGAGAATCGGAGCTAAAATAAAAATAAGACGTGTCAAAAAAGACCACCAGTAAAGAAACGCACACAGATAGGATAATCTTAAACCTAAAGAAAGAGATGATGTTGTATAGGCATGTGTATTATATATACTTTGAATGACACCTTGAGCCCAACGAATTCTTTGTTGGATCATACTTGGAATTGTTGTTGTTGATAAGCCAGAAGCAAGAGATTCTTGGGTCGAATAAGTCCAATATCCTGCTTTTTGTAAACGAATGCTTGTTTCAAAATCTTCTGTAACAGTATGGTAAGGAAAACCACCTATCTTTTCAAGAGCTTCACGTAATATCACAGCATTACTTCCTGTATAACTAGCACCAAAATGTGCATTTCTTAAAACATTGATTTCTTTTGAAAAAAAGTCCTGTTCATTGGGAATTGTTGTTTCTGAAAAAAGATGAAATTGAAACAAATCCTGATTATAGAAACTTTGGGGTGTTTGCACTAAAGCAATTGGTAAATAAGAAGATGTCTTTGTATCTTTCATAAAAAAATAAGGAACTGTCTTCATTAAAAAAGTTCTTTCTGGTATCATATCAGCATCAAAAGTCACAATGAGTGGTGAATGTGTCATTGATAAGGCATGATTAAAATTACCTGCTTTTGCATGTTGATTATATTCTAAACCAATATATCCAACACCAAAATGTTCAGCCAGGTGTTTGACTTCTGGTCGATTTTGATCATCACAGATATAAATATGTACAAGCTGTAAGTCTGGATATTCTAAGAAAGTACAGGCATTCACTGTTTTATATAGTAAGTCAACACTTTCATTGTGAGTGGCGATAAAAATATCAATTTCAGGATAATCTTGGGCTTGTAAAACAGGTGGAACCAATCTTTTTTCATCATTCCTCATTTTATGAATGATCAGCTCAAAACTTGTAGAAGTTGTGATAATTTCAGATAACAATAATATAACTGCAAATATAATTTCACCCATACTTTGATTCAATGGCAATGTCCAGAATGTTCGCCAGATCAGATAAAGAGATGAAAAGATAAAGGATAAAATAAAGATGATATTGCTTTTTTTAATCATAGAAAACCCACTTTTTTTGTAGATAATATGAAAGAATAAATAAGCATCCATCTATCATGATTTTACTCATTTGGACTGGCAGAAAAGATTGAAGAAAATACGTTCCTGTAGCTGATAAAAGGAAAATAGTCATACATAAAATCATATAGCGAGGCAATCGATACTTTTGAAAAATAGGTTGAAAGACATATTTTTGGATAAGATGATAATGACAAAGAAGTGAAAATAGACGAGCAAACAAACTACCCAAAAAGATTATTTCAAAAGAAGATAAATTGAAAAGTGTAAACAAGAAATAAAAACTGATAAAAAGGAGCCAATCTACAATAAAACATAAAAAGGAAAAAGATGTATATAAGCAAAATGGGAGGTATAGATTCTTAATAATCAGCCATGTATCTTGAATAGGTCTAAAATGACTATGTTGATTGTGATGGTAATAAATGGTTTGAATCTCTGTCGTATCCAAAATACCTTGTTTTAAAAGAACTACCAATGCATTCATTTCATATTCAAATCTTTGTCCATGAATTTTTAAAAGTGAATCCAGCAATTGATAATCATAACCTCTTAATCCCGTTTGAGTATCTTGAATATAATAACCTGTAGAAAACCATAAAAGAATGGATGCTATACGATTCCCTAGCCACGATTTAATGGGAACATGGTGTAAAGAAAAATCTCTGACACCAAGCATAAATAAACTTTCTTGATGATACATTTTTTCAATGATGTTTTGAATATCTGTCACAGCATGTTGTCCATCACAATCGGCACAGATGATTTTTTGACAAAATGATAAATGTTTTTGAATAAAACGATAACCACTTTTTAAAGCTTCTCCTTTGCCTAGATTTTTTGAATGCTTAATGACATAACATTGTAGTATTTGATCAATAGTATCAAAAATCACTTGATAGTCTTGATTTGAACCATCATTAACAACAACGATATAAAGATGAGATATTTGTTTTAATGCTTTAACATAATCTATAAAATGATATGAAGGTTCTAAAGCTGGAATTAAAATACATGTATTGTTCATAACAACCTCTTTCTATTTTTATATTCATAATCATAATAAATATAATATTTATTTTTTCCTGATTTTTTTGCTTGATATAAGGCCATGTCAGCAAAATAATATAGTGAATGATAATCATGAATGGTAGGACCAACAAAGACAACACCAATACTCATAGATACGTGATTATCATGGTAATAGTGACCTAAACTCTTTTGAAGTTTTTGAATCAAACATTTGAGCTGGGTTTCTAAGTGAGTCATAGGTAATGTATGTGGTATAAAAATCAAAAATTCATCACCACCTATTCTTCCAATAATATCTTGTAAAGAACAATGTTGCGTTAAAAATTGTGCAATCTGTTGTAGTACTTTATCACCCTCTTGATGACCATAATTATCATTAATAGATTTAAAATTATCTACATCTAAAGCCATCATGACACCTTCTTGACAATTTAAACAAAGACAGTTTTGGACATGTAATTCAAAACCTCTACGATTATATACTTTTGTAAGTGAATCAATCTGTGAATTAATTTCTACTTCTTTTAATTGATTGATTAAACATATTTTTTTAATCATATCTTGAGTACGGTCAATAATAATTCCAAGAAATTCATGTTCTAAAGAATAAGTATAAATTGATAAGAACTTTCCATTGATTTCAATAAGATGATCTTCATTCATTTGTTTTTCTAAATTTAAAATATATTCACAAAACTGATCTGGTGCCATTTTTAATGTTTGACGTTGTTGAAAATCTAGTCCTAATAAAGATGCTATATTCATGGAATGATAGGTAGAATGATTTTTATGCAAATATAAAAACATGGCGATATCTTGATGAGGTAGAGGAATAAAGGGCTGATGATGACAGAATATTTGTAATTTAGGGTGATGATCAAATTTTTTTAAATATTTGATTAACATGATATACATCATCATGAAATGAAAAATAATGAGAAGAAAAATAGTAAAGACAAGCTGGATGATATTTAAAAACCATAGTGCTGCAAATCTTTGAAAAATCAAATAAGATAATAAAAACCATAAGATGCAAGCAGTCATAAAAAAATATAAAGTTATTCTTTGATAAAGTTTATTTTCATTCATAACAAATCCTTTCTGTATATTCAAAATATACAAGTCTATTTATATCGCATATCGGTTCGCTTGCATAATATAAATCTCATATCTTAATCCATATAAAATTTATATACCCCAACAAAAAAAAGAAGGATTTCTCCTTCTTAAGGCTCTATACTAAAACTGGAGGGGAAGTAATATTCAAAACTTCATCTTCCAGTTTTTTTATATAATAATAGACATAGTCGATAACTCGTTTTACAATTAGTTCACCACAAACAAAATGAAAGGAGTTATTTTCTATGTCCAATCCCAATTATACCAATGATATCTTAAAATCGCTAGAATTAAATTCAATGAATGGTATGTTTTTTCCTATGCCTTATCCTGATTCTGATTCCTGTTTCAGATACGAACGTAAACCTAATGGTTCCATTATTAAATATGTTAATATCGTATCTTCTTCAATGAGCAAACCTTGTCCTCATTGCGGTTGCATTGATCGTCATGATTCTAAAGGCATCAGAAAAATTTTTCTTACCCATACTTCAAACGGGCATTTAAAGACCATACTCGAGGTCACTTATAGAAGGTACAAATGCAAGCATTGCCATAAATATTTCAAGGATAACATCCCTTTTAGATTCCCTCATTCTAAGCTGACTACCATCGCTGCCCAAACCTGTCTTTTTGGCTTTAGAGAAAATACTGCAATGGCTGTACTTGCTAGATCTCATGGTCTTTCCAAAAGCACTGTCTATAGATTATTTTATCATCATATAGACATTCCTCTAAGATTCTATCATCTTCCTTCTACGATCTCCATTGATGAATTTAGGGCAACAGTTGATGAAGGCACTTTTGCTTTTCATATAACTAATCCCATTACTGGAAAAACTATTGATATCATTGCAGATAGACGTGCTTCTTATCTAAAAAACTATTTCATGAGATTTCCTTACGATGAACGAAAGAAAGTCAAAATCATCGTCATGGATCTCTCAGGTGCTTTCCACTCAATCATGCATTCTCTTTTTCCTCAGGCTCAGATCATTGCTGATAGATTTCATTATACAAGAATTGTAAGAGAAAACATGGTTCAAGCAAGAATCAATTGTTGTAAAAATCTTAAAGATGATTCTCTATCAAAACTTATCAAAAGAAATCTTCATCTTTTTGACCAATATAAAAATAGACTTAATGAAAAGAAAGCGTGGTATTATCCATACTTTAAAAAACACATGACAAACAAGCAGCTAGTTGAAGCAATTCTTGAACTTGAATCGTGTGAAGAGCTAAAAATCAACTATGACATTTATCAGGATTTCCTGAAAATACTTAATGAGCCACACAATGATTATAAGAAAGCATTAAATGATTGGCTTGATCATATTTTCAAGACAGAAAATCATTATTATATGACTACTGCTAAAAACTTCAGGAAAAACTGGTTCATGCCAATACTAAGATCATTGACATATACAACATACTACACGAGAAAAAACAAAAAAATAAAAACATGCTTCAATAATGGATTCATTGAAAGCATGAATAATAAGGTGAAACTAGTCAAGCGTAATGCCTATGGCTATAGATATTTTCAAAACCTAAGAAAAAGAATACTTCTGCATCTTGGTTTTAAGTATGACATTATTTAAAAAAGGAAGTAACTGATTCAGTTACTTCCCCTCCACTCTTGACACAGAGCCCTTCTTAATCTGTAGAATGATTTTTTTCTCTTTGTTCTACTTGTAATTTGATGTGTCCACTTTCTAATAGACGAACAAAAACTTCAGCCAATTGAGGATCAAATTGCTTTCCTGCCTGATTTTTTAATTCTTTGATTGCATACTCAAGTGTAAAAGATTCTTTATAGGAACGCTTTGATGTCATCGCATCAAAAGAATCGGCAACACAAAGAATTCTACCTCCAATAGGAATATCTTCTTTAGAAATACCTCGTGGATAACCTCTGCCATCCCATCTTTCATGATGCGATATAACAACAGGAATAACATAATCAAGTGATGGTAAATAACGAATAATGCCAATAGAGTTTTCCACATGCCCTTTCATAATTTCATATTCTTCACTTGTTAATTTGCCTTGTTTATTGAGTATATCTTCTCGAATACCAATTTTTCCAATATCATGCAAAAGTGCAGCTTCTCGAATAATTTCAACAACATCTTCTTTCAGCCCAATTGCATAAGCCAATTCACAAGCATAATAAGCCACATTTTTAGAATGGGTAAATGTATAATGATCTTTGGTATCAATGGTTGCTGTTAAAGCATAAATCATTTCAGCATATTCTGAATAAATATTTTCTTTATCTTTGGAATCTTTTTGTGTCTGCATAGAAGATTTTGTTTCTTCATTATAAATAACAACCTGATTCTTTCCCCTTCTTTTGGCTTGATATAAAGCCTGGTTGGCATATTCTTCTAACTGCTTTGGATTACTGGCAAGTAGAGGTATAGAAGCAATTCCAAAGCTTCCGGTCACAGATCTTAAAGCAAAATCATCTTGATCATTATTGGCATTAGCTAATTGATAGCGAACATTTTCTGCCAAATCACGAGCTGTCTGTAAACTACATTCTGGTAATAAAATTGCAAATTCTTTTCCTGATAGACGAGAAATAATAGCTGTATCAGGCATTGTTTTTTGCATGATTTGAGCAGCTTTCATAATAGCTTTATCGCCTTCTTTTGTGCCATAAAGCTGATTATAAAGCCTCACATCATCTAAGCTGACTAAAATCAAAGTCAAAGTACACTCTTTTCCTTTTTGAGTAAAAAGTTCTTCAAATTGTTTATAGAAATATTTTCTATTTAATAAACCAGTCATCTCATCACTAATTGCTTCTTGATAGACTATTTCATATAAACGAGAATTTTTTAAGGCAATTGTACTAATAGAAGCAACTGATGATAAAAATTTCATATCTTCATAAGTATATTGATTTTTTAACTTTTTTGTTAATAATACCATTCCAATTAATTCATCTTCTATTAAAGGAACAATACATTCTATCTGCAAATGTTCTAATAATTGTTTCTCATTTTCCCACATTGAACGATAATTTAAACTACGTTTAAAATCATCATAAAGCAAACAATCTTTCTTTTCTTTTAATTCTTCTACTATTGGATTATCTACTTGAAAAGTAAAATTCTGACGTTCTAAGGAAGCATTACCATATATAATATGATAATCTTGATGGTTACCTTCCTGCATACAGACATAGACACGATGCACACCCAATGTTTCTGTGATAATTTCACAAATATCTTGTGCAATTTCATAAACGCTTAAAGTATTTCTTACATGATCTGAAAAGCTTTTCAAATAATCTGCTTGTTGCTTTTCTTCTTTAATAAAGATTTGATCAATAAAACGTTTTAATAATGTCTGAATACAAACAAAAACGAACATAAAAATAATAAAAACAAGAATCATTGGATCTAAGTAATAAGAAAAATGTTGGGCAATAAAATTACGTAATGGAACTAAGTAATTACTAAATAATAAAATCGTAATGATTGCTGAAATAGCATAACAATTTCTTTTAGATACAAGCAACTTTAAATTAAAAAGATGTTTTTTATACAATGCATAGAACAATAGTAAAGCATTAATAATTCCACTTAATATATCTAAAGGTATTCCTTTAAAAATATCAAGCATGATGAGTCCATGACCAAGCAGCAGGATAGAAATACCTGCTAAAATAGGTGTAAACTGATAAAGCATACGATCCCCATTTTTAACACAACAATAAACATTATAAACAATCTGTAATGCACAAATAATGCAAATACCAATAACAATATAAATGTGCCATGTAAAATGATAAATAAAGACAACATCATTGTGTAGCATAATCATTTCTGGAGCTTCTAAAAAAACATGTGTTGTGTAATTTAAAACATTTAAAATAATAGAAATATATAACCAGAAACGACGTATTTTTTCATCTTTTTTACCAATAAATTCAGAAATAAAGTTATAAAAAACATAAGGCATAAAAATAAGACCAATTAAGGACACATCGAACCAGAACGAAGTTGATGGTCCAAAGCACATTCGCATGGCAAAAGAACCACCTGTCCATAAAATCATATCAACAAGTAAAATTAAAAAGGAAAAGATTAATCGATTTTTTTGACTTGCCAGTAAAGCTAAAAAAAGATAAATATAGCATACTAAAGCAAAAATTGAAAAAGAAGCATAACTCATTTTAAATCTTTCCCTCCATTTCATAATAAGATTGTTGTAATGATAGCAGTTTTTGAATCGCATGTATTGAAGGGTTAATACGTTCCATACTCTGTCCATATGCTTTTTTATACATCGCAAATGTTCCTATTTTCAATAATGTTATTTGTAATGGCTCAATACCAAGTATTTTCTTAAGATCTTTATAATCTTGATCAACATAATGAAAATAAACAGAAAGATGCTGACGTAAAACCTCTACTGTAATAGCACGTTCATAAGCTGAAGAAGGTGACACTTCAACATAAAGATGCAAGAAAGGACGATTATTATAGAGTTCTTTTTTAGCACAAAATTCTGTAATAGGTAATCCTGACAATTGGATAACCATTTCTATAGAAGTTTGTGTAATACGTGTAAATCCGGCAATATCAATAACTTCTGGTACACGATCAATATATTTAAATTTAGGTAGACTTCCTTGATCTTGTTGAGTATATGAAACGCAACGATACATATCCCCTACTCTATATCGCATAAAGGCACCACCTTTAAGTACACTTAAGACAATTTCATAAGTTTCATTTTCACAAACTTCATTCAACAAACATGTTTTAGGAACATAGGAAGGGTCTATTTTCATTCTTTCTCTTTCACTGACTGGTAAAAATTCATAAAAACAGGCATCGGGAAAGAAATAAAGTCCATCTCTTTGCCATGTTTCTGTTCCAATCAAAGTTGGCTCAGTTCCAGCAAAAATTTCCATAGGACGAATACCCCATAATCTTTCTAAATCATCTTTATATAAATCATTATCCGTTCCAGCAACCATAAATCCTTTGAGTTGGAATAAATCTTTAGGCATTAAAGTTCGCTGTTCTTTTTTACATATCATCTTTGCTTTTAATATCTTATACAAACGATGTACTGGGATAGACTTCAACATCGAAGAATGAGAATGACTGCCACTACTCATACTATCTAATGCTAAACTAATGTAATAGGTCACAGAACCCAATCCAAAAAAATAATCAATATTTTGAGCCAATCCTTGTTTAAATCCCAGTTTATTTCTCTGTGAAAATGACATGGATTGAGCTTGTTTTACTGGTGGTAGAAATTTGATATTAGTTTCTTGTTCAAAAACCAGTGATACTAATCCTGTAGCATAAGGCAGCGGCGCTAAACCATATAAAATAGTATCTTTATCAGAAACATGAAAATCATTTTTCTTTTGACTTGTTGCTAATAGAAGACAGGCTATGGTGTTATGTTGAAAGCTTTTTAACATGTTTTCAGTATATGGAGCCACTTTAATGGGATGACTGCCTCCTTCCCATGTTGTCTGAATCCATAAAACAGCTTCACCAGGTAAAACCGATGAATCTTTATTCAATAATAAATCGGCATAATCTTCATATGTTGTAAGAGGGATATGCTTTTGAAAATCTTCAAATGAATCTAGTGATTTTCCCTTTAAAATAGATTGCCCTAATACGCTCTTTTTCCATAAATCCATTTGTTCTTCTAATAATCGATGTTGCATTTGCATAAACTTATCAATAGATAAATCTAAAAAGCCACAATATTCCTGCCAGATAGCTTCTTTTGATAGTATTTTCCTTTTATCTTCAAATCGCATATTCTCACCTCCATGTATCTATACATTTTCTTATTGATTGATAAGTAAAAAGCAAAAAAGGAACTTCCTTTTTATATTCATTATAATCCTCAAATTGACAAGGAAAACTGACTTTATCTTGATAACATATATATATAAAATTACCAATGTTGACGATTAATGCAACTATCCACATATGCCATGTCATAACACTTAATGATAGACTAATCATCATTCCTGCTAAAAGCCAAAAGCCAGGATGACGACATAGAGCATAGCATCCTGTCTGACAAACTTTATGTATGTTTTCTTCAACATAGGTATCTGAAAAGGGTAAAGCAAAAAACAATACATAGATGAGAAAAATAAAGAAAACTATAGCTATAACCACAAATACATAATTGACATTTTGATGCCAAGATTGAATATAAGCATATATAATGCCTACAGCGAGTAAAAAACTTCCTAAGAAAAAAGATGGTTGAAGCCATTTTTGATGTAATTGTATCTGATTTTTGTCATATAAGAAATATAAAATAAATGCAGCGACAATAAGAACTATATCCATCTTTATAAACTCCCTAAATTAATTTAAGCATAATCATACATGTTATCATCATACAATTTAAATTGTAAATATTCAATACATTTTGACGAATTTGGTCACATTTTGGTCACATTTTATCTGTTTAGCTATATAAAATTGTATATATTTCTTATATCAGTTCATAGATTTTTGTTATTTTAATAACTTATGATGAATCATTAAATAGGGTAGAGGAATAGAATCAAGTTTTATTGCCCCTCCCGTTGAACCGTACGTACGGTTCTCGTATACGGCTCTACATTTATATCGAATCACAAGCTCTTAAGATAGTAGCTAAGGGGATTGCCCAAACCTGGTCGATTCCCTTTAGCTATGCCTAGAATTATTGGTGATAAAATGCTGTTGACTATAATGAGTCCACTTCTTCTATACCACCCTAGTCTTGTGTTAGCACATTTATAAATATCTTCATCACTAAAGTTGCACTTACATGCTTTGTTGAGTTTCATCAAATTTCCATAAATTGTCATTGGTTTCTTCCACTGCTTAATGATGATACATCGTATCTTGTGGCGTAACCATTGTCCAAATTTTTCAAGGAATTTCTTTACGCACCCTATCTTAAAATAGTTTATCCATCCCCTTACTACTTGATTGACTTTCGTAAATGTTATGGATAATGGTCTTGAAACAGCTTGTTTCCTTGTTAAAATGACTTTTATCTTTTTATATAAGCGTTTCTTTCTATCTTCTGTAGGTCTGCATTTCCATACCTGTCTGTCTTTATAAAAGGTAAATCCTAGGAATTGTCCTTTCACTGGACGTATGACTTTTGTTTTCGTGGCACTAACCTTCAAGAATAGTTTCCTTTCCAGCCATGATATCACCGACTTCATCACTCTATTTGCACTCATTTCACTTTTTACGAAGATAATGCAATCATCTGCATATCTTACGAATCTTAGCCCTCTTGATTCTAGTTCCTTATCAAATTTATCTAAATAGATATTTGATAGTACAACACTGATAGGTCCGCCTTGAGGTGTACCAACTGTTGTGCTTCTAATAAGTCCGTCCTCTAGTACACCTGCTCTTAGATATGCTCGTATAAGATGTAATGTTGCTGCATCATTGACATGCTCTCTTAAGATTGAAATTAACTTGTCATGATTAACCGTATCAAAGAACTTCTCAATGTCCAAATCAACTATCCATTCATAGCCTTCATTCAAATAATATAGCACTTCTTCCATTGCCATATGTGCACTACGTCTTGGTCGGAATCCAAAACTATGTTCACTGAATATTGGCTCATAGATTGTACTTAATACCTGTGCTATGGCTTGTTGAATGACTCGGTCTATGACTGTTGGAATCCCTAATGGTCTTTGCTTTCCATTAGGTTTTGGAATGTAAACTCTCTTGACAGGCATTGGTCGATACTGTTTGTTCATTATCTTTGTGATAAGTTCATCTTGATATTTTTCAAACCAGTATTCAATTTCTTGCACTGTCATTCTGTCTATTCCAGGTGCTCCTTTATTCTGTTTGACCTTTCTGATAGCCATTTCTAAATTCTCTTGACTAAGTATCTTTTCCATTAATTTCATTTGCTGCTCCTCCTCTATTTGTAAATTTATTTGGAACCATCCCAATTACTTTTACCATCTATGATTACGATTCATAGTTCTAGGCTATCCTCATATTCGGATTATCCAAACATTGCTTATAGTGATTTGCACTCTATAAACGTTTCAGTCCTTCAGTATTTCTACCTACTATGACTTCATCTGACTTCTTATGATAAACCTTTTTCGACCGAGGGTACTATCACTGATTTTAAAGTTTATTAGACTTCCTCGTCCATAAGACCTCCCAGGGTAATTCATGAATCCTATTTCTTTCACAACGCCCTGATTTACTGTCTTGGTTTTACGTTTACCATTTGGACTTCGGTTTGTCTTGCAACCTTATCCACCATTTAGCCTTATATCAGGTTTCTGTTCGTACGTTCGAAAGAATCGCTACACCACTTCCTTCACCCATGACATCACTATCAACGGCTTGTGGTTCACTACACTTGGCGGCAACTACCTGTGGTTGGTTTATCTCCAACTGAATCCATGCCATGCCCGGCACACAAGAAAAACTATTCACCCAACGGGTGAATAGAAAAAGAATAAATAAAAGCAGAAAATGCCTATGAAATAAGGATATTTCATGATTATATTATAATCTCATGAATAATTAAGGTATACTATATTATTGTGTCTATTAGGTGATAAGTATAAAAGAGACTATAACTTTTAAAGACTGTAAATCTTTAGAAATAATAGTCTCTTTTATTAACCACAAAACACTTAATTGTATTAGTACATTCAAAAAACATCTTACAACTATAATATAAATTTTATGCATTTCTTGAATCATATATGTCTTAAAAAATATATTTTAGTGCATTTAGCCTGATTTATTCAATGTACTAGTGTTGCTATTTTTCTTCCATTCCTAACTTCTTTTATGAAATATTCTCGAACGGATTTATATAATTTAAATCTTTGTTGAGCTTCATCTGGATTAGAATTATATACTTTCCAAGTCCCAATCATAATGCAAGATTGCGACTCAATAAATCCAATCACATCCTCTAAAGGATAACCTAATAAAACTCCTATTTCATGTGGATACTCAATAGATTCATTCAATCTTTTTTCTAAATGATTAAATACCGAATGAATTGAAAATTTTTTATACCCATAAAGTGAAAGAAAATGCTTTACTTCATCTCTATTAAGTAATGATTCTAATTGCTTTTTTGAAAAAACAAAAATAGTAACTCTACTATTTAAAGGTTGAAAAATATGTATATATATATTTTTGGTTTTTAAAATTTGATTATATGTTTTAATAGTTTCATCAATATCTTCTAATTTTGACTTTTCTAAATGAAACATATTTGCAACCTTACATTTACATAAAGTTGGAGCACAATGGTGAGCTAATAATTCCTCGAAATATTCTTGTTTAGACATTATCAATAATATCTTGAATAGCAGAAACATCAGCATCTGTCCCATTATTTTCAAATCTGTAAAGACATGGAACATCAAATTCCTGACTAATTATATCTCCGGCTTTACAAAAAGCCTCACCATAACCTTTGTCACCAGATACAATTACACCTTGTATAAAATTTGAATTATTTGTTAAAAAATCAGAAACTTCTATTGGTACTTCTCCATATCCATCAGTATAAGTAAACAATAAATATGGTTCAGAAACAATTTCTTTACCTGTTTTAATTTGTAAAGATTCAGAAATCAATAATTGATCAATCATTAATTGAACATTTCCAGTTCTACTTGCATAAACAACTTTCATATTTACCTCCTGGTTAGCTATTGCTAACTTCTATGTTATAATAATATAGCAATTTTAATTACATGTAAAGAATTTTTATAATTTTTAACCATTTTTCCTTTATAGATAGGCTAAAAATCTAATTTTTTTTGGCTATTTAATTGAAAGGGGGAAATTGATATGGCCTATAATCATCAAAAAGAAGAATTAAAATGGAAAAGTAAAAAAAGCCTGGGGAAGATTTTATGAAATTCATGGTTATAGTCCTGGAGTTACTGGTGATGGATGGAAATGCGCAAAACAACTTGTGAATGCTCATCCAGATAAATTCAAAATTTCTAGTACTCCAGCAGTAGGAGCCATCTTTTCTCGCATTGGACGAAATCATGTTGGTATCGTTATCGGATGGGATGGTACTAATATAACCATTCAAGAAGGAAACTTAGATGGAAAGACTAATTCATTTGCAGAAGCAAAAAAAGACTGGCATACAGTTACCTATACGCTCAGTCAATTTGTTTCTATCTGTCATGGCGTTGAATTCGCCATTCCAATTTAATTAACGATTATATTTCTTATATCTTCTTAGTACTAGAAGTGAAGCACTGGATGCGATCGCAAGCATTGCCCACAAATACAAGTTAGTTTGCTCACCTGTTTCTGGAACTGTAGTTGTTTCTTTAACTTTAACAGTAAAGTAAGCTTCTATAGTTCCATTATTAAATTCTAGGCAAATCTGATGCTTTCCTGCTGATAAAGTATCTAAGAAAGAGGATTTTAAAGTAAGGATCGTACTTCCAGATTTGATATCATAATCTGTATCCTTTAATTCTTTTCCATCTACAAGAACTTTCTTGAATTCATTGATATCTGTATCAACTTTAAAAGTTAATCCATCTTTGCTTCCTTTTGTCCATTCTTGATTAGCACCACTGATTAACTTAGAAAGTTTCGCAATAATCGTATCTTCTAAAGTAATTTCATGTTCTGCTTTTTCATCGCTGAAATATTTATCGCATACTTCACAATACCAGTATTCAACATTTCCAGTTCCATCTACTGTTGGATCTTTTGCTTCAATCTTTATGAGATTATGACCAGTTGCTGGAATCACAGTTTTGTCAAAACTGATTTCATTCTTAAATTCTGTATCACTAAAATACTTTTTACATACATTGCAGTACCAATATTCTATATTACCATCTTCAGTACATGTTGGATCTTTTCTTTCCACTTTAACAGCATTATGTTTTACATTGAACTTCACATTTACTTTTGTAGAAACAGATTTTCCACTATTTGTACCAGTGATTACAATATCTTCATCATAGCTACCAGCTAAAAGACCAGTCTTAGGCTGCACTGTAAATACTGCAGTTTCTCCAACATTCAATTCTGTCTTAGATAGAGTTCCTACTTCAAATGATTCGCTAGAAACTGGCTGATCTAATGTGATTAGTTGGTTTCCATCATTGGTAATCGTAATAGTCTTAACTTCTGGTGTATAACCTTCTATTGCATCCGCAAAACTGATATTGCCACTATTTTGGATACTATATATTGGATCTACAACAGAGATTGAAAAAGATTTACCATCACTTCCTACATCATTGCTTGCAGTTACTGTAAAGATATATTCACCTGGAGCACTAGGTTTTCCAATAATTTTACCATCTTTTGTTAAACTCAATCCAGTAGGTAAAGAACCTTGTGTAACGCTCCATTCGATTGGTTCAGAACCATCAGCTGTAAGAGAAGCAGAATATTCTTCATTTACTTTTCCTTCAGGTAAAGATTCGGTTGTGATAGATGGAGCAGAAACAACTTTTCCACCATTTTCACCTGTCAAAACACCACCATTCTCAACAACGATTGTACCATTATTAGTTAAATGATTATTACTGTTCAGAGAAGATCCACTAGGAATTCTCAAAGTTTCATCCTGGTTAATAGTAATGCTTTCATCCAAAATCACATCGCCGTACACGGTGCCGCTCTTGCCGTCAAAGACGATACCGCCGTTGCCGTCACTACCTGCACTAACCTGAACTTCACTTGCTTGTGAAGCAATCAATATTTTACTGTCTCTGGTATCCACCACTGCGTTGCCGCTGACGGTCAGGCTGGAAGTACCGCTATCACTGGGGTTAGTCCATCGATAGTAAATTCCTATACCACCACTGCCACCGGCGGTCAGTTTTCCATTATTCACCACAGCCACAGCTTTGAACCCATCACCAGCGTGTAAATCAATTCCGTAATAATACGCAGCTAAAGTCTTAACATCAGCACCGTCTATGTTAAGGTTCACATTCTTTGAACCAATAAGCGAAATTCCTGAATCGTTCTTATCCACATTGACTTCTAAGCTGCCAGGACCTGAGATAGACAAGGAGGCATCGCCAGCCTTGGACAACACACGAATTCCTCCGGTTCCCGTTATGTTACTCGTTCCTTGGGATACTACTATTGTGAGAGAAACATCAGCAGACTGACTAAAAGCGATCACACTACCGGGATATGTGAAACCTCCTCCAACAGTCACATCTTGATAGTTAACAATATTCGCCTCATTCAGCGTAAGGGTGAAGGTGGCGGCGTCATAGGAAAACTGACCGTTGGCAGGTTCTGTACCGTAAACCTTTGTCCAAGTTCCATTTTGGTTTTCATAGCAGCCGCTTTCTGTGATTTGCTGACCGCCTACGTAGAGTTCAATTCCGTCTGCCGCCATCACAGCAACTGTCGTACTTGGTACAAGTCCTACTACTAATAGGATTGCTGTAAAAATGGATACTGCTTTGCTCCATATTCGTTTCTTCATTTTCTCTCCTCCTTTTTATCTTTTATGTATGCTTTTAAAGACGAACGTATCGCATTTAACTGAAGATTTAAATATTCTTCATCTTCAAATAAAGCATAATGTACACATGCTCTAACAAAGATATAGGTCATTCCTTGGATATAATCGACGGGCATGTCCAGTTTCTTGGAAAGTTGCTCGGCATATTCTTTATAACGTACATTGACGCCTTTAAAGAATTCTTTTCCTTGTTCTCGATATTTAGGACTAGAATAGACCTGATACATGAATCGATATTTCTTTCCATGAAGTTTTGCTGTAAGATGTGGCATTTCATTTAAGAAACGTTCGATATCTTCAAAACTCGTAGGAGCTTTTGCCATGAAATCTTCTTCTACCTTGGCCATACAATAAGCAGTAGCTTGAATGATCAAATTATCTTTTGAACCAAAATGATAGATCAACCCACCATTTGTGATACCACTAGCTTCAGATAATTTCAACATACCTGTATTTTCTAATCCGTATTCACAAAATGTATCAAAACAAGCTTCTAATATCTTCGATATATCTGCTCCTTTTCTACCCAAAATATGCACCTCCTTTTTTATAACTGACCATTTATTTAATTCTATCTTAATTATATCAAACTTCGTTTAACAGTAGAAGTATTATTTTATGTTCGATTAAATATTTTATTTTTACATAGATAAAGCCTAAGATAAAGCGAATAAAAAAGACCGGCATACAGTTCCCTATACGCTCAGTCAATTCGCTTCTATCTATTATCCTATTGAATTTACTAAATTTATCACCAAAATATATTAAATAATTTTAATTATACAATCCTTCGAATAAGATGTGTAAAATATATATCATCATTAATATTATATAAAACTCAATGTATATTCCTATTTTTTCTTTATTCTTGCAGGATTTCCAATTGCTATGGAATCATTAGGAATATCCTTTGTTACTACACTTCCTGCCCCTATGACTGCATTGTCTCCAATTGTAACCCCAGGCAAAATAGTACAATTTCCGCCAATCCAAACATTTTTACCAATTGTTACTGGTTTACCAAATTCAACATCCAATAATCGTTCATTTGAATCTAACGAATGGCAAGACGTATATATATGTGTATTTGGGCCAATCATAGTATGTTCTCCAATTCTAACAGGACATACATCTAAAATAACGCAACCATAATTAAACATTACCGAAATAAAAAAAAGAAAAACCCCATAAAATGGGGATTTTCTAAAGTTTTCCTCAAACAATTTACTAACGTTTTGAGAACTCCGAAGCCTTATAAAATAAAGGTTTTTAAGCCTTTTTGTCGCTTACTTGTTGCATTGCCAAAACATCTCAAAACAACATTAAACATATCTAGATGTTATGAACCATGTCAAATTAGGATTTATTTGTTTAACTAACTGGAACTTATTCCTCTTTAGAGTCGTCGATTACTTTTCCAATTCGGTCACCAATCATAAAACCTAAAAATCCTATAATTGAACACCAAACGCTTCCAGTAAAGTAAATAGCTACTCCGGTTCCTATTGCACCTACAAGGCTCCCTATCACAGAACAGATTCCTTCTGCTTTTTTCATATACAATCTCCTCTACAAATTCCAATTTATCTAAGTAAATTATCTCATGTGAAGTATTTTATTACAAGATAATTTAACTTTTACTCTACAAATTAGGATTTGTATTTATTCATTTACGAAAAAAAATCATCACTTCTTGTTTGGTTTTCTTTTTATTCCCAGCAGTTTAACAAAATCATCAAATAAGGCTGTATCTGTTGGCTCAAACATTAACCATTTTCCGTCGTGATAGGTTTTAGTTTCATCATAAATTTTCTGCACTTCTTTTGAATAACTATTTCTATCTGTATCAAATTTTAATTGTTCATCTTTCCCCAAGATAATCATAAATCCTACACAGTTTTCCCTTGCGTACAATGCACAAAGCGTTTTTCCGCCACGACGATATTTATACTCATAAGTCCACGCTTTACCACCTTTGTTCCATAAACATTCCATGTCATACTTTTCATCAATTAAAGCACAAAGTTTATTCCATATATCATATAATGATTGTCCGATTAAAGCAGTCATTTCTTCTGCATTAGGTATTTTATCCAGCATATTCGTTTCTCCTTTATAACTTTCAATTTATTAATTTCTATATTCATATTATATCAATATAAAATTAGTCATTCAATGAAATCCATAGCTTGTCTTTCTCCCTGAATGCCTTTCACTTTTACATATGTATTCATTTATTTTTCATATTTACTTTTTTGCAAAGTGCACCTGTATTTGGCTCAAATAAAACAATAATCAAATCTGTTGGCAATCTATATATTTTTAAGTTTTCTAACATATCAAAAGCATTAATATCATGATAATCATTAATATCAAATAATACCTCTACTCTTCTAAATGACTCTTCATTTTGAGCAACGATAGTCATAATAGTAGCCAATATATCATATGCACCCTCAACCGTTAAATCATCAGCATCTGATCCTACAAATTCACTGAATTCAATAATGATTGATGTGTTCTTTGGCTCTCTTCTCTTAGAAATCTTTCCAGAGAATAAAATTGATTCTGTTCTATATTGCAATTCAATTGGTATCTCGTCTAAATTCCATCCATTAATATATTTATATGATAAGTAGCGACATGACAAATATCCTTGCTCATCTTCTTCATAATCATCTTCCCCAAAAATAATTGCTGAAGCAATAGCAACTGGAAACTTATCTAGATAGTCTGATAATTTGTCTAGCACTGCTTTACTAGGAAATTTTGTTGATCCATTCTCAATCATCTTGATAGCTTGAGAACTAATTCCTAATATATCAGCCATCTCAGATTGTGTTAATAATTTTTCTTTGCGCAACTTTTTCATATATTCTGCAAAGTACATATTTTTCACCTCTTCGTATATATGTCCTTTCATATTTACTATTATAAACGAAATTGATAACTTAATAAACATAAAAGTAAATTATTTTTATATCTAAGGGTTGCATTTAGTTTCTGTGAGTAGTATATTATAGCTAGATAATTAATAGCTATTATAAATTAGCGTTTAATTATCCTATGGAGGTGATTTCTGTTAACACAAAATAAAAGGCTCATTAGATAGAGTTTGGCGACACATCTAATGAACCACTATGTAACGTGAAAGAACAGTTTATATAATGTCCTTTCTTGTACATTATAACAAACTTTCTTTCACATTGTAATACTCTTGAAGGAGGAATGTGAATATGAAAGAAGAAAATAGAGTATTTATTGAAACTCCTGCATTCACAGGAAGAAATGTACCCATTATGGAGCTATCCAAAGCAATTGGAAAAGATGCACAATTTATCCGTATTGGATTACAAAAAGGTATTTTAACATTCGGTTATGCTTTAAAGAAAGATAATTCAAGCGAATTTAATTACTATTGTCCTGATAAAAAAGTATGGGAAGAAACAGGCTATTTTAAAGGCGGTATTTAAAAATGGCTGAATTAGAAATTGTTCGCTTATCTGAAATTCAGAGCAAAGAAGTAGAATGGCTATGGTATCCCTATATACCTTCCGGAAAGTTGACAATTATCCAAGGTGATCCGGGATGTGGAAAAACGATGCTTATTCTTTATCTAGCTAGTTTGTTATCTAGTGGCTCTCCACTTCCATCAGAGGATTCTAGCGTAAAGCGTGAACCCTGTACAGTTATCTATCAGACATCGGAAGATGGTTATGATGACACAATTAAGCCAAGATTGGAAAGATTTACAAAAGCTGATTTAAATCGCATTGTTTTCATTAAAGAAGATAAATGCTCACTAACAATGTTAGATGAGAGAATCGAACAAGCCATCATTCAAGAAAATGCAAAACTATTTGTTCTTGATCCAATTCAAGCCTATATAGGACATAATATTGACATGAATCGTGCTAATGAAATTCGTCCTCTTCTAAAAAAATTAGGAGATATTGCTCAAAAACATAATGTTGCGATTGTACTTATCGGACATATGAATAAGGCAAAAGGTGGAAAGTCATCTTATCGTGGTTTAGGTAGTATTGATATTCCAGCGGCAGCTCGTAGTGTTTTAATTTGTGGTGAATTAAAAAATGAAGAAGGTGTACGAGCAGTGGTACAGGATAAATCAAGTTTAGCACAACGAGGAAAACCATTCGCCTTTAAACTGAATGATGATGGATTTCATTGGTTAGGTGAATATGATATTAGTCCTGAAGAATTATTAGATGGGTTCAAACGAAGAACTGATAAAGACCGTGCAAAAGATTTCATTAACGAAACCTTATCGGAAGGTGCCGTAGAGGCGAATATTATATATAAAAAAGCAACAGAACAAGACCTTTCTAAACGTACACTAGACCAAGCGAAAGCAGAGTTAAATGTCAAATCATTTAAAGAAGGTAAAGTATGGTATTGGAAACTAATTTAACATTGCAAGGTTGCAAGCACTCTAGGGACTTGCAATCTTGCAACCTTCCTTTAAAGAAAAGCCTTTGTTACTTTGCCGAAAGTAACGCAAATGCACTTTTGTCAGAAACAAAAGATGCTTGCGCTCTGCGAGGCTTTTAATGCAGTCTAAAACGATAAGTATAACGCTTGGAAAAGGGAGTATAAGTCATAATGCACGAACTTTTATAGCTGATAATGTTGACCCTAATAGAACTCCACTAAATGTTGAATTCGTTAATCAAGACATCAAACAGGCTTATCATGACTTGTTTGATGAAGCACTTGAAAAGTACAACGCTAAGCAAAAAAGAAGTGATCGAGTCATAAAAGATTATTACGAAAAAATACGTACAGGGAAACAAGAAAAGCTATTTCATGAAATCATAGTACAAATTGGTAATAAAGACACAATGAATGCAACATCAGAAAACGGTCAACTAGCAAAAGAAATACTATCACAATATATGGATGATTTTTTAGAGAGAAATAAGAATCTATATGTATTCTCTGCCCATCTTCATATGGATGAAGAAACACCTCATCTCCATATTGACTTTATACCTTATACGACTGGTAGTAAACGAGGATTAGAAACTCGTGTATCGCTTAAAAAGGCTATGGAAGAACTTGGCTTTATTGGTAAAGGTAAGCAAGAAACAGAATATAATTTGTGGGTAAATGCAGAAAAAGAGCATCTAGCTCAGATTATGCAAACACATGAAATTGAATGGCAAAAACTAGATACTCATAATCAACACCTAAGTGTTTATGATTTCAAAAAGCAAGAACGCATAAAAGAAGTAGAAGAATTAACTAAGCAAGTTGATACTCTTGTTGATAAAATCAACGATTATCAGCAAGACATTCATGATGTTGATCAGCTAACAAGTGAAATCACTGATGACTTATGGAATATTCCTGAACCAAGGCGATTTATGAGTGCTAACAGTTATAAAAAAGATATCATCGAACCTTTTATCAAAAAATTAAAAACAGTCATCAAACGTATAATAAATGATTATTTAAGATTAAGACATGAAGTTAAAGAACTTCGTACAAGAATATTACCACTTAGAATAAAGATCAATGAACAAGATGAGCTGATTGATCGCTTATTAGACGAAAATCGAATCAACTCAACTAAACTAAAAAAACTACAAAGAGTTCTTGGACAAAAAACTTATGAAGAAATATTAAACAAGCCAAAGGAGAAACGTAAAAATGTTAGAGAAAAAGATTATAGATAATGGAATTACTTATCAATTGATTGGAGAAGTTTATTATCCTGTCATGGTTGATGCGGAACTGCCCATCGGAATATATGCAAAAAAACGTATAGAATATTTAACTGAAAACAATTTAGTTTCCTTTGATAAACACTATACAGAATATCAATTTCATTATGAGATGTTTTGTTTAAATTGTTATTGTGAGCAATTATTCCAAAGAAAGTTCTTTGAATATTTGGAACAACATCCTGATGCAAATAGAAAACAAATAACAAAGAAGAAAAAAGAAATTAAAGATGAAATTATTGAGATTTATCTTTTACAACCACAGGAGGTGATTTATAATGGCAAAGAACTTGAAATCACCAAATAGATATGGTGGAGTAACGAAACTAAGTAATGCCTCTCGAAGAAGAAGACCTTATGCAGTACGTATTACTACAGGATATGTGATTAATGAGAAAACAGGAAAATCCACTCAAAAATACGCAATCATTGGTTATGCCAAGACAAGAAATGAAGGACTTCAAATGTTAGCTAAATATCATGAACATCCTTTTAATATAGAAACCGGTGATATGACATTCAGAGAAGTATACGAAAATTGGTCTGAAGATAAATATGAAAATGCTTCTCAATCCACAATAAATGGATATAGAGCAGCATATAATGCTTGCTCTAAAATTTATGAAAGAAAGTTCAGAGAATTAAAGACATTTGACTTACAGGATATTATTGATAATTGTGATAAAAATTATCCAACATTACGAAAGATTAAAATCCTATTTAATCAATTATATGCATACGCAATGAAACTAGATTTATGTGGAAAAGATTATTCTAAATATGTAGATATTGCAAAATTCAGTGATAAAAATCCTGATAAATATGATAGAAAGCCATATACCAAAGAACAAATAGATATTTTATGGGATTTAAGAGAAGATAAATATTATCAAATCATTCTTATTCTAATCTACACAGGTTTGCGTATTGATGAATTATTATCATTGGAAAAAGAAAATGTTCATCTAAATGACCGATATCTTGATATCATCAAATCTAAAACAGAAAATGGAATTAGAAAAGTACCAATCAGTGATTATATTTATCCGTTTATCAAAAATTGGTATGATTCATCGGAATGTAAGTATCTTTTACATACCGAAGAACAGAAACCATTTAAATATCGAAACTATTATGATAGCTATTTTCTTCCACTAATGGAGAGATTAGGTTTTGATCAAACACCACATTGTTGTAGACATACGTTTATTTCATTACTTGCCGAAGCTAAAGTTTCACCAACATATACTAAAATGATTGCAGGACATAAAGGTGCCATGACAATGACCGAAAAAGTATATACACATATTGATATGCAATATTTAATTGATGCAGTAAACAGCGTGTATTATCCTAAAAATATAAAAAATGAAAAAGCAATTAAAATGTGATACAACTGCTCAATATAAAGCATATCTATGGATTAAAAGGAACTTTGAACTATCAGCAATAACTGTATCATTGTATGATCAGGAAAGTTTGATGATTGCTGACTATAAAAAAGAATACGCAATCATTAATTACAAAAATAATAAAATAACCATCACATATCAGGATGGTACTAAACAAACCGAAAAGTATAAATCACATGAACCATGTCTTTGATGTGGTTCTTTTTATTATTCATTTTTTGATTATAAGATGAGTACAAGAAATAGATTGAATTTATTGTGTCGCATATTGGAGAACTGTGGTGATAATTTTGTATCTTACTTGTCGCTTACGTGTCGCTTACCGTTTTTAATTTATAAATATACAAAAAAACTCAAATCGAGTTTTAGCCGATAAATAAAGGCTTTTGCTGATTTGAGTTTCTTTGAATTGTTTTGAGTATTCCCAAAAATTAACGTTTTGAGAACTGTGGTGCTCTACGAGCTGCTTTAAGTCCGTATTTTTTACGTTCTTTAACTCTTGCATCACGAGTCAAGAATCCAGCTGCTTTTAATACTGGTCTGTAATCTTCTCCAGCTTCTAATAAAGCTCTTGAAATTCCATGACGGATAGCTCCAGCTTGTCCACTGTAACCTCCACCTTTAACATTAACAATCACATCAAACTTACCAGTTGTACCAGTTAATTCAAGTGGTTGGTTGACGATCATTAATAGTACATCTGATGGTAAGTAATCTTTTGCTTCTCTACCATTAATAACAATTTTTCCAGCACCTGGTGTTAAAATAACACGTGCTACTGAAGACTTTCTACGTCCAGTTCCTCTGTATTGTACACTAGCCATTTATTCTCGTCCTCCTTATCCCTTAATTTTTAATTCAACTGGTTGTTGTGCAGCGTGTGGATGTTCACTACCAGCGTATACAAATAATTTCATCCCTTGTTTTCTTCCAAGTGTGTTATGAGGTAACATACCTTTAACAGCTGCTTCTACAAATCCTGTTGGATTTGATTCTTTGAATTGGCGAGCAGTTTTAACTTTTAAACCACCTAACCAACCAGAATGATGATAGTATTTAACTGTATCTAATTTTTTACCAGTCATTACTACTTTGTCTGCATTAACAATAATAACATAATCACCAGTATCTACATGTGGTGTAAATGTTGGTTTATGTTTTCCTCTTAATACAGATGCTACTTCTGATGCTAAACGTCCTAAAGTTAATCCTTCAGCATCAACAACGTACCATTTACGTTCAATTGTGGCTTCTTTAGCCATTGTTGTTTGTCTCATTTTTAATCCTCCTGTAGTTTCCGGGGCTACAAACGTTAAAATAAGGCACCTATTATTATAGCAACATTCCGTTTTTTGTCAATATGAATTTCTTCCTATTCATCGCCTTTTTCTTTTTTTCTTTTTTTTACACAGTAAATCAAAATCATTACGCTTCTCGATAAAATTAAGGTAAAAGTTCAGAAAGTGTAAGTATGTAATATTCGTGATCATCTGTTATTATCACATTCTCATCATCAATAACAATAAAATCCAAAATTTCATCAAGTCCCTTATAATCTATATCGGCATACTTTTTCTTTTGAAAATCAATCACAACTATACTTTCCAAATCATGATTTTCAAAAAATACATAGCGATTATGAGAAATTTGATAATTATAAGAAGATAAATCAAAAGGTATACTCATTTCTTCATGAGTATACATGTCTTTTAAAATTGTTTTCTGATCCTTAAATTCAACAAAGAAAGTAGAAGCAGATGGATACATTCCCTGTTCCTCTAAAATACTCACATTATTTGTCTTTAAATCAATGACACATGATTCATCTTGACTTGTATAACCAACAATAAAATATTCATTAAAGAAAGCATATTCTTCATTATGAAGATATGGGGATAATTGATCTATTCTTGTTTCTTTATGAGTTTTTGTATTAAAAACTTACTAAATTTCTGATTATCTTTTCATAAGTTGGTAAATGCCGATATATCCCGTATTTTAGGGCTTTATCGGTATTTTCTTTTCGGAAGATACCTTGCATAAGCTGGCATTTACCAGCATGAAAATGCAACCAAAAGTAGTAAATGAGTAGTAAATATAAGCTCCGATATTAACAAGCCAGCCTTTCCAGTTCTGCTTTTGCAGATTGAAATGTGCCGTGTGCATAATAGCCAAGTGTCATGGTTATGTTAGCGTGTCCCATGAGATATTGCAGAGTGTTTGGGTTCATTCCTCTGTTTGCCATATTCGTACAATAAGTATGTCTGAATGAATGTGGCGTGATGTTCGGTAACTTGTCCGTGTGATACTTGTTATACTTCTTAATCAGTCCTCGCACCATGCCCTCATAGTTTCCTGCAACTTTAGGCAAGCCCTCACGATTTAGGAATAGGAAATTGCTGTAACCACCTACAATCAGCGGTTGTGCCTTTCCTCTGTTCTTTAGTATTCTTTGGATTGCTTGATAAGCCCGTTCTGTCAATGGAAGTTCCCGTTTTCCGTTTTTGGTCTTTGGTGTTTCAATATAGTAGCCCATTTCGCTATCTTTCAATAACTGGTGGTCTATATTGAGTATTCTGTTCTGCATATCAATATGCGTCGTCAGTCCGCAAAATTCAGAAATACGAAGTCCCGTTTCCAGCAGAAGCACAACCTCATCATAATACTTACTGTAAATCTTGTCCTTTTCCATAAAGGCAAGCAGGTGTTCTTCCTGCTCTGGTGTAAGGATAACTTTCTGTTCGGTATCATCTTCCAGAACATCACTTAACTTAAATTCAAATGGGTTCTTTCTGATACAGTCGTCTTGTATTGCCATGTAAAATGACGCTTTCAAGGAACGTTTATAGTTATCAATCGTTTTATAGGCATATCCTTTTTCGCTCATTCTGATAGCCCATTCTTTAGCGTCCGACTGCTTAACCGTATCAATCGCCCTCATACCTAATGGGTCATTTTTCAAAGCGTTCATAAGATACTGTCGTCCTTTTTCAGTAGCCCTTTTGATGTTCTTTCTTTGACTGTTCTTCTTGTCGTAGAGCTGGCAGACTGTCATTTTACCGCCGACTGTGTCGATACCGTCGTTAAGGTCTTTTTTTATCTGTGCTTCTTTTTCCCTCAACGATATATCATCACGCTTTCCAGCAGGTGTCTTGTCTGTCGGTACAAGTTTCCAAGAATAGATAAATTGTGGCTTTCCGTATATATCGGTATATTTATAAACGTATCTTCCGTCTTTTCGCTGGCTCTCTCCATTACGCAAATTGCGATTTTTACTGTCTTTTCGTTTCACATTAGACATAGTGTAAAGCTCCTTTCCGTCATGGAATGAGCCGTGACACGCTACTAATATTATACCATATCTACGGCTCAATGACATTAGATTTCGTCCAATGTATCTATGATTTTTTCAAATTGTTTTCGCTTAATCTGAATACGATTACCGTTCACGATAACCCAGCCAGCGTCAAGATTTTCTTCGGCTAATTTACGCAATTTCTTTTCGCCAATACGGAAGTATTTAGACGCTTCTTCAATCGTCAGCGTATATTTTTCCCAGATAGGCACATCAGTATTGTTCATAATCTATGCACCCCCTTTACTGTGTGTCATTTTTTTACAAGCAGACAAACGGCTTTGGAAAGCTCCGTTAGTATCTCAACTATTCCCATTCTTGTGGGCAGAACCGCACCATGCGGACGTATCATTATTCTGTGAGGATAGGTCGTGGCAAAACGACTATTCCAACAGTCGCTCTCGGATCACTGCGTGGGTCGCTCGCTTTCTTTTGGAAAGGTCATGGCGTACAGTCCCCGTGGCTTGCTATCTCACAAACGTATCTGTCTGCTTTATTCAGTTGTCAAAGACCAGACGGGCATAATCAATCCCAATATGAATTAGAAGCGTTTAATATCAAAGTTTAAGATTTTACGAATAATCGCTTCTTTGATAAAACCTTTCATTTCCAAATCTACCGCAAGACGTAAGTTGTTGTTATCGTCGTAAAACGGACGCATACAGCACTGATTGATATATGGGTCATAAAATTCCAAGATTTTTGAAATTGCTGTTTCGTCGCCGTCGCAGGCTTTGGAAATAACCGTGAAAGTCGGTGTCAGCTCTTTTGGCATTTTTCTTTTTCCTCCTCAATCAGTTGCTTTAACTTGTCTAGTGCTTGTATTCTGCACTTCGTTACATTCGCTCTGGAACAGTCAAGCATTTTCCCAATGTAAGTGTCCGTGTCGCCAATGAAAAAATACTGTAAAACGATATTACGCTTTCGTTCTTCAATAGCTTTCAATGCACGAGCCAGTTGTTCATCTTCGATTGATACTTTTTCTCCACAGACTTCAAATACCGCAACATAATCCGTAGAATATGTATCTTCTGTACCTATGGAATTTAAGAGGTCGTCCATAATTTCGGCGAATGGCATTTCTTTTTTCTCTGAACGACGTATCGCTCGATAGAAGTCAATCGCTCTATGACGTATAACTGTTTTAATAGCACAATCGAATTGATGACAGGTTTTTTCTTGTAGTTCTGACGGTTTCATTTTCCTCACCTCCTTTCGCTAGTCGAAAAGAGGTGTCTGCCCCTTTTCATATATACCGCGTTGAAAGTGGGGGACAGCGTAACCAAAATCGAAAAAACTTTAAAAAATTTTTTTCTGGCATGAAAAAAGCCCGCACAAAACATATAGTCTGTACGAGCTTTTAAAACTGTGCTATATTCAGTTGTTATAAAAATGCCGTTAGGTTCAAACTGATTGCGTCGAGGTATATCTAAAATATTCCATAATGACAACTCCTTTACGGCACTATTCTAATTTAATCAGACAGAAAAGAAATTGCACCGTTTTTAATTTCTAAGATTTCGTCGGCTTCTTCTGCCAAATGCTTACTGTGTGTAACCACAACAACACATTTTCCTAATTCATGTGCAGTCTTTTTCAGCAAAGCAATGATTTCATCAGCGGTAGTTTCGTCAAGATTTCCCGTCGGTTCGTCTGCCAAAAGTACATGAGCGTCGCTGGCTAATGCTCTTGCAATCGCTACACGCTGTTGCTGTCCGCCAGATAGTTGCAATACATTTCTCTGCCAGTATTCTTTTCCAATGCCGACTTCTTCCAATAATTTTTCAGCATTTCCACTACCACCTAATTTGACATTTTCAACCGTTGTCAAATAATCAATCAGATTATAATTTTGAAATACCAATGAGATATTATGCTTTCTGTGGTAATTCAGCCCTTTTTTTGTAATGTCCTCGCCATTGCAAAGGACAGTCCCTTTTACCGCTGTGTCTAAGCCTGCTAACAACGATAAGAGTGTTGTTTTTCCTGCACCACTCGGACCGACAATAGTATAAAAAATACCCTCCTCGAAAGTAGCAGATACATTATTCAAAATGGTTTTATCTTTTTTTGTTTTGTAAGCATAGCTTACATTCTTTACTTCTAACATTTTCGTCGTCCTCCTAACTCATTTCCGATAAAATATCTTTCGGGTTTCTCTTTAGTATTACAATTCCAGATACCAGAACAGAAGCCGTTATCAACACAAGAACACTTGCTCCGTCCAACAGATACATTTCTGGCGTAACCTCTACGCTGATATTCTGCACGTCCTGCTTTGGTGCAACATATTCTGTGGATACTTTTCCCTCGTTATTTTTTTCTTCTTCCTGCATTTGCTGAACCTGCTGTGATACCAGATAATTTGCAGTTACTTTGGAAACGGCAGGAGCGACAGCAAAGGATAGCATAAGGGAAAGAACAGCAATCATAATCGCTTCACTCCAAATCTGCCCGATAATTCTGAATTTCGGAACACCGAGAGATAAGAAAATGCCGACTTCCTGCACTCGATTTTTCAGCCAGAACAGAAATACTAAAACAAGGATAACAAAACTTGCAACAGAGATTACCAATATCATCATTTCGCTTACTTTTGCTAAATCATTGAAGTTTGAGGACATGGTTTCGGAATTTCCGTTATTGTCAATCAAATCATATTGCTCCCAGTTGATGTCTACTTTTTGCAGATTTTCTTTTACTTCGTCGTAAGCTTCCACATCTTCTACTTTGAAATAGGCTCTTTCATATAATGGACTTGTTTCACCCTCTGCCTTTTCTGGAAATCTCAAATCTGTAAATATTACATTTTCCGAACGGTAAGTATCTCCCTGCATAAGTGGGGACATCTTTTGATCCACTTGATAAATTCCAACAATCTCAGCTTCTGATACCTTTGAATTTTCAGTATCGTGGTAATCATTAAAAGAAATCTTATCGCCGATTTTCAGATTATTTTGATTTGCAAGTTCCTCTGAAATGACACACATATCTTTATCCTCTGGGGTTATCATTCGCCCCTCTTTGATATGCAGGTTTCCAGATAAAACATTTCTGTCAAGTTTCATATCTTTGTTTCCAATTAAGCTTACACCTCCCTCATCTACACTTTGGTCTACATCTTTATCTTCAATTCTTTTGAAATTTACAGGGTTTACAGGAGTTGTTGCTGTTGTAATATTGTAATCAGCAATTCCTTTTGTTTTTGCCAGTTTCTCAATGTCTTTTATATCTAAGCTTTCAAATTCATTTGTTGTCCAGCCTGACCAAGTCTCCACACCATTGATAATCTCTTTTTCCTGATGGTAGCCACCAAAACTACCTTCCTTATCATTACCAATCTTTTCTGAGTATTCACGAACTCGTTTTGTTCGGTACTCTGCATTTCTTTCTAAAAGAAAGCCTGCACCTATGGCTTGTCTGGTTTTGTCCTGCACCTCAATACTGGCATTTTTGCTCGCCACACCTGCAAGAAGCAGGGTACTGATTGCAAAAACAATCAACAATAAGAGAATACTTTTTATGGGCTTTCTGAACACAGAACGCCTTGCCAATCCAAAAAAATTCATGTACTATCCCTCCATTTTCGCTAATATATCTTTTGGGTTTGCTCGTAATATCGGAAGAATGGAACAGCACAATGCCACCAGAATAACTGCACCACCTAAAAGGAACAACATTCCAATATCTTGTATCTGCAACACCACTTTCAGATTTTCTGTTACTGTTTCTGAACCAGTAATGACATTTTGCAAAACGCCCGAGAACAATTTACCAATGGCTGTTGCTCCTAAAACCGAAAGTGTAAATACACTGCCTGCTTCTAATAAAGTTTGCAGGAAAATTTCACTTTTTGTCTTGCCGAGGCTCATAAAGATTGCCACCTCTTTTTGCCTTGTCCGCATCCACATACATAACAGCAGGGAAACAACAACAGTACCAGTTACCAATGTAAGTACCAGCATAAGATTTGCCACCTTACTGATTTGCTCTAATGGAGCAGACATCTGTTGATAAAGGGTATCGGAAGTGCTAAGTTCTACATCATTTCCGAATATTTTTTGCAAGCTGGTTTCCAGCACATCTAATTTTTCTGGTCTTTTTGAATAAACGCAGAGTTTTTCAAATTCAGCTTCTTTGAACAATTCTTTATAAGTGCTGTTGTCAATAAAGACTTGATTTTCTATTCGATTGACTGCGGTAGTTTCTGTTGGCTGGTCTTTTTCCACATTTCCTGCGGACATGAAAATTCCAATAATTTGAACAGATACTTTTGTTCCGTTTTCTGTACTTAATTCAATCGTATCTCCAACTTTTAGCTCATTTTGATTTGCAAGGTTCGCATTGATAACAGCACCTTTTTTCTCATGTTTGATATAATCGCCAGAAGATAAGCGGTACTGCATTTCTGAAAAAGGGCTGTCCTTTTCCAAATCATCATAGGAGAGCAACGCTATTTTCAAATTTTCCTCATTCGTAGAAGTATTGAGCGTAACGGGAGCAAAACTAGCTGGAAATACATCTTGCCTGCCGATACGGTTGATAGCTGAAACATCTTCCAGCGTTTCAATCTTGTTTACTTCATTCTCTGTTATCTTGCTGTCCTTACTTGTAATTTCAGCTACAATCTTAGAATTTGTCTTTTCCTGCATGGCTTGTTTGGACTCATTTGTAGTCCTTAAAATCATGCTTGTACCTAAAATCATACTGTTTACAAGTATCAAAACAATCAACAAAAGAATGGTTTTTCCTTTTTTTCGCTGTAAATAGCGAAAACCAAGTTGATAAAACTTCATACTTCACACCTCTATTCCCAACGGGCTATGACAACCTTTGTTGCATTGAAATGAAGTGTGTCTGCAAATTCTCCATAAAGATATACTTCAGATTGTTTTTTTACATCGGATATAGAACCCGTTGTTACATTTGTAACACCAGACTGTGCATTTACTGTGGCAATGACAAATTCACAATCTGGGTTATAGGTTACAGAAACAGCATTGTCTTTATTTTCCATTCCCGGTGCTTCTATTTTTATCCCAGCTCCACCCTCAATATCTTTTGCTTGATTTACCAAGCAACCATTGTCTGTAAATTCCAAAACACTTCCTCTCAAATTAGCAGACTCTAATATGTCGTTTCCTTTATTTTCTGAAGAACCATTTGTATTTTCTTCATTCGTATTAGAATTGACAATAGGATTAGACGTATCTGGCTTCTCATTTGGACTTGCACCACACCCCGTCAATGCACAGATACATAATCCAACTGCTATGAATTTACTGATGTTTGTTTTTTTCATTTTTGTATTCCACCTTTCTTGTTCGATATGCCCCTATTGTAAAAGCAAACCATTCTAAAAATCCTGTAAAAAAGTAAGAAAATCATCATCATTTTTTAGAGGATTTTTACAGACTTTTCTGTTATACTGTCTATAATTTATATAGAAAAGGATTGATACATTATGAAAATACTTCTTCTGGAAGATGATTTAGAGTTATGTAAAAATATAAAAATTTCTCTGGAAAAAGAAAACTATATGGTTGATTGTTGCAATGACGGGGAAACTGCTATGCTGTATGCCTTAAATACAGACTATGCTTATGACCTCGCCATTGTAGACCGTATGTTACCGATTATTGACGGTTTGACAATCATAAAATCTATGCGTAAAAAAGGAATTTCTATTCCTATCCTTATCATTACTGCCATGAGTACCCTTGACAATCGGGTTGAGGGTTTAGACGGCGGTGCTGATGATTATTTAGTAAAACCATTTCATATCAAAGAATTGCTTGCAAGAGTTCGGGCATTAACAAGACGCCCTGCCAATATCCAGTTATCTTCCAAATTAGAATATGGAGATTTAACTTTCGATAAAGACAGCCGAACCTTATCTACACCCGTCAATTCTCTTTTATTAACTTCAAAAGAAACCGAGTTGACTTTTGTATTTATGCAGAACCCAGAAACACTATTTTCCCGTGAACAGCTAATCCTTAAAATCTGGGGCAGTTCTTCCGAGGTAGAAACTGGCAATGTAGACAGTTACATTTCTTTTCTGCGAAAACGCCTAAAAGAATTAAAAAGTTCCTGTAAAATAACAACGGTCTACGGTGCAGGGTACAAACTGGAGAAAGAAACATGTTAAATAACTTATACCGAAAACTTCATATTCTGTTTGCAAGTTCTGTTATGCTGATTATTACCCTTGTGATTTCCTTTGTCGTTGCGAACACAGTTCATACAGAGAAAATCAACGAAAGCACCTTATTTCAGAGATTGACAACCTTGCTGATTTATCAAGTGGAAAGTGCTTCTTCGGATATGGACAAAGCACTCAAAACCTACGAAGAGAGTTATCATATTTTTTCTTTAATTACTGATACAAGGGGGAATACCATTTATCAGAGTGATTTCCCATTTCCAACTTCTGCGGACAATCTGTTGCATGATGTAGAAAAGCAGATTTCTACACAACCATTATCACAAATAGAAAACAGCACAACTTCACAAGGCGGTTTTCTGGAAATAAGAGGAACACATCACGATACTTATTTTGTTATTCCTGCTACAATTAGGACAGCAAATGATACCGTGTATCATGCAACCTTTCTTTATCAGACAGCCAGTTTGACGGATATTTTACAAAAAACATTGCCTATATATCTTCTTATCTGGTTTTTGGCTTGTATCGTTGTTATCGTGCTGACCCGTTATCTGCTGAAAAAGTCGTTTGCTCCAACGGAACGAATACTGCAAAGCCAAAAAGATTTTGTTGCAACAGCGTCCCATGAATTAAAATCTCCACTTGCTGTTATGATTTCCAACACGGATATGCTTCTTGATAATGTTTCCTTAAACGAGCAGGCAAAGCAAGCCGTACAGACCATAGATTTTGAATGTATGCGGTTATCCCGTTTAGTCAAAGATATGTTGCTTTTGGCTTCTTCCGACGCTAAAACATGGACATTGCATAAAAGCACAATCAATGTAGATACCTTGCTCATTACGTTATATGAAACCTACGAACCCGTCTGCATGAAGCAGAATTTAGAACTAAAACTGCATTTATCCGAGGAAAGTTATCCTGCTATGTTTACCGACAAAGACCGATTATTTCAAATCTTGTGTGTCTTTATGGATAATGCCATTCAACATTCCAAGAATAATTCTTTAATAGAGATAGAAGTAATCGCCACCGAAAAAAATATTGCTTTTTCTGTGGTAGACCACGGGCAAGGCATTTCTGATGAAGATAAGCAGTATATCTTTGACCGATTTTATAGTGGCGACAAGTCCCATACGAACAAATCGAATTTTGGACTGGGACTAAGTATCGCCAAAGAATTAACTCAAATGCTGAACGGTATTATCATTATCAATGATACTGCTGGTGGAGGTGCTACTTTTACTGTTAAATTTCCTCTGAAATAGATTAAGGCTTGCAGATCATACACTATGTATGGAGCAAGCCTTTTTTCAAATCTTTGTCTTTTTGGTAATCTTGTAAATATATTCTTCTGGGGTAGGGCGTTTATTACCAAAATATTTTTTGAAATTTGCCTACACTTCTGGGGCGGTGCTATTCATAGCTTCATCAATCGTCGCTTCAATATCTGCCCGAACATCAGCCAATGATACACCGCCAGCTTTTGCACCAGCTTTCAACGCTTTTTTTATATCTCGCTTTTTTAGTCCTATCATAATAACCTTTCTTATCATAATTGCAAATTTATAAATTCATTAGTATTAAAACTGAAATTCAAATACATTACTAAAATCATTGTTCAAGACATAATAAACTTTATTTTTTTCTGTAGAATATACAAATGAAACCCTAGTTGCCCACAAGTCTTTTTGAGAAACAGATTTTAATACTTTAAATGCGTCATTTACTGAAAAATCTTTATCATATCCTGCCAATAACTCTTTAGCCACTTCGTATCTTGTATCCCCAGAAACAATGTACGGCTTTGTTATATCTGGTTTTAGAATAGAATAATTTGTAATAAGTGAAAAATTTTCTTGTTCATATCTATACCCAATTCCAGGTTCAATAATTAAAACTCGTCCTTTTTTATCAGAAAGCATAGCTTGCATAGTAGCATCTGGTGCATAAATAATTTTTTTCTTTTTAACAATGTCCAAGGCTTTATCAAAAGAAATCTCTGCCTTAATGAATTTTTCTGTTAATTCAGATATTGTAATACAATCCTCGCTTTCTATATACCTTGCATTTTCATTACCATGAACATAAAGAAGTGTTCCTACATTACCATTTTTATTTATCCCATGAAATGAATGATACAGACCGTCAGGCATTTTAATACCAATATAAAATCTATTTTCTTCGGTAATTACAGTATGATCCCATACAGAAAGGTCAATATCAAAATTAAAACCAACAATTTTATCTATACCATTGTAAACAAATCTTGTACACATATAATCACTCCTCAAAATACTATTTCAAATAGTCATTTAACTAATCTAATTAGTATTTTAAAATGTTTTTAAACTCAAACATATTATATTCGCACGTTTCGATTGAATAGCCTGAACTAAAGTAGGCTAAAGAGAGGGTAAACATAACGCTATTGCGCCCTACTAAACCCTTTTCTCCTGAAAATTTCGTTTCGTGCAATAAGAGATTAAACCAGGGTTCATCTACTTGTTTTTTGCCTTCTGTACCGCTTAAAACCGTTAGACTTGAACGAGTAAAGCCCTTATTATCTGTTTGTTTGAAAGACCAATCTTGCCATTCTTTGAAAGAATAACGGTAATTGGGATCAAAAAATTCTACATTGTCCGTTCTTGGTATACGAGCAATCCCAAAATGATTGCACGTTAGATCAACTGGCAAAGACTTTCCAAAATATTCTCGGATATTTTGCGAGATTATTTTGGCTGCTTTGACAGATTTAAATTCTGATTTTGAAGTCACATAGACTGGCGTTTCTAAAACAAAATATGCTTGATAACCTTTATCAGATTTGATAATTAACGTAGGCATAAAACCTAAATCAATAGCTGTTGTTAAAATATCGCTTGCTGAAATAGTTTCTTTTTCCGTGTGAATATCAAAATCAATAAAGAAGGTATTGATTTGTCTTAAATTGTTTTCAGAATGTCCTTTAGTGTATGAACGGTTTTCGTCTGCATACGTACCATAACGATAAACGTTTGGTGTCCAATGCGTAAATGTATCTTGATTTTCGTGAATCGCTTCTTCGGAAGTCAGAACAACGCCACGTCCGCCAATCATGCTTTTTTTTGAGCGATACGCAAAAATAGCCCCTTTACTTTTACCTGGCTTGGTAGTGATTGAGCGAATTTTACTATTTTTAAATTTTTACTTTAACAAGCCGTCATGAAGCACAGTTTCTACAACAAAAGGGATATTCATTCAGCTGTTCTCCTTTCTTACGAAAATTAATTAGTTAGAAGCTACGATCAAAGTTGAATCACAACAAAAAAGGCAATCAACTAAGTTTTTCTTAATTGATTGCCTGGTATCTTCTTAAAGACTTGAAATCCCCTCAAAAACCCGATATAATGGGTTTACAGATATTTAAGTATCTGATTAATAAAGTAATTAAATACTTTACCAAATTTTGGGTCTCGACTTCTTTAATTGATTGGTGGTAATCAATTAAGGCTCGCAGTTAAAGTTTCTCAGGCTTTAACTGGTCGTGGCTCTTTTTTTGTATTCTTTATTCAGTTCGTTGTTTCGTTATATCTAGTATATCGCTTTTTAAAAAAATAAGCAATGATTTCGTGCATTATTCACACGAAATCATTGCTTTTTTCTTCTTCCATTTCTAACTCCAATGTTACTTGTTCTGTTTCTGGTTCTGGTTCTGTTGGCTCATTTGGGATTAAATCCACTACTAGCGTTGAGTTAGTTAACTTTGCAATTTGTTCTAGTGTTTTTATGGTTGGATCTGATTTTCCTGATTCTATTCGTGAATAATTTGATCTACTCATTTCTAATTCTTGGGAGAATTTTTCTTTTGATTTGGTACCTCTCATCTTTTTTAAGCTTTCTCTAAATGCTAGTTCCAAGTTTCTCCCCCCTCTTTTTGTGTCATAAAATTCACGCTTTATTTAAATTATAGCTTTTAATATCTTAATAAACAAGTGATTAATCACTTGTGATTTGTGATAAGTGATTTGTGATTAATATATAAAAGCCCTCTTTAAAGGGCTTTTATGTTTATTTTGAAAAAGAGATAAAATCAATATATCCCTTTTCCCCAATTTTTACAACGGCATTGTAGGGCTTTTTCTCTTTGTTTTTGATTCCTTTTACCAGGGTTTCTTTTCCCTCCAGTAATTCTTTTACATTCGTTTTGGTTAGTTTTTTCTTTCTAAAATGTTCAGCTAAAGTAAACTTACATTCAGGATAATTTGAACAACCATAAAACGATTTTTTTAATACAATATTGTTGCCACACTTAGGACATTTTCCTACAAGGGGTCCCGAGCGCTTAGTGGGAATTTGTACCCCTTATCGATACAAATTCCCCGTAGGCGCTAGGGACCTCTTTAGCTTCTTGGAAGCTGTCAGTAGTATATCTAATAATTTATCTCCATTCCCTTTAGTAACGTGTAACTTTCCAAATTTAAAAAAGCGACTCATAGAATTATTTCCTCCCGTTAAATAATAGATAACTATTAAAAATAGACAATACTTGCTCATAAGTAACGGTACTTAAATTGTTTACTTTGGCGTGTTTCATTGCTTGATGAAACTGATTTTTAGTAAACAGTTGACGATATTCTCGATTGACCCATTTTGAAACAAAGTACGTATATAGCTTCCAATATTTATCTGGAACATCTGTGGTATGGCGGGTAAGTTTTATTAAGACACTGTTTACTTTTGGTTTAGGATGAAAGCATTCCGCTGGCAGCTTAAGCAATTGCTGAATCGAGACTTGAGTGTGCAAGAGCAACCCTAGTGTTCGGTGAATATCCAAGGTACGCTTGTAGAATCCTTCTTCAACAATCAGATAGATGTCAGACGCATGGCTTTCAAAAACCACTTTTTTAATAATTTGTGTGCTTAAATGGTAAGGAATACTCCCAACAATTTTATACCTCTGTTTGTTAGGGAATTGAAACTGTAGAATATCTTGGTGAATTAAAGTGACACGAATGTTCAGTTTTAATTTTTCTGACGATAAGTTGAATAGATGACTGTCTAATTCAATAGACGTTACCTGTTTACTTATTTTAGCCAGTTTCGTCGTTAAATGCCCTTTACCTGTTCCAATTTCGTAAACGGTATCGGTTTCTTTTAAATTCAATTGTTTTATTATTTGGTTGAGTACTTTTTCACTCGTTAAAAAGTTTTGAGAATATTTTATATTTTTGTTCATGTAATCACTCCTGAAGTGATTACATCTGTAAATAAATACAGAAGTTAAACGATTTGTTTGTAATTTTAGTTATCTGTTTAAAAAGTCATAAGATTAGTCACTGGTAGGAATTAATCTAACGTATTTATTTATCTGCGTAATCACTGTTTTTAGTCTGTTTCAAAACAGTAGATGTTTTATCTACATTACGCATTTGGAATACCAACATGACGAATCCCTCCTTCTTAATTACAAATTTTTAGCATCTAATTTAACTTCAATTCCTATTATACACAAAATTTTAAGAAAGTCAATAAATAATCATAATTTTCTAATTGTGTTATTGACTACACTAATTCAATTAGCTAGAATTGTGTTTGTATGATATTTTGAATGAGGTGCATAACTATGAAAACCACTAAAGAAGCAGTAATAAAAGCAACATCAGACTTAGCAGATGAAAAAGGATTAAATAACGTTTCGTTAAAAGCTGTTGCTCAAAAATTAAACATTCGTACACCATCTTTATATAATCACATAGAAAGTTTAGATAATCTTCTTTTAGAAGTTGCTCATAATGGTATGCGTGACATGAATGAAAGAATGATGAAAATTGCCGTTGGAAAAATAGGGAAAGAAGCAATTAAGTTAGTTTCTATCGAATACCTAAACTATATGATTGAACACCCCGGAGTTTATGAAACAATTCAATGGGCTGTGTGGCACGGAACAGAGGAAACAGCAACCATTTTTAACAACTATCTTTCATTATTAACTACTCTTATCCAATCGTGCAGTCTTAACAAAGACAAAACACTTGAAATATTAAATATGCTTACTGGAATAATTCACGGTTATACAACTTTGCAATTAGGAAACGCTTTTTCTGCCTCAGATAAAGTTAGATTTGAATTAGCTGAAGCGATAGATACTTTATTAGTCGGGATTTTCCAGAAGTATAAATAATATATTTAGGCTTGCAAATCAATACAGAACTGCAAGCCTTTTTCTTTTATCCTACAATCTTCCAGTTGCTATCCTTATGTAGCACAAGCTCATACTGTGATACTTGTGTCGCCTTTGTCTGATTATCAAGGAATTTTACAGCTACTTTAACTTTCACATTATCCCCGTCCTTTGTAAAGATAGGGTTTACCAGTTCAGAATAAAGGTAGTCCCTGCCGATAGGCTCAATCACATTTCCAGATACATAGTAAGCAAGCTCTTTTTCTGTGGCTGTTGGATAGAGCTTAAAGAATGTTTCCAGAAATGCGGTAGCGTCATTTACCGTATCAGCGTCCACGCTTGCGTCTGCTTCTGGTGTCTTAGGCTCATAGTCTGATTTTTCGATTGCTGGTGCAAGAGTAGGGTTCTGAATGATTACCATATCCCCGTCAGCGTCTACATGGACTTTTACAGTATAAGTCGCTTTCACATTGCTTGTCTGTTCTCCCTCTTTTATCTGCTGATCTACTTCGTAGGTAGCAGAAAAAGTGTCCGTTCCCGATTGCTCGATATGCCACACAATCACATCTGTAACTGTGGAGCTGGTCGGTATATCCGTTCTGATTGTATCAACATTCAAGTCTTGCAATTCCTTTGTCAGATAACCGCTGATTGCCTGCGTCCTTGCTTCAATCGCTTCTTTGCTGTTACTCCATGTGTAATAAGACTTCGCAAAGTTCTTCACGAAATTTTCTATCCCGTTGGTGTCCTGCAAACGAAGTTCAATGATTTCTTTTTCATGGGTCGTGTGCTGGTCGATAGCCGTAAAATTCTTATACACCCCAAAGCTCACGCTTGCGATAAGCACCACCCACAACGCAATCACGGTTTTCTTATGTGTGCCTACCTTGACAGTACGCACCTTTTTTTCTTTGACATTTTCTGTCTGTTTCTTATTCTTCTTAAACATAATGTTATCCTCACTTTCTATTGTTTTACTCGTCCTGCACCGATTAAGTGCTGTTGCCAGTAACTATTATTTAGGTCTGCATATCCTATCGGATTTCCTGCGTGGTACATCTGCGTCGGCGAAACAAGAATACCGACATGTGTTACATAACTTCCAGCGTTATAGGTAGAATGGAAAAATACCAAGTCCCCAGCCTTTGCCTGCGAGAGTGGAAGATGTTGGGTGGCGTCATACTGTGCTTGTGCTGTTCTCGGTAAGGAAACACCAGCTTTTCCATAGCACCATTGCGTCAGCCCCGAACAGTCAAAGGAAGTGTTAGGATTGCTACCGCCATATACATACTTCCAGCCTTGATACTTCAATGCTTCATTCATTACTTTTTGTGCCAGTTCTCCCGATACCTGCGGAACAGTTAAATACTGATTGACTAATTCGACGTAAAATTGATTGCCATACTGATACCGCCAGCCCCCGTTCTTCGCAACGGCTATCGGGTTGGTGTAGGTTACTTTCTTTCCACCCGATTTTTCACGGGCGAAGCTCTCTGCAAGATTAAAGGTGTGTTTCTTTCCTTTTCCTGCCACATATCCCACATAGCCACCGCCATAGTTATAAGACTGTATCGCTACATTCAAATCGTCGATACCTTGATTTTTGCAGGAAGAAAGCAGGGACGCAAAATACTTACACCCCTGCTTGATTGAGCTTTCCGTATCTAAGGAATTAGGCGGTAAACCAAGACTTTCCGAACTCTGCATAACATCTTCTGCCGTACCGCCACTTTCTACTTGAATGATAGCCAATAGCACATTGACATACTCGGAAATACCGTATTCTCTGGCGTACTTTTCTACCATAGGCTGATGTTTCAAGACTTCTGCGGATAAGTTCATACCCGTAATGCCAGAAGAAAAATTGCTGTTCTCGTCGTCGCTGTCCGCACTAATCAAGACACCAAAGAAAAGCACCAGAGAAAAGAGGATAGGAAACAGAGTGCCAATGATAGCGATATGTTTCAGTTTCATTTTTTCTTCTGTCCTTTCTTCATCACAAGGTTACGAGTTTTCTCTGTTGTCTGCTGGTTCTTTTGGACGGTTTGCGTCTGCTGAACCTTTGTCCTGCGGTCTTTTGTGTAATTCTGGCGTGTTTCCTGCGATACCACTTTTTCTACATTCTGCCTATGTACTGGCTGTGCCGACTGGGTCGCTTTCTTATCAGAAGCACCAGAAGATAACGGACGCTCTTTGATAACATTTGTCTTGACTGGCTCACTTGCTTTTGAAGTGGTCGCTGTGGCAGGACGTTTGACTTCCTGCATTTTTTCCGCACTCGGCTTTGAAGCTGTGGCTGGTCGCTCATGGGGACGGGTAGCTCCCGTTGTCGCTGATCCGTCAGCCTTTCGCTGTGCCTGCCTTGCTTCTTGTGCCTTTTGAAGCTCCATACGCTTGTCAGCGATACTCTGTCTATGCTTTTCCTGCTTTTCCAAACGTCCCGTCTGTCTGGACTGCTGTTCCTGCACCATGCCACGCTTAAAGTCGGACACGCTGGACTTTGCCTTTTCCTTTGCGGAATACACCGCATAAGCGGTCTGTGTCGGCATATCCTTGATATTCTCTTTGACAGCATTTGCCTTGTCTTTCACTTTATTTTTCGTATCTAAGACAGCACCCACCTTTGAGCCTGCACGCTGTCCCATACTGGAAGTAGATGTATTGCCCCGACTGTCTTTTGTGGCTGTGTTCCTTGTCGGTTTTCTGTTTGAAATCGTGCTACCTGCCACCGCACCAGCAACACCGCCAGCAGTAACCGCACCAGCAAGCCGTCTTTCCATACGCCTAGCTCTATGTCGCATAAACAGATATGGTCTGCGGAATATCCTGCGTCCCATGTTTTGACTGTCGCCAGCGTTCAAAGAGAACATACTCATTAAATCGCCCAGCTTCATATAAATACCAGCGAAACATACTATCTGCAAGAACGCTACCATAAAGAACGGATAGTCCGTGGAGATGTTATAAAACATACTGGAAATGCTGAACGCCACCGTTACAATGAGCGTTATTCCTGCCCGTGTCATTATGGTATTAAACACCCTTACGATTGCCTGCTTCGCCATGCTTTCATAGCTCGGTATCATGGAAAGTAAAAAGCTGATAGGTAAAAACATTGCAAAGATAATAAAAAGTATCTGGCTAAATAACATCATGCCCGTAAGCAAGAATACAAATATCGTTATCCCTAAATTGAAGAACAGTAGGAAGAACACCATGCCTAAACGGTTCACGACCTGCGGTATCGTCAGATTGTTGTTGTCGTTATCTTCGATTTCTGTTTTCACGACTTCCTCTCTGGTTTTCCCGTCCTCGTCCTCTGGACTTGCCGATACAAGAGCTTCGACACGGTCTGCCCCGATTTCTTCTGTGTTGCTGTTACCGAATTGCAGAAGTAGCCACGGCTGTTCCACTTGAATAGAAAATAGGCTGTCCCGTATCAAGTCCACGCTGTCCTTGCCCTCGCTGTCGGAGTTGGGGAGCATGATTTTTGTTCCCAAGTCCAAAGAAGCGGTACTGATGTCTGATGAAAATTCATTTATCTTCTTGATGTAGTCGGGAGCGTAGGCAATAAACGAAGCGGACAGCACGAACACCACCACAAAGTTGATAACAGCGTGAAGTGCCTTGCTGGTTTCCCGTTTGATAAGTCCCGTATAAGCAACATACATTCCCACCACTAAGATAATGAGAAGCAGGAAACCAACATAGAAGCCCGTAGAAGAAAAGCCGTTCTCGGTTACACCTGCAAGGGTCTGTATGCTCTTTCCGATACTGTCTGCCATATCGTTAATAAAATCAAGTTTATAGGCTTCCTGCACCACATAGCCCGTGGCATTGCTTAAATAAAGGCTTATCGTCCAGACAAAGTTGGTAATGCAGTAAAGCCCGTACTGTACCGATTTTCCAATGCCGTCCAGCCAGTTCCACGGCAACCATGACCAGCTATTATCCACATAAAAATCAAGCTGGTAGTTGGAAAGGGGATATTTTGAGTAAAGATTTTCTGCGTTTATGGTATCGTCCACAAGCCCCGTCGCATGAGCCACCGTCCCCAAAAGTGAAAGCAGGATAAGGGAGAGTGCCACCACGAACAGAGCCATTTTGAGAAAGTGAAGTATCTTCCTTTTTGTGAACGCACCTTTTATCCTTTCTTTCATCACTCCACCTCATTTCTCTGTACGGGCGGTCTGGTATCAAAGGCGTGTAGCAGTTCTTCAAAAACTGGGTGTATCTGTACCACACCGACACGCCCGTATAAGTCCTGCAATAAGCATTGTCCGTTCTCCAAATCACGAAGCCGTTTCTGGTTGTTTTCATCGTCCTTGTCGATACCGAAAAATTCTAAGGTCTGTTTTATCTCGTTGATGTCAGTAGAACGGAAAGCGAATTTTAAGCCGATATTGTTTTTCAGACTTTCCTTTGCCACGTCCCCAGAAGATTGTGTAACGAAATAAACACCTGCCTGCATAGCTCGTCCAGCACGAACCAGCTTGTTAGAGAGCGTTTCTCCTTGTGCCACATTTAAGAACGCCCACGCTTCGTCCAAATCGACAATCTTAAAAATACTTCTGTCCGAATGGATAAAATCAAGGGCAAAGGTACTAATCACAATCAGCATAGATACCGACAATAATTCAATAGTCGTGTATTCTTCAAAGGTCGTGTCCTTATCTGGCAGTACAAGGTCGGCTACTTGAATGATATTGAGCTGGTTATCAAGGCTGATTGCATTTTCCACCGTACCGTCTGAAAACAGCAGATGTGCAAAGTCGTAGTCCGTGAAGCTGTCGATATGGTCTGCGATATTTCTTGATATGGGCGTATCTTCACGGCGTAGCTCGTCTATTACATGGAGCAAGCCCCGACTGTCGCTCTGGGTAACGGAACGAACCGCTTTTCGTAACACGGGGAATTTTTCGCCGTCCCTAGAGGAAATACCCGTAAGGAATGTCAAGATGTCGATTGCCAGACTTTCAGCGTCTTTTACATTCTTCATAATCACGAATGGGTCAAGAAGTCCTGCATTGTCTTTATCGCTGGTAAGATTTACGATATTGATTTCATGGGCGATTTCTGGAAGTGTTTCTCTCCAGTTGCCACGCTCGGCTTTGGGGTCTAAAATGACTGCTTGACCGCCAAACAACACCGAATAATACACCAGAAGATTGTTGCAGAACGACTTTCCACCGCCAAGCGAACCGACAAAAGCAGACGCTAAAGCGTTGGTAACTGTACCTTTTACGCCCTGCGAAGCTAAAGACGGTTGCAGGTACACATTTCTTCCCGTATCAACGGAATAGCCCATATAGATACCCGTAGTTTCCCCTAACTGCTGGGTCGCTCCAAAGCCAAGCCCTGCCAAGAAGTCTGATTTTACATACTGCACATAGTCATTGATATATCGCTTGCTGGCAGGTAAAAATTCAGAATGAAGCCCCAGCATATCCCCAGCAGGACGTACCAGCTTTACATTGAGGTCGTCGTAAAAGTCTTTGACTTCATCACAACGGCGTTTCAGCTCGTCAAGATCGGGTGCAGACACCCGTATAACGTAGCTTAACTTATACATACTTTCTTTTGTCTGGTCTAAGTCCGTTTCCAGCTCGTCCACGCTGTCTAAAGCGTCCACCACATTTGAGCTGGTTTCACCTCCTGCTTGATAAGCGTGATTGTCAAGGTCTTTCAATTCCTTTTTCTTGTTGCGTACGGTTGTTAATGCTTTTCGGTTCTCCACGATTTCTACATTCATAGAAGTATCAACGGGGAATGTGAATTGCTGTTGCTGGAAATAGAAGATTTCACTTGACGGAAAATCAAGCTCGCCGACAATCGCATTGACGGTAAAATAGGACACATAACTTTCCTTGTCCTCATGTTCCAAGCGTAAATACCGCTGGCTTTCTTCAATCACACACCTTGTCGGACGGATAAGGTCGTAGTATTTTATCAGCGTTTCTTTGTTCAATTTTTTTTTTGGTAGCTGGTACGCATAATCTTCATAAGCGATACCGTCCCTGCCGTAAAGATGTTCCATGAGATACCCAAAATCATTGATTTCCAAGCGACGCACCTTAAAGCGACGGGAGATTTTATTTTCCAGTAACTTTTCCATTTTCATGTAACGGTTGATTTCATCATTCGGCATGGAAACAAAATCATTCATCAGCGTATGGTTTACTTCATGGAGAAACTCTTTGAATGTCAGCCACGCCGATTTTTTGATGTTCTTCAGATTGAGCTGTTCTTCCGTAACCATGAGCTTAAAGCCAAGAAAAAAGCGGTAGTCCACTTGATTGTTCCCAATCATAGATACTAACGCTTCGGTCTGTTCGTCTATTTTCTGGTAGGCAACTTCCTTTAATTTTCCCGTTACCAGTTTCTTTGACTGCTCCTGCATACTTCGTATGGAGCTTTCTGTGGCAATCTGCAACGCATGAATTTTACCCTCACGGGACTGTGCGATTAGCTGTCGGAAACTGTCATGCACGATAAATTTCTGCTCTGCGGATAGAAAAGAATAGTTGTATGGTACCAGCTCATAATAGGCAAACACTTCATTGTCCTTGTTCCAGACAAGGTTATTGTCAATATATTTTATCGGGAACATAGTTCACACTCCTTACTGCCGTGATTGTTTCATTTAATATCTGCTTATGCAGTTTTACGGCTTTTCCTGCATAAGTGATTTTTGGTCGCAGGGCATAGGTTATCTGTGATTTCAAAAAGCTGTACGGCTTCTTTCCGTCAAAGGTTTTCTGCGACATGAACCAAGTGAGAGCAACGGGAATACCAAAGTATTTGAGAAATGCTCCCTCAATCATGGAAAGTGGGGGAATATCCCCAAACAGAATGATGATAAATTCCGTAATCACAAACCATGTAATCTGTGTAAAAGTAACGGGAAAGGGTAAGTTAAAGTCATTGATTGCATATAAGACTTTTTCCACGTTCCAGATACCCGTGTAGCTTTTAATCTTTTTCAAGTTCTTTCAGCTCCTTTCAAAATAGAAAAGGACAGCCATTTTCAGACTGTCCCTTAAAAGAGAAATACGCTGTCAGTAGCAACAATGCTTGTCGCTGATCTTCCAGCGTTAATATGGTATCTCGCACATACCTCGGCTTGTTTCAATAAAGCAACCGCCCATATCCAAATCTCGCCCGTAGGCTTCATAGTCAATGTAGTTCTGTAAGCTGGGTGGAATGTCGCCAAGTGCCTGCAATTCGTCTATGTAGTAGTAGGCAACGTCTGTCATGGTTTCACAGTCGGGATAATAATAAATATCGTCCTTGTGTTCCACGACTTCTTCCAGCGTCCCGTAGTGGCTGATAAATTCGTCCAGACACTCTACGATATAGTCGGGAAGTTCCTCTATCATTTCATACATCTCATTGAGTTCTTCAATGGAAACATACTCGCCAATCGCAATGGGGAAGTTGTCGGTATCATGGATTGCGTATTCCTCATACTGTTCATTCAAGCCGATTTTTTCTTTTACATCTTCCTCATCAATGGGAAACGTGAACCAAGCACCGACTAAATATCCCTCATTGTATTTGCCAAGATTAGCAATGTAAACCGCCATATCATCAATCATAACCACCACCTCATTTCCTACTCTGGCAGTTCAAAGATACCGTGTTCTGTTACTAAAAATTTCCCGTGTTCCTGCAAGTGAGAAGCATAGGCTTCAAAGTCAAAGTAATATTCTTGACAGTCCTCGGATAAATGCTTAAATGTCGGGTCGTTCATCAGCTTTTGCCTTGCAACATCTATCATGCTTTTGCAGTCAGGATAAACCGTAATCACGTTCCTGCAAATATAAAGTGCTTCTAAATTGTCATATACGGTCAGAAGTGATACATATTCTTCCTGCATATCACTTGAAAGCTGGCGGTACATAAAATCTAATTCGTTGAGCTGATACACGCTTGTATGTTCGTGAACTTCATCAGCATAAGGCAACACCTTTTCGATAATACAGTAATCCCCACTTTCTGCACCGATACCTAACTTTTCTTCAAACTCGGCAACATCTATCGGCAGGTCGAACCAGTATGATATTGTTTCTTCGTCAGTTGTTCCTCTCGTTTCCACCAGTACCCTTGTTTCCTGCATTGTTCCTCACGTCCTTTCTGTTGGTTCATCACATCTTTTAAGTTCTGGTATGAGATACCAAACACATATTTAGAAAAATCTTCTAACTGTCTTTCTTCATAGTCGGCAGGGTTCAGCCGTTTCATTTCATGCCACACCTTACGCTTGTAAGAGGGCAGGTCGGAAATGTATTCACAGCCGACTTTTGCCTGCATATCCTTAAAAATATCGTTCATTTCATCACTCCAATCTGAAATTTAGGTATGAAAAAAGCAGTCAATCCTAAGACTAACTGCTTTGTGTGTATGGATATGAAATTGTTTATCAGACATATTGTTTGAAAAATACATTTAACTTTTGCCCTAGTAGTGTTGGGTTATCTGTATTTACTTCATGTCCTGCATTTTCAATAATAGCTATTTCTGCGTTTTCTATCTGTTGTTGCAATTCTAAAGAAGCTTTTTTATTTATCTTATCCTTATCGCCACAGACAACAAGTACCGAACATGATATTTTTTTCAGTTCATGTTTAAAATTAAGTTCTGTCATAGATTTGCATAGATTGATAAAATCTGTTTTCTGAAAACCCATTTTTTCAAATGCTGAACAAGGCATAATACGGAATATCAGATTTTGCATTTTTAACAGATACTTTGGCATTTCATATTGTGTGCCTATTAACACTAATGAGTTCATTTTTTCTGGGTGTTCTATCGCATACTGCATAGCAAGAATACCACCTAAAGAAAGTCCACAAATATTTAGCGGTTCTTCAAACTGTTCACAGTATGTTTCCAATGTCCGATACAATGTATCATAACATGGTATTTTTCCAAAAAGCCAATCTGATAAATTAGGGCATAAAACTTCAAAATCATCATTGAATACTTTTACGGTATCACTCCAACTTTCAGAAGATTGTCCCAAACCGTGAAGCATTATATATTTCATTCCATCACTCCTAGATACTGTGTTTCATATCCACATTATAACATTCGCATATCAGCACCACAATAAAATTTTATGCACCGATAATCTTATTGAACAGCTCTAACAATACATCTTTCACACCGCCAGCGTTGAATACCAAACCGACAGCAATCAAGGCAACTACCAAGAAGCCGATAAGTTTTGAAAACTCACGCTTGAACCCTAAGTAGATACCGATAACCACAATCGCCATAAGCACTAAGCTCTGTGCGTTTGATAAAAACCATTGATACAAATTTTGTCCGAAATTCATTTAATTGTCCTCACTTTCTTCTAATTGTTTCATTTCATAGTCAGCTTCTTTGCCGACATTCAAAATACACATCAAGACTACGCCGATACCCATTCCCATAGATACCAGCAGGAAATCTTTTAATAATACCCACATTTTTTATCACTCCTAACTTTCCACCAAATCTTTTGCAGGGGTCGTCTGCTGTTTGATTATCATTTTATGCTTTTCTGTGAGCTTTGCCTGCTGTTCGATTGTTTCCATGTAGTCTGTACCGTTTCCTTTATCAATCTTTTTCAGCATTTTCAAGGTTGGTGCTACCTGCCTTTGTACCCAACGCAATGTGCGGTCTAAGGTGTAAGGCTCTGGCTTTGTCGTCAGCTTCAAGCTCTGTCTGTTATCGCCAATAAACCAAGCCCAGCGGTCATTGAGTTTCCATTCATTTTTTCGCTTGTCGGGTTCTTCATCAACAAACCGTACATACTGGTTGATGATAGAAAAGGCGGTCTGCTCTGCGTCATAATAGGTCAGCAAATCTCGTACTGCATAATAGGCACGTTCATTTCTAAGCCGTATCTCAAAACGGTTGATAATGTCGGCTTCTTCAAGCGGTGTCCCTAACTTGACGTACTGCTCATAGTCCTTTTCATAGATACAAAAATACACATCTGATTTCAGCGAACCAAGATAAAGGGTGCGTCCCATATATTCTCTGTCGTCCTCTCTATGCTTGATAAGCTCGCCCGACTGGTAAAACTTATAACTTCTGGACTTTCCGATATATTCCCGTTTTCTGCATTTTTCCGCAAGCTCTGGAATATCCAAAATGCCCGTATGGTCGTTGATAGCAAGGTCGATACGCTTCATCACGCCACCGTCTACGAGTGCGTCCATGAGAAAGTCATACCAGCTTCTTTGCTGTGCCAGCAGGTAACTTTCAAACTGCCTGCAACCACGCCCCTTTAACTCTAAAAGGACACCTTTTTCTTCGTCAGCCGACGTATAGATAAAGATGTCCCCTAAAGAGTAATGCTCCGTATAACTGTAATGTCCATAATCTTCATGGAGCATATAGTTGATATTCAGTTTTAATATGTCTTTGATGATATGCTGTATATCCAGCGTGGGAAAACGAATTTTCACATAATCAAACAGCATGGTAAGCGGTGCTTCTGGATTGAACCTTGCCAGTTCTTTATGCAGAGTTTCCAAAAGCTCCTTTGACGGCTTCATTTTTCCGCTTTCTATCTTATTGAGATATTCTCTTGTGATACCAGAAGCCACCGCCAGCCTGCCTTGTGAGATACCGTAAGCAATCCGTTTCTCCCGTAATTCTTTTATCCATTGTTCTTCATTCAGAACCATACCCCCAATCTGTAAAGTGTGAAGTTTTTTTAGGCGACTTCACAGCCGATTTTTGCTAGGAAACCATGCCAGAAGCCTTATGTTTCCTATGTTTTTTGTCTATTGTCTATTTGCAAACGTACCCCTCTGTTAGATACCGAGGGGTTTTATCAGCGGACGGGACAAGCCCCGTCCGCCAAGAACGGAACTTGCGGTTGAGAACCGCAAAACCCGTCCTTGTCGTCCGTGTCTGTGTCCTGCTGTGAACCTTGTATGCCCTCATAGATAACCGCAAAATCTATTCTTTCATCTGAAAGTGCTTCTTTCATTTCTTCAGACAGCCCTTTAAGAAATACATTACATTGCAGACAAGCCTTATCTAAAACTCGAAATCGAAAATAGATTATCCTGCTTTCAACGCAATGTCTACTTTCCAACCTCATTCTAAACTTATGAGGAATGTTGATTTTTTCACGAATAACATCATCAATGATTTTATCTATCCTTGAATGAAATCGCAGATTTGGATTGACAGAATAATCTAAAAAACAATCTAACATATATTTCCTGCAATCCGTTGTAAAAATATCTGTATTCAAGCACAAACAGAGGTAGTTTTTCTCTGTGGGTGCGTGATAAACATTTAATGTGTCCTTATTCAATCACATCTTCCTTTCCTTGTTGTTCTGGCATGACTTGTCTTTCTTGTGCAAGCCTGCCGATTGTTTGTAAAAAATCATGTCCTTTGGGGACTAAAGGCGTGTAAAATTCGCTTATCACGCTTGTTCCCATATCACAATAGCCACGCCCCTTGATACGCTTCTGGAAAAACTGCTTTTTCACATCTGAACCGAACAGCATACCGTAACCTAATTCGCTGATACGCCCAAGTCCCACACGGAAATTGAAGTTATCTCTGATACCGTCAGAGAAATACTTTGCGTCTGGACGCTGGCAGGCAACGATAAGGAAATAACCTGCTTGTCGTCCTAACATAACGATTTTCTTTAACTGGCTAAGCAAGCCCACGCTTTCCTTTGTCCCCAGCATTTCAAAAAATGCCACATATTCATCAAAGATAAGAAAGCAGGGTGGCAGTCCCAGATAGGCGTAGTTTTCGCCCGTCTTATAGTTCGGGTGTTGCTTCATTTCCTCACTTCGCTGTACCATTCCCTCATAAAAGGCATTGACACAATCAATCATTTCTTCTTTGGTGTGATACACATTTCCCATAACTGTCCCTAAGTCTGCAAGGTCAGCGTTCTTCGGGTCTAAGATGTAAAGGACAGCGTTGGTATGCAGTAAGGCTTCAATAAGCGTCAGCAGAAAATAAGTTTTACCGCCACCCGTTCCACCAGCAATCAGAGCGTGAGGGAGTGCGTCATATTCCCAGACAAGATTTTTCATCAGTTTCAGACAGCCGTTTTCTGCCCGTACTTCATCAATGGTAATGCGGTTCGCTATCATATCATAAAGCAGGGTATATTCAATATAGCCGTCATGCAGGGTCTTGTCGGTCAGCTCACAATATAAGCCACTTTCCAATTTATCCTCTAACCGTAAAAGCTGGTCTTGATATTTTCCCAGCGTAATTTCACAGCGGATATGAAGCAGTCCCTTTTCCATTTGATAATAAATCTTTGGAAACCAGACGATTTTTTCCCTTGATCTGCTTTGCAGGTCAGTAAAAAAACCGCTGTCTTGTACGGTATCGGCTTCATACCACTTATTTTCCAGTACCATTCTTGCCAGCTTTTGACGGTGCAGGAGCTTCTTGAAACTATCGTAACAGAAGTGGTAATACAGAAAAACGACCAATGCACAAACACCAGTCGCTATCAGTATAGTTATGAAGTTGTAAGGGGAAAGCGTCAAGCCGTTCTCTAACAAGCTGAAATGTTCCCAATCAGTACGCATGAGCTGTTTGATATTCAGTAGCAGGAGAACCGCCACGAATACAAACAGAAGCGTTCCTATGGAAAAGTGGTAGACAAGGTGCTTGTCGCTGGCTCTGATACGGTGTCCTTTGTTAAAAATCTTTTGCATAAATCAATCACTCCTTTCTGGGTATGAAAAAAGCAGTCAATCCTAAGACTAACTGCTAAAATAATATAACTGTTTATTTGGGCGAAACGTATTAGAGTAAATTTTTCTCTTTTAACATTTCAAGAAATTCTTTATATCCAACACAGTCGCAAGAAACTGTACAAATTTTTTTGTTTCCTACAAATATTTTCAATCCTATTTGCTCTTTTTCTGTGCAACGGGAAATATCATTAAATGAAATTTCTCTTGTTCTTCCAACAGCAGGAGTAATACGCAAATTATTTCCGTCAATTACTACCTTATGTCTTTTTAATGCCCACGCACAAAATTCAATCAATAGAACAAAAATAGCAAAAACAACAGAGTGTCCCACCGTATTATCAAATCCCATGAACAATCCTAAAGCTATTGCAATTCCTACCATTATCAATGAACAAATATGACATACTGTTTGATAGGCGTGTGATACAAAAACAGTATTTGTGAATTTTTCTTTTTTAGTTGCTTTTTGTGTCTTATCTAATACGAGAGATATAATAGGGACAACGAATACAGCAAATATAATAGCTCTTATCATAAACAGCACTCCTTATAATTAAATTTTTCATACCCATATTATAACAGTTTTATATATCCGCTACAACGAAAATCTATTCAGCAAGCCTATTTTTTCGGCTGTCCCTGCGGTGTATGGTTCTGTGGACTGCCTACGTTTTGATTGCCTTTATTCTTCAATACAATATCCTCTGCCTTTACATACCAGTCCACATCTGCACCCGTATAGGTCTTTCTTGATACCGTATCGGCTACTGGATTGACAAGCTCCACAACTGCATTGTACGGAAATTCTCTTAACGGTACTTCTGGCGGTACAGACACGGGGATAATTCCACCATGCAAACTGCACTTCAAATCATAGATACGCTTTTTAAGCTGGGTACTCGGTGTCCCGTCCTCATTCTGTAAGAACACATCACGCACCGCTGTAAATTTTAATTCTCCAAATGTTTTCTCTTTGTCAATAACAAACCCGTTTGATAATCTCATAAATTCTTCACTCCTTTACTTTTCTTCAACTGCTACAATATCATCAGCAACTAACACATAATCGGTATGTCCCATATCCCCGATTGCATAACCTCTGCCGTATAACTTCGGATTGACAAGTTTTACTTTCTGTTCATACTTGAACTTTTTTTCGCCAGCCTGCACGGGAATTTCTACCACAACATTTTCGCCTTTCTGTACGTCAGAATAAAGGTTATAGCTTCGTCTTGCTAAGACCCTGCGGTTATTTTTATCTCTTTCAAAGACTGGCTCACTTTCGCCTGCAAATTCAAGAGTTCCAAAAGACTGTACCATATCTGGCACGACATATTTCATTTCCATATTGTTTTACCTCGTTTCTTTCTATTTTTGATAAATTGATTGTGATTTCTTATTCTGGCGGTTTGGGAAGTACCAGCAATCCCACAGATAGTAAAGGGTAAAATCAATGCTTACGCACCCTTGACTATCCGTGTTCTTGCAGGTTGTTGGCAGACAAGCCAGAATAAGCGGAAGTCTGCCGTTTGACAACTTCGGCGGAGAGCGTGATTTTTCTTTTCTCATACCGTTACCGCCTTATGATTTTTTCATTTTACGGCGTTTGTAGAAGAAGATACCTGCCAGTCCAGCACCAGAGGTCAAAAGAAGTGCAAGCAGTCCGTAAAGGTTTGTGTTATCGCCCGTTTTGGGACTGTCGCTCGGTCTGTTTGGCTTTTCTGGTGTCGGTGGTGTTTCGGGTTTCTCTGGTTCTTTTGGCTTTTCCTTAAAGGTAATCGTCTGTCCCTTATCCTCAATATCCTTATGCTCGGTAACTTTCTTCGGATCGTCTGGATTGCTTAAATCGTACAATTCTTCAAAAGTTACAAGCTGTTTGCCGTCAAGGGAAGTAGCGTCAAGGGTAAAGGCAACTTCCACTTTCATAGTTTCGCTGTCAGCAGTAAAAGTGTAATCACTTTCCACACGTTTCCCATTGATAAGAAGCTCGGCATTTTCTTTTTTCAACATCTGCCAGCCCACCAGTTTGTACTGTGTACCGACTTCTAAGCCCTCTAAGGTTACGGTATCAATGATTGTTACCTCTTTTCCAGCTTCAAGCTCTTTGTTGCCGTCCTTATCGGTAGCAGTCGTATGAATTTTGATGATACGCTCTGTGATAAGTACGGTCTGCCCGTCGTCCTCAATGTCTTTATGCTCCGCAACTTTCACGGGTTCGTCTGGATTGCTGAAATCATACAATTCTTCAAAGGTAACAAGGTTCTTGCCACCTAAAGCAGACGCATTGAATATATAGGAAATTTCCACTTTCATTTCTTCATCATCAGCGACAAAGGTATAATCGTTTTCTACACGTTTCCCGTCAATGATAAGCTCGGCGTTTTCTTCCTTTAACATCTGCCAACCTTTCAACTGATACTTTGTGCCTTTTGTAAGCCCGTTTAATTTGACAGTATCAACGATTGTTACCTCTTTTCCTGCAAGGATAGTTTTTTCGCCGTCCTTGCTGGTCGCTGTGGTATGGATAGAGATTTCTTTTTCGTATTCATCAGTCAACGTTCCTAAATCAATCACAAGGTTATTTCTTGATACCACGATTTCAAAAGGTGGGATAAGTTCAAAGCCTTTGTTACTGTCGCAACGCATTTCTTCAATGATGTAGGTATCATAAGGTAATGCACCCTTGCTGTCGTCTGGTTCAGAAGTTCCAAACCACACACCGTCCTCGCTGGTCTTGCCTGCGTTGGTATTGTGCTTATGCGAAGCCCATTCAGAAGAAGTGGAAAACTGCCCGTTATCATCAGTTACAACTATATGATTTTCGCCCGTTGTCTTGCTTGTGATCCTAAAAGGAACATCAGCAAGACGCTTGTGTGTGCCTGCACCGATTTTTACACCCTCAATATCTCCACGCTTAATCTGATTATAGATAGAATGGGCTTCGTCGGTTAAGTCCACGATTTTTCCATTTTCTGTGATTGTAAAATCAATCGGTTTTGCACCGTCTGTCAAATATCCGTCTGGTGCTTCGCTCTCAACGATACGGAAGTTTCCATAAGGTAAAAGGTCAGCAGAAGTAGAAGCGATACCCTCAATATCGGTACGAATTGTCTTTACCACTTCATTTTTCTTATAGAGCTTGCCCTCAACCAATACTGCATTATCATTTAAGGAAATGATGTCAAAGGCAGTATCTTTTAAAGTTGCACTTCCTTGTGGTTTGGTATCGCCCGTTTCTAAATCTCGTTTCTGAATTTTCACACCGCCACGGATAACCTTATCTGATACGGAAAACTGGTTACTTCCAGATAATACGGCAAGGTCGCCGTCCTCGGTAATCTGTGTAAGGTATAAGTCTTTTATCTGTTCGGACTTATCGCCAGCCTGCATATATGCACCGTCTAACAAGTATCCGTTTGGAGCTTTTGTTTCTTCAACGGTTAGCGTTCCAAGTGGAAGAACCGCTTTACCGTCCTGCATATAGAAGCTATCGCCAGATACTTTGTATGCGTCCGCAAATTTTGTGATGTAGTGGGTTGACCCGTCGCTGTCTGTTTCAGCGATTGTCTTTGTAACCCATGTACGAGTAGCTTCGGCAGGGAGATTGTCTTTATTATAGAAGCCTGCATAATACTTCCATGTAAATTCCGCACCTGCTAGAGAAGCGTTCCCCTGCGGATTGTCTTTCTGTGTTTCCATATCAATCTTGAAAAGCTCAATCAACGTGTCCGTTACTTTTGGTGTATCAGATACTTTCAAAGTCGCTGTTTTTCCAGCTTCAACCTTTAAGGAATATATAGTTTTATCTACTTTATATCCTGCTGGTGCGGATAATTCCTTGATATAGACTGTGCCTGCTTTTACCTCTACAACATCTGTATTTCCGTTTTCATCAGTCGTAAGAGTGGCAAGCTGTTTCGTGCAGTTCTTATCAGAAAAGACACCGTATGTTGCACCAGCGATAGAGTAATTCCCGTTACCGTCTGTAATGCTGGTATTACTGGTAGCCTTTTTAAGTTTCGCATTTCCGATATTTAACTTCGCCCAGAATTGCCCCAATTCCTGCCCCTCGCCAGAGTAGATATAACCGCCACATTCATAACGTCCTTTATTTTCTTTGACAAAGGCTCTTGCACCAGAGAAAACTTCGTCCTGCGTTGCCTTTGGAATTTCATCATAAGAAGCTCTCACGTTGTCGCATTGCCAGCCAAGATGTACGCTCAATCTCTGCCAGACAACAAGCTGTCTTAAAAGGTAGGCGTGATTGTTGCTTATTCCGCTGTGGCTGTCTGTGTACTGTTTCACATATTCGATAGATAAGGCAACGTCGCTTATCTGGTCGGCACTCATACGGGTGCTTGCGTCAATTCTGGTCTTGTAGCCATTCCTAAAATCTGTGTTAATGTCGATACAGTAAGCGTCCTCGCCCTCGACGGTCAAATGTCCCTCGTTAAAAGTAGAACCAATCGAACCGTCATTCATTACTTTTTCAACGATACCGACACGCTCTTTTGACTCCGTCCAGTATTGCTTGCTTTCTGCATGAACGGGTGTCGTCGGTAAAGTAGTAACGACAGTTGCAAGAGCTAAGAAGCCAGTACACAATCGTTTTAACATCTTTTTCATAAATCTAATGCTCCTTTCATTTTGGGTAATAAAATAGCCGTCCAATAAGAACGGCTGGAAATAGAAAAGGAACGTCATGTTAGGCGTTCCATAGTCTATAAGTTATTCAATTTTTTCTTGTTTCAATACTGATGTGTTGTACCATATCTTTGCATATCTAGGAAAACTTGCGTATCAAGGCTCATTCGTTAGTAGTAAATAAGTAGTAAATTGATGTGTTTGTTTCCTTGAAAATGCTGATAGATACTGTGTTTTAGCGGATAATCAGATTTTTATTGTGTTTTTAACAAATAAACAGTCCAATACTTATCATCTTTATTTATTGTAATATACTGTTTATTAGGAGAAATTTTAAAGTTGACTGATTTATAATCATTTGTTAGAGGGGTAATCTCTTTTGTTTTTAAATGGAGTGAACATAAGTTCATATCTGCTGATTGAAAATAAAGAATATCATCATTTAATAAATTCAACGTATTGACAATATATCCTTTTTCATGAAAAGTATATATATGATCTTGATAACGCACATAATCAAATGAATAGTTTTGTCCTTGATATTCTCCTTGAATATTTTCTACTTTTCCTTCTGCATATTGTCCGTCTTGAAAAACAAGAATTTGATCTATTATTTCTTCATCGCCATGTACCATACATAGAAAAATATCTTCAAATCGCATAGACTGCTGAACATCCTCATTTTGTGGCAATACTTCTACTTCTTCTGATTGAAACTGTTCCTGTACCCATTGACGAAATTGACTATTGAACGCATAGACAATCCCAACCGAAGATAAAGATAATATCAAAACAAGAAAACAAATAGTTGCTTTATATATGATTTTTTTCTTTCTATATTTATATTTTTGCTGATTTATATTAAATTCTTTCCAGTCTTCTGGTGTTTTCACTAAGTCAAATTCTTTAAACTTATTCATAAAACTCACCAACCTTTTTTCTAAGTTCTTCCCTTCCTCTTTTCAAATGAGATTTCACTGTATTTTCTTTCATCTTCATAATTGATGCAATTTCTGCACATTTATATCCCTCATAATAATATAAATACATAACGTTCCTTTTCTTTTTAGGAAGTTTTAATACCTCTGACAATAATGTCAACTGCTCTTGATGTCCAGCAATAATGACATCATCTATATTGATTTGTGGTTTATAGAATAATCTTTGATAATTATGACATTCATTGATACTTACACGTATGATCCATCGTTTCAAATGCTGTTGATCTTGAAAATCATCTTTCTTTAAGAATAATTTCATCAATACATTTTGAAAACAGTCTTTAGCATCATCTACATTCCGTAAATTAAGTATACAGATTCTTGTAATTAAATCTGCATAATCTTCCACAATATCCTCATAAGAATTTCCTAAAATCATTTCAGGCATATTTTTCACCTTCCCTCATTATATAAACGTTTCTCACAAATATCTGGTTGAAAAAAAAAGAAAGAAAAACAATCATTTTCTTTCTTATCTTATATCATATTCTCCTTGAAATTTCTCAAAATGACCTTGTAAAAAATCAAAGCGATCAATAACTTTCAAATTGTGTTCTTTACAAAACTCCATCATTTGTCTATACATTCCTTCATTAAAATCAGAAGGATCATGAGCATCAAATCCTAAAATAACATCATTTCCTACTTCTCCAACAGTTTTCCAAAAATGTGTATTTGGATATGCATAAATCTTTTCACCGTTGACATTTCTTAGTCCTCTTCGTATCCCACCAGCATTGACTTCTAATGGAATATTTAAAGCCTTAGCTTTTTCACAAATTCTTTGAGTAACAGTTCTTGCATCTAAATCAAATTCCTTATACCCAACTAAAAATAAATCTGGATGAGCTAAGTAACTAAATAAACCAGTTTCTAATGCCTTTTCAACATCATTACAATAATGATAAATATCTTTTTTCTTCATATTTTCTTTTCCAAAATATTCATTATGAATACAATGCTTATGAAAATGATGTCCTAAAATCAAATAATCTACTTTATGTTCATAAAGCAAACTTTGATAATAATCAAAATATTCTTCTAAACCTTCAGCTTCAAAACCTTTATAGATTATAATTTGATCCTGATACTTTTTTTGACAATCTTCAATAGCTTCCAGATAGCTATCTAAATCTTTATGAGGCATTCTCATTCCAGGACCATTTTTAACTAAAGAATAAGCAAGAGATAATAAACTCCTTACCCCTCTAACAGCAGGAAGAGATTTCAAAAGATGTTGACGATAATGTGGTAAAGGAATGTGTTCTGAAATACCTAATTCTTCTATTCCCATATGAATAGCAGCCTGAACCATATCTTCTTCTGTTCCATTTGCATGACCACAGCGATAAGTATGTGTATGAAAATTAGTCTTCTTCATAATACACCTCCTGTAAATATAAGCCTTGTGGTTTTGCCTTAAAAAGGCACTTCTTTTCACCACAGCTTTCTAACATTTCTAAAAGTTTTTCTTTTTCAATTCTATGTGCCCCAACTTGTATGATTCCTCCTACAAGATGTCTCACCATATAACGTCTAAAACCATTACCAATTAATCGGAAAGTAATGATACCATCCTCTTCTTCAATATCAAAAGTATATAGTGTACGAATTGTATTTCCATATTGATCATAACTACAAAATGATGCAAAATTATGTTCTCCTATAAAAATTTTTGCAGCATCTCTCATCAAGTCTATATCTAAAGAACGACCATACTGATAAATATAATTTGTTTGAAACGGATCATATTCTTTTGTACTTAATAAATATCGATATTCTTTTTTGAGAGCACTATAACGTGAATGAAAATTTTCATCAACATATTGAGCATCCAAAATATAAATATCATTAGGTAAAAAATGATTAATAGCTCTTTTCCATTGCATTTCAGGTAATGTCTTCTCTGTATCAAAATGAAAAACCTGATGAACGGCATGAACCTTAGCATCAGTTCTGCCTGATGCATGAATGACTGTTTCTACTTCATTTATTTTTTTGATTGCTTTTTGAATTTCTCCTTGAATTGTACGTTCACGATTTTGTACTTGAAAGCCATGAAAACGACTTCCATCATAACTCACTATACATTTTACTCTCATAAAACAATACTCATTATAACCATTGCACTACATATGACAATGACACATAAAAATGCAATCGTATCAGATACTGTCCATACAAGCTGTTTATATCTTGTACGTTTAGCTTCTGGATTATAATTACGACTTTCCATAGCATTAGCTAAATCTTCTGCTCTTTGAAAAGCAGAAATAAATAGAGGAATAATCAAAGAAACAATAGAAAGAATTTTTTCTTTTAAAGTCCCTTCAGAAAATTCTACACCTCGACTGGCTTGAGCCTTCATAATTCTTTGCGTTTCTTCTAACAATGTTGGAATAAAACGTAATGCAATAGAAATCATCATAGCGACTTCATGTGTAGGGAATCCAATTCTTTTAAAAGGAGATAAAAGATGTTCTATTCCCAATGTTAAATCTAAGGGTTTTGTCGTTGCTGTAAGAATTGTTGTCATAACAATAATTAAAATCAATCTTATAAAAATATATAATGTTTGTAAAACTGCCTGATCATAAATCTTTATAAAACCAATAGATATGAGTAAATTTCCCTGCTGGATAAACAAGAGATTAAAGATCATTAAAAAAGCCATCATAAAAATCATTGGTTTAATTGCTTTTAAAATTTGGGAAACTTTAATATGTGATAGTAATGCCATTATAATCACAAATATTCCTAAAATAGCATACCCTAAAAATCCAGCATCAAAAAAGACTGCAATTAACAATAAAAGTAATGAACCAATTTTTAATCTTGGGTCTAAACGGTGGATAAAACTATCAATAGGTATGTATTTTCCAAACATCATATTATTCATAGAGTTGCCCTCCTATTTCTTGTATTAAAACGTTGATATCTTTAATAGAAGGATCTAAATGGAAACCATTTTCATTCAGTTTTAAAATAAAGGATGTTATTATAGGTAAATCAATACTTAAAGATGTTAAATAATCTGTTTCTTTAAATAACTCATTGACTGTTACATGTTTTTCTACATGTCCATGATTCATCACAACTACATCATCACAGTACTCTAAAACCTGATTCATATCATGAGATACCAAGATAACTGTTTTTCCTTCTTGATTCACTTTTTTAAATAATTGAAGCATCTCTTTAGCTCCTTGTGGATCAAGACCAGCTGTAGGTTCATCTAAAATCAGAATATCTGGATTCATAGCTAAAATTCCCGCTATAGCAATACGACGCTTTTGTCCTCCTGATAAATCAAAAGGAGAACGTTCTAAATAAGATTCATCTAAACCAACAAGTTGAATCATGTCTTTAGCAATCTTAATGGCTTCTTCTTCACTGATTCCGAAGTTTTTTGGTCCAAAAATAATATCTTTGAGTATTGTTTCTTCAAAAAGCTGATATTCAGGAAATTGAAAAACAAGTCCCGCTTTTTTTCTTAATGGTTTTAAGGATGAGGGTTTATTTGTTGCGGTTATTAAAATATCTTCTATTTGTACTTGACCAGAAGTTGGTAACAACAGTGCATTAATATGTTGAATGAGTGTTGATTTTCCACTCCCTGTATGCCCTATAAGTGCTGTCATGCTACCTTTTTTTATATTCAGATTCACACCTTTTAAAGCATGATATGCAAAAGGAGTATCTGCAGAATATGTATGTTCTACTTCTTTGAATGTAATTGACATAATTCTTTCACCAACTTTTCTCTATCAATTTGATTTGTTATAGAAATTCCTAACTTCTGTAATCCTTCACTCACTTTATAGGCAAACGGGATATCTAATGATAGACGTTCTATTTCATCTTTTTTCATTAGAACATCTTCTGGTTTTCCTTCATCCACAACATGCCCATCACTTAATAAAATGACATAATCCGATAAAGCTGCTTCTTCAATATCATGAGTAATAGACACAATTGTCATATTTTTATCTTTATTTAATTGATGAACCAATGCATTTATTTCATTTTTTCCTCTTGGATCCAACATACTTGTTGCTTCATCTAAAATAATGATGGATGGACTCATTGCAAGTATACCTGCAATAGCAACTCTTTGTTTTTGACCACCAGAGAGTTTTGTAGGTTCATGATCTAAAAATTCATACATATTAACTTTTTTAGCATATTCATTAATAATATCATCCATTAAAGCAGGATCAACACAATTATTTTCTAATCCAAAAGCAATATCATCCCTCACTGTAGAACCAATAAATTGATTATCAGGATTTTGAAAAACAATTCCCATCTGATTTCTCACTTGACTTAATGTTTCTTCAGATAAGGAGATTCCACCTACAATAATATCTCCAGATTTTTTTTCTAATAATCCCATAAGAAGTTTCGCAATCGTACTTTTTCCACTTCCATTATGTCCTAAAATTGTTGTATATGAACCTTTTTGAATTTGAAATGAGATATCATCTATAGTTAATATATCCTCATCATATCCAAAAGATAAGTGTTTCACTTCAATTATTTTTTCCATACCTAGCCTCCAAGTAGTTCAATTTTAGTATGATTTATTTCTGTTGTCAACTTCATCTTTTTATAATGATTATGTTGTTATCACATAAATTCTTCATGTTGCATTTCATCTAATTCCATAGCAATTTTTATACAGCTATCTAAATTTTGCTTATAATGGATAGAAAAAAACAGCTATATAACAAATCAAATAAATATTTCAAAGATAGGCTACTTGCATAATCAGCAATTTTAGTATAAATCAATTCTCGTGAAGACATTTTTAATGTTACATCAGCCATCTGTGATAAATAGTTTTCTTCAATATTCGTAATCGCAATGATAGCTGTTCCTTTCTTTTTTAAGGTTTGTATAAGACGTTGAATGCATGGAGCATGTCCTGAATAAGAAACGATGATAGCACAATGATTATGGTCACTTAATAAATATGTTGAATCTAATTCATCGCTCAAGGAACATAATTGAACATGTTGCTTTAAAATGTACATACGACTTTGAAAAGAACGAGCAATATCAATATTTTGTTTACGACCATATACATCAATGACTTGACAGTCACGCAACAATCTCATCGCTTTTTGTAAATCATCATGTCTTAACAATGAATAAGTATCTTGAATTGTTTCTCTTTCTAAAATACATAAATTATTAGCAATAGTCATTATATCATCATTAATAACAAAAGGAATATTGGCATCCACCTGCTGATTTAAATATAAATATTCTAATTCTTTAAGATAAGCTTCTTTCAACTCATTCCATCCATCATATCCTAGTTTTTTAGCAATTCGTACGAATAAAGGAGCAGATGTATATGTTTGTTGGGCAATTTGAGAAATAGTCATGTCTTTTATTTCTAAACCTTTTTGTAAGATATAATCAATAATGACTGTTTCACTTGGTGAAAAATGAGTTTTTTCTATTTTATGTATAAGCATATGATCACCTCTTTTTAACTACTAATTATAAACGAAAGATGTATAATATGCAAAATAAAAACACATCAAATGATGGCTCTATACTAAAACTGGAGGGGAAGTAATATTCAAAACTTCATCTTCCAGTTTTTTTATATAATAATAGACATAGTCGATAACTCGTTTTACAATTAGTTCACCACAAACAAAATGAAAGGAGTTATTTTCTATGTCCAATCCCAATTATACCAATGATATCTTAAAATCGCTAGAATTAAATTCAATGAATGGTATGTTTTTTCCTATGCCTTATCCTGATTCTGATTCCTGTTTCAGATACGAACGTAAACCTAATGGTTCCATTATTAAATATGTTAATATCGTATCTTCTTCAATGAGCAAACCTTGTCCTCATTGCGGTTGCATTGATCGTCATGATTCTAAAGGCATCAGAAAAATTTTTCTTACCCATACTTCAAATGGGCATTTAAAGACCATACTCGAGGTCACTTATAGAAGGTACAAATGCAAGCATTGCCATAAATATTTCAAGGATAACATCCCTTTTAGATTCCCTCATTCTAAGCTGACTACCATCGCTGCCCAAACCTGTCTTTTTGGCTTTAGAGAAAATACTGCAATGGCTGTACTTGCTAGATCTCATGGTCTTTCCAAAAGCACTGTCTATAGATTATTTTATCATCATATAGACATTCCTCTAAGATTCTATCATCTTCCTTCTACGATCTCCATTGATGAATTTAGGGCAACAGTTGATGAAGGCACTTTTGCTTTTCATATAACTAATCCCATTACTGGAAAAACTATTGATATCATTGCAGATAGACGTGCTTCTTATCTAAAAAACTATTTCATGAGATTTCCTTACGATGAACGAAAGAAAGTCAAAATCATCGTCATGGATCTCTCAGGTGCTTTCCACTCAATCATGCATTCTCTTTTTCCTCAGGCTCAGATCATTGCTGATAGATTTCATTATACAAGAATTGTAAGAGAAAACATGGTTCAAGCAAGAATCAATTGTTGTAAAAATCTTAAAGATGATTCTCTATCAAAACTTATCAAAAGAAATCTTCATCTTTTTGACCAATATAAAAATAGACTTAATGAAAAGAAAGCGTGGTATTATCCATACTTTAAAAAACACATGACAAACAAGCAGCTAGTTGAAGCAATTCTTGAACTTGAATCGTGTGAAGAGCTAAAAATCAACTATGACATTTATCAGGATTTCCTGAAAATACTTAATGAGCCACACAATGATTATAAGAAAGCATTAAATGATTGGCTTGATCATATTTTCAAGACAGAAAATCATTATTATATGACTACTGCTAAAAACTTCAGGAAAAACTGGTTCATGCCAATACTAAGATCATTGACATATACAACATACTACACGAGAAAAAACAAAAAAATAAAAACATGCTTCAATAATGGATTCATTGAAAGCATGAATAATAAGGTGAAACTAGTCAAGCGTAATGCCTATGGCTATAGATATTTTCAAAACCTAAGAAAAAGAATACTTCTGCATCTTGGTTTTAAGTATGACATTATTTAAAAAAGGAAGTAACTGATTCAGTTACTTCCCCTCCACTCTTGACACAGAGCCCAAATGATGTGCTTTTCTACTTTGAGTTCAATTGTTTTTCTTTCATCATTGCAACCTCTTCTAATAACTGACATTCTTGTTCTTTCATTTGCTGATACATTGTTTCTGTATCCATTGATTGATGTTCTAAAGGATCTTTATGATTTTCTACAAAGTGCTGATTCAATCTTTTCTTTGCTTTCTCATCAATTTGTTTTCTTAAAAGATGTAATGATGAAATTCTTTTTTCCTCTTTTTCTTTCATTTCCTCTACTTCATTTTCTAAATCATTTATATTCAATACAACATCTTGTTCTTTATTCAGGTTCTTCTTTTGAGGTTCCTCATGAAAAATTTTTTGATAAGCTTCTTTAGCTTTTTCATTAATTTCATTTCTATTTGCTTTCATAATATTTGTCCTCCTTTATTTGACGACTTCATTATAAAATGTAAAAATAGAAATATCTATATAAGTAAAGCATTTGATAACGCTATTAACAAATAATGAAATAAAAAATGCTCTTTTTGTTAATAAAATAAAAGAAAAAGGGATGAATTATCATCACCTTTTAGAATAAACCAATAATTGCCATTGGTGCATTATCACCTTTACGATTATATGTTTTTAAAACACGAGTGTATCCACCATTTTTATCTGCATATTTTGGTGCAACTTCATCAAATAATTTTTGAACAGCTGTCTTACCAGTAGCAGGATCAACAACATCTTGTAATACTTGTGCTGCTTGTCTTCTTGCATGTAAATCTCCACGTTTACCTAAAGTAATCAATTCATCAACGATTGAACGAACTTCTTTAGCTCTAGTCACTGTTGTTTCAATTTTTCCATACATGATAACATCTGTAGCTAAGTTACGTAACATTGCTTTTCTATGAGATGATACACGCCCTAATTTTCTATTGTGTGCCATAAATTAGTGCTCCTTCCAATATTTTTCGTCTATCATTAATCAACTTGTTTAAATCCTAAACCTAATTCGATTAATTTTTCTTTAACCTCTTTAAGAGATTTCTTACCTAAGTTTCTTACTTTAATCATATCGTCTTCACTCTTAGAAGCGAGTTCTTGAACTGTTTGAATACCAGCTCTTTTTAAGCAATTATATGAACGTACAGATAAGTCTAATTCTTCAATAGTCATATCTAATACTTTATTACTTGTATCTTCTTCAGTTTCACTCATAACTTCCATGTTCATTGCCATATCAGTTAACTCAACAAACATATTTAAGTGTTCCACTAAAATTTTAGCAGCTAACGCTAAAGCTTCATGTGGCTGAATAGAACCGTCAGTAGTGACTTCTAAAGTCAGTTGATCATATTTTGCACTTTGACCTACACGAGTTGGCTCAACATCATAAGCAACTTTCACAACTGGTGAATAAATAGAATCTGTTGCAATAACACCAATTGTATTAATCATTTTCTTATTTTGATCAGCACTCATGTAACCACGATCTTTATGAGCATACATTTCCATATAGAAATGTGCTCCTTCTGCAACATGTGCAATTTCCATATCATTTGAAATCATAGTCACATTAGATGGGCATTGAATATCAGCACCAGTAACAACAGCTGGTCCCTTAACATCAATAACCATCGTTACATCATCATCACCATCAATTGCAAAAACCAATTTTTTAATGTTTAAGATAATTGAAGTGACATCTTCAACGACACCATCAACTGCAGAAAATTCATGGATTGCTCCCTGAACTTTAATTGCATGTACTGCACATCCAGGAATAGATGACAACAAAACTCTACGTAATGCATTTCCTAAAGTTGTCCCAAACCCTCTTTCAAGTGGTTCAATTACAAACTTACCATAGAAATCTGTTTCATCATATTCTGCGACATTAAAATTTGCTTTTTCAAACTTTTGCATTATTTCCCTCCTCACTTAGAAATAACTACTTTTTAACTTCATTATCCACGAGGACGTTTTGGTGGACGACAACCATTATGTGGAATTGGTGTCACATCATTAATTGAAGTAACTTCTAATCCAGCAGCTTGTAAAGCTCTAACTGCAGCTTCACGTCCTGGTCCAGGTCCTTTAACACAGACGTCAACAGTTTTCATACCATGATCCATTGATGCTTTTGCAGCAGCTTCAGCAGCCATTTGAGCAGCATATGGAGTAGATTTTCTTGATCCTTTGAAACCAAGTGCACCAGCACTTGACCAAGTGATTACATTCCCATGTTCATCAGTTACAGTAACAATTGTGTTATTGAAAGTTGAATGTACATGTGCGACACCTTTTGCTATATTCTTTTTAACACGTCTTTTACCACGAGTATTGTTTCTTGCCATTTTCGTTCAACCTCCTATTTTTTCTTACCAGCAATTGGACGAGCTTTACCTTTACGAGTACGAGCATTTGTTTTTGTTTTTTGTCCACGTACTGGAAGTCCTTTACGATGACGGATTCCTCTATAGCATCCAATTTCCATTAAACGTTTAATATTTAATGCAACTTCTCTACGAAGGTCTCCTTCAACTTTATAATTTTCTACTTCTTTTCTTAATTTTCCTTCTTCTTCTTCTGTTAAGTCTTTAACTCTTACATCTTCACTGATGCCAGTTGCAGCACAAATTTTTTGAGCTGTAGATAAACCGATACCATAAATATAAGTTAAAGAAACTACCACACGTTTATCACGTGGGATATCAACACCTGCTATACGAGCCATTGTTTCTCCTCCTATTAACCTTGTCTTTGTTTATGTTTTGGGTTTTCACAGATTACCATTACTCTACCCTTACGTTTAATTACTCTGCATTTATCGCATATTGGTTTTACAGATGGTCTTACTTTCATCTTAATCTTTACCTCCTTTGGGAAGATTTTCTACTTATGTCTAAATGTGATTCGCCCACGTGTTAAATCATATGGAGAAATCTCTACGGTTACTTTATCCCCCGGTAAAATGCGAATGTAATTCATACGGATTTTACCAGAAACGTGAGCCAGAATAACCGCTCCATTTTGCAACTCTACTTTAAACATTGCATTTGGTAATGTTTCAAGAACAGTTGCTTCTACTTCAATAACGTCATCTTTTTTTGCCATTGATTATAACTCCCTTTTAAAGTTTTGTCAAAATCTCATACCCATCACTTGTAATGACAATAGTATGTTCATAGTGAGCTGCAAGAGAGCCATCTCTCGTTACAACAGTCCAATCATCATCTAACACATTTGTTTCACATCTTCCTAAATGTGCCATTGGCTCTATTGCAAGAGTCATTCCCTCTTTTAATCTAGGTCCTTTACCAGGTGCTCCATAATTAGGAACTGAAGGATCTTCATGAACCTTTGTTCCAATACCATGACCTGTATAATCTCTTGGCGTAGAACACCCATGACTTTCTAGATATGTTTGTACAGCATGAGATATATCGGATAAACGATTGCCAGGTTTCACTTGAGATAAACCTGCATAAAGTGATTCTTCTGTCACTTTCATTAAATGAGCAGCTTCATCACTAACTTGGCCTACTGCATATGTCCATGCACTATCACCATGATAACCCTTATAACAAGCACCAACATCCACTGAAATAATATCACCATCTTTTAATTTTCTTTGACTCGGAATTCCATGAACAACAACTTCATTAATTGAAGTACAAACAGCTCCTGGAAAACCATAAAGATTGAGAAATGATGGTGTTGCACCAGCATCACGTATGACCTTTTCACAAAATTTATTAATTTGAGCAGTCGTTATACCCGGTTTAATAAATTCTTTTAATTGACTGTGAACAAGTGCCACAATGCGACCAGCTTCACGCATTAATTCAATTTCTCTTTGGTCTTTTGTGACAATCATTATTTACCCTCCAAGCTTTTTTCAATGTCCTTAAAGACGTCTTCCATTGGTTGGTCACCATTAATATTAATGATTGAACCTTTCATTGTATAATAATCAATTAAAGGTCTTGTTTGTTTGTTATAAGTATCAAGTCTAATCTTGACTGCTTCTTCGCTTTCATCTTCTCTTTGATATAAAGCTCCACCACATTTATCACAAATGCCTTCAACTTTAGGTGGATTAAACTCAACATGGAATGTTGCTCCACAATTTTTGCAAGTTCTTCTTCCAGATAATCTTGTAATCAATTTTTCAACAGGAATATCTAAGTTAATAATTGCATCAATTGTAAAATCAAATTCTTTCGCAATACTTTCAAGCTCTCTTGCTTGAACTATTGTTCGAGGGAAACCATCTAAAATAAATCCATTTTCAAAAGTATTTTCTTTTAAATATTCCCTTACCATTTCAATCGTATAATCGTCTGGTACAAGGTGCCCAAATTGCATGAAATATTTAGCGATAACACCAAATTTTGTTTGTTCACGCAAAGCCTTTCTAAATAAATCGCCAGTTGATATTTGTGTTAAGCCGTATTTATTAACAAGTCTTTCAGCTTGAGTCCCTTTACCAGCACCAGGAGGCCCCATTAAAATAATGTTCATTTTTCTACACCCCTTTTATTATACTATTTTCTTATATATCCATGATACTCTTTACGAGTAATTAAAGTTTTAATTTGTCTTGTTGTTTCTAATGCAACCCCTGTGATGATAATTAAACCAGTTCCTCCTAATGTTAATGAAGCATTAGAAGTTTGTGACCAGATGACTGGTGTCATAATAGGAATTGCCGCAACAATCACTAAGAAAATTGATCCAACGACAGTAACTCTATTTAAAACTGTACTGATAAAATGTTCGGTATCTTTTCCAGTTCTTACTCCTGGAATAGAACCACCATTTTTCTTCAAATCCTCACTAATCTTATGTGCATCAATTTGCAAATTAGAATAGAAGAAAGCAAACAAAACAATCATTACTAAATATAGGCAAAAACCAAAAGGTTCTTGATAATTTAAGATTGTATCAATCATCTGCGTTACATCATTTGACTCCATAAAACTAATGATTGTTCTAGGAGCAGCTAAAACTGATGAAGCAAAGATAACTGGTAACACTCCAGAACTATTAATTTTAATAGGCATATGTGTTGTATCTTTTGTTCGCATTGTTGGATTAGAATTTGTTGCATACATAATTGGAATTTTTCTAACTGCACCTTCATTGAAAACAACAAAGATAACAATTGCAAGATATACAATAACAAATAATGCATACCATAAAATTCCAAAAACTATAGTTTGTGTTCCTTCAGAAAAAGAAACTAAGTTATTGAATGTTGTAATAAAGTTTGCTGGTAAATTGGCAACAATCCCCGTAAAGATAAGTAATGAAGTTCCATTACCAACACCTTTTTGAGTAATTTGATCGCCAATCCACATCGCTAACATACTTCCTGCCATCATAACAACAACTACATATGCATAATTCAACAATGATGATGAATCAAGAATTCCATACATTTTATCAAAAGCGTATGTCAATGATCCACCCTGGATTGCTGCTAAAACAAGAGTTACATATCGAGTAACACGATCCTTTTTCTTTTTTCCAGTATTTCCTTCTTTTTGCCATTGAGCTAATACTGGGATAACATCCATTGATAACAATTCAATAATAATGGATGCTGTAATATATGGAGAAATCCCTAATGAAAAAATAGAAAATCTTTCCAGCATTCCCCCACCTAACATGTTCATAATTCCTAAGATACCACTATTAGCTGCTGAAGCAGTAATTGCATCAGCGTTAATTGATGGAATTGTAATAGCGGCACCTAAACGGAATACAAACAACATACCAAGTGTAAATATAATTCTACGACGTAATTCACCTTTTTTAAAAACATTCTTAAAAAAGTTTAACATCCTAGATCACCTCAGTTTTTCCACCTGCGGCTTCAATTGCAGCAATGGCTGACTTTGAGAATTTCTTTGCTTTAACTGTTAAAGCAACTTCTAATTTTCCATTACCTAAAACTTTTAAACCATCTAATTCTTTTTTCACAAGTCCACATGCTTTTAAAGCTTCCATATCTACGACACTTCCAGCTTCAAATTTATTTAAGTCTTCTACATTGACAATAGCATATTCAACTCTATTGAAGTTTGTGAAACCACGTTTAGGTAAACGCATGAATAATGGTGTTTGTCCCCCTTCAAATCCAGGTTTCTTTCCTCCACCACTTCTTGCTCCAGCACCTTTTTGACCTCTACCAGAAGTTTTACCATGTCCTGAACTCGTTCCACGTCCAACACGTTTTCTATTTCTACGTGCTCCTTCAGTATATTGTAATTCGTGTAATTTCATTTTTACACCTCCTACTTACTTTCTTCAACTTTAACAAGGTGGCTAACAGTATTAATCATACCTTGAATAAATTCGTTGTTAACTTTTTCAACTGATTTATGCATTTTTGTTAAACCTAACGCTTTAAGAGTATCCTTTTGATTCTTTTTTGCACCAATTGGACTTTTTACAAGCGTAATGATAACTTTATTATTTTCTGCCATTTCTTACGCTCCTCCTATCCGTAAATTTCTTCTACTTTTTTATCTCTTAATTCAGCAACTTGTTGTACTGTTTTTAATAATTTTAAACCTTCAACTGTTGCACGAACCATGTTGATTGGAGTTCTAGAACCAATTGATTTAGAAATAATATCTGAATATCCAGCTAATTCAACAACCGCACGAACTGGACCACCAGCAATGATTCCAGTACCTTCAGATGCAGGTCTTAAGAATACATTTCCTGATCCATACATACCATTAATTTCATGAGGAATTGTTCCATGAATAATTGGTACATTAATAACATTTCTTTTAGCTGCTTCAGATGCTTTTCTAATAGCATCAGGTACTTCGTTAGCTTTACCTGTTCCAAATCCAACGCGACCTTTTTTATCACCGATAACAACTAATGCAGCAAAGCGGAATTTACGTCCCCCTTTAACAACTTTAGTTACACGGTTAATTGTGACAACACGTTCTTCGAATTCTTTTTCAACTCTTGGTCCATTTCTTCTTGGTCCATTTCTTCTTGGTCCATTTCTTCTTGGTCCATTTTCTCTTGGTTTACGTTGTTCCATTCTTTAACCTCCTATTAGAATTTTAATCCAGCTTCTCTAGCAGCTTCAGCTAGTGCTTTCACACGACCATGATAAATATATCCACCACGATCAAATACTACATTTTCAATATTTTTGGCAATAGCTCTCTTTGCAATTTCAGTACCAACTTGAGTTGCAGCTTCAATATTTCCACCGTTTGCTAATTTCATATCTACTGATGATGCTGCAACTAATGTTACACCATTAACATCATCAATAATTTGTGCGTGGATATGAGAGCTTGAACGGAATACATTTAAACGAGGACATTCAGGAGTTCCACTGATTTTTCTACGAACTCTCGCATGACGTTTTTTACGTAAATCGTTTCTTGACATAGATTTAGCCATGATTTTAGCTCCTTCCTTATTTCATCAACTACTTCTTACCAGCAGTTTTACCTTCTTTTCTAATAATTCTTTCATCAACGTATTTAATACCTTTTCCTTTGTAAGGTTCAGGTTTTTTCACAGCTCTAATTCTTGCTGCAATTTCTCCAACTCTTTCTTTAGAGATTCCTGATACAATAATTGATGTCTGAGATGGAGTTTCAATTTTAACTCCTTCTTCACCTTCAACTTCTACTGGATGAGAAAATCCAACATTTAATACTAATTTATTACCTTGCATTTGAGCACGGTATCCAATACCAACAACTTCAAGCTCTTTTTTATAACCGTTGTGTACACCTTCGATCATATTAGCAAGTAATGCTCTTGTTGTTCCGTGTAATTGTTTTACATGTTTTTGTTCACTTGTTCTGCTTACTGTAATAACATTTTCATCCATATTAATATTAATTAATGGAGAAAATTGTCTGACTAAAGTCCCTTTTGCACCTGTAACTGTAACAGTATTATCATCAGCGATTTCAACTTTTACACCTTCAGGTACATTGATAATCTTATTACCTACACGAGACATCAGTTACACCTCCTGTTTTCTTATTTTATTACCAGATATATGCTAATACTTCTCCACCGATTTGTTTAGCTCTTGCTTCTTTATCAGTCATTAATCCTTGAGAAGTAGATAATACAACGATTCCTAAACCATTTAATACTTTAGGAATTTCATTTACTTTAGCGTACTGACGAAGTCCTGGTTTAGATACTCTCTTTAATCCAGTGATGACTCTATCATTTCCTTTATATTTTAAAGTGATGACAATGTTTTTGATGACACCTTCACCCTCAACTTTATATCCTTTAATAAATCCTTCGTTTTTCAAAATTTCAGCTAATTGCACTTTTAATTTTGATGCAGGAATCATAACTTCTTCATGACGTTGTTGATTCGCATTACGAATTCTTGTTAACATATCTGCAATTGGATCTGTCATTTGAAATGTCCTCCTTCCATTTGGATGATTTGATTACCAACTTGCTTTTTTAACACCAGGAATTTCACCTTTGTAAGCTAATTCTCTGAAGCAAATACGGCATAATTTAAATTTTCTAATTACTGCATGTGGACGTCCACAACGTTCGCATCTTGTATATTCACGAACTTTGTATTTTTGAGGACGTTGTTGTTTAACTTTCATTGATGTTTTAGCCATTAATTAAGTCCTCCTTATTTATGGAATGGCATTCCTAATTGTGCTAATAATTCATGACCTTCTTCATCAGTTTTAGCAGTTGTTACGAATACAATATCCATTCCTCTGATTTTGTTTACTTTATCAAAATTGATTTCTGGGAAAATTAATTGTTCTTTAACACCTAAAGTATAATTTCCTCTCCCATCAAAAGAATTCTTTGGTACACCTCTAAAATCTCTTACACGAGGTAAAGAAATACTAATTAATTTATCTAAGAATTCATACATTCTTTCTCCACGTAAAGTAACTTTACAACCAATTGGCATTCCTTCACGTAATTTAAATCCAGCAATTGATTTTTTAGCTCTAGTAATCACTGGTTTTTGTCCTGAAATTAAAGTTAATTCTTCAACAGCTTCATCTAATAATTTAGAGTTGCTAACTGCATCACCAACACCAATGTTGATAACGATTTTTTCCATAGCTGGAACTTGCATTACAGAACTATAGTTAAATTTAGTCATTAATGACTTAACGATTTCATTTTCATAACGTTCCTTTAGTCGGTTCATTATTTAACCTCCTTCCGATTACTTTTTCTTCTTTGTAGTTTTATCTAAGGCTTTACCTGTTTTTTTATTAATACGGTATTTTTTACCCTCTTCATCAAAAGCATAACCAATTTTAACAGCTTGTTTTGCTTTTGTATCATAATATGCAACATTAGAAACATGAATAGGTGCTTCTCTTGTTACAATACCACCTTCTGGATCGGCTTGTGAAGGTTTAATGTGTTTTGTTACCATGTTCACACCTTCAACAATCACTCTATCTTCTTTTCTTAGAATTTGAATAATTTCTCCAGTTTTCCCTTTATCGCTACCAGCGATAACTTGAACTGTATCACCTACACGTAATTTCATCTTCTCGTTTCCTCCTATAATACCTCAGGAGCTAATGATACGATTTTCATAAAATCAGCATCTCTTAACTCTCTTGCTACCGGTCCAAAGATACGAGTTCCTCTAGGTGAATTATCATCTTTGATAATAACACAAGCATTATCATCAAATTTAATATATGAACCATTTTCACGGTTAACACCATATTTTGTTCTTACGATAACAGCTTTTACAACTTCACCTTTTTTAACTGTACCACCTGGAGTCGCTTGTTTCACTGTCGCTACGACTATATCACCGATGTTACTAAATTTTCTATTTGAACCACCAAGGTTTCTGATTACTAGTACTTCTTTTGCTCCTGTATTGTCAGCAACTTTTAATCTGCTTTCATTTTGGATCATTCAAGTGACCTCCTTTCAGATTCTATTCATTAAATAATTTCTGCTTTTTTTACAACTTCTACTAAACGGAAACGTTTAGTTGCTGATAATGGACGAGTTGCCATGATTTTTACAACGTCTCCATCTCTAGCAATGTTTTCTTCATCATGAGCCTTAAACTTTTTAGAAGATTTAACACGTTTTCCGTATTTTTTGTGTTTAACATGAGTTTCAACTAAAACAGTAATTGTTTTATCCATTTTTGTAGAAACAACTGTTCCAGTGTAAACCTTACGATTATTTCTTTCCATAGTCTACTCCTTCTATTTGTTTAATTCTCTTTCTCTAATAATTGTTTTAATTCTTGCGATATTTTTTCTAACTGTTCTAATACGAGCAGTATTTTCTAATTGTCCTGTTGCCTGTTGGAATCTTAATCCAAATAATTCTTTTTTGTACTCTTCTACTTTGTTAAGTAATTCTTGAGTTTCTGTATTTCTAATATCTTGAACTGTCACAATTACTCACCTCTTCCAATAATCTTACATTTCACTGGTAATTTGTGAGATGCAAGTCTTAATGCTTCTCTTGCAACTTCTTCTTCTACACCAGCAACTTCGAACATAACGCGACCTGTTTTTACAACTGCTACCCATTCTTCTGGAGCACCTTTACCTGAACCCATACGGACTTCAAGAGGTTTCTTTGTTTTAGCTAAATGAGGGAAGATTCTAATCCAAACTTGCCCACCACGTTTCATATAACGGTTCATAGCAATACGAGCTGCTTCGATTTGTCTTGAAGTAATCCAAGCACCTTCTTGAGCTTGTAATCCATATTCACCAAAAGAAACTTGAGTTCCACCTTTAGCTTTACCTTCATATTTGATTCTATGAGGTCTTCTATATTTAGTTCTCTTAGGCATCAACATGATTATTTATCCCCTTTCTTCTTTGCAGGAAGAATTTCTCCCTTACAAATCCAAACTTTTACTCCTAATTTTCCATAAGTTGTGTCAGCTTCAGCAGTCGCATAATCAATGTCAGCTCTTAATGTATGAAGAGGTACAACACCTTCAGAATAACCTTCAGTTCTTGCCATATCAGCACCACCTAAACGTCCTGAAACAGCTGTTTTGATTCCTTTAGCACCAGCTCTCATAGCAGCTTGAATAGCTCTTTTTTGAACTGTTCTAAATGAAGCACGGTTTTCTAATTGTTCAGCAATCTTGTTTGCTACAAGTTGAGCAACAACATCTGGATTTTTAATTTCAACGATATTGATAAACACTTGTTTACCGTTAACCATTTTTGCAACTTCTTTTCTTAATGCATCAACAGCTTCACCATCTTTTCCGATAACTACACCAGGACGAGATGTATGAACATAGATGCTTACACGATTTTTAGATCTTTCAATTTCAATATTAGCGACATAAGCGCCTTTTAACTTTGCATATAAGAATTCACGAATTTTGATATCTTCGTGTAATAATGAAGCAAAGTCTTTATCATTAGCATACCATCTTGAATTCCAATTGCGGTTAATGCCAACACGTAATCCTACTGGACTTACTTTTTGACCCATACTTTGCCCTCCTATCTTTCAGCAACCACACAAGTGATGTGGCTTGTTCTTTTTAAAATTTGAGTTCCGCTTCCTTTTGCTCTTGCACGGAATCTTTTTAATGTAGGACCTTCGTCTACATAAATTTCTTTGATGTATAATTTATCTTCTTCTGCACCTTCATTGAATACAGCGTTTTGTGCAGCAGATTTAACGACTTTAATGATTGCAGGAGTTGCACTTTTATTAACGAATTCTAAAATTCCAAGTGCTTCTTTTACTTGCTTCCCTCTTACCAAGTCAACAACTAATCTTGCTTTTTGAGGTGAAACACGAATCATTTTAGCTTGAGCTCTTGCTTCCATGTTTATTTTCTCCTCTCTTTCTATTTACCAGATTTTTTATCATCAGCATCATGACCATGATAAGTTCTTGTAGGAGCAAATTCTCCTAATTTATGTCCAACCATATCTTCAGTAACATATACTGGGATGTGTTCTCTTCCGTTATAAACTGCGAACGTATGTTCAATAAATTGTGGGAAGATTGTAGAACGTCTTGACCATGTTTTAATGACTTCTTTTTTGTTTGCAGCATTTAATGCTTCAACTTTTTTCATTAAGTGTTCATCCACGAATGGACCTTTTTTCAAACTTCTTGCCATATTCTATAACCCTCCTTCTTATTTACCGTTACGACGACGTACGATTAATTTATTTGAAGCTTTCTTTGTATTTCTTGTTTTAACACCAAGTGCTTTTTTACCCCATGGAGTCATTGGTGCTTTACGACCGATTGAAGTTCTACCTTCACCACCACCATGAGGGTGATCATTAGGGTTCATAACAGAACCACGAACAGTAGGTCTAATACCTTTCCATCTGTTACGTCCTGCTTTACCAATGTTAACTAATCCATGATCTTCATTTCCAACAACACCAACTGTTGCTCTACAAACTGCTAAGAATTTTCTTACTTCACCAGAAGCTAATCTTACAGTTACATATTTTCCTTCTTTACCTAAGATTTGAGCAGAAACACCTGCAGATCTAGCAATTTGTCCACCTTTTCCTGGATGCATTTCAATATTGTGGATAACTGTACCTTCAGGCATATTTCCCATTGGTAAACTATTACCAACAATAATATCAGCATTTTCTCCAGAAACAATTTTCATTCCAACTTCTAATCCTTTAGGAGCTAAAATATATCTTTTTTCACCATCTACATAGTGAATTAATGCAATATTTGCAGATCTATTTGGATCATATTCAATTGTTGCAACTTTACCAACAATATCATCTTTATTACGTTTAAAATCAATAATACGATATAAACGTTTATGTCCACCACCGTGATGGCGAGTAGTGATTACACCTTGATTATTACGCCCACCAGTTTTTGATAAACGAACAGTCAATGATTTCTCAGGCTTATTAGTAGTAATTTCTTCATAAGTTAAAGAAGTCATATTACGACGACCATTTGTTGTAGGCTTATATACTTTAATAGGCATCTGTTTTCCTCCTTATTTTTCTTATCTGGAATGGAGTACATTCCAATAGTATATCGGATTATTCTTCACCGAATAAATCGATTGAATATCCTTCTTTTAATTTTACAATAGCTTTCTTTCTTCTTTTTGTTTTACCAACGTATCTACCCATTCTTTTTGTTTTAGGTTTCACATTCATAATGTTTACTTTTTCAACTTTAACGTCAAACATTTTTTCAACTGCAACTTTTACTTCAGTTTTATTTGTATTTACATCAACATCAAATGTATATTTGTTTTCGTTTTGTTGTAACAATAAAGATTTTTCAGTAAGTACTGGTTTCTTTAATACATCAGTTATATGTGCCATTATGCCAATACCTCCTCAACAGCTTTGATAGCTCCTTCAGTCATAACTAGCTTAGTGCTATCTACAATATCATAAACGTTAAGACCTTTTGAATTAATAACTTTAACACCAGGAATATTTCTTGCTGATAAAGCTACGTTTTCATCAACTTCATCCATAACGATTAATGTTTTTCTATTTGCTTCTAAGTTTTCTAACACTTTAACCATTGCTTTTGTCTTTGGTGCTTCCATAGCGATGTTATCTAATACTGTTAATTTACTATCAATCACTTTTTGACTTAAAGCTGATTTAAGCGCTAAACGTCTTACTTTTTTATTCATTTTTAATTTATAGTTTCTATCTGGTGTAGGCCCAAATACAACTCCTCCACCTCTCCATTGTGGAGCACGGATAGATCCTTGTCTTGCTCTACCTGTACCTTTTTGACGCCAAGGTTTCTTTCCTCCACCTTTAACTTCAGTACGGTTTTTCACTTTATGAGTCCCTTGTCTCCATGAAGCTCTTTGTAGTAAGACCATATCAAAGATTGCTTGGTTGTTTGGTTCAATACCAAATACAGATTCATTTAATTCTGTATCTTTTACTTTTTGTCCTTCTTGATTATATACTGCAACTTTTAACATTAGTTTTCCTCCTTTCGCTTCATTATTCAGCAGTTTCCACTGCATCAGTAGTTTCTTCTACTACTGGGCTTTCAGTTTCATATACAACTAAATCTTTAGCAGGATTCACTTTTCCATTTCCTTTGATTGCTGATTTTACAACAACCAAACCTTTTTTAGGACCTGGAATTGATCCGCTAATTAACAATACATTGTTTTCTACATCAACAGCAACGATTTCCAAGTTTTGAACTGTTCTTGTTACGTTACCCATATGTCCTGGTAATTTCTTACCTGGAGCGATTCTATTTGGAGCGATTGGTCCCATTGAACCTACGATTCTATGAGCACCTGAACCATGCCCCATTGGACCTCTTTGTTGTCCATGTCTTTTTATAACACCTTGATAACCTTTACCTTTGCTAGTTCCAGTTACATCAACCACTTCACCAGCTACAAAGCTATCAACCTTTATTTCTTGACCAACTTCATAACTCATCATTTCGTCAAAACGAAATTCTTTAATGAAGCGCTTAGGAGCTGTTTTAGCTTTTGCAACATGTCCCATGTGTGGTTTAGTTGCTAATTTTTCTCTCTTGTCTTCAAAACCAACTTGGATAGCATCATATCCATCAGTAGCAACTGTTTTCTTTTGTAAAACAACATTTGGTGTTGCTTCTACAACTGTTACTGGGATTAATTTTCCATCAGTAGTGAACACTTGAGTCATTCCAATCTTACGACCTAAGATTCCTTTCATGAGTTACACCTTTACCTTTCCTTATAATTTAATTTCAATATCCACACCACTTGGTAATTCTAAACGAGTTAATACATCAACTGTTTCTGGTGTTGGATTCACAATGTCAATTAGACGTTTGTGAGTTCTGATTTCAAATTGTTCACGAGAATCTTTATACTTGTGAACTGCTCTTAAAATTGTATAAACTTCTTTCTCAGTTGGTAGAGGTACAGGACCTACAACTTGAGCCCCTGACTTCTTAGCAGCTGAAACAATTTTTTCAGCAGAAGTATCCAAGATTTTGTGATCAAATGATTTCAAACGAATTCTAATTTTGTTGTTTGCCATGAATTATTCCTCCTTCTTGCCAATTTATTGGCTGCTCGATGCGAATTCCCTGAATACGTCCTCCGCTCATGACAACGGCTTTCAGCGTTTCAGCAACCTCGCACTTCTTCGCATTCACAACAAATGCATTTTACACTATTTTTCCTTTTAAATCAAGCGTTTTTTATATCTTTTGAAATCTTTTTTTAGTGGGGTTAATTGTAAAAGTAAATTCTGCTTAAAAAAATAAAGTGGGATTTAATATTAGGAATTTTATTGTTATATACTATTGAATATCTGTTCATCATTTTATAGGTTAATGATATGAATGAAAATATCTCTAGAAAATAAACATACCACTATTGATCAACGTAATAAGATGTTCAAAATATTAGAAAATAATGAAGTCATTTCTAAATCACCACAGTTTTTTAATAAATGGGTTTTATTAAAACGAATGTAGGAAGCGGTTTAATATAAATTTACATTAAATTGCAAAAAATTCCCTATGAAATAAAGGAATTCACAGGGAATCAAAAAAGCATATCTAATATGCCAGAAACAGTGAAACGATTTTAAACAGCTCCATCTTAAGCAAAACATGATGAAAGAATAAAAAAAAGGACGGAACCAGAAGAAGACTGGACCGTCATGTGAACTGGCAGCGTGCTATTGTCGCAGTTGCCCACTATCTTCGCCGCTATGATGCTTAACTTCTGTGTTCGGCATGGTTACAGGTGTGTCCATCATGCCTTCGCCACCAGATCATCTGAGCACGAACGCTCAAAACTGAACAGCTTCCTTCCTCCCACTTCTTATGGCTAAGCTCTCGGTCTATTAGTATCATTCAGCTCAGCATGTCGCCATGCTTGCACCCATGACCTATCTACCTCCTCGTCTTGGAGGGACCTTCCTTCCGAAGAATGGGAAGTCTCATCTTGGAGGGGGCTTCACGCTTAGATGCCTTCAGCGTTTATCCCTTCCGGACTTGGCTACCCAGCTGTGCCACTGGCGTGACAACTGGTGCACCATCGGTCCGTCCACCCCGGTCCTCTCGTACTGAGGGCAGCTCTCCTCAAACTTCCTGCGCCCACGACAGATAGGGACCGAACTGTCTCACGACGTTCTGAACCCAGCTCGCGTACCGCTTTAATGGGCGAACAGCCCAACCCTTGGAACCGACTTCAGCTCCAGGATGCGATGAGCCGACATCGAGGTGCCAAACCTCCCCGTCGATGTGAACTCTTGGGGGAGATCAGCCTGTTATCCCCAGGGTAGCTTTTATCCGTTGAGCGACGGCCCTTCCATGCGGTGCCGCCGGATCACTAAGCCCGACTTTCGTCCCTGCTCGACTCGTCTGTCTCGCAGTCAAACACCCTTCTGCCTTTGCACTCTGCGCATGGTTTCCATCCATGCTGAGGGTATCTTTGGGCGCCTCCGTTACTCTTTGGGAGGCGACCGCCCCAGTCAAACTGCCCACCTGACACTGTCCCGTCCTCAGTTCCATGAGGCCCGGTTAGAACTCCAATGCATCAAGGGTAGTATCCCAACGTCGGCTCCTCGAATACTGGCGTATCCGTATCTCAGCCTCCTACCTATCCTGTACATCATGCATCAGAGTCCAATATCAGGCTACAGTAAAGCTCCATGGGGTCTTTCCGTCTAGTCGCGGGTAACCTGCATCTTCACAGGTACTAAGACTTCACCGAGTCTACAGCCGAGACAGCGCCCAAATCGTTACGCCTTTCGTGCGGGTCAGAACTTACCTGACAAGGAATTTCGCTACCTTAGGACCGTTATAGTTACGGCCGCCGTTTACTGGGGCTTCGGTTCATGGCTTCGCTTTCGCTGACCACTCCCCTTAACCTTCCAGCACCGGGCAGGCGTCACCCCCTATACTTCGACTTGCGTCTTCGCAGAGAGCTGTGTTTTTGGTAAACAGTCGCTTGGGCCGTTTCACTGCGGCTCAGCTTCCACTGAGCACTCCTTCTCCCTAAGTTACGGAGTCATTTTGCAGAGTTCCTTAGCTATAGTTCTCTCGCTCACCTTAGGATTCTCTCCTTACCCATGTGTGTCCATTTTCGGTACGGGCAGAATGCAGTTATGCTAGAAGCTTTTCTTGGAAGCTGGCTTCAGACTCTTCTGTACTTATCGCAATGTTCCATCCGCTTCACGCCTTCGGGTTGCGCCATCCGGATTTGCCTGGATGACCCCTACCTCGCTTGCTCCAGCTATTCCGTCAGCTGGTTGTCCTAGCCTTCTCCGTCACTCCCTCGCCTGCACTCCGGTACGGGATTCTCCACCCGTTGTCCATCGACTACGCCTTTCGGCCTCGCCTTAGGTCCCGACTTACCCAGAGCGGACGAACCTTCCTCTGGAAACCTTGGGTCTCCGGTGCGTGGGATTCTCACCCACGTGCCGCTACTCACACCGGCATTCTCTCTTCCACACGCTCCACGACTCCTTACGGTATCGCTTCTTCGCTGTCTGGAACGCTCCCCTACCATTTACATCGTAAATCCATAGCTTCGGTATCATGCTTAGCCCCGGTAAATTTTCGGCGCAGAGTCATTCGACCAGTGAGCTGTTACGCACTCTTTCAAGGATGGCTGCTTCTGAGCCAACCTCCTGGTTGTCTGTACATCTCCACATCCTTTTCCACTTAGCATGTATTTGGGGACCTTAGCTGATGGTCTGGGCTGTTTCCCTCTTGACCATGGACCTTATCACCCATGGTCTGACTGCCGTCCATGTCTTCATGACATTCGGAGTTTGATTATGCTCAGTACCTCGAGATGAGGCCATCACATATTCAGTGCTCTACCTTCATGCGACTTCCTGACGACGCTAGCCCTAAAGCTATTTCGGGGAGAACCAGCTATCTCCGGGTTCGTTTGGAATTTCACCCCTAGCCACAATTCATCCGCCAACGTTTCAACGGGGGTCGGTTCGGTCCTCCATCGGGTCTTACCCCGACTTCAACCTGATCATGGCTAGATCACCCGGTTTCGGGTCTATGACATGCAACTTTCGCCCTCTTCAGACTCGCTTTCGCTTCGGCTCCGCATCCCCTGCTTAACCTCGCTCCACATCATAACTCGCCGGCTCATTCTACAAAAGGCACGCCATCACCCATTAACGGGCTCTGACTTCTTGTAAGCATATGGTTTCAGGTTCTCTTTCACTCCCCTCCCGGGGTTCTTTTCACCTTTCCCTCACGGTACTGGTCCACTATCGCTCACCAGGGAGTATTTAGCCTTTCGAGATGGTCCTCGATCCTTCCGTCAGGATTCCTCGTGTCCCGACGTACTCAGGGCCTGCCTCGCCTTCCTCCACGACTTCGGATACGGGAGTTTCACCCTCTTCGCTGCGCCTTCCCCTGCGCTTCTCCTGTCATGTCAGATAGGCTTTATCGGCACCCCTATAACCCCATCATACGATGGTTTGGGCTCCTCCGCTTTCGCTCGCCACTACTTACGGAATCGTTCTTACTTTCCTTTCCTGCAGGTACTGAGATGTTTCAGTTCCCTGCGTATCGCCTCGATTCTTCATCGATGTCATCCTCATGGATGACGGGTTCCCCCATTCGGACATCGACGGGTCCTTGCATGCTTACTGCTCGCCGTCGCGTTTCGCCGTTTGCTGCGTCCTTCTTCGCCTCCTGGTGGCCAGGCATCCGCCATACGCTCTTCTTCGCTTAACCTAAAGTGTTCTCTTTTCGTGCTTTCTTAGTTTGCAACTAGATGATTTCGACCTTCTTCCTGATCTCTTTCATCTTTCGTTTCTTCGCTTTCTTGTAGAAAGTTTGCTGTTCAGTTTTCAATGTTCCTGCCTTGAATGCATCTCTACAGATACACTCAAAACCAAACAGTATCCACATCTTCTCTTCTCCCTAGAAAGGAGGTGATCCATCCCCACGTTCCCGTAGGGATACCTTGTTACGACTTCACCCCAATCATCAGTCCCACCTTAGACAGCTCCCTCCTTGCGGTTGGGCCACCGGCTTCGGGTGTTACCAACTCTCATGGTGTGACGGGCGGTGTGTACAAGGCCCGAGAACGTATTCACCGCGACATGCTGATTCGCGATTACTAGCGATTCCAGCTTCGTGCAGTCGAGTTGCAGACTGCAGTCCGAACTGTGAACGGGTTTCTGGGTTTCGCTCCACCTCGCGGCTTCGCCTCCCTCTGATCCGTCCATTGTAGCACGTGTGTAGCCCAGGTCATAAGGGGCATGATGATTTGACGTCATCCCCGCCTTCCTCCTCCTTGCAGAGGCAGTCTCGCCAGAGTCCCCAACCTAATGCTGGCAACTGGCAACAGGGGTTGCGCTCGTTGCGGGACTTAACCCAACATCTCACGACACGAGCTGACGACAACCATGCACCACCTGTGTGAGATATATCTATCTCCCTGTCTCCAGGGCCTTTATCTCCATGTCAAGACCTGGTAAGGTTCTTCGCGTTGCTTCGAATTAAACCACATGCTCCACCGCTTGTGCGGGCCCCCGTCAATTCCTTTGAGTTTCATTCTTGCGAACGTACTACTCAGGCGGAGTGCTTATTGCGTTAACTCCAGCACTGAGGTCTGACCCCCAACACTTAGCACTCATCGTTTACGGCGTGGACTACTAGGGTATCTAATCCTATTTGCTCCCCACGCTTTCGGGACTGAGCGTCAGCTGCACCCCAGACCGCCGCCTTCGCCACTGGTGTTCCTCCATATATCTACGCATTTCACCGCTACACATGGAATTCCGCGATCCTCTGATGCTCTCTAGCTGTGCGGTTTCCACGGCTTACCGAAGTTTAGCTCCGGTCTTTCACCGCAGACCTGCACTGCCGCCTGCTCCCTCTTTACGCCCAATGATTCCGGATAACGCTCGCCACCTACGTATTACCGCGGCTGCTGGCACGTAGTTAGCCGTGGCTTCCTCATGAAGTACCGTCACGCACATGGCATTCCCTCCATCTGCCGTTCTTCCTTCATAACAGAAGTTTACATCACGAATGACTTCTTCCTTCACGCGGCGTTGCTCGGTCAGGCTTTCGCCCATTGCCGAAAATTCCCTACTGCTGCCTCCCGTAGGAGTCTGGGCCGTGTCTCAGTCCCAGTGTGGCCGTCCACCCTCTCAGGCCGGCTACGCATCGTCGCCCTGGTGAGCCGTTACCTCACCAGCTGGCTAATGCGTCATAAGCCCATCCCTGTGCTATCCCGTGGGATATTTAACATAGTCGACATGCGTCCTCTATGCCTATGCGGTCTTAGCTGCCGTTTCCAGCAGTTATCCCCCTCACAGGGGCAGGTTGCTTATGTCTTACTCACCCGTTCGCCACTCAATGCCGAAGCATTGCGTCCGACTTGCATGTATTAGGCACGCCGCCAGCGTTCATCCTGAGCCAGGATCAAACTCTCCATTGTCCTTTTCTATCTTCAGACAATTTCATGTCTTCTTGACTCTTTTTCTTTTTCTTTCTTTTCTATTGACGTGTTTACTGTTCAGTTTTCAATGTTCCTGTCGCCCTCTCTCTCGAGTGCTCATCTATAATATCATCTATCCCTCCCCTTTGCAACCCTTTTTTTCATTTTTTTTCGTTTTTTTATCCCTCTTTTTTTTAAAATTCTATTTTTTATTGATTTTATCAATGTTTTTTTATTTGTTATTTTGTAAATATTTACTCAGAAATTCAAAAATAAAACCCCATTAACTGAGTTAATCCTCCGTCATTGGGGTTTTGCTTGAATCACTAACCTTTTAATTATTTGATTTTTTTATAAAGATCAATAAATTCTTGTGCTAAATCAATAACAACTAATGCAGTCATTAAGTGATCTTGAGCATGTACCATTAATAAGTTTAATGGAGCTTTTTCTCCTCTAATTTCAGCCTGAATTAATTCAGTTTGTGCATGATGCGCTTCATTTACAGTTTCTTTTGCGTTTTGTAATGATTCATCAGCCTTATCTAAATCACCAGCTTTAGCGTATTGAATAGCTTCAATTGCTGAGCTACGAGCACTACCACTGTTTACAATAAGGTTGATAACTACTTGTTCTTGTTCATCCATTTTCAATTTCTCCTTTAACAAACAAATTCAGAATTACTCTGTATATTTATTTTATCAAATCACCTTTATAATTTCAACTATAAAGATTAAAGAAAAGAAAAATGTTTAAGTGCTTTCACAATTCCATCATTCTCAACATTATCAGTGATAAAATCAGCAACTTTTTTTGTTTCCATAGCTGCATTTCCCATTGCAATACCCAAATTTACACACCTTAACATTTCTATATCATTACGTCCATCACCAAATGCAATTGTATCTTTCATTGTTTTACCTAAACCATTAATCAATTTCTCAATCCCTTTGGCTTTAGATTCACCTTTCAAGGTTAAATCAAACGATAAGCCACTTTGGTGCTGCTGGATATGAAAATAAGGCGATAATACGTTTTTCATTGGTTCTATATCTTGATCAGAATTCAAAACAATCATACCAATATAAGTTTCTATTTCATTAACATCAAAAGAATCAATAATAACCTTATCTTTCATTCCCCAATTATTTTTAAACTCTATATGTTTACGGTTATCTTTATTCAAAACATAAATATAATCATTACCCTCAAAATAATAAGCTAAATTTCTTTCTAAACAAAACTCATGAGTCTTTATAATTGCTTCTTTTGATACGATACTTTTATATATTTCTTTATTTTCATATTCTACATAAGCACCATTACAAGTCACATATCCACTAAACGGATAATCCATGACACCATCTACAATAAAACACTTACATCTCCCAGTAGCCAAAAAAACAGCGTGTCCTTGTCTTTTTAGACTATCCATAGCTTCTCGAACTTTTTGGGGAATGCTGTAAATACCTTTACTACATTCAATAAGCGTTCCATCTATATCAAAGAAAAATAGTTTGCTCATATCACACCTCCATACTTTAACATCATAACCTTTTTATAAAAAAGTGTAAACAAAAAAGGTATCGATAAGATACCTTTTCATGAAAATTATTCAATAACTTCAGTAACTGTTCCAGAAGCAACAGTTCTTCCACCTTCACGAATTGAGAATTTAGTACCATTTTCAAGTGCGATAGCATGGATTAATTCAACTGTTAATTCTACGTTATCTCCTGGCATAACCATTTCTACACCTTCTGGTAATTCGATAACACCAGTGATGTCAGTAGTTCTGAAATAGAATTGTGGTCTATAGTTAGAGAAGAATGGTGTATGACGTCCACCTTCATCTTTTGATAAAACGTAAACTTGGCATACGAATTTTTTGTGTGGATGTACTGATCCTGGTTTAGCTAATACTTGTCCACGTTGAATTTGATCTCTGTTGATACCTCTTAATAATACCCCTACGTTATCTCCTGCTTCAGCGTAATCTAATAATTTACGGAACATTTCGATACCAGTAGCAACTGTATTTTGAGTTTCATGAATACCAACGATTTCGATTGGGTCATTTAATTTTAATTGTCCTCTTTCAACACGTCCTGTAGCAACTGTTCCACGTCCAGTGATTGTAAATACGTCTTCAACTGGCATTAAGAATGGTTTGTCAGTATCACGAGTTGGAGTTGGGATATAAGTATCTACAGCTTCCATTAATTCATGAATAGCTGGTACCCATTTTGGATCTCCTTCTAATGCTTTTAAAGCTGATCCACGAATAATAGGAGTATCATCTCCTGGGAATCCGTATTCATTTAATAATTCACGAACTTCCATTTCAACTAATTCAATTAATTCTTCGTCATCAACCATATCGCATTTATTTAAGAATACGATGATGTAAGGTACACCTACTTGACGAGATAATAAGATGTGTTCTCTTGTTTGTGGCATAGGTCCATCAGTAGCAGCTACTACTAAGATAGCTCCATCCATTTGAGCAGCACCAGTAATCATGTTTTTGATGTAGTCAGCATGACCTGGACAGTCAACGTGTGCATAGTGACGAGTTGCTGTTTGATATTCAACGTGTGCAGTGTTGATTGTGATACCACGTTCTTTTTCTTCAGGTGCAGCATCAATTGCAGCGTAGTCCATTGCTTTAGCATTTCCTTCTTGTGCTAAAACAGTAGTGATTGCTGCAGTTAAAGTTGTTTTTCCATGGTCAACGTGACCAATTGTTCCAATATTAACATGCGCTTTAGAGCGGTCAAATTTTTCTTTAGCCATTTAAGCTTCCTCCTATATAAATTTCTTTAAATTTTTACATATACATTCTAAATGATTTATCTCAAAAATGCAATACTTTTAGTGGATTAATTATTTCCACCATTTTTCTTAATAATACTTTCTGCAATTGACTTAGGAACTGGTTCATAACGATCAAATTGCATAGTGTAATTTCCACGTCCTTGTGTAAATGATCTTAAGTCAGTAACATATCCAAACATTTCAGATAAAGGTACACTTGCTTGTACTAAAACAGCGTTTCCTCTTTCTTCTTGTCCTTCAATCATACCACGTCTAGAAGAGATATCTCCCATAACGCTTCCTAAATATTCAGAAGGTGCAGTGACTTCTACAGCCATAATTGGTTCCAAGATAACTGGATCACATTTTTTACCAGCTTCTTTTAATGCTAAACTTGCAGCAACCTTGTATGCCATTTCTGATGAGTCGACATCATGGTAAGAACCATCAAATAAAGTTGCTTTAATATCCAATACTGGATACCCTGCAATCATACCATTTTCTAATGCTTCTTCAAGCCCAGCTTTTACTGAACCAATGTATTCTCTAGGGACAGTTCCACCAACTACAGCATCAACGAATTCAAATCCTTTACCTTCATTTGGTTCGAATTTAATCCATACATGTCCGTATTGTCCACGACCACCTGACTGACGTACGAATTTACCTTCACAATCAGCAGCTTTTCTAATTGTTTCACGATAAGCAACTTGTGGTGCCCCAACATTAGCTTCAACTTTGTATTCTCTCTTTAAACGATCAACGATAACGTCTAAGTGTAATTCCCCAACTCCGGCAATAATTGTATCACCAGTTTCAGGATTTGTAGTGACTCTGAATGTAGGGTCTTCTTCAGCTAATCTTGCTAAACCGTTACTTAATTTATCTTGGTCTTGTTTTGTTTTTGGTTCAATTGCTAATTCAATAACTGGTTCAGGGAATTCCATTTTTTCTAAGATAATGAAATTCTTTTCATCACAGATAGTATCCCCAGTTGTTGTATTTTTAAATCCAACAGCTGCAGCAATATCTCCAGCGTAAACTTCGCTAATTTCTTTACGTGTATTAGCATGCATCTGTAAGATACGTCCTAAACGTTCTTTTTTATCTTTAGAAGAGTTTAAAACATATGATCCAGATTCAATATGTCCTGAATATACACGGAAGAATGTTAATTTACCAACAAATGGGTCAGCCATAATCTTAAATGCTAATGCAGAGAATGGCTCATCATCACTTGCATGTCTTTCGATTTCGTTACCATCTTCATCTTCACCTTTAATTGATGGAACATCAGTTGGTGCAGGTAAGAAGTCGATAACAGCATCTAACATTAACTGTACACCTTTGTCTTTATAAGCAGATCCACATAATACTGGGAATAATTCAACAGCTAATACTCCTTTACGGATTGCTGCTTTAATTTCTTCTTCAGTAACTGGTTCTTCTTCTAAGACTTTCATCATTAAATCATCATCAAAAGATGCAGCTGAATCAATCATTTTTTGACGATATTCTTCTGCTTGAGCTTTCATATTTTCAGGAATTTCAGAATAAACAACGTTTTCACCCTTAGCTCCTTCAAAATGAACAGCTTTCATTTTAATTAAGTCAATAACACCTTCAAATGTATCTTCGGCACCAATTGGTAATTGAATAGCTACAGCGTTAGCATCTAATCTTTTTCCAATAGATTCAACAGACATTAAGAAATCTGCCCCAGTTGCATCCATTTTGTTACAGAAGACAATTCGAGGAACTCCATAAGTTGTTGCTTGACGCCAAACAGTTTCTGTTTGTGGTTCAACACCAGCTTTTGAGTCTAATACAGTAACAGCACCATCAAGTACACGTAAAGAACGTTCTACTTCAACAGTGAAATCGACATGGCCTGGAGTATCAATGATGTTAACACGGTATCCATTCCATTGTGCAGTTGTTGCTGCTGAAGTGATTGTAATACCACGTTCTTGCTCTTGTTCCATCCAGTCCATTTGTGAAGCACCATCATGTGTTTCACCAATTTTATGAATTTTTCCAGTGTAATAAAGAACACGTTCAGTTGTTGTTGTTTTACCAGCATCAATGTGAGCCATGATTCCAATATTACGAGTTTTTTCTAACGAAAATTCACGAGCCATATTTTTCTCCTTTCAAATATTTCCTCTAAATCATATATTACCAACGGAAATGTGCAAATGCTTTATTAGCTTCAGCCATCTTATGAGTATCTTCTTTCTTTTTCACAGAAGCACCAGTTCCATTAGAGGCATCAATAATTTCATTAGCAAGACGATCAATCATGCTTTTTTCGTTTCTTAAACGAGAATAGTTAACTAACCATCTTAATCCTAATGTCATTCTTCTTTCTGGAGATACTTCAACAGGTACTTGATAGTTAGCTCCTCCAATACGTCTTACTTTTAATTCAAGTACAGGCATGATATTGTTGATTGCTTGATCAAATACTTCCATTGCAGGATTTCCAGTTTTTTCTTCAACTTTTTTAAATGCTTCATATAAGATGTTTTGAGCAACACCTTTTTTACCATCAAGCATGATATTGTTAATTAATTTTGTAACTACCTTAGAATTATAAATTGGATCAGGTAGTACATCTCTTTTTGCTACGCGTCCTCTTCTTGACATCAGTTTTTCCTCCTATCTCTTATTTTTTAGGTTTTTTAGCTCCATAACGAGAGCGTCCTTGCATACGATCTTTTACACCAGCACAGTCCATAGTACCACGAATAATATGATAACGAACCCCTGGTAAGTCCTTAACACGTCCTCCACGAATTAACACAACACTGTGTTCCTGTAAGTTGTGCCCAATTCCTGGAATATATGCAGTTACTTCCATTCCGTTTGACAAACGAACACGGGCATATTTACGTAAAGCCGAGTTAGGTTTCTTTGGTGTCATAGTGGCAACACGAGTACAAACACCACGTTTTTGAGGTGAACTAATATTAGTTGGTTTCTTTAATAATGAGTTGTAACCTCTATTTAACGCAGGTGATTTTGATTTAGATGTTTTTTCACTACGTCCTTTTCTGACTAATTGATTAATTGTAGGCATGTTTTTCTCCTTTCCTTTCTTCTTAACACACAATTCCGGGTGTTTCATTTTTTGATGAGATAAAATGCACTCTTAGTCGAGTACCGAAAGCAATTATATACGACAAAATTTATAAAGTCAACACTTTTTACTCTTTTTATCAAAGAAAAACAAGATCTTTTTTAAGACCTTGTTTCTTTATTTTATTCTGTTGTTGAAAATTCTTCATCAATTTCAGTACTGCTTAACAAACTTTCTGATAAAGTTTCAGCTTGTAAATGTTCAGCTTCTTCTAATTCCTTTTCTTTGCGTGCTTCTTCTAACTCTCTAGCAATCGTTTCAGGTGATTTTAAAGGTCCTCTTAACCCTGTACCAGCAGGTAATAATTTACCAATAATAACATTTTCTTTAAGACCTCTTAATTCATCAACCTTCCCTTTAATAGCCGCATCTGTTAAGATTTTTGTTGTTTCCTGGAATGAAGCAGCAGATAAGAATGATTCAGTTTCAAGTGAAGCTTTTGTGATCCCTAACAAGATTGGTCTTGCAACAGCAGGATGTTTTCCAGCTTTTAAGGCTTCTTTATTTAATTCAGTAAATTTTTGAACATTAATATGAGTACCAGGTAATGCTCCAGTATCTCCACCTTCAACAATTCTCATCTTCTTCAACATTTGATGAATAATAACTTCAATGTGTTTATCTGAAATTTCAATACCTTGTAAACGATAAACTTTTTGAACTTCTTTCAAGATATAATTTTCTACAGCTTTGACATCAGCAACAGCTAATAATTCTTTTGGATCAATTGATCCTTCAGTAATTTTAGAACCAATACCAACTTCATCACCTACAGAGACTCTTAATTTTGCACCATAAGGTGTTAAATAACTCTTTGTTTCAAGTAAGTTAGAAACGACAACTTCAGCTCTACCATTGTTATCAATGATATTAGAAACTTCACCATCAATTTCAGAAATAATAGATTTTGCTTTTGGATTTCTTGCTTCAAATAACTCTTGAATACGAGGTAAACCTTGAGTAATATCGGCACCACCAGCAACTCCACCCATGTGGAATGTACGCATTGTTAACTGTGTACCAGGTTCACCAATTGATTGAGCCGCCATAATACCAATAGCTTCTCCTAATTCAACTTGTTCACCAGTTGCTAAGTTACGACCATAACATTTTCTACAAATTCCATTTTTAGCTTTACATCCAAAGATTGAACGAATTTCAACTTCTTTGATTCCAGCATCTGTAATATTTTTAGCAATCGCTTCATCAATCATTTCTCCCGCTTGAACAAGCACTTCTCCTGTTTCAGGATGAACAACATCCTTTTGAGAATAACGTCCTACTAGACGGTCATATAATGGCACAATCACTGAATTATCTGAAGTATTGTACAATTCAGTAACAACAAATCCCTGATCTGTGCCACAATCATCTTCAGTAACAATGACTTCTTGAGCAACATCAACCAAACGTCTTGTCAAGTATCCTGAATCGGCTGTCTTTAAGGCTGTATCAGTAGATCCTTTACGGGCACCATGTGTAGAGATGAAGAATTCAGATGCTGTTAAACCTTCTCTAAATGAAGATTTGATAGGCAACTCAATCGTTTCACCTTTTGGATTAGACATCAATCCACGCATACCTACTAACTGTGTAAAGTTTGAGATATTACCACGTGCTCCTGAATCAGACATAATGAAGATTGGATTACGATCATCTGCCTCAAATTCTTCCTTAACAACAGCTTGAACTTGGTCTTTAACAGATTCCCATAACTTAATAACAATATTATGTCTTTCTTCATCAGTGATTTTCCCTTTACGATATAATTTCTTGATTACTTCAAGTTTTTCATCAGCTTCATCAAATAAAACGTATTTACTTTGTGGAACCTGAATATCATAAACAGAAACTGTAATACCAGCAATTGTAGAATAATAGAATCCTTGATCTTTTAATTTATCCAACATCGCTGTTGTATCACTAATTTTTGTAGGATCAAACATTTCATTGATAATGTTTCCTAAAGCTTTTTTACCCAATGGTTTAATTAAAGGCTGTGCTTTAATATGTGCTTTAATATCAGTACCCATTGGTACGAAATATTTATCTGGTGTTGCTACTAAATTTTCTTTACTAGAATCATTGATAAATGGGAATGCCCCATCAAAAATCTGGTTAAAGATAATTTTACCAACACTTGTAATTAAATAGCTATTATTTTGTTTTTCAGTAAATGTCTTATTCTTTAAAGATTTTCCTCTAATCGCAATTCTTGTGTGTAAATGTACAGTTTTTGCATCATATGCCATTAAAACTTCATTCACATCTGCAAAAACAGTTCCTTCACCAATAGCCCCTTCATCTTCTAATGTTAAGTAATAGTTACCTAACACCATGTCCTGAGAAGGTGTAACGATAGGTTTTCCATCTTTTGGTCCAAGGATATTGTGAGAACCTAACATTAACTGTCTAGCTTCTTGAATAGCTTCTTCCCCTAATGGAACGTGAACTGCCATCTGGTCACCATCAAAGTCAGCGTTGAACGCTGGACATACTAATGGGTGCAAACGAATAGCACGTCCTTCAACCAATTTAGGTTCGAATGCCTGAATACCTAATCTATGCAATGTAGGCGCACGGTTTAATAAGACTGGATGTTCTTTGATGACTTCTTCAACGATTGGCCAAATCACATCATCCATCTTATCAATTAATCTTTCAGCCGCTTTAATATTTGTTGCTATTTGTTCTCTTACTAATCCACTAATGACAAATGGTTTAAATAAGTTTAAAGCCATTTCACGTGGAATACCACATTGATACATCTTTAAATCAGGTCCAACAGCGATAACTGAACGTCCTGAATAGTCAACACGTTTTCCAAGTAAGTTTTGACGGAAACGCCCTTGCTTTCCTTTTAACGTATGACTTAATGATTTTAATGGTCTTCCTCCAGCCCCAGTAATTGGTTTTGAACGACGTCCATTATCAATTAAGGCATCCACTGCTTCTTGTAACATACGCTTTTCATTTTGCACAATAATAGAAGGTGTTCCTAGCTCTAACAACTTTTTCAAACGATTATTACGTGTAATAACACGACGATATAAATCATTCAAGTCACTTGTCGCAAAACGTCCACCATCCAATTGTAACATTGGTCTTAAATCAGGTGGAATAACAGGAAGAACATCTAAGATCATCCATTCTGGTTGATTGTGTGAAGTTCTAAATGCCTCAATTGCTTCAAGTCTTTTCAATAATTTTGAACGTCTTTGTCCTTGTGCTTCTTTTAAGTCTTTTGTTACCAATTCAAATTCTTCATCTAAATCGACTTTTTGAAGCAAGATTTTAATCGCTTCTGCCCCAGTTTTAGCCTCAAATTGATGACCAAATTTTTCATAACAGTTACGATAATCTCTTTCAGATAAGACTTGTTTATATTCTAAAGGTGTACTTCCCTTATCAGTAACAACATAAGAAACGAAATAAATAATTTCTTCAAGTTGTTTTGGTGTCATATCAAGGATTAATCCCATTCTTGATGGAATACCCTTTAAATACCAGATATGTGCAACCGGTGTAGCCAGTTCAATATGCCCCATACGTTCACGACGTACAGATGATTTTGTCACTTCAACACCACAACGATTGCAGATAACACCTTTATATCTCACTTTCTTATATTTTCCACAGCTACATTCCCAATCCTTAGATGGTCCAAAGATTTTTTCACAAAATAGACCATCTTTTTCAGGCTTTTGAGAACGATAATTAATAGTTTCAGGTTTTTTAACTTCACCATAAGACCATTCACGAATTTTTTCTGGAGAAGCTAATCCAATTTGGATTGCTGAAAAGTTATTGACATCTGCCATTCATATTTCCTCCTATTCTTCGTTACTTTCTTCTTCATCATCACTAAAGAGTTCATCAATTGCTGAATCTAAATCATCAAATGATTCTTCATCTTCTGAGAAATCACCTTCAACCTCAGCCACTTCTTCATCAGTAACCTCTGGTTGTTCAGGAGTTGTATCAATTGAAGTAGGGAAGCGACGTTCTTCATCTTCAATCTTTCTTGCATCTATTTCTTCACCATTTTCATCTAACATACGAATATCTAAAGCTAAAGCCTGTAATTCTTTTGTTAAAACTCTAAATGATTCAGGAAGTCCTGGTTCAGGCAATTTTTGTCCTTTGACAATAGCCTCATAAGTTTTGACACGTCCTACAACATCATCAGATTTGACAGTTAAAATTTCTCTCAGTGTATAAGCTGCACCATAAGCTTCAAGTGCCCAAACTTCCATTTCTCCAAATCTTTGTCCACCATTTTGTGCTTTACCACCAAGAGGCTGTTGTGTTACTAAAGAGTATGGACCAACTGATCTGGCATGAAGTTTATCATCAACCATGTGAGCTAATTTAATCATATACATGACACCAACAGAAACGTTTGAATCAAAATATTCACCAGTCATTCCAGAAATCACTGGTTGTTTTCCATCAACAGACATTCCTGCTTCTTTCATGATATCTTCAAGATCTTTTGAATTAATACCATCAAAAGCTGGTGTTGCAAAATACATACCTAACTCTCTGGCAGCATAACCTAAATGTAATTCCAATACCTGCCCAATGTTCATACGTGAAGGAACCCCTAATGGATTCAACATGATGTCAAGAATTGTTCCATCTTCTAAGTGTGGCATATCTTCAATTGGTAATATTTTAGAAATAACCCCTTTATTACCATGACGACCTGCCATCTTGTCACCTTCAGAAATTTTACGTTTTTGAACGATATAAACTTTAACTTCTTTATTAACACCCGGTTGTAATTCATCACCATTTTTTCTAGAGAAAATTTTAATATCATGAACAATTCCTGCCCCTCCATGAGGAACTCTTAAAGAATTATCTTTGACTTCTCTAGATTTTTCACCAAAGATTGCTAATAATAATTTTTCTTCTGCAGATAATTCCGCTTGTCCTTTTGGTGTTACCTTACCAACTAAGATGTCACCTTCCTTAACTTCAGCACCAATCATAATGATACCTTCACTGTTTAAGTTTTTACGTGCATCTTCACCAACATTAGGAATATCTCTTGTAATTTCTTCAGGTCCTAATTTTGTATCACGACATTCAATACTATATTCTTCAATATGAATAGATGTATAAACATCTTCTTTAACTAATCTTTCAGACATGATAACAGCATCTTCATAGTTGTAACCATTCCATGTCATGAAACCAACTAATACGTTTTGTCCTAAAGCTAATTCTCCCTGTTCCATTGATGGACCATCAGCAAGAATTTCACCTTTCACAACTTGATCACCGACTTTTACAATTGGTCTATGGTTAATACAAGTTCCTGCATTGGAAATCGCAAATTTTGTCAAACGATATTTATGAGGTCCTGTATCTTCTTCAACAATAATCTTTTTCGCATCAACATAAGTGACAATACCATCTTTTTTCGCAACAACGGCTGCTCCAGAATCTCTTGCTGCCTGATATTCCATACCAGTTCCTACAAGAGGTGTATGTGGATTTAATAATGGGACAGCCTGACGTTGCATGTTGGCACCCATTAAGGCACGAGTGGCATCGTCATTTTCAAGGAAAGGAATACATGAAGTGGCAACAGAAACAATCTGTTTTGGAGAAATATCAATAAAATCAATTTCTTCTGGTTTTGCCATGATATTTTCCCCTAAATGACGGGCAATAACCTGTTCATCAAGGATTTTACCATTTTCATCATGTTGAACCTTAGCTTGTGCAATCACATAATTCTTTTCTTCATCAGCTGTTAAATAACGCACATCATCTTCATCAATAACACTATGATTGACTTTACGATAAGGTGTTTCAATAAATCCATATTTATTGATTTTTGCATAAGAAGCCAACGTTGAAATCAACCCGATATTTGGACCTTCAGGTGTTTCAATTGGGCAAATACGACCGTAGTGAGAAGCATGAACGTCACGAACTTCATAACCAGCACGATCTCTTGATAACCCACCTGGCCCTAACGCTGATAAACGACGTTTATTCGTTAACTCAGCTAATGGATTAATCTGATCCATAAATTGAGATAACTGAGATGATGAGAAAAACTCTTTAATAGCGGCTGTTAATGGTCGAATGTTTGTTAATGATTGTGGAGTGACACTATCAACTTCAGACAATGACATTCTTTCTTTAACAACTCTTTCCATTCTTGACAAACCAATTCTAAATTGATTTTGAATCAATTCTCCAACAGAACGGACACGTCTATTTCCTAAATGATCAATATCATCTAATAAACCAATACGACTCATCAAATTGACTCTATCATCACTTGCTAAATCTAATGAATCATAGATATCCACAAGATTTAACATATATGAATAGGCAGCAATCATATCTGAAATTGTAATATATTTACAATCTAATGATAAATCTGTCCCTACAACTTTCATTTTCTTTGATTTTGTTTCATCAACATAAACTTCTAATACTTGAATACGTCCATGTGATCTTAAAAAATCATTTGTGTGAATATCTCTCATATGAGCTCCAGCTTGGAAAACAGGAGCTAAAAGGTCTACTTTATCTTTTGTTAATAAAGTTCCTTCTTTCATCACAACATTTCCATCTATATCTATAACATCTTGAGCTAAAACACGGTTTGTAATTCTATCTAATAAACTCAATTTTTTACCAAGTTTAAAACGTCCTGCACGTGCAAGGTCATATCTTTTTGCATCAAAGAATCTTGTATATAATAAATTGTTAGCACCTTCTAAAGTTGCAGGTTCCCCTGGTCTTAATTTATTGTAAATTTCAATTAAAGCTTCATCAGTATTATGAGTTGTATCTTTAGCTAATGTATTTCTGATAAACTCATGATCTCCTAATACTTCAATAATATCTTCATCACTACTTAATCCTAAAGCACGTAATAAAATCGTTCCCGGTATTTTACGAGTTCTATCAATACGTACATTTAAAATATCTTTTGCATCGTTTTCAAATTCAAGCCATGTTCCTCGTGAAGGAATCATACTTCCAGTGAAAACAGTTTTACCACTTTTATCCATTGCATCAGCAAAATATGCTCCTGGCGAACGTACTAACTGTGAAACAATAACACGTTCAGCCCCATTAATAATAAAAGTACCAGAATCTGTCATTAATGGAAAATCACCCATAAAGACTTCATTTTCCTTAATTTCACCAGTGCCATTATTCACTAAACGTAAAGTTGCACGAATAGGTGCACAATAATTTGTATCTCTATCTTTTGCTTCTTCCACTGAATATTTCGGTGCATCAAAGCGACAATCCACAAACTCTAAAGTTAAAGTTTCGTTGTAATTGCTAATAGGATAAACATCGTTATAAACTTCTTTAATTCCTTCGTTTTTAAACCATTCAAAAGAATTTGTCTGGATTTCTACTAAATTTGGCAATTCCAAAGACCCACTAATTCTTGAATAATTGCGACGATTAATACGACTTTTTGCCTGAGTTCCATTTCTTTCCAAGCCTGTTTCACTCCTTATTCATGATCTCTATCTCCTAATTAAAGCAAGCAAAAAACACTGCTTTTTATATATGAGTAGGCATTTTATTATACTAGCATAGAGGCCAGTTGAAGTCAATACCAAATCATAAATTTCAAAATTTCTTTTGAAACACAAAAAACAGTGTTATTTTACCGATTTTAAAACAAAATATCCTTTATCTCTTTTTATAATTTCACAATTCCCAAAAACATCTTCCATCTTTTTCTTAGCAGAAGGAGCCCCTTGTTTTTTTTGAATAACAACAAACAAAGTTCCCGAATCATTTAAATGATGATATGCTTTTTCTAAAATTTCAAAAACAATTGTCTTTCCAGCACGAATCGGTGGATTAGATACAATAACATCAAAAGTTCCTTTCACATTTTCATAAACCGAACTTTTATATATTGTAACATCTTCCAACTGATTATAACAAGCTGATTCCTTAGCTAAATTCAAAGCACGTTCATTTACATCAACCATTTCCACCTTAAGCCATGAATACACTTTTTTTAATGATAACCCCAATGTACCATAACCACACCCAACATCCAGTAATGATTTTTGTGATGGTAAAAGATGTATACTTTCAAGAAGAACACGTGATCCATAATCAATATACTCTTTAGAAAAAACCCCTATATCACTGACAAAAGTCAAATCTTGATTACGATATTGAAATGTAATATATTTTTTCTGTGATTTTAAATCAGTATTATTTGTATAATAATGAGCCATCATCTCACTCCTTGTTAAAAAAAAGCCCTTCAATAAGGGCTTTTTAATTTTAGAAATTATTTAACTTCTACAGTTGCACCAGCAGCTTCTAATTGTTCTTTAATCTTAGCTCCTTCTTCAGCTGGAATATCTTTCTTAATTTCAGCAGGAACTTTGTCAACTAAACCTTTAGCATCAACTAATCCTAAACCAGTAATTTCTCTTACTGCTTTGATAACAGCAACTTTAGTAGCACCAACATCAGTTAATGTTACAGTTACGTTAGCTGGAGCAGCATCTGCAGCAGCTTCTCCACCAGCAACAACAGCTACAGGAGCAGCAGCAGTTACATCAAATTTTTCTTCGATTGCTTTTACTAAATCATTTAATTCTAAAATTGTAGCTTCTTCTAAATAAGCTAAGATATCTTCATGTGTTAATTTTGCCATTTTATTTTCCTCCGTTCATTTTTAACTATTCAGCAGCAGCTTCTTCAGCCGCATCTCCACCTTTTGCGTCAGCAACAGCTTGAATAACTCTTGCCACTTTAGCAACAGGTTCTTTCATACATGCAAGTAACATTGAGTACATACCTTCACGATTAGGTAATTGTGATACTGCCATTACTTCTTCTTTAGGTAAGAATTTACCTTCGATATAAGCAGCTTTAATTTGTAATGCTTCGTGATCTTTTGCAAAATTTGCTAAAATTCTTGCAGGAGCCACTGCATCATCTTTACCAAATGCCAATGCGTTTGGTCCAACAAGGTATTCTTCTAATTCGTTCATACCTTCTTGTTCAACAGCTCTTTGAACTAATGTGTTTTTATAAACTTTAAATCCCACATTTTCAGCTCTTAAAGCTCTACGTAATTCAGTAACTTCAGCCACTGTTAATCCACGATATTCAACAACAACTGTAGATTGTGAATTTTTTAATTGTTCACTGATTTCTGCAACAACTTGTTGTTTAGCTTCCAAGATTTCTTTTGACATTGTTACACCTCCTATTAATTTTATATATGCAACAATATATCCGTGAAAAACTCCCTCGTATTTACGAGGGAGTTGTCAATTCTTTGACAATATCACCTCGGCAACTTAATTAAGGTTTCCCCGTTGCTGTCTACGGTATATTGATTGCGTCGTTAATATAGCTTCTCTATTACATAGAAGCGACTTTTACTGAAGGACCCATAGTTGAAGAAATTGCAATATTCTTCATATATGTTCCTTTTGCAGAAGATGGTTTAATTCTTAATAATAAGTCATAAACTGTTTTAAAGTTTTCTGCAATTTTTTCATCATCGAAAGAAATTCTTCCGATTGGCATATGAACATTACCATCTTTATCAGTACGGTAAGTGACTTTACCAGCTTTTGTTTCTTGAACAGCTTTAGCTACATCCATAGTTACTGTTCCAGTTTTAGGGTTAGGCATTAAACCTTTAGGACCTAAGATACGTCCTAATTTCCCTAATTCAGCCATCATATCTGGTGTTGCAATCATTACTTCAAAATCAAGCCATCCTTTTTGAATATCTTCAAGGATTTCTTTTCCACCTACAACATCAGCTCCAGCAGCTTTAGCTTCTTCAACTTTAGCTCCTTGAGTGACAACTAATACTTTCTTTGTTTTTCCAGTTCCGTGTGGTAAAACGACAGCTCCACGCAACTGTTGATCAGCATGTCTTGTATCTAATCCTAATTTAAATACAACATCCACACTTGCATCAAAATTGACTTTACTTGTTTTCTTTACTAAAGCAACTGCTTCATCAATTGGGTAAGCTTTACCTTTTTCAATAAGAGCAGCGGCTTCTTGATATTTCTTACTTCTTTTAGCCATTTTCTTTTCTCCTCTTTTTAAAATTAAGCATCTAAGCCTTCAACTTTTACACCCATATTACGAGCAGTACCAGCTACGATTTTCATTGCTGCTTCTAAATCGTTAGCATTTAAATCAGGCATTTTGTATTCAGCGATTTCTTTTAACTTATCAGCTGATAAAGTTGCTACTGTTTGTTTAGAATCAGATGCAGCTTTTTTAATTCCACATGCCTTTTTAATCATTTCTGCAGTTGGAGCAGTTTTTAATACGAAATCAAAACTTTTATCTTCATAAATTGTCAAAACAACTGGTACCGTTTCTCCCATACGATCTTTTGTCTGATCATTGAAAGCAGTACAGAATTTTGGCATTTGAATTCCAGCACCTGCTAAAGCTGGTCCTGGTTTAGCTCCCCCAGCAGGGAATTGAATTTTCATAACTCTTGTGACTTTCTTACTCACGCGACACACCTCCTATAAAAATTTGTCCGTGCTGTGGTAAAGGACAGTCAATCCTCCCACGCATAATAACACATATTGCGTCGTTTACTTATTATACATAAACTATCACAGATTGCAATAGTTTTTTATTGAATATATCAACTTTTTTACAAAAAAAGATCATCAAAAATGACCTTTTCTTATAATTCTACTTTCTCTAATTGAACAAGTCCAATTTCCATTAAGTTTTCATTTCCTAAAAAATCAATAAAAACAGAAGCCACTTCTTTTTCATGATCAATAGACTCTACTTTTCCCTGTTTTCCAGCAAAAGGACCAGAAATGACTTTCACTTCATCACCTACACCAAAATCAACTTCAAGTTGAGAAGTCTTGATTCCCATGCTCTTTAAAATAGGATCAATTTCTTCCTTAGGTAACGGGAAAGGTTTAGCACCCCCACCAGATGACCCAATGAAACCAGTAACTCCAGATGTATTACGCACAATATACCAGGCTTCATCTGTCATAATCATTTCCACTAAAACATATCCTGGAAACATATTTTTTGTTTTATTAATCTTTTTTCCATCTTTAATTTCTGTTTCTACATGTTCAGGAATAACAATATTAAATAAACAGTCCTGAAGTCCCATAGATTCAACACGTTTTTCTAAGTTTTCTTTTACTTTGTTTTCATGACCTGAATATGTATTGACAACATACCAGCGTCTTCCTTCATCATTCATTCCAGACATCTTAATTCATCCCCAATGCTTTCAAAATTAATGCAATCACTGCATCACTACCATAAAAATAAACGCCAAATAAAAAACAAAAAACCAAAACCACAACAGAATTATAAGCTAATTCCTTTTTTGTTAACCAATGAATATTTTTGATTTCAGCACGAATGCCTTTTAATGTACACCATTCCTTGATTTTCATGTTGACCTCCTATTTCGTTTCTTTGTGAATTGTATGTTTTCCACATTTTTTACAATATTTTCTTAACTCAAGTCTTTCTACATTTAATCTTTTATTTTTAGTGACTGAATAATTACGTGATAAACACTCCGTACATACGAGAATCACTTTTTGTTTCATGTTCATCACTCCTTTACGTTTTTATAATTTAACACATTTATTTTAGCTCGTCAATGCCAACAACTTTCTTTGAATAGCGATAAACAGCATTATAGACACTTTTCACTGAAATATGAAGTTTTTTAGCAATTTCTACTTCATCATATCCTTCTTTTTTATACTTCATAACCTGATTTTCTCGAGGTGACGTTCGTGCTTCAATTTGTGTTGAATAGTAAGTTTTTGCCTCTTTCACCATCAAACTCGTCTCAGGATGATAATGATCATGATCATCAATAACCATATCTACATAACGTATTTCTTTATCGTCATCTACATAATTATCGAGAGATAATATTGTTGTTCCGGCACGATAACAAATATCTTTATTTACACGCAATAAACTTAAAATACGTTTTGTCAGTGCAATTTTCATAAATGTGGCCAGTGTCGCTTTTTGATCATCACGATAACTATCAATAATATCGTGAAACCCCATCATTGCCATTTGAATAAAATCTTCATGTTCATACCCACTGACAAAATAATATGAAAACGTCAGCATCCATTTCGACACCAAATGATAATAGCGTCGATAAAGTATTTCCCTTGCTCTTTCACTACCGCAATGCATTAAATAAACCAATTCATCATCATTACTGTAGCCTCTCATGCTACCTCCCTTCTACTTTAAAGGATGACGTGAATTGTAAATCTGATAAAGTATAACTGCACAAGCAACAGAGGCATTAAGCGATGTTACATGTCCCGTCATTGGCAAAACAACATTCATATCGCAATGTTCTTTAACAAGACGTGAAATGCCAAAACCTTCGGAACCAATCACAACAACCAGTGGCATATTATAATCAATCGCACGATAATCCTGTGATTGATTTAAATCACAGCCAACAACCCAGAAACCTTGTTTCTTTAATTCATCTAAAGTACGAGATAGATTCGTGACTTGAGCAACTTTGACATGATCAATAGCACCTGTAGATACTTTTGCGACTGTTGGAGATAAACTCACACTACGCTTTTTGCCAATAATAACGCCATCAACCTCAATAGCATCACAGGTTCTTAAAATCGCTCCTAGATTATGAGGATCCTCTAAACCATCCAGCATTACCAACAATGGCTGCTTTCCTTTTGGAATAGCCTGTATCATTTCATCCAGTGAATAATAGCGATAACTTTCTATAGCTGCCACAATTCCCTGATGCACGACTGAACCAACAAGTTTCGTTAGCTCATCTTTATGACGCACGATATGAACTTTAACATTCTTTGCTTTTGCTAAAGAAAGAACTTTATCATCTTTTGCATTTTTCATCAAATAAACCTCATAAACTGGTTTATTTCCCTTTAAAGATTCAATTACTGTGTTTTTCCCATAAATATATTGTGTCATATTTTTCTCTCCATGCGTCTCAAATTTGTCTCATTTTTTTCTCATTTTCCATCTACAAATTCTTTAAATAAATCAAAAATCTCTGTAATTCTCTCTTGTTTTTTTAATAAATATAAATGCCCAACTAATGTTTCAAAACCAGTCGACTGATTATAAGTCATGACAGATGTATTTTTAGGAACATGTCGACTCTTTGCATTTCTACCTCTTTTATAAATACCTATTTCTTCTTCTGTTAACCATTGCTGTTTTAATGCTTCTTGTATAAAGGCCGCCTGTGCTTTAGCACTCACAAAAAATTTAGCTTCTTTCTGTAATAAATCTGGTTTCATTATTCCTTTTTCAACTAATAAATACTCTCTGACATAAACCTCAAAAATACTATCTCCCAAATATGCTAAGGCTAATACATTCATTAATTCTGGCCTCATTTATATAATTCCTTTATCCTGTAATTCTTTTCTTAAAAGGTCTGCCTGTTCAAAATTCTTTTCACTTTTTTCCTTTTGCCAGTTTTGATATAAAGCAATATCCGCTTCACTTAGCACTTTTGTTTCATGTAAAAATCCCATCATATCCAACATTTTTACAAGTGTCTGATATCCCTTAGAAATCATAATATTATCTTTATCCTTAACACGCATTAATTGATTTAACACTTTCACTTGTCCTAAAATCTGTGTCAAAGCTAAAGATGTATTCAAATCATCGCTAAGTGCTTTTACCATTTCATCTACTGTTTCCTGACAATACTCATTTTCCAGACAATGATGAACCTGTAGATACAATGAAGACTGTTTTAAAATATTTTCTACTTTTTCCACTTCTTTTTTCACATTATTTAAAACATCATCAGTAAAATTCAATGGATTACGATAATGTGTTGATAACATCAGCCACTTATAAACATTACATCCTAATTGTTCCAATAAATCTTTTGCCCATAAAACATTTCCCAAAGATTTTGACATCTTTTGATTATTAATATTAATCATTTGATTATGCATCCAGATATGTGCAATAGGATGATGATGGCAAGCTATAGACTGAGCAATTTCATTTTCATGATGAGGAAATTTTAAATCCTGTCCTCCTCCATGAATATCAATATATCCATTTTCAAAAATATCATTGATCATCACAACGCATTCCGTATGCCACCCCGGTCTTCCTTTAGACCATGGGCTATCAAATTGAATTCCTTCATCAGTTTTTTTCCACAATGCAAAATCAGTAGAACTTTCTTTTTTATCATTGTCTTCAACACGTTCACTCGCTCCAGCAATCAAATCTTCAATTTTGATACCAGACAACATACCATATTCCTTAATCTTTGTCACTCTAAAATAAACATCGCCATCAACTTCATAAGCATATCCATCTTTAACAAGCTGCTCTATAAATTGAATGATTGGCTGCATTGTTTCTGTAACACGAGGTGCATAAGTTGGAAATAAAAGATTTAAACCTCTACGAACATCTTCATAAGCTTTAATATATTTATCCGTTAATTCTTTTTCTGAAATTCCTTCTTCTTTAGCGGCTTTAATGATTTTATCATCGACATCTGTAAAATTAGATACAAAAGTCACCTTATAACCCAAATATTCAAATGTTCTTCTTAAAATATCAAAAACAATCATAGGACGTGTATTTCCTATATGAACATAATTATAGACCGTTGGACCACAAACATAAATACTCACTTCTCCCTCTTTAATAGGAACAAATTCTTCTTTCTTATTCGTTAATGAGTTAAATAGTTTCATCTCTATTCCTCCTTAAATAAAAAAGCAGATGATAAAGACGTCCTCTTTATTTACTTTATCAAATGCTTTATAAACTCTTTATCAATACTATAACAAATTCACCTTTGTTAATCAAGATTAATGATGTACTGTCAAAGATTCCAAATATTGTCTAGCCGTATCACTCGATTCTTCATAAACATTTTCTGGAGCCTGATAACCATAAACATAACTTGCTTCTTCTGTAAAATAAACCATTTGTATAAACTTCATTCCAGAAGCCTGATAAAGACCTGTAAACTCATAACATTCTATGCCACTAGGAATTGTTTTTAATGAGTAATAAACATCAATAGCTCCATCTTCTTCTAACTGTCCTTCATAGAGTTGTGGAAGTTCATCTAAAACATTGTCAGTATCATCAATGATTGTAGTATATATATACGTTTCTTCATCTTTAATAAAACGAACATCTTTTTGATTTTCATTATTAGCATTTAATTCAAAATCTTTAGGATAATAGAAAGAAACCAGATCAGTCACCTCATACAAATTTCCATCTCTTTCTAAAGATATTTCTACATTATCCTTTTCACAAGCAAAAAGACCTATTATTAACACCAAAATCACAAAAAGTCTTCTTAATACCTTCATCTTCCTCCCTCCTCTTACGAAAACATTGTACTAAACTCACACTTGAAAATCAAATAAAATTTCATGCTCAAACAAAAGAGATAGGTTTCCCTATCCCCTTTATTAATCTAACAATGAATTAAAAACTTTCAAATAGGCATCAGCACTTTTATCCCAATCAAGTTTCGCTTCCATTGCACGATGTACTAATCCTTGCCATTTTTCTTTATCCTGATAAACCTTTAAGGCATAATCAATAATATCCATCATTTCATGAGCATTATAGTTCTTAAAGCTAAATCCATCACCAGTATTTTTATACTCATCATATGGTTCAACACTATCTTTAAGTCCTCCTGTTTCTCTAACAATTGGAATTGTACCATAGCGAAGTGACATCATTTGAGATAAACCACATGGTTCAAATAATGATGGCATTAAGAACATATCACATCCGGCATAAATACGACAAGATAATCCAAAATCATATTTTAGATTCAATGATAATTTTTGATTATGGTATGCTGCTATTCCTTTTAGAGGTTCTTCATATTTTTGATCCCCAGCTCCTAAAATAACAACCTGCACATCACGTTTCATTAATTCTTCCATACGATTAATAATTAAATCCAATCCTTTTTGCCAAGTTAATCTTGTCACAATACCAATTAAAGGTACATCTTTATTTTCAGGTAATCCACATTCTTTTTGTAAAGCCAATTTATTGATGACTTTCTTTTCATCAACATTTGTGATATCAAAATGTTCAACAATCTCTGGATCAGTCGCAGGATTAATTGTTTCATAATCAATACCATTTAAAATACCATACAAATCATGTCTACGCATCTGTAAAATATTCTGTAACCCTTCACCAAAACTATCCGTCAAGATTTCCTGTGCATAAGTTGGCGATACTGTTGTGATAATATCACTATAATAGATAGCCGCTTTCATCATATTGAAGCATCCATCATTACGACAGTTTCCATTATAATAGAGATAATTATCCAATCCAAAATGATCACTTAACAAAGCAGGATCACATTTTCCCTGATAAGCAATATTATGAATTGTAAAGACAATCTTAATTCCCTGATAATATTCATAATAAGCATATCTTTCTTTATATAGTGTTGCTATCATTGCTGTCTGCCAGTCATGTAAGTGTAGAATATCAGGCTTAATATCAATATGTGATAACAACTCTAATACTGCAAAATCAAAATAAGCAAATCTTTCATTATCATCATCATAACCATATAAACCAGGTCTTCTAAAATATTGTTCATTATCAATGAAATAATATGTGACACCATCATATTCAGCTTTGAAAACACCACAATAGCACTTTCTCCAACCTACCCAAATATCATAATTTGTTACATATTCAAGTGTATCAGCTAATTTCATATCCTGATACTTAGGCAATACAACAATGCATTCATGTCCTTTTTGAACAAGAGCCTTAGGAAGTGAACCTAAAACATCCGCCAAACCACCAGATTTAATATAAGGATTCGCTTCACTTGTCGCAAAAACAATTCTCATTAAACAACATCCCCTTCTCTAACATAAAGTGGTTCACCTTCACCAATAAGTTCTGTTTTCTTTTCAATATGAGCATCTTTATCAATAATCACATTTTCAAGATGTGCCCCAGCACAGACTTTAGAACCATTTAAAATAATACAATTTTTCACAACTGCATTCTTACCAATAGATACATCACGAGATAAAATACATCCATCAACTTCACCATCAATAATAGCTCCATTAGCTACAAATGATTTTTTCACACTTGCATTTTTCAAATATTTTGTTGGTGGTGTATCATTTGTATTTGTAAAGATTGGCCATGTACTCTTGAATACCTGTGTAGAAATATCCATATCAAGGAATTCCATACTCACTTTATAATAAGCTTCATAAGAATCAATACATCTTGCAAATCCTTTATATTCATAAGCCATAATTTTTCTTTCATCACATAAATAAGCAAGAGTATCTCTTAAATTAAAGAATGAACTAATCTTTTGAGCATATTGAATTAATTTTAATAAAGTCTTTTTATTAATAATATATGTTTCCAAAGACATATTTCTTTCTTTTCTATTTCCTTTATTGTTCTTAATTTCCATCACTTGTTTACCTTTTAAACGTAAGAAATCAGAACCCACAAAAGCTTCATCGGCATTATCAATTTTTTGATAAACCATTGTAATTTCAGCACCAGATTTTGCATGAGCATCTACAACTTCTGCATAATTCATTGTTGTAATAATATGTGCAGGAGCAATTACAACATAATCTGCTTTTGATTTTTCAAGGAATGCAATATTTTCCACAATATTATTAATATCATGATTATACATTGGACTATTTGCATACTTTTCATTGTATAAAAGTGAAACTCCACCAGATTTAGAGTTAAAATTCCAAGAGTTTCCATTTCCTAAATGTTTAAATAATGATCTTGGTTTTTCTTTAATTAAAATACCAACAGTATCCACATTAGAATTTGACATATTTGATAAAACAAAATCAATAATTCCATAACGACCTAAAAAGCTGACTGAAGCTACTGGTCTTTTTTCTGTTAAACCTTTATATGAAATATCAGAGTGTAAATTTATATATCCAACTACTTTTGCCATCTTGTTAACCCCCTCGTATTATGCATTGTCACTGACAAGTTCCACTTCTTTAGCTTCTTTATTGATTACATCACTTGATTTCACTACAACACCTTCATCAATAATTGCTTTATAAATTTCTGCGCCTTCTTCTACCAGAACACCTGGCATTAAGACAGAATCAACAACCTTAGCACCTTCACCAATATATACATTGTTGAATAAAACAGAACCTTCTACTTCACCATTAACGATACAACCTTGAGTGACAAGTGAATGTTTAATTGATGCTTCTTCACCAATAATTTGAGGTTTACTCAATGTATCTTCAGTATAGATTTTCCAATCTTTTTTAATGTTATAAAGATCTAACTCTTTATCATCCAGCAAGTCCATATTTGCCTGCCATAAGCTTTCAACTGTTCCAACATCTTTCCAATAACCAGAGAATTCATAAGCATATAACTTCTTATTATCTTCCAACATCATTGGAATAATATTCATACCAAAGTCATGTTTACTATTTTCATCTTTTGCATCCGCAATTAAATATTTTCTTAATTCTTTATAAGTAAAGATATAAATACCCATAGATGCAAGTGTTGATTTAGGTTTTTCAGGTTTTTCTTCAAATTCATAAATTGAACCATCTTTATTTGTATTCATAATACCAAAACGACTTGCTTCTTTTAATGAAACATTCAAAACAGCCACTGTTAAATCAGCACCTTTTTCTTTGTGTGCTGCTAACATTTCAGCATAATCCATTTTATAAATATGATCTCCTGATAAGATCAAAACATATTCCGGATCATATTGATCCAAGAAACTAATATTTTGATAAATGGCATCTGCTGTTCCAGCGTACCAAGTAGCTCCAACGCCACCTCTTTCACGTGCTGGTAAGATGGCAGCTAATGAATTGTTTCCATCAAGACCCCATTTTGTTCCAGCACCTACATATGTTCCTAATAGAACTGATTCATATTGTGTCAAAACTCCAACCACATCAATACCAGAGTTAGCACAATTACTTAAAGGAAAGTCAATAATTCTATACTTTCCTCCAAAATGTACAGCAGGTTTCGCTACTTTTGCAGTTAAGGCTTCAAGACGTGTACCACGTCCTCCAGCTAAAATCATCGCAACAATTTCTTTTCCCATAATTTTTCCTCCTCAATTGTGATTATGAAAGTGCTTACCTATGTATTTATTTTATCACATTCTTTTTTAAAAAAATACTATTTCATGTCATTTTTAATGATTTTTTTCACCTATTTTCCTCTTTTCCAAATAATCTTGGACTCATCAATATTTTTTCATTTGAGTCAACTTTTTCTCTTTTTTTCATATATTAAAGAGAGGTGATCACAATGTCCCCACGAATCATATACAATGATTCTGATGTTGAATTATTAGCCCGTATCATGAAAGCAGAGGCATTAGGTGAAGGTGAAGAAGGCATGTTAATGGTTGGTAACGTTGTTGTCAATCGTGTTGTAGCCAACTGTGATGTTTTTAAAAACACCCGTACCATTTCTGAAGTGATCTATCAAAAAAATGCCTTTTCCGGTGTTGGTCAACCCCTTTTCAATCAGCCAGTCAATGCTAAAGAAAAAGAATTAGCTTTACGTAATATCGATGGCTATCGTATTGAACCTGCCACCAATGCCCTCTGGTTTAAAAATCCTGGTCGTAATGTCACCTGTCCCCAACAATTCTATGGTGAATTAAGTGGTCGCTATAAAAACCACTGCTTTTATGCACCCGGTGCAAAAATAAAATGTGATTTATAAAGGAGAATCTATGGATACAAATAATCAATCAATCATACCCAGTTCACAAACATCTTCATTACCAACCCCTATTTCTGAACAGACTTATCTAGAAAATATTTTGCGTTTAAATATTGGAAAACTTGGCACTTTCTATTTCACATATACCGGAAGTGAAGATTGGCGTGATCGTATTTACAAAGGAATCATTGAACAAGTTGGTAGAGATCATTTTGTTGTACGAGATCCTAAAAACCAAAAATACTATATTTTTCAGTTTGTTTATTTTGATTGGGCAGAATTTGATGAACCCATCAATTTCAATACACGATAAAAATAAAAACCAATGAAAGAGTTCATCTCCTTTATTGGTTTTTTGTATCTTGTGTTTGAAGATCAATCAAATATTTTCTGACACGAGAAATAAAATGTAAAGATCCCGTTACAACAATATGTTGTTTTTTAATATAAGCTGTTTGCATAGCCTCAATAAAACTATTGACAATTGTCAAATGAGGACGTGGTGCTATTGACGATAAATCAATAGCTCTTTCATCTTGGAAAGTCGTGATATAAACATGATAACCCGCCTTTAACATAGCTTCCAACATTTCATCAACATCACGATCATTTAAACATGAAAAGACAATCGCTACATCTTTCTCTTTTTTGACTCTCAGGGTTTGTAATAAAGCCTTAATACCCGGCATATTATGAGCACCATCAATGTCCACTTTCACACCTTGATAATCCAATGTTTCATAGCGTCCTTTCCATGAAGCATGTTCAATTGCCGGTTGTGTAACAATAGGATCAAGTTTAATCAGTTTAGAAGCAATTGTTAATGCCAGACGTGCATTTGTCACTTGATAAATCCCTTGATTTTCCAAAGTAAATGCCATATCACGATATCGAAAATGAAAAGGATAACGAGAAACCTGATATTCAGGAACAACATACATCACTGCACCCATAGCGTCACATTGTTCTTGAAAACGCGCTAGAATCGTCCCTTTGGTTTCACTTGTAATAAACATTTGATGAGGTTTAATAATGCCCATTTTTTCATTGATAATATCATAAATATCACCCAATTGCTTTTGATGATCTAAACCAATATTGGTAATAGCACTCACAATAGGATCAATGACATTCGTTTTATCGTTCATTCCTCCAATTCCAGTTTCAATAATACGATAATCTAAATCTAAGGATTGAAAATATGCCAACATAATTAACACATCAATTTCAAACATAGACAGTCCATCTTCTTCAATAATGGCATAATATTGATTGACATATTTTAACAAATCTTCATCACTAATAGGTATATCATCAACACGTATACGATCATTATGACAAATCAAATACGGTGAAGTAAAAGTCCCTACTTTATACCCATGAGCATTAAGTATACTGCGTAAGTAATTCACTGTTGAACCTTTTCCATTTGTCCCTGCAATATGAATCATATTTTTCTGTTTCATTAAAATATGACATTTATTTAAAGTATCTCTAAAAGCATCAATTGATCTTTTACTTCGTTTTGATTCTATGTATGCTATGGCTTCATGAACATCTGTAAACATTATCGAATCCTCCAATCTATAGGTTCTATTCCTTGACTTATTAAAAACTGATTTGTTTTAGAAAAAGGTTTAGAACCAAAAAAACCACGATAAGCTGATAAAGGTGAAGGGTGAGGGCTTGTAATCACACAATGCTTTGTCTGATCAATCATTTTAGCTTTATCAATAGCCTGTCTCCCCCAAAGGATAAAGACTAAAGGCTTTTCTCTTTGATTCATCGCTTCAATGATATGATTTGTAAAAACTTCCCAGCCCTTTTCCTTATGTGAATTGGCACGATGTGCCTGAACTGTTAAAACTGTATTCAATAATAAAACGCCTTGATTTGCCCAAGCAGATAAATCTCCATGACGAGGAATCTCTATCCCAACATCATCATGTGCCTCTTTATAAATATTAACAAGACTCGGTGGAATAGGCACACCTTTAGCCACACTAAATGCCAAACCATTGGCCTGATGTTCTTCATGATAAGGATCTTGGCCAATAATCACAACTTTTATATCTTCATAATCTTTAAAATTGAAACAATGAAAAATACGTTGACGTGGTGGATAAACAGTATGAGTTTGATATTCATGATTGACAAACGCTTCTAACTGCTGATAATAAGGCATTTGACGTTCACGATCTATGATTGTTTTAAAATCCATTACAGAATAAACCTTTCAATAATTTCAGCAATAACACCTTCATTATTATCAGCCTTTGTCACAACATCACAAACTTTTTTGACATCATCCACCGCATTTCCGGCAGCCACAGACAATCCTGCAACTTCTAACATTGGTAAATCATTATAATTATCCCCCACAGCAATACATTCAGACAAATCCACGCCAATGATTTGAGCCAGATGTTTTAATCCTTCTCCTTTATCCACACCAATCTTATTAAACTCCATATAACGATTAGATGAATAACTGACAGCACACATTCCTTCTGTTATTGATTTCATTTGAGGTTCTAAACTCATCAAATAAGGAACATCTGTATTTTGAAATAAAATCTTTGATATAGGCTCATCCTTTAAAAAATCCATAGAATTCTCTGTCATAATTTCACATTCTACCTGTTGTTCTTGAATACGTTTTGCTTCTGATTCAGATAAATTAAAAACATACACTTTATCTTTTGTATAAATATGTTGACAAACATCCTGTTGTAAACCAAACTCAAAGATTTCCTTTGTTTTTTCAAAAGATAACCCTTCAAAATAAAGTAATTGATTGTTTTTATTCTCTGTTAAAGCACCACCATTAAATGAAATAACATATTCTTGAGGAATATCATATAATCCCAGTAATTTTAAATCACGTTGAATAGACATAAAACCACGTCCCGTTGCCGGAACAAACTTAACTCCTTTTTCTTTGGCTAAACGAATTAAATCAATATTTCTTTGACAAATGACATGCTGATCATTCAACAATGTTTCATCCATATCACTTGCTATCACTTTATATTTCATTTTCCATTTCCTCCCCCTATAAACTTTTCAATCACTTCTTTAACTGCTCCCTGATCATAATCTACAGTTGTCACATAATCACTGATATCTTGAATATCTTGACTGGCACCTGCCACACATACACCTAATCCTGCCATTTCAATCATTGACACATCATTATAATTATCACCAATCGCAATCACATCTTTAGTATCTATATGTAAATAATTAGCCAACCACTTTAAAGCAGCTCCTTTGCTTACACCAAGAGGATTAAATTCAAGATAACGATAAGAAGAATAACTAATAGAAAATTGCTGTTTGATTGTTTCAGGCAAATCTTTTTCAATCGATTTTAAATAATCCATATCTGGTTTGACATACAAAAACTTCGCAATCTTAGCATCTTTCAAAAAATCCATATTATATTCATCAACAACTGAAAAAGCTGCTTTTTGGGCTGTTTTTCTTTCTATTTCACTTTGTTCTGCTCTAAATAAATAACAATGATCCAAAGTAAAAATCATCACACAAACATGATACTTCTCACCCCAATCAAAAAGTAACTTGGCTTCTTCAAATGAAAGTCCTTGAAAAGAAAGAATTTGAGCCTCTTTATTTTCAACAATCAACCCGCCATTAAAACAAATAGAATATTGATGTGACTGCTGATATGTTCCAATTTCTTTTAAAATATCTTCAATCATAGGAAAAGAACGTCCTGTGGCTGGTACAAACAAAACATCTTTCATCTGATGAATAGCATCCTGATTCATTTTTGGCACATGATGATTCACTAATAATGTTTCATCTAAATCTGATAAAATCATCTTATACATTTAAACATCCTCCTCATATAAAAAAGACATAAATAAAGGTACTCTTTCTCTCCATTCACTCTCATTATGATGAGCACCCGGAAAATAATGAACTTGTAAATTTTCTACCTTTGGTTCTAAATGTTCATAAATTTGTTGATTACTTTCTATGTACCATTGATTAATGATTTTATCATCTCCACTTTCAAATTCTCCTAAATCCAAATAGAAACGATTTGATTGATCATAATCTTGATGTTCAATAATATCTATAAATTCATCTACATAAAACCAGAACGCTGTCGATAAAGCTGCACATTTTTGAAAAACTTCAGGATATTGAAAAGCTGCATAAGCACTAATGACAGCTCCCATAGAACTCCCAACAATGCCTGTATTCTCTTTTTGCGTACGAAATCGACAATCAATATATGGTTTTAATTCATCTTTTAGCCATTCAATATAAGCCTGTCCTTCACCACCAATAATCAGTCCATCCTGTTGTGTTTCCTGATAAGAAAGAACATCATTAATCGGCCAAGGCCCATATTCATCCATACGTTTAAAGCCTTCTTCATTGCAAGGAATCGCAACCATAATGATATCCATTCCCGTTTCTTTGACATACTCTAAAAAGCCCCAGCTTATTCCACTATATGACAGATAATCAAAAAAAGCATTCTGCCCATCTTGAATATAGAGAACTGGATAATTCTTTTGTGTTCGATAATAATCATCAGGTAAATAAACTGTAATTTCACGTTCACGCTTCAATGCCTTCATTGGAAAACAAAACGAAACAAACATTTCAAAACCTCCTTTAACAAGACAAAAAAATAAGCCCGAGCTTATTTTTTTGATTCCGGTAATTTAATAACTTCTTCATCATCATCTGGAAAAATATACTGCTCTCTTGCATATCGGGCAACATAATCATCATCTGTTAAAAGTTCCACTTCCTTAGATAATTCCTGTTTTTCCTTTTGTAGTTCTGCCTTTCTTTCTTCTAATTGTACCAGTTGTTGCTTTTGTCCTATGACACGATAAGCATTGACTCCTAATGTATAGATCAGCAAAGCAGAAATCCCAATATAGACAAATCCTAAGAGCTTTTTATATCTTGGTGTTTTCTTTTTTGCCATTTTTTCTTCATCCTTCCTATTCTTTTTTGTATTATACCATTAATATAACGAAAAAAGAAGATAAAAGGTGAGAATATTCTTTTGAAAAAGTGAACTATTTTCTCTAACCCATACAAAAGATAATAAGCATAATAACGACTATACACCAAATAGCCACCAAGTAAGAAAACTAAAAAATAGCCTCTGACAATTCCCTCATTAAAGAAAACAAGTCCATAAAAATAAAGAACGCCATAAATCATACCAAGACAACATTGTATAATATAACGTATCCACAAAGGAATCCCATATAAAAAACGATTCACAACATGATAAACACCAGTCATGATAAAACCAAATAAAAAAGAATAAAAAAGACATTGAAACTGTATAATTAAAGACATTATTTTAAGAGTTTATTAAACATCTTTTCTTTAGGATGTTGTTTCTTCTTATCTGACACATAACTGATACTATCAATATTTCCTCGAATACTTACTTCATTTTGATCTTGATCCAAACGTACCAGAGTCAATTCACTCCCTGTAATATTTAAATATCCTAAAGATGTTTCAATCAAAAACTCATAAGCATCAAAACTCTCTATCTTTTTGACACCAGTTAACTCCAAACTCTTACGATCCTTTAAACACACATGATGATATGGTGTCTGTTCAAAATGTAAACTATTATCCATATTCAACCCTCCTATACCAACATATGTTGATTTCCTCTTTTTATGCAAAAAGAGGTTTACAAAATCGTAACCTCCTCTTTCTTCTTTTCTTCAATAATATCATATAACATATGACTATCATCCTTTAAAACATGATCCCTTAATTCATTAACCTTGACAACCAGTATACTACGACCGAATTCAATCTCAATGATATCTCCAATTTTTAATTTTGTAGATGGTTTAGCCACTTTGCCATTCACCTTGACACGTGATGCTTCACTCATCTCCTTTGATAACGTTCTTCTTTTAATAATTCTCGAAACTTTTAAAAATTTATCTAAACGCATGACTCTAATTCCTCCTCAATAATATCTCTTACAAATTCCAGTAATGCCTGATCTATTAAATAATAAGGCGTCTGATGACTTAACATCAGCAAAGCTCCTTGTACAACCTGTTCATAAAGCAAAGGAAAAATGGTTACTTTTTCCTCTTTCCCATAAAACTCCATCGTGATTTCTATTTGTTGTTCTCTTTTTTGTAATTGCAATAAAAAATCTTTAGATAATTCACGTCTTTGATATTTTGCCAGACCATCAGAAGAACAGACGACGATACATCTTTTATCACACAATAAAAATGTATTATGATATTTACTATAAAGACGTTCTAATAAAATTTGAATCGTAGGACTCAGTTTGTATAACATCGAAAACTTCGTTAAAATGATATGATTGTGTTCAACCGCAAAAGAAACACTCTCACCTTCCTTCAACATTAACTGTTTTCTAATTTCCTTAGGAATCACAATTCTCCCTAAATCATCAATTCTTCTGACCATACCTGTTGTTTTCATCTTTTCACCTCAAATATTCATTTGATATTAGTATATCCACTCCTAATTCTTTTAATCTTTGATATTCTTTAAAATCAGGAATTGTCCACGATGCAGTGAAAATATGATGTTTTTTTAATTGTTTCATTCTCTCTAAATCCATAAAATCATAACGTGGATGAAAAGCCTGAATATGATATTTCAATAATTCATGATACTTTTGTTCATAATCATTTTCCATCAAATAACCAACATAAGCTTTTGGGGCAATTTCTTTCATCTTCAATACTGAAGATAAAGAAAACGAAGAATAATAAATCTGCTTTTCAACTCTCAATGCTTTGACAAGAGCATGAACTTTTTCTTCAATACCTTGATAAGCAATCACATCTGTCTTCAATTCAATATTCACAACAAATTCTTTATCTTGAATAAATGTCAATAAATCCTCCAACAAAGGCAATGGGTAAAAGCCCTCTTTGCCACATGAAAAAGAATATTCCTGTAACTTGGCATAAGTATAATCTTGAATAAAACCATGACCATTACTCGTACGATCAATCGTTTCATCATGAATCAAGACCAGTTGCCCATCTTTTGTCATATGAACATCTGTTTCCACACCATCAAAACCTTTTTGATAAGCCTGTACAAAAGCTTCCATTGTATTTTCTGGATAACATGCACTATATCCACGATGTGCTAATAATTTCATATCTTTATCACCTTCACTATGGTATAATATTATACTATAAATGTGAGGTGTTACAAATGATAAAAGCAATCTTTTTTGATATTGATGGCACATTATTATCCCATCAAAGTCAAAGCGTTCCTGCATCAACAAAAAAAGCTTTGAAAATACTTAAAGAAAAAGGCATTTATACTTTCATTGCAACAGGAAGACATATTTCTGAAATCAAGGATTTACCTTTAGATGATTTAGAATTTGAAGGATATATTACCCTCAATGGTCAATATTGTTATAACAAAGAGGGGGTTATTTACGACTTATCCATTGATCCACAAGATATTCAACAAATTCTTTCTTTCATTGATCAAAAACCATTTCCTTGTATTTTTGTTGAAGATGAGAAAATGTATATCAATTATCACAACCAGGCTGTTGAAACAGTTCAAAAAGCCATTTCTACCCCTTTACCCGAATTAGGCAATTTAAAACGTGGTTTGACTCATCCCATTTACCAAGTCATTCCTTATGATATAACCATTGAACAAGAACAAGAAATTCTCCAACAGATGCCCCATTGTCAATATACTCGTTGGCATGATTTAGCCATTGATATCATTCCTCAAAATGGTGGGAAACAAAATGGTATTTTAGAAGTTTTAAAAAACTACCATATCTCTATTGATGAAACAATGGCATTTGGTGATGGGCATAATGATATAGACATGTTAAAATTAGTGAATATTGGTATTGCGATGGGAAATGCCAATGATGAAGTCAAAGAAGCTGCTGATGAAGTGACTGATAATATTGATCATGATGGAATTTATAAAGCACTTAAAAAGCATCATCTCATTGATGAGTGATGCTTTCTTTTTATTGTGTTAAAACTTCAGTAATAACAGGTACAACTTGTTTTTTTCTTGAAATAACTCCTGGTAAACTTGCCTGCTGATCAACAAGTTCAACATGGAATGCTGTTTCTACATAATCTTTGCGTGGCCCTGCAACCAATACTTCACTTGTCGCATTGATGACATCAGTCAATAATAGCATTGTAAATTCCATATGATTATCTTTAGCCACTTGATCCATATAATCAAGCATATCTTTTTTATATGGAGCAAAGCCTTCAATATCCATTGTATTGACCTGAGCTACACCAGCAGATAAATCACCAAATGTAAATTTCTTATAATCCTGATTAAAGATTTCTTCTACTGTTTTTCCAACAAGTGATGTCCCTGCTTTAAACATACTCATACCAAACTCTTGGATATCAACACCAGCAATTTTAGCCAATTCTTTAGCCATCTTTGTATCAGTTGGTGTACATGTAGGAGATTTAAACAACAATGTATCACTGATGATTGCCCCTAGCATTAACCCTGCCATGTCTTGAGGAATATCAATTCCTGCTTCCTTATAACATTTTGCGACAATAGTTGCTGTACATCCGACCGGTTCCGCTCTAAATAAAACTGGTCCTATTGTTTGAATATCAGCCACTCTATGATGATCAATAATCTCTAAGATTTCTGCTTCTTCAATACCATCAATCGCCTGACTTCTTTCATTATGATCGACTTGAATGACTTTCTTTTTCATCCCATTTAACACTTGATAACGTGAAATAGATCCAACAACTCTACCCATAAAATCAATGACCGGATAACTACGATAACGTGTTTCACTCATGACTTCTTTAACATAATCCACTGTATCATCCGTTGAAAAAGTTGTTAAACCACCTTTTTGCATCACATATTCCACAGGTACAGCCTGAATGATTTGTTGTGATGCCATAAATGTATTGAATGGCGTTGAAATGACACTCATATGTGCATCTATACATTGTTGTAATAATTCCTTAGAAATGGTTAATGAACCCGTTAAAATCACTAATGATATTTTCTTATTCATTAACTGTTCAATCGCTTCATCACGATCTCCACCAACAATCACTACATCATTTTCATGCACACGTTTACTCGCTTCTTCACCAGTCATAGCGGCAATATGAATTTCACCTTTAATTGTTTTTAATTGTTTATCTAAATAAAGAATACTTGCATCCAATGTATCAATCACATTTTCAATCGGTGTATTCGCTTCTTTTAAAATCAAACTATCCCATTGATCCATATATCCTTCAATAATATTAGAAGTTGATAACAATCCCAATAACTGACTATGATCATCTAAAACAGGTGCACTCTTTAAATTCTGTTGTTTCATTAAAGACCAAGCTGTTTTTAAAGTCAATTCCTTAGAAAAAACAGTTACCTTATCATATTCTAAATCTTCTACTGTCTGTTTTACTGTTTTTAATAAAACAGGAATTTCAGTATGAAATCTTTTCAAAATATATTCTGTTTCCTTATTGATTTCACCTAATCTCACAGGCACCGCATTATAACGCCCTATTCTAAATAAATAATCAGCATAAGCAATCGCACTACAGATAGAATCGCTATCAGGATTTTTATGCCCACTTACAAAAACAATATCTTTCATGTCTATCCCCTTTCCTTACATCTTCTTTAAATAACGATAGATAGTCGGTTCACTTACAGCCAGTTTTTCAGCCACAAGCACAATAGCTCCTTTGACCTTAAACGTTCCTTTTTCCTGTAAATATTTAACCACTTTAATCTTTTCTTCCACATTTAATCTTTCTACAAGAAAATAACTTGGAAATCCCATCTGTTCTAAACACTCTTTAATATATTTATCAATCATCTCATCTAAAGGTGAAGATAAAATCTCAATTGGATTATCCAACTTAAATTCCACATCTTTACGTTCTTTAATACCTAAAATTCTCTTTAACGTTGTTTCGATATACTCATAGTCTGAAATATTGACATTTATACAAAGCATACCCACAGGCATTTCATGCCCTTCTTCTTTAATAAAATAAGTAGCTGAACGAAGTAACTTTCCATCATTACCTGTTGTTTTATAATTCATGACATAATCATGATCCTTATACTGCTTCGTTTTCAAATAATGAATAGATAAATTCGATAGCTTAGCGCCTATTTCTCTACCAGAAATATAACCATTTGCAATTGCAACAATTTCCTGCTCTTTGGAAGTGAGATCATGAAGTGCTACTTCAACATTATCACCTAAAGCTTCTCCTAGAAAATCAACCAATTTTGCATAGGGTTCTAATAATTTATACATGAATTTCGCCTCCATTGCAATTATACACTAATTTTTTTAAAAGAGATAGCTTTTTTATCATGATAAGAAAAAAAGCCGGATTGAACCCAGCTTAATCAATAACTTTCATACCACCATATTTTCTAACCTTTAAAATATGACAGCTTCCTTCACCAAAATATTTTTCAATACTTTGTTTATATGTTTCAACATAATCATCTTCTACAAAAGCTTGTATTGTTCCAGCAAAACCACCACCATGAACACGACATACTCCATGTGTTCCTAATAAATCTTCAGACAATGCGAGAGCTAAAGAAACAGCCTGTTGTCCAACATAGTGATTAGAATAAATATTTTGAAGATATTTAAATGAACTTTCTCCTGAAGCTTTGACAACTTGTTTAAAGGCATCAAAATCTTCATCTTTTAATGATTGAACAGCTTTTTGAACACGTTTATTTTCATTAAATACATGAATAGCTCTTAAAACAGCACGATCATTTGTAGCTTCTCTGACTTCAGTGAGATGATTATAGAAATCTTCTTCACTCACATCTCTTAAATATTCTTGCTTAAAGAAGTGGTTTACCTCTTTTAATTCTTCTGGAATAGACGCATAATCTTCAGTAAGATCGGCATGTGATGCATGAACATCAACAATACATAAACTGTGATGGAAACGTGGGAAATCGACATCAATCTTTTCTACAACAGGATGATCATTATCCTTAAAATCAATATGAATCAAACTTCCCACTGAACATGCACATTGATCCATTAAACCACATGGTTTACCAAAATAAACATTTTCACTGTATTGCCCAATTTTCGCAATCATGACAGGATCCACTTTCATATCATTATACATACCAGAAAGAACTGTTCCAATCATGACTTCAAATGCAGCCGAAGAAGATAATCCTGATCCTTGCAAAACATCACTTGTCATATAACCAACAAAACCACCAATCTGGTAATTGAGCTGCTGAAATCTTGCCAGAATACCACGAATCAATCCTTCAGATGATTCTTTTTCATCTTCTCTTAATGTCATATCATTGATGCCTATGGCTGCAATATCATAATCATCAGATAAAATTTTAATCTTAGCATCATCTTTTGCAACGACTGCAATAATATCTAAATTAATAGCCGCAGCCAATACTTCGCCATGTTGATGATCCGTATGATTCCCACAGACTTCACTTCGTCCCGGCGTACTATAAATCGTAATCTCCTGATCTCCATAAAGGTCTATAAATTTTTCAATAGCTTGAATATATCTTGTTTTTTGATGTTCTAATTGTTGTAAATCCATATAAACATCTAATAACGTATCATTATATACATTATTTTGAATATCTTGAATAACTAAACTTGCTTTTTTCATTATTGTATCACTTTAAACTGATATGATGTTGTTTCATCATAAGTTTCTCCTTTTCTTAAGATTGTTGTTGGTTGTTCTTCTAAATGAATCGCATCAGGCATATTTTGTGTTTCAATACAAATAGCATCTCTTGCATAATAACGTTCTCCATATTTTCCTAATCGCCCATCTAAAAAGTTTGCTGTATATATTTGAGCCTGTGGTAACGTTGTTGATACAATTAACTGTCTTCCCGTTGATGGATGTGTCAAAATAACCTGATTTTCATTGACATCAAATAAAAACGGGTGATCAAAACCATTTCCAATTTTTAATTGTTCATCTTCTTGTTCTACTCTTTCGCCAATAAAGGCAGCTTGTCTAAAATCAAAGGCTGTCCCTGTTACATCTTTCCATTCACCTGTTGTTAAACCATCGGAGTCAACACAGGCAAATTGGGATGCATGAATCTGTAAAGTATGATGATAAATATTTTCTTTATGACCAGATAAGTTAAAATAAGAGTGATTTGTAATATTAATCAATGTATCAGCTGTAGATGTTGCTTGATAGTGCACCTTTAAAGTATCACCGATTAATGTATAAGTCACCGTCAAATCCAAGTCACCAGGATACCCTTCTTGTCCATCAGGAGATAAATAATGGAAAACAAGTGTATGATCATCTTGAATCGTATAATCAAAAACTTGATAGCTAAATCCTTTGATGCCACCATGCAAATGATTAGGTCCATTATTCACAGCCAAATGGTAAGTTTGTCCATGAAGTGTAAATTCACCTTTTTTAATTCTATTTGCAACCCTTCCAACCAATGCTCCTAAATAAGCATCTAATGTCTGATACTGTGTAAAATCATCATATCCTAAAACGACATCATCTTTATGACCATTTTTATCGGCCATAATCACTTTGATAATTGTACATCCATAATTAGATACAACAACTTCTAATTGTTCATTTTTCATCGCAATCATATCAATGCGATCATCAATATGTTGAATAACTTCAATCATGATTATCTTCCTCCTTACGTAATGATTCAACAAAGTCACAAAAAGCATCAATACCTTCATCATTCATCTTAAAAACACCTGCGTCTTCTAAAACTTCTACGAATTTTATTGTCAAAGCTGTTTTTAAAACATCATCTACATTATCTTCTTGAATTTGATATTGTTCTTTGATTTCATTATACCATAATTCATGTTTTTGTAATTCAGGATAATCACTAATTTGTTTTTTCTGTAATAAACAATCTTTTAATAATTCCAGTTCATTTTTTAATCTGGCTGGTAAAACAGCTAATCCCATCACCTCTATCAGTCCTATATTTTCTTTTTTAATATGATGTAAAGATGCATGAGGATGGAAAATACCATCTGGATATTCTTGAGATGTACGATTATTTCTTAAAACAAGGTCCATTTGATATTGTTGATTCTTCATTCTTGCGATAGGAGTGATAGTATTATGTGGTATATCATCTGTATGTGAAAGAATATCTAAAGCAGGGTTAGAATAGTGTTTCCATGCTTTCAATGTTCTTGAAGCAAAATCAATGATTTCCTGTGGATTGGAAGAAGTTATTCTTATCGTTGAAAGTGGCCATTTCAATATCTCAATCTTTGATTGAGGAAAATCTTCAAATGTTAATGTTTGAATCACATCAGCATTGTTCATTGGAAATTCATAACATCCACCTTGAAAATGATCATGTGTTAAAATTGATCCTCCAACAATCGGTAAATCCGCATTTGATCCTAACATATAATGAGGAAATTGTTCAACAAAAGCCAATAAACGTTTAAAAGTATCCTCATTAATAACCATTGGAATATGTTCTTTATTGAAAACGATACAGTGTTCATTATAATAAACGTAAGGTGAATATTGAAAATAATAGTCTTGCCCATTCAATTTCAATGGAATAATACGGTGGTTTTGTCTGGCAGGACGATTAAAATCGCCACTAAATCCTACATTTTCTTTACATAATAAACACTTTGGATAACCACTTGTTTTGATAAGTTTTGCTTTCGCAATATCTTTAGGATCTTTTTCTGGTTTTGATAAATTAATCGTGATATCTATTAAACCATATTTATAATATTTTTGAAAATGAATATTCTGATCAGTACGATCTTTACGAATATAATGGGAATCAATGGAAAGATTATAAAAATATTGTGTTGCTTTTTTTGGTGAATGTGCATAGCGGCGATAAAATGTCTGCACAACTTCACTTGGTCTAGGCATTAAACAATTCATTAGACGTGTATCAAATAAATCTTTTTCTACAATGCTGTCTTCAATGATGCCTTGTTCAACTGCATAATTTAACATTTTCTCTAAAATGGGTGTACAATCACCAATCACTTCATGAATATCTTCTCTTTCAAATTCATTCATATTTAACAAATCCAGTAATAAATTTGTTGCATAATCTCTATCAGCTTCTTGTATTAACTGACGATCTAATCCATATTGTATTAACTGATTAATTGCATGGTTCATATTTTGTCCTCCTCATTATCTACCTATACCATACCACGCTTCTTAGAAAACTTCAAATATTTTTTACTTATTATTTAAGTAAATTTTTACTTATTGAGATATTCTTTGAAATTTCATAGCATTTTCATGTATTTTCCTATATAATAAAGAAAATAAGGAGGTAACTATGGCCACTTTAAAAGATATTGCCCAACTGGCAGATGTTTCAATTGCGACAGTTTCACGTATTCTTAATGACGATCCTACTCTAAGTGTCCCTCCCCAGACAAGAGAAAATGTACTTGAAGCTGCCAAAAAACTTCAATATCATAAAAAGAAAAAAAATGATCCAAACATTCATATCTGTTTAATTCAATGGTATTCTTTACAACAGGAAATCCATGATCCTTATTATTTAACTTTGCGTCATGGTGTAGAAGACTATTGTGCAAAAAATGGTATTATATTAAGGAGAATTTTTAAAGATGATGTTCATATTGAAAAATCTTTAAAAGGTATTGAAGGGATTATCTGTTTAGGGAAATTTAGTAAAAAACATATTGAAACATTAAAAAAATATAATGATTCTATTATTTTGTTAGATATGGATTACGAAAATTTAAAAGAATGTTCGATTGTATTAGATTTTGATTTAGCTTTAAAACAAGCTTTAACATATCTAAAGAACTTAGGTCATCATAAAATCGGTTATTTAGGTGCTATTGAATATCTAGATGATGGTTTAGCTTATGAAGATATCAGAAAACAGGCATTTATCAAATATGCGACAGAGTATCAATTAGAATATGAAGATTATCTTTTAGAAGGAGAATTTACAAGTGAATCTGGTTATGCGATGATGGTAAGTATGATTCAATCCCATCATTTACCAACAGCTCTCTTTGCGGCGAGTGATCCTATTGCGATGGGGGCTATGAAAGCTTTAAATGATTATGGATTCCATATTCCAGAAGATATCTCTATTATTGGATTTGATAATATTGATGCCAGTAACTATACATATCCACCACTGACAACTTTTTATGCTCCAGCTTTTGATATGGGGCAATTTGGAGCAAAACTTCTCCATCAGGCAATTAAAGATCATACCAAACTATTACCTATGCGTATTCAACTTCCTTGTTATCTGGTGGAAAGAGAATCATGTAAAGCTGTGCAAAAAAACGATTAGAAAGACTCTAATCGCTTTTTATTTATTTCTGTTTTAAAGCTTCATCAATAGCTTGGGCAGCTTTTTTTCCAGCACCCATTGCTAAAATAACAGTCGCTGCTCCAGTCACGACATCGCCACCAGCATAGACACCTTCCTTTGATGTTTTCATTGTTTCTTCATCAACAATAATTCCACCCCATTTTTGTGTATCTAAGCCCGGTGTTGTCTGTCTAATCAATGGATTTGGACTTTGTCCAATGGAAACAATAACAGTTCCCGTTTCAATCACAAAGTTTGAACCTTCCTTAACAACCGGTCTTCTTCTACCACTTTCATCTGGTTCTCCCAGTTCCATTTCTACACATTCCATAGCATGAACCCATCCATCTTTGCCTTCAATTTTAACCGGATTTGTTAACAACTTAAAGATGATACCTTCTTCTTTAGCGTGATGCACTTCTTCAGCTCTGGCAGGAATTTCCTGTTCTCCACGACGATAGACGATATAAACATTTTTAGCTCCAAGACGTTTTGCTGTTCTGGCTGCATCCATCGCAACATTTCCTGCTCCAATCACACACACAGTATCACTAATTTTCACTGGTGTTGGATGCTTTGGAAATTCATAACCTTTCATTAAATTCACACGTGTTAAAAACTCATTAGCGGCATAAACACCATTTAAATTTTCACCTGGAATTCCTTGAAAACGAGGAAGCCCTGCTCCACTTCCTACAAAGATAGCTGCATAGCCTTCTTCCTGTAATTCATCAATTGTTATAGAACGTCCAACAACAACGTTTGTTTCAAACTTAACACCTAAATCAGCTACCCCATCAATTTCTTTCTGTACCAAATCTTTAGGCAAACGAAATTCAGGAATACCATATGATAAAACGCCTCCTGTTTTATGCAAAGCCTCAAAAACAGTAACATCATATCCCTTTTTCGCAAGTTCTCCAGCACAAGTCATTCCAGCTGGTCCACTTCCAACTACAGCTACTTTGATACCATTTTTTTCAATATGATTTTCTTTCTTCTTTCCATGATCACGATGATAATCTGCAACAAATCTTTCTAAACGTCCAATTCCAACAGACTCACCTTTAATTCCTCTGACACATTTCCCTTCACATTGATTTTCTTGAGGACAAACACGCCCACAAATGGCAGGTAAAGCATTTTCTTGAGTTATAATTTCATAGGCTTCTTCAAAATGACCTTTTGCAACTTCACTGATAAATTCAGGAATAGGAACACCTACAGGACACCCATTTTTACATGGACTATGTCTACAATTTAAACATCTTGTTGCTTCTTCCATTGCCTGTTCTTCTGTATATCCTAAGGCAACTTCCTGAAAATTCTGTTTTCTCACTTGAGGTTCCTGCTCAGGCATTTTCACCTTTTCCAATGACATATTTGGCATTATTTGACACCTCCCATTAAATTACACATACGATTGGCTTGTTCATCCATTTGATGTTCTTCTTCTTTAAACATTCTTTGACGTGCCATCAATTCATCAAAATCAACTTGTAATCCATCAAAATCTGGTCCATCAACACAAGCAAATTTAATTTTTCCATCTACAGTTACACGACAGCATCCACACATACCTGTTCCATCAATCATAATCGGATTTAATGAAACAGAAGTTTTGATATTATGAGGCTTTGTAACGCCAACAACCGCTTTCATCATTGGTACAGGACCTATCGCAATGACTTCATCAATAGATTCTCCTTGATCAATTAAATCAGCTAAAACTTGTGTGACAAATCCTTTTTGACCTAATGACCCATCATCTGTTGTGATATAAACATTCTTACAGAATTTTCTAAATTCATCAGCCCATAAAACATATTGAGCTTCTCTACCACCAATAATAACATCAACATCAACACCCATTTGTGCTAACGCTCTTAATTGTGGATAAAGTGGGGCACTTCCAACACCCCCTGCAACACCGACAACGTGTTTAGAAGCATGTAATTTTGTTGGTTCTCCTAATGGACCTACAAAATCTGTAATTTCATCGCCTTCATTTAACAATGCCAATGCTTTTGTAGAATACCCAACAATTTGATAAATAATTGTAATTGTTTCTTTTTCTCTATCATAATCAGCAATTGTCAATGGAATTCTTTCACCATCTTCTCCAACCCTTAAAATAATGAACTGTCCCGGTTCACATTTTCTAGATACATGGGGTGCATGAACTACCATCAACTCTACAACATCATTTAATTTTTCTTTGTGTAAAATCTTATACATCTCTATCTACCCCTCTCATAGTTTAAAAAATTATATCATAGAGATAATTTTTTCGCAATACAACATCATCATTATCTCTTGACCATATTCTTTAGAAAGCTTATGATATGAAAAAAGGAGAAATATTTATGCAGACAAAACTTATCTTTTTTGATATAGACGGAACATTAATTGATGAAAAAACAGGAACAATTCCTCCATCAACAATCCAAGCCATTTTACAGGCTCAAGCCAATGAACATCTTTGTTTCATTAACACTGGCCGTCCATTTTCTACCATTGATTCAATGATTACAGACATTCCATTTGATGGCTATATTTGTGGTTGTGGCACTTACATTCAATACCATCAACAACCCCTATTTCATGCTCAATTAAGTACTAATCTGAAACATAAAGTGATTCAAAGCATTTATCAATATCAAGTTGATGCTATGCTGGAAGGCTATGATGGTGTTTATTTTTCTAAAAATTTGAAGCACCCTTTTATTCAATCTATCCAAAAACATTATCAAGACATCGGTTTTCACACAGGAAGTTTTACTTCTCATGATGATGTTTCTTTTGATAAATTAACAATCTGGTATCAACCTCATACTAATATTGAATCTTTTAAACAAGAATTGCAGGATGACTTCCATATTATTCAAAGAGATATCGATTTTTTAGAAATCGTCCCTTTCCCTTATTCTAAAGCTTCAGGCATCCAATATATCATTGATCATCTTGGATATACAATAAAAGATACTATCAGTATTGGTGATTCAACAAATGATCTTCCAATGTTAAAATATACTCATGATTCTGTAGCTATGGGTAACAGCAATCCCCTTTTATTTCATGAAGTTTCTTATATAACAACAGATACTGATAATCATGGTATATTTAACGCTTTAAAACACTTTCAAATTATATAAAAAAAGAACGTGGGGAAACGTTCTTTTTTATATATAGACGAAATTTATAATATAGGGAGAGGGGTCGTCTATATCTGATATTATATGTCTTGTCTTAAGACATTTATATATTAACTTAGTCATATGAATTTACTGTGAATTTTATGAGAACTTTGTGTGAACTTTTATATTTACAAACAAAAAAGAACGTGGGGAAAACGTTCTTCTTTATTTATAGACGATAATTTATAGGGAGAGGGTCGTCTATATTTGATATTATATGTCTTGTCTTAAGACAATTTTATCATAACGTGATGATATGAATTTTATGTGAACATTTGATTAATCCCTCATGAAAATAAGTTAATATGAAGATTCCAGATCCGGTTGAATCACATAAATATCATTAGGTGCACAAATAATAGAGCGTGAACTCCCTTCTTTGACCCATCCCACTTTTTCACAATCATGATTAGGGCATTCAACATTTACTGCACGATATTGATGATTTTTCACTTCCAAATGAAAAACACCATAATCACCTTCAAAAGTATAGGTTTGATTTTTAGATATATCAATTGTTTCAATCACTTCATTATGATAATAAACTTCTATTTCACCATTTTTCTCCTTTTGTGTAAGTTCATAAACAAGATACATAATGCCAATGACAATGCATAAACCTATAATAAAAATAATATCTTTCTTTTTCATACTTCTGTTCCTTTACTTTTATTTTCTTTATTATGGTAATCAAGTCTTATTCATAAGTCAACAATTTTATGAAATTCCATCTTTAATATTTCATAAAATGGTGAATGGGTGTATAATAATATTATAGAATGAAATAAATAAGGAGGAATATGAAAATGGTTAAAATTATGTTAGCATGTAGTGCTGGTATGTCAACTAGCTTACTTGTAACAAGAATGCAAAAAGCTGCTGAGGAAAGAGGTTTGGATGCGAAAATTTGGGCAATCAGTGAAACAGCTCTAACAACAGAATATGCTGCTGATCCTTGTGATGTTTTATTACTTGGTCCTCAAGTTCGTTTCCGTTTAAAATCTATCAAAGAACAAGTGAAAAACGCTATCCCTGTTGATGTTATTGATATGCGTACTTATGGTATGATGGATGGTGCTAAAGTTTTAGACCAAGCTCTTAAATTGCTGGAAGATTGGAAAAAATAAAGATACGCTAACATATGAATATGAAAAGGACATATACTGCTGATATGTCCTTTTTTTACTTAATCTAAATCTTCACCATTTGATTCAATAACTTTTTTATACCAATAAAATGAATCTTTACGACTTCTTGAAAAATCCCCAGTTCCATCATCATGTCTATTTACATAAATAAAACCATAACGTTTTGCATATTGCCCTGTTCCTGCAGAAACAAGATCAATAGGACCCCAAGTTGTATAACCAATTAATGGAACACCATCTTCAATAGCTTCTTTCATTGCAGCTATATGTGGTCTTAAATAAGCAATGCGATAATCATCATGGATAGATCCATCTTCTTCTACTTTATCAAATGCCCCTAAACCATTTTCTACAATCATTAATGGTGTATGAGGATAACGTCCATTTAATAATTTCAATGTATAACGTAATCCATCAGGATCAATCTGCCATCCCCAGTCACTGGCTTCAAGATATGGATTTTTAGCCCCTACAGTCATATTACCTTGAGTCATTTGTGCATCTTTATCAACTGTTATACAATTTGATTGATAATAAGAGAAAGTATAGAAATCTACAGTCCCCTCTTTTAAGATTTTTTTATCTTCATCGCTAATAAATGATGTATCAATACCATGTTCCTTAAAATAACGCCACATGTATGATGGATATTCACCACGCACTTGGACATCACCACAGAAATTATTCTTAAAATTATCTTCATCAAAAGCAGCTAAAACATCTTTTGGATTTGGTGTTAATGGATAAACAGTTGTATGAGCAATCATATTTCCAATCATAAAATTAGGATTAATCTTATGCCCTGCTTTGACAGTTAAAGCACTAGCAACAAATTCATTATGTAAAGCCTCAAACATTTTTTGATTATTAGATTTTAATTCTGTAAGTGGAATACGATGATCAGCTTGAACATCTTCTGGTTCCATCATACCTAATCCATATAAGTTACCAATACCACCTTCACCCATACAAGCAATATTAATTTCATTAAATGTCAGCCAATATTTTACCTTATCTTTATAACGTTCAAAACATGTTGTGGCATACTTTACAAACAAGTCAATGACACGACGGTCACTAAAGCCATTATATTTTGTCACAATATTCCAAGGAATTTCATAATGACATAAAGTCACTAAAGGTTCCATGCCATGTTTATGACATTCATCAAATACTTTATCATAGAATGCTAAACCTGCTTCATTAGGTTCTTCATCATCCCCATTTGGAAAAATTCTTCCCCAGTTAATAGAAAGTCTAAAGACATTCCATCCCATTTCAGCAAACATAGCGATATCCTCTTTATAGTGATGATAGAAGTCTATAGCTTCATGACTTGGATAAAATGCTGTTGGATCTGTTTTAGGTAAAAATGTTCTTGGTGTATTCACATCTCCACCCAATAACATATCTGGTACACAAAGACCCTTTCCATCTTCCAGATATGCACCTTCACACTGATTGGCAGCTACTGCGCCACCCCATAAAAAATCTTTTGGAAAACCCATTTTTATTACCTCCATTTCATATACATCTATTATACAATATTTTTTCATATTTGTAAGAAAAAAAGCATAACCATCATGGGTCATGCTTTTATTTTTTATTTTGCATCTTTAGTTGCAAATTTAGATTCATAATCATAAATTGTACGTAAGATTTCTTCCATATCTTTAACGATTGGCATTCTTGGGTTAGCTGGAGTACATTGATCTTCATAAGCATTCATAGCAATTCTATGAATTGATTCTTCCCAAGCAGCTTTGTCGATACCTTGTGATTTAACGTTAGTTGCTACACCAACTTTAACGCATAATTCTTCACAAGCATCAGCAAACATTTTTACACCTTCTTCAGGAGTCTTAGGATTTAATCCAATCAATTGAGCTAATTCCATGTATTTAACATCTGCTTTATAGTTTTCAATTTTTGGCCAGATATTTAATTTAGTTGGAACAGTACCATTGTATCTAATAACATGTGGTAATAAGATACCATTTGTACGTCCATGAGGAATGTGCCATTCTCCACCAATCTTATGAGCTAATGAGTGGTTCATTCCTAAGAATGCATTTGCAAATGCCATACCTGCAATTGTTGCAGCATTGTGCATTTTTTCTCTAGCGATTGGAGTTCCTTTATTTACTGATTCATCTAAGTAATCAAATACCATCTTAACAGCTTGTTTAGCCCATCCATCAGTAAAGTCAGAAGCTAAGATAGATACATATGCTTCAACAGCATGTGTTAATACGTCAATACCTGTATCAGCAGCAATTGCTGGTGGTAAGCTCATAACAAATTCTGGATCTACGATAGCTACAGTTGGAGTTAAAGCGTAGTCAGTTAATGGATATTTCTTATTTGCTTTCTTATCAGTAATAACGGCAAATGGTGTAACTTCTGAACCTGTACCAGAAGTTGTTGGGATACAGATTAATCTTGCTTTTTTACCTAATTCAGGGAATTTGAAAGCACGTTTTCTAATATCCATGAATTTTTGTTTGATATCATCAAAGTTTACTTCTGGATGTTCATACATTAACCACATAACTTTTGCAGCATCCATTGAAGATCCTCCACCTAATGCGATAATAACATCTGGTTGGAATTTTCTCATTAATTCAACACCTTCGTTAACTGTATCAATACTTGGATCTGGTTCTACATCAAAGTATAATTCTAAGTCAACTTTATTACGTCTTCTTCTGATAACGTCTTCAATCTTTTCAACATATCCAAGATTGTACATACCTCTATCAGTAATAATCATGGCTTTTTCCATGTATTTCATATCTCTTAAATATCTAATTGAATTTCTTTCAAAGTAGATTTTTGGAGGAAGTTTAACCCATTGCATATTGTTGTTACGTCTCCCTATTCTCTTAATATTTAATAAGTTTACAGCACTAACGTTGTTAGAAACTGAGTTATGACCATAAGAACCACATCCTAATGTCAATGATGGAATGAACGCATTATAAACTGAACCAATTCCACCAAATGTAGATGGGGCATTTTCAATAACACGAATAGCTTTACATCTTAAACCAAATTCTACTGCAATATCATGATTTTGTGTATGAATAGCAGCAGAGTGTCCTAAACCATTGAATGCTACCATTGCAGCAGATTTATTAATACCATCTTCAGTTGAAGTTGCTTTTAAGATAGCTAATACTGGAGATAATTTTTCTCTTGTTAATGGTTCATTTGGACCAACTTCTTTACATTCAGCAAGTAAGATTTGTGTATCTTCTGGCACTTTAAATCCTGCTTGTTCAGCAATCCATGTTGCAGGTTTACCAACAACAGCAGCATTAACTGTACCAACTTCATTGACTTTATCACTATATGCTTCAGCACCAAACATATATTTTTCAAGTTTTGCTTTTTCTTCACCGTTTACCCAGTATACTTTAAAACGAGAAATTTCTTCTTTAAACTCATTATAAATTTCTTGGTCAACAATTGCAGCTTGTTCAGAAGCACAAATCATACCATTATCAAATGATTTTGATAACACGATATCATTAACAGCTCTCTTTAATACACATGTTTTTTCAACGTATGCAGGTACGTTACCAGCACCAACACCTAAAGCAGGTTTACCACAAGAGTAAGCAGCTTTAACCATTGCATTACCACCAGTTGCTAAAATTGTAGCAACATTAGGATGATTCATTAATGCATTTGTTGCATACATAGATCCACGTACACCAATCCATTGAATACAATCTTCAGGAGCTCCAGCAGCAATTGCAGCATCTCTGATAACTTTTGCAGCTTGAACTGAACATTCATATGCAGATGGATGGAATGAGAAAATAATTGGGTTTCTTGTCTTTAATGAAATTAAAGATTTAAAAATAACTGTTGAAGTTGGATTTGTTGTTGGTACAATACCACAAATAACTCCAACTGGTTCAGCAATTTCAGTGATTCCAGTTAAAGGATCTTCATTAATAATTCCAACTGTTTTCAAGTGACGAAGATTACTTGTTACATATTCGCAGGCGAATAAGTTTTTAACAGCTTTATCTTCAAAAACACCTCTACCAGTTTCGTTGACAGCTGCTTCTGCTAAAACACCATGTTGATCTAATCCAGCAACAGAACATTTAGCAACAATGTAATCAACTGCATCTTGACTATAAGATTCAAATTTGTCTAATGCAACTAATGCTTTTTGAACTAACTCATCAATATGAGTATCAATTTGTTCATTAGTCCATTCAGCCTTTGGGGCTTCTTTTTTTACAGCTTTTTTTTCTGCCATAACATTTCCTCCGACATCATTAATATTTATACGATAAATATACTATATTCCTTGTGAAAAAACAAGCAAGAGAAGATATTTTTTAAAAATAAACCTCTTACATTTTATGTAAACCTTTTCAATTTTTGCAATGAAAAGTTATATCAAAAACATTTTATACACAAAGAGTCAACCCACAGGTTGACTCACTTCTTTTATTAATCTAATGCAGCAATCATTGCTTTATAAGAATCTTCTTGTAAAGAAGCTCCACCAACTAATGCTCCATCAATATCAGGTTGTTCTAATAAAGCTTTCAATCCTTCTGGTTTAACTGATCCACCATATTGGATTCTTACCTTATCAGCAACTTCTTGTCCATATAATTCAGCAACAACGCTTCTAATATATGCACAAACATCTTGAGCAATTTCATTAGTTGCTGTTTTTCCAGTACCAATAGCCCATACTGGTTCATAAGCAATAACAACACGACTTGCACAGTTTGGACATACATCTTTAAATGCAGCTACTGTTTGAGTTTTCACAACATCTTTAGTTGTTCCTGCTTCATATTCTTCTAATGTTTCACCAACACATACAATTGGAGTTAAATCATTTGATAAAACTTGACGCATTTTTGCATTCACTGTTTCATCAGTTTCACCAAAATATTGTCTTCTTTCAGAGTGACCTAAAATAACCCATTCTACTCCAATTTCTTTTAACATGCTTACACTCACTTCTCCAGTATAAGCACCACTATCTTTAAAATGACAGTTTTGAGCAGCAACAATTAAGTTTTTAGCTGCACCTTTAGCAGTCTGTAAAGCTAAATATGGAGTTGCAATTCCCCAATCAGCTTTATCAGTGCATGCTCCATCAACCGCTTCAACAAAAGCTTTTGTTTGGGCAATTGTTTTATTCATTTTCCAGTTTCCTACGATAATTGGTTTTCTCATCTTTATAATCCCCTTATTATTTATCATCAATTGCAGCAATACCAGGTAATACTTTACCTTCCATATATTCTAATGAAGCTCCTCCACCAGTTGAGATATGAGAAACTTTATCAGCATATCCAAGTTGCATAACAGCAGCAGCACTATCTCCACCACCGATAATTGTATTAGCATCTGGTAAGTTTGCTAAAGCTTCGCATACTGCGATAGTTCCTTTAGCGAATGGTTCCATTTCAAATACACCCATTGGACCATTCCATACAACAGTTTTAGCTCCTTCTAAAGCAGCTTTGATATTTTCAACTGATTTAGGTCCAATATCTAATCCCATGTATCCTTCTGGAATATCTTCACCACATACTTTGATATCACCTTCAGCAGCAAATGCATTATTGATTACTGAATCAACAGGTAAGATTAATTTATCTCCACCTTTTTCAATGATTTCTTTAGCTACTTCAATACGATCATCTTCAACTAAAGAATTACCAATTTCATGTCCCATAGCTTTCATGAAAGTATAAGTCATACCTCCACCAACGATAACTTTATCAGCAATCTTTAATAAGTTTTCAATAACTAAGATCTTATCAGAAACTTTAGCTCCACCTAAAATAGCAACCATTGGTCTTTCAGGATCACTTACAGCTTTTCCAATATAAGCAATTTCTTTTTCAACTAAGAATCCAGCAGCAGATGGTAAATGAGCAGGAATTCCAGCAGTAGAAGCATGTGCTCTATGTACTGAACCGAATGCATCTTCAACGAATACATCTCCTAATGATGCCCAATATTTACCTAATTCAGGATCATTTTTGCTTTCACCTTTTTCATAACGTGTATTTTGTACTAAGATCACTTGAGCATTATCAGCTTCTTTAACAGCATTTTCAAGTTCAGGTCCTCTTGTACAGTTTACAAACTTCACATCTACTCCTAATAATTCAGATAATCTAGGAGCTACAACAGATAAATCATTTTTTGCTTTATCTTCTTCAGTTTTTACTTTACCTAAATGTGAGAACAATACGATAGCTTTTGGTTTTTGTTCTAACAAATATTTTAAAGTTGGTAAAGCGGCAACAATTCTGTTGTCATTAGTAATTTCTCCTGTTTCTTTGTTTCTAGGTACATTGAAGTCAACACGAACTAAGACAGTTTTTCCAGTGACTTCAATATCTTTAATTGTTTTTTTGTCCATTTTTCTCAATCCTCCATGTGCAAATTATAACATTCTTATCATTGATTTTCAATTGCTTTTATAATTGTTAAAACAATAAAAATTGTCTTTTTTTGTAAAATTAGAAAAGGATATTTTTATATTTTATGCAAACTCAAAATGATCTTCATATAATCGACATTTATTACCCCATTGTATAAAAAACGCTTTCACCAATACATTATCTTGACATATATTAATAGTGGTGATTTTATGTATGATGATATCCTTCAATATATCCATAACCCGCAAACTCTCATCATTGATTTGCGTGATGAATTTTCTTTTCGCCAACATCATTTAAAAAATGCCATCAATATTCCTAAGGATGATTTAAAAAGTCAAATTCCATATTTACCTCACAATAAACTTTTATACTTCATCTGCGATACTGGAAAAACTGCTAAACAAATAGCCAAACAATGCCAACAATTAGGTTATCAATGTCAATATTTTCCTCATAGTTTTCAATCCTTACTGATTTTAGAAAAACAACAATTCTTTTAAAAAATAAAAAAAGATGATTGACCTTTCCAAATCATCTATTTTGACTTTCTATGAAAAAGATTGCTTAATCCACGCTTAAGAACCTGAAAAAAACTTAAAGAACGAACCATTCTCTTGCCTGGAATATATTGATGAATGGCTCTTAAAGTCGCTTTATTATCACGTGTTGAAAAAGTAAAATAACCATTCTTTTTTGTATAGATAGCAAAACGTGGAATCCATTTTCCTTTCAATATGACAGAAGCCATCACATAATCAACTTCTTCCCATGGAATCTGGATATAATCTCTTACATTTCTTTCATTATAAAATTCAAAAGCATGATCTCCAATCATCACCTGACCATAATTAGCCATTCCTAAATAAGATGTTGCCTTAATTGTTAAATCAACTTTGGCATTTAAAGACTGTACCATTGTTTCCCTCCTACTATTTATGAAAAGCTCAGCATGAAAGCTGAGCTTTTCATCATTCTTCATTATTTTACATAATTCTAGCTAAACGTGCAAGAATACCAACAGCAAATAATGCGATGATAATAACGATAGGTGAAACTTTCTTTTTCAATAACCAGCAGCATAATAATGTTAATAATAAAGCTGCTAAACCTGGAATTAATTGGTCTAAGTTCTGTTGTAAAGTTGTTACTTTTTCAACATTTAATCCAGCTGCTCCTAAAGTTGAATATTGTTCTAATGCTGATTTAATACCTTCAGCAGTTCCAGAAATTTTTGACCAATCAATATAAGCTCCTGCTGATTGTGTAACTTTAGATACAACAGGTGTAAATGAAATTGTCACCCAACGTTGAACTAATGCTCCAATAATAAACATACCTAAAATAGAAGCTCCTTGAGTCACTTTTCCAATCAATCCACCAGATAAGTCTTGAGCAATTGAAGTTCCGACTTTATAACCAAATTCTTGAGTATACCAAATAAAAGCAATACGAATAATATTCCATGCAAAGAAGAATAATAAAGGTCCAACAATATTACCACTTAACGCTAAAGAAGCTCCTAATGCTCCTAAGATTGGTCTTAAAGTAAACCAGAACACTGGATCTCCAACCCCAGCAAGAGGTCCCATCATACCAACTTTAACCCCTTGAATAGCCTGATCATTGATATCTGCTCCATTAGCACGCTCTTCTTCTAAAGCTAATGTAACCCCCATAACTGGTGCTGAAACATATGGATGTGTGTTATAGAACTCCATATGTCTTTTTAATGCTGCAATACGATCTTCCTTTTGAGGATATAATCTTTTGATAGCTGGGATAATTGAGAAACACCAACCACCATTTTGCATACGTTCATAGTTCCATGATCCTTGAAGGAACTGATGACGCATAGCAACGGAAATTCTATCTTTTTTAGTTAATTTAATTTTTTCTGCCATTTTCTTGTCCTCCTTCAAGATTAATAATCATTTAATATATCACCTAATGGATCTCCAGAACCTCCAGTTCCTCCATTAGAAGAACCTCCATTTTCTTTTAATCCTAAGTAAATTAATGCTAATGCAACACCAATAGCTCCTAAAGCAATTAATGTTAATTCACCAATAGCTGCAAGAACGAATCCTAAGGCAAAGAATGGCCAAGTTTCTTTTGTTGACATCATGTTGATAACCATTGCATAACCAACAGCTGCAACCATTCCTCCACCAACAGTCATACCACCTGATAACCATGGAGGCATTTGATTTAATGCATCTGTTACCACTTGTGCAGGTACGAAGCATAATGCTGCAGCAGGAATCGCAATTCTCACACCTTGTAAAAGAATAGCTAAAATATGCCATGTTTCAATTGCACGAATATTTCCTTTTTCAGCAGCACCATCCATAAAGTGAACCATAGGAATAGCAATTGTACGACAAATCATTGTTAAGAATAAACCAGCTACTGAAAGTGGTACAGCTACAGCAATTGAAGTTGAAATAGCTGTTTGAACATCAGTTGTTCCACCTTCTAAACCTAAAACCATAATAATCGCTGAAGCAACTGAAGCCAAAGCTGCATCTGGTGCAACAGCCGCCCCAACATTTGCCCATCCAAGAGCAATCATCTGTAATGAACCACCTAAAACAATTCCTTCTGTAAGGTGTCCACTGACTAATCCAATTAACGTACACGCTACTAATGGTTGATGGAACTGAAATTCATCAAGAATCCCTTCCATACCAGCAAGTAGGGCAACGATAATAATCAATACTATTGTAATAAAAGACATTATGTTTTCCTCCCTATTTTAAGATTTTGCTAATTCTGCTTTTGCTTTTTTAAGAAGATTATCTATATTTTCATTAGAATCAGATGGAACTTTACGAACATCAAAAGTAATTCCCATTGATTTTAATTTTTCAATTGTTTTGACATCATCTTCTCCCATAGCAATTGCCTTATTGACAACAACTTTTCCAAGTGAATGTGCCATAGATCCAATATTTAATTCTTTAATATCGACTCCACCTTCAATTGCACGAAGGGCATCTTGAGGTGTTTCAAATAATAACATAGCTTTTGTTGCTCCAAAACGTGGATCTTTTGCAACCTGAATCATTTTATCAATTGGAACGACATTGGCTTTGACACCTGGTGGCGCAGCCTGTTCAATCATTTTCTTACGTAAATCATCATGAGCAACAGAATCAGAAACAACAATAATACGATTTGGTTGTGTTGTTTTTGTCCAAGTTGTAGCGACTTGCCCATGTAATAAACGTGTATCCACACGTGCTAAAACATATTTAATGTGTCCATCTCCTAACACTGTTCCTTCAGGAATAGCTCCTTGAGGTTGTGTTGGCTGCTGAACAGTTGCTTCTTTCTTTTCTGGTTCTAATGTTTCTGGACGAACCTTAACCCCTTCTCTTGCAACCTCTACAATGTGTTTAGCAATTTCATGTGCAGTTTGCATAGACATACGTGAAGCATAAGCTTCAATCAGCATTGGCAAATTCAAGCCAGTCACAATTGCCCATTTGTCTTCATGACCATCAAGAAGTCCATTAGATTGATTGAATGGTGTTCCACCCCATAAATCAACCATGAATAATACTTCATCAGGATTTGCAAATGTAGCAATAGCTTCTTGAATTTTAGCCTTTAAGTCATCAGGACCTTCGCTAGGTTGTAATGTCACAGCTTTCACATCTGGCTGTTCACCAAAAATCATAGATCCTGATTGCAAAATACCATTAGCGAATTCACCATGGCTAGCAAGAATAATTCCTACCATTTTTGTTTTTCCTCCCTTTCTTTCTACTTAATAGATGCAAAAAAGGCAGACATGTCTATCTTCATTGAGAATACAATCATCCTGTTATATTCTCAATCAAAATAGTTCATGCCTGCCTAACAGTAACACACTATTAAATATTCTTTTTTCTAGTTATAGGCTACCATATTCTCAAACCCTTGTCAAGAATTTGAATATTTTTATCAAAACACTACTGAACTGTACTTGATAAAATTCTTTCTAAATGCAATGCTAAATATCCAACTTCTGTTTCTGGCATCTCTTTTTTGAGTATTTTTGATAATGAATGACACATATGTTGTGCCTGCTGATAGGCAAAAGGAAACTTGTCTTTCGTAAATTCACTAATATCCATTTGTAGTTTCTCACCTGTATTAATACGCACAATCAAGAACTTGATATGATTCATCAATCTGGCATAAGAAATAGAATGAACATCTATGACAATATTTAAATCTTTTTGTAATTGTAAGATTTGTTCGTGAATAATACGTGTTGCTTCCATGGATTCAACAACTTTATTTGTTGATACCGCAGAATGCACATGTAATGTAATAAATCCTACTTCATCATCATTAATCATTTGAGATGTATATTGAAAAATAATGTCTCTTGCTTCTTGAGCAACTTCATATTCATCAGGGAATAATAACTGAATATCGTAATGAAATGGATTGGATGGTAAAATATTCTCTTTCATACGTTTCATTGTAAAAAAGATATGGTCTGCTAGTGGTAATAAAATATTGTAATCTATTTTTGCAAATCTGGCTTCAGCTCTCTTTAAAATTTCATCTGCTATTTCTAAATATATCGGATCAATATATTCAATAATATTTTGAAAACGATCTTTTGACTGATAAGTTTTTTGCATCAGATATTTTTTAGCCTGTGGCGGTATTTCTAGACATTCACCAGCCTTTTTGCCAAAACCAATCCCCTTAAACATGACAATGATTTCTTCATGATCATGTTTGGCTAAAACAGTATTATTATTCAGCACTTTTATAATTGTATACATCCTTCTCTTCCCCTAATCGTAAATCTCTAGAACTTTTGTTCCTTGTTGCATATATCCATAAGACTTTTTCAAAGTCGTTTCTTCAGGTGATTGAGTCACAACCAGCATAATATTGGCATCAGTCGCATGAGCTTGAATATATGCTAAATCTGCCTGCCACAAAACATCTCCTGTTTTGACTTTTTGATGCAGTTCGACCATCACTTGATATCCTTCACCTTTTAAGTTAACGGTATTCGTACCAAAATGCAATAAAATTTCAATATCATCATCTCTTTTTATGCCAATGGCATGCTTTGTTGGATAAATCATTGATATTTCACCATCACAAGGTGCCACAATTGTCCCATTATCTGGTTGAATCATAATGCCATCACCTAAAAGTTTATGTGAAAAAATATCATCAGCCGCCTCTTCTATTGGCAAGACTTCGCCATCAACAACATTCTTCAATTCTATCTTATTTTGAGAATAAGAAATACTCTTTTCTTCATAATCATATTTTTCAGGGACATGTGCCAGATATTCATCAAGTTTGGTCTTAATGGAAGAAGCTTTAGGTCCATAAATAATCTGAATACTATCTCCCTGTAACATCACAGCCGCTGCTCCCGCCTGTTTCAACAATGCTTCATTGACCTTATCACGATCATAAATGGTTGCTCTTAAACGGGTAATACAACAATCCAAATCCTCAAAATTATGTCGACCACCTAATCCTTTGATGATGCGCTGGCATTGTGGATCAAGGTATGATTTATCAAAAGAATAATCATATTGAGGTTTTTTAAAGATAGTCAGTTTTTGATTTTCTTCACGTCCTGGAGTTTTTAAATCAAACTTCAAAATACAAAAACGAAAACTCAAATAATATAATAGAAAATAAATCAAACCAAAGATAATAACCAATATCCAATGCGTTTTATCATTGCCCTGTAAAACACCAAAAACAAGAAAATCAATGCTACTGGCAGAAAAAGTAAATCCAATTGCAATCTTAAAAACATGCGCAACAACAAAGGTTGTGGCTGCTAAAAAAACATGTAATCCAAATAAGAGTGGTGCCGCAAAGACAAATGTGAATTCAATCGGTTCTGTAATTCCTGTCAAAAAACTTGTTAATGCTCCTGAAAGCAAAAGACTACCTACCACCTTTTTAGACTCAGGCTTAGCACAATGATACATAGCTAAAGCCGCTCCAGGTAGACCAAACATCATCAAAATAAACTCACCGGAAAAATACCTTGTCGCTTCACTACTAAAATGCGTTAATGTTGGATCAGATAACTGCGCAAAAAAGATATTTTGTGCACCTTCAACCAAAGTACCATTAATCATCATGGAACCGCCAATCGCCGTCTGATAAAATGGCATGTAAAAGACATGATGTAATCCAAATGGTACTAATGCTCTTTTTAAAATACCATAAATAAAAGTACCAAAATAACCTGAATCTGCAATGAATTTTCCTAAACCAAATATACCTGACTGAATAACAGGCCAGATATAAAACATCATAACACCAACAAACAAATAGACAATAGCTGCTATGATAGGTACAAATCTTTCACCTTCAAAAAATGAGAAGATATCAGGTAATTGAATATCATAAAAACGATTATGTAAATAACTAACACCCAATCCAACAATAATGCCCCCAAAGACTCCCATCTGTAAAGAAAGAATTCCACAAACATTAGCAATACTTCCGGTTAGAACATCTTGAACAATCAGATTATTTTCAATAACTCCTGTTAAAGTTAACATCCCATTAATGCTCGCATGCATAACAAAGAAAGCGATAATGGAAGACAAAGCCGCAACTTCCTTGGCTTTTTTTGCCATTCCTAATGCCACTGATGCCGCAAACAGCAATGGAATATTTTCAAACAAAATATTCCCTACACCTTTTAACAATAATAAGAAACCATGAAGAAAAGTTCCTTCACCCATGACCCATTCCAAATGCAACGAAGCAATTGTCGTAGGATTTGTGAGTGAACTTCCTACCCCTAAAAACAGACCTGCAATGGGCAATACGGCAATAGGCAACATCAAACAACGACCAATTCTTTGCAATAGACTAAAAATGCCTTTTTTCATATTTTCCCATCCTTTCTTCACTAATCTCTTTTGATATTGTAAAGAATATACAAAGAAATGTCTATAAAACTTTCAAAAAAAAGGAAAGACTTATATATCAGCCTTTCCACTTCATTTGTTATTATTTATGATTTAATTGATAAAATGCTTCTGTAGATGCATAGCAAGATTGATTCTTTAATTCATCTTCAATTCTCATCAACTGATTGTATTTTGCAATACGATCAGTACGAGAAGCAGAACCTGTTTTAATTTGACCTGCATTTGTCGCTACTGCAATATCAGCAATTGTTGTATCTTCTGTTTCTCCAGAACGATGTGAAACAACAGCTGTATAGTTTGCTTTTTGAGCCATTTCAATAGCTTCTAATGTTTCTGTTAAAGTTCCAATTTGGTTGACTTTAATAAGGATAGAGTTAGCAACACCTTTTTCAATACCTTGTTGTAAACGTTTTGTATTTGTAACAAAGAAGTCATCACCAACTAATTGAACACGATCACCTAATTTTTCAGTTAAGTAATCCCATCCTTCCCAATCATCCTGATCTAATCCATCTTCAATAGAAATGATTGGATATTTATCACAAAGTTCAACATAGAAATCAACAAGTTCTTGAGAAGTAAATGATTTATTGTTTTCTCCTGGTAATGTATATTTTCCATCTTTATAGAATTCACTACTTGCGACATCCATAGCTAATTTCACATCAACACCAGGTTTATATCCAGCTGTTTCAATAGCTTCTAAGATTGTTTGAATTGCTTCTTCATTAGATGCTAAGTTAGGCGCAAAACCACCTTCATCACCAACAGCAGTATTTAAACCTTTTCCTTTTAAAACTTTCTTTAAAGCATGGAAAACTTCTGCTCCCATACGAATAGCTTCTTTAAATGATGGTGCATTCACTGGCATAATCATAAATTCCTGGAAATCCACATTATTATCAGCATGTGCTCCACCATTAATAATATTCATCATTGGAGTAGGTAATACATGCGCATTCGCTCCACCAATATAACGATATAATGGGACATGTAATTCATCAGCAGCACATTTTGCGACTGCTAAAGAGACTCCTAAAATCGCATTGGCACCTAAGCGTCCTTTATTTGGCGTTCCATCTAAATCAATCATCATCTGATCAATTTTTCTTTGTGCTGTCACTTCTTCACCGACAACTGCTTTCGCAATTTCATCATTGACATTTTGAACAGCATTTAATACACCTAATCCTAAATATCTGTTTGCATCTTTATCTCTTAATTCAACAGCTTCATGAACACCTGTTGAAGCACCACTAGGAACAATAGCTCTACCAAAAGCACCACTTTCGCTTTTCACTTCTACTTCTACTGTTGGATTCCCACGTGAATCCAAGACTTCTCTTGCATAGACACTTATAATTTTACTCATTTTCATATCCTCCTGTTTTATTAAATTGATATTTTATATATAGTTAGCTTTGTCTAACTATATATAAAATATCATGTTTCTTACCATAAAGCAACTTTTATACATAATTATTTTCATACATAGTATGTCTTTTTCTTTTATTTTCTATACTAAAAAGTGGCAAACGAAGTTGAACCGCCCCTGTCAAGTAGACAGGTGAAATAATTAAAAATGTTTTTGATGAAGTTGCCGAGGAGACAACTTCATTTTTCTTTATGCAGCTAATGTTGTATTACTTGTATAATGTTCTTGTTTATATTTTATGATTCTTTTATTTTCTAATATTGGATATTGATTTGGTCTTTGTAATGATAGTGCTTCTCTTCTCACTTCATATGGTGTCTTTACTCCAAATCTTCTTTGATATCTTTCATACATGTAATAATGAATCCAATCATCAATAGCCTTAATAAGTTCGTCCTTTGTGTTGTAATGTTTTCCATAATAATACATCTCACATTTCATGATTCCCCAAAAGCCTTCCATTGGTCCATTATCTATGCAGCAGTGAACTCTTGACATGCTTTGTGTCATTCCCTGCTCTTTAAGCATATTTACAAAGGCTGGACTTGTGTATTGATATCCTCCATCCGAATGACATAAAGGATGTGCATCTTTATTAGCTTGAATTGCTTTATCAAATGTATTAAAAACAAGAATATTATTATTGTGATTACCAACTTCATAACTGACGACTGTTCTATCATAGAGATCAAGAAATGCACTCAAATAAAGCTTATATTCATTATGTGGGCCATATTTGAATTCTGTGACATCAGTTACCCATTTTTCATTTGGTCTTGATGCATTGAAATCTCTATTAAGATTATTCTTAGCTGTGTTGTTATTTTTTCTAACTGTACAACTTCTTCGTTTAGGTCGAATGATGCTTTGAATACCTAATGTCCTCATGATCTTATAGATACGTTTGTCACTATAATGTCTATGATGATCTCTATTTATTCTATCAGCCATCATTCTATAACCTAATAATCCGTTATATTTTTTATGATATTCTTTGATCAGCTCAGCTATCTCTTCATTTTCCTTGTCTACAATACTCTTTTCATGATGAAGCCATTTATAATAGTTTGCACGTTTGACATCAAGTATTCTACACATAAGTGATATATTTGGTGTGTTTCCTTTATCTACTTCTTCTTCGCTAATTTCTTTGATTGCTTCATATTCTTCTTCATATTTGCTTTCTCTGTATATCGCCTTCTTTCTATCTCGTCCAATTTTTTTAACATTCTTACCTCCAATAGTGCCATTTCAAGTTCATATTCCTTTTGTTTGAGCTGTCGTTTTAATAAAGTCATTTCATCAACTTCTTCATCAGCTTTATGATGTCCACGTCTATCACCTAAACCATCTTCGCCTTTTTCCTTATACTTCTTGACCCAATTAAAGACATTAGCGTAAGTTGTTTCAAATACCTTAGCTGTTGTCTTATAGTCCAAATCATGTTCAAGACAATACTTTACAATTTCAATACGTTCTTCTTTATTTACTTTTCTGCTTTTCGCCATATAGATATCTTCTCCTCCAGGAATGTAATCCTTCAATTCCATATGACTATTATAATCTTTTATCCACTTTATGATAGTGCTATTAGAAGAAATATTATATTTTATTGCCAGATCATCTAATGAACCTTCGCCGTTTAAATAAGCATCTACAACCATCTGTTTAAATGTTTTAGTATATGCATTATTTGATTTTAAATCATCAAAAGCTGATTCACCAAAAGCATTGTATTTTTTAACCCATCTATAAACAACCATATTATTTGTGCCGATTTCATCAGCTAATGAATAAGTAGATCCTTCACCATTCAAATAACGTTTACATATTTCTATTTTTAGTTCTTTAGAATATTTGCTTTTTCTTCTCAATATAAAAACCTCCCGTATCAGTGTTTAATTATTTACACTGTGTACTAGGAGGTTATCATATCAAGTTGCCACTAAAATGTATTATTCACTTTTCCACCTGGTCCTGCATGAATAATTGCTTTTGGGAAATGATGATATTGCTTAAAATTTTCTTGGAACATTTCAACCAGCTTTTGAGCAGTTAAATCATAAGCATCTTTACTTACCCATGTTGTACGTGGATTTAATAATTCCGTTGGTACTCCTGGACAGAATAAAGGTATATTCAAATTAAAGAATGGATCAACTTCGTAACTGACATAATCCAACTCACCGTTAATAGCTGCTTCAATCATAGCTCTTGTATATTTTAATGGGATACGTCGTCCTACCCCATATGATCCACCAACCCATCCAGTATTGACTAAGAAGACATTAGAACCCGCTTTTGTCATACGTTTCTGGAATTGTTTTGCATAAAGCAATGGGTCCATTGGCAAAAATGGTTCACCAAAACACGTTGAAAAAGTTGCCTGTGGTTCACTAACACCATTTTCTGTTCCTGCCAGTTTACTTGTATATCCAGATACAAAGTGATAGACCGCAGAATTCATATCCAACTTAGAAATAGGTGGTAAAACCCCAAAAGCATCGGCAGCCAAAAAGAATATTGTCTTAGGGATAGGTCCCATACCACTAGGCTCAATATTTTTAATAAAATTCAAAGGATACCCCACACGTGTATTTTCAGTAATCGAATCATCATCAAAATCAATAATTCTCGTATCCTCAAATAAACTTACATTTTCTGCTAGAGCACCAAATCTCACAGCTTCCCATATATCTGGTTCATTTTTCTTTGAAAGATTAATACATTTTGCATAACATCCCCCTTCAAAGTTAAAAACCGATGTACGTGACCAACCATGTTCATCATCACCAATAAGTTTACGATGAGGATCTGTTGATAAAGTTGTCTTTCCTGTACCAGATAAACCAAAAAACAATGCTGTATTACCATCTTCTCCTATATTCGCTGAACAATGCATTGTAAAAACATTACGCTGAGGTAACATATAATTCATAACGCAGAAAATACTCTTTTTAATTTCTCCAGAATAACCCGTTCCAGCAATTAATACAATTTGTTTTTCATAATCAATGATAACAGCCACATCACTATTTAGACCAACCGATGCATCAATATGACAGTCAGGAGCAACTAATACCAGATAATCTTCCTGAAAATGTTGCAATTCACGTGGTGTTGGTTTAATCAATAAATTTGAAATAAAAAGATTTTGACTTGCTTTTTCATTAATAATCCTAAAACCATAAGAATATTTGGGATTAGCTCCAGCATAACCGTCAAAAATATACAAATCTTTATCCTTGAAATGTTGAATAATCGCTTGATAAACTTGGTCAAACTGCTCTCTAGAAACAGGTTGATTCACTTTTCCCCAAGCAATTCTATCATGGACTGCAGGTGTATCCACAACATATTTGTCTTTAGGGGAACGTCCTGTTCTTTCACCTGTATGTACACATAAACATCCAGCACGACTTAAACGCCCTTCTTTTTTTATTAATGCTTTTTCAATTAATGAACCCGCAGGAATATTTCGATAAACACTTCCCGTTGTATGAATTCCATATTTTTGAATATTATAATGATCCATATTTCACACTCTCCTTTAAAAAGTCTTCTTTCTTTTATTTTATAAAAAAGAACCCTTCATCTCAAGAAAAGTCGTTCATCTAAGAAAAAAAGGATTCCTGAGAATCCTTATCTATTCACTGAAGATGCAATTTTATGATATGTCCAGCGTTTACCTCTAATGGCGATAGATAATGCCATAATATTTTCAGGTAAAGCAATACCACACCATCCAGCATCACCAATATGTTGAATATCAATACCACAACGTTTATTCACTAATGCGATTTCTCTAATTGTTCCTTCATCACTACCTTCTTGTGAAGTTCCAATAGAACTTAATGATAAAGCCCCTTTAGATTTAATTAATTTACAAGCATCTCTGACTTCTTCTTCTGATAAACCAGGCACTGTATAAACAGCAGGCATTAAGATAATATCAGCACCCGCATCAATAAATCTTTCAATGCTATCTAAATCAACTAAGGCTTCATCAATTCCACTTGAATGCATTTTACCAGCAATAATCATTCCACCAAAATATTCTTTTGCAAGTTTAATCGCATTTTCAATAGAAGCATTACTTACACCTGTTCCAGGATTTCCTGTTAAGCAGATAAAATCAAATCCCAATTCTTTTGCTTTCATAAATGTTTCTTTTGTCGCATGACGACCATGAGAAATCTCTAATCTGTTTTCCATCATCTTTGCATTTTCATCAATAGGTTCCAAATTACATCCCACTGGTCTACCTACTAATTTCTTCAATAATTTCACTGGTTCATCTGTTTCAGGTAATCCATTGATATGAGGATGATCACAATCAAAAACATTTAATAACACCATATCACTACCAAAAGAAACAGCTAATTCAGCATTTGTTAAATCACCAAGTAAAGGTGGACAAGCCACAACTGTTTCTGTCATAATTGTTCTTCCTTCACTTGCTAAAATAGATTGTTTCAATTCATCTTTGTTCATTGATAACATTTCACTTGTTGTACAATTTAATAATCTTTTCATTTCCCGTATCCTCCTAAGCAACATTATATCGCTTTATTATAACGCTTTCAATAGATTAATTTCTAAAGATTTTTTCAGGATTTACATTTTTCACCATAACACAAGACAATATGACAGAACACAAAAGTGACAAACCATAAATAATACCCAAAATAACTATCATCTCTAAATAATGAATTTGAATAATCCAAGATAATATCAATACACCCACCAATGATATAAACATTTTAAAAATTTGATCCAGATTCAAAAGAACAATAAACTCATCAAACATCACACCATTAGCCTTTAATATAGTTAATTCTTTTTCACGTCTTTTCAGTGACCAGTAACACATATACATAAAAATCAAAGTAAACAAAACAATTGTAATATATTTTTCCATTGTATACATACTCAATGTTTCATTTTTTGTATTGATTAATAATACAGTATCTTGAAATTGATCATTGATATTCACATTTTCACTATGATTTACGATATAATCCTCTACTTGATACAAAGAATTAATATTTTCACAAAATATAACAGAAGCACTTTTTACTGGTTGAACCCCTGCCTGTAAAGCTAATGATTCCATATCTTCATAATTCATCAACATATAATCCAATGAACTATCATAAGCTACATTCAAACCTATTGCCATAATACCACTCACAGGTATTTCTTTATCAACCTTTATTTTATTATTAAAAGTAAAATCTGAAAAATGATACTCATTTTGATCATGAATCATTGTATAAACACTATGATAAGAAGGATAAAGATGTCTATCTTCTTGAATTGTCTGAAATACTTTCCCTGTAAGCTGATTTTCGGGATATAAAGGATAAACAGGAATTTGTTGACCATCAACTTGAACTGATAAATTATAAAATGGATAAACTTTTTTAACTCCATCATAATTTTGAATATTCTCCAGCAAATCTACAGATAATGGAGAAGCCTCATCATATGCACCTAATTTTTGTGAAACATCACTCGTTTCAATCATGATTTGAAAATCAGCTATACGTTGCATCTTTTGGTCAACACCAGCTTGTGCCTGATTCATTGATTTTTGAATCACTAATGTTCCTAAACTACCAAATATCAAAACAACCACCATCATCATATTCATAAGTTTTTCATTTTGAAAATGAATTTTTAAATAATATAAAAGAAATGGCCATCTATGATGTTTTGACTTGTGTATCAGTTGAATGGGATTATCTAGGCACTCTTTCTTTAAAACAATGCCTTGTTGATTCATCTCATAAATACAATCAGCATATTCTTCAGCCACATAACTATGACTAGCAACAATAATTGTACATTCTTCTGTATGCAATAAATCTTTTAATAATTGAAATATTTCTCTTTCATTCTTTTCATCTAAAGCACTTGTCGGTTCATCTAAAATGAGAATTTCTGGTTTTTTCAACAAAGCACAAGCAATAGCCAATCTTTGCTTTTCACCACCTGATAAAGTCATAATCTTTTGTTTCCAATGACAATAAAGATGGACCTTATGTAATAATTCTTGCATCTTCATTTCATCAAATTTTACAGAACTTAAATAACTGTAATATTTTAAACATTCCCCAACACTCATATTTTCAAGTAATCCATAATCTTGAAAAACATATCCAATAGAATATCTTCTCATACCTGCTTGTTGACGTTGATTAAGAGCTGTTAAATCTTGTTCATGATACATATAATGATACTTTTGATCCTTTGAAATCAAACCTAATTTATATAATAAAGTTGATTTTCCACTCCCACTCAATCCTTGAATAAACGTTAAATGATGTTCAGGAATCCATATACTTTGTTCTTTCACTTTCTTTGATTTATAACGAGAAGATAGATGTGTTAATTTAATCATTTTCTAATCCCCCTTAATATAAGCATAGGTATCCCTATTTCTATACATAAACTTAAAATAATACAGAATGCAAAGAATGATGGACGAACAATAAAGACTTCATTATACAATAAAGCAAAAAATACATATGCAATTATAAACATAAAAACAATAGATAAAATCATACAAATCAAACTCTCATACAAAAAATAAATTCCCAACATTTTTCTTGAACGTGAAACTGTTAATCCACGTCTTGTAAAGAAGTGAATAAAATCAACATAATCTTGTTTTTGATTATATTTGACTCCAAAGAATAACATTAAAACAACGAGCATAATTAACCCTGAAATCATAAAAATACTTTCATTTAATTGTTTAACAATTTGAACTTTCGTATAAATTTCGTCATATGTAGATGAAACTTTAAAACCTAAAGCCTCTATATCTTCCTTAGCCTCATGAAAATCATAACCATCTTCTACTACAAACTGATAATAATTATAATAAAATGGTACGGCATCTTCTGGTATTGTCTTTGATAATTCTTTTTGATATTGTTCTATAACACTAAAAGGATAAAAAACATCAACATCTAAAATACCATTAATAGAAGACATAGAAAATGAATAAGGTGTTTCTATAATCCCTTTGATTTTCATCTTAACATTTACTGTCTTATAATAAATATCATCCATATCATTATCTATCATACGGTAAACAGGGACGTTGATAGGAATTTCTACTTCTGTCTTTTCATTAACTTCTTGACACATTCTTTCTAATTCATCTTTATGAGCAACAAAATCTTCTATAAATTGACCTGTCTTTAAAAAATATAAAAAATCAGACGAGATATAAACACCTTCATCATTATTAATTTCTTTCACATCATTTATTTTATAATCATAATTCTCATTATATGATGCAACAGAAAAAGCACCGATACTTGTTTCTATTTTTGATTGGTTTTCTAAATGCCCGTTTTGATATATTCTTAGGATCATGTATTCATCATTTTCATTTAAGTTACTTTCCCAATTTTGATCAATAACAAATGGCCATATCTTTATATGTGACAGTTCTTTGACTGCGTCCAGTTCCTCACCAATAGAAGGTGGATCAGTATCCATTAGAGAATACTCATGATAAAATATACCCCCTTTATTCAAAGGATCCAACTGATCTGCATACTTTTGAATAACTGATTGACCATATAAAATAGAAAAACTACATAATCCAATCGACAAAGAAACAAAAATAATCATAGTTATTTTTAATAACTTGCGATGTTCAAACATTTTATATAAATATTGTGTATAATGTTTAGAATTTGTTAAAATAGGCGGTTTCATCTCAATCGTTTGAGGACCACTGACTATACTTTGTGTTAATTGGCAATTTTCTATCTGATAAACAACATCAGCTTCTTTTTTCAATAATGCATCATGAGTAAAAATAATAACTGTATGTCCTTGATGAGCATAATCTTTAAGCAGTTTTACAATCAATTGCGTATGATGTTTATCTAAAGATGCAGTCGGTTCATCAAAAACAAGTATTTCTGGTTGATGAATCAAAGCCAATAAAATACTCATTCTTATTTTTTCTCCCCCAGATAGTTGTTGAGGATAAAGAGAATATGTATGCTTGATTTCCAACTGCTCTGCTAGTTCATCAACATCATATCCATGAAATAATGACTGACATAATGCAATATGATCTTTCATTTTTAAATCATTAATAAATGCAGGTATCTGATTCACAATCCCCATATGCGTTTGAACAAATTTCTGTTGTTGATTCTCATTCAGATAAGCAATATTTTCATCATTATAATAATATTCATAAGTTCCAGTTCTTTGAAAAGTCAATAACTCATGCAGAGTAGATTTCCCACTTCCACTTTTTCCAACAACAACAGTCAATTCATTATCTTTAGCACAAAAATAAGCATGATTATAAACAACATGATTATTATATTTTATACATATATGTTTCATCTCTAGCATAATACCACCGATCTTTCCTTTTATCCAATATACCTTTCTTCTCATATTTACTATATTGAAAATCATTTTAAATTGAAATAAAACAATGATAAACCGTTATTTTTAAGGATAAATCGTATTATTGTAGTAATAAAGAAAGTTGTATAATAAATAATTTATCATCATATTGAATGCTCATTTCACCATGATATTGATGAACAATTCTACGTATACTTTTTAATCCATATCCATGATTTTGCTTATCTTTCTTTGTTTTCAGTGTCTGATCAAAAGAAAAATCTATATCATTAATCACTTGTATATGTAAAATAGGTTGCTCATAAATAATATTTAGTCTTATCAAACCCTTTTTAGGACAGTTTTCTATCGCATTATCTAAAACATTGGACAACAAATCATTTAAAACATAATCTTGGATAGGCAAACTTTGGGGGACATTTATCAAACATTCTACTTTAATATCTTTCATGTCTGCATTCATAATTTTATTATTGATGATTGCATTTATAAGTTCATTTTTCGTTTTCACAAATATAGGTATTGATGTAATAATGTATTTTCGATTATTTATTAACTCTTTAATCTTTGCATAAGCTTTTTGATTTAAATAATGATCGATTAATTGATAATCATGTTTTAAATCATGTTTTGTCATCTTTAATTGATCATAGATATGAAGTAATGCTTGTTCATTTTTAAATTCTTGTTTTAATTTTTCATATTTTTCTTTTTTATTGTTTAAATCAAACAGATAGAGTAAGAGTATAAAAACACTTAATAAACATAACAATAAGATTCCAAACATTTTTATTAATTCAGGCGTATTAGATTTTAAAACAAGATATTCTTGTGTAAAAAATGAAGATACACAATATAAGCCAAATAAAATAACAATCAAAATATAGTCATTCGTTTGGTGCAAAGTAACACGCATAACTTTTAATCTTTTCAAAAAGAAAAACCCTAATACAAAATAAAAAATCTTAGTATAATAAATATCCAATTCTAATAAACATAATTCATTAATAAATAATAATATTATATTCATTGTCAAACTATACATATTTTCCAACATCACAACAAACAATATTTCACTAACTTTATTATAAGTAAATATATATGCTAAAATAAAATTTAAAATAAAAAGAATAAATACTAGTGGGATATCAGAAATATCTGTTAATCCATAAATTGTTACAATACTCACATTTATAATAACCATCACTATTCTATAAAACCAGCTCATATTTTTCTTTATATCTAACAGTTCTGTTACAAACCATGTTTGTAATAAAGAACCTATTACATTTAAACCTATCCATTCCATATATGTTGACTCCTATATTGCAAATATCTTTGTATAAATGGTTTTTTACTCCCTCGAGTAAAAGGAATGCAAATTTGCTTGACCAGTTCAATATGCTGTTTTTGTATACTTATAACATAATCTAAATTGATAATGATATGGTTATTTAATTTATAAAAATAATGATGATTTAATTCTTGATATGTTTGTTTAAGTGTCTGATATGAAGTATATGTTTGCATAGATGTATGAATGATAATTTGATTACGCAATGACTCTACATAAATAATGTCTTGTTGCTTAATATTGATATGAATACCTTGAACAATAATAGAAAACGTTGCTTGAACTTGCAAATGCATTTTTTGATACTTCTTGACAAAGTTGTAATAATCTTCATCAAAATGTGATTTCCTAATAAAGAAAAATGTATTTTGTTGATAACTGTCATAAACAAAATGATCTATACTTGAAATATAAATAATAATAGTACGAGGATAGAGCTTTGAAATATTCATACCATATTCAAAACTTTCTCCCTCCTTTAACATCACATCTAAAAATACACAATCATATTCTTGATTATAAATCTCATTACAAAAAGATATATAAGTATCTATCTGTACATTCTTAAATGTCTGATTTAAATATGTTTTTAATTGATTTATAAATTCTGCATCATCATCAATAATCATTGCCTTCATATCAATATCACCTATCCTTATATTCCTATTTTAACATAAGTTATAATCAAAAAACTAGGCTAAGCCTAGTCTTGAGGATGCGCATTCAAATAACGAATGACAATTTGAGATATGCATGTTGATATCATTAAGCCAAATATCAGCACAATCAAAATATACTGGAATAATTGCATATTAATAGGTGCAAGTTGTAATAAATCATATGTGATATATGAAACAAGAACAAATGCTATAATATCTATAATTAAGACAACTGTTCGATAAAGATTAATAGGGCTATATATACGATAAATCATATGAATAGATAATATAGCTGTTGTGTAATACAGAATAGTAAAAACTTGATTCAATGATAACGAAAGAACTGGAGCTAATAACTTTAATGCAATAACACACAATACAATCGCAATAGCATTAGGAAATGAATAACGTAGTGTATATCTACCAATAGATTCTTTTTGTTTAGATATATTTTTTTCAAATAAAATCATAAATGAAGGAAATCCTTCAACAAAGTTATCTAATAATGTCATTTGAAAAGGTATAAAAGGATAAGGCATATTTAAAACAATGCAAGTCATAGAAATAAGTATTGTATAGATTGTTTTTAAATAATACATAGAAGCTGAACGTGTGACATTATTAATATCCAGTCTACCCTCTTTTACAACATCTACCATTGTTGATAATTCCCCATTAATCACGACAAACTGTGAAATCTGTTTAGCTGCATCTGAACCAGAGCCCATCGCAATCGATACATCAGCATCTTTTAAAGCCAAAACATCATTGACACCATCACCTGTCATAGCGACTTTTTGTTTATGTTTTTGTAAACATAGAATCATCTCATGTTTTTGTGAAGGTGAGGCACGTCCAATCACATGATAATTCATAATCGCATCTTCTAATTCTTTTGGTGTTGTAAGTGTAGAAGCATCAATATATTTATGAGCATTTTCAATTCCTGCCTGTTTAGCTAAAGCACTGACAGTGACAGGGTGATCGCCTGAAATAATTTTCACATCAACATCATTTTCTTTAAAAAACTGTATTGTTTCTTTCGCATCTTCTCTTAATGGATCAGATATAACTATTAAGCCTAAGGCTGTACTTTGCTCCATATTGTCTTGAAAACTATCGAAATCAAAGTGTCTGGCTACAAGCAAAATTCTTGCACCTTGTTGTTTCGCTGATTCAATAGATAGCGGTAATATCAAGTCTGGTAAAATAATTTCTGGTGCTCCAACAATAATAGTACCCACTTTTTCCAGTTCCAAAGCGCTCCATTTTCTAGCCGAAGAAAAAGATATTCTACGCAAAGGTGAATAAGGTGCTTCTCCTTGAAAATAATCTTTCATCGTTAAAAAGGTCGCATTATTATCAAGACTTCCTTTCACAAATGAATTCATGATATTCATAAATTGATCATGCCATTGATTTTCAAAAGTATAAACATCTTGTACTTTCATTTTCCCCTGTGTCAATGTTCCTGTTTTATCCAGACATAACACATCGACATGTGATAATGTTTCAATACTAAACATCTCTTGTACAAGCACTTTGCGTTTTCCTAATCTGACAACACTTGTCGCTAATGAAACACTTGTAAGTAAAACCAAACCAATTGGAAGCATTCCAAGTAAAGCTGTTGAAGTATTCACAATAGTTGATGTTAATGTTTCATTACGAATCCCCAAAGCCTGATATATCAAACAAATACTAATAGGCAAGACAAGCATACTTGTTAAACGTGTGACTTTTTTAAAAGTCACAACTAAATCAGAAATTACAGGTTTACGCTTTCTTGCTTCATTTGCTATTTTGGTTGCATAGTTATCTATTCCTACATGCTCAACACGTGCATGACATGCTCCAGAGACGACAAAACTTCCTGACAACAAATGATCTCCCACATCTTTAAAAACAGGGTCAGCTTCTCCAGTCAACAATGATTCATCAACTTCAATGGGTGTATCTAACACGACACTATCCGCTGATATTTGTTGTCCCGTTTCAAAAAGCACGACATCATGAAGAACAATGTCTTCATTATCTATTTCATATATTTGTTCCTCACGTAAAACTTTTGTTTTAGGTGAAATAATTAAATTCAAACGTGCTACCATCTGTCGTGAACGTATATCTTGATAAATATGAATGATTGTATTCATAGTCACTATCAATACAAAAAATAAGCTTGACCATGCTTGGACATAAATTAAAGCACAAGCAATTACAAAATTATATGCATTAAAGAGTGTAAAAATATGTTCACAAAAAATCTGTCTATGTGTTTTAACCAATGGCTTTGGTGAAATATTAACATGACCTAATTGCATTTGTTCTTGTACTTCTTGATTTGTTAATCCCTTGACTTTATCCATTTCATCACCCATTCTGTATATCACTGTTTTTAATCTTATCATATTTATATGGAAAAGCCATGAATTTTTTCTTAAGTTTTTCTAAATAAATCTCCTTGATTATATGAGGTAATTAGAATATATAGTCATTCTTCACTTTATATTTTAATAGGATGATATACAAGAATAAATAAAATATTATTAATAAGAGTGTTTAAAAATGAAATAAAAAATAATAACGAACACAAGAGTCATATATAACAATCATTAAAAAGTTATAGAAATTCTTTTGTCAAAAGCAAGTTATGAAGTATCTTTTCAAAAGTAAAAAAAGAAATGGAAAGACCTATAATCACATGATATAATGCAATTAAAGGTAAATAACCTTTTTTTTACATGAAAAAACTGATTTTTGTTCAATATTTATGGTCAATAAACAAAAATATTCTCTTTACAAAATCTTATGTAAAAAATTGATATTGTCTATTTAATAGAAAATTTTATTTATATAAACGAAAGAAGGGATAAATTTGAAAATTGGAATTATATGTGCCACTGATGATGAACTTGCTCCTTTTCTATCTATGATAGATAATTGTAATATCATCAAAAAAGCAATGCTTAAATTTTACGAAGGGGAAATTGATGGTATGCAAGTTGTTACTCTATTTTCTGGGGTATGTAAAGTCAATGCTGCCATCGCAACACAAATATTGATTGACCACTTCAATGTCAATATGGTTATAAATTCAGGAACCGCTGGTGGAATGAATCCAAAATTGAAAATATTTGACACTGTTATATCTACTGAAGTTTGTTATCACGATGTTGCACAAGATACTTTAACAGAATTTCATCCATGGCTAAAAACTGTATTTTTTAAAGCAGATCAAGAATTGATAAAAATATCAAAAAGTGCTGTAAAAAACATAGAATCAAAAAATAATGTCTTTTGGGGACGAATTGTGACAGGAGAAGCTTTTATAACAGATATGGGACGTAAAAAGATCAATGATGAATTCGCCCCTTTAGCAGTTGATATGGAAACAGCCAGTATTGCTCATGTATGCTATGTAAACAAAATACCATTTCTTTCAATTCGCTGTATTACTGATACTGCTGAGCACAAAGGTGTTGAAAATTTTGAAAAAAACAGTATCAAATCTTCTATAATTGCAAAAAATATAACTTTAGCTATATTAAAAGAATATATGAATCAGCATAGATGAAGCATAACATTATTAACAACGTCTTCATTAAAAATAATATGATCTTAAATATCCACCAACTTCTGGTGGATATTTATTGTATACAAAAAGGAATAGCTTTTGACTATTCCTGAATATCATTTTGATCAAAGACATCATCAATTGGAGCACCCGGTGCAACCATAGGAAAGACCTTATCATCTTCTTCTATCACACATTCAATTACAACCGGTCCTTGACTATCCATTGCTTCCAGTATTGCTGGAGCCACTTCTTCTTTCTTTGTGACTTTAATGGCTTTACAACCTAAACCTTCTGCTGTTTTACAAAAATCAACTTTATCATCTAAAACTGTTGCAGAATAACGCTTTCCATAGAATAATGTCTGCCATTGACGTACCATTCCCAAGACATGATTATTTAAAATCACTTCAATAATAGGTACATTGTAACGTGAAGCTGTTGCCAATTCATTCATATTCATTCTAAAGCAGCCATCTCCAGCAATATTAAAGACATATTGATCTGGTTTTCCATATTTGACACCAATAGATGCTCCTAAACCATAACCCATTGTTCCAAGTCCACCACTTGTAATCAACTGACATGGTCTTTTAAAATGATAATATTGAGCAGCCCACATCTGATTTTGACCAACTTCTGTACAGATAATTGCATTATTATCTGTGAGTGCTTCAATTTGTTCAATCACATAAGGTCCAGTTAATTTATCTGTATCATAAGTTAAAGGATATTGTTCTTTTAAAGCACGAATTTCTTTTAACCATTGTGAATGATTCTGTTGTTTTAATAATAAATTCAATGCATTCAAAACACTTTTTGCATCGCCTACAATTCCTAAATCCACATTTACATTTTTATTGATTTCTGCCTCATCGACATCAATGTGAATAATCTTTGCACGTTTAGCAAATCTTTGTGCATTTCCAATGACACGATCACTAAATCTGGCACCAATCGCAATTAAAAGGTCACATTGAGAAACACCTAGATTACTTGTTTTTGTTCCATGCATTCCAAGCATTCCTGTATAACGTGGATTTGTTCCATCAAATGCCCCTTTCCCCATTAATGAATCAGTTACAGGCGCATCAATCTTTTCAACAAATTCACGCAATTCTTCAGAAGCATGAGAACGTACAACTCCTCCACCAACAAACACAAATGGTTTATGACTTTTTTCAATCATTTCAATCGCTTGTTTTAAAGTAGATGTTGGATAAGTATAACTGCGTCTTTCAATTTTTTCTGGTTTTTGTGATTGATATTCACATTTGGCAGCTGTGACATCTTTTGTAATATCCACAAGAACTGGACCTGGTCTTCCTTCTTTTGCAATCTGGAAAGCTTTACGAATAATAGGTGCTAAACTTTCCACATCTTTAACAATATAATTGTGTTTTGTAATAGGCATTGTCACACCCGTAATATCGACTTCCTGAAAACTATCTTTTCCTAACAATGGCACACCTACGTTAGCAGTAATCGCTACTAAAGGGACAGAATCCATATAAGCTGTTGCTATGCCTGTCACAAGATTTGTCGCACCCGGTCCACTTGTTGCCATGCAAACGCCTACTTTTCCAGTTGCTCTGGCATAACCATCTGCCGCATGGGCAGCTCCTTGTTCATGAGAAGTTAAAACATGATTAATTTTATCACGATAGTTATATAAACTGTCATAAACATTCAGGATTGTTCCTCCGGGATACCCAAAAACAGTATCAACGCCTTGTTCCAATAAACATTCTATGACTATATCGGCTCCAGTTAATAACATATACTTCCCCCTATTCCTTGACTTTTAAAACAGCACCAGTGTTTGCAGAAGTCACCATTGACGCATATTTTTTCAAATATCCATTCACAACTGGTAATTTTGGTTTAAAAGCCTTTCTTCTTTCTTCTAAGACATCATCACTCACTAACAATTCAATACGATGATTGATAATATCTATTTCAATCATATCACCTTCTTCAACAAGTCCAATTGGTCCTCCAACTGCTGCTTCTGGTGACACATGTCCAATAGATGCTCCACGTGTTGCGCCAGAGAAACGTCCATCTGTAATCAAAGCAACATCTTTATCTAATCCCATACCTGCAATTTCTGAAGTTGGTGATAACATTTCACGCATTCCCGGACCACCTTTAGGTCCTTCATAACGAATCACAACAACATCACCAGCAACAATTTTTCCAGCACGAATAGCTTGAATAGCTTCTTCTTCGCTATCAAAAACTCTTGCAGGACCTGTATGTTGTAACATTTCTTTAGCCACTGCACTTTGTTTAACAACACAGCTGTCAGGAGCTAAATTTCCTTTCAACACAGCAATTCCACCTGTTTTCATATATGGATTATCTACCGGACGAATAATTTCTGGATTTAAATTCACACATCCAGCAATATTTTCTTTTAATGTTTTTGTCGTACAAGTTAATACATCAGTATGTAAAATGCCTAACTGATCTAATTCATTCATTACAGCATAGACACCACCAGCTTCATTTAAATCTTCCATAAATGTATCTCCCGCAGGAGCTAAATGACATAAGTTTGGTGTATGCTTACTAATTTCATTAGCAATCTCTAAGTTTAATTCAACACCCGCTTCATAAGCGATAGCAGGTAAATGTAACATAGAGTTTGTTGAACAACCTAAGGCCATATCAACTGTTAATGCATTTAAAAACGCATCCTTTGTCATAATATCTCTTGGTTTGATATCTTTTTTGACTAATTCCATAATTTGCATACCCGCATGTTTAGCCAGTCTAATTCTTTCACTATAGACAGCTGGAATTGTTCCATTGCCTTTTAATCCCATTCCTAAAACTTCTGTTAAACAGTTCATGGAATTGGCAGTATACATACCTGAACAAGAACCACATGTTGGGCAAGCTTTTTCTTCAAATTCTTTTAATTTTTCTGCTGTTATTTTACCAGCATTAAATTGTCCTACAGCTTCAAATAAAGATGATAGACATGTCTGTTTGCCATCCAATCTTCTTCCAGCCAACATTGGTCCACCACTGACAAAAATAGTTGGAATATTAATTCTGGCTGCTGCCATTAATAAACCGGGAACATTTTTATCACAGTTAGGAATCATAACCAGACCATCAAATTGATGTGCATTAGCTAAACATTCAGTACTATCACAAATCAATTCTCTTGTGACCAAAGAATATTTCATCCCTGTATGATTCATTGCTATTCCATCACAAACTGCAATTGCTGGAATTTCAACAGGTGTTCCTCCTGCCAAATAAATTCCTTTTTTAACTGCCTCAGCAATTTTATCTAAATTCATATGTCCTGGTACAATCTCATTATAAGAATTCACAACCCCAATAAGTGGTCTATCCAATTCTTCTTCCGTCATACCTAAAGCATTAAATAAAGAACGATGTGGTGCTCTTTCTACTCCTTTTTTGACTTGATCACTTTTCATATCATTACCTCACTATAAATTTTCTACTATCAACTGTCCCATTCTAGAACATGTCACTTGTTGTTTTCCTTCTGACATAATATCCACTGTTCGATATCCTTTTTCTATCACTTTCTCCACAGCCTTTTCAATCGCATTGGCTTCTTCATCCATATCAAAAGAATAACGTAACATCATCGCTGCTGAAAGAATTGTTGCAATAGGATTGGCAATATCTTTTCCAGCAATATCAGGTGCACTTCCATGACTTGGTTCATACATACCTAATTGATCTTCTCTTAATGATGCACTTGATAACATACCAATCGATCCTGTCAGCATACTTGCTTCATCACTTAAAATATCACCAAACATATTTTCTGTCAAAATCACATCAAACTGTTGTGGATTTTTGACGAGCTGCATGGCACAGTTGTCAACCAGCATATGTTCCAGCTTCACATCTGGATAATCTTCAGCTACCTCATTGACGACTTTTCGCCATAAACGTGATGTATCTAAAACATTGGCTTTATCCACACTAATAACATGACGACGACGTTTCATCGCAATTTCAAAAGCACGTTTGGCAATGCGACGTATTTCTGATTCACTGTAAATTAAATTATCATGAGCGACCATCTGTCCATCAATTTCTTTGGTTTCTCTTTCACCAAAATAAAGTCCTCCTGTTAATTCACGAACGATGATCATATCAAAACCATCTTGACTTAATTCTTCTTTTAAAGGACAAGCACCTTTTAACTCTTTATATAAATAAGCAGGTCTTAAATTGGCAAATAATCCTAATGCTTTACGCATTTTCAATAATCCTGCCTCTGGTCTTAAAGATGGTTCTAACTGATACCATGGAGAAGTATTGGTATCTCCACCAATAGACCCTAATAAAACAGCATCACTGTTTTTAGCTATTTCAATAGCTTCATCAGTTAATGGAACTCCGTGTTTATCAATAGAAATTCCACCCATATCAATATATTGATAATCAAATGTATGATGATATTTCAAAGCAACCGCATCCAACATTTTCAATGCTTCATTAACGATTTCTGGACCAATACCATCTCCATGAATGACTGCTATTGTTTTTTTCATAGTTTCCCCTCTCTTTTTTGATTGACATAATTAACCAAACCATTGGCTTGAATCATTTTCTGTAAAAATTCTGGAAATGGCTGTGCCTGATATTTTTTATCTTTGGTAAGATTCTTAATAACTCCAGCATCAAAATCAACTTCCACTTGATCTCCTTCATCAATATCTTTGGCTGCTTCTGGGCATTCCAGAATTGCAAATCCAATATTCAAAGAATTACGATAAAAAATACGTGCAAAAGACTGAGCAATCACACAGCTGACCCCTGCTGTCTTTAAGGCAAGTGGGGCATGTTCACGAGATGATCCGCAACCAAAGTTTTTCCCAGCTACCATAATATCACCCGGTTTTAAACGTTGTGTAAATGTTGGATCAATATCTACCATCGCATGACTGGCTAATTCCTTAGCATCAAATGAATTTAAATAACGTGCTGGAATAATCACATCTGTATCCACATTATCTCCATATTTCAATACTGTTCCTTTTGCCTTCATACTAATTCCCTGCCTTTCTTGGATCAGCAATATAACCTGCAATGGCACTTGCCACTGCCACTTCCGGTGAAGCCAAATAAATTAAAGCTTCTGTATCACCCATTCTTCCAACGAAATTACGATTTGTTGTGGAAACACATTTTTCACCTTTAGCCATGACGCCCATATGTCCACCCATACATGGACCACAGCTTGGTGTATTGAATGCACATCCCGCTTCAACAAAAATTTCTGCTAAACCTTCTCTAATACATTCCACAAAAATCTTTTGTGTGGCTGGAATCACCATGACTCTTACAGTATCTGCCACCTTTTTCCCTTTTAAAATTTGTGCAGCTTTACGCAAGTCACTTAAACGTCCATTCGTACATGAACCAATCACAACTTGATCAATATATATTTTTTCACTTTCATTGATTTCTTCCATTGTATGTGCATTACCCGGTAAATGAGGGAAAGCCACTGTTGGTGTAATCTTTGATAAGTCAATTTCAATGACTTCATCATACTCGGCATATTCATCAGCCTGATATTCTTTATAGACTTTCTTAGAATGTTTTTGCATATATTCACGTGTTATTTCATCAACTGGGAAGATTCCGTTTTTAGCCCCTGCTTCAATAGCCATATTACAAATTGTAAAACGATCATCCATTGTCAGTGAAGCTACACCATCCCCAGTAAATTCCATAGATTTGTATAAAGCACCATCAACACCAATACGTCCAATAATATGTAAGATAACATCTTTACCACTGACATAAGGCTGTAATTCACCTTTTAATACAAACTTGATGGCACTTGGTACTTTAAACCAAAGTTCACCTGTTGCCATACCTGTTGCTATATCTGTTGTTCCTACTCCTGTTGAAAAAGCACCTAAAGCCCCATAAGTACATGTATGAGAATCAGCACCGATAATACATTCACCTGCCACAACAATTCCCTGTTCTGGTAAAATGGCATGTTCAACACCACATTTTCCTTGTTCCATATAGTGTGTTAAACATTGTTCTCTAGAAAATTCTCTGATAGCCTTAGAATTTTCTGCCGATTTCATATCTTTATTTGGTGTAAAATGATCAGGTACCAAAACAACCTTATCTTTATCAAAGACATGGTCTGCCATTTGTTTAAAAATAGGCAAAGCCATTGGTCCTGTAATATCATTTGCCATGACCACATCTAATTTTGCTTCAATCAATTGACCAGCACTCACTTCTTTTAACCCCGCATGATCAGCCAATATTTTCTGTGTCATTGTCATTGACATCTCTTATTCCCCCTTTTCCTTTGTATGTCCTCACTAAAGAGTCAATAGACTCTTTACTGAACACACACAAAGTGTGTGTGATTTTAGTTATTAATTAATTTATCTTCATCAGACCAGCTATATAAACTTCTAATTTCTTTACCTACTTTTTCACTTTGATGTTCTTTTGCTAATTTACGCATTGCTTTAAAGTGAGCCTGTCCTCCAGCTGCTGACATATCTAATAAGAAATCTTTCGCAAATGTACCATCTTGAATATCTTTTAAGATGTTTTTCATAGCCTTTCTTGTTTCATCAGTAATAATCTTTGGTCCAGTGATATAATCACCATATTCAGCAGTATTTGAAATAGAATATCTCATTCCTTCAAATCCAGATTGATAAATCAAATCTACAATTAATTTCATTTCATGAACACATTCAAAATATGCATTCTTTGGATCATATCCTGCTTCTACTAAAGTATCGAAACCTGCCTGCATTAAGGCACAGACACCACCACATAAAACAGCTTGTTCACCAAATAAATCTGTTTCTGTTTCTGTTCTAAATGTTGTTTCCAAAATACCTGCTCTTGCTCCACCGATAGCTAAACCATAAGCTAAAGCGATATCCAAAGCACGACCTGTCGCATCTTGTTCTACAGCTACCAAACATGGTGTTCCTTTACCAGCCTGATATTCACTACGCACTGTATGTCCCGGTGCTTTTGGTGCAATCATTGTGACATCCACATTTTTTGGTGGTACGATTTGTCCAAAATGGATATTAAATCCATGTGCAAACATCAACATGTTTCCTTCTTCCAAGTTTGGTTCAATAGATTCTTTATATAATTTTGCCTGTAATTCATCATTAATTAAAATCATGATAATATCTGCTTTTTTAGCAGCTTCAGCTGAAGTATAAACTTCAAATCCCTGAGCTTCAGCCTTAGCCCATGACTTAGATCCTTCATATAAACCAACAATGACATGAACTCCAGACTCTTTTAAGTTCAATGCATGTGCATGACCTTGTGACCCATAACCAATAATAGCGACTGTCTTTCCATCTAATAAAGCTAAATTACAATCTGATTCATAATAAATTTTTGACATTTTTTTACCCCCTGTTTTCTTTTTTATTTATTTCAAAATCATTAAGACCTCTTGCAATACCAGCAACCCCAGTACGAACAATCTCAACAATATTGAACCCATCTAACATAGCCAATAAGCCATTAATCTTACTATGTGTTCCTGTCACTTCAATGACCATTGAATCAGGTGACACATCCACAATTTTTGCTCTAAAAATATCTACAATTGAAACAATATCTGCACGTGTGTCTTGATTTGCTTCTACTTTAATCATCACCAGTTCACGATAAACAGATGTTTCAGCCGATAAAGCAAAAATTTCTAAGACATCTTCCAATTTTCTGAGTTGTTTTTCAATCTGTTCCAAAATCTGTTGATTTCCATGAGCAACAACTGTCATTCTTGAAATCCCTTCTGTATTTGTAGGACCCACTGTTAAACTATCAATGTTGTAACCTCGTCTTGAAAACAAACCACTCACACGCGTCAAAACTCCTGCACTATTATGCACAAGAATCGATAAAATGAGTTCTTCCATAAATTATCCTTCCTTTTTTATATTTTTATAAATACGATTCATCGCTGAAATCATGGCTTTAATCGTCGCTGTTGTAATATTCAAATGAACCCCAACCCCATACTCACAAAGTTCTTCACCTTGAGGTCGAAGTTGAACATAGGCAGCTGCCTTTGAATTAGAACCAGCCGTTAAAGCATGTTCACTATAATCCATTAAATCAGTATAAAGAAAATCATCAGTTGAATTAAAGGCATTCTTTACAGCGTCAATTGGTCCATTTCCATAACCAATCAAAGTCTTAACTTCACCATGATCTTCAATAGTCACTTCAGCACGTCTTTCATATTCATCACTTTCATCACTAATATCAATTAATCGCTGTTTAATAAATTTATATGGATATTCTAAATCAATATATTCTTTCTTAAACGTATCATAGATACGTTCTGGTGAAACTTCCCCTTCAATTTCACTAATATTTTGAATAGCTTTCGCAAAATCACCTTGTAATGCTTTTGGGAGATGATAACCAAAGACAGTATCCATCACATAAGCAACGCCACCTTTACCTGATTGTGAGTTAATACGCACAATTGGTTCATATTGACGATTCAAATCAGCTGGATCAATTGGTAAATAAGGTACTTCCCAGATACCTTCACCACGTTGATGATAAGCATACATACCTTTATTAATCGCATCTTGATGACTACCAGAAAAAGCTGTAAAAACAAGTTCCCCAGCATAAGGTTGTCTTGGTGGTACATCCATCTTTGTACATTTTTCGTAAACATCTTTAATTTGATTCATTTGACCTAATTCCAATTTTGGATCAATGCCATGTGTAAACATATTTAAAGCCAATGTCACAATATCTACGTTTCCTGTTCTTTCCCCATTACCAAACAATGTTCCTTCAACACGATCAGCCCCAGCTAACAATGCCAGCTCTGTTGCAGCAACACCACAACCTCTATCATTATGTGGATGAACACTCACAATAACTCTGTTTCTATCTTTAAAGTGACGACACATCCATTCAATCTGATCAGCATAAACATTTGGTGTATCCATTTCTACAGTAGAAGGCAGATTAATAATAACCTTTCTTTCTGGTGAAGCTTCCCATGTATCCAAAACAGCTTCGCACACTTCCATTGCATAATCTACTTCTGTTCCTGTAAAACTTTCAGGTGAATACTCTAAAATCACTTCTCCATCAAAATCTTTTGATAACTCTTTAACCAATTGTGTTCCATCTACAGCAATCTTTTTGATTTCTTCTTTACTCTTATGGAATACAACATCTCTTTGTAAAATAGATGTTGAATTATAAATATGCACAATCGCTTTTTTTAATCCCTTTAATGATTCAAAAGTTCTTTTAATCAAATGTTCTCTTGCCTGTGTTAAAACTTGAACTGTCACATCATCAGGAATCAAATTCTTTTCTATTAATAATCTTAAAAAATCATACTCAATCTGTGATGATGATGGAAAACCAACTTCAATTTCTTTAAAACCTAACTGAACAAGCAATTGAAACATCTCAACCTTTTCGTCAATATCCATTGGTGTAATTAAAGCCTGATTACCATCACGTAAATCAACTGAACACCAGATTGGTGCTTTTTCAATTTCATGATCTGGCCAAGTACGGTCTTTCAATTTTACTGTTTCAAACTTCTTATACTTTTTGTAGTTCATCCTATTCCTCTCCTTTCCTATAATAAAAAAACTCGTTCTCATTATGAAAAAATCATAATAGAGGACGAGAGTACATGACTTCGTGGTTCCACCTCATATTCATTATTGCCTCACAACAATAACCTTATCAAGTACGCTTATTCATAAGTTCATACTCTAGCGTGATAACGGTCGCATTCCGTAGCAGCTTACTTTTCTTTCAGTGCTCCACTCAAGGACGAGTTCAATAATAACATCACAGTTCTTTCCACCATCCAGAACTTCTCTATGCTTCCCTTATTATTTACTATTTCCTATCTCTGTATTTATTATAGAGTTGTTGGATATATCATATACCTTTTTATAAATATAGTCAACCATATTTTATATTTTTAAGCATTTCTTTTTTTGGTTTTATGAAATATTATATTCTATTTTTCGCCTTTTTCAAAAAATAAAACACAACAAAAAAATATCTTTTACCCCATCATAAGCAATCAATTCCTATATAAAAGATAAAAAACTATATATCAAAATGAACCGCCCCTGTCAAGTAGACAGGTGAAATAATTAAAAATGTTTTTGATGAAGTTGCCGAGGAGACAACTTCATTTTTCTTTATGCAGCTAATGTTGTATTACTTGTATAATGTTCTTGTTTATATTTTATGATTCTTTTATTTTCTAATATTGGATATTGATTTGGTCTTTGTAATGATAGTGCTTCTCTTCTCACTTCATATGGTGTCTTTACTCCAAATCTTCTTTGATATCTTTCATACATGTAATAATGAATCCAATCATCAATAGCCTTAATAAGTTCGTCCTTTGTGTTGTAATGTTTTCCATAATAATACATCTCACATTTCATGATTCCCCAAAAGCCTTCCATTGGTCCATTATCTATGCAGCAGTGAACTCTTGACATGCTTTGTGTCATTCCCTGCTCTTTAAGCATATTTACAAAGGCTGGACTTGTGTATTGATATCCTCCATCCGAATGACATAAAGGATGTGCATCTTTATTAGCTTGAATTGCTTTATCAAATGTATTAAAAACAAGAATATTATTATTGTGATTACCAACTTCATAACTGACGACTGTTCTATCATAGAGATCAAGAAATGCACTCAAATAAAGCTTATATTCATTATGTGGGCCATATTTGAATTCTGTGACATCAGTTACCCATTTTTCATTTGGTCTTGATGCATTGAAATCTCTATTAAGATTATTCTTAGCTGTGTTGTTATTTTTTCTAACTGTACAACTTCTTCGTTTAGGTCGAATGATGCTTTGAATACCTAATGTCCTCATGATCTTATAGATACGTTTGTCACTATAATGTCTATGATGATCTCTATTTATTCTATCAGCCATCATTCTATAACCTAATAATCCGTTATATTTTTTATGATATTCTTTGATCAGCTCAGCTATCTCTTCATTTTCCTTGTCTACAATACTCTTTTCATGATGAAGCCATTTATAATAGTTTGCACGTTTGACATCAAGTATTCTACACATAAGTGATATATTTGGTGTGTTTCCTTTATCTACTTCTTCTTCGCTAATTTCTTTGATTGCTTCATATTCTTCTTCATATTTGCTTTCTCTGTATATCGCCTTCTTTCTATCTCGTCCAATTTTTTTAACATTCTTACCTCCAATAGTGCCATTTCAAGTTCATATTCCTTTTGTTTGAGCTGTCGTTTTAATAAAGTCATTTCATCAACTTCTTCATCAGCTTTATGATGTCCACGTCTATCACCTAAACCATCTTCGCCTTTTTCCTTATACTTCTTGACCCAATTAAAGACATTAGCGTAAGTTGTTTCAAATACCTTAGCTGTTGTCTTATAGTCCAAATCATGTTCAAGACAATACTTTACAATTTCAATACGTTCTTCTTTATTTACTTTTCTGCTTTTCGCCATATAGATATCTTCTCCTCCAGGAATGTAATCCTTCAATTCCATATGACTATTATAATCTTTTATCCACTTTATGATAGTGCTATTAGAAGAAATATTATATTTTATTGCCAGATCATCTAATGAACCTTCGCCGTTTAAATAAGCATCTACAACCATCTGTTTAAATGTTTTAGTATATGCATTATTTGATTTTAAATCATCAAAAGCTGATTCACCAAAAGCATTGTATTTTTTAACCCATCTATAAACAACCATATTATTTGTGCCGATTTCATCAGCTAATGAATAAGTAGATCCTTCACCATTCAAATAACGTTTACATATTTCTATTTTTAGTTCTTTAGAATATTTGCTTTTTCTTCTCAATATAAAAACCTCCCGTATCAGTGTTTAATTATTTACACTGTGTACTAGGAGGTTATCATATCAAAATAGATATATAGCTTTATTTGAAGCCTTATCATAGCACCCAATTTTATCATTTTTCATAATTCTAGTCATCAAATATATCTGTGCCACAGTGTGAACACTTCTTACCAGAAAATATGCTACTCATATCCAGTAAACTACCACAAAAATGACATCTCCATATAAAAGGATATAAGACATAAATAGCTACCGTTCCAATAAAACCAATGAAACATAATACATAATAGAATATATCCAGATTAATATTAACGGGAACTACTGTGGTAGCTGATACCACAAGAATCGCCAAAAAGTCATATACTAGCATATAAATGACAAATTTTTTATATCTTCGTTTCATTAACTCAATTTACCATAGTCGTATTATATGGACATGTCAAGACAACATTTTTTACTGTTTTTCCTGATACTCCAGTAATATTTACTGATTTAATTCTCTGTGATATATATGTTGAACCTTTATATCCTGCATAAGCCTTAGATGTACTGTCATAATATGCTGGAGTAAACGTGCTAGTATAAGTAGCAGTTCTATGAGCTGTTTTTGCACCATTAGCTCCATATTTAAGTGTAGGAACAACAACTGTCACCGTGCATGATGCTTTTGTATAAGAAGCCGAATGAACCCATAATCCACTTGGTGATTTAAAATAGACAAAAGAGCATGTTTCAGCAGTATTCCAAGTATATGAACTACTTATACTTGTAACAGTTGTTGTACATGATATATCAGATGCAACTGATTTAATAAAATCATATGCTGAAATAGCTTTTCCAGCTTTACTTTCACCAGCTACTGTTTTTCCAATTGTTTTTAAAACACTAAACGTTTTTGCTTGAGCTGAGGTATTAGATTTCAAAGCAGTAACAGCAGTTTTGTATAAATTACTACTTGTCGTGGGAGTTGCAAGCACTCTCATTACATCATATGTTTTTCCTCCAGTAGTATATTTACTATATACTGTTTTCATTGTTGCACCTTTAACTTTAGCAATACCTCCAACTTGATCTTCACCAATGATTTTTGCCAATTCAGATCCCGTAACAGTTTGGACACCTAAACTATTCAATTGATTTTCATATTCTTTTACAGAACTGAAATTTTCCTCAACAAATGCTTCATTTTGCAAATCAATAATTGCATTGATGTCATCAATTGGTGTGTTTGTTTCATCTCCATTACTATCTAATACAATTTCTTTTTCATCATTAGAAAAAGCTGAAACATTCTGCATTTCTATCACCGAGAATAGAAAAGCAGACGCTAATAATGATACTGATATTTTTTTCAAGTTTATATTCATTTTCTACTATATTGAAGATTTTTAATCTACAATTTTCCCTTCTTATTCAAATATTTATATATAGTGCACTACAACATTATTTAATCATAAATCAAGAAAAATATAAATACCATTCATTTAAACTTAATATTCACTTCAATAAATTTTAACAATCCTTTATAAAAAATATATGTTGAAAATGAAAAATCAGTTATTTAACAATTCATCTATCTTTTCACAAATATAAACAAATTGAATTTATATTTTTACTTTTAATAAATACCTATCAACTCATCTCGTGTTTTTTATGAGAACAAGCCTGTTTCTAGAACAAAGGCTGAATCTCCTTCATTTTATGCGACCTATCCTAGCATCTTGCATTATTTCTTGTTGAATGGATCATTTCATTAATTGTTCTGCCTCTTTATCTTCTTTCAATGAATTTTTGAAATATTCTTGTATGCTTTTCTTATCCTTTTACTGTACAACAATCACCAATACTACTTTTATATTGTTTTATACACTTTTTGATTATCTTACTTTTTAGCTTTAGGAATCACATCTCATTTTTAAATCTCGTTACTACGCGATAGTTTGTGGATTTTAATTGAATACAAAAAGAATAACCCCAAAGGTTATTCTATCGATCAAAAGCTAAATCAATAAGACGATCAATTAAATCACTATAAGGGATGCCTAAATCAGCTATTAACTGAGGATACATCGAAATCTTTGTGAATCCGGGCATCGTATTAATTTCATTAAGATAAATCTGATTTGTTTTCTTATCCAAGAAAAAATCCACACGAGAAAGCCCATGTCCATCAACAGCTTTGAAAACTTTTAATGCATATTCTCGAATTTTTTCTTGAATGTTAGCATCAACTAATGCAGGAATACATGTTTTGCTTTCTTCATCTTCATACTTTGATTCAAAAGTATAAAACTCTCCATGAGGCATAATTTGACCAACACGAGAAACAATAGGATCATCATTACCTAATACTGCTGTTTCCAATTCAATACAATCAATACATTCTTCAACAACAATATGGCTATCATACTGTCCTGCCTGATGTAAGATATCTAAGAATTGTTCTTTTTGGTCCACACGATAACATCCTACACTGGAACCAGAACGACTTGCTTTCACAAAACAAGGAAATCCTAATTTATCTTCAACCCAATTTAAAATATCTTTATGTTCTTGAAATTGATGATCCACAACGACATATTGTCCATCATATCTTTTTTTAATATATAAAGATTTCACTTGTGGAATACCCACTGTTTCCAAAATTTTCTTTGTATAAATTTTATCCATCGCTACACTAGAAGCGAAAGTTCTACATCCCACATAAGGAACATTAACGAGTTCAAATAATCCTTGAATTGTTCCATCTTCACCATATTGACCATGAAGCACAGGGAAAATCACATCCTGCTTCTTTAATAAGTTATATATATCTGTTATTTCTTGGGCGTTATCTAACCATGAATCTAAAGACAAATCTTCTTGTGTATCATCTAGTAAATACCATTGTCCATCACGATCAATACCTACTAATGTTAATACATAGCGTTCTTTATGAAGATTTTTTAAAACTGAGGTACAAGACATTCTAGAAATGGAATGTTCCGTAGATTGTCCCCCACAAATAATCATTAATTTTTTCATTTTTTATATATCTCCTTTAAATATTCCACAATTTCATGAAGATGCATTCCATGAGATCCTTTCACTAAAATCACATCATTTTTTTGAATCATCTGTTCAAGCTTTTGCTTTAATTGTTGATTATTTTCAAAATGATAGGCTTCCATGCCTTTTTCCTTTGCCTTTAACATAATATGCCTACTTGCCTGACCTACCGTCAATAAGACATCAATATGTTTTTGTGCAACATAATCTCCTACTTCTTCATGAAATACCTGTTCATATTCTCCTAATTCCAGCATATCTGCCAGAACAGCTATTTTTCTTTCAGGATATTGAGCCAATACATCAAGACTTGATTTCATAGAATCAAGATTGGCATTATACGTTCCATCAATGACTTTCATTCCTTGATTGAGTTCAATAATATCCATACGGTTCTTTGTCAATTCAAAACGATCAATACCTGCGATACACTTTTCAATAGGAATATCTAAAGATAATCCCACAGCGATAGCTATAAGAGCATTCACAACAAAATGTTCCCCTGAAACAGGCACATGCACATGATAAGTTTTACCTTGATAATCTAAATCAAAATAAGATTCCTCCAGCAATAATTGAAGATGATGAGCTTTAAGCTGACAATCATCATTGTATCCCACACGAACAACATCACAAGAATCACATGCTACAGTATGCAATAAATCATTGTTATCATTAATAATCAAAGTCCCATCATTTGATAACCCATCAACAATTTCCATCTTTGCTTTTAAAATATTTTCACGTGAACCTAACTCTCCAATATGAGCTGTTCCCACATTGGTAATACAAGCAATATCAGGTTTGGCAATATGCGTTAAATGACGAATCTCACCTAAGTGATTCATTCCCATTTCTAGTACCATCACGTCTTCATTTTGATATCTTAAAATCGTCAATGGTAATCCAATATGATTGTTATAGTTTCCTAAAGTTTTTAATGTTTTATATTGTGTAGATACAACTGCATAGATCATATCTTTTGTACTTGTTTTTCCTACACTTCCTGTAATTCCTACAACTTTCACATCTCGATGTTCTCTTAAATAAGCTGCCATATCTGTTAAAGCCTGTAAAGTATCTTTAACCAGAATCACATTATGTGTATCGTCCTCAATAGGATGAGCTGTCATCACAGCACTCGCCCCTGCTTCAAAAGCCTGTTTAATAAACTGATGTCCATCATTTTTTTCACCAACAAGTGGTATATACATATCTCCTTGATGAATCTGTCTTGTATCTTGTGTAAATCCTCTCACATCATCATTCATATTTCCACATAATAATGTTCCACCTGTTGCTTCAACAATCTCTTTTATCAACATAATTTTACCTCATTTTTAATATATGCACTATTATAGCACCTGTTTACAAGGAATGCTATGATTTGAGTATCTTTAAATAAAAAAATAGCTACACTTGTAACTATTTTTTTAAATACTCTGATTCTAAAATATCTTTATGATGAGATTGATAATAAGGCATGGACATTTTTGTTTCATCAGATAAATATTCATTATAATCAATCATCCCATTAAAAATACGATAAAACTGATAAACATACATAATGCCTCCACAGCTTATAATACGTTGTCGAAAAGACTGTATAATCTTTTCATAAGAAAGTGATGTATCAACATACAAGAAGATTTTAGGTCCAACTCTTTTGACAACTTCAATCGTCTTAATGGCTTCAATAGGTTCATGAGATAGCCATTCTAAAATACGCTGATATCTTGCTGAAACAAGAACGACAATCATTAAATATAATCTCCTTGTCCATCAAAAAATAATCTTTGTTGCTGTGTTCCATCAAAATCCATCACAACAGCATAGCTATCCTGTGTATATAAGGACACACTCGTTTCAACAATCAGCTTATCTCCAACAATATATCCTATTTCTACCAGCCCATTATAAATTGTTTTTTCTTCTTGCGTTTTCAAGTCATATCTTTCCACACTACCATCCATTGACTGATAGAATAGATATTGATCATTCATATTAATAAAAGATGCAACAAGTTCTTTAATCACTGATACTTTTTGACTCTCGATATCAAAAGCACAGATACCTTCAGTCGATAGATAATAAAGTTTTCCTTGTGAATAAATGACATTATCAAATGTTCCACTTAACAGCTTTTCATCATTCTTTCCATCTTTACGTATACGATATATACCATCTTTAGATAAATAATAAATCATATCATCTACAACATTAATACAATAGGTTGGTCGATCATTTAGTTTTGTTTCTTTTTTGCTTTCTAAATTATAAACATAAAGAGATTCCTGATCTTCATCTAACTGATAATATAATTGCTGATTATCCAAATAAGGATAATAAACAGCTTTAGAAAGAATAGTTTTTTGATTTTGACCATCTGTTGACATTTCACAAAAATGATTATTTGTATCTGTATAATAAATGGTATCATTATGCACAATCAGATTCTCACATTTTTTAGACAACAATGTTTTTTGTTGATTCAAATTTTGATCCATTAATATAAGATTTCCCTGTAAATCACATAAATAAAGATTTTTTCCATCAAAATATGCCTGACCATTTTGATTTTGATTACCTGTCAAACTGGATTGATCTGTTTGACCTGAAATTGTCATTTCTTGACGTGGTAATGTTGTTTTTGATGTTTCTGGTGTTAAAGAAGGTCCATGTTCAATATATTCATAAGACAATACTGATAAAATTACAAGGACAATGACACTTACCAAAACAACAACTTTATTCACCTTTTGATTGACTGGTATATCTTTAAATGTCTTTTGATGTTCATGATGATTATCATTTCCATCATGAAATAAAGGTTCATAATAACCTCCAATATCATCTTGAGATGCTTTATGAAGCATTTTTCCACATGTTGGACAATAAAGATCATCATCTTGAATCAGATGATGACAATAAGGACAGTGCTTCATTGGATATCCACAATGTGGACAATAGTTCATATCTTCATTGACTTCATTTTGACATCTTGGACAAAACATATCTTCATCTCCCTCATCCTATTGATGTGGATTTTCCTGTTCATCAACAACTTTATAATCCACATCAATAACATCCTCATTTTGTTTGGAATCTTCCTCATAAATTGATTCATAATAACTGCGATCATCTTCTTCATATGTCTGATGACGACGATGTGAAGAAAACAATTTTCTAATCAACCAGATGACAACAATCACACCAATAACAGCCATGAGTATTGGTAAAAATAATCTTAATGCTAACATCAATAATACCAAAACACATAACAAATAGATAAAATTATATCCCATAACATTTCTCCTTTTGCGATATAGTCTATATGATAAATATAAACTATAAATGAACTGTTTCTTCATCTTCGTGCCAGACAAATAAATAATAAACTGGCACTTTTAATCCTAAGGCAAACTTTTCAACAACCTTCAACGACACATTACGACGTCCTCTTTCGACATCGGATACATAGTTTTTAGATAATTGACAACGAAACCCTAATTCTTCCTGCGAAACATTTTGCATCAAACGTAATTCTTTAATTCTTCTGCCAAATCGTACATTAATATTTTCCATAACTATCCGTTCTCCATTTGACGTATTTTTTGTGCTTCTTCTTTGATCTTTTTAAAACGATGATGCAAACCAGATTTACTAATGGTCTGTCCGGTTTTTTGAACATAGGCGTCTGCCAGTTCGTTTAATGTTAATTCTGGATTATCTAAACGCAGCAATGCCACTGTACGTGTTTTATCATCTAAAATTTCTATTCCTACCTTATCAATAATATAGGCAATATCTTCAATCTGCGAAGTTGACGCACTCATTGCTTTCACTTCATTAGCTATATCACAATTATTCCATCGATTCACTGTATTAGCCATCGAACGATCAATACGTGTCATTTCAAAATTCATAACCGATTGAGAAGCCCCAATTGCTCTTAAAAAATCACCAATCTTTTCAGCAGATTTTAAATACACAACATATTTATTACGTCTTTTAATCATTTTTGCATTCAAATCATAATGATTCATTAATTCCATAATAAATGAAGCATATTCAGGTTCATTGACACTCATTTCTAGATGATAATTTGATGTATCAGGATTATTAACACTTCCACAAGATAAGAAAACCCCTGCCAGATAGGCTCTTTTTTTCGTATCTGTTTCTAAAAAACGAATATCTGGAAAACTTTGAATCCCAATTCCTTCCATAAGATGTAGATCTTCTAATATCTCTCTGGCTTTGGATACTTTGAGTATATAGATATTATTTTTCTTTAATTTCATCTTTCTGGAAACTCTAAATTCAATATGGGGCTGATATAAATCTTTTAAGAACTTATGTAATTTAGAAGCAATTTTCGCATTCTCTGTTCTTAAAGTTAATGATAATCCCGACTGATTTAAAGACAATGTGCCAATGATTTTAATCATCGCACATAAAATAGCTTTTTCACATTCTTGATCAAAATCATTGAAAACAATCTCCTCTTTGACGATTCTTGAAAAAGAAATCATCTTAAAACCTCCTTAATGATCAGCATCACGATGCCATTTATAAACTTGATAATATTGAGAATAATGTTCAGCAAAATAATTTGTAAGCGTCACTGAGCGATGTTGTCCCCCAGTACATCCAATCCCAATAATCATCTGCATTTTACCTTCTTCTTCATATTTTTCAAGTAAATAATCATAGTATTCAATCGTTCTACGAACAAATTCCTGTGTTTCACTTTGTGACATCACATAATCATAAACTTCTTTATCATTACCTGTTAATTTTCTTAAACTTTCAATATAGAAAGGATTTGGCAAAAAACGAACATCTAACAATAAATCTGCATCTCTTGGAATACCATGTTTATAACCAAAGGAAATAAAAGAAACTCTAAAAACATCTCGATTTCCTTTATGAAAATAACTTTCCAGTTTATCTTGTAATTTTGTTGATTTCAATAATGTTGTATCAATCACAATATTTGCTAATTGACTAATAGGATCAGCCATTTCTCTTTCAAATTCAATCGCTTCAACTAACGAAGAAGCCACATTACTAATCATTAATGGGTGAGAACGTCTTGTTTGTTTATAACGTGAAAGCAAGACTTTATCATCACAATCCAGAAAAATAACCGTTAAATCCACCCAATCCATATTAGACAAAATACGCACAGCTAAAATTGCATCACCTAAAGATACTGCCATAGCCACTTTAGAATATTTCGTTGAAGTACGCATCAAATCTCCAAACTCCTTTAATAAAGGAATCGGATAATTATCAATACAACGATATTCCATATTCTCAAAAATAGCCATCGCCTGTGTCTTTCCAGCACCTGACATTCCTGTAACCACAACAACTTCAATTTTATTCATACTCACTCACCCTCTCCTTTTATAATATATCAAAAATCACATTATAAGTGTACTCTTTTCATAAAAAAAGAGAAAAGAAATCTCCTTTCCCTTTGACAATTATTTTAATAATGAAGCAATGTATTGTCCGGCAACAGCTCCATCATTTGCAGCAGTAACAACTTGACGCAATGATTTGTCAGTCACATCGCCACCCGCAAAAATACCAGCAACTTTTGTTTCTTGATTTTCATCAACTTCAATATAACCTTTTTCATTGACAATACCTAAATCCTTCACAAATTCTGTAATAGGATCCAAACCAATAAATGGGAAAATACCTTGTGCTTCAATCGTAGACAATTCTCCTGTATGTGAATCTTCAACAACCAATCCAGCGACCTTTTGATTGTCCACAACAATCTCATGAGGTTTCTTTAAATAATGCATTTCAATATTTTCTTTTGTTTGTAATTTATTAACCAAGTATTGATCAGCACGTAAAACATCACGACGAACAATAATATGAACACGACTGACAATATCACTGAGATAAATGGCTTCTTCAATAGCACTATTACCTCCACCCACAACACATACATCCTTATTCTTAAAGAATGGTCCATCACAGACAGCACAATATGAAACACCTCTCCCACTCATTTCTTCTTCATGAGGGATTCCCATATGGCGTTCTTTCGTTCCTGTCGCAATGAAAACATAACGTGCTTCATATGTTTTTTCTCCGACATAAACAACTTGATGATCTTCATAGTGTTCAATCTGTGTCACTTCACCATATTCATACTTTGCACCAAAAGAAAGACATTGTTCATACATTGCATAAGCTAGTTGTGGTCCTTTTGTAATTAAACCCGGATAGTTTTCTATTTCAGCTGTTAAATTCATCTTTCCACCGGGTGCCCCACCATCTAAAACAAGCACACTCGCTCCAGCACGAGATGCATATAAAGCCGCTGTTAAACCGGCTGGTCCAGCTCCTACAACAATTAAATCAATCATTCTTCACTCACCCTTTCTACAAATGTTATAATGTCCTGCATATCATCAATCATCAAATCAGGCTCTAACTTTTCTAATATTTCATATCCCTTCGGTGTCCACTTGACACCTGCAGTATAAATTCCTGCATTCTTTCCTGCCATAATATCTGTGATATTATCGCCAATATATAATCCTCGATTACACGCTAAAGTCTGCATAACTTTCACGATACCTTCTGGATGAGGTTTAACATGTTGGACATCATTCATTCCTAAAACCATATCAAAATAATTAGTCAAATCAAATAAATCTAAACCAATATAAGCAGCTTGACGATATTTCGTTGTCACAACAGCTAAAGGATACCCTTTTTGTTTTAAAGTTTTCAAGGTTTCTCTAATATGTGGATAAATCGTCACATAGTCTTGATGGTGCTTATGATTATATTCACGATAATATTCAATCAACTCATCAATCATATCATCAGGAAAATATCTTGAAAAAGTTTCTTTTAATGTTGGTCCTAAAAATGATAAATGTTCTTCATCACTAATCTGATAATCAGGTTTATAACGCTTAAAAACATGTTCAAAAGATTTTTGAATCAATAAATCTGTATTTAACAACGTCCCATCCAAATCAAAAATAACCGCAAAATCTTTTTTCATACTTTCTCCTTTGTTTGCATTATAACACAATTCTTCTCATCACCCTACTGTTATGCTTGTAAAATATCTTTGATTTGTTGTACGAGTGTTTCCATCTGTGTTTGTGTTCCAATCGTAATTCTTAAATATTGATCAATTCTTGGTTGTGGAAAATAACGAACCAATATCCCCCTTTCTCTTAACTGCTGAAAAAGCTTTTGAGCATCATAATGAGGATGTTTCACAAAAATAAAATTAGCTTTTGAATCAGTCATTTCAAATCCTAAGTCTTTCAATGCTTTTTGTGTATACATTCTTGTTTGCATAATCTTTTGTGCATTTTCTTGAATATAGCCACTATCTTCCATACTAGCTAACCCAATCACTTGTGCTAAACGATCAATAGGATAAGAATTAAATGAATTTTTCACATCATATAATCTTGCGATGACTTCTTGACTTCCTAAAGCAACACCCAATCGAATTCCTGCTAATGAACGATATTTAGAAAATGTTTGTGTGATTAATAAATTCGGATATTTTTGAATCAATGGAACAGCAGTTTGTCCCCCAAAATCAATATAAGCTTCATCAATAACCACAATGCTCTCTAAATTATGTTTTAAAATATCTTCAATCATCTCTAATGATACACACATACCTGTTGGAGCATTAGGATTTGGAAAAATAATACCAGAATTTGGTTGATAATAATCACTGCAGACAATCTCAAAGTGATTATTTAATGGTATCTGATGATAAGGAATCTGATATAACTTGCAGTATACTGGATAAAAAGAATAGCTAATGTCAGGGAATAACACGGGTTCTTTTCCATTAAAGCACGTTAAAAAGATGAGTGCTAAAACTTCATCAGAACCATTACCAATAAAAACTTGATTTTCATTTAAATGATGATATTGAGCCAAAGCCTTTCTTAATTCATCAGCATCCGGTCTAGGATATAAAGATAATTGTGATGAATCAAACTGTTTGATAGCATCTTTTACTTTTTCACCTGGATCATAGGGATTTTCATTTGTATTTAATTTAATGAGATTTTGAATACGTGGTTGCTCTCCTGCAATATAGGGATCAACTTTTCTTAATTTATCTTGCCAACTCATATTTTTTCCTCCTCTAACATTTTTTGAATGACTTCATAAACATAATGAACATGTCGTGGTATCACTGTTTTGATATCATCATGAGCATAATGAAATGTATAACTATTCTCTACTTTTTCTAACATTGATAAATCATTATAGGAATCACCTATCGCATAGATATGCTGGTGATCTATTTTTAAATGCTGACATAACCATATCACTGCATTTCCTTTAGAACAACCTTTTGCGACAATATCTACACAATGTAAATTATAATAAATGCTTAACTGTTGATGCCAATGATTTTGAATATATTCAAAACATTGTTGACTGATATCCATCTGATGATTTCTTTGACAAAAAGAAATAATTTCAAAACACGATGAATCTTGATAAAATATATCATCAATATGTTGAAACTGTTTTATCATCCGTTCTATATAATAACCATTTTCATATCCATAACTGCTATTTCCATCACTATAAAAATAATCCAGCTCTTTAAAATTGGATATATAGTCCAAAACAGCTTTGCCAACATCTCCATCAATCATCTTTTCATAGATTATCTGATGATTCCTATCTAAAATGAGTGCTCCATTATTTAATATAAGATAATCATAAGGAAAAGTAACAGTGTCTAAAACCCACTGCATTTCAAAACGATTTCTCCCTGTACATAAAGCTATTTTATGTCCCTGTCTTTGTAATTCATGCATATAATCTACATTAGATTGACTGATATTTTGATCTTCTTTGATTAATGTTCCATCAATATCACTTATTAACATTTTCATCATACATCACCTATTGTTTCCTATTATATCCAATATCTTTATCTTTGCAAAGAAAAAAGAGGCTGAGCCCTCTTTATTCATCAATATATTCTTGAGGCGTATGTACATAAGTTAATTTTGACTGAAAACTTTTTTGTTGTGGATACACAACAAAAGAAGATTGTCCATCATAATTACCCATACCATAATGTCCTAGTGTTTCTTTTTTCTTTTCAAATTCATCTTGACGTTTTTGAAAATCATTCATTAATTGTGTTGTTGTATCCTGTGAACCAGAAAACTTTTGAAAAAGTTGTTGTTGTGAATCTGATAAGAATAAAGATTCAAATGTTGTTATATCGTTTTTTATCATTGTGATTTTTTCATCATTGTAACTATGAGCTCGATCAAAAGAACGTTCTATTTGAAGTGTTGTATGCTCATCCACTGCAACCTGATAAGTCAAATCATAATAAATGTTATAATTATTAGTAATCTGAATGACATAAGATTTTGTCCATGAACCTTCTTGTTTTTGAGCTAATGAATCTTCATATTGTTGAATCTTTTCTACAATACCATCAACATTCGTAAACTGATTTTGAAAATCAGCCAATGTATCATAACTGGCAATCAAAGCCGTTGCTTCTCCCTCTATAGCTGGTAAAGCTATTTTCTCATTTTGTTGAATTGTTTCATAACCTGTCATTCCACTTAAAATACGACTATACAACAAAGGTATTGTAATAAACGAAAAGAAAATAATCACATACAACAAATAAGTCATAGCTTTATTATTGGATTTACGATGGTGATAATGATTTCTTAAATCCAAACCACAATGAGAACAAAAATTCTCATCATCCTTTAAGTCATGTCCACATCTCGGGCATTTCTTCATACCTTATTCCTCCTCAAAATATGTATTCATAAATATCTCAAATTCATCTAAAAACGCCTGTTTTTCCTCTAATTGTTTTTGACGATCTTTGATATCAAAATAATCTTCATCCAAATATTGATAACTTTCCACAATCTTTCCATTCGTTATTTTTTGAATGGTTGGTGTCCAGTCAAAATCAAGCCTCTCATAAAGATTTTCATAAAAATCCTTTTCTTCCTGCGAAGCATCTTTATCACGGGCACGATCACGATATTCTTTAATATTTAAATAATACAAACCTGTTCCATCATGTTGTTTAACATATTCTTCCAAAACAGGATAAAACTCCTGACAATCACCACAATCCGGTCTACCAATATATAACAAAAAAGTGACATCATCATTAAGTAATTCATTTAATTCTTCATAAGGAATAGTCTGGATTCCTTCAACACTTATTTTTTCCGTCTTCACTGTTTGACAACCCATCAACAAAAAACACGTTATAAACAAGCAAATCCACTTTTTCAATTTCATCACCACTTTTGTTTAATATAACACAAAAAATATTCATGTCAAATCATTTCTTTTTCAATCTAACATGAATATTTAAACTTTGTATTAACTTTTCATGATTTATTCTTTTTAAATAGAGATATTAACTTCTTCAATTTGTGACAAACCATAATCAGTAATAGATTTTCTTTGTAAAGCTGGAATAATATCACTTTCGTTTTCTACATACGTATATAAATCATTATATAAATAAGAATGTGTCATATAGACTTCATCTGGATTATAACTTGAATCAAATTCCGTATAATAACAAGCATATCTCTTTTTTTCAACATCTTGATTTTTTGTATAATCATAACTTTGATATGTTTCATTAAATACAAAAATCAAATAGTTTCTTTGATAATCTAATTGTTCTTCTTGTGATTTGACATAATAGGCTTTATAAAATGTTTCCTGTGTATCTTCATTGAATGCTGATACATCTTTTGATTCTTCAATCGCTTTATTGTAGGCTTGTTGATACAGTTTCTGATCAATTTCTGAAACACTTTGATATTTCACAGTCAAACCACTGACATCAAATTGTTTTGTTTCTTCTTTTAAAACGACTTTCAACTGTTTTGCTGTTTCCTTGGAATAAACAGCTTTTACAGTGACTTGATCACCATTAGAAAGTGTTCCATTTTTTTCAACTTCAAATGAAATATCTCCTACAAATTGTGCCAAATCTTCATTAGTCATATCATAATCAATACCTGCATTTTCAACATGTGCCTCTCCTTTAGTATTATAACCATCAAAAGATACTGTCACATTCATAAACGCATCAATAACTGTCTTATTAAAGAAAGTATCCCAAATTTTATATCCACCAAAAGCAATCACAATCGCTCCAATCACACCAATGACTATTTTACCATTTTTCGTTTTAAAAAATGCAACTGCTTTTTCTTTGGTGATGGGTGGTTCCTTATGTTCTTGTGAATCGTCTTGAACAGATGATATATCCTGTATTGATTCTTCAACTATTTGAGATTGCGTCATCTGATTTTTTCCTGCTGGTAAATAAGCATCTAAAAGTGTGACATGAATCATATCATCAAGTCTTAACATCACAAAAACATGTATTACAACCAAAACAAGAACAAATAAAGCAATAATGTTAAACAAACTATCATTTGCTGATAATGTCTGACCATTTCCAAAACCCAAAAGCTGTAATCCAAAATAAACAGCAAGTAATGTATGGGCAATCGCATCAAAAAGAATACCCTTTGCTTTTTCTATCTTTACATAATAAAGATAGAGAAACACAGTCATAACAATCACACCTAAAACACCTAACAAATAAAAGAGCAAGACTCTTAGAATACTTGATAAAGATGTGAGTGCAGTTAAAAAATTTCCTACAATTGACAACATTCTCCATAAACTGATGGATAGAATTGCATCAAAAATAATAACCAATAAACATAATGGTTTAAAAGTATATGTTTTTTTCATTGTGATTCGCCTCCTTCATCCTGCTTTGCCTCTTCAACAACTGTTTGAATCTGTTTTTGTAAAGAAGGCATATAAGGTTGTAAAAAAGAAATATGAATCACATGATACATTTGTAAAAGGATGATAATATTGATCACTGTACCAATCAAAGATGCCAGCAAAACTAATAAAAGACTGCTATGCATTGAACCTATAATATCATTATAAGAAAAATCAGATCCAAATAAATAAGAACCAATATTGGATAATGCTGAACCAATTGTATCAAAGAAATGAACAAACAATATAAATTCAATGATTCCAACAATACCTGTTACTATAATTGATAACTTTCTTTCTTCAAAAATAAAGTAAACAATAAGTATAAGCGAAACAACGGCAACAGCAAGACATCCAAACCCAAAGAGTTTTGCACCATTGGATAAAGAACTTATTGAGAATTCTGATAACGTTGAAAAATAATCCCCCTCTCCATTCATTAATTGATTAAGTGATGAATACACTATATATGTTCCAATCAAAGCGATTATGCTCACTATTGCAGAAGCAATAGCAAATGGAGCATATTTTAATTTTGGTTTCATAATAAACCCCTCCCTTTTACTTATTATATCATATTTTGACATAGATAGACTTATTTTCATGTTGTCTACAAAAAAAAGGCCAGACGTTTTGATTCGTCTTAGCCTTCATTTCTATTATTTTAATAAGCTTTCTCCAGTCATTTCTTTAGGAATTGGTAATCCTAATAACTGTAAGATTGTTGGAGCCAAATCTCCTAACTTTCCACCTTCTTTTAATTCTAAGTGTGTATTTGTAAGAATTAAAGGTACTGGATTTGTTGTATGTGCTGTAAATGGATTTCCTTCTTCATCTAATAATCTTTCACTATTACCATGATCAGCAGTAATTAACATTGTTCCACCAAGTTCAAGCACTTTTTCATAAACTTCTCCAACACATTCATCAACTACACTGACTGCTTTAATAGCTGCTGGAATAATTCCAGTATGTCCAACCATATCACAGTTAGCAAAGTTGACAATCACAACATCATAGATATCTTTATCTAATTCAGCAATTAATGCATCTTTGACTTCATATGCACTCATTTCTGGTTGTAAATCATAAGTGGCAACTTTTGGTGAATTAATTAAAACACGAGTTGCTCCTTCAATTTCTTTATCAACACCACCATCCATAAAGAATGTCACGTGAGCATATTTTTCAGTTTCAGCAATTCTTAATTGTTTTAATCCTTGTGCTGATAAATAATCACCTAAAGTATTAGATAAATCTAATGAATGGAATGCAATATCTCCATTAACAGTATCAGCATATCTCATCATACATACAAAGTGAATATTTTGTGGTTTATCAGCTGGTTTAAAGTTATCATAAACATCAGCAGTGAACACATTAGACATTTGAATAGCTCTATCTGGTCTAAAGTTTGCAAAGATAATCGCATCATTATCTGCAATAGCACCATTTGTATCTGGATTATATCCAGGAATCACGAATTCATCATAAACTTCTTTCGCATATGAATCTTTGACATATTGAACTGGATTACTATAAGTTTCACCAGATTTTCCAATTAATGCGTTATATGCTAATTCAATACGATCCATTCTTTTATCTCTGTCCATAGCATAATATCTTCCAGAGATAGAAGCAATTTGACCTACACCGATTTCATTCATCTTATCTTGTAATTCTTGTACGAAATCAGCACCACTATCTGGAGCTACATCTCTACCATCTAAGAATGCATGAACATAAACTTTTTCTAATCCTTGATCTTTTGCAAGTTTTAATAAAGCATAGATATGTTCATTTGAAGAATGAACACCACCATTTGATAATAATCCCCAAATATGTAATTTTGAATCATTATCTTTAGCGTGTTGAATTGCTTTTAAGAAAGCTTCATTTGTAAAGAATGTTCCATCTTCTACAGCTTTATTAATAAGTGTTAATGATTGATAAACAATTCTTCCAGCCCCAATATTTAAATGTCCAACTTCACTATTCCCCATTTGTCCTTCAGGTAATCCAACCGCATTTCCACAAGCTTTTAAAGTTGTTGTTGGATACATAGCCATTAAATCATCTAAATTAGGTGTATTTGCTAATTTTACCGCATTTCCATCGACACGATCAGTTAATCCATACCCATCTAAAATACATAAAACTACAGGTCTTTTTTTCATATTCTCTATACCTCCATACGCGTTCATTATACAAAATTTGACTTAAAAAATAAAGTTATATATACATTTTATTTTCTTTTTCTAGGTGTAGAAATCATATAGATACCTATAAAACTAATAACAAGAGGCCAATAAGCCTTGATACTTGTTTCCAGCTGTTGAATAAACTCATTTTGTTGTTCATGATTAATCGTTAAAATCACACCTAACATCATCATAATGATACCTATATTCTTTCTTAAATTCATTGTCATCACCAATGATATTTTAACATCCCTTATTTACGAACTTTGTCACTATCAAGCACTGAATGACAAAAGCGAAGCAACCCTCTTAAATCTACTGGTTCTCTCCCTTTTTGTGAATAAACAATAACTTCTAAACGATTGTATTCAAAACGATTAGAATGAATAATACTATTAATATCACGTCGTAATTCTGATGGTATAACAACCATCAAGTTTTCAGACATCTTTCTAAGTAAAATACAAAGTGTAGCCAGTGACAATTCTAAATCCAAAATAGCTTTGGTACGATCATGTGTTAAAATATAAGAATCAAAAACACCTTTTTTATTATCAATCTGATTAAATCTATTTAAAATCATCTCTACTCCAACCACATTATCTTCCAAAGCTTCCATATAACATAAACGTTTTAATTCTCTTTTATTTCCCATAATATATCACCTATTTTTATTATACAGAATTCATAAAAGAAAGCATAGAAAAAAGGCTATAAAAGCCTTTAATTCTCACGATATAAACGATATAAACCATGCCCATAATAAATCATCGCAATAATCATTAAAATAAGCGTTGAATAAATCAAAATTGATGAAATCATGGTTCCAGGAATATAAAAAGCAACCAGAATAATAGACACAATAAAGAATACAGCTGTTGCAACCTTACCAGGCATTTGAGCCTGAGAAAGATGTTTATCTTTTTTACGATAAATATAATATCCTACAAACAACAGCATACCATCTTTCAATACAATAATCGCAACCAGCCATGCATAGGCTGGATAAGTATACATCAATGTACATGCCACTACAAACTGTGTCAATTTATCAGCCACAGGGTCAATCAGTTTACCGAGTTCTGTAATCATATGACATTTTCTGGCAATGAATCCATCAAAAAAATCACTTAAACTTGATAGTACCAAGATAATTGCCGCTACAAAATGCCCCTCATCCGATTGTAAATCAAAATATGCCCATAAAAATACGGGTACGAGTAATATACGAAAATAACATAATATATTTGGAATACTAAAAATTTCTTTCTTTGTAAACATCATATGTCCCTGCCTTTATATATTCCCTATTATAAGGAAAATAGATAATGAAGTCAAACGTATGTTGTTATTGAATATAATCAAGAACACATTCAACAATCTCTTTTGGACTTAAAGAAGAAATATCAATCTTATATGTCAAAAGATCATGATAATGTCCCATACGTTCTAAACTTCTTTCAATAACACTCTCATCTCTTATTTTTAAATCAATATCTTTTTGAAGATGTTGTCTTAATGTGTCTTCATCACAAAGAAGTGAAATAGAATAAACCTGACACTGAGAAGTATCCAGTCTTTGACAAATCTCATCAATAATACTTTGATCATGTAATACCCAACAAAAAATAATATTTTCAATAACTGAACAATGAATAAAAGACTGTAACTGATAAACAATATTATCCATCACCATCTTTTTTGTTTCATCATTAACAATGAATGGATGCATATCCCAGCACCAGTCCCCATCTAACATCACACTATGATTCAATTCTTTTTTCAATAAGTGACTCACTGTTGTTTTGCCAACACCCATTGTTCCACCTATCATTATTAATTTTTTCATCATAACCTCCAAAAAAGGCCTTAGGATATCACCTAAAGCCTAGAATTTCAAGAACTTTCTTACCGAAACAAAACTTCCAATTAAACCAACACCACAACCTAATGCAATCATGATACCAGCACATTGCCAAATAAATGGAAATGGTTCACGCATAGATACCATTGCTGGTAAAAAATCAGCTGCTCCACTATAAATCCAATTATATCCAAAATAAACAACCAGAATAGGAATAATAGCACCTAATAAACCAATAAAGACACCTTCTAGCATATATGGCAAACGAATGTACCAGTTACTAGCTCCTACCATACGCATAATACTGATTTCTGTCTGTCTTGATGTAATTGTAATTTTAATCGTATTAGCAATCATAAATAAAGCGACTACTGTTAAACCAACAACAAATACAGCTCCACCATTACGAATAGTTTCCAGACTATTCACTAAAGAATTCGTAGATGCCCCTCCAGAAGTGGCATCATTGACATGGTCTAAAGCACTAATCTTATCAGCCACAGTATCAATTTCCTTAGCATCTTTGACTTCTACAACATAAGCAGCTCCTAATGGATTATTTTCACGATAAGTTTCAAATAATTTCTTTCCATCTTCATCTTGCATTTCTATCATTTTATCCAATTCATTTTCCTTAGAAGAAAAAGTTGCTTTCTTGACACCATCAATCTTTTCAATCTCTGGTAAAATCTCTTGGGCTTCTTTATCACTAATTTCACGATCCATCTTAACATAAATCGTCAAACTATCTTCAATGCTGTAAGTCATATCTTGTACATTAATCGCAATCACACCAATGACTGCAATCAACAATAAAGTAATCGTTACAGCAAAAATAGAAGATGCAGACATCACACCATTACGCCAAATATTCTGAAATGCTGTTTTACAATGTTTTGGAAAGTTTTTTATACAACTAATGAAATCCATCAACATAACCTCCTGCACTTGTATCTGTTTTAATACATCCATCTTCAATCAAAATGGTTCTCTTTTTATGCTTTTGAACAATTTCTTTATCATGTGTCACAACTAAAATAGTTGTATGATTCACTTCATTAATTCTCTCTAATAATTCAATAATTTCATTTGAAGTATCAGGATCAAGGTTTCCTGTTGGTTCATCAGCAATCAAAACTTTAGGACTATTGACTATCGCTCTAGCAATAGCGACACGTTGTTGTTGACCACCAGATAATTCATGAGGAAAAGCATTGGCTTTATCTTCCAAACCAACTAATTCTAATGTTCTACGTACTTTTTTTCTAATTTGGACTTTAGGTGTATCTGTGACTTCCAATGTAAAAGCAACGTTTTCAAAAACAGTTTTCTTAGGTAATAATCTAAAGTTTTGAAAAACAACACCAATATTTCTTCTAAAATAAGGAACTTTTCTATCCTTAATCTTAGAAACATCCTGCCCTGCAACAATGACCTTTCCTGAACTGGCTTTTTCTTCACGATATAATAACTTAATAAATGTTGATTTTCCAGCTCCCGTAGGCCCTATAACATAAACAAATTCTCCTTCACCAATATCGACATTCATATTATTAACAGCTCTTACGCCGGTTTTATAAACTTTTGTTACATTTTCAAGTTTAATCATTCTATCACACTCCTCGACATATTATAACATATATTTTGATGAATAAAATGGGAAATAATGGTTTTCTTGTAAAATCATTATTATTCGTTTTTTTGTTTTTCTTTGTTTTCTTTTTCATTTTTTGTATAATAATATTAAAGAGGTGGTATACATGAGAAAATGTCCAAGATGTCATGATGAAATGAAAGAAAACTGTTATATTAAAGATACGGCTCAACCAATCAGTGATTTTACATTGATTGAAAAAAATGAAAATCTTAAGAAAAAAGAATATTCTCTTAAGGCTGCTTTATGTAAAAAATGTGGGTATGTTGAATTATATGTTGATGTGAAAGAGGATTAAGTCCTCTTTTTCTTTACTTTTTTATTTGTTTATACAAAAAAGCGTGTTATAATGCTTTCACGAAGGATGTGATGAGAATGTGTGGAATTGTTGGATTTGCGCCAACCAATGAAAATGCCAGTCAAATATTAAAAAAGATGATGAATCGTATTGCTCATAGAGGTCCTGATGGTGAAGGACAGTTTATTGATGATTATGTTGCTTTAGGTCATCGTCGTTTATCTATTATTGATTTAGCTGGTGGACAGCAACCCATGAAATCAAATAACTTAGTAATTGTTTTTAATGGGGAAATATATAATTATTTAGAATTAAAAAAAGATTTAGAAAATAAAGGACATGTCTTTTTAACACATAGTGATACGGAAGTTATTTTACATGGATTTCAAGAATATCGTTATGATGTTGTGAATTATTTAAGAGGAATGTTTGCTTTTGCATTGTATGATACAGATACACATGAATTATTCTGTGCCAGAGATCATTTTGGAATTAAGCCTTTCTATTATTATGATGATCCTCAACATTTCTTATTTGCCAGTGAAATTAAGGGATTTTTAGATCATCCAGATTTTCATAAAGAATTAAATACAGATGTTTTAGATATTTATTTAAAAATGAATTATGTGGCTGGCGAACAAACTTTCTTTAAAAATGTAAAACAATTATTACCTGGTCATTATCTTATCTATAAAAATCAATCAATTGAAATCAAACGCTATTATTCTATAGCTTTTAAAGATCAATATAAAACAGATCAGGAAATGATTCAAGCTATTGATCAGATTATGAAAGATTCTATCAAACATCATTTAATCGCTGATGTTGAAGTTGGTTCTTTTTTAAGTAGTGGAATTGATTCATCATATCTTGTTTCATTAGCTAGACCTCAACATACTTATACAGTCGGATACAACGATGAAAGATATAATGAAATTAATTATGCGAAAGATTTAACACAACAGTTAGGTATTGAAAACAAAAGCAAGATTATTACAAAAGAAGAATATTTAGAAGTCTTACCAAAAATTATGTATCATTTAGATGAACCTACAGCCGATCCTGCAGCTGTTGCTTTATACTTTGTCAGTCAACTTGCCAGTCAAGATGTCAAAGTTGTATTATCTGGTGAAGGAGCTGATGAATTCTTTGGTGGTTACAATACTTATAGAGGCGATATTGATAGTGGTATCTATGGTAAATTGCCATTCTTTATCAGACATGCAATCGCATCTCTTTGTAAGCATTTGCCTACTTTTAAGGGAGTTCCATTTTTAATTAGAAATGGTGAACGTATTGAAGATTATTATGTCGGTGTCAATCCTGTTTTCTCTGATAATGATTGTAAACATTTATTAAGAGATATAAGTCATTTACATAGTCATCAGGATATTGTTGGAAATGTTTTTGAAAATGTTAAAAAAGCCACAAATATTCAAAAAAGACAAGCTTTTGATTTACAGACATGGTTTATTAAAGATATTTTACAAAAAGGTGACAAAATGACAATGGCACACTCTATCGAAAGTCGTGTTCCTTTCACTGATAAAGAAGTTTTCCAAATTGCCAGTCAATTAAAAGATAATCAAAAAGTCACAAAGGAAAATACAAAAGTCTTATTAAGACAAGCCGCTAAAAAAGTCATCCCTAATGAAGCCTATAAGAAAAAGAAATTAGGTTTCCCTGTTCCATTACGTGAATGGATGCGTGAAGATGATCTTTATCAAAAAGTCTATGATGGTTTACAGACACCTATTATTAAACAGCTTTTTGATGATCAAAAATTACTTTCTATGTTAGAAGATCATAAAAATCATAAACATGACTATTATAAAAAAATATGGACTGTTTATTGTTTCTCATTATGGCATCAAGTATTCTTTGCTGAAGAATATAAGCACTAGATCCTAAGTCTAGTGTTTTTTTTGCTTTAAGAAATAATTGTAGATTCATCATCTTATATATAGTAAAATAAATAGTGAAAGCGAGGAATGACAATGACTTTATATGATCTTTATTTAGATAATCAAGTAGAAGGTTATCTAGTTTTTAAAACATTAGCCAAACAAAAAGTGATAGAAATGACTGATTATCAGTATCATAAGAAACTGAAAATATCTAAAGAGGACCTTCAACCAAAAGGAAGTTGCTTATCATTTCCATTACAAAATAACTTTGAAGATGTCATTCATATTCTTGAATCACATACAGGTGACTCAAAAATTATGAACCCTACTTTTCATACAAGTGTAAGAAGACCTGTTGAAATGTTTCATTTATACACGCGTATTCCGATGATCCTCTTTGGAACAACACAAACAAATCAATCTTTTATTATGAGAGATAATATTAGAAATTCACAGACTGTATTGGATATTTATTTTCAAAATGGTGAATCTTATTATTATATGGACAACCAAGTTTATGAACTCAAAGAAAAGAATTTATTTTCTAAATACTATAAAGATTTTGATTTAAACAAGCAAGACATGATGTAAACAAAAAAGGTATGGTTGAAATGAAACAAATAGATACATATTCCTATCAATGTGGAGTGATTGATTGTTTTAACGAAATGGTAAAAGCTGGTATGAAACATATAGCTTTAGCTCATCCCTGTACAACAAAAGAGAATAGAGATAGTTATATTCCTTTTGTCAATGCTATAACAAATAAATATCAGACACATTATTACTTAGATGATGATCCTTTAATTACTGATTTATTTCCTTATTCACTTAATCGTAACACTTATAATATTATCTTTTATAAAGAAAAGAAATATATAGAAGAATATATTACTTTAAAAGAACGTAAAAAACAATCTATTTTGAATCATCAATATCATCAATCAAGAATAGAAATTGCTTATGCTTTTGGTCATCTGTTAAGTTACTCTGATTCTATTATTGAACAATATATTCAAACAAACAATGAAAAGGAAGATGATGAAGGAGAGATATAAATACTTTAAAACACCCAATCATCATCTATATATTTTTAAGATAAGTAAGCAATCAAAAAAGAGATTTTTTAAATGACGATCATTTTTAAAATCTCTTTTTGTATATTCATTCATTTTTATATTTTAGAAACATACACTACATGCTGTATAGCCTTCATTTTTAGCCTCACTTAATGAAATATCAATTTGACTTTTTCTTAAATAACGGCAACCCGCACGATGATATTTATTACCAGTTTTTGTAATATAAACTGTTTCTCCCACATTAGTATTTGATGTTGTTTCATTCTTTGAAGAATGATGTGTTACATGATGCGATGTGGTTGATTTTTTTTGAGTAGATGGAACAGTAATATGACATGTTTGTGTATGACCATCAACACTAGCACTTATAGTTGCAGAACCTGATTTTAAGGCACAAATATGACCAGCTTCATCTACTGTAACAACATCTGGATTACTTGATGAATATGTAATAGCATGATGACTATTGGTTTTAAGCTCTAATGTTTGTGTTTCGTTTGGTTGTAAAGTTATTGAAGAATTTGAAGCTTGTAAAGTGACTTCTTCAATTATAACTGGTATGTCTATTGTTGATTGATTTTGATATTGATCTTTAACAATAGCTTTAGCTATATATTTACCGGGTGCATTATAATTCACCTCATCATCATTAATAATGATGTCACACTTTGATAAATCTTGTATAGATAAACATTTCTCATAATCAATAGTATGATTTTGTAAAGTTGATGCTGATTCTTGTAATTGCAACTGAGGAGCTGTTGTATCCTTAACTGAAATATGTAACGTTTCCTTTTTATCCCCTAGTTGAAAATCAACTGTATATTCTCCAACATTTAAAATATCCTTAAAATCACCTATATCTTGACTGCTGTATTCGATATTTTTAATATCACCATCTGTATCAATAAAATCATCAAAATTTTCTGGCAATGTTTCTCCATATTCCAAACTTAATGCATCTTTTACCAAATCAAAATCCTGTTTGTTTCCAAAAACAATTCCTATAACACATACAATAACAAACACACTTAAAATAGCTAAAATTATTCTCTTAATTAATTTTCCCATATCGTTTTTCCCTATCTTTCTTCAAAAATAGTTTTATCCCCTGTATGTAAATAATAACGATAATTTTCAATAATATCCTCTAATTCTTGATAAGTATTAATTTTGGATAAATGATTTTTAATAGCACTTGCAGATTTCAATCCTTTCATATACCAAGGTGCATGACCACGCATTTGTCTGATAGCATTCTTTTCTCCTTCAACTTTGAGTAACCTTTTCGCATGTGCAAGACATTGATCAAGTTTTTCATCAATCGTTGGTTCATCTAATAATATACCATGTTCAACATATTGAACCATCTGCTGGATAACCCAAGGATTCCCAAGTGCTGCTCTACCAACCATTACAGCGTCACACCCAGTTTCATCTAACATACGTTTTGCATCTTGTGCTGTTTTGACATCTCCATTACCAATAACTGGGATAGATACTGCTTCTTTGACTTGTCTTATATAATCCCAGTTAGCATGTCCTTCATACATTTGTGAACGTGTTCTCCCATGAACCGCAATCGCACTGGCTCCTGCTTTTTCAATCAGCTTGGCAATTTCAACACAATTAATAGAATCAAAATCATAGCCAATACGAATTTTTACTGTCACAGGTTTACTAACTGCTTCTACAACATTTTTTACAATATCAGAAACTAAATCTGGATACTGCAATAGGTAACTTCCTGCATGTGCTTTTAATACTTTTTGAACTGGACACCCCATATTAATATCAATAATATCACAGTTAGAGTGTTCATCTATAAACTTGGCAGCCTGTACCATTGAATCAACATCTCCACCAAAAATCTGTATACTGACAGGATGTTCATCTTCATCAATTGTCAACATCTCAATTGTCTTTTGATTACCATAACATAAAGCTTTATCGCTCACCATTTCACTTACAACTAGCCCTGCTCCAAACTCCTTAATAATTTTTCTAAAGGCAACATTAGTAATTCCTGCCATTGGAGCCATAATAATTCTATTTTTAATATCTACATTTCCAATTTTCATAATTTTCACCATAACACAATATAACATACTTTTTTGAAAATACAAAGATAAAAGCTTGATATATTATAAAACAAGGAGGCGATATAAAAACATAATTCTCATTTATAAAATAATATTTTTCCCTCTCCCATTTTTAATATTTTTTATGAAGATTCTTATAGGAATCTTCTTTTTTTATTATTATTGTAAAGTAAAATTAGCTTTTAAGTTGACAATAAACATAAACCCTGTTATTCTTATGCCTTGTTAGAGGAGGATGTATGTCGGAAAATATAAAATCAGTTTCACAAGTTTATAAAGTGCAAGATATTATCTATATAGGTCTGTTTGCAGCTTTCATTGCTATCTGTTCATGGATAACTATTCCTGCAACTGTTCCCTTTACTTTACAGACAATGGGTATTTTTATAACTGTTGGTTTACTTGGAGGCAAAAGAGCTACAATAGCTATATTTGTTTATATTTTATTAGGAATCATAGGCATCCCTGTCTTTGCGAGTTTTTCTAGTGGACTAGGAGCTATTCTAGGGACAAGTGGTGGGTATATTATCGGTTTTCTATTCTCTGCATTATTTATGTGGTTTATCGAAAGTGTATTTGGAAACCGTCATTTCATTTTTATCATTTCAATGCTTATTGGTTTATTGATTTGTTATAGTTTTGGCACATTCTGGTTTATGATGGTTTATACACAAACAACAGGACCAGTTGCATTATCAGTTGTTTTAGTATGGTGTGTCATTCCATTTATAATTCCTGATCTTATCAAAATTGCTCTTTCTTTTGTATGTGTGAACAGATTAAAAAAAATTATAAAAAAATGAATAATACTCAAAAATGAGTCAAACATATATACAGATAACTTACACTTTCCCCTCTATTTTTCCTCCCCATATAAAATAGATGTAAGTTATCGAAGTTATATTCCTAATATTGGTAAACCCCAAAAAAAGAAGGTACTTCCCCTTGTACCTTCTTTTTGTTTCTTATTAATTAAATTCATCTAACAACTCTTTAAGTTCATCTTCACTAAAACTATATTTTGAATTACAGAACTGACATGTCATTTCACAACCATGATCTTCATCAATCATAGCTTGAATTTCATCTTTTCCAACTGTCATCAATGCATTTTTCATTTTTTCCTTAGAACAGTCACATTCAAAAAATAAATCTTGACTATCTAAAATCTTCACATCTTCAAAAATCATCTGTAGTATTTCTTCTGGTGTATGTCCTTCATTTAATAATGCAGATACTGCTGGGAAATTTCTCATTTTTTCTTCAATATAAGAAATATCTTCATCACTCGCTTCTGGTAAAAGCTGAATAATAAAACCACCACTAGATAAAATCTCATTTGTCGTATCAACAAGAACACCTAATGATACAACCGAAGGAATCTGTTCAGAAACCATAAAATAATAAGAAAAATCTTCACCAATTTCACCTGTTTGAATAGGCACAGTTCCAACAAATGGTTCTTTTAATCCCATATCTTTAATAACCTGCAAAGTCCCTTGATTCCCTACTGCAAGTCCCACACCTAGCTTTCCAGTATCTTCATAAGTGTAATGAACATGTGGATTTCCAACAAATGCCTTAATTTTCCCATCACTGTTTGTACAAGCCATAATTGTTCCGATATTTCCTCCACCATTCATTGTGACAGTCATTTTTTCATGATTTTTATTCATGGCTGCCAACATAAAAGTTGCTGACATAAAACGTCCTAACGTAGCTGAAGCCGTTGGCCACAAATCATGTTTTTGTCTTGCCACTTCCAATAATTGTTTTGTTGTACATGCAAAGACACGACAGTTCTTTGATTCTACTATTCCTCTGACTAAATAATCTTTCATTTTAACCTCCAAATGCAAAATAACTGATTAAAGGTATCACCATACAAGCAATAATAATGATAACCAGTAATTTACTCATTGTACTTCTTTTCATGATTTTCTCCTCTTACAAAAATAAGCACATAAGTGCTTATTTCATTTCATCTAATAAATCATCATCTAAATTAACAGGATCTTTCTTCTCCTCAACTGGAGGCATCTGTTGATGATCATCATGATTATCTTCACCGTTATCTAAAACTAACATATGTCCTGTATTATATAATGATTCAATTTGTTCATTATTTAATGTTTCATGTTCTAATAATGCATCAGCAATCGTAATCAATTTATCTTTTTGTTCATTGATAATTTGACGACATTGGTTATAACATTCATCAATAATCTTACGTACCTGCTGATCAATTTCATAGGCAATCTGTCCAGAATGTGTATTGCTTGTAGAAGAATAATCTCTACCTAAGAACACAGCATCATGTCCAGAATCATATTTAATAGGTCCCAGTTCAGACATTCCTAATTCAGTAACCATCATTCTTGCGATACGTGTAGCCTGTTCAATATCGTTATGAGCTCCTGAAGAAACATCACCAAAGAAAATTTCTTCAGCAACACGTCCACCCATAAATCCAGTAATACTTGCCATTAACTGTGATTTTGTCTGGAAGTATGTTTCTTCTTTAGGTGTCATTAAATTATAACCACCAGCTTGACCTCTTGGAATAATTGTGACTTTTTGAACTTTATTGGCATCTTCCAAAGTCAATCCAATAATCGCATGACCAGCTTCATGATAAGCTACCAATTTTCTTTCTTTTTCAGTATATTTACGTGATTTCTTAGCTGGTCCACCGATGACACGGTCAATCGCTTCATCCACATCATCTAAAGTAATACGTTTATGTCCTAAACGAACAGCTAACAATGCTGCTTCATTTAAAACATTCGCAAGTTCAGCACCAGAGAATCCCGGTGTACGTTGTGCAATGTTTTCAAAATTCACATCATCTGTAAATTTCTTATTACGTGCATGAACACGTAAGATTTCAGCTCTGGCTTTTTTATCTGGATTAGCCACTTGAATTTGTCTATCGAAACGTCCCGGACGAAGCAATGCAGGGTCTAAGACATCAGCACGGTTTGTAGCCGCTAAAATGATAATTCCTTCATTACCACTAAATCCATCCATTTCAACAAGCAACTGGTTCAATGTCTGTTCACGTTCATCGTGTCCACCACCGACACCTGTTCCTCTTTGACGTCCAACTGCATCAATTTCATCAATAAAGATAATACATGGTGCATTCTGTTTTGCTTTCTTGAACATATCACGCACACGTCCAGCACCAACACCAACAAACATTTCTACGAATTCTGAACCAGAAATAGAGTAGAAAGGCACGTTGGCTTCGCCAGCCACTGCTCTTGCCAGTAATGTTTTTCCTGTACCCGGTGGCCCTACAAGTAAGACACCTCGAGGAATTTTTGCACCCATATTTGCAAATTTCTTAGGATTCTTTAAGAAATCTACTAATTCTTTTAATTCTTCTTTTTCTTCATCTGCTCCAGCAACATCTGTAAATCTTGTCTTGCTGTCTTTTTCTAATTTTGCACGAGAATTTCCAAAATCGAAGGCTTTGGCATTGGCTCCACCGCCACCTCCAATACTTCTCATGACAAAGAACATCACACCAATCAATAAAATATATGGTAGTAAGCTAAGCAATGTATCTACCAGCATATTTTCACTCTTGGCATCTCTAATTTGCACTGTGATTCCTTTATCTTCCATTAATTGAATTAAAGAATCTAACTCCTGATCTGTTTGAGGAACATTTGTTTTAAATGTGTAATTAACCTCTTTACCTTCTTCTGTTTTTGTATATTGTCCTTCAACACTTGTCACATAGATTCCCGGCATCACTGACATTTCAGTCACTTTTTCTTCTTCAAGAATCTGTGTAAATTGTGTATAATTGACTTCATTTGTTCTTCCCATATTAAGCAAAGGAACAAGTGAACTCAATAAAATAATGACAAGAATCCAAGGCAATATAGCCTTCATTAAACTTTTATTCTTATTATTCATACAATCTCCTTTTCACTACTGATAACATTCTTCTTTTAAAATACCTACATAAGGCAATTGACGATATTTTTCATTAAAATCCAATCCATATCCAATCACAAAAGCATTTGGAATTTCAAATCCAACATATTTAGCCTCAATTGGATAAGTACGACCTTCTTTTTTATCAAGCATTGTTACAATTTCTACTGATGTTGCTCCACGTTCTTCAAGCATCGCTTTGACAGTCGTTAAAGTTTTTCCTGTATCTAAAATATCTTCAACAAGTAAAATATCTTTTCCTTTGACATCCTGATCCAAATCTTTTTTGATTGTAATCGTACGAGATTCAACACCTTCATAACTGCTGACATCCATATAATCAAAAGTTACATCTATTTCTATATATTTAGATAACTCTGCCAAAAAAGGAACTGATCCTTTTAATAAACCCACTAAAATCACTTCTTTATCATGATAATCATGATTAATCATTGTCGCTAATTCCTGACATTTTTCAGCAATTTGTTGTTGTGTATATAAAATTTCTTTAACATCTTTATGCATACTTCTCCACTCCTTATAATAAGCCTCTCTATTTTATCACAAATACATTTGGTTTTGTAGTCAAATAATCAATGTTTTTTGCAATATGTGGAACCAATACAATCGTTCCTTCACGATTGACTACAATTGGCCATGTTTTTCTTTTTAAAGCAGGAATTTTCGCATTGATAAATAGACGTGAAACTTTTTTAGTCCCTGAAGAAGTCATAATGCTGTCGCCTTCTTTCATCGTACGGATGGTAATAGGGTAATCTTCTGGAGATAGAAAAACCCCTTCATTGATATGTCCACTATCTAATAAATGGAAATATTCACAGCCAAAAGGCATATATTCTCGAAATTCATAACTATAACCTTTTGTTTTATCTTTATCAATGATGTAGATATTATCGTATTCTTTTATGAACAGATAATTAACTGGTAGATTCATTTGAATATTTGGTTTGACACTATCTATCTGATGTCTGATTTCTTGAATCAAAGCATAAGAAATCAATTGTGTTGGCATCACATCACGTAGAATTAAATAAAGAAAGATTTCTCTTAACGCTTTAGGAATATAATAATAATATATGATACCATCTGTTTTATATTGTTGGTAATAAGGTTCAACTTTAAACTCTAATTCTTTGATTCTTTGATTATGTTGTTTGGCTTTTTGAATCAGTTCTTCTTTTTGTTTTAAAGTATACTGATTTAAGATAGTATTACGCACACGATCTCTTTCAAAATCAGTTTCAAAATTGGTATAATCATCATGATAAGGGATATTTCTTTCTTGACATCTTTTTAAAATATCTTGTTTATATAAACACATTAAAGGCCTGATAATACGCATATTTTGAACATGTGTTTCCTGTTTAATCCCTAAGTAGTGAACTGTATTATGATGCGATAACTGCATATAAATCGTTTCTATATGATCATCTAAATGATGTCCTAAAATCACACCATCCACTTGATACAAATCATAAATTTCTTTATAGAAATTATATCTTAATGTTCTTGCCTGATTTTGAAAATTGCCCTGATGATAATCTTGTGAATGATATTCTTTATAGTAAAAAGGAATCCCATAAGTGGCACAATAATCACTGACCAGTTCATAATCGAGATAACTGTCATGACGAAAATTATAATTTACATGTGCCACTAATAAATGATAGCCTAGTTTTCTTAATGTATCTAAAAGATACATCGAATCACAACCTCCAGATACACCAATAATATAATATTTTGAACGATCCAATAATTCTAAATTCATGTTATCACTCCATGAAGACATTATATCAAAGAAATTCCAATTCCAAAACAAAAATCCCAATATTTTGGGATTATTGCTTACATAATTTTAAAACCATAATTGTCATGTCATCATTTCGTTGTTCATCATTCGCTAAAGACATCAATAAATGAGCAATATCCTTAGGATGATCATCACCAATCAAATATTCATTTTCTTTCAAGAACTCATAAAAATGTCCAGAAAAACCATCACTCACCATAAAAATTATATCATTCTCTTTTAAAGTCTGTTTTTGAATCACTGTTTCTAAAGGAGAAACAATTCCCATTGGTAAGGTCTTTGATTCTACTTCTAGAATTTCATGATTTCTTAAAATATACGTTGGACAAGCCCCATATTTAATAAAAGTTGTCATTCCACTCACCAGATTAATTTCCATCATATCCATGGTTGTAAACATATCATTACGATTCTTTATTTTCAATAAAGCATTAACCGATTGAATTGTATCATCTAATGATATACCATTCATGATCAATTGTTTCATCACATCCAGTGTCAACTTTGAATCATCACTGGCTTTTTGTCCTTGACCCATACCATCACTTAAAGCAAAATAATCATTTTCATTCATTGAAAACATCATATAACTATCCCCACAGGCAATACTTTCTTTGGCACATTGACAAACTCCATATTGAACAAAATAACGTGTATGATGTTTTAATACTAAATATGTATAACCTAACTGATGCATCGGGGTTTTCATAATTTCTACATCCAATGTTTCATTTAAATATGATTCTAAAATAGGAATAAATTCATTTTCAATTTCTTCTCTTGTGATATCATAAATACCTATTTCCAGATAATAAACAGATTGTGATTCATAATATTTTTTTAAATGAGCTAACTGAAAATGATAACCTTCCATATGTTCATAAATATGTTTTTCTTCAATATGTCCTATTTCCAACTGATGAGAGAATTGATGAAAAACATGATTCAATAAAGAAAACTGATGATACAAATCATTTTTCATAGCTTTATATTCTTCTTGAACTCTTTGAATTTTACGATAATCTTTACGATATTGATTCACTAAATTTAAATATTTTTCTGGATTTAAACAATATTGATAAATAAAATCTTCGTCTGTTTCACTATAATGTTCTTTTAAACCTTTGTTCATGAGTTTAACCAAACGATGTGGACCATATTTTTTATGAAAACAAGTTGTCTGACTAGAACAATTCTGGCACATATCCTCATAGATATAACCAATATATTCTAAAGAACGATTAGGTGCTGGTGCTCTTGTAAATAAAGCAGTCATTTGTTCAAATAAACGACAAAAAGAATCAACCTGTTTAGATAGCTGTTGTTTAAAAGTCATTTCCTGATAGCTTGAAGAAAGCACTGTCTGATCATGGCGAATAGGTAAAATCAAAAATATAAGTCCACTCACCACAACAATGAAACCATGATAAGTATATTGAAATTCAAGAAAGAAAGGTAAGATAAGATGTGATACAAAATATAAAGAAACAATGGTTGCTTTTTTATGACAGGGAATCATATAGAAAAAGAACAATGGTAATAAAAAAGATAAGATATCATCTTTGTAACTTAAATTCATCAACAACATCAACATAGAGCCATAAAATAATCCCGGTAATAAATCATCCAAACATTCATGATAGATCATAATCAATATAAAGATACGAATCAAAATCATTGTTGATATATGTGAATAAGGTAATAACCCCATTGTACATATCAAAATAATGACAGTTAAGGATTTCATTCGTTCATGTGTCAACAAATCTGATTCACCATGCATTAATAAAGGAGTCAATGATGTAAAAATAAGGGTATTGATATAAGTAAGGATTGTCAACAATAAAGTAGAAAGCAAATCTATTTGAACATAAGCATAATAAATACCCCCAATAAGTGTTAAAAGATAAGGCACATAGCGTGATTTCATAGATTGAAATAATAAACAGAATTCTAAAATAAGAAACGCTATACCACTAATGAAAAGCAATTCATAAGGAACCTGTAAAACAATGACACCTATCAATATCCCTATAAAATAACTCAATAAAGCAGGATACCCACACATAAAACACACATAAAAAAAAGGGAGTGTAAATAATAATGATGTTGAATAAACATCAACAATAGACATTAGAAAAGATATAAGCGTTATATAAAAGACGAATTGATATTTGATTTTTTTAACACGACTTGGATTGATAATCAGTTCCATTTTTTCCACCTCTAGACTCATTATAGAGGTTTTCATTTAAATTATTTGTCATATTTTCAAGTTCTTGACATAAAAAAACCAATAGTCTTTCAACCACTGGTTTCATTAAAAACGAAAATAAAATAAAACACCCTGTTTTGTATTTTGCACTCCATATTCAAAATGATGCAACTCTAAAATAGCTTTACATATTGCCAGTCCCAGACCTGTTCCACCTTCATTTCTTGCTTTATCTACTTTGTGGAAAGATAACCATATTTTTTCTATATCTTCTTCTGGAATATAAGCGCCTGTATTTTCTACAGAAAAACGATGTTCATCTAAATGAATAATGACTTTTTCTCCTGATTCACTATGATGCAAAGCATTTCCAATAAAGTTTGTGATGACCATTCCAATCTTAAATGGATCTGCTTCAACAATACTAGAATCCAAATCTGTAATTAACTGAACATGACGATTTTCAAATAAACAAGCCATTGATTCTAATGTTTCATCAACAATATCTAATAAATCCACTTCTTCCATATCCAATGTCATATTTTGTGATTCTAGCTTTGATAAATCCAGCATCGCTAAAACGAGTTCATTAATACGTTTGGTTTCATTTTGAATGATTTCAATATATTCATTACGTTTTTTCTCATCTTTTTCTAATTCTACCATCTCACTAAAACCATTAATAATACCTAAAGGTGTTTTAATCTCATGTGTAAAGTTAGAAACAAACTCTTTTCTAACAACTTCTAATTGTTGAACTCTATCAATCTCTTGATGTAAATCATTAATTGTTTTTTCAAGCTCTTTACTCATTCTATCAACACCTCTTGCCAGATCCCCTAATTCATCATGACGAGATGTATCAATAGGATAATCAAATTGTTTACGTGAAATACGCCATGCTGCCAGTTCTAATTGCTTAATCGGTCTAACAATCATATACGCAACTACAAAACACATCACAATGATTAAAATAAAAGCCAATATATATGTAGAAGAATTATCATACATAAACTGTTTAAAAGAATCCATAGGTAAATTATTATATTCCTGTGTTACAAAAATATAACCAATTGTCGCATCATCAACAGTTATTTCTTCATCTTCCATTTCTGATGCAGTGTTCCAATCTTCTAAACGCATCATAATCGTTGAATAATATTTCCCATTATATTCATACGGACTCATTAAATAATATTGTGTATAATCATAGACGGATGTATTAAACTCTTTTCCAGAATCTTTAAACTTCTGAAATTCTCTTTTGATTTTTTGTTGAAGTCCTTTAAAGGCATCGTGATAATCTGTTAATAATGCTTTTTGATTTAATTGTGATGACATAGATAATGTATCAGCAGAATAAGGAAACACAAGTTCCATCTTGGCACTCATATAAGAACTGGCAACACCTTCTAAATGAGTGATTTCCCCACTCACCTGTCGTTCAACAATCGTTTGATCGTTGATTGTGATTGTCTTAAAATCTAAATCGCGCATCTCATCATCATACTGATTATAGTATCCAACATGTACATCAATAGATATTTCAAGTTCTGTATTTTGATTTTGTAAAATCAGTTTTTCTACTTTATCTAAATCATTTTGACTCAATGATGAAAAATCAACACTTGTTGCATAATTGGTTCCATTTTTATTTATAATTAATGATAATGTTGGACCATCAACCCCATCTCTTGACATATCTAGTATTTGCCCATTTTTATCAACCAGACATTTAATTTTTGTTAAATCTCCTGAAAGAGCATGACGGTATAATCTTGAAAACTGTTTAGATGACAAATCCACCTTATTAACAGCTATTTTTTCCAGATAATTTTTCGCAAATTTATCTAAATTACGAATCGTAATCTCAGCATCTGTTTCTACTGTATTTTTAATATAACGTTCTATTCCTAAACGAATTTCATTCCCTAATACAGCCATAAAAGCCAATAAAATAATACAGGCAATTTTAATAATTAAACTAAAGTTTAATTTTTTCATACTGACTCCTTCACATCAAACATATAACCAATCTTGACCACTGTTTGAATATAAGGGGCTGCCTCTTTTAATTTCTTTCTTAACTTTTTGACATATGTATCCACAATTCTCTGATCACCATAATAATCATAACCCCAGATATGATCTAACAGCTGATCTCGTGATAAAATCTTACGTTTATTATCTATAAAATAAATAAGCATCTGATATTCTTTATGTGACAGAGCTGTTTGTTGTCCATCTACAAATACTTCATGCGTATCATCATTAATACGCAGAATGCCTTCTTCAATCATGGTTTCATGTTGCTCATCTTTTTTAAAACGTTTTAATAACGCATTACACTTGGCATATAATAATGAAGGTGTAAAAGGTTTAGAAATAAAATCATCAGCTCCTAAATCATATCCTTTTAATTTATTATCATCATCACTCAATGCACTAATAAATAAAATCGGTATATCATTTTTTTGTCTGACTTGTTTACAAACTTCATAACCATCAATACCAGGCATCATAATATCTAATAAAATTAAATCAAAACTTTCATCCAATAATGATAAACCTTCATATCCATCACTAGCTTCTATGACTTCTTCACCCTGTTTTTGAAAATATTCCACAATAAACTGACGAATCAGTTTTTCATCTTCTATCAATAATACTTTCATGTCTATTCACCCCACTTATAATCATTATACAATAATCATATGGAAAAAATATGAAAAAGCCTTCATTTTTTTATGAAAGCTTTATAAATATTTCATATAACCTACATCATGATAGAAATAAGATTCTTCAAACTGTTGAAATTGTAATTTCTTTAATAAGTGAATAGATCGTTGATTATCCTTATAAACATAACAAATGACTTTTTGAAAATGATATGTTTCTTTCATATATTGGCAAAAAGCCTCAACAATCTCACTTCCATAGCCCTTAGACCAATAAACACTATCCAATGTATAACCTAAAACAAAAACTTTTTCATTAACAACATCTACAAACAAATCACCAATCATGATATCATTGTCTTTTAAAATAACAGCCAAATGATAATTTGTTTTCGGTAGATAAAAAGAAGTGAACTTTAAACATTGTTGAATACGTTTTGTTGCATCTTTTATAGAATACTTTTTCCATGACTGATAATGAGCAACTTCTTTTTTTGAACGATATTCACTCATACGCACAGCATCTGTCAATTGCAGACATCTTAAATATAATCTAGGAGTTTCTAATATCTTTTCCATAAACTTAACTCAAATGATAATAAATAAACAACATACGATCTTTTCCATTGATATCTTTTATAATCTCATAAGGAATGTCTGGAAAATAATGTTCTACTGCTTCACACATGATTTCTCTTTGATCAAAACCCATTTCAAAAGCCAATAAAGCACGATCTTTTAAAACTTGTCTAACGTCTTGAAAGATTTTGCGATAAAAATATAACCCATCATTTCCCCCAAACAATGCCACATGTGGTTCATTATCCTTGACCACACTTTCAATATCCTGATCTTGTGGAATATAGGGAGGATTAGATACAAATATATCAAACTTCTGTTGCTGTTCAATCAGTGGCTGTAACATATCTCCCTGATAAAAAGTCACATCAGCATTTAATTCCTTAGCGTTTTCTTTCGCTACTTCTAGTGCCTTTTCACTAATATCCGTTGCGACAATCTTAAGCTTTGGTTCTTCTAACGCTAAAGTAATCGCAATCGCCCCCGAACCTGTTCCAACATCACATAAATCAATAGATGAATAATCATCAAAATAATCATCAATTTTATAAAGAATATTTTCTACCAGTTCTTCTGTTTCATAACGTGGTATCAAAACATTTTCATTAACAATAAAATCTCTAGAGAAAAAGTTTTCTTTTCCATTAATATATTGAATAGGTTCCCCATTCATATATCTTTGCATACCATCCTGAAACTGTTTTAATAATTCTTCATCAACTTCTTCATCCATCATTAAATACAATTGATGTGGTTCCATGTTTGCTAAATGATAAAACAACACTTTTGCGACATTACAATCCTTATCTTTTTCATCTAACATCGCTTCACTTTGACGAATCAAATCTCTTAAAATCATTGTTGTTCTCCTAATAATTTTAATCTTTGATCCTCATTAATTAATGCTTCAATAATATCATCCAGTTTTCCTTCCATGATACGATCTAACTGTTGAATTGTTAATCCAATACGGTGATCAGTGACACGATTTTGTGGATAGTTATAGGTTCTGATCTTTTCGCTACGATCTCCAGTTCCAATCTTACTACGACGTTCACTACCAATAGCTTCTTCCTGTTCACGTAATTTCATTTCATATAATTTTGTACGCATTGCACGCATTGCTTTATCTCTGTTGTCATGCTGACTACGTCCATCCTGTGAAGTTGTCACAACACCTGTTGGAATATGTGTAATACGTACTGCTGAATCTGTTTTATTAATATGCTGTCCTCCTGCACCTGATGCACGATATGTGTCAATTCTTAAATCAGATGGATTTAATTCAAAATCAACTTCTTCTGCTTCAGGCATCACAAGCACAGTCGCTGTAGAAGTATGCACACGTCCCTGTGTTTCTGTCTTTGGTACACGTTGTACACGATGTGAACCAGATTCAAACTTCAATTTTGAATAAACACCTTCCCCTTTAATCATAAAGGAAATCAAAGAATAGCCCCCAGCTTCACTATCCTGTGCTTCCAAAACTTCAATCTTCCATCCCTGTGACTCTGCATATTTCACATACATTCTATACAAGTCACCAGCAAAGATATTTCCTTCATCTCCACCAGCAGCTCCACGAATTTCAACAATAACATTTTTATTATCATTTGGATCTTTAGGAATTAATTCTAAATGAAGTTTTTCTTCTAATCGAGGTTTCTTTTCTTCTAATTCACTTAATTCCAGTTCAGCCATTTCCTTAATTTCTGGATCACTTTCTTTAAGTAATTCTTTGGCTTCTTCAATTCCATCTAAAACCTTTTTATATTCTTGATATAACTGATAAGCATTTTCCAGACTTGCCTGTTCCTTAGAGGCTTCTGTCATCTTTTGAACATCATTTGCAATGCTTGGATCCATTAATATTTCATTTAATTCTTCATATCTTCTTGCGATTGTTTCCAATCTTTCCATCATATTATTCATACTCTAACCTCCAAACCGTTACCATTATAATATAAACATTCAAAATAAGCAAAATAATCTTGTCATAATCTTTGTTTTTTCATTGACACAGATAGATCATTTTTTTATACTCAATATAAAGTGGAGGAATAAAAAATGTTAAAAGCGGTTATTTTTGATATGGATGGATTAATGATTGATACAGAAAATGTCACTTATCAATGTTATAAAGATGTTTTAAAAACAATGAACTTAGAAATGACAAAAGAGTTTTATACAACTTTATTAGGGCGTACTATGGAAGCAACAAGACGCGCAATGTTTGATCAATATGGCGAAGATTTTCCTATTGAAGAAGTTGCGAAAAAGGTACATCAGTTAATGGATGAACAATTTGCAAGAGATGGTGTTCCATTAAAAGATGGTCTTGTTGAATTGTTGACTTATTTAAAGGAACATCATTATAAAACAATGATTGCTACTTCAAGTCGTCGTGAAAGAGTCAATGCTTTATTAACTGATAATGGCATTCTCAATTATTTTGATGATGTGATCTGTGGTGATGAGGTCGAACATGGAAAACCTGCTCCCGATGTTTTCTTGAACGCTTGTCAAAAGTTAAATGTTCAGCCAAGTGAAGCCCTTGTCTTAGAAGATAGTGAAGCAGGTATACAAGCAGCCCATAACGCTCATATATCTGTGATTTGTATTCCAGATATGAAATACCCTGATGAAGATTATGCTAACAAAACAACTTGTATTCTTGATTCACTTCATCAAGTTATTGATTATATTGACAATTTATAAACATAAAAGATTATCAGCCTCAAAAACTGATAATCTTTTTTCATTGATCATTTTTTCTATTCTTTCGATTCTTTCTTTGACGATAAGCTCGAATAGCCTTATTTCTCGTCGGTATCCCAACCCCTAAAAGCAACACAACCATGAGTATTGTGAAATCCATTGATGATTCTCCTAAAATTCTTTTTTATTCATAATAGATAGACTGACTTTTAAAGAGACCAACATAATTAAAAATCCAATCATCAAAAGAATCACCATAAACATTACTGGACCTAAAGCATCAATAGCTAAAATCAATGGAAGAACATTAATATGAAAGATTTCCACTATTTTCATAACCACAAATCCAATCACAACAAGGACACCTACACAAGCAATGAGAGCATATCTTCCTTTTTCTCCACCAAAACGAAGATGAACAGGTATCATCAATGATTCTATGACAAGAAACATCGGTAAAATCACGAAAGCTCCAATCAACATATCTGAAGTCACAGGCTTCCCCTGAACAATAAGCATCAAGCTACATATCATCACTGATACTATCCAGGCTCCTGTTCCTAAAATCAATCCATAAACATACTTTTCTAAAACATAAGTTTTTCTAGAAAAAGGAAGTGTTAATAAGAATGGATAACCATTATCAAATTCATCATAAGAAATCGTACTGACGGTAAATAATGATAAAATCAATGTTATAAAACCAATCATAAAAGTTGGATCTTGCGAACTGATTGATATCAAACATGCCACAACAATAATAATGATAAAGAAATTCTTTTGCATTAACATCAATTTAAAATCTTTAATCAATAAACCTTTCATGATTTTTCACCTCTAATCATCATTGTCATCACATCATCAATATGACTATTTTCTAATACAATATTAGGATAATTTTCTCTATAATATTGTTTTTGATGAGTCAAACAGCTATAACCATAACTTTCTTTTTTGTATTTTAAGATATACGCCTTATCCAACTGTTCAAATTGCTGATCATCTACTTTTAATAAAGCATATTCACTTAATAAAACATCCGTCTCTTCATGCATAATCACTTGACCATTATGAATCATATAGACATCATCACAAAGTGTTTCTAAATCACTGGAAATATGAGAACTGATTAAAATAGCTCTTTGATCATCTTCTGCCATATAATCTCTCATCATATCAAGCAATTCATCTCTCGCAATCACATCTAGCCCCGCTGTTGGTTCATCCAAAATCAACAGTTGAGCCTGATGACTCATCGCAACGATAATTTTCAATTTTGCTTTCATCCCTGTAGAAAATTCTTTGATTTTCTTATTTTTAGGCAATTCAAACTGATTCACCATACGTAAGAAAAATGATTTATCAAATCGTTTATATAAATTCTCTAATATAGGAATAATATCTGATATTGTTAAATATCCACTAAAACCTGAATCCGATAAAACAACACCTAATAACTGTTTATCCTCTTCATTCAAAGCAGATTGACCAAATATTTCAATTGATCCTCCATCACATTGAATTAACCCTAAGATAGCTTTAAATGTTGTACTCTTTCCAGCTCCATTTTGTCCTATCAAGCCAGTGACATAACCTGGTTTGACTTCTAAAGAACAGTCTAATGAAAATGAAGCATAATTCTTTTTTAAATGTTTTACCTTTAACATAATTAACCCTCCAGAATCATCTCAAATAAACTCTTTAATTCTTCATCACTGATTCCACATCTTCTACCTTTTTGAATGGCCATTTCCAAATCGGCTTCGATTTCCTTTTTTTGTTCTTCTAATAACAATTCACGATTATTCGCACTCACATATGTTCCTTTTCCATGAACTGTCACTACAAACCCTTCTTCTTCCAAGTTATCGTACGCTTTCTTGACAGTCAGGGCACTTATTTTCAACTCTTTTGAGAGAGTACGAACAGATGGTAACTGATCATTTTCTTTAAGTTTTCCTTTTCTTATCATTGTTTTGATTTGATCAACAACTTGTTCATATATAGGTGTCATTAAAGAATGATTAATAATAATTTTCATTTTCTCCCTCCTGTTCATAAACAGTATATAACAGTATGAAACTGTTGTCAACTGTTATATGCTGTTATATTAAAAAAGAACTATTTTCATAGTCCTATAAATTCTTTGTATAATTATAATGCGACATTTCATAACCATTTTGTTCATAAAAATGATGAGCCTGTTTTCTATATGTAGATGTTGATAATTCAATTTGTTCTAAATGAAGATCAATCGCTTTTTTCTCTATAGCCTGTAATAACTGTTGTCCAATACGTTTGCCTCTACATTCTGGTAAAACAACCAGTTCCACAATTTCTCCTGTATCTTGATTATGATGTAAATAATGATGAATCTGAAAGCTTAAAAACCCTAATATTTTATCTTGTCGATAAACCAGATATATCACATCATTACTATTGATTCCCTGGTGATAAGTTTGTTTAAAATGATCATAATCCAATTTCTGATTTTCTAATATACACATTAAGTCATAAATCTCATCACAATCTTCTAATCTTGCTTTTTCAATCATATAAACCCTCTTTTCTCTATATTTTATTATATCATAGGTATTGAACAGCTTTCGACAATATTATACAATCATTATGGTGATTTCATGAAAAAAATAAAATTATTTGTTTGTTTGGTCCTTTTGCTTGTTGGATGTCAACCGCAACCACAAACACAACCTCAAAAAGAAGAAACAAAAAACACAGTAAGCTGTCATTTTATTGGTGATTTATTATATGAGAAGCCTTATTATGACTGGATCGAAGATGATAGCCAAGATAAAGGCTATTATGATTTGGTAAGACCTTATCTACAAAATGATGATTTATCCATTGCTAATCTGGAAACACCTATTGGTGGTAAAGAACTGAACATTTCTGGGACAGGCTATTCTTTTAATGCTTCTCGTGAAATTGGTAAACAGGTAGCATCGCTTGATTTAGAAGTCGTTTCAACTGCTAATAACCACGCTAATGATCGAGGAAATCAGGGCATTGATAATACCCTTGATTTCTTAAAAGAAAAAGATATTTTAGCTGTGGGCACTTACTATAATCAAGATGATAGAGATCAAGGAAAATATATGACTATTCATGGAATAAAGTTTGGTTTTGTATCTTATACATATGCAACAAATCAAATTGTCAGTGATGAAAATCAAGCCAAAGTTGCTTTATTTAATCGTCCTAGTGACCGAAAAATGACACAGGCATATAAAGATTTATTAACGAAAGAAGTGACTCAAACTAGAGAAAACTGTGATGTCTTGATTGCAATGATGCATTGGGGAAATGAATTTACATATGATATTTCAACTCAACAAGAAGAAGTATCTCAATTGCTTAGTGATTTAGGTGTTGATATTATTATTGGTAATCATTCTCATTGTTCACAACCTATGGAATGGATCAATAATAATCGCACTTTATGTATGTATTCTCTAGGAAATTTTGTAAGTGCAGACCCTATTGTCGATCGTACTCACCAGGAATTTAAAAATGCATATAATGTTTCAATGATGGTTTCACTTGACATTGTAGAAGAAAATAATCAAATTTCTATTCAAAACATTGACTATATCCCTGTTATCAATTACTATGATGAACATTTACAAAACTTTAAACTTATTCCTTATGATCAATATACAACTCAATATGAAACATCACATTATCATTATCATAATGGTCTGACAAAAGAATGGATTCAACAAACTTATCAAAAACTTATACCTGAAAAGCTATCAAATCATCAACTTCAATAAATAGCTTTATAAAATGATAACCGCACTCAAAGTGCGGTTATTTTTTAATCTAAATCTTCACCATTTGTTTCAATAACTTTTTTATACCAGTAGAAAGATTCTTTCTTACGACGAGAGAAATCTCCTGTTCCATCATCATATCTTTCAACAAAGATAAATCCATATCGTTTAGCCATTTCCCCTGTTGAAGCAGAAACCAAATCAATGCATCCCCAAGGTGTATAACCTCTTAAATCAACACCATCTAAAACAGCTTCATGCATTTGTTGGATATGACTTCTTAAATAATCTATACGATAATCATCGCGAACTTTACCATCTTCATCTATCTTATCATAAGCGCCTAATCCATTTTCTACGACAAAGATTGGTTTTTGATAACGATCCCAGATTTCATTTAATGAATAGCGAAGTCCAATTGGATCAATTTGCCATCCCCAGTCACTTGCTTTTAAGTATGGGTTTGGAACCCCACCTAAGATATTTCCTTTACCAGATTCTTTAGATTTGTCAGCCGTTTGACAATTTGACATATAATAAGAACATGTGTAGAAATCAACTGGTCCAGCCGCTAAAATATCATCATCACCCGGTTCCATATGTACTGTAATGTTGTTGTCTTTAAAATATCTCTTGATATAGTTAGGATATTTTCCACGACATTGAACATCACTACAGAACCAGTTCATTAAATGCCCTTTTTGTTGGTTCACGATTTCATCTTCTGGGTTACAAGTTAAAGCATAACTTGTTGCCATAATTTGCATACATCCTACTTGATAATTTGGATCAATTTCATGAGCCATTTTTACAGCTAAAGCACTGGCAACAAATTGATGATGTAATCCTTGAAAACGATTGTTTGGATTATCAACCTGATCCATAAAATCCATTGTTTTGATTTCGTTTAAAATCCCTTGAGATAAAAATCCACCCATTGGTGTTGTCGCACTATTGATTTCATTGAATGTTAACCAGTATTTGACTTTTCCTTTATAACGTGTAAAGATAGCTTTACAGAAATTTAAATAACAGTCAATCATTCTACGATCAGCCCAACCATTCCATTTCTTTGTGAGATGGAATGGAACTTCATAATGAGAAATAGTCACCATTGGTTCAATACCATATTTTAAACATTCATCAATTAAACTTTCATAGAACTTTAATCCTTCTTCATTAGGTTGTTCTTCATCACCATTTGGAAAAATTCTTGTCCATGCGATAGAAAAACGATACATTTTAAATCCCATCTGGGCAAACAATGCAATATCTTCTTTATATCTATGATAATGATCAATTGCATCATGACTTGGATAAAATGTTCCTTCTTCTAAAACAGGTGTAATTCTTTTACTAACGGTTGCTGTTCCACCAGTACAAATATCTGGACAAGAAACACCTTTTCCTCCTTCTTGCCATCCTCCTTCTAATTGATTGGCAGCAGTTGCTCCACCCCAATAAAATCCTTTAGAGAAACTCATATTTTTTACTCCTCCTTTTTGTACTTATTATAATTAAAAACTCATTTTATTTCGCTATATTTTCAAACAATGAAAGAAATATATTATTCTAAAGCCCCTTTAACTTTCTTTCTTGTAAGAAGTCTGTTTTGCCGATTAGCCAAAGCATCCCTTCTTCCTTGCAGTAAAATCTTTCTTCCCTGTTCATTTCGTGTATAAATCAGCTCATATCTTCCAATATAAGGTTGCATACACTTTGCAAAAATCATCGCATCTTCTTTACGTTTAGAAAAAACATCCGGCACAACAAAATAACGATTTGTTTTTGGTCTTTGATGCTTATTGTAGAGAATATAACGTTGATTATCCATTTCATCAAAAAACTCATTCACACATTTCGCAAACAACACCTTATCATGAGCTGTTCCACCACTCAAATAAATAGAATAGAAAACTGCTTGGGATTCTGTTTGTACACGACAGTTCAACAACTCAAACATATGCATATTGAGCATAGCCTGATAAATGCCATCACCAAAAGCCTGTAAACGATTTAAAGGATTTCTCCAAGTCAAAACTTTCTTCAATTTCAAAAATACAGTCATTAACCCAACCATCACATAAGTCACTAACAAATACATGATATACGTACTCGTTATTTCAAAAAATACCATCAATGCAATAACTACAATAAATGCTAAAATAAAACTGACAATCATAATCATCATATGTCTTAAAGCATCATATAATAAAACACTTGTTATATTCTGGTCTTCTGTTTCAATCTCATCAACAACTTCAATCTTATCATAGATGGCTAAAGAACGTTGCCATCTTTCTTTTAACTGATTGCGTTTAGATGATAATGCTAACATTTTTTGATTTGTTGTTTTGATATGTGCACGTGTTAATGGATATTGAATGGCTGTTAATCTCTCAATTCCATTTTCAATAAAATCTTTTTCATAATGCAAACCTAAAAAATGTTCCATTCTTCTTTTTAAATTTTCAAAATCACTTTCATTGTCTTCAATAAATTGACGACGATTAATAATTCCCTTATGAGGTGGAATACAAACCAGATGCCAGATATGACTGACTTTATCTGGATCTTTAACATATGTACGAATAGCTCTCCCACGCATTTGATTGCTTAACATAAAAGAACCTACAAAACTCGCAAGAATTAAAGTGTTGACACAAGGAGAATCCCATCCTTCACCAAGTAATGATTTGGTTCCAATGAGTATTTGAATATCTTCCTGTTCAAACAATGTACTCACTGCTTTAATGATATCTTGATGATTTCCTTTCATTTCCACTTTCACATAATCATCGATCTTCTTTAATGGTTGAAAAACTATACGATCCTTTTGTTCTACAAGTTGTTTTAATTGTTCTTGAAAACATGCAGGGATGATAATCATTGAACCACATAATACTGCCAAACGAAAAGGTTGAACCTGCTGAATACTTTCCCTTCTTAACATTTCAAAGAATGGCAAGACGCCTAAAGCATGAACATTCATACTTTCATCACCAATGGCTTTTTCATACTCTGCTTTAATATAATCTGTTAAAATCAGAAGTTTTAAATTCTTTTGCATATTTTGATATTCATGATTGACAATCACTTTGATACTTTCACATTTCCCCACTGATGAAATCATCATCTTTTCAAAAGCTATATCGACTTGCATAACGACTTTCTTTTTATCAATCATCCCATAAGATTTTATATATTGATATAATTCTTGAAAATCTTCTTCTAAAATTGTATAAGAATCACAATCATCAAAGAAAAAACCTTGTAATAATATTTCCATCCATTGAATAGACATAGGTTCCAGTGTCTTTGTTCCTAATATTTTCAAATATGCTTGAGGATAAGACAAGTGCTGACTTTCTAAATAAATCAATAAAGACGATAAATAAGCCGGTTTTTCTAAGGCTTGATCTAAATCTTGAACAGATTGTACGTAGGGATGAGATAAGACTGCCTGTTGAAATAAAGAATTTGACATGAAATAATCAAAAACAGTTTGTGCATCTTCTTGAAACTTTTTCATCTTGGCTTCTTCTTTAGCTGTTGGATAATTAAAGTAAACATAATCTTGATGAGGACATAAACTCCCCTCTTTTACAAGTTCTGGTACAGTAATTTCTACATCAATATCTCCACACATATCCAGATACCTTGTCCACATTGCCGGTGTTGAATCATAAGGTGGTGTCGCTGTTAGAGAAATAGTAAAAAGCGAAGACGATATTTCTTTTTTAAAATCTTCTAAAGCCTTCCACCATTCTGTTTTTAAATGATGGCATTCATCTAAGCATAAAGTTTGAATCCCTGCTTCACGAACTGCATCAATCAATGAATAATCTTGATAATCCATATTTTCTTCATCATCTTGTTGACTCACTTTTTTCATGGCACTATGAATAGATTGATATGTCGCTACATTGATTAATTTTAGATGTTTTAAATCTTGTGATATATAATCTTCACTTTTTAACCCCTTTTTTAAAAAAGCTTCATTTATTCTTGATACCCATTGTTGACGTATTGTAATCGTAGGTACCAGAATTAATGTAGGCTGATTGACTAATCTTATGATTTCTATTCCCAATGTTGTTTTCCCAGAACCTGGAGCTGCAACAATATGTATTTTCTGATCCTTCTTCAAAATATCTAATTGATCTAATATTCTTTGTTGATAATCTCTCCAGACTCCCTGAAACTCCAAAATATCTTGACAATTCATTTTGATCACCTTCTTTTTTATTATATAATAAAAGACCATTAATGACATCATTAACAGTCTATTCATTTTATTTTCTAATCGTTTGTACAGCAATACATCCTGGTCCACCTTGAGCAATAAAAACAGGTGAAAGTTCATAAATCTCAATCACTGTATTTTCAAATGTTTTTTGTAACTGTTTGACAACATCCTGTGCCTGTTGTAAAACTCCTGCATGCGTCACATAAATCTTAAAGTCTTCATTAACACCCAATTCTTGAAAAGCCTTGATAATTTCTTTAATAGCACTTTTTAAAGTTTTTTTCATCGCATATTTTTCTAATCTTTTCGCATCTTTTGTTGTTGTCATAATAGGGGTAATCTTCAACATGCCTCCCAGTGTTGCTGCTAATGGTGTTAAACGTCCACCACGTTTTAAAAATCCAAAATCCTGTGGAATTAAAAACGATTTTTCACAAGCAATACTTTTATGCAGTTCTTTCATCATATGATGAATATCCATGCCCTTTTCTTTTAAAGCGACAGCTTTTTCCACTAAATATCTTTGTGGTCCACATAAAGTCATAGAATTAATCACATGAATATTTTCACTATGATCTACACTTTCTTTCGCACTCACTGTACTTTGATATGTTCCAGATAGACCATCTGCCATATTAATCACAAGAATATCTTCATTTGGATATTTTTCAAACATTTCCATAGTTTCTCCAATGGAAGGTTGTGATGAACTTGGAATATGTCCTTCCTTAACAATTTCTAAAAACTCCTGACTTGATATATCCACATATTCTTTATAACTCTTTTTATCAGCAATAACATTTAATGGTAAAACATCAAAACCTAATTTCTTCCCTTCTTCAGGTGAATATAATGCCCCAGTATCCGTAATAATTCTCATACTCATTCTCCTCATATGTATTATCTCTATTTATAAATTAACAAATATACATTTGAATGTCAATATAAATGTAGTTTTTAAAACCATATTTAATAGAGAAGTAAATCTATTGATAATTTTATTAAAAATATCGAAAATTATTTAAATTATTTTATTACAGTAGTATTATATAAGTAGAAAGAAGGAATAGATATGTTCGTATTTACAATCAAAACTATCAAATCACAAAAGAAGAATTATCTACTCTATTTTGTTATGATGACGTTGTTGTTTGCATTTGAATTTTGTTTTATTGCTATGTTTGATTATTTAAATCAACTCTTACTTGATCCCATAATCTTCATGGCTATCAGTTTTATCCCCTTTATGTCATTATTTATTTCTGTTGTTTTAAGTGCTTTTTTATCTCAATACTTTATTCAAAGTAAACAACATGAATTTTCTATGTTATTGATGTTTGGAAGAAAACCTAAAGACCTTTTCATTTATCTGTTGATTCAATTTGGTACGATACTACTTACAGCATTTATCATAGGAATAGGTTTAGGTATTTTACTTATTGAAATGATCAATATATTCTTAGCCAATCATTTCACTTTTTTCTATAGTATACCTTATACCATTTTTATTGATGTATTTGTTCTGATCTTTACTCTTATTATTGTTTTTGCATTAAGTGCCAAACAATTAACTTATATTGACTGTCATATGATGGAAACACTTCATCAAAAAACCACACAAGAAATCGCTCCTTATCAAATCTTCATGAGTCGTCATTACTATAAACGTAAAATTCCATTTTCTCGTATTTTCATATCCATTATTGAAATCATCATTCTTTTCTATTCCATTGATGCCCTTGTTCATAATACAATACTCCAAAATAAACTCATCTATTTTCTCTTATGTTTTTCATCCATCATATATCTTTCTAATCAGTTTATTCCCCTTATATTTGATTTATTCCATAAACAAATCACTCATCATTCTCTCCTCTTTCACTCTCTTACAAGTTATATGTATCTTACCCATCAGCTCTTATCCATCACAAACATCCATTCCATCGTTTTACCTTCACTTTTTATGTTATTGATGTTATGCGATCCAAATAATCATATCACACTACTGGTTGTGCCATGTTTTATAATGTTATTGATATTATTGTTGATGTGTATTGTGATGAAATATATGTTCTATCTACAATCTCTTAAAAAAATATACGCAACACAAGGAGCTTTAGGATATAGTATACGTCAACTTTTTCAAATATCACTTTTTAAAAACTTATTCTTTTTCCTTTTCATTGTTTTGATTCCTTATCTCTATATTCATTATTTAGGACAATATATTATTCAAAATCAGATTTTAGAGAGTCAAATCATGTATGGTTTAGAAATATTTTATTTCATTTCTTATTTAATTTTTATGGTTTCTATGATTTATAAAGAAAAACAATTCATGAAGGAGGCAACAAGTTATGTCAAATATCTTAATCGAAGCGAATAACATTTCTAAGGTTTATGATCCTGATATTCTTTTAAAAAGAGGGAAAAATATATATGCATTAAATAATGTCAATTTTGAATTACAAAAAGGTGATTTTATAAGTATTATGGGACCTTCTGGTTCAGGAAAAAGTACGTTATTAAATTGCTTATCTACCTTAGATCAACCTACATCTGGACATATTCAAATCTTTGGAAAGCATTTATCAAAACTTCATCAAAATGATCTATGTGAATTTAGATTTCAAAAATTGGGATTTGTTTTTCAAAATCATAACTTAATTCCTTATTTATCTATATTTGATAATATTGCGGCTCCTCTTATTTTAGGACATCAACAAAATCAAGAAATTGAAAAAAGAATTCATGAACTCGCAAAAATGTTAGAAATTGAAAAAATACTAGATAAGTTTCCTCATGAATGTTCTGGTGGTGAATGTCAAAGAACAGCCATTGCTCGTGCCCTTGTCAATCAACCAGAAATCTTGTTTTGTGATGAACCTACAGGTAATTTAGATTCTAAAAATTCTCATAAACTCATGACCTTTTTATCTCAACTCAATCAACAAGAAACAACGATTGTCTTAGTCACACATGATTCCATGATTGCCAGTTATGGAAAAACAATGATGTATCTTTATGATGGTGGAATCAAAACAGTGATTCATAGAAATCAAGCAACTCAAAAACAATTTTTAGAACAGATTAATGAGATTATTCATCGTGATACTCTTTTGTTTGAATTTGATCAGACACAACCTCAATTACAATCATCTTCTCACCAAATAGAAGTTCAAGATCAGGACATTGCTTTTGTTTCTAGACAAACCGTCTATATGGTAATGGAAGGTATTAAAAGCGATGAAAACATTCTTAAAAACAGTACACCTTTATTCATTGATAGTACACAAATATCATATAAAAACAAAAGAAATGATTCTATTCAATTTAATTTACAAGATATTCAAGAAATACGTATGAACCTTTCTGCTCACTTTGTTAATTTTGGACTTCTTAGTCAATATGTATTTCATATCCTTTTAGATTGTGTCAGTTCAAAAGGTGTCTATCAATTGAAACTGAAAAACAGAGATGATTTTATCTACTTTATTCATTATTTCCATCAACTTCACATTCCTATAGATGATCCTCGCCATATCGAAGAAACCTATCAAAAATATCCCGATGATTACAGTCGTCAAAAATATTATCAAAGAACACATAAAGATCTTATTTCTTATAAATCGTAAAACAATATAGTCAAAAGCATCACTTCAAAGTGATGCTTTTCAATTAAAAAGATATGCTTAACAACATATCTTCTATTCTTCTTCAATGACACCCATTAATTCTAAAAGACGATTTAAATCTTTAGTATCAGTGTATTTTAATGTAATCGTGTGTTCATCTACTTTTATCTTCGTACGATATTTTTTACGTAACAATCCTTCTACATAAACATATTCTTTAGGCTTCACTTCTTTTGGTTTGGCTTTTCTTGCTTCTTGAAGTTTAATCCCTTTCACAATATCTTCGACTTCTCTTACAGATAATTGTTGATCAATGGCTTTTTTTGCAACTTCTAAAGCTTTCTTTTCATCAATGGTAATTAAAGGCTTAATATGTCCCATTGTTAATGTTCCATCTAGAACATAATCCTGTAATTTTTGTGGCATCTTTAAAAGTCTGACAGTATTGGCAACATGGGCTCTTGACTTTCCAATACGTTTCGCCAATTCTTCCTGTGTCAAATCCAGTTTTTTCATCATTGTCTGGTATGCCTGTGCTTCTTCAATCGCATTCAAATCTTCTCTTTGAATATTTTCCAATAAGGCAATCTCCATCATCTGCTGATCTGTAAAATCCACAATAATCGCAGGAACCTCTGCCAATCCCACAATCGAAGCAGCACGATAACGTCTTTCTCCCGCAACAATCTCATAACCCTGTATTGCCTGTTTTAAAATAATAGGCTGAAAAATACCATGTTCCTTAATAGATTGTGCCAACTCATTTAATTTTTCTTCATCAAAATGCTTTCTCGGTTGATATGGATTAGGACGAATCTGATCTATAGGAACTTGTATTTGAGCAAACTGAGAAGGCTTCTTCTCAATCGCATCAATCATTGTTTGAATATCTTCCCCTTGAAATAATTCATTTAATCCTTTTCCCAAACCACTTTTTTTCTTTTTACTTGCGGCCATTACGTTTCACCACTTCCTTTGCCAGTTTTGCATAAGCCTTAGCTCCTTCTGAATGAGCATCATAATCAAAAATATTCAATCCTTCTGATGGTGCTTCCGATAATTTAATATTTCTAGGAATCACGACATCATATACTTTTTCTCTAAAATACTTACGAACTTCCTGTGAAACTTCTACCCCTAAATTCGTACGGGCATCTAACATCGTTAATAAAACACCTTCAATTGTCAAGTTTTCATTAAATACTTTTTGCGTTAATAAAATTGTATTTAATAATTGTGTTAAACCTTCCAAAGCATAATATTCACATTGAACAGGAATCAACACAGAATCAGCTGCAGTTAAAGCATTGGTGTTTAATAAACCTAATGCTGGAGGACAATCAATAATCACATAATCATACTGATTTTTATAATCACCCAATGCTGATTTTAGTCTTTGTTCTCTGCCTGATTTGACTTGTGACAATTCAATTTCCACACCAGCCAAATCAATATTTGCTGGAACAATGTCAAGGTTATCAACACCAGAAGCAATACGAATCTCTTTAATTGGCATTTGTTGTGTAATAGCGTCATAAATTGTATATTCCAAAGATGAGCGGTCAACACCCAATCCCTGTGTTGCATTAGCTTGAGGGTCAATATCAATCAACAAGACTTTCTTCCCCATATAAGCAAGAGCTGCACTTAAATTGACACTTGTTGTTGTTTTTCCAACACCACCCTTTTGATTTGTAACAGCTATAACCTTTGACATTTTCTTTCCTCCTTATTTTTTCATTCCAATCTTTTCACCCATCAATACACGTGTTTCATCATGCTGTAATGAGTGACACACAATATCTTCATCTATTTCAACTATATCTTTTTTCAATAAAACAACAATCGTTGAACCACCAAACTCAAAATAACCTTTTTCATCACCACGACAAAAAGAATCAAGCGAATGATTAACAATCTTACCAACCATCATAGCCCCAACTTCCATATAAATTACATCATCAAAATGCAATGTATGTAATAAAGAGTAACTACGAGAATTTTGTTTATAAATAGGGTAATAGTCATTAGCGATAGGATTCACTGTATGAAAAACACCTTTTATATAAACATCTTCTTCTTTAGAACCATCATCAATAAAACAATAACGATGATAATCATCAACCGATAAACGAAACACCAGACATGTTCCCCCATCATATTGTTGAGCCAGTTCATGGTTCCCTAATAAATCTGATAAAGAATACATCGTATCTTTAATCCACAATTTTGTATCTTCTCCAATGCGATAATACGTTAATTTAGAATCAGCTGGAGCAATCAAAACATGATGATCTTGACATATGGGTCTTGCTTCTTTTTTGATTTGTCTTGTAAAAAAATCATTATAACAGCGATAATCCTGTTTTTCATATTGACTCATATCAATATGATAATTTTGAATAAATGGTTGAATTTGACGTTTTGATAAACGACTATTCATATACAATCCACCTATATGGGTAATAAAAGGAAGGGTTAACACTTTCAGTGCACATCTTCCTAAAAAATGACTATATAATAATTTTAATAAACGATTTTGACTTTGATTGACTTTTAATTCCTGTCCTTGACGATTCACAACTCTCATAACATGATCAATCCTGTACAAATCAATATACCAACAACTAACATGACCAAAATTCCTTTTAAACCAGGCTTTCTCACTTTAAAATTAATAACAAATGCCCATGCTGTAATAAACATAACCCACGCATATATACTATATGTCATTTCCACTGTCAAAAAATGTCTTAATAAACAAACAGCTGGAAATATTAAAGATGCACTTGTGACAGGTAACCCTTGATAATATTTTCTTTTTTCAGTTGTTGTATTTTGACGCATTTCTTCAACAACATTAAAATACCCTAATCTGCTAATAGCACAAAGTGCATAAAACGCAAAGATAAAAAACCATAGCCAAGTTACACCACACACAATAGAATCCATCATGGTATAACCAATAATAGCTGGAAATATACCAAAACTAAACATATCAGCTAATGAATCAATTTGTATTCCAAATTTTCTTTCTTCTTCTGTTCTGTCTTTCTTTGTACGTGCCACCATTCCATCAAAGGAATCAAATGCACCACTTAATAATAAGCAAATAAGTGCTCCATTAAAATTTCCTTTAAATGCTAAATGTGTTCCAAATAAAGCACTGATTAAACTTAAATAAGTTAATATGACAGTATAATTATAAAAACCAATCATATCTTTCTCCCACACTTTTTATTTTAACGGTTGTATTATAGCATACTTCTCCATGTTTTTATAGGACTTTTCTATAATAGAAGAAATTTCGTGAATTGTCTACAAAAAAAGAGTCCGATTTTTCGAACTCTTATGACATTAATCAATCATGATTGTGTTGTTGTTTTCAATAGCTTTCATATCCTGTTTTGGAATTGAAATTCTTAAAACACCATCTTCAAATTTTGCTTTAATATCACTCTGTGGAACACTTTCTCCTACATAGAAGCTTCGACTCATGCTTCCTGCATATCTTTCCTGTCGGATATATTGTCCATCTTTATTCTTTTCATCTTTATTCAAGTTCTTCTTAGCTGAGATTGTCAAATATCCTTGTTCAAATGTCAATTCCACATCCTCTTTCTTAAAGCCCGGAAGATCTACATCCAATTCATATGTTCCTTCTGTTTCTCTTACATCTGTTTTCATCATATTTCTTGAATGTTTTCCATATAATGGATTCTTCTTTCCAAAGAATTCCTTATCTAAATCATCAAACCAGTCATCAAATAAACTTTCTCCAAAAATACTAGGCATTAACATAAATATCACCTCTTGAATAACAATTCTAAGCATTGTTAGAGAATGAACAATGTTTGATATGAGAAGTAAGGATTGCCTTTTTTATTCTCTTTCCTTATTTCTATTTATATTATAGCCCTCTATTTTAGCAGAGTCAAGCATTGAGTGCTAAAAACATTTTTTCACACATTATGTCAACATATAATCATATGAATTTATTAAAAATCTGTATTTACAAGAGTTTATCTAATTCCATTAATAATCTTGATTTCATTATCCTTAATTCTTCATTTGTAGGACAGTTAGAATCATCATACATTTTTTGCATTGGATACCACCAGACAGGTCCCTTACCATTATTACCATATTTTCCTAAATCACCATTGACTCTTGGAAATAAATGCCAGTGAAGATGTGTATCTCCATTTCCTAATAATTCATAGTTCATTTTTTCTGCATTAAAAGCTTTAGAAACTGCTTCAGCTACAATAGACATTTCTTCTAAAAACTTCATTTTTTGCGTTGGTTCCAAATGAAATAATTCTGTTTTATGATCTTTATATAGAAATAAAGTATATCCCTTAAAATGCTGATTATCGCCAATAACCACATAACCAGTTTCAAGTTCTTTTACAAAATATGGATTTGTACCATTCTTTATCATTTTTATTCTGTCGCAAATTAAACACATTTTAATCACCTCACTAAATTAGGATTTACTTATATCTATTCCTATAAAAGTGTCAATATATATCCGTCTATCAGAGCAATTAGCAGATACATAATAAAGGCTCTGATAAACGCTTCTATATGCTTTTTCGGATTTTGATACAATTCCTTTTCTGGTATTTTTCTTAAACGAACACGCTTTGTATTCCGCCACCATAAAAGGTCTACAATAAATAAGTCAAAGATATTCAATCCCTGTCCTATAATACATAAACAAAGAAAATTATGTGTGAAGCCATTTTCTTTGATAAACAACCCTAATATAAATAGTACGAACAGAAATAACAGAAAATTGGATATAAATGTAACCACTTTATTGCTTTCCTTAAATTTTCCTTGATATTCTGCAATACTCTTTATTCGATTTTGCACTTCATCTGGATAAGATGAATAGCTTTTTAAATTTTTGTTATCTGTACCTGTTCCCCAAAAACATATTAGAAAAAACGCGATACATAAAATTACGGTTTCGATTATTATAATCATTCTGTTTCACTCCAAATTCCAATTTACTCATTTCTTCTATCACCTACTAATAGTATTTTAATTTATATCACTCATTTTTTGATTTCACTTTTGCCGGATTGCCTACTGCTATAGAATTGTTTGGAATATCTTTTGTTACAACACTTCCAGCACCAATAACCGAATTATCCCCAATAGTCACTCCCGGTAAAATAGTACAATTTCCTCCAATCCATACATTTTTACCAATAGTTACAGGTTTGCCAAATTCAATATCTGAAATTCTTTCATCTGGAACTAATGAATGACAAGCTGTATAAATATGGGTATTTGGTCCTATTAAAGTATGCTCTCCTATTTTTACAGGGCAAACATCTAATATGACACAACCATAATTAAGCATAACATTTTTTTCAATGAAAATATTATATCCATAATCACAAAAAAATGGTGGTTTAATCCAAAATTTTCCGTTAGTATTTATTAATTTTCTCATTAATCGTGATTTCATATTGATCTCATTAAAACTTCTTTTATTATACTTAGTACATATTCTATTTGCTCGTGCTCGTTCAAGAACAAGTCTGGGATTAGCAGGATTATATTTTTCTCCAGAAATCATTTTTTCTTTTTCTGTTTTCAATCTTATCATTCCTTTTTATAATTTTAAACTACTACTTATTTTTTTTGATTAAAGAGCCTATTCCTAACCCCACACATAAACCTATACTTATTCCAAAGCATATACATATAGGAATGTTATCAGTAAACAGTCCTATAATGACTCCTAGTGATGTTCCAATACACATTCCTATTGACATCCCCTCTAACATATATGTTTCTATTTCATCTTTTTTATTGACCTTTTTTTTCATAATATTTTTCACCACATTAACTTTCAGATTTTTACTCTTATCCAGCTATATAAGCACTTATAATCTTTCCACTTGAATCAACATCTATTTCAATAACATGTCCCCAGAACATATCATCATCATTGTAAAGCAAAGACAAACTTCCATCTGAATTCACCATTATTTCACTCATTTCCATACGCTTCATAAATATTTCTTTTGTGATTTCTTCTGAATCAATTTCATCTGATGCATCCATCCATTCATTGGCAAGTTCTGTGAGTTCTTCTGCAGCAAATTCACGGTACTTTATATCATTCTCCACAATATTATCTACTACTCTTTTTAATACCTTCATTGCTTGTTTAGCTGTATCTCCATCTTCCTCATCAGTTTCTAAATAAACATTGGCATCTACTCCATTCCAATTGATACTTCCTTCAAACCATGAAAATTCTCTATCTAAGGCAAAAGAACCTAATTCATTTTCTATAGTAATTGGTTTTGCATAATATGCTTTCAAAGCTTTTAATTTTTCATTTGAAGCATTTTCTTCAAGCACATTGATAAGCATATATCTATTGTTCATATATGGTGTCTGATCTTGCGGTATACATTTTCTAACAGTAACACGATAAATGCCTAATTGTTCAAATTCATATCCCCATCCTATACGTTTATTATCATTTTTGATAAGCCATTCAAGACGACCTTTCTCATGAAAGAACTGACCTGTACGCAAATCTATGGATGCAAAAAAATCAACAGATGGTTTCAGCATATCTTCTATATTTGCTGCTCCTTTGCATGATGATTGAACTAAAATAAGCATTTCATATTCTTCTGTTTCAAATCCTTTTTCAAAATCTGTTTGTACTGACATCACTCATTCCACCTTTTCTTGATTATTTACGTAATCAATATTCCTATTTCATTCTAATTTATTTGTAAATAGAATATAGAAAATGAAGCATATCCCCATTATAGTATTGTGTGACAAATTCATCTTCTTTTTTCATTCCCATACTTTTGGCTACTTTCATAGAAGCATAATTATCTGATTTTATAATAGAATAAACTTTATCCCTGTTTAATTGTTCAAAAGCATACTTTTTGCATCCATTGGCTGCTTCACTTGCATATCCATGATGCCAAAATCTTTCTTTTAATAAATAACCGATTTCTAACACTTCAGTACCTTTATAAGATTGCATAGTTAAACCAGCCTGTCCTATCATTTCATCTGTATTCTTTAATATAACTGCCCATAATCCAAAACCATATTTTTTATATCTTGTTATTTGTCTATCAAGCCATTCCTGTACATCATTATCTGAAAAATCATGCTCATAAGCATACATCACTCTAGGGTTTTGTAAAATTTCAGCTAAATCTTCAAAATCACTTTGATTCATCTCTCTTAAATATAGACGCTCTGTTTCTAATATCATAATCTACTCTATCTCCTCAAATGAACATTATTCTACTTTTTAAAATTTTCTATGAATCCAGATACAAGCCAACCTAGACCAATAATAATGAAGGCAATTTTCTACCTAATCCATTATCCAAAACAAAGATAAACGTATATAAAGCAAACAAGCTCACTAGAATAGCTATTCCATATAACCCCAAATGAATCTTTCTTTTTTTATTCATTACTTTTCACCTCAATATCCTAGACATTGTTTATTTTTTTGAGCATTACTTAATATATAATCTTATTTCACTTAGATAACTGCTCTCAAATCAATTCTAAATCATTTTAACTCATCCACCATAACTTAAGACCTATCTTTTTTAATGAAAGCTCCTATAAACAAACCAAGACCTGACCCTATACTTATTCCACAACATATACATATAGGAATATTGTTGATAAACATCCCTATATTGACTCCTAATGATACACCAATACACATTCCTATTGACATTCCCTCTAACATATATGTTTTTATTTCATCTTTATTTTTCATAATTGACCTCTTTTCATTCTATTGCTTTTTCTAACTTTTCTTTCATTGGTGTCAAAAATGAACGTGTATGTTCTAAAACTTTCATGTTTCTTAGTAAGGCTATAGCCATATTTCGATCTTTTTCAATAAAGTCATTCACAGCACACCATAATTGTTTTTGACAATCTTCTTGTCTATAATCTGAAAGTGAAATCAATGCATAACAATAAAAATAAGCAACAATATCAAAATCTAAACAATGTCTTTTTTGATTATATTGAGGAATATTGTTTTCTAAAAACTGAAGAACTGTATCAACTGTGTGGGGTTTTTTAGAAAAAGGAATCATTCTCTCATATTCTTTTTTTGTTATGGGAGCATATGTCAGGGTTGATAGTTTACTACATAGCTGCCATATTTCCTCTGGGGATGCTCCAACTTCTTTGGCTGCTTCCATTAAAGGCAAAGTACTTTTAGCTACCCAAATATTTTCTCCTTGAAACTTTGGACCACTTATAACAAATGTTTTATGATTTTTAATACAATCTTGAAGATAAGCCTTTTGCTTTTCTTGATAATCTCTTAATTCATCAATTGAAGGTATTTTCTTTCTAGCCATATTTTTACTCCTATATCTCATATTATATCAACAGAAGATCAGCTATTCAATGGAATTGAAACATGAGTACCATATCAAAAAAGGGAACATTTCTGTTCCCTACATATCAATTTGAATATGACTTCCTACTCTTTCTTTTACCTTTTCTTGCATACGTTCTTTTGAAATTGTTATACCATTATATCCTTGTAAAGCATGTTTTTTAGCTAAATCATTTGTGTAATCTTTTAATCTATAAACAGTAAATCTTTCTCTGGTATCTTCCACATTTTGAGGATCAGAAGCTTCATAATGATTCATTAAAGGTGTCAAACAGACATTTTCAATCTTCCATGCACTTCCATCTTTACGAAAATCACAAGATAACATGCCACCTAATTGTGTTTCTTCTTCTAACATACCACTAATAAAATTACCTAAACTGTAAGCAACAAGTGTTTGATGTCCATCTTTTCCTTCAATCCACTCTACCGGTTCTAAAGTATGTGTATGTGTTCCTAACACAATATCCACACCTAAATCAGCTAATAATTTTGCATTTTTCTTTTGAAAAGGTTGAGGTTCTGTATCATTTTCTATACCCCAATGACAAGAAACAATAATGATGTCACTGATTTCTCTGGCGTTTTCTACATCTTTTTTCATTTGTTCTTCATTAAAATCATGAATACAATAATCTGGATAATCTTCTGTTGTATTTAACATCTGATTATAAGTTAAAAAAGCAATACGCAATCCATTCTTTTTCACAACTTGAATACGTTCATCTTTTGATTGATATAAACCAATATAAGTCATGTCCTGATATTGCTGAAAAACTTGAATAGAATGTTGAACTCCTTTGTATCCCATATCTAAAGCATGATTTGTAGAACCATTCGCAACATCAAAACCCACATCATGTAAATTCTTTGCCATTTCATCAGGTGTATTAAAATAAGGATAACCTGAAGGTGTTCCACCACCTAAGATCGTTTCCTGATTCACAAAAGCAATATCAGCCTTTTCAATATAGGGTTTGATATTTGTATAGTAAGGTGAAAAATCATATCCATTTTCTGTTTTCGCTTCATCCAACAATCTTTGATGCATTAAATTATCACCAACTGCAACAAATGAAACAATATCATCTTTCACTTCAGTTTTCGTTTTCTTTTCTGGTACAGACTTTTGGCAGCCATATATAATCATAGCCAGTACAACAAAAACAAGAATCTTTTTCATTTATTTTGTCGTACTCCCAAATCCACCATTACGTATTTCACTGGCATCATCATCTTCCACAATCCCATACTGCACAAAGATTCCTTGAGCAACACCCTGTCCAGCTAAAACTTCCACTGTTTTGTTTTCATTTGTATCATTTGTCATCTTAATAAAGATATGTCCTTCATTATCAGAATAAAAATAATCACTATCAATCACACCTACTGTATTATTTAATTGTAAACGATACTTAAATCCTAGTCCACTTCTTGGATAAATCATTAAAACCCATCTTTCATTCATTTCACAACGAATTCCCGTAGGAATCTTGATTGTTTCTTGAGGTTTCAAACAAATATCTACTGGTGTATAAAAATCATATCCAGCTGAGCCTTTTGTCGCACGTTTTGGTAGCTGAATAGATTCATAGATGTTTTGAATCTGCTCCCTAGAAGCATTTGGATCATAATCCAAATAAGCTTCCTCAAATTGTTGATAAGATACTTTATAAAATTTTGCTGTTTTCATATGTACACTCCTTAACCTTCATAATATTCTTCTAGTGTTATATTTTCGTTATGTAATTTGGTTGCTAAATCAACACCGACATAACGAATATGCCACGGTTCATAACTATAACCCGTGATACGCACTTTATCTTGAGGATAACGTAATATAAAACCATATTTATAGGCATCGCTTTCGATAAACTTTCCTAATGCACTATCAGCAACCTTTTCACTTAAACGATCACCTTCGGTTGTATAAGATATATCTACACAAAGTCCCAATTCATGTTCACTGCGGCGTGGATAGGCATTATACTGAATTGCATGTTCTTCGCCAAAAACTTTCACTGAGTTATCCCAGTAAAGCTGTTGTGTTTCAGGTTCACGATAACCAGAAATCGTATAAATGGCTATCCCTTTAGCTTTAGCTGCCTGATAAAATTTGGTATATGCCTCGTTAGCTTCATGACGCAACTGTTGATGACAATCAATGACATCTTCTAAGTCATCTGGTTTCCAGCCTTTTGGTATTTCATGTAATTTGTTGACAAGAACAGTTACATCATCTGGATTTTCTACGATATCTGCCTTAGCAGTAATAGGATTAATCAAATCTCCCACATATTCTACAACATCTACAATCAAATCTTTCTGACTTTGATTTCCAGCCTGATCAGTGACTTTATAATGAACAGTCTTCTTTCCAACGCTAGATGTATCAATTTCGTTATAACTGATGTGGTCTGTCACATCCCCATCTTGACGATCATAAGCCTTTTCAACATACTGCAAATAATCAAAAGATGTATTCAAAGCAATCTGTACTCTAGATTTATTAAGTAATAATACTGGTGCTTCCTGATCTTTTTCTTGACAACCAGTCAAAATCAAAAAAACAGTGATAAATCCAATTATTTTTCTCATAACAACCTCCATGAAATATCTCTCATAATGTCACTATACCCTCATTTGGCTATCATTATAAACCAATCTTACAAAAATGTCCTTAATATTTTATAAAATAATTCAATTTGACATTATTTACACAAATTCCTATAATATCTTTATGATAAAGACGAGGAGATGAACTTATGCAATATAGTATTGTTTTTTCAAGTCCTACGGGAAATACAGAAATGTTAGCTCAAGCTATTCAAAATCATTTAGATGGTGAATGTTGTTATTATGGGAAAGCTGCTCAAGCTCCTTTAACTGCAGATTATATCTTTGTTGGATTCTGGACGGATAAAGGAACATGTGATGAATCGATTCAAGATTATTTGAAACAACTTCATCATCAAAAAATCTTTTTATTTGGAACTGCTGGTTTTGGTGGTAGTCAAGAATATTTTGATAGTATTTTGAAACGTGTACAAACAAACATTGCTGATGATAATCAAATTGTTGGGCAATTTATGTGTCAAGGAAAAATGCCTATGAGTGTCAGACAACGTTATGAACAAATGGCACAAAAACAACCAGAAAGATTTTTACCTATGATCGACAATTTCGATAAAGCTTTATCACACCCCAATGAACAAGATTTACAATCACTCATTCAACAATTAGATATGATTTCATAAAACATCATAGTCCTCTATGATGTTTTTCATAACAAATATTTTATGTATTTTTTACATTCTTTTGCTATTTTTGTGGTAAGATATACACGTTAGGAGGGGGAAATATATGCCAGCCATATATACACATTACTGTTTTGGGGAAGAAATGAAAAAAGTCTATCCTCCCCATCTACAAAAAATCATTCAAGAACATCTTGATCTTTATGAAATAGGTTTGCATGGTCCGGATATTTTTTTCTATTATCAGATTTATCATCATAACGAGATGAACCGTTGGGGAAGTACCATGCATCAAATGAAAGCTTACGATTTCTTTGAAAGTTCACGTCATGTGATTTTAGAAAAAAGTCATAAGGAAGCAAAAATAGCTTATATGCTAGGATTTATTGCTCATTTTGCATTGGACTATGAATGTCATAGTTATATTGAAAAGAAAATGCAAGCTTCACATGTTTCACATTCCTTAATTGAATGTGAAATGGATAAATATTTATTGATTAAGAATCATCAAAAACCATTATATACAGATTTAACTCAGCATTTACATCCCACTATGGAAAATGCCAAAGTCATTCAAACTTTTTTTAATCAATTTAGTGTTCAACAGATTTTATCAACATTAAAATCTATGAAAACATATAATCGTTTTCTAGCAAGTCATAATCCATTCATCAGAACATTAGTGAAAGTCTTTTTATTGATTTCAGGTAAATATAAAGGTTATCGTGGATTGTTGATGGATCAAAAAGACCATGAAGCATGCAAAGATAGTAATCTACGTTTAGAAAAATTAATGAAAAAAGCCATTCCACACTGTCTTGAACTCAGCGAAAATTATTATACATACTTAACAAAAAACGAACCACTCAGTCATGATTTTTTAGCACATTACAGTGCTCAAGAGGGTTGGGAAAATATTCCAGTATTATCGTATGAAAAGGAGAAAGAATATGACATCTAAAACAACATCTTTAGAAAAGAAGTGGATTATGTATGATATTGGAAACTCTGCTTTTACATTACTTGTTTCTACAATTATGCCTATTTATTTTAATTTCTTAGCTGACAGTGCACATATTTCTGAAACAAACTATTTAGCTTTTTGGGGGTATGCAACATCTATAGCCACAATCATTACAGCTATTCTTGGTCCTATATTAGGAACAGCTTCTGACTTTAAAGGTTGGAAAAAGAAGCTTTTCATGGTTGCTTTACTCATTGGCGCATTGGGTTGTATTTTACTTGGATTTACTTCATCCTGGTTATGGTTTTTATGTTTATTTGTGATTGCAAAATCTGCTTATTCATTAAGTCTGGTTTTTTATGATTCTATGCTTATAGATATTACAACTCCAGAACGTATGGATAATGTTTCTGCCAAAGGATATGCCTGGGGATACATTGGGAGCTGTATACCTTTTATAGCCAGCTTAGCCCTTGTATTATTCTATGAAAAACTTTCATTAACAATGGAAACAGCTATGAGTATTTGTTTTCTTTTGATTGCTTTATGGTGGTTGTTGTTATCAATTCCATTACTTCAAGGGTATCATCAGACTTATTATTTAGAAAAAGAAAGTCACTATGTTCAAGCGAGTTTTGTACGTTTAAAAAATATCTTTATAGAATTAAAAAACAATCCAAAGGTCTTATTCTTTTTAATAGCTTTCTTCTTTTATATTGATGGTGTTTATACAATCATTGATATGGCTACGGCCTATGGAACAGCTTTAGGATTAGATACAACAGGTTTATTACTTGCTTTATTATTGACTCAAATTGTGGCGTTTCCAGCTGCTTTAATCTTTGGAAAATTAAGTTCTTCTATTGAAAATACAAAACTCATCAAAATATGTATCTTTGCTTATTTCCTTATTGCATTATATGGAATCACTCTCCAACAACAATATCAATTCTGGATTTTAGCTGTTGGTGTTGGAATCTTTCAAGGAGCCATTCAATCATTATCACGTTCTTATTATGCTAAAATCATTCCAGCCAATCGTTCTGGTGAATATTTTGGTTTATATGATATTTGTGGAAAAGGTGCTTCTTTTATGGGAACAACTCTTGTTTCCCTTATTTCTCAAGTTACAGGTATGATGAATATAGGTGTAGGTTCATTAGCTATCATGTTCTTCATTGGTTTTGTATTCTTCAAAAAAACAGAAAAATTGCATCAATAATTTTAGACTCTTTATATGGAGTCTTTTTTATTACAGATAAAAACGGATGTCACCAAAATATGACACCCATTTTTCTTTTATTAAATTTTTGTAATATCAATAAGTGATGTATTTCCTTGATGTCTTTTTTCAAGACAATTGATTAATGCTTGGGCTGTATCCAATGATGTATAAATTGGAATACCTGCTTCTACCGCAAAGCGACGAATCATAAATCCATCTTTTAAATTATTGTTTCTTGTTGGTATATCAATGATTAAATCAACTGTATCAGTTAACATTAAATCAAAGATTGTATTTTTCTTATCAGCAATGTAATTGACAAGATGAGCAGGAATTCCATGTTCAATAAGATACGTAAATGTTCCAATTGTTGCATAAATGTCATAGCCAAATTGATGATATTGTTTTGCAATTGGTAAGAATTCTTCTTTGGCACTATCTTTAATCGTACAGATAATATTCTTTTTCTTTGGTAAATCAATACCTGTCGCAATAAATGCTTTATAAATGGCTTCATCAAAGTCTTTAGACACACCTAAAACTTCTCCTGTAGATTTCATTTCAGGGCCTAAGCTGATTTCTGCACCAGTAATCTTTTCAAATGAGAAGACTGGCATCTTAATAGCCACTGTTTCTTTTTCTTTAGCCAATCCATATTCATATCCTTGTTCCTTGATTGTTTTTCCCATAATGACATGTGTTGCGACATCTACCACAGGAATATCAGTAACCTTAGAAATATAAGGAATAGTACGTGAAGAACGTGGGTTCACTTCAATAACATAGACTTGATCTTCATAAACAATAAATTGAATGTTAATCAATCCAATGACATGTAACGCTTTTGCTAGTCTTTGTGTATAATCCACAATCACATCTTTAATTTCCTGTTTAATCTTTTGTGGTGGATATACTGAGATACTATCTCCACTATGCACTCCTGCACGTTCGACGTGTTCCATGATACCTGGAATCAATACACCATGTTCATCACAGATAGCATCGACTTCAACTTCTTTACCAGATAAATATTTATCAATCAAGATAGGATGTTCCTGATATTGACGATTGATGATTTCCATAAATTTCTTGATGTCACCATCATTTAACGCTATTTCCATACCTGCTCCACCTAAGACATATGATGGTCTGACAAGCACTGGATATCCTAAACGATTAGCAACCTCTAAAGCTTCTTCTGTTGTGAAAACTGTTGAACCTCTAGGACGATCTATATCACAACGCTGTAAGATTTCATCAAATCTTTCACGGTCTTCTGCTGCATCAACGTTATCAGCTGATGTTCCTAAAATAGGAACTCCCATTTCCATTAAGGCTTTTGTAAGCTTGATGGCTGTTTGTCCACCAAATTGTACAATGGCACCATCTGGTTTTTCTAAACGCACAATACTTTCTACATCTTCAGGTGTCAATGGTTCAAAATACAGACGATCAGCTATATCAAAGTCAGTTGATACTGTTTCTGGATTATTATTCACAATAATTGTATCATAGCCAGCTTCCTTTAACGCCCAGACACAATGAACAGAACAATAATCAAACTCTATCCCTTGTCCAATACGGATTGGTCCTGAACCTAAAACCATAATTTTCTTTTTATCATCACGAGGATCAACTTCATTATGTTCTCCATATACAGAATAATAATAAGGTGTTGTTGCATCAAATTCAGCTGCACATGTATCTACCGTTTTATAAACAGCTTCGATATGATGATCTAATCTCATTTGATGAATATCTTGAGTTGTATGATTTGTATACTTAGCAATAATTTGATCTGGAAATTCTAATCTTTTCGCAAGTTTTAATAATTCAACAGTCAGTGGTTCTGTTTTTAATTGTTTTTCGACTTCTGTTAAATGTTTGATTTTATCAATAAACCAGCAATCAATACGTGTTATATCATGAATTTCCTGTTCACTCATTCCTTGTCTTAAAGCTTCTGCCACTACAAAGATACGATGATCATCAACATCTTTTAATTTCACTCTTAATTCATCTAATGATAACCCATCAACTTCAGGAATATGTAAATCATAAACATTTTGTTCCAAAGAACGTAAAGCTTTCATAAAAGCCCCTTCAAAATTATGAGCAATACTCATGACTTCTCCTGTGGCTTTCATCTGTGTTCCTAGTTTTCTAGATGCCCCAACAAATTTATCGAATGGCCATTTTGGAATCTTACAAACAATATAATCTAACGTCGGTTCATAAGAAGCATATGTTTTTCCAGTAACTGCATTTTTAATTTCATCCAATGTATATCCTAAAGCAATTTTAGCAGCCAGTTTGGCGATTGGATAGCCTGTTGCTTTTGAAGCTAAAGCTGAAGAACGTGAAACACGTGGGTTGACTTCAATAACACAATATTCAAAACTATCAGGATTTAAAGCATACTGCACATTACATCCACCTTGAATATTAAGTGCTGTAATAATATTTAAAGCAGAACTTCTTAACATCTGATATTCTTTATCAGATAAAGTCTGACTTGGTGCCACAACAATACTATCTCCTGTATGTACACCAACTGGATCTAAATTTTCCATATTACATACTGTAATACAGTTGCCATGTCCATCACGCATCACTTCATATTCAATTTCTTTCCATCCTGCAATACTTTTTTCAATGAGGCACTGACTCACACGTGATAAACGCAATCCATTAGAACAAATATGATGTAATTCTTCTTCATTATTGGCAATTCCACCACCTGTTCCTCCTAATGTATATGCTGGTCTAATAACAACTGGATAACCAATTTTATTTGCAAACTCAATGGCTTCATCTACATGATTTACAACAATTGATGCTGCACATGGTTCTCCAATCTTTTCCATTAATGTTTTAAACTCTAAGCGATCTTCAGCCAGTTTGATTGTATCTGTTGAAGTTCCAATAGTACGCACATGATGTTTGTCTAAAAATCCTTCATCAGCTAAAGCCATCGCAATATTTAAAGCATTTTGTCCCCCAAGTGTCGGTAAAATGCTATCTGGTTTTTCAACTTCAATTAAATGTTTCACAACTGGTACAGTTAATGGTTCTATATAAACCTTATCAGCAATATCTTTATCTGTCATGATTGTGGCTGGGTTAGAATTAATAAGGACAACTTCTATTCCTTCTTCTTTCAAGGCTCTACAAGCCTGTGTTCCAGCATAGTCAAACTCTGCTGCCTGCCCAATGATAATTGGTCCAGACCCAATCACTAATACTTTTTGAATATCATGATTTCTAGGCATTTTGATTTCCTCCCATCATTTTGATAAATTCGTCAAATAAATATGATGTATCTAATGGTCCAGCACATGCTTCTGGATGGAACTGCACTGTTTTAATAGGTTCCTGTAAATATTCAATGCCTTCCAATGTTCCATCATTGACATTCTGGAACCACATTTTTGCCATTTGGTTATCCAATGATTCTTCTTTGACAACATAATTATGATTTTGTGTTGAAATATAAACACGATTTGTTTTCAAATCCTTAACTGGGTGGTTGGCACCATGATGACCGTAAACCATCTTTTCTGTTTGAAAACCATGTGCTAAAGCCATTAACTGATGTCCTAAACAGATAGCAAAAATAGGCAAACCACTTTGACTTAAAATCTTCATATTTTCAATAATATCTACACATTCTTCAGGATCACCAGGACCATTTGAAAGCATAATTCCATCAAAGTGTCCTTCTAAAATGGTCTTTGCTGGTGTATCAGCTGGGAAAACTGTCACTTCACAATTTCTTTTGACTAGTTCTCTGGCAATATTTTGCTTTGCTCCAAAATCATATAAAGCGACTTTATATGCACCCTTTCCTAAAACATAAGGTTCACAGCATGTTGTTTGTTTCACAACACCAGAAACTTTATACTCATGAATTCGTTTTAAAACATCACTTAAATCATCATAGTGATGTGTTGTAATCAAACCATTCATACAACCTTTATTTCTGATTAACTTTGTAATATAACGTGTATCAACACCTTGAATACCTACAATATCATGCTGTTTTAAATATTCTTCTAAATCCATATTCTTTCTAAAATGACTGCCTAATCTTGCCAGTTCATTCACAACAAAACCTTCTACGTATGGTTGTCTTGATTCCTGATCTTCCAAACAAACACCGTAATTTCCAATCAATGGATATGTCATTACAACACTTTGTCCAGCATATGAAGGATCTGTCAAGACTTCCAGATATCCTGTCATAGATGTATTAAAGACAAACTCACTAATGACTTCCTTATGACCACCAAAATGTTCACCTTCAAAGACATGTCCATCTTCTAATATCAAATATGCTTTCATTGTTACCTCCTTATATCATAAAAAAACATATCCATAAAAGATATGTTTTTAGAAATATAAAAAATGAGAAAAAGATGTTCTAACAATCGTTGTATCCATAACTTGTTTTCCCACCATAATTCTCATTCCTTTCTATTTATTCTTGTATAGTATAGTCAAATTTAACATAATTATCAAGATATTTTTTCATAATTTTTTATTATCATAATTTTAAATTATTAATCATTACTCATTAATTGCTTTTTCGCCCGTTTCACGTGTACGAATTTTCATAGCATTATCAAGCTTATAAGTAAAAATCTTACCATCTCCTACTTCTCCAGTATAAGCCGCCTGACAAATCGCTTCAATTGTTTTTTCAGCCCATTCTTCACTGCTGACAACAATTTCAAATTTAATCTTTGGCAACATATTGACTTCAACTTCCTGCCCACGAACATACTCTGTATAGCCATGCTGTGTGCCACATCCCATTACCTGAGAAACTGTCATACCATTCACATGAATACGAGCAAGTGCTTCTTTCACTTCTTCATATTTTTCTTCTCTCACAATGGCTTCAATTTTGATCATATTCGCTATCCTCCTAATCCAATCCATTAAAAGATGGATATGCATTTTCCTGATGTTCAGAAATATCCAATCCTTTTTGTTCTTCCTGTTTAGAAACACGAAGGGTTGTGAAGCATCTAACAATGGCTATACAAATAAGCGTTCCAATAATAGCCACAGCAATCGTAACAACGATACTGATGATTTGTGCTATGAATAATTGTGTATCTCCAAAGAACAAACCATTCCATCTGGCAACATCGTTAATAGACGTTTGTGTAAACAATCCAGTCGCAATACCACCCCAGATACCGCCAATACCATGACATCCAAAAGCATCCAAAGCATCATCATAGCCCAATTTCTGTTTCACTTTAGAAATCATCAGATAACAAATAGGACTTCCAACAAGCCCAATAATGATTGATGCCCAAATAGGAACAAATCCTGCTCCCGGGGTAATGGCAACAAGACCCACAACCATACCTGTTACACTTCCTACCAGTGTTGGTTTTCCACTCATCCATACATCCATACCCATCCATGACAGCATTCCAGCTGCTGCTGATAAACCTGTTGTTATAAAGGCATGTACAGCTAATTCATTAGCCTGTAAGGCACTGCCAGCATTAAAACCAAACCATCCAAACAACAGTAAACTGGCTCCCAAGACAACAAATGGAATGTTATGAACATGATATTGTACGCGTAAATAGTCTTTGCGTTTTCCTAGTACAATACATAAAACTAATGCACTGACACCAGAACTGATATGGACAACATTTCCACCAGCAAAGTCTACCGAACCAATTTTAGCCAGAAAGCCACCAAGTCCCCAGACCATGTGAGCCATTGGATAATAAACAATGACTGACCAAAGAATAATAAACAAAAACAAAGCTTTAAATTTCATACGACCAGCAACTGCCCCCGTTATTAAAGCCGGTGTAATGATTGCAAACATCATTTGAAAAATTGAAAATTCTAAATGAGGAATTGTAGAAACATAATCTGTTGTACTTCCTTCAATGCCCTGTAAACCTAACCAGCTGAAATCTCCAATAATTCCAAAATGATCATTTCCAAAAGCCAGTGAGTATCCAAATAATGCCCACATAATAGCTGCAATACCAATGACAAAAACAGATGTCATCATTGTATTAACAACATTTTTACGGCGAACAAGTCCCCCATAAAAGAAAGCAAGTCCTGGTGTCATCAGCAACACCAGAGCACTGCATATCAACATAAAACCAATATCCCCTGAATTCATATTATAGACCCCCTAACTCTATTCATTCATATAACTATATCCCATTAAATATCGATCCACTTCTTTGGCGCATTCATTTCCTTCCGCAATAGCCCAGACAACAAGAGATTGACCGCGATGCATATCCCCTGCAACGAAAATCTTCTCTTCCTTTGTCGCATAGCTCTTTGGCATTGTCATGACAACCTGACGTTGATTCACAGATAAATCAAACTGCTCTTTAATATCATCTTCAATACCTACAAATCCTGCTGCAATCAGCAACAAATCTGCCTTCAGCATTTTTTCGCTATCTTCTTTTTCAACCCATTGACCATCAACCATTCTCCCCTGAATCGTTTTGACAGCTTTGAGTTGTCCATCTTCTTCAATACATTCTTTAATTGTTGTTGCATAAACACGTGGATCTTTCTTAAAAACAACCTGACTTTCCTCCTGTCCATAGTCTGTCTTCAATCCATCTGGCCACATTGGCCATGGACGTGTATTTTGATGAGGCGGAGAGGGCATCATTTCCAGCTGTGTAACTGATGCACATCCTTGTCTAATACATGTTCCAACACAGTCATTACCCGTATCTCCACCTCCTACAACAACGACATGCTTTTCTTTGGCATCAATACGAAAAGAAGTTTGATTCAATATATCCTGTGTTGTGCTTTTTAAAAAATCCACTGCAAAATATATACCTTTGGCTTCTCTACCTGATACATTTAAATCACGAGCTTTTTTAGCTCCACAACATAATACAATCGCATCATAATCCTGCAGCAATTCTTCTTTTGTCAAATCTTTTCCAACATGAACATTTGTATAGAACTGAATACCTTCTTCTTTCATCAATTGAATACGACGTTCAATAATTTGTTTTTCCAATTTCATTTGAGGAATCCCATACATCAGTAATCCTCCTAAACGATCATCTTTTTCAAAAACACTCACTTGATGTCCACGTTGATTCAACTTATAAGCCACTGTCAATCCTGCTGGACCACTTCCTACAATAGCAACTTTTTTAAATGAACATACAGATGATTTTTCAGCTTTCATCGATTGATTCTGATAAGCTTTTTCAATAATAAACAATTCATTATCTTTGATTGTGACTGGATCATCATGAATACCACATACACAAGCTTTTTCACATAATGCAGGACAGACACGTCCGGTAAATTCTGGAAAAGGATTGGTTTTTAACAGACGTGAAAGGGCACGTTCATCATTATGATGATAGATTTCATCGTTCCATTCTGGAATCAGATTATGTAAAGGACAACCTGTGACCATATGATTGATTTCAATCGCAGATTGACAAAATGGGACACCACAATTCATACAACGCGCTCCCTGCTGACGACGTTTTTCATTCACAAGAGGAATATGAAATTCCTGAAAACCAGCAATTCTTGTTTCTGGTGATTGAGTGAAATTATCTTCTCTATCAAACTCTAAAAATCCTGTTGCTTTTCCCATATATAACCCTCCTATTGATGAACTTCCTTAAAAGCCATGAGTGTAGCTTCATCATGTGCATAGCCTTGTTTTTCAAATTTTTCTATATTTTCTAACATATGTGCATAATTGACAGGCACAATCTTTTTAAAATGAGGTAGCCATGCTTCATAGTTTTCTAATATATCTTTAGCCAGTAGTGAACCTGTATAATCCACATGTTTTTGTAGTAATGTTTTTAATTCTTCAATATCTTTATGTTGTTTCACTTCCTGCATTGTCACTAATTCTTTATTTAAGCGTAAATATAAATCATGATCTTTATCTAAGACATAAGCGATCCCTCCGCTCATTCCTGCCGCAAAGTTCTTTCCTGTTTTGCCTAAGACAACAACTTTTCCACCTGTCATATATTCTAGTCCATGATCCCCACAGCCTTCAACTACAGCAATTGCTCCTGAATTACGCACAGCGAAACGTTCACCTGCACGTCCAGCAATATAAGCTTCTCCTGATGTTGCGCCATAGAGAGCTACATTACCGATAATCACATTATCTTGAGCCACAAACTGAGCATTTGAAGAAGGATGAATAATCAGTTTTCCACCTGATAAACCTTTTCCAAAATAATCATTGGCATCACCTTCAACACGCATTGTTAAACCTTTGGGGATAAAAGCACCAAAGGATTGTCCTGCCCCACCAAGACAATGGATTTGATAAGTATCATCTTGCAGATGATTTTGAAAACGTTTGGTGATTTCACTTCCCAGCAATGTTCCTAAACTACGATCTAAACTAGATATATGTATTGTTTCCTGATGAGGTTGATGACTATCTAGAGCAGATAAAAATTTTGGCAACAAGACTTTCAAATCCTGACTGTCTTCCAAATGGAAATCGAAAGTATCTTCTTTTTGAAAATGAACATGAAGATTCTTTTTGTCAAAGAATGATTTTAATTTCTGATATTCTGGTTTCACTTTCAATACTTCCATATGTCCTACCATTTCATCAACACTATGGAAGCCTAGCTGTGCCATAATTTCACGCAATTCTTGAGCAATAAATTTCATAAAATTCATAACATATTCTGGTTTTCCTGCAAAACGTTTTCTTAGCTCCTTATTTTGGGTTGCAATACCTGCTGGACAAGTATCAAGATTGCAGACACGCATCATCACACAGCCCATTGTCACTAATGGTGCTGTCGCAAAGCCAAATTCCTCTGCACCTAATAATGCAGCCACAGCGACATCTCTACCTGTCATTAATTTTCCATCTGTTTCTAAAACAACACGAGTTCTTAAATCATTTTCAATTAAACTCTGATGAGCTTCTGCGAGTCCTAATTCCCAAGGTAATCCGGCATAATGAATGGAACTTTGTGGAGCTGCCCCTGTTCCTCCATCATAACCTGAAATCAGAATAACTTGCGCTCCCGCTTTCGCAACACCTGAAGCAATCGTTCCAACACCTGATTCTGAAACAAGTTTCACAGAAATACGGGCATCACGATTCGCATTTTTTAAGTCATAAATTAATTGTGCTAAATCTTCAATAGAGTAAATATCATGATGTGGTGGTGGTGAAATCAAAGTGACTCCTGGTGTTGAATAACGTGTTTTAGCAATCCAAGGATAAACTTTCTGTCCTGGTAAATGTCCTCCTTCACCTGGTTTTGCCCCTTGAGCCATTTTAATTTGAATTTCTTTAGCACTCACCAGATATTCACTTGTGACACCAAAACGACCACTCGCCACCTGTTTAATGGCACTATTGGCTTCTGTGTATAATCTTTCTGGATTTTCTCCACCTTCTCCAGAATTTGATTTTCCTCCTAAACGATTCATCGCAATCGCTAAGCATTCATGTGCTTCCTTAGAAATAGAACCATAAGACATCGCTCCCGTTTTAAAACGTTTGACAATATTATCAACACTTTCAACTTCTTCAAGAGGTATAGCTTGTCGTTGTGTCATATCAAATTCTAATAAATGACGTACAGCAAATGGCTGGCTTTCTAACTGATGAGAATATTCTTTAAACAACTGATAATCATTTGTTTGTGTGGCTCTTTGAAGTAAAACAATGGTTTCAGGACTGTACATATGCACTTCACTTTGTGGTCCACGTCTGAATTTATGAAAACCTAAGCTTTTTAATGATGTATCCGTCTTTAATCCTAATGGATCAAAAGCATGATCATGATAATAATGGATATCATCTTCAATATCAGTTAAACCTTTTTCACCCACACGATAAACAGTGTTTGGAAAATAATTGTCCATAACATCTTCTTTTAAACCAACGACTTCAAAGATTTGTGCAGACTGATAAGATTGCAATGTAGAAATACCCATTTTCGCTGCAATCTTCACAATTCCTTTTAAAATCGCATGATTATAATCTTCAATAGCTTTATTTTCTTCCTTATCTAACATATTCAGCTGTATCATTTCAATAATGCATTCATGAGCTAAATAAGGATAAATAGCTGTCGCTCCAAAACCTAATAGACAGGCAAACTGATGAACATCTCGCGGTTCCCCACTTTCTAAGACAATGGACATGGCTGTTTTCTTTTTTGTTTTAACCAGATGACTTTCGACAGCTGATACAGCTAACAATGAAGGAATAACCAGATGGTTATCATCTACACCTTTATCAGAAAGAATTAAGATATTGACTCCTTGACGATAAGCCTTATCACAATCAAGGAATAATTGATTCAAAGCCTCTGTTAAGGAAATACCTTTATAATACAATAAAGAAATAACCTGACTATGGAAACCATTACGATTTAACTGTTTCAGTTTATCCATATCACGACTATCTAAGATTGGATTATTGATTTCGAGTACCTGACAGTTATCAGACTGGTCCTGCAATAAATTTCCATCTGAACCTAAATAGACTGTTGTATCTACAACCACTTCTTCTCTTAAAGAATCAATCGGTGGATTGGTCACTTGAGCAAACTGTTGTTTAAAATAATGGAATAATGTGGGATGTTTTTGACTCAACATTGCAAGAGGAATATCAGTTCCCATTGATGCAGTTGGTTCAATTCCATTTTTAGCCATAGGTAAAATCATATCTTTGACATCTTCATATGTATAACTAAAAATCTTATATAAGATATCGCGATCACTTTGACTATGAATATGTGATTTCTTATCTGGTGCTGGTAAGTCTTTTAAATGTAATAAATAATAATCCAGCCATTCTCCATAAGGATGTTCTTTCGCATAACTCATTTTACAGATATCATCTTCAATTAATTGTTGTTTTTGTGTATCAACCAATAACATCTTTCCTGGCTGAAGACGTGATTTTTTGACAATATGACTTTCATCAATATCCAAAACACCAACTTCTGATGATAAAATCAATGTCTGATCATCTAAAATATAATAACGTGATGGCCTTAACCCATTTCTATCTAAGGTTGCACCCATGAAAATACCATCAGAAAATAAAATCGCTGCTGGTCCATCCCATGGCTCCATCATTGTCGCATAATAATGATAAAAATCCTTTTTCTCTTGTGACATAGCTGTATGTTTCCATGGTTCTGGAATCAACAACATCATAGCTTTAGCCAATGGCATACCATTCATATATAAGAATTCTAAAGTATTATCTAACATCGCTGAATCTGAACCTCGAACATCTACAATCGGATAGATTTTGGCCATATCTTTTTGAAAATAAGGAGAATGGAGCGTTTCTTCTCTAGCCAACATACGATTCGCATTGCCACGAATCGTATTAATTTCTCCATTATGGGCAATCATACGATTAGGATGAGCCCTTTGCCAGCTTGGATTGGTATTGGTAGAAAATCGTGAATGAACCAATGCTATGGCACTATGATAATCATGATCCTGCAAGTCATCATAGAACTGTCTTAACTGATGAACAAGAAACATACCTTTGTAAACAATGGTTGATGAAGATAAAGAAACAACATATGTCTGTGGTGAAGATTTTTCAAATTCACGTCGTATCACATATAAAACTCTTTCAAAGTCCATTCTTTGTTGACAAGTTTTAGGCTTTTCAATAAAGCATTGCATAATATAAGGCATACAATCTTTGGCTTTTTGTCCTAAAATATCTTCATGACATGGAACTTGACGCCATCCCAAAAATGTTGCCTGATGTTTCAAGACAATACGCTCTAACGTTTTCATGGCTTTTTGTCTTGTCAGTGTATCTTGTGGTAAAAAAAACATTCCCACCGCATAATCATAAGGTTGAGGCAAAGCTATATGAAGCTGTCTGGTAATTTTACTAAAGAAACGATGTGAAATTTGTAATAAGATTCCTACACCATCTCCTACCTTTCCACTGGCATCTTTTCCAGCACGATGTTCCAGTTTTTCAACAATAGTTAATGCCTGATTGACGACCTGGTAATCCTGTCTACCATCAATATGCACAACAGCTCCAATACCACAGGCATCATGTTCTTTGACATTATGTAATCCCTGATTATATTCTTTCATCCAATCATCCTCTCTACTTTCCACTATCTCCATAATTTTTTAGGAATCTGGCAGATGGATCATCAACCTGACAGCCTTCCCAATTGGAATTAGGCATCCAGAATCCTTTAATCATATGTGCCTGATGTGGATAATATTTTTCAAAGATTTCACGATATAACAAAGATTCTTTTGTAAATGGTGTCGCAAAATCATATTTTTTTCTTTTTTCTTCAAATTCCTGATCACTATAATAATCATTAGCATAGGCTTTGATTTCATCACTTAATGAATGTCCTACAGCATCTGAAAAAGCAGCTTTTTCACGCATCAAAATATCTTGAGGTAAATATCCTTTATCAAATGCTTTACGCAATAAATACTTTCCTTTTCCATATGTATTCATTTTTAATTTTGGATCAATATGCATGACATAATCCACAAAAGCCAAATCGCCAAAAGGCACACGTGCCTCTAATGAATGGACACTGATACAGCGATCAGCACGTAAGACATCATACATATAAATTTCTCGAATACGTTTTTCAGCTTCCTTTTGAAATTCTTTAGCATTCGGTGCAAAATCAGTATATTTGTAACCAAATAATTCATCTGAAATCTCACCTGTTAATAAAACTCTAATATCTGTATGTTGATGAATATGCTGACAGACAAGATACATTCCAATCGATGCACGAATCGTTGTAATATCATACGTTCCTAATGCTGCAATAACGGGTTCTATCGCATGAAGCACATCATCTTTGGTGATAATCACTTCAGTATGTTCACTGCCAATAAAATCAGCCACTTCTTTAGCGTATTTTAAATCAATCGCATCACTTTCCATGCCAATCGCAAAAGTACGAATCGGCTTCTTTAATAAGCGTGATGATACAGCACATACAAGTGAAGAATCTAAACCTCCACTTAGCAGGAAACCTAATGGAGCATCAGCATCCAGTCTTTTTTCAATACCTTTGACTAATAAATCATGAATTTTTGTATAAATTGTTTCAAGATGATCATGATGATAGTTTTCCACCAGACTCATATCTCTATAACAAACAAACTCCCCATTTTGATAATAGTGTCCAGGTGGAAAAGGGATAATCTCATCACAGATGCCAACTAAATTTTTAGCTTCAGAAGCAAAGACAATGTGCTGATTTTGGTCATAACCATAAAATAATGGACGAATGCCAATAGGATCTCTGGCTGCGATAAATTCTTTTGTATCACCATCAAAAAGAATCAATGCAAATTCTCCATCTAATTCTTTAAACATGTCTACACCCATTTTTTGATAAAGAGGAAGCAGGATTTCACAATCACTCTCCCCTTGAAAGTCAAAGCCCTGCTTCATCAATTCTTCTTTCACTGGTCTAAAACCATAGATTTCACCATTACACACAACATAATGATTCCCTCTTTGAAATGGTTGCATACCATACTCATTTAATCCCATGATGGATAAACGTTGAAATCCCAATAGCCCTTTACCTGTATCAATAATACGCATAGCATCAGGCCCTCTTGTATGTGTTCTTTCAAATCCTTTTAAAAATACTTCTTTTGATGCATGTTGTGCACAATATCCCATAATCGAACACATTGTCATAACCCCTCTCTTTTATCATTTTATAAAATACCAAATAACAGTTTGCCATATGTTGGGAATGGCCATACATTTTCAGCAGTTAATGTTTCCAATTCATCACATGGTGTACGTAAAGCACTCATAGCTGGAATGACTTCATCTCGATAATAGAAAGCTGCCTTTTCAAAGTCTTCAATCGCTTCAGCTTCTTTTAAGACTTTGTCTAAATGTTTTGTTGCTTTGAAAGCTTTATCTAATAATGCTGAAACATCTTTTAAAGTTTCTTTTTCATAAACATTTTCTAACTTGGCAACTTCTGTTTTCATTGCACAAGTTTGTGCTAAGTCATATGAATATTGACTAACAGCTGGTAAGATTTCTTTTTGAGACATATTGACCATTGTTAAAGCTTCAATATGCAAAATTTTGACATATTCTTCCATCATAATTTCATAACGAGAATGAACCTCTTCTTCATCAAAAACTTTATGTCTTTTAAACAATTCAATATTGTCTTCCTTAATAAAATATGGTAAAGCATCAGGCGTTGTACGTAAGTTTAATAGTCCACGTTTCTTGGCTTCTTCGACCCATGAATCATCATAACCATTACCATTGAAAATAATACGTTTATGTTCTTTGATTGTTCCTTGAATCAATGCATGTAATGCTGAAGAAAAATCCGGTGCTTTTTCTAGAATATCCGCAAATTCTTTTAATTCATCTGCAATCACTGTATTTAAAACAATATTACATCCTGCAATAGATGAACTTGATCCTGGCATACGGAATTCAAATTTATTACCTGTAAAAGCAAATGGTGAAGTACGGTTACGATCTGTTGTATCTTTAGGAAATTTAGGTAAGACATGAGCCCCAATCTTCATGACTTCTTTTTCCTTAGAATCATATGGTCGATCTTCTTCAATAGCTTTTAAGATTTCAGCTAATTCATCACCTAAGAAAACAGAAATAATAGCTGGCGGTGCTTCGTTAGCTCCCAAACGATGATCGTTACCTGCAGTCGCAACAGATAATCTCAACAAATCCTGATGTTCATCAGCCGCTTTAATCACAGCGCATAAGAATAATAAGAATTGAGCATTTTCATGTGGTGTATCTCCAGGTTCTAATAAATTCACACCTGTATCTGTTGATAATGACCAGTTATTATGCTTCCCACTTCCATTAATACCATCAAATGGCTTTTCATGTAATAAAGCTACCAAACCATGTTTTTTCGCAATTCTTTGAATCAATTCCATTGTCAATTGGTTATGATCAGTCGCAATATTGGTAGTAGAGAAAATAGGTGCTAACTCATGTTGAGCTGGTGCAACTTCATTGTGTTCGGTTTTCACTAAGACACCTAATTTCCATAATTCTTCATTTAAATCATTCATAAATTCTTGTACTCTACTCTTAATCGTTCCAAAATAATGATCTTCCATTTCCTGTCCTTTTGGAGATGGTGCACCAAATAAAGTACGTCCTGTATAAATCAAGTCTTTTCTTTGTTCATAATATTTTTTATCGACTAAGAAATATTCCTGTTCAGGTCCCACTGTTGTTTTAACATTCTTAACATTTTCGTTACCAAATAACTTTAAGATACGTAATGCCTGTTTATTAATAGCCTGCATACTTCTTAATAATGGTGTCTTTTTGTCTAAAGCATGTCCTGAATAAGAACAGAATGCTGTAGGAATACATAAAACACCATTTTTAATAAAAGCATAAGATGTCGGATCCCAAGCTGTATATCCTCTGGCTTCAAATGTTGCACGTAATCCCCCATTCGGGAAAGATGACGCATCTGGTTCACCTTTAATTAATTCCTTACCAGAAAATTCTAAAATAACTTTCCCATTTTTGTTTGTACCAATAAAACCATCATGCTTTTCAGCTGTTACACCTGTCATTGGCTGAAACCAGTGCGTATAATGTGTAGCTCCATGTTCCACAGCCCAATCTTTCATCGCATTCGCCACAGCATTTGCAATCTTGATATTTAAAGATTTCCCCTCTTTGATTGTTTTTTGAAGCTCTCTGAAAGTATCTTTCGCAAGTCTTTCTTCCATAACATCTTCATCAAATACTAATGTTCCAAAAATATCAGTTATCTTTTTCTCCATATCTATCACTCCTTCTTATAAACGCTTATTTCTCGTTTACTTATCTTGCATTATGATACAGTGAATCATTTTTGTCAATGATTTTTTATCATTTTAATAAATTATTATTATATTCTATTGAAAAAACACAATTCTTTCGCTATAATATTCACGAATAGGAGATATTGAATCCCAAAGTACATGTTTTTGTGTAACATCTTATACAACAAATCTCAATATATATCTCCTATTCTTTTATAAATAAGGAGAATATAAATGGATGATTTAAAAGAATTACATGAAGAATGTGGTGTATTTGGTGTTTTTCAACACCCAAGTGCTGCCAAACTTTGTTATTATGGTTTACATGCTCTACAACATCGTGGACAGGAAGGTGCTGGTATATTAGTAGCGAATAACCATCAGCTTTCTATTCATAAGGGTGAAGGACTTGTAACCGAAGTTTTTAATAACACTAAACTCAATCAAATGAAAGGTATTCACGCTATTGGACATGTGCGTTATTCTACTGCCGGTGGCGGTGGCATTATGAATGTGCAGCCTCTTTTATTTAGAACTATGCATGGTGATATGGGAATCTGTCATAATGGTAATATTGTCAATGCGAATGTACTCAAAGAAAAACTGGAAGAACAAGGGAGTATCTTCTCATCTTCATCAGATACAGAAATCTTAGGACATCTTATTAAACGTGCCAAAGGTCATATGATTGATCGTATTTGTATGGCATTAGAACAGTTGGATGGAGCTTTTGCTTTTCTCATTCTTCTAGAAGACCGTCTTTATGCAGCGAGAGATCGCTATGGATTAAGACCTCTTGCGATTGGACAGCTACCTAATGGTGCTTATGTCTTTGCCTCTGAAACATGTGCACTAGATATTGTAGGCGCTCAGTTTTTAAGAGATGTCGAACCTGGAGAAATAGTCAGAGTCAAAGGCAATCAATTGTTATCTCGTCTTTATACAAAACAGCCTATTCATGACAAAATCTGTGCTATGGAATATGTATATTTTTCTCGTCCTGATAGTACAATTGATGGCATCAATGTTCATACAACACGTAAAAATGCTGGAAAACAACTTTATTTAGAAAGTCCAGTAGATGCTGATATTGTCATTGGGGTGCCTGATTCTTCTATTTCCGCTGCCATTGGATATGCAGAGGCTTCGCACATCCCTTATGAAATGGGACTGATTAAAAACAAATATGTAGGAAGAACATTCATTCAGCCTACGCAAGAATTAAGAGATCAAGGTGTTCGCATGAAACTTTCTGCTGTTTCTTCTATTGTGAATCAAAAAAGAGTCATCATGATTGACGACTCTATTGTCAGAGGAACAACATCCAAACGTATTGTGACTTTATTAAAAGAAGCAGGTGCTACAGAAGTTCATGTTAGAATTGCTTCACCTGCAATCAAATATCCTTGTTTCTATGGTGTAGACACGTCTACTCTTGATGAATTGATTTCTCATAAGATGACAACTCAGGAGCTTTGCGAATACATCGGTGCAGATTCACTAGCATTTATCAGTGAAGAAGGACTGAAAAAATCTATTCATTTTAAAAAAGAACATACCTGTGATTTATGTATGGCATGTTTTAATAAGCAATATGTCACACCACTTTATGATAATGATTTTCAAGATGATTAAGACATCTTTTTAATAACTATTTAAAGTCATACTATTTTATAATGTTTGAAAAGAGAAGCTTCACCAAGCTTCTCTTTATGCAATTCATTATTAAAATGAACATAATCTTTTATTTTCGATATGATTTCATCCTGTGAGATATGATTGAGCATTGTATATCTTATACGATAATAACAATCATCCAAATAAACTGTAAAATAACATTCATTTGTATCAGTATTCATATTTATAATCACTTGAGCATCATCAACAACAATCATTTCTTCTTTTCCAATAATAGACTGTGGATAACTCGTTTGTTGATGAATAGTATATTCTGTAGTTTTGGAATCTAATGTAAAAATATACTCATAAGGTTCATAATCTTCAAAATGAATAAAATAATTTACATGTACACTTAAAAGCTTATATTCACCTGTATTGATAAAAGCATCAAAATCATAAAGGTCATAAAATGACAAATGAGAATATTTCTCAAAATCTTTTATATTTTGGAAATTATGTATCTTGTTGACATCAATAAAGAGTGATTGAATGATCAAATAAACAATAACATAGATACCTAAACCTATAATCAGCAAAATACCTATCATTTTCACTATTTTTGTCATTCTTATCATCCCCTTATATAATAATCTATTTTATAAGACAATTTGTATCGCTATAAAAAACGCCAAAATACTTATTACAAGTAAAACACCTAAGATTTTTAATTTAACATTTTCTTGTTTGATTGATAACCATGAAAAACGTTCCGTTATGAATTGCTGATGATAGAATTCATAGACATCTATTCCTACAAACAATAGATATATAAGAATTAATTTCCGATTTTGAAAATGAATAATATGAATAAAATAAAACTGCTGGAATGAATAGAGTTAGCATAATGTATAAGCCTTTAGAATATTTTAACATATGCCAATGACTATATCTTTGATAACTTTGTGAAAAAACTCTTTTAAGCATAAGAAATGAACATGCCATTAGAAACCATATATCTGTTGACGTCAAAACAAACATCGTTATTCCTCCTATCAATAAGAAAGATAAACACATCTTTCTTATTGTAAATGTAACATAAAGTTATAAAATTCCTGTGTATCCATTGTTCTAACGTAAATGATATTTAACAGCTCTCCCTTTCCCCGACTTATAAATAATATTTTTATCAGATAATGAATTCAGTATTCTAATAAGCTTTGCCTTATTATAATGACTTTGTTTTTCTATTTCTGCTCTTGATAGTTTTAAATTCCCATGAAAAATCTGTATAATCTGTTGTTCTTCACTTGTTAAATTAGTAACCTCTAATACAGTTGGTAATATGATTGTTATAGAGTTCTCATAGACTTTGAATTGTGGTTTCGTTAAAGAATTGTTATAGGATTTATTGATTCTTTTGATTCCTGTACCAAACATTTCTATATATCTCAGTCTATAGAAAACATTACCTATAATTGGATTTCTAAGCATTGAAATCTGTCCATCAAGATATTCTGATTCACTCATTACTGAAGGGAGTCCTCCTGGAGATCTTATCTCAATTCTATCATCAAACATACTAACCATTATAAATGCATCAATATCCCAGAAGCGATGAATAATAGCGTTGGCTATAGCTTCACGAAAGGCATTTTCTGGAATACGTGTGACAATCTTTCTAGAAGTTCCGTCAATTTTTTCATATTGATAATATTTTTTATACATTTCAACGCTTTCTTCCAATAACAACAAGATAGACTTATTTTCTAAAGTGACTCTATCCATAATTTCATCAATATCTTGACCAAACCTTATCATATCGACACCTTTATAATCATTTTGATCAGCAAGTAATGCTGCAGCATTATTATATTGATGATTTTTTGTATATAAATCTAATGTTTTCAAAATATCATCATTGACTTTTTGTATAGCCAATTTATCTTTCAAAGCTTTTTCTAAACATTGAAACGTTAAATCCTGTTTTCGAGCAACAAGTTCTTCATATGACTGATGATTTCCTTCTAATATCAGTCTGTTCAATTCTAGTCTATCTACTTCAATAGTTGATGTATCGTGTCTTTTATATGCTTTTCCTTTATATAAATAAGGTTTGAAGTCACTTTCATAAACAGTAAGAGTAATTGTTGAATCATCATTAATATTCAAATCATATACTGGCACAGGATTCATATTATCATTCATCTTGTTTTCAATACTTAAACAATCATCTATTGTATTTTTTATTCCTTTGACTTGACCATCATCATCAATTCCAAAAACAATTCTTCCTGTTCCATAGTTTGCGAAAGCACTGACTGTCTTGAGAAATGTGTTGGATTGTATTGTTTCTTTACACTCTAAATTTTTAGATTCTTTCATAACGGTCTCCTCCTTGAATATATTATATTATCGTTCCATTCGTTTTGCAACGAAAAATATTATCGTTGCATTTTTATCGCAACGAAAGAAAAAATCGTTCCAAATCATATGCAACGATAAAAATAACTATTAAAAAGTATGACCATAACATTCATTATTAAACTCTTTCAATCAATTTAAATAAACTTTTTCACTACCTGCATAAACACTATATTTAACAACTATATATCAATTCAAAAAGCAATTAATCATATAAACTAACCGATTTAAATGAATAAAATTAAAATCAGCATAAATCATTTCAATAATAATAGTATCAACATTATGACTAGTAATATAATCATCGGAGCAATGAACATAAGTCAATAGAAACAATACTTCTTCTTTTTAAATTCATTAATGTTATATTAGTGTTTATCCTCAGTAACTTCTGGTTTTCATAATTGAAGTTCAATATTACTTTGACGATTCTCCCATCGAGAAAGAGCTTGATGGGGATGTACTTCATTCTTTTTGCAACGAAAATATTATCGTTGCATTACTATCAGTTAATTATCAAATGATAGTTGTGTTCAATAAGCTACAATTTCTCTGAAAAACAAAAATTTCAAATATCTACAAGATTTACTCAAATTCCTTTTCATGTTTTTTAAAAAAATCATAAAAATATCTCACATTTTCTAAATTGCTCCATTTCATAATGGCATATTCCTTTGAATCAAGATTATATATTTTTGCATCCAAAGTTCCTAACATAAAAGGTGAATGAGTCGCTATAATGAATTGACACTCAAACCATCTTGCCATATCATTGATTTCTTTAGCTAAGGCAACTTGATTTGCAGGAGAAAGAGACACCTCAGGTTCATCTAATAAATATAATGCATCCGGTTGCAAGAAGTCATCGAAGTACTGCATAGATGTTTCACCATTAGAATATTTTTCTTAAGCAAACATGATATATTCCATCTGTCTAGAACCTTCTTTTGATTCCAAATATTGTCTTGCTTCTTCCTTTGTCATTCCCTTTTTTACATAATCATACAACATTCCATCTGATAACACTTGTTTCTGTTGAATTTTCTTCACCTCATATAAAATATCTTCGCTTTTGATATAGCGACTATTCACTGGCAGACATTTAATCTTATGACCAAGTTCATCTTCACCTAGACAATAAGAACATTCAAAACAGAATGCATCGTAGTAATTTTTTGTACCATATAAATTACTCGTAGCATTTTCTTGACCTCTCATACCTAATTTATTAGCAATAATATTAAGTAATGTTGATTTTCCAGAACCATTATTTCCATAAAAAACTGTTATTGGAGTAAATACGAAAGGCTCTATATCTTTATTTCTAAAAACATTATAAGGATAGATATGAGGATTAGATATTTGTGAATCACTCAATTGAAAACTTCTTAAATATATCATGAATAAAGAATCACCCTTTCTTTTCTAAATTAGGTTTTTTATCATTTTTGTTTTCCAAAATATTCTAATAAGTTAGATATTCCTGAAATTATCCAAAATATCGCTATTATAATTAAGACAATTCTCCATCCTTTAGAAACTTCTGCAATAAAAATAAAAGTATATAAAGCAAATATACTTAATAACAGGCAAATTATTGTTGTAATTACTTTTATTTTTTTACGTTTATCCATAATGAAACACCTCCATAAATTAGGATTTGTCAGCAACTTAATGCTTCGTTTATAGCTACTTTTTAACGGATGCAATCCTAACTGCTGAGGCCATCCCACCATCGCCATATGTTGGATTCTTAATAAATCTATCTGCTGATTTGCTTAACTTCTGATTATTTTTAATTGAATGAATAATTTCATTTTCCCATCCAAATAACCTCGCATCAGAAATAGCTTCAACATCAAGTATTACATCCGTGAGATTATTACTATAACTACTCTTGTGTTTTTCTATGATATAACGCATGAGCTCAAATCGTTTATTCATACTTTTTATATTTGCAGAAGTAGGGGCAGTTCGATAGTTAATCAATGGTTTTTCAACAATTCCAACATAAGCATCTGGCGAAGTTTCTAACATACTTAAAAAGAAATCCCAATCCTCAAAGCCAGAACGCATTGCTTCATCATAACCTTTACATTGTTCATAAAACTCTTTACGGAGAATATGTGTTGCAGGACAACAATTATGAGATAAAAACGACACTATATTTCCACCAGTAGGGCAAACTACTGCATCTAAAACTCCAAAAGTATGCATCCATGATGAAGCTATAACCATTGAAGGATCATCGTAAAGCAATTTACTAACTTCTTCAATATATCCAGTTTCAAGATTGTCGTCCCCATCAAGAATTAAAACCATTGATGATTGTGTTTTATTGATGCCGGTATTTCTAGCTGCTGATACTCCACTATTTTTTTGAAAATGTATAGTTACTGGAACTAATAATTCATTATTATTTTTTATACTTGTTAATACTTCTAAAGAATATTTATCAGTTGAACCATCATCAACAATAATAATTCTTTTAGGTAATAATGTTTGGCTACATACAGATTGGACTGCTTCCAAAATCATAGAACCTTGATTATAACTCGTTATAACAACTTCTATATCTGTTTTTGAGATCGTACTATATTTTTTAATATGCATAATTTCCCATCCCTTCAACAAATTCCAATTTTCAAACCATCTTACTCATTATTAAAGCAATAATTAAAGCAATTATTGCAAATCCAACTATGGTTCCCAGCCATTTGACTATTTTCATTTTTGTAGGAATATAAGGTTTTAATTCTTCTGTATTGGGTATATCCCACGCTTTTGTATGTTCTACCCAATACCAGTCAACAAAAAATCTATCAAATAGCCCCATTATATACATTATAAATAAACTTTGAATAAAAATATTTCCAAACTCTTTTGCATCATTTATATAGCAAACCATTAATGGCACTAGAATAAAACAAGGTAAGTATAAAACTATAATTGATATAATGGTTTGTTTCTTTATTTCTTTTTGAGTAGTATATCCTAATTTTATCGCTTTTTCTTGAACATTCTTTTCGTAAAATACAGTAAATTTTTCAGGACCATTTGCTATACCAATAACACAAAACATTAAAAGTATAAAACATAATACTATACCTTCCATTAGTAACATTAGAATTAACATTAAAATCAACTCGCTTTCAAATTCTAATTTAAATTACTTTTATTTATTATTCAAAACTAATTTTTTTATTTTAGAAGTGTCTTGGACATAAGTTTCAGTATAACCACACTCTGGACAAACTGCACATTTAAGTTTACCTAAGTTTTCTTTGAAAATTCCTTGTTGTGTAACCTTTACTCCATATGCTCCTCCTTCAACCTTAACATCCAAGTCTTCAACCATTTCTATGTTACATCTTATACACTTTCTCATGCCTATATCTCCAAATTTCAATATTATAAACTAGGATTTATATTCTTTCTTTTGTTTATATGACCACCTATAAGACTACCAAAGAACGATAATATAAAATAACTAATGATGTATATCATGGCTGAGTCATTATAAAACATATACATTGTAAGAAAAAATAATCCTGCTACAAAGAAAGGAATATATATTTTAAATCCATATTTCATACAAAAGAAAATCGGAACAATAAGAGCCCATAAATTATTAACTATCCATAAATCTGTTAAAAATGTATATGTTATACTTTCCGGAAAAATCAAATTTATAATTGGAATTGCGTTATATACCACGAGTGTTGAGATTCCTATTATCATAATGCTTTTTTCATGCTTTCCCTAAATTATCAAACTAGGATTTATCGTTTCTTCACAAGCCAATTATCATTTTGCGTTTTTCTTTCCGCGTAGTAACCACATGGCATATCTTTAAGAACACCAACAGAATTGTCTAAATCGAACGCTTCTTTTAGAAATACCAGTCTTGCTTCGTCTGTATCATGTGTTGAACCACACAAAAATTGCCACATTCCGTCATCTTCATCATGAGATACATATAAAATAGGTTTGCCATCATCTATAATATGGCAACAGATTATCGTGGCTGTATTAGGTGCATCATAAAAAGGAAAATCCATATTCAACGCTCCTTCCAAATTCCAATTTTCTTACTTCTTGTATATTTATTATACCAGTAACTATTATCCACAACAACGATATCCTTCTATTCAACTATTTTTAACCAAAAAAAAGAGAATAGATAACTCCATTCTCTCATTGATTTTATTGAATTTCACTATGATATTCTTGTAATGATTTGACTGCATGGCTACCATGAATCTTCATTTCCATAATTCCTTCTAACGCAGCTTTTGCAGCTGCAATGTTTGTCATATATGGAATTCTCATCTTAATAGCTGTTTTTCTGATATAGCTATCATCATGAGCACTTTGTTTACCATGAGGTGTATTGATCACCATAGCAAGTTCACCATTTGTAAGAGCATCTGTAATGTTTGGACGTCCTTCATTTAATTTCTTAATTTTTTCAACTGGTACACCTGCTTCTTGAATTAAAGCATAAGTATTTCCAGTTGCTACAATTGTAAATCCAGCATCATAATATCCTTTAGCAAGAGATACAACTTGTGGTTTGTCCATATCGTTAACACTGATCAATATTTTTCCTTCAGTTGGTAAGATTGTTTGTGTCGCTTCTTCAGCTTTATAGATAGCTGCTCCAAATGAACTTCCTAATCCTAATACTTCACCTGTTGATCTCATTTCTGGTCCTAAGATTGGGTCAACTTCCGGGAACATATTGAATGGGAATACAGCTTGTTTAACACCTACATGTGGGATTTTCTTTTCTGTTAATTTTGGTACTGGTGATTCTCTACCAGTTAATTCCATTGTCACAATATCAGTTGCAATCTTCACCATATTAACATTACATACTTTAGATACTAAAGGTACTGTACGTGAAGCTCTTGGATTGGCTTCAAGAACATAAACTTTATCATCAGCAATCGCATATTGCATGTTCATAAGTCCACGAACATTCATTTCTTTCGCGATTTTCTTTGTATATTCTTTGATTGTTTCTAAATGTCTCATTGGAATATGTTTAGAAGGTAAGATACATGCTGAATCTCCAGAGTGAATACCAGCTAATTCGATATGTTCCATAACAGCTGGAACGAAAACATTTGTTCCATCACTAATAGCATCTGCTTCACATTCCATTGCATTATTTAAGAATCTGTCAATTAAGATTGGACGATCTGGTGTCACACCAACGGCCGCAGCCATATATTGTTTTAAGCTGTCATCATCATAAACAACTTCCATTCCACGTCCACCTAAGACATAAGAAGGTCTTACCATTAATGGATAACCAATTCTTTTAGCAATTTCTAAAGCTTCTTCAACATTGACAGCCATTCCTGATTCTGGCATAGGAATTTCTAATTTTTCCATCATTTCATTGAATAAATCTCTATCTTCTGCCATATCAATTGTTTCAGGTGTTGTTCCTAAGATATGCACACCATTGGCTTTTAACTGAGAAGCTAAGTTTAATGGTGTCTGTCCACCAAATTGAGCAATCACACCAACTGGTTTTTCCTTATCATGAATACTTAAAACATCTTCTAATGTTAATGGTTCAAAATATAATTTATCAGAAGTATCATAATCCGTAGAAACTGTTTCTGGATTACAGTTGACAATAATTGTTTCAAATCCTAATTTCTTTAAAGCAAGTGAAGCATGAACACAGCAATAGTCAAATTCAATACCTTGACCAATTCTGTTTGGTCCTCCACCTAAAATCATAATTTTTTTCTTATCATGATGAATATCACTATGATCTTTCGCATTATATGTAGAATAGTAATATGCACTATCTTTTGTTCCACTAACATGAACTGGTTCCCAAGCTTGAGTGATGCCATTATCAATTCTTTCATTTCTGATACTATCTTCAGAAACATTTAAAATCTGGCTTAAATATTTATCTGAGGAACCATCTTGTTTAGCTTGTCTTAAAACATCTACTGGCAACTGTTTTCCAGCATATGATTTTAACATTTCTTCTTCATCAACCAATTCTTTCATTTGTTCAATGAAATAATGTTTAATACTTGTTAATTCATATAATTCTTCAACAGTTGCTCCTTTTCTTAAAGCTTCATACATGATGAATTGTCTTTGACTTGTAGGAACTGTTAATTTTTCTAATAACTGTTCTTTTGTTAATTCATTGAAATTCTTTGCATATCCTAAACCATATTGACCAATTTCAAGAGAACGAATCGCTTTTTGGAAAGCTTCTTTATAAGTCTTACCAATACTCATAACTTCCCCAACAGCTTTCATCTGTGTTCCTAGTTTATCTTGTGCACCTTTGAATTTTTCAAAAGCCCATCTTGCAAATTTAATAACAACATAGTCACCATCTGGTACATATTTATCTAAAGTTCCATATTTTCCACATGGAATTTCATCTAAAGTTAAACCAGCAGCTAACATAGCTGAAACAAGGGCAATAGGGAAACCTGTTGCTTTTGAAGCTAATGCACTAGAACGTGATGTTCTTGGATTGATTTCAATAACAACAATTCTATCAGTTTCAGGATCGTGAGCAAACTGAACGTTTGTTCCACCAATAACACCAATTGATTCTACAATTCTAAAAGCCTGATCTTTTAAACGATCTTGAACATCTTGAGAAATTGTCAACATTGGCGCACTACAGAAAGAATCTCCAGTATGAACACCTAATGGATCAATGTTTTCAATAAAACATACAGTAATCATATTGTTTTTAGCATCTCTGACAACTTCTACTTCTAATTCTTCCCATCCAAGAATAGATTCTTCAATCAAACATTCATGAACAAGACTTGCCTGTAAACCACGAGAAACAACTGTTTTTAATTCTTCAACATTATAAACAAGTCCTCCTCCGGCACCACCCATTGTATAAGCAGGTCTCACAACAACAGGATAACCTAATTTGTCTGCAATTGCGAGAGCTTCATCAACTGTATTCGCAATTTCACTTCTTGCCATATCAATACCAAGTTCATTCATGGCTTTTTTGAATTCTAAACGGTCTTCCCCACGTTCAATCGCATCAACCTGCACACCTAGAACTTTGACATTGTATTTATCTAAGACTCCAGCATTATGTAATTCAGCACATAAGTTTAATGCTGATTGTCCACCTAAGTTAGGCAATAAGGCATCTGGTCTTTCTTTTTCAATAATTTGTGTTAATCTTTTTAAATTCAATGGTTCAATATAAGTCACATCAGCAGTTTCTGGATCTGTCATGATTGTTGCTGGATTAGAATTGACTAAGACAATCTTGTATCCTAAACTTCTCAATGCTTTACATGCCTGTGTTCCTGAATAGTCAAATTCACAAGCCTGACCAATAATAATAGGTCCTGAACCAATAACTAATACTGTGTTTACATCTTCTCTTTTTGGCATATCTTTTCCTCCTTATCCATAAAAAAGACATATCAAATCAAATGATATGTCCTATAACAAATATAAAAAATAAGAAAAACAAGACTTTGGAGAAACAGCTATTTGATTCGTTGTTTTTAAACCAAAATCCATCATTTTTCTCATTCCTTTCCTTATCCTTAATAAGTATATATTTTTGTATTTATACATTCAAGAAAATGATAAATAATAATCAAAAAGATAATATATTATCAATTTATTCTTGTAATTTCATATCCCTCTTTGGCAAATGTATCTATAATTCTTTGTATATGCTTTTCTCCATTCGTTTCACAAGTCACACGCAATTCTACTTCAGAGAAACGAGCAAAGTTTTTAAACTGATTATGTTCCACTCCTATAACATTTGCATTACACTGTGACAATACATGAGAAACATATTCCAATTCACCAGGTTTATCTAATAATTGAACAGTAAATGTAAAAATACGTCCTCTTGCGATTAACCCTTTATTAATCATAGACGAAATTGTTAAAACATCAATATTTCCACCACTAATCAATGATACAACTTTTTTATTCTTTTCATTTAATTTCTTTAATGCTGCAAGAGATAAAATACCTGAATTTTCAGCGACCAGTTTATGTTTTTCCACAAGCAACAAGAACGCATCCATCAATTCATAATCAGAAACCGTAATAATCCCATCTACATATTCTTTAATATAATCAAAAGTCATATCACCAATTTCTTTAACGGCTGTCCCATCCGCAATTGTATTGGCTTCTTTTAAAGCCACAACCTGATCTTCATTAATAGCCGCTAAAGCACTGGCAGCACCTTCTGGTTCTACTCCAATAATCTTGATCGTTGGTTTGATTTGTTTGGCTGCACAGGCAATCCCTGAAATCAATCCCCCACCACCAATTGGCACTAAGATAATATCTGCTTCAGGCAATTCATCAAGAATTTCTAATGCAATTGTTCCTTGCCCTTCAATGACATCTTCATCATTAAACGGATGCACAAATGTATATCCATGTTCCTTTTGTAAATCACAAGCTTTCTGATAGGCTTCATCATAAACTTCACCAGCCAAAACAACCTCAGCCCCATGTGCTTCTGTTGCTTCTACTTTAATTAATGGTGTATGTTTAGGCATTACAATTGTCGCCTTGACACCTAATTTAGAAGCTGCGTATGCCACCCCTTGCGCATGATTCCCAGCCGAAGAAGCAATTAAACCTTTAGCTTTCGCTTCATCATCCATTTTAACAATCTTATTGTATGCCCCTCTAATTTTAAAAGCACCTGTTCTCTGCAAATTTTCTGGCTTAATATAAACCTGATTCTTACATTCTTTTGAAAAAGCTTCACTATATATCAAGGGAGTAGGAATAATCACTTCATCAACTCTCTTTTTTGCTTCTTGAAAATGCTTTAAATCTAACATATCGAATCTCCCTTCTTTTTACATTTTCATCATTATAACACAACCCATTATTTATTTGAACTCATTTTTTTCCTATTCATAAATACAAAAGATATGTTTTGGTTAAATACAAATTTGCATATGAAAAAGCCACTCATTTCATCAAAGTTCTCCAGTCTATATTCATGCACATCCACGCCAACATCATATCTATCAATACCTTCTTCAATCATTTTAAAATTATAATTTCTTTCATTATGTTGATGTCCATGTCAATGAATAGATCTTTTCAAATAATGATGACATTCAAAAAGATATTTCAATTCTTTATAATCACATATTTCCTCAAATAAATATTCATCATATTTTATTCCACATAACTAAAAAATCGTTTGATTAGTTTTATCCAAATATCATTTCATGGTGAGATTTTCTAAAATATAAATAAAGTCTTTTTTCATAAGTTGATTCCAATATTGAATCAATGTTCCATTCATATCATCAACATTTGGAAAGGGACTACAATATAAGCGTAAAGCATTTTGATATCAAAAATGACAATGAATATCATAAATAATAATCATTGCCATTTTTAATTATATCTTTATGTCATTCTTATGACTTTTCTTTTTATAACCACTTCAATACATCTTCTTCATTATGTATTTCAAATATATGGATGATAATACTATCAAGTGTTTCTTCCTTACTATTAACGATCTTCATCTCTAAATCTGGTTTCAATTTTCCTAATAGTTTTTCTAACAATTTCAAAACAACACTTAACTTTCCTTGTTGTTTTCCTTTTTCTATACCTGACTTTTCTGCATCTTTCCAGAATGAATACATTTCCACTGTTCCTCCATCTCCTCTCATTTTTTCCAGTATGTCTTCTCTCCCTGTCAATGTTGCCAGTACTCTGGCTACCGCTTTTGTAATGATCATCTTCTTCAATCCTTCTTCATCTTTTCTCCATATTGTCTTTAATCCACTGATGACCTTTTTATTGTCTTCATTTTTCAGTAGATTTTCATCCATCTCCTTCATGTCCACAACCCTCATCTTCCAGTCATTCTGTTTTCTCTTGATTTCCTCTGGTCCTTTGACTCTTTCCAGCAACGATGTCACGGCATTCCATTTCCCTTCGCCATGAAACAATACGACACTCATCACTGGCATCAGCATATGATTCTTGAATCGCTTATCCTGCATGTTGTAGACCAGTGCATCATAAAGCAATGTTCTTGATGCCATTGTAAAGTCAACACAGCTTTGAGCTTCAAGAATCAAGATAGCTTGAAAATCCTTTCTTTCCCACATCATGATGACATCATGGGTGCGTTCCTTAGAAAGAAAGTCACCAATAAATATCTCTCTGGAATCAAGAGGGTGAAGGTCACAGGGATGGATAATAACATGACCATCAAAGAAAAGAGCATTCATGAAGTCAGCAAAATGGATAGGATAAGAGAAGAAATCCTTCAACACATGATCCTTTTTCATCATTGAATCCCTCCTATAGAGGAGAGGCTAAACATATTATACACAAATCTTTGCTTATAGTAAACACCATATAATATTTCTAACCTCTCTATTATTTATATACGCAAAAATATTTCATTTTTCTTTTTTTATTTCAAACTTTTTTTAATAAAATTAAAAAAAGTTTGCCTTCTAAGCAAACTTCCATAAATTCAAACCAATATCCTTATTCAACTCTCGATCTATTTTGCCATCAATGATTGTTATAACCATTTCACATGTTGCACTCACAATAGCTTTATTTAAATGTCCACCAAAGACTTCACCTTTTTCATTTCCCACACTCATATGTAAATGACAATAAAACTGATCATTCATCGTATCAATTGTTCCTGTTAATGAAACAATTTCAAAACTCCCTTGAAATGAATTTGATAGATAGTGTTTTGTATCCGTTTGAAAGACACCAATTGTGATATCTTTAACAGCACCTAATGCTTGAATACTTGCAAGTGTAATATTTTCTTTTAAAGCTACTTTTTGAACTTGTTCCAATATTTCTTCATCTTTATCAATTCTCACTAAAATAGTCTGATCAAATCTTTTATATTCCATAAATGTTCTCCTTATTTAAACTGATTATTCATTTCATCATAAATATAATCAATCTTTTTCAATGTTTCTATAATATCCTGTTTAGAAACATCCAAATCATCACATAAACTTTCTAATGAATCATATTGATCTCTTAATTTCATATTAATAAAACTTAAAAGCATGGCAGGATCTTTTGGTAACATTAATATTCAACTCCTTTATATATCTGAGATAATACATAGGCTATACCATCTTCGTTATTTGATTTTGTGATCATATTGGCACGTTGTTTGACGCCATCAACTGCATTTTCCATTGCGACACCAAGCCCAGCATATTCAATCATACTTAGATCATTGTAGCCATCTCCAAATGCCATCACTTCTTCTTGTTTTATATTTAAGCTCTTTGCTAGACGATCAAGCGATGTAGCTTTATCAATTCCTTTTGACATGACTTCTAAAAAGAATGGAGCACTTCGATAAATACTCAAACTATCACCAAAAGGCTTTTTAAATTCCGATTCAATAGAAGCAACATAATCCGGTTTTCCAGTTAATAAAACTTTATGTATTGGGTCTTCTAGTATATCCATAAAAGATGAAACCTTATTTTTATGAATATCATTAATTTTAGCTTCTAAACAAACATATTCATCATCTATATCTTCAGTATAAATCATATCATTTTTATATGTCATACATGCTAAATCAAATTGTTTTGCCCTTTGATAAGTCTTTTGAGCGTCTTCTACTGTCAAAGTCTGTTCATAAATTGTTTCATTCGTTTTTGCACTGGTAACTCTTGCCCCATTAAACGATAGTAGATAACCACCAAATTGATCTAACATCAATTCTTTAGCTTCATGTCTAAGTCCAGCTGTTGGTCTACCAGAAGCTAAAACAATTTTCACACCTTGTTTTTGTACTTGAATCAAAGCTTTTCTAGTTTTAGGTGTAATCTGATTATTTGAATCTTTTAAAGTTCCATCCAAATCTAATGCAATTAACTTATATTCCATCATGACCTCCTGTTTTTTATTATCTTAATTCATTTCTTTCGTTTTGTCTATATAAGCTTTATGTTTTTCATTTGAGATAGTTATAATTACACATCAATACTCTTATTGATATACATTTTTCTTTAAAAGAATATTTTTGATAAAATCATCATTATCTTTTAATGATATATAAAAATCTTTATCTTTTGTTGTCATATGAATCCTATCTAATGAATTTGCTGAGGAAGCCATAGGATTTTTACTCTTTTCTAATTTTAAAATATCTTTTATTTCAAATCTTTCTTTAGAAAATCCATAATAAAAAACAAAATAATCATCATATAATTCAATATAGTTTCTAACCATAACTGGTATCCACACCAAATTCATTGAATAATACGCAACCCACAGTAATATCCACCATATATGAGAAACAATACTGGCATCACACAAATAAATGAATATGGGACATATATCATAAATAACAAATATCACTATAAGCCAAAAGCTATTTTTACCTTTATATACTTTCATACCAATCTCCATCTTTTTTGAATGAATAATTTTGATTTCATTTTTCTATATACTATCTTCATATCATGTTAACACATTTTATACAAACAATATAGAGCATACTTCAATTTCAGACTCAAAAATGAACATTAAAACAACATATAATTAATGCCACATTTATCTTTTCAAATAATAGCTAACTTACTTATCAATATTTCTTCATATGAATCTTCTAATTACTAGTTAACCCATGTTTATATTATTTTTAATTTGACAAAAAAACTTAACCCTATCGGTTAAGTTTTTTCAACAAATTCTCTAATTGTGCTAAAAAATATTGTTTATCTTCTTGTGTTTGTTTTGAAGGCCCTTTGATATGTTTTCCACTTTTTCTTTGATGAGCGCCAATATAACGTCTTAACAATAATTCATCAATATTCTGTGATGTTATCTCCATTCCTGATATATGTAAGATATAAGCACCTTTTCCCAGTGCTAAAGCAGCTAATCCGTAATCTTGTGTAATCAATATATCCTGCTTTTGTAAATGCGATAGAAGCAACAAATCAACACTATCATGACCAACATCACATTCAATGACTTGATAAGGAACATCTTTTAATATATGAGCATAGTCTACATAAACATGCATTTCTATATGATATGTCTTTGTTAAAGAATAGATTTCATCTTTATAGGGTGTTGCATCCCCATCAACGAGTATTCTCATACAATATGTAAAGCTAAAATCATAACCATTGCGACAATACCACCAATCAGTCCACCAATATGTCCTGTTTTAGAAATATGTCGATCTATAAATGTGTATACCAAATTAATGACAATCACAAGTGCAAAATTTTCTAAAACGGACATAAAAGGTCCACCCAATACATATCCTAAAACAATAATAGCTCCAAAAAAGCCAAAAACAACACCACTGGCACCAATAGTCAACGTTTGATAATAACGTGATGATATTTGTGATGCACTATAACTCAGCATTGAACTTAAGATCATAGAAATAACAATTAAATATAAGTAAGGCACCGTTCCTAAACAAGCTTCTAAGAAATGCCCTATTTGATACAGGGCATAGGCATTCATCAAGAAATGAAAGAATTCCGCATGTATAAAATGACATGTGATAAAACGCCAATATTGATGACGTTCTTGAATATATGGGGGATAAAATCCCCCAAGTCTTAAAGCACAACCCCACTTATCACCATGTTGTATAAATTGAATATATATAAATATAAGTGCACATATTAATACATAAATATTAGTTATCATTTTCTACCTCGATTACTGTAATTGTTCTCATTTGCTGTGTTGTATTCCCATCTTTATCACTAACAGTATACATAATTTCATAAACACCCGGTGTTTGATTATCAACTTGGCCATTGATAATGATACGTGATGTAATATCTCCTTCAATATCATCAGTTGCCTTTACACCTGCTTTTAAATCAATAGATTCACCAACATGTATTTCCACATCCTCAATACCTTCAATAACAGGTGGACGTTTATTCTTTTCAACCACAACCTTCACTCTTAAAGCACTAGATTGATTTCCATGTTTATCTTCTACAATAATTCTTTCAATCTGTGTTCCTTCCATTTGAAAAGATTTTGTTTTACTCTTTTCCTGTGTTTTTTCATTATAAAAATATACTTCTGTTTGTGAATGATCTTCTACATTTTGTATTAAATCTTTAGCTTCTAATGTTTCACCTATTTGAATATGCCATTCAACTTTCTTTAATTGAAACTTGGGTTTAATTGTGTCTTCTACAACAATTTCAAAATATTGTGTTTCATTAAAATAAGTAATAGATGCCTGATATTTTCCTACTTCTTTAGAAACATGGGATAAATCTAATTTAACATTTTCTAAAACAGAATGATTCGCATTGACATATTCACTCACATCTGTAGGTATATCCTGTCCATATTGAAATGTAAACACATTTCTTTTTAGTTTAATTGGGGAAATTGTTAATGCTAAATAGATTAAAAGTACATCAACAAGAATAAAAAAACTTAAAATTGAAACAATAATCTTATTTTGCATTCTATACACCCCCTAATAAATAGTATATCACAAAAATATGAAATTCTTGTGTCTAATGACTATTTTTTCACATGGAAAAAGAAGGTATTAACCTTCTAATCTTGATAAGACTTTTTCCTTTCCAAGTAAAACAATAGATTTCGCAAGATCTGGTCCATGCATAATTCCTGTTGTGGCAATACGAATAGGCATATACAACATCTTACCTCTTGCTTTGGCTTCTTTTTGTGTTGCTTTAATACAAGCAAAAACATGTTCTTCATCAAATTCTTCATCACTTAAATTTGACAAATGATTTTTAAAGACTTCTAAAGTATGAGGAATACTTTCATCTTGCATGAATTCTTTTGCCTCAACACTGACTTGCATTTTATCTTCAAAGAATAGCGCTACTTGTTCAACAATTTCTTCACCATAGCTGATATGATCACGATGAACATCAATTAACTTTTGAATCCATTCTTCACTTTTATCAGATAAATCATAAGCTTTCTGTAAGAATGGTAAACACAAATTAACAAGTTCATCTAAAGATTTTTCTTTTAAATATTGACCATTCATCCATTTTAATTTATCGTTATCAAAAATAGCTCCTGATTTAGAAATACGATCAACACTAAATTCTTGAATCAATTCATCCAATGTAAACAATTCTTTTTCTTCTTTAGGTGACCACCCTAATAAAGCAATATAATTTAAAATCGCTTCACTTAAAAATCCCTTAGAAATTAAATCCTGATAAGAAGCATCTCCATTACGCTTACTTAATTTATGTGTTTCATCTTTCATTACAGGTGGGCAATGAATATAAACTGGTGGTTCCCATCCAAAAGCCTGATATATTAAATTATACTTAGGTGTAGATGATAAATATTCGTTTCCTCTTACAACATGAGTAATATTCATCAAATGATCATCCACAATATTTGCAAAATTATATGTTGGATAACCATCACTCTTTAACAATACGCCTTCTGATAATCCAGCATTTTCAACTTCAATATGTCCATAGACTTCATCTTCAAAAGAAGTAATTCCACTACTTGGAATTGTTTGTCTGACAACATATTTTTCCCCATTGGCTATTCTTTGTTTTGCTTCTTCTAAAGTTAATGATTTACATGGATCAATATATCCTAATTCTTCATGATCAGCATTTTCTTTTTTCGCTGCTTCAATTGTTTCTTCATCACAAAAACAATAATGTGCACCACCTAATTCAACCAGCTTATCTGCATATTCCTTATAAATTGCTAATCTTTGTGATTGAATATAAGGACCTACATCTCCTGGTTTATCAGGACCTTCATCATAGTGAAGTCCTGTTTTATCAAGCACATCATAAATCATAACAACTGCTCCAGCGACTTCTCTTTCCTGGTCAGTATCTTCAATTCTTAAAATAAAATCCCCACCATCATGTTTGGCGATTAAATATTCATATAAAGCGGTTCTTAAATTCCCAATATGCATATATCCTGTTGGACTTGGGGCAAATCTTGTTCTTACTTTACTCATCTTTTCTATCCTTCCTTATTTAATAATACAACGCTTTGGGCAACAATACCTTCTTTTCTACCAACAAAGCCCATTTTTTCTCCTCTTGTCGCTTTAATATTCACTTGTGTGATGTCACAATGTAAAACTCTGGCAACATTTTCTTTCATCAGTGGAATATGTGGTGCCATCTTTGGTTCTTCACATAAAATCAGGCTATCAATATTTCCAATTGTATAACCATTTTGTTTCATCATATCATAAGTATGTTGCAATAAAAGCATTGAAGAAATCCCTTTATATTGTGGGTCAGTATCAGGAAAATGCTTTCCAATATCTCCAAGTCCCATCGCTCCAATAATACTTTCAATGATCGCATGTAACAAAACATCTGCATCACTATGTCCTTTTAAACCTTTTTCATAAGGTATTTCTACTCCACCTAAAATTAGTGGTCTGCCTTCAACTAATTGATGAATATCAATAGATTGTCCAATTCTCATCATAAACATCACCCTTTCTGCCCTATTCTAGCACAAATAAGGACAATATACAAAACTATATCTCATGAAACTGTTTTATATTTTCAAAAAATATGGTAAACTAAAGCATATATTGAAGGAAGGTTGGTTGGACAGATGGATAATAAAGAAGTTATCAGTAAAAATTTTATTGAAAGAATTATAGATAAAGATTTAGAGGAAGGAACATATACAAAAGTAGCAACACGTTTTCCACCTGAACCTAATGGTTATTTACACATTGGTCATGCCAAGTCTATCTTATTAAATTATGGACTTGCGAAAAAATACAATGGAACATTTAATCTACGTTTTGATGATACAAATCCAACAAAAGAAAAAACAGAATTTGTAGATTCCATTATTAAAGATGTAGAATGGTTAGGTGCTCATTATGATGGAGAAGTGAAATTTGCTTCTGATTATTTTCCTCAAATGTATGAGGCAGCTATTAAATTAATCAAAAAAGGAAAGGCTTATGTTTGTGATTTAACAGCTGACCAAATCAAAGAATACCGTGGAACATTAACAGAGCCAGGAAAAAATTCACCTTATCGTGATCGTAGTGTTGAAGAAAACCTTGATTTGTTTGAAAGAATGAAAAATGGTGAATTTGAAGATGGAAGCAAAGTTCTTCGTGCAAAAATTGATATGGCTTCACCAAATATCAATATGCGTGATCCTATTATTTATAGAATTGCCAGAATGACACATCATAACACAGGTGATCAATGGTGTATTTATCCAATGTATGACTTTGCTCACCCTATTGAAGATGCGATTGAACATATTACACATTCTATCTGTACATTGGAATTCGAAGATCATAGACCTTTATATGATTGGGTTGTTCAAGAATTAGAATATCCCGAACCACCAAAACAGATTGAATTTGCAAAATTATATCTGACAAATGTCGTCACTGGAAAACGTTATATTAAACGCTTAGTTGATCAAGGTATCGTCGATGGATGGGAAGACCCACGTTTAGTCACTATTGCTGCTTTAAGAAGACGTGGATTTACACCAGAATCATTAAAGAACTTCATGGATTTAGTTGGTGTAGCAAAAAGTAACTCATCTGTTGATTATGCAATGCTTGAATATTGTATTCGTGATGATTTAAAACCAAAAGCACCTCGTGTCATGGCTGTTTTAGACCCTATTAAACTTGTGATTGATAATTATCCTGAAGGACAGGTTGAATATTTAGATGCTCAAGTGAATATGGAAAATCCTGAGTTAGGAACAAAACAAGTACCTTTCTGTAGAGAACTTTGGATTGATAGAGATGACTTTATGGAAGAACCACCTAAAAAATATTTCCGTTTATTTCCAGGAAATGAAGTGCGTTTAATGAATGCCTATTTTGTCAAATGTGTAAGTTATGAAAAAGATGCAAATGGAAACGTAACAGTTGTCCATTGTACATATGATCCAATTACTAAAAATGGAACAGGATTTACTGGTCGTAAAGTGAAAGGAACAATTCATTGGGTGCCTGTACCTTTCGCAAAGAAGGTCACTGCCAGATTATATGAAAATCTTGTGGATGAAGAAAAAGGTGTTTACAATGAAGATGGAAGCATGAATTTAAATCCAAATTCATTGACAGTTGTTGAAAACTGTTATATTGAGCCATCTATTGAAGATGCAAAACCTGGAGATTCATTCCAATTTGTAAGAAATGGATATTTCTGTGTCGATACAAAAGATTCTGCTGAAGATCATCTTGTTTTTAACAGAATCGTATCATTAAAAAGTTCATTTAAATTACCAAAAAAATAGTTTTTAAAAAGCATGAGTACGTTCATGCTTTTTGTTTTGTATAAAATGAAGAAATCTTTTGTGCTAAAAGCTGGGGATTGTCAATATTGGCTTCATGTGATGCATGTTCAATGATTTCAAAACAACTTCCATAAATATGTCCATTTAGTAATTGACATCCTTTTTTATTATGTGTATCTTTTTCACCACATAAAAGAAGTGTCGGACATTGAATAAGTTCCAAATCCTTTGAGATATTCATATGCGTCATAGATTGTACCAATGAAATAAAATCTTTCTTTTTGCTTCCCATTTTTTCAAAGGTTGATTGAGGCATCAAATGAAACATAAGATTTTGTATACCAAACAGTAAACGAGGAATCTTGTAAGGAGTACCAATGATAATAAGTGATTGAATATGTTGAGGATATGTTTTCGCAAAATCCATAGCTAAAATACCACCTAATGATAAGCCACAAAGAGAAACCTTTTCTTGAAATTGTAAACAATATTGTACAAAAGATTCAAAAAGATTTTCATAAGTAAAGTCTTGATTTTGTAAAAGTTGGTATAAAGATACTTTTTTGACTTTCATTTTCTTTTGCAGCAATAAACTTTCTACTTGATTCCAGCTTGTTTCATCCTGTCCTAAACCATGTATTAAAATATAAACCATTTGACTTTAGATTACAGATTGTCTTTGATAATCTGTGATATCTCCTATTTTTTGATATAGTTCTTTGACTGTACATTGATGATTTTGTAACGCTTGAAGTTCTTGGTTAGTTGCTCCAATGAGTTCAATAAAATCCACTTTGCCAAAAGGTGTGACAATGGTTTGAATATCCGAATCCAATGCTGTTATAAATCCCGTCAACAATGATGTTTGTTGAATATCCATACCTTCTTTTTGCCCAGTATAAATATATTCATATTCTCTAAATACTTCACCATTTTGAAAAGTGATTCTTGCAAGTGTCTGGAGAATTCCACAAATACCACTTATTTGTGCATCATCATCGCCATAACCTTTCTTTAATTTTAAAGTGAATTCCATTCCATAACCACTGATCTTTGGATCAGAAGATTCTTTTTCATAAAGTTCTGATAATCCAAAAGTCACAAAATGCCAATAATCTCCTCCATCATAAATACTTATCCCATCCAATGGATCATTGCCACCTAATTTCCAACTGACTAATGTGCCATAATGCAAAGGTTCTTTTTGATTGGGGTAGACTTTTTCACATGCTTCTACAATGGCATCCCATCCCTCTGTCATCTTGGATGATGTATCTTTTTTCTTCCATTTATCAAAGAGGCTCATACAATCCCTCCTATCCTATTTGTTTCATTATACCATAACTTTAGAAAGTATGCTTTTTTTGATAAACCTTCTGATATATTTTTTGCATTTGTAAATCTGTTAAAGCTATACGCTTTGCACACTCTTTTAACTCATCTTGAATGTCTTTAGAAACCGGTTCTTTATTTTTATAAAGAATATCATGTTCTAAACTTGCCCAACAATCCATCGCAATAGTACGAAGCTGAATTTCAACTGGTATTTTTAATAAACCTTTTTGACAATAAACACGCACCTCTACAACAAGATGTAAAGATTGATAACCACTTTCTTTAGGATAATCAATATAATTCACTTTCTTTAATAAATGAATATCTTCATGCATAATCAATAACTGAGAGATATATTGAATATCATTAATATAATGACAAATCACTCTTAATCCTGCTATGTCATGAAGATATTTTAATGATTCAATAGTCACTGGATAATGTTTACGATTCATTTTTTCTTCAATACTTTCAAGAGATTTAATTCTTGATTGAATTTGATGAATAGGACTATAACCATGAAAGCATTTTAATTCATCGTCAATAGCTTCTAACTTTGTTTGAATGAGATTTGCAGCACTACGATAAGGCTGCATGTAATCATAGTAGCTTTTATAATCTTGAAATATCTTCATTTATCATCACCAAATTTATCATAAATGATACTTATATAGAAATCATCATGTAAAAATGGGAAATATTGTGCTAATCTTTGTGCAACATATAATCTGTAATGTTGATTCCATTTTTCATGGCATATAAAATATTATCTTTATCTTCAATATAAGGAACTTTTGCTTCTAAGATTGCAGCAATATATCTTGAATCATCATCTAATGTCATAGGCCAAAAGAAATAGAACTTTTTACCATCACGAAAATGAAATTCAAAATCTGATTCATAAACTTCATAAGCGATTGGTGCACCTATATTCATATATTTAAGATTTGTATAAATACAAACTTTAGTTATATCCTCATAACGATAAAACTTCATAATATCCTTATCTTTGTCTACTAATACCGCAAGGAAATATTTAAGATTCGCTACTAACCCATTAAATTGATAATAACGAATACCCTCACTCAAAAACTCTACAGACTGATCTAAACAGTTATCTGTCATTGCTGCAAAACTTTGACGAAATGCTGTCGCAATCATTAAAATCAATAAAACAATAAACAAAACTAATAAAAGAAGAATACGCACCCATATCAAAGGAATAACCTTAGACATCCATAATGTAAACACAACCGATAAAATAGCAGAAGAAAATGCAGCAACAACCAACTGTCTTTTTGCCCATGCTTTGGTTAGCTTTCTACCTAATGATACTGCACTTGTTGTTTTTTGATAGCCAAGTTTCCAGTTTTTAGCATCAACTTCAATATTTTCTAAAGCTGGAATTAAAGGTAAATCTTTATCATGGTAGTTATCAATTGTCTTTTTCACTTCTTTTAAACTTTCTATTTGATGTTCTAGATGTATTTGATTGACTTTTAAACACTCATGAAAATCTAATTCACCATTTATAATTGCTTTAACATCATCTATAGAAATATCTAACCCTCTTAAAAACTTCACTAATTTTAATGTTTGAATATCTTCATCACTATAATTACGATAACCATTGCTATCTCTTTGAGGTGTAACCAACCCTTCTTTTTCATAATAACGAATAGTATGTTTTGAAAGTTTTAATTCCTTCTCTAAATCACTTGTTTTCATATCCCTTATCCTCACTATTATTTTTACTCATCATATAATCAGTTATATTTAAACCATTTTTCATGGCATATAAAACGTTATCTTTATCTTCTATACAAGAAACTTTTGCTTCTAAAATAGCCCCAATATATCTGGCATCATCGTCCAAAATCATTGGATAGTAGAAATAAAATTTTTGACCATCACAAAATTCAAATTCAAAATCAATCACATCATTTTCATAAGCTATAGGTGATGCTATTTTCATGTAACGTTTTTTCACATACATTGATACTTTACGAATATCTTCATAACGATAATATTTCATATATTGTTTATCTTTTCCTCGTAGTACAGCAAAGAAATATTGAATGTTTCTGATTGGATTTTTAAACTGATAGTAACGTATCCCACTCTCAAAAAACTCTACAGATTGATTTAAAGTCAAATCAATCATAGCACTACTTGTCATCTTATAAGAAAAAGCTATGATTATCAGTTCTACTAATACATAAATCATCATGTAAATAAGAAATCTTAATCCTACTGAATCAATCATTGCGATAAAGACCATAGAAATAAGAAATGCCATCAAAGCTCCTATAACCATATTATAAATCATTTGTCTTTTCGCCCATGCTTTTGTCAGCTTTCTACCTAATGATACAGCATTCGTTGTTTTTTGAATACCCAGTGTCCAATGATGTGTTGTTTCTTGAATATCCTGTAAAGCTGGAATTAAAGGTAAGTCTTTATCATGATAATTATCAATTGTTTTTTTCACTTCCTTTAAACTTTCTATTTGATGATCTAAATGTATTTGATTCATTTTTAAACATTCATGAAAATCCAGATTGCCATGAATAATCGCTTTAACATCGTCTATAGAGATATTTAAACTTCTTAAAAACTTTACTAATTTTAATGTCTGTAAATCTTCATCACTATAATGGCGATAACCATTATCATCTCTTTGAGGTGTAATCAATCCCTCTTTTTCATAATAACGAAGTGTATACTTGCTTAATCCTAATTCTCTTTCTAAATCGCTTGTTTTCATTACTTTCGCCTTCTTTCTATCTTTATTTAACACTATGGAGTGACTCTACAGTCAATAATTTTTTTCATTTGATTGAAGTTTTTTCACTTTTTTTCGCAATATGATAAAATAATAATATAAATAAACATAGAAAGGAGAAATCTTATGAAAATTTTATTATGTTGTAAAGCTGGTGTCACTTCTAATATGTTTGCCTCTGCCTTAAAAGATGAAGCTTCTAAAAAAGATATGGAAGTCATTATTTGGGCAACTGCAGAAACAATGATTGAATATTCTATTGAACAAGCCGATGTGATTTTAGTGACGCCACAACTTAAGAGTTCTGTATCAAAGTTTGAAGACCTTGCAAAAGCTGGAACACCTGTTATTTTAATTAGTGATGACGACTTTGTTCAATTCAATGCCAAAAAGGTACTTGAAGAAGCTTTAGCTCAAGTTTAGAGCTATTTCTATTATATCATATTATAAAAATAACTACCCTATGTTGGTAGCTATTTTTATAATATATGATCAGCAGGAAAAATGATTCCTGCTTTTTGTCTTGCGATAGTGAGAATTTGACTAACTACTAAACTTTGTTCTAACATTTTATAACATTGTTTTAAATCATGATTTTGACATATTTTTATAAAGCTTTGCCATTCTTCATACATCACATGCTGGTGACCAGCATCGATAATATCAGATGTGCCATCATTTTTGATAAGCTTGACTTCTTGAATAAGACTCACAGGACTTTCAATGCATAGACTTCCTTTTGTCCCTTGTATGATATTAAAAGAGGGAGTCTGTTTATCCTTTGCTGCCATACAAATACATTGAAAATGTGGATAATGTAAGATGAAAACACCTGATGTATCAATATGTTGTTCAATATGAGGATAATATTGTATATCTATAGGTTCTCCAAATAATCCCACAATAAAATGGATATGATAAACCTGTAGATCCATCAAAGCTCCACCAGATTTTTTATAATCAAAAACAGGTAAAATATGCCCTTTCATAAATTCATCATAGCGAGAGGAATATTGACAAAATTGGAGGGATACTAATTTTATATCTCCTAAATCATGAAGATGATTTTTAATATAAGTATACTGAGATAAATACTGATTTGTAATCGCCTCAAAAATAAATAATTGATTTTTAACAGCCAAATCTTTTAATTCTTTAGCTTCTTGATAGTTTGATGTCATTGGTTTTTCAATAATCACATGTTTATGATGTTCTAATGCTTTTTTAGCAAATTCATAATGTAAATGATTAGGAACAGCAATATAAATTACTTCTATTTCATGATCATTTAATAAATCATCATAATTTGTAGAATAATGTTTAAATTTATGTTCTTGAACTAGTCTTTTTAATTTGTCTTGACTTCTTAACGTTCCTGAAATATGGATACATTGTATATCATCCAACTCATGAATAAAAGAAAGCAATTCATCGACAATCTTCCCACTTCCAATGATACCTAGCTTCATTATATGTTCACCATCCTTTAGTCTTATCATAACATAAGTCTATTGACCTACAAATAAAAAAGAGAGCATAAAAATGTTCCCTAGAATATCATTTGAATAAAATAAACTATTTATTCATATTATTTTCTTTTCTTCCTTTTAATATAGCATAAATCAGATTAATAACATATTCTGCTGAAAAAACCTCTATTAATCCATCCATATCTTGATTTTCTGGTGTATAAAACAATAGAGAATCTTGATTCATATTTAATAACTGTTGATGATGACTTCCCATAAGTGAAACTGTATAAATATGGTTTTGTAATAAATATTCTGTAATTTCATATATCTGTAATTGAGAAGCATTTAAACAAATAACAATAGAAACATTATTTTTAGAAGTATTTTTAACATATTTTTGATTAAATGTATCATGTAAAGTTGTGAGTAATCCTAAAGATTGAAGTCTATAAACCAATTGCTTTCAAATAATATCATCTATTCCAATAGCATATACATCTATATATGTTGCATTTAATAAACGATTACAAATTCTTGTAATGACATTTTTATCTAATAAAACATTTGTTTTTGTCATAGATAAATCATAAATCTGATAAAGTGTTGTTTGTACATTTTCAAAGCTTGTAAAATATTGACTAAAATTTTGTGTATAGATATCTTGTATTTTAAAAAGCTCATTTCTTTCAATATTTAAAGTAGATATAAATTCACGATATGTCCTAAACCCAAGTTTTTATAAAATCTCATAACTGAAGCTTGTGAAGTATAACTTCTTTTTCCTAATTCAATACTTGTCATTGCTGATATATCATTATTTTGATCAAGAATAAATTTTTTGATTTGTTTTTCTGATTCTGTCAAATTATGCGTATCCATTTGTTTTTCAATAATCATTTTACATCACTTACTGTCTTTTAAAACACTTACATACAACACTATAGAACACTCATTATTAAAAATGTTCATAGGTTTCACCTCATGAACATTATAATCAATATTTTATGAATGCACAATTTATTTTATTTCTGGCATATATTTATAAATAGCTGCTGCAATACCATCTTCATCATGAGATAAAGTCACATCATCAGCAATAGCTTTCAAATCATCTACAGCATTTGCCATAGCTATTCCAATTCCTGCATATTGAATCATAGAAGCATCGTTATGTCCATCTCCAAAAGCCATCATTTCTTCTTGTTTGTATCCCATTGGTTTTAAAACAGTATCTAATGCTTTGGCTTTATCAATGCCTTGTGCTGTAAATTCAAAATAAAATGGTCCAGTAAACATACAACTTAATGTATCTTTAAATGGTGCTTCCATTTCTTGATAGTGTGCCTGTAAATATTCTGGATCTGAAGTTGTTAAAATTTTATTTAATGGAAAATCTACAAACTCTGCTAAATCATCAACTTCACATAATTTAAACTTTCCACCACGTGATTCATATTCCATCACATTGAAAGGTTTGCCATTAAACTGAATATAATTATCATAGACATTTGTTACATACATATAATCATCTTTATCAATCATTGGACGTACACGATCAAATTTTTTCATATGTTCTAAAACGGCCTTTGCTTCTTCAACAGTTAAAGCCTGATTAAATAAAACTTCTTCTGTTTGACAATCTACGACCTTTGATCCATTATAACAAACCAATAAACCATTATGTTTATCCATTTCTAACTCTTTTGCTAAATCTCTTAATCCAGATGTTGGTCTACCTGAAGCTAAAATTAAAATGACTCCCTTTTCTTGTACCTTTAACAAAGCTTCTTTTGTTTTTGGTGTCACTATTTTCTGACTATTTGTGAGTGTCCCATCAACATCCATTATGATTACTTTTATTGACATAAATTCTTCCTCCTTCATTACGGGTTCATTTTATCATTCTTCTCATATCCCTCTCAACAAAACGAACAAAAGATGAAAAAAATGTCAAAAAATAATCAAATTATTTTGATTGATGCGAAAAGTCTATCAAAGAATTGACCTTCAATGCTCTCATGACTTTTTTTGATAAGTCCATATTCTATCAACTTCATTATGAAACCTCATGACATATAACCAATGAAATAAAAACATATTCAAAAATATATTCACAAAAGCAACCAACCAGGCACTTTCATAGACATAGAAAACAAGAAAATAGATAAACCCTGATAAAGCAATGATAATAGGTATAAAAATCATATTATATATTATAAGATTAATAGCTATTGTTTCTTGCATATATTGAAAATGCGTCTTAAGATGTTTTAGCAGCAATAAGAGCATCACAATCACAAAAATTATTATAATAGGATCAAAGAAAAATGATTTTCCAAATTCTAAAAGGATATGCAAGAAATCTTCAGTAACTTGACCATACCACCCCTGATTATAAGCAATGATAATCATCAAAATACTGACAATATTAAAAACAAAATTCACAACATGATAATTCATGTTATTCATGATTGCATATTTATTTTTCAAAAATCTGGATTTTTGTTGAGTGACTTGCCTTTCACCATTTAAAATTTCATCAACATTCACTTGAAAATATTTTGCCATATCAATAATGACATCATAATCAGGCATATTCTTGCCAGTTTCCCAGCGTGATACAGTTCTATGATTGACACCTAATATTTGAGCTAATTCTTCTTGAGTTAAAGAATGACTTTGACGCAATTCTTTAATAAAGCTTCCAATCTTTTTTTGATTCATACGCTTCATCTCCTTTGTTATATCGTATCATTTTTACATAAAAATGGACACGACACAAACTGAGAATAAAGAAAAAAGCCCTTAAAAAGGACTATAAATATTCGAAAACATCTAATAATGTATCAATACATGTTACTTCAGGATCTTGAATGTCCTTATGTCCAATCAAGAATGCTCTCATTCCAACACTTTTCGCTGATTGCATATCTTTATTATAACTATCACCAATATACACAGCTTCTGAAGGTTTTAGTTTAGTAATTTCTAATGCTTTTTCAAACATTTCTTTTGCTGGTTTATAATAATGTGTTGTTTCACTTGAAATAATTCCTTTAGGTTCTAATTCAAGATTTTTCATACTTTCTTCTACATAACATATATCATTATTCGTAATAATATAGATAGGTAATGGACATTGTTCAAAAAAATCATAAGAATCATCATAGGCTGGTGTATGAATCCAATGTTGTACCAGCAAATCACAATACTGATGACTATCTCCCTGTAATCCAATTTCATCTTTTATACACTCAAATGCCTCTAAAGATATATCATACTCACTTTTATAGTTATCTCCATTATATTTTGCAAGCAGTTCATCATGTTTCTGATACCATAAATCAGCCAGCTTTTGAGGGTCTTTTTCATTTGAATTCTGAACACACATATCCATCAGTTTTTCTAACCACTCACTCTGCTCATATACTAATGTCCCCATATGGTCAATAAATATTGCCTTTAACATAATGATCCTCCTATCAATTCACTTTGTTTATCAATTGTACAAACTTTTTGAATTTTCATACGTGTCGCTTCAACCTGCTTGTCATCACATATTCTTGCTTTGAATGGACAGATAGAAATACAACGCATACAAGAAATGCATAAACTTTCATTTGTTGTTTCCAAATGTTGTAAATCAATGGCTTCTACAGGACAAAGTTTAGCACATAATCCACACTTTGTACACTGCGATGTCACCAAAGGCTTCAAACCACCTCGAAAGATTTTATAAGGTCTATGTCCTGGAACTTCAATGGGATGTAAATCTCTTTTTAAAGTTTCAACCAATGATTGTATATATTCAAAATCTTTCGCATTCGGTCTACCGTGTGCAAACTCATGAACAATTGAATGTTCACAAACAATTGCCATTGCTCCTACACATATAAACCCTAATGGCTGCAAAGTATCTTTGAGTTCTATGAATGTATCATCATAATGTCTATTCCCATAAGTCACAACAAGAATAACAGGTGTCTGATTGGCTTTAAATTGTTTTAAACGCTCAATTGCTATAGTAGGAACTCGCCCGCCATAAGAGGGTACACCTACAATGCATAAATCTTGATGAGAAAAAACATGTCTTGCAATATGAGGATTTGATAAATCATATTCATACACTTTTTCTTGCCATTGTTTTCCTATAAAACGAACAACCTTTTGCGTGCTTCCTGTTCCACTGAAATAGATTAATTGAATAGCCATGACGCATCCCTCCATACATATGACTATTTTATCATATTTTTTAAGACTTTCCATTAACAAATCCCCAATATTCAAAAAATCATTATTCATCTTTAAATATATGCTTTTAGCAATCTTTGTGTTATAATATGTCTGTATGATGAAAATATTTTAAAAATTTCTCTGAAAAAAAAGAAAAATCCGTTTTTTCTGTATATATGAATAATAGGAGGTATTATTCATGTCTAAGAAAAATTATATGCTCAGAAAGATTTTTGATATTCGCATCAGATCCCTATTCAAAAACTGTCATGTCACTGCTGATTTTATCAATGGTATCCTTTTCTATGAAAACGCTGTGATCCATTATGACGACATCTCCCTGTCCGATTCCAATCTCGATTCCCACCTTCCTAATCAAAACATCACCAGAGAACGTGAACGTGACAACATCTATCTTGTCAACATTGATGGCACAGAATGTCTGATTGGCATAGAGCATCAATCCCAGATTGATCATGGCATGTTCCAAAGAACAAGAGAATATGATGAGATGAACTACCTTCAGCAGTTCAATCTCTATCGCTCCACTCATCAGATGATTAAGGGTGTCATGACATTTGTTGTCTACTATGGGCAGAAGAAGTGGAAAGCTCCCAGAACATACGAGGACATGATGAACCCTATGCCTCCTGCCTTAAAGGATTATATGAATGCTGCATCCTATCCGCTCATTGAAATGAGATACCTCGATCTAGAGAGATTTCATAGCCAGGAGCTTAAGGAGCTAATCATAGGATTAAGGTATTTATACAATCATCAATATGATGAAGATCATGATATCACAATCAGCCACGACATTGCAGTCACAATCGCAGCACTGACAAAGAACACACAGATTTATGAAAAGGTAAAGGAGGAAAAAATTGATATGTGTCAAGCTATCAGAGATTATGGAAAAGAGAACCTAAACAAAGGGAAATCTATTGGAAGAACTGAAGGTATTAACATTGGGAGAAATGAAGGCATCATCCAAACTTTAATCAAACTACTCAAATCAAAGTTAGGACATCTTTCAAAAGACACCCTTGCAACAATTCAGTCATGCACTCAAGAACAACTTGATTCACTAACAGTACATATATTTGATATTCATAATGAAGAAGATATTCTACATTATTTACAATGAAGTTAATTTAAATATCAAGGAGAAAATTGATATGTGTCAAGCTATCAGAGATTATGGAAAAGAGAACCTAAACAAAGGGAAATCTATTGGAAAAGCTATTGGAAGAAGTGAGGGTATCATTCAAACTTTAATTAGACAACTCAAATCAAAGTTAGGACATCTTTCAAAAGACACCCTTGCAACAATTCAGTCATGCACTCAAGAACAACTTGATTCACTAACAGTACATATATTTGATATTGACAGCGAAAAAGATATTCTACATTATTTACAATGAAGTTCATAAACGTAGATAAAAAGAACATTCTATTTTTGAATGTTCTTTTTATCATATTTTTGATGGTAAGCTGCTGTAATCAAGCCTTGAAATAAAGGTTCACTACGATTTGGTCTTGAAGAAAATTCCGGATGGAATTGACATGCTACAAAATAAGGATGATCTTTTAATTCAATAATTTCTACAAGATTTCTTTCTGGATTCTTTCCTGAAACAACTAATCCATGTTGTTCAAGAATATCTTTATATTTATTATTAAATTCATAACGATGTCTATGTCTTTGTTGAATCAATTCTTTCCCATATAAATCATAAGCACGACTACCCTTTAATAATTCACAATCATAATTTCCTAATCTTTGTGTACCACCCATATCATCTAATGTTTGATCACTCATCAAATGAATTAACGGTGTTTCACACATATCATCAAATTCGATAGAATTAACATCTGGTAAATGACATACATTTCTTGCAAATTCAATAGATGCCAACTGCATTCCTAAACAGATACCTAAAAACGGAATTTTTTCTTCTCTAGCATAACGAATAGCCTTAATCATACCTTCAATGCCACGTTGTCCAAAACCACCCGGCACTAAAATGCCATCCGCTCCTGCTAATATATCTGCTACATTATCATCATTAATTTCTTCAGCATTAATCCAATCAATATGAACAATACTATTTTCATAATATCCTGCATGACGCAAGGCTTCATTAACCGATAAATAAGCATCAGGTAATTGTACATATTTTCCAACCATCTTAATAGTCAATTCCTTGTTTAATCCTTTGACACGTTCAATAAGCTGTTGCCATTCTGTCATATCAGCTTTTGGAGCTGTCATTCTTAAATGATCTAATACCAAATCATCCATATGCTGTTCTAATAACATCATTGGTAATTCATATAAAACATCTACATCATAATTAGAAATAACTGCTTCTACAGGAACATTACAGAATAAAGAAATTTTTTCTTTTAATTCCTGATCAATATGTTTTTCACTACGACAAACAATAATATCTGGTTGTATTCCATAGCCTCTTAATTCTTTAACACTATGTTGTGTTGGTTTTGTTTTCACTTCATGACTAGCACCAATATATGGAAGCAATGTTGTATGTATATAAAGAGTATTTTTATATCCGATATCTAAACGGACTTGTCTAATGGCTTCAATAAAAGGTAAACTTTCAATATCTCCAACTGTCCCGCCAATTTCAGTAATCACAATATCAGCCTGACTACTTTTAGCTGCTGCATAGATTTTAGCCTTAATCTCATTGGTAATATGGGGTACAACCTGTACAGTTGCTCCTAAATAATCTCCACGACGTTCTTTAGAAATGACATCGCTATAAATTCTTCCTGTTGTAATAGATGAACTACGATTCAATTCTTCATCAATAAAACGTTCATAATGTCCTAAATCCAAGTCTGTTTCGGCACCATCTGTCGTCACAAAAACTTCACCATGTTGAAATGGCGACATTGTTCCCGGATCCACATTAATATAAGGATCAAGCTTTTGCATAAAGACTTTTAATCCTCTTTGTTTAAGCAATCTCCCTAAAGATGCAGCTGTCAATCCTTTTCCTAATCCCGAAACAACTCCACCTGTCACAAATATAAATTTAGCCATTTTCACTATCTCCTTTCTCAAATAAAAATGCACTCCAGCGGAAAGCCTGAGTGCCCTTTCTTATTCTAGCAAAAATTATTTATCAAAGCAATTATTTTTTCTTATTATTGTAATAATCTTTCAAAATCATCATCAGTCAATCGATATACTGTCCACTCATCCATTGGCTTTGCTCCTAAAGATAGATAGAAATCAATACTTGATTGATTCCAATCCAGACACCACCATTCCATTCTTCCACAGCCTCTTTCTTTAGCAATCCTTACAAGTTCCTTAATCGTTGCTTTTCCATATCCATGACCTCTATATTCTGGTTTAATATACAAATCTTCCAAATATAAACCCGCTCTGCCTAAGAAAGTTGAAAAATTATGAAAAAACAAAGCAAACCCAATTCTATGATGATCCTTCACAACAAAAATCACTTCAGCTATCTTATAATCAAATAACCATTGTTCCAATAATGCTTCATTTGCAATCACTTCATGTTCTAACTTCTCATAACGTGCCAACTCTTTAATAAACTGCAAAATAACAGGTACATCTTTTCTTTTGGCATTTTCAAATTCAATATCCATCATATACTCCTTTTTTAAATAATCCCATATTCTTCTAATGTATCAGCTAAACTTTCTAAAATATAAATTACTGGAACCTGTGTTGCTGAACTATAAAAATCCTCATTTCTTGAACTTGGTACATAATAACAGATAGCTAAATCTGCCATTTTTGCTCCTGAAGACGAAGCACTGTTGGTTATAATAATCACTTGTACTCCACATCTTTTTAACAACATGATTCTTTGAATCATTTCATCCGTTTCACCAGATACACTTAAAACGATTGCACAGTCATGATGATTATACATCCCATGTACACGCATACTAAAATCATCACACACAACACTTCTTTTCCCTTTACGATTAAACAAATACGCTCCTGCTTTAGCTATAGCTCCTGAAATACCTACACCCCAAAACATCACCTCTTTGGATTGAGCAATTATTTGTGTTGCTTGATGAATACTTTGATTAAATTCATCATTATCAACTTTTTGAAAATAATCCAAAATATAATTTAATTTGTTCTCTTTATGATGTAAGTGATTTTTATTTTCCATTTTAATAGCTGTTTTCCATTCCACAAAACCATCATAACCTATCTTTTGAGCAGTACGTGTAATCATCGAAGGAGAAACATGAATGACTTCAGCTATATCTTTTAATTTCAGCTTAACAACTTCATCACGATGTGCTTCTACATAATGATAAATAGACATTTCTAAATCATTTAAAGTATTTAATTTTTCTATTGTTACCATCAAAACACCTCCTCAAGAAAAAAACTGAACACTTAAGTTCAGTTTAAATAAATTTTATGAAAGTTTCAATTTCTTTTTACGAATTTTTTTATTCTTCTTTACTTCATAAGTATATTGAGGTGATTTAATATCAACAACTAAAGTTTTTGCGACAATATCATGCAAAGATTTCTTAGATTTGAATACAAAAACACAAATTACTGAAATCAAACTAATAACAACACCAATATAAGCATATAATGAAGCAAAATTAAATCCTGTCATGACATTAATCATCTGATGCAACATATTGCTTGCAGTATAAATACTTCCTTCAACAAGTAAAATCATGACACCTTGTCTAAGCAGAATTTGTTTCATTGTGACATCATCATAATGATCACCAACTATTTTTAATCCTAATATTTTTTTACCTAATGTTTGCCCCTTTGTATATAATGGAATCCCAATATAATATAACAAGCTTACAGAAAATGACAAGCCTCCTGCAATCAGTTGATAAGGTTGTTCAAAGATGGTAATCACTTGTGGTATATATGAAGCATCCTCATGTAATGACATATAAAGTAAAATAAGGGGAATAGATGCCAGCAATCCTCCAACATACCAGTCAATAGCGTAAGCTATAAATCTTTTGATATAACTTGTCTGATTCTTGGATTCATTTTTCAATTCATTAAAATAGTTTTTCATCTCACATCTATTCCTTTCCTTTTATTTTTGATTTAAAAACTGATATAAAGCTCCTACAAGATTCGCATCATTACGATAATAACATGGTTCAATAACCGGTTTTACATAATAATCATTATTCTCAAATATTTCATCATTAACCTGTTGAATATATTCAAAGAGAAGTGGTTGGGCACTAATACCTCCACCTATGACAAATTTTTCTGGATCTAAAACACATTGTAAACTATAAATTCTTTTGACAAGGATTGTCACAAAATCCTTGATTGCTTTTTGTACTTCAAGATGACCTTGATTTGCCATTTCAAAGATTTCAATACCAGTATATTCCTGTTGGGTACTTAGACGCTTTTGCACACGTTTTAATAATCCTAAAATACCATTTGTTGCCCACCAGAAATCTTCCCCATCTATACCATGAGAAAAAATCATTGAAAACTCACCACCAAAGAAGTGTTTTCCATATTGTACTTCACCTTGATGAATAACACACCCACCAACGGCTGTTCCTAAAACAATGACAACACCATCTTCAACATCCTGAAGATTCCCAAATCCAAGTTCAGCTGCTCCAGCACATTTAGCATCATTACCAATAGTTATAGGGCATGGACAACGTTGCTGTAATTTTTCTTTCATAGGAATATCTCGAATATAAGATAATGCCCCTCCAGTAAAACAATAGCCCTTTTGAGGATCAATAATTCCCGGCATAGAAAGAGCAATCCCTTCAATACCACCTTTATAATCATCATAAAGCTGTCCTATCGTTTCAATAAAATGTTCCAATGTGTCCTGAGGTGTAGGTGTTGATCCTCGTTCATATATTTGAGCTTGTTCATCCATTAAAGCATATTTAATAGAACTTCCACCCACATCTAAAACAAGATATTTCACTATAGCTTATCTCCTTGACTGGCAATGACTTGTTTATACCATTCAAAAGAATCTTTTTTATAACGTTTTAAAGTTCCAGAACCATCATTGTTTTTATCTACATAAATAAAACCATAACGCTTTTTCATCTCACCTGTAGAAAAGCTTACACAATCTATACAACCCCAAACAGTATAACCTAAAACATCAACACCATCTATTTCAATAGCTTTTTTCATTTGTTCAATATGTTCTTTTAAATAATTAATACGATATTGATCATGAACTTGATTACTATCTTCTAAAACATCAATAGCTCCAAAACCATTTTCAACAATGAAGGTAGGAAGTTGATAACGATCATAAAGCCAGTTTAAAGTATATCGTAGTCCTTTGGCATCAATTGGCCATCCCCATTTTGTCTTTGAAATATATGGATTATCACATAAATCAGTTGCTTCATTATAATCTAAATATTCATTACCATCACCTTTTGTAGTAAAAGACATGTAATAACTAAAACCAATATAATCTACACAACCATCTTTTAAAGTAGCTATGTCTTCTTCTGTGATATCAAGATGATAACCTTTACGTTTAAAGAATGATTGCATATAAGCTGGAATCTTTCCACGTGCATGAATATCAAGATACCAGAAACGTTTATGATTCGCTCCAACAGCCTTTAACATATCATCCGGACTACAAGAATAAGGATAAATAGGTGTCATTGCCATCATACAACCAACCATAAAATCCGGATTAATATCATGAGCAATTTTCACTGCCTTCGCACTGGCAATCAATTCATATAGACTGGCCTGATAAACAATTTCTTCTTTATCTTCGCCTTCTTGAAAGAGAATTCCAGAATTTGTTAATACAGAAATATCAGATTGATAATTGGCTTGATTATTAATTTCATTAAATGTCATCCAATATTTCACTTTATCTTTATATCTTTCAAAACAAACTCTTGCAAATCTTTCAAAGAAAGTGATTAACTGTCGATTTCTCCATCCGCCATATTTTGTAACTAAACCATAAGGCATTTCAAAATGTGATAATGTAATTACAGGTTGAATATCATTTTTAAGTAATTCATCAAACAAATCATCATAGAATTTCAATCCTGCTTCATTAGGCTGTTCTTCATCACCTTGAGGAAAAATTCTTGCCCACGAAATAGAAGTTCTAAAACATTTAAATCCCATTTCTTTAAACAATGCAATGTCTTCTTTATAACGATGATAAAAATCAATGGCTTCATGATTTGGATAAAATTCATTTTCATCAATGACAGGTGTAATCTTTCTTGGACTGGCATGGCTACCTACAGTCATAATATCTGATACATTGATACCTTTGCCACCATCACGCCATCCACCTTCAACTTGATGGGCGGCAACTGCACCGCCCCATAAAAAACTAGCTTTCATCTTTATTCACCTTCACCAGCTTGTTCTGCCTTAACAGCTGCTCTTGTACTTGCCATAACAAATGGTAAATAAATGACTGTACTAATAGCTACACAGACAAATCCAATGACGAGTGCCATAATACTTGTTGCTCCCGAACCTAAAAATGGAATCAAGAATCCCGGTGTTGTCCAAGCTACACTATAAGCAACCGGTGGTATGATTTGAATCACTTCAACACAGAACCATCCAAAAATATTACATACAACTGGTGCTAAAATAAATGGAACCATATACATAGGATTCATAACAAGTGGGAAACCAAAAATAATTGGCTCATTGATGTTAAATAATCCCGGTGCTAAAGACATCTTCGCAATTTGATATTGTGCTTTATTTTTACGTCCAGCAATAAACATCGCAATAATCAAACCTAGAGTTGCTCCTGAACCACCTGTATTACCAAATGCATCATTGATTGATCCCCAGTTGACTGGATAAGGGGCACCCCATGCCGTTCCATTGGCAGCAACATAAGCTAAGTTGGCATTGGCTTGTTCTGTGAAAATAACAGAACGCAATGCATTTAATGTATTTGGTCCATGAATACCTAATACCCATAAGAATTGTTGTACCACAACAAATGTTAATATTGTTCCCATTGAACTTCCTAAAGATGTTAATGGTGCCTGAATTGCATTATAAATAAGCACTTGAATACCATCAGCTGTAATTTTACCAAAAATAAAGTTAATCACACCAGTTAATCCAAGTACAATCATAATAGGAATTAATAAGTTAAATGATTTAGAAACAGCTGGTGGAACCATTGCTGGCATAGAAATTCTTAATTTAGAATTACGTCCTAAACGTGTCAAAATTTCAGCAACAAATAAACCAACAAATAAAGCAACAAATAGACCTTGTGCTCCTAAATAAGTGGTTGTTAAACCTGCACCAGATTCATCAGCAAAAGCTCTTGAAGCAGGATACAAAATGAAATATGCAGAAAGAGATGTTACACCACATAAAACTTTATCTCCTTCCATTTCTTCAGCTAATTGATAGGCTGTTAAAAAAGCAATTAAAACAGCTAAGATATTTGTTGTCCCGTTAATAACTGAATTGAGGACTGCCTGATATTCAGCTAAATTAGGAATCAAATCTCCTAAATGAAGCAAACTTGCAATGAATCCATTTGGATCTAATAAAACATTGTTAATCAATAAAACCATTGACCCTGCCATTGTCAGTGGGAATGATAATGTAAATGCATCACGCACTGCAGCGACATGTCTTTGACCATTGATTTTAGCAGCAAATGGAACAAAGAACTTTTCCATTGTTGCCTGTAACTTGTCCATAATTTTTCCTCCCTTATCTCAATTTTGACAGATAATTTGAAACCGGTTTCTTATCTACGTCAGCATTATAACAAACCCCTCTAAGCAAAAAAAGGGGTTTTCCCCATTCATCATTATCATTCATTTTTAACAAAAAATAACATTTTTGTAACAAAATGTTACACATCCATTGTCATTCCTACCAACTTTTCAATAATACACATTGCCGGTATTTGAGATGTTAATTCTCTATCATTAATACGATGTCGATTGATATAATAAGGAATCATAAGATGACTTAGTCTTGATAATGTATTATTTTCCGTAGCACTAATGCCTATAATATGACATCCACTTTCTTTACAGCCATGTAACATGCTGATTGTTTCCACCGTTTCTCCTGATACTGACAAAACAATCACCACACATTTTTCACCAGAAAATGTCATATTCGTATAAGGATCATGTATCGCAACAGATAATTTCCCATAGTTTGTAAAACATCTTGCTCCATAATCAGCCATAATTCCCGAATCACCAATACCAATAAACAACAATATATCTGCATTACCAATCATTGTCGTGGCTTCACTAAATTTTTCTCGATAAAAAGGACTATCCAACTTTTCGATACAATGAATGATTTCAGCAAAATCATATTTTTTTAAAAGTGTTTTTTCTCTTAATTCATTTTTAAAGACATATTTCAATTCTTTAAAGCCATCATATCCAAGCTTTTTACAAAAACGTAAAATAGATGCTGTAGATGTTGAAACACCATCTGCTAACTCACGAATACTCATATATGGGAATTCTAATTCATGGGTAATAATATACTCATAAATCTTCATTTCTAATGGATTAAACTGTTGAATCTGTTCCTTTGTAAACATTCTTATCACCTTTTTTATCATATCAAAATTCAAACTTTTCCAAAAGAAAAACATTACCTTTTCTATAATTTTATATTGTATTTATTATGCTTTTTGAATAAAATATTCTTATAAATATAAACAGGAGGCATATGATGCAGGTAGAAAGACTTAATTTAGAAACAAATGAAAAAGAAAAAGTGGATTGTATAGGTATTGTTCAATTTATTGGACATGATAAAAATGCTGATTTAACAGATGGAAAGAATTATTATGTGATTGGATTTCATCAACAATTATTAAAAGTTATTGATGATACACAGGATTATTATTACTATATTCCCTTTGATGCGAATGATATTGGTCAAAAAGAAGGCATTGTGAGTGGTTTTCATATTATTGAAGATCCTACTGGTCAAATTCATGAATTGTTTGCTTCTTATAAAAAGACTTTTGACTTAAAACAAAAGAAACGTTCTCAAAAACTTTCTCAACGTCTTATTCAATGGAAATTAAAAAAACTAGATGAAAAGGAATCAAAATAAACATTCTTTAAGAGGTCTATCATGTCATTATTTCAAAAATTAAAGGAAAGTCAAAAATTTACTCACAATGAACAAGCTGTCATTGATTTTATACTCAATAATCCTCAAGAAGTTATTAATTTAAGTGTTGATGAATTAGCTAAAGTCACTTATACATCTCCTTCGTGTATTGTCAGATTAACTAAAAAGTTGGGTGTGAAAGGTTATTCTGATTTTAAAATCAAATTCGCTTCAGAACTCAATTCTTTAATTCTCAATGAAAAACGCATTGAAATCAATATGCCTTTTGAACAAAATATCAAAGAAGAAGATATTCCTAAAAGATTTTATCAAATGTATCATCAAGTTATTGATGATGTTTATCATTCATTAGATATTCAACAATTAAAAAATATTGCTCATTTATTGTATCATTCTGATGCTATTACAGTATATGGTGTAGGTTCTTCACTATTAACTGCTCAGGATTTTGTTATGAAATGTCAAAAACTTAGGCTACCAATCTACTGCAATACTCAAATAGGTTTTGAAAATGTCCATCGTTTTAAAACATCTAAAAATCCTATTGCTTTTATTATCAGTAATAACGCTACGAGTACAAGAGTTAAAAATTGGGTATTTGAAAATATTCATTTGAATATTCCTGTTATTTTAGTGACTTCTAATGAAAATTCACCTTTAATCAAGCTTTGTAAATATGCTGTGATTTTAAAACATGGTGAAAATAACATTATCAAACAAGGGGCTTTTGCGTCTAAAATATCTATGACATTTTTATTAGATAATATCTATATGCTCATCTTTATGAAAGATTATGAAAACAATATTCATTATATTTATCACTTTGAAAACTCTGTTATCAAAGATCGACAAAATAGACGTCAATATGAATATAACCATCAAAAAGATCATCATAAGTGATCTTTTTATTTTTCATCTGGTTGTTGTCCATCATGTGCCAGCCATTGACATTCTCCCATCATCATATGAGTAAATGTCGCTTTGAATGATGAATTTTCTGGACTTGCTGCATATATACCAAATTGAATTTCATCTATAGCTTGATTCATATGACAAATACGCATTTGTTGAAAGACTTGACCATCATTTGAACACTCTATACAAAAATCATCTTCTCGTCTGCTTAAACGATACCACATAGACTTTATAGAAGCTGGAATAGATATCGTTGCCCAATCAGAATATCCATTATTTGTTACAACACTACCTAATCTTTGAAATGCTTCATTTTCATATTCAATAGAAGCCTTTAACCAATTTTCACTATCCAAATACATCACAATGCCACATTGATCAAAACGCTGATGACTCTCAAATTCAGTTTTAACTACAAATGAAAAGTATTTTTCTTTTGTTTTCATCTGTAAAACAGGAGCATTATCATTTCTAAAATGATAATAAGTCCTTTGCCATAAATCTGTATACGGCTTTGTAATCATTTCAATTTTATTCTCTTTTATATCATAGCTTTGAGGTTCTCTTGTCCACTTTAACTGACTTATATCAAATTCCATAGTTTTCTCCTTACTTATTTCTCTCATTGATTTATTGTTTTGATCACTCTCGCTGGAACTCCTGCAACAACTGAATTGTCTGGTATATCATTAACAACGATACTTCCAGCTCCTATCACGCAACCACTTCCAATCGTAACACCCGGTATGACACTGACATTCGCACCAAACCAGCAGTTATCCCCAACGACAATCGGTAATGCCTGTTCAAGACCATCATTACGTCTTTGATAATCAAGTGGATGTTTTGCAGTATAGAAACCACATGAAGGTCCAATAAAAACGTGATTGCCTATAGTTATCTTAGCTCCATCCATAAAATAACAATTATAATTGACAAAAACATACTCACCAAATTGTATATGCTTTCCATAATCACATTGAAAAGGTGCAACAATCTCTAAGCTCTTTGGTAAATAACCTAAAATCTGTTCCATAATCTTATTCTTTTGTTCAAAACAACTTGGTTTTGTTAAATTATATTCATGACATAAATCAAAGCACTGATACCTTTTTTTAACGAGTTCTTCATCATAATTGGCATCATACCATAACCCCTGTTTCATCTTTTCTAATTCTATCATATCTTTCATTCTTCCTTTCTGTATTTGCTAATATAAGTATTATAACGATTATCACATTATTATACAATACACTTAAAAACACACCTTATGGAATGATTCCAATAAGGTGTGTCATCTTATAATCCTTGTTCAGTTAATTCTCTTGCGACATCATCTTTAATCGTGATACCTTCTGCTTCAAGCTCGGCAATCTTATCAGCAAATTGTGGTAAATATTTTTTATGGGCAATCAATAATTCATCCATAATACGTTTCCCTGTTGTTCCAGACATCACTTGTGGATTTAAAGTGAATGCTTGAAGCAATAAATTATAATCACCAGTCACGGCAGCTTCTTCTACACAAAGTTCCATATTTTTCATACATTGCAACCATCCTCTTTGAGCAGGATGTAATGGTCCAAAGGCAATCGCTCTTGCTCCTGTGGCTCCAATAAATGAAGACACTTCTACTGTACAATCAGCTGGTAAATCTGGCACTGCTCCATTATTTCTTGTAGATACAACAATATGTGTGTTTTTATTCGCATAGATAGAAGCAATTGTTTCACAGGCAGCATCACTATAATGTGTTCCACCACGTTTTGTTAATTGTTCTGGTTTATAATTTAAATTTGGATCTTTATATAATTCAAATAACTCTGCTTCTGTTTTCTTAACTTGTTGACCTCTTGTTCCAACATTGACATCATGATATTCTTCTAAAGAATGTTTCAACATTTCTTCTTGACGATAATAATATCTATGATATCCACATGGAATCATTTGCATTTGATCTAATTGTTCTTTAAAGAACTTCACATTAAAGATATTCTTTGGTGTTCCATCATCAACATCTGGATCATAGATGGCATCAATAATTTTTTGTGTAATATCATTTCCTGTTGCATTATCAAAGACTTTATGCCAATGGAAATGATTCAATCCAGCAAACTTATATGTTAATTCATCCAATGTTTTATGAATCATTTGTGGTTCTTTCATCATTGCTCCTACAGGAACATTACATAATCCAATCACTTTATCCCATTTTCCGTATCTCATGACAGCTTCAGTAACCATTCCACTTGGATTTGTAAAGTTAATTAACCATGCATCTGGACATAATTCTTTCATATCTTCTACAATATCTAAAATCACTGGAATTGTTCTCAAAGCTTTAAACATACCTCCAGCTCCATTGGTTTCTTGTCCTAACATTCCATATGATAAAGGAATTCTTTCATCTTTAATACGCGCATTTAATAATCCAACTCTAAATTGAGTTGTCACAAAATCAGCATCTTTTAATGCTTCTCTACGGTTTAAAGTTAAATGCACTTTGACATCATAAGGTGAAGCATCCCACATACGTTGAGCCATTGCTCCAACAATTTCAAGTTTTTCTTTTCCATCTTCAATATCAACTAACCAAATTTCTCTAATAGGAAGTTCATCATATCTTTTAATGAATCCTTCCATTAATTCTGGTGTATAGCTACTTCCTCCACCAATTGTAACAATTTTTACAGGTTTCTTTTCCATGTTTTTCTCCTTTATTAATATCTTTTATAATCTTCTGGATTTAATAATGATGCAGCATCCTTATCAGCAATAATCGTAAAGTTTGGATGTAATTTTAAAATTGTTGATGGTAATTCATCAGTAATTGGTGAATCTAAAACTTGTTTTAAGATTTCGGCCTTTTCTTTACCATTAACAATCATCACAAGATGTTTAACACGCATTAAACTCTTTGGTCCCATTGTATAAACATAAGGGATATTGTCACGAGGTCGATATGTTTCATTGACTGCAACTTGATCGTCACGTAAAATCTTATAAGTATAACTATCCATTGGTGTACAGCGAGGACAATTACTACAGAAATGTCCATCCCATCCTAAACCAATGACCATCACATCTAAACCTCCACCATTTCTAATTTCTTCATCATATGTATCCCAGTTATCTTCTGTTACACAATGAATTTGAGAATCAGGAATATTGGCAGGTGTATAAAATAATTCATGCATTTCTTCCCAGATGGGACCATGTTCTTGTCCTATATAAGGTCCATCATCAAAAATATAATATTGAATATCTTTGAATTTCTCCTGATCTTTAACATAAGGAATCATCATTTCATACATTTTTCTTGGTGAACGTCCAGAAGTCAATGAAATATTGACACGTTTATCTTGCATCATAGCACCTAAGACAATATGCATACAGCTTTCGCTCATTTTTTCTTCATTTTCTTCAATAATTAATTTCATATTCTTTACCCTTTCTATTTAAAATATATGAATGAATTGATTAATCATACAAATAATATAAACAATACCAACTATTAACCATACTATTTTTTGTTGATATAAAAATTCATTATTTTCATCAAATAATCGATATAGCCCATAAGGTGTGAAAAGGAAAATCCATAAATATGTCCACATTTTCTTTTTTGTAAAACCATTGAATTTTTCTTCTTCAATAGAACGTCGATTCATTCTTTTACGAATTTGAATAATATTTTTCTGTGTTTCTGTTAATTCTACTTTACTCATGTCTTTTCCTTTTCCTTTCATTTTTATTTTTAAGCTTGATTTTCTTCCATTTGTGCCTGTTTATTAGAAATCAAAACAAATGGAGTATAAATAACAACTGATAAAGCCACACAAATAATTTGTGTAATTGCTGTACCAATATGTCCACCGGTTGCTAAAAATCCCATAATACCTACTGGTGTTGTCCAAGGGACTTGGAATGAAATCACTTGTGCAAATCCAATCACTGTCATCCAATAAGCAAATGTTGCTGAAATCACTGGAGCAAACATAAATGGAATAGCTAAAATTGGGTTTAAGACAATTGGTAAACCAAATGTCATTGTTTCATTGATATTGAAGATTGCTGGAGCAATTGATAATTTTGCAATTGTACGATAATCATCTCGTTTAGAGAATAACAAGATAGCAATCAATAAACCACCAGTAATCCCGGCACCTGTAATAATTGTAAAACAACTAATAAATCCAGTATTTAAAATATTTGTAGGTTCAATTCCTTTTAAAACTGCATCGGTATTTTCAGTTAAAGCTAATAACATTGGTGCTGAATAGATAGCCCCTAAAGTCTGTGTACCATGAATACCAACAACCCATAGTAATGTAGATACCCAGAACAATAACAAATAACCTGGCAAACCAGTTAAAACACCTGTGAGTGGTGCTTGAATCCATTTTGCAATAGCATCATAGAATGAATATCCAAATACTTCATTAAATAATAATCCAATACCTGAAATAATAAAGATAGTCACAACACCCGGAATCAATACATTAAATGCATTAGCAACATTACTTGGTACCGTTTCTGGTAAAGAAATCTTCATCTTTCCACCTTTAACTAGTCTAATATATATTTCTCCAGAAAGGATACTTGAAATCATTGCCATAAATAATCCTTGTGCATTTGTATACTGTACTGCCAATACATCAGCAACATCAAAAGAAATTCCCTGATCATTTGTCACAACCATTGTTGTGGCACATAATGTAATATAACAAGATAATGCTACCAATGGTAAAGTCATATCTTGTTGCATTCCATATTGTTTTCCTAGTTCAATCGCAATCAAGACAACTAAACCAATTGTTAAGAAGTTTAATGTTGCATAATATGCAGCATCAAACATTGGATTTAAGTTTTCTAACCAGCTAAATATCTCAAAGTTAGCTAAACTAATCCCCTGTTCATTTGGTGTACAAATAACACTTGTAAATAAAACGCTAAATGCTCCACAAATCGTAATTGGCAATAACGCTGTAAAAGCATTTCTAATCGCTGACATATAACGATTTGTCTGCAATTTTTCTGCTACTTTTAAAATAGCTTCCATTAATTTGTCTGTCATATTATTTTCCTCCTCTTCCTTTTGAGCCTATTGTATTGATTTTTGATACCGCTTTCAATATTATGGAAATTCATTGGAACTTTCTTTCAATCTTTTTTGCTTTTTGATGATTTTCTTAAAACTTTCTGACTTTTTTATTTTATTTTATGAAAAACAAAATGAAATGTTCAGTATCATTAAAACATTTTTTTCTTTAGAAAAAAGATTGTTGTTTCTATAAATTTCTATATAATATGTTTAGGAGGCGATAAGACATGAATACACCTCATATACTCGTTGTAGATGATGAAAAAGAAATTACTGATTTAATTGAAATTTATTTAACACAAGAAGGATATCAAGTGGAAAAAAGATATAATGCTTTCACTTTGATGAATGATATTTTAGAGTATCATATTGATCTTGTTATTTTGGATATTATGATGCCTGAAATTGACGGAATACATGCTTTAAAAATGATTCGTGAAAAATATAATGTGCCTGTTATTATTGTTTCAGCCAAAACTGCTGATACTGATAAAATTGAAGGACTATTGACAGGTGCCGATGATTATGTCAGTAAACCATTTAATGCTATGGAACTGGTTGCCAGAGTCAAATCACAGCTTCGTCGCTATCAAGTTTTTAATAAGCCTATCAATCATTCTTCACATTTGATTGAAGCAACAGATTTAATTATTGATACACAAAAGAAATTAGTAACACTGGATGGAAAACCTTTAGCTCTTACAAGAATTGAATATGAAATTCTTGTCTTGTTGGCTAGTCAACCGGGAACAGTCTTTTCTATTGAAGATATTTTTGAAAAAATCTGGCATATGAAATCAAATAATTCTAATAATACAATTATGGTCCATATTAGAAAACTAAGAGAAAAAATAGAAAGGCAACCAAGAAATCCTCGACACATTAAAACTGTCTGGGGCGTAGGTTATAAATTCGAACTATGATTCAAAAGATTCAACGATTACTTATCAGTAGTTTTCGATGGCGTTTATTTATCAATATTATTGTTGCTTATTTTATTGCTTTTCTATGTGATCTGGCATTAATGATTATCCTACAACATACCAATATATTTCATTTATCTTATGAATGGTTATACATTCTGGCTTTCTTTATTTCATTACTTATCTTTTTAGTGACCTTTTCAGATTTAATGAATATCACACTTAAATACATTGATGTTTTAAGTGGAACAATTCAAAGAGTCACAGCTGGTGATTATGAAGTTGAAGCACCAATTAAATACGATGATGAACTTGGTTTACTAGCGGCTAATATCAATGCCTTAGCCAAGACTTTAAGTGATAAAGAAAAAGAAAGTGAGATTCTTAAAGAAAATGAACGTATGGCTTATGATGCTGAAAGAAATGCTGAAAAACAAAAAAATGATTTAATTACAAATGTTGCTCACGATTTAAGAACACCACTGACAACCATTGTTGGTTATCTGGAACTGATTAAAAATAATCAGCAACTGACAAAAGAAGAAATTCAAAAATATTCTAGTGTGGCTTATGAAAAATCCAAAAGATTACAAAGCATGATGGATGATTTATTTGAATTTACTAGCCTAGATCAAGCGAATGTGAAAATTCATATGACAACAATCAATATTAGTGAGCTGGTTTTACAGATTGTTGATGAATTTTATCCTACTTTTCAAGAATATCATATCATTCCAGAAGTCAAGACAAGTCAAAATAACCTTTTTATTAAAGGTGATGGACAATTAATCGCAAGAGTCTTTGATAATTTATTATCTAATGCTGTAAAATATGGTAAGGATGGTAAAAAGATTAAAATTGAAGTTTTGAATGATGATGAAACAGTAACTATTAAGATTATGAATTATGGCAATCCTATTGATAGTGCTGATTTACCATATATTTTTGATAAATTTTATCGTAGTGATGCCTCACGTTCTTCATCAACGGGTGGAACAGGTCTAGGTTTAGCGATTGCTAAAAACATCATCCAAATTCATAATGGAGAAATCTTTGCGACAAGTCATAAAGACCAAACAACCTTTGTTGTAATCTTACATCGTTTACATATGAGTGAATAAAAGATTTTCATCAAATAAAGATTGCATTTTATATAATGAAAAGATACAATGACTTCAAAGTGAGGGAGAGAAAATGAAAGCATATCAAGACATGAATCAAGAAGAATTAAAAACTTTACATCAAGAATTATTAAAACAATATCAAGCAATGAAAGATTTACATTTACAATTAAACATGGCACGTGGAAAACCTGACTTTTCACAAATTCAACTTTCTATGCCCATGTTAGATACTATTAATAGTCATTATGATTTTTCAAATCAAAAAGATTATTGTAATTATGGTATTTTGGATGGTATCAATGAAGCAAAACAGTTTTTTGCAAATATGTTAATGACGACATCTGAACATATTATTGTCTATGGAAATTCCAGTTTAACAATTATGTTTGATCAGATCAGTCGTGGTTATACTCATGGTTATTTAGGAAATACCCCTTGGTGTCGTTTAGACAAGATTAAATTTTTATGTCCTGTTCCTGGCTATGATCGTCATTTTGCGATTACAGAACATTTTGGTTTTGAAATGATTCCCATTCCAATGGATGAAAATGGACCAGATATGGACTTAGTAGAAAAATATGTTCAAGAAGATGAAACAGTGAAAGGAATCTGGTGTGTTCCTCAATATTCCAATCCTTCTGGTATTACATATTCAGATAAAGTCGTTGATCGATTCGCTCATTTAAAACCAGCTGCGAAAGATTTTCGTATTTTTTGGGATAATGCTTATGTTGTTCATCATTTATATGCAGATAAACAAAGTCATGTTAAAGATATTTTAAAGGCTTGTAAAGATGCTGGAAATCCAGATATGGTCTTTGAATTCTGCTCAACATCTAAAGTAACTTTTCCAGGTGCTGGTGTAGCTGCTATGGCTACTTCACTCAACAACAAAAAAGATAGTTTAAAACATATGAGTATTCAGTCAATTGGACATGATAAATTGAATCAGTTAAGACATGCTCAATATTTTCATAATGTTGAAAGTTTAACACAACATATGGAAAAACAGGCAGATGTTTTAAAACCTAAGTTCGAAATGGTTATTGATATTTTTAATAGAGAGTTAGCTGATTTAAAAATAGGGAAATGGACAAAACCATTAGGTGGTTATTTTATCACTTTTGAAGCTCTAGAAGATTGTGCTAAAAATATTGTACAAAAATGTAAAGAAGCAGGTGTGATTTTAACAAATGCTGGAGCAACTTTCCCTTATGGTCATGATCCCCATGATTCCATTATCAGAATTGCTCCTTCATATCCACCTTTAGATGAATTAAAACAGGCAACAGAACTCTTTGTCTTATGTGTAAAACTTGTAAGTATTGAAAAATTATTAGAAAACTAAGATGAATCCAATGGTTCATCTTTTTTCCTTTTATAAATGAAATATGAAAAAAATTAAATTTTCGCTTAAAAAATATTGACTATACTCCAAAAAATTGATATATTAAATAAGCACTGTTGGGATATAGCCAAGCGGTAAGGCAACAGACTTTGACTCTGTCATTGCGCTGGTTCGAATCCAGCTATCCCAGCCATGTTGGAGGTTTAGCTCAGTTGGGAGAGCATCTGCCTTACAAGCAGAGGGTCAGCGGTTCGAGCCCGTTAACCTCCACCATTTATTTGCCGGCTTAGCTCAATTGGTAGAGCAACTGACTTGTAATCAGTAGGTTGAGGGTTCAAGTCCTTTAGCCGGCACCATATACGGGGAGGTAGCGAAGTGGCTAAACGCGGCTGACTGTAACTCAGTTCCTTTCGGTTCGGTGGTTCGAATCCGCCCCTCCCCACCATTCTTTTGACCCGCTAGCTCAGTAGGTAGAGCATCTGACTTTTAATCAGAGGGTCAGGCGTTCGAGTCGCCTGCGGGTCACCATTCATAAACATATATGCCCAGGTGGCGAAATTGGTAGACGCACAGGACTTAAAATCCTGCGGACCTTAAAATCCGTGCCGGTTCGACTCCGGCCCTGGGCACCATTCTTTTGCGGGTGTAGTTCAATGGTAGAACTTCAGCCTTCCAAGCTGACTACGTGGGTTCGATTCCCATCACCCGCTCCATACGCTTGAATAGCTCAGTTGGTAGAGCAATCGGCTGTTAACCGATCGGTCGTAGGTTCGAGTCCTACTTCAAGCGCCATTTTTATGGCCTGTTGGAGAAACGGTTAACTCACATGCCTTTCACGCATGCATTCACGGGTTCGAATCCCGTACAGGTCACCATATGAAAATAAAGCGATCGTCAGATCGTTTTTTTATTTATATAAGCAGATGATTTGTGATATAGTCTATTCATGTTATAATATGTATCAAGAAAAGGAGCCGATAAAATATGATACTTGACGAACTCAAACAATATAAACCTTATTCCATTTCCCCTGGTTATCATAGCGAGCATATTCTTTATGGAGAAAAACTGACATTGGATTATATTGATGGAACAACCTATACTTATGAATACGAAACTGCTAAAGCCATCATGGGTCTTGTACATAGTCAATACAACAATGATCAGGTCTATCTTTTTACTCATGAACATTCATTATTATTTCAAATTATTCACAATAACCAAAAAGAAGCGTATTTAGAATATTCTTTACAAGATCAACGTTTCATTATAGCAAGTGCCTATGAAAAAAGCGATAGTTTATATCGTTTATTACTCGTTGCAATCAACTACATATATAATCAATACCAAACAGAAACATTTCAAGATATTTATGAAAACTGGCGTCACATTGATATGAGCCAACATCATCATGCTAATGAATGGGATGCAAATCACTATAAATACGTTTTAAACATTGCTAAAAGATTGATTCAAATATTAAAAGATATTCTTCAACTTCAAGATTGTTTTTTATCTTTACATTATGATTCTGTTGAAGAATTATTAAACCATCTTCATATGACATTTAATACCCAATCTTTAACCCCTATCTTTTTATTTCAAGAAGACCCTCAACACTTATTATTAGATTTACAATCAAAACAACAAATCTATCAGTCATTATCTTCTTCATCCTATACTATATTAGATGCAACCCCTCTCTATTCAACACAAGAAAGAATGAAATTACCATTATTTCTTCAAGAATCAATTAAAGATAATGAACGTTTGTATATGCAAAATCGTCATTTTTTAGATCAAAATGACTTTGATTTAATTAAATCTTTTCAAAGAGGAAAAACATGGTCATGTTTATATTATGGTCCTTCTGGAACTGGTAAAACAACAAAATTACTCTGTGTTGCTGGAGCATTAGGATTACCAAGTTTAAAAATGGTCGGAAGTCGTTCTATTGATGAATCAACTTTATTTGGTAAATATGTCTTAAGAAATGGTGAAACTGTTTTTGAATATGGTCCTTTAAGTTTAATGATGAAATATGGTGGTATGTTTATTTTTGATGAAATCAATATGGTTGATAGTGACATTATTTCATCATTAAATGATGTTTTAGATGGTACAAAGCAAAAGATTTTAGACAATGGAGAAATCATTCATGCTCATCCACTCTTTAGATTTGGTGAAAGCATGAATATTGGTTATGCAGGAACAAATGAAATGAATCTTTCTCATAAATCACGTATTCAAAATAAAATAAAAATCAGTCAATTACCTATCGACAAAATGTCACATATTATTGTAAAAGAAACAGGAATTGATGATACAACCGCAACAAAAATGGCATCATTACTTGATGCTTTCCATAATGTTATTATGAATGAAGGTAATGAAACAACACAAAGAATTGACTTAAGAACATTGTTGAACTGGGCTAATAAAACTGTTGATTTAGATGGTGATGTGATTCGTGCAAGTCTGGTCACAATTATTTCAGAATTAGCTGAAGAAGATGATGAAATCTTAAACTTAGAAGATGCTCGTCAAATTCTTGCGACAAATGGGCCTGCTGCTTCTGTCATGTCACTCATTGTTCATGAATTTGTTGAATAATCTCTATGTTATCATCACAAATCAAACAAAAACTCAAAAAAGATACAGTTCTTTATGCTCAGATGCCTATTCATCTCACTATTGATGAAAGCAATCAATGTTATTCACAAATCAAAAATCATCAAGCATCTATCACTCTTGGTGAAAAAGCTCCTTATCATTATCTTGAACACTTTCACCCTCAAGGTTATGAGATGTTTATGGAAGGACTTTTGTTCCATGAACTCGCAAGTTTACGCTATTGTGATTTTCAAATCTTATCACAAACTTACATTCAAGCTTCTCAAGCTTTAACCCAAGTTAATTCTGCCGCAAAAGACTTTCTTAACAAACAGATGTCTTATCGAGAACTCAAATCCATCATTACAAATTATGTCTTTCAAACCAATCTACCACTTGTTTTAAAAGCTATTGAAGAAGGTGCTGTTGAAAATGCTTTAGGCATTGATTTTCCAGAAACTTGGAATCCTCTCATGTATGCCCGACAAGCTATCACTTCATCTTTTCTTAAAGAAAAACATCAACAGACTGATACAGCTTTCTTAATGGATAAAATCATTAAAGAAATCATGGTCATCTGTACCTATGGATACAGATTCCAGTTAAATAACAGTATCATCTATTTACCTCACTATCTTTCACAAAATTTTATCCAAATAAGAAAATTAGCAATTCAAGGGCGTTTACAGACAAATCATACAAAAGAACGTTTAGAAATAGCTAAAGAAATTCTCAATCTATGTCAACCCATTATGGATGAAACTGTCAAAGAAATATTCGATACAATTCAAAACGATTCTAAAATATCTGGTATTTCTCAAAGTCTTTTTTCTCAAATGTCTAGTGAAATTGCAATTCAATTTCAAAAAGGTGAATCACAAAATTCACCTCAACAAACACCAACTAAATATCAGCTTAATCTTTCTGATGAAGAATTTCAACGTATTGAATCACTTGAAAATGAAGCCGAAAAAACACAAAAACATCAAATTCTACAAGATATTCATAGACGTGAAGAAAAACAAAGAAAACAACAGGAGAAAAGCTTTCAATCTCAAACTTATCATTCTTCCATTGAACAATCTATTGTTTTATCACCTTTAGAAAGAACAACACCTACTCAATACGGTACTATTGCTTTAAGAAATCAAAATGAAAGTATTATCAGAAGTAACAAACTGGCAAGACTATTTAAGCGTGAAAGAATGTATGCTTCAAAAAGTCAGACAAAGCATAAATTAGAATATGGAAGACAATTAGATCAACAAAATCTCTATCGTGCTTCTTTAGATGGACGTGTATTTAAGACTCATAAACAAGGAAAGAAGAAAGATTTATGTGTTTCTATTCTTGTTGATACAAGTGAATCAATGAGTGGTGACAAAATTATCAATACAATGAAAGGATGCTTTGAACTCGCAAGAGTTTTACAGACATTAAAAATACCCTTCTGTATTTCTGCACATAAAGCACTTGGAAAAACACAGGTTCAGCTCACTGAAATTATTTCCTTTCAAGATTGCCAAAAAAGATATTTACTGAATCGTATTTATGCTATGCATACATCCGGTGGAACACATGAAGATATCGCTTTAGAATATATTTTAAAGAAACTAGCTGCCTACAAAAGACACCGCAAAGGCTTTGTCTTTGTCTTATCTGATGGCGATACACATGGTGTAGCACATATTCATGAATTAACCCGCTTATATAAAAAAGATCAAGATATTGATGTTATAGGGATTGGTATACAAACTGCTCCATTGATTACCAAAACATATCCAAATGGTTTATTTATTGAAAACATTGAAACTTTACCCGATATGTTAATTCAAAAATTAAAAGAAATCGCTATATAAAAACATCTCTTAATCGAGATGTTTTTATATAACATATCCTATAACAAAAATAGATATACTAACGATAATCAACATTCTTAAAACCATCCAAGCGATGGGATAACGTTGAATAATCTGTCGATATGAATATTCTACATTCGCAACACGATATCCTCTTGACCAAAAAGCATTACACACAACAGAAAGTACCCATAACACAATCACAAAATCATGATTATGTCCATGAAACAACAAAAAGATTCCAGCAATCAAAATAATAAGCCATTGTATTTTTATCAATATCCCATCTATTTTCTTCATCTTCTATACCCCACATATGTCACTTGTTTTCCATCATTCTGCATTTGTAAAACTGTTTGTCCTTCTTTTTGTTTTTGATCTACAAACTTAACTGTCACAATCTGACTATCTCCTTCTTCTATAGCCACTGACTGTATCGTTATAGGTAAATCATATGGTTTTAAATCATTTTCCACATTACCCAAAACCTTTATTTGTACATCTTTAATGATATTATCTTTCATTTGATTTTTAAACTCATCATTGACATTTTGAAGAATTTCCTCTATATCATTACCTTCTGCTTGAAGTAGATCCTGTGAAAAATATACAATTTTTTTCGCAACATCTTCAACATCTACATGACTTTTTTGACAACCACTTATTCCTAATACAAGAAACAAACCTAGAAATGTTATGAAAATCTTTTTCATATTCTTCACCCTTTCCCACATCATAAATCATTAAAATAATTTAAATATGAAAAATAATATTTATTATACTTTTAGTATATCATCTTTCATTTAAATGTAAAGTCATTTTATAAAGAAAAAACATCTTCTTTCAAAGATGTTTATATTGATTTTAAGATTCTTGTCGTTGTAAATATTTTTCTAATCATCATGTATATAATCATAGATACTACAAATATCAATAACGAACTGAAAATAAGAATTACTAATGAATAAACAGCTATATCCACTCGAAACATACCAAGCCCACAAAAGCATCCAATCAACATAATATAAGAGATGAACATAGGCAAAATATATAAAGAGGCATCTTTAAGAATATGTGCTTTTATAATGTTTTGATCTTTTATACCATTTGCTTCTAATAAAACTTGTGCAAATCTCATATGATAATAATCATTTATTTTTAAAAGAATAATTGATACAACAACAATAATAAAGAGAATAATCATCATTGTTCCACTCAAATAATCTGCCATCTGTTTAACATCTAATAACGTTAAAATTTCTTGATGACTTTCTAAAGTTATATCATCATATTGACTCGATAATTTTTCTAAAACTTCAATATATGATTCCTTTTGATCTATTGTGATTAAAGCAAATGATGTTTGATTATTATCAAATCCTTGTGCACGATATATTTCCATATAATCATCATAAGGTATATAAATAATTCTTGCTAGAGATAAATTCAATGAATAATCATCAAAAGTCTTATCTAATTGAAATTGTGGTTTCACTTCTATTTTTTGATGATCAAACAACAGTTCAATAGATTGATTTTGCGTATCTCTATAAACTTCATAGTTGATGTAAACACCTGTATACGATGGAGTATCAAAAGTTTGAGCTATATCACGATAAAAGAAATCAGATTCCAAATAAGGACATACTAAATAATTATTATCTGATACAAGTGGAAAAATTTTCTCTATTCTTTGAATATGTTCCATATTCCCTATATCTCTTATCTGACTAGAACTGATATTATGATTCATTTCAACAATCAATTGTAAACTTTCATAATCTTTAACTGTCTGCATTAACTGGTTTTGATAACATTGAAAATAGACTCCCATAAATGTGCTTATAAATAAGATAAGGATAAGAAATAATTGAAAAATACGATGTTTCCATTTTTCTTTTTTAAATTGATATTGAAAGAAAACGGATAATTGGTGGAATGTATTGGATATATGATGAACTGCTTTTGTTTCAAAAACATCTTGTTTTTTTAAACAATAGATTCTTTGATTGCGAATTTCATAAAGACAATCACAAACGTCCTTTATCAGTTCATCATGCGTCGCAATCAATATCGTTTTATGATATTGATTTTTTAATAAATCAATGATTTTTAAAAACTCTTGTCGATTATCCTCATCTAAATAAGCCGTAGGTTCATCCATAAATATATAAGGTGTATCTTTCATTAAAGCACAAATGATAGCTAAGCGTTGTCTTTCTCCACCAGAAAGATGTTCAATAGGTGTCTGGTCATCTAAATATAATTCTAAATCTGTAAGATATTGTCTTGCTTGATCTTCATCAAACTCATCATGTGTCAAACTAGAGAAAAAACGAATATTTTCCATCAAATTCATACTATCAAACAATGGAATATTTTGAAAAACAAAAGCTATTTGATTTTTTTGAATATCTTTAATTTCATCTTGAGATAAAGTATGAACATCAATACCATCAAAGATGTAATCCATTTGAACCTGTTTTGTTAGAAAAGCCATATCATATAATAGACTGCTTTTTCCAGAACCACTAGGACCAAAAAGCACTGTCAATTGTTCATTAGGCACATAAAGCTCACCATTCTTGATCAATTCCCTATCAAAAGTTAAGTTAATATTTTTTAAAGATAACATATCCCACCTCTTTTCATAACTTTCTATTTTTGAAATGTTTCTTATCTTTTAGTAAGAACTGAGATACGATGACATTCACTAGCAATAAGAATAAACTGATTACCAACACAATAATATTAAATACAAACATATTTGTAAAATCATCTAAATAACTTTGATAGAAATAAGCCAATATCAATCCAACCACACTCACAACAACAAAATAAACTCCATTTTCAAATAAAATCACTTGATGAATTTTTTGTTTATTGATTCCATTTCTTCTTAACAAATTCATTTCTTCTTTTCTTGATTTCATCATAAAATATTGCACCACTATAAAAGCAGCCAGTGCTATTCCACAAATACCTGCAACACTCACAAGCTGTGTTTGAAAGGCATCTTTTTGTATTTCATCAATTTCAAGGTAACTTAAATATACAGAATAAGCATCATAATGGCTATCCATTTCTAATATAGCATCATAAACCTCTTTCGCTTGATCTTCATCCACAAAAATAACATATTCATCCATTGTATAAGGTTGTGCATCAACTTGGTCAGCTGCTCTATTAACACTAGAAGAAGGAACCATTTCATCATTTTCATTGACACTGTTTATCATATCACGAAACATATGATCAGGCACATAAATCATAAAATCAGTAGCAACTGAACGATAATTCTCATCATTGTTTAAAACCTTATCCACCTTTAATTCCAGTTCTTTTAATACATAAGATATTTTTCTATATGGATTTGTATCTAATACATATTGTTGATAAGGAATATAAAACTTCGCTTTGATTGTATCTCCCTCATGAATATTATATATCTCAGATAACATAGCACTTATATAAACTCCATTATCATGATCACTAAAATCATTTTCTTCATAATATGGGAAAATTGCCGGTGCTCGACTTCCATCTGCTTCAACTGAATAGATACTCGAATGCCCATCTTGATCAATAACTTCCATACTTTGAGCTTCATCTGTACTATTTGGATTAAAAAGCGTTAAAACTTTAAATGTTTCTATTTTCCTAACTCCATCCATATTTTGAATTTTATTCAAATCATCTTTATTCATTGGTTGAATGATTTCATCCTCATAAGCTGGTGCATATATTATATCTAATTGCCCACTTCTATTTCTCATAAAAATCATTTCTTTTGATGATTGATTAAAAATCAAAGGATCTACCTCTGTGGTATTCATAAAAGATTGTGTCAATGGCATTGATTGAATCAGTATAAATATTGATATAATAATAATTCCTGCAAACTGTATCCACTGTATAGGTGTTTTATATTGACAATATTTAATAGGTGAAAAATGATATTTCTTTACCTTATCAGTCATATCATTTTGATCATGTCTTTCTTGTTTCTCAATTTCAAATTGTTGATTTTCTATCTTATAGATGACATCACATATCTCTAAGATTTCTGGTGTATGTGTGGTTAAAATAATCATCTTATTTTTTAATGATAATAATACTTCTTTCAAAAGGATAATATTCTTTTTATCTAAAGAAGCTGTTGGTTCATCTAAAATGATAATGTCCTTATCACAATACAAAGCTAAAGCAATCAAAAATCTCTTTCTTTCACCAATGGACAATACACTTGGAGATTTCTTGATATTGATATGGTGTAAATTCACTTGATTTAAAAGTCTTTCTATTTCACTTTCTTCTATCTTTTCATCTTTCATCTGTGCATAAAAAGAAAAATGTTGTTTTATAGACATATTAGGAAAATAACTACCCAACTGATCAACATATGCGATATGTTCTTTTACAAAATCATCCTTTTGATTAATTATTTTATTATTATAAACCATTTCCATTTGTAATTGAGGAAAATCTTGGACCATACTTCTTAAAAATGTTGTTTTTCCTGATCCACTTTTTCCAATAATAGCGTGTATATGAGAATCATAGAATTGAATTTTTGCATCATTGAATATATTTCTTTGAAATGAGATATTGATATTTTTAATTTCTAACATATTATTCTCCTATTAACCAATCAATAAATTTTAATATTTTCATTATACTGAATTATTTGATACTATGTACTTCCCAACGTAAACGTACTATTCAAATTTATATTAAACATAGAGGAGTAAAACCCCTCTATGTTTAATAATCTAACTGAATATTTATTTAGCAAAAATCTTGCAGAATGTTTTAAAGAAAAAATTTTAATAGAGCTTCTATAATAACATGGTTTTGTTGTACTTTTTGTTATAGAGTTGTGGTCCTCTTGGTTGAATATCCAACACTTAAACAGTTCCTACTCCTCCATAAATCATTGCATCTACAAATATTAATCCTAATTTTTTCATTCAATAAGTTTTTTCTAAAGATATCTTTCATATATGAATTATCTTATACTTCAAATATAACTTGTTATTGACTTATTTTCAAGTTGCTATTTTTGTGTAACTTATCCTATATTTTCATCAAAAATAAAACTATAATCTATTTGCTTATATGATTTATTTAATTTTTCTAAGCATTGTATATACTTATCTTGTTTATTATATTTCTTGTAAAAATCTTTTATAATTTCTAATATGAATAACGTTGTCTGAATATTTTGTATTTTCTTTGATGTTTTATAGACATTGAAAAGCTTTTTTTCTTTTCTTTTATAACTTGAATCTGATAAAAGAACATAAAAAGCTTGTATTATATCAATAAAGTATTGATTCGAAATAGAAGATATATTATTTTTAGCTTTTTTAATATACTTTTTAGCTAAAGATAAATTATTTAGTTGATAATAAGCAAAGGATATATAAAAAAGAATTCTTACATCATTATTGCTTCTTAATAGAGCCTCATCTTTTTTTGATAAAATTTTATTATATTCTTGTGCACAAATATAATCCCAAAATAAATTATTATACGTACTAATTACAGATTTTTGCATTTGCAATTCTTCAAACATCTCAATACACTTTAAATTAATTTCTTCACTTTTTTTATAATTTCTCATATGACAATAAATTACCGCAATTTGAAAAGAAATACTTACAAGTCTTCTCAAATTTAATTGTTCACAAAAAGATTCTCTTGCTTGAATGGCACAATCAAATGCTTCTGTTAACCTTTCTATACATGTTAAGCTGATACTTTTATGATAATTCAACATTGCACTGCTATATTGATTTCCTTTATACATCATAGCCTTATCATAATACATGATTGCTTCAGTATGTAAATTGTTATAATAAAAATAAACACCAATATAATCATAAAATAATACTATTTGATAACTTTCTAAGTAATCAAAATATTCTTCAATATAAAAATAATCTGTTATATTAATAGAATCATAAATATTAATATTATAAATCATTTCTGCTAATAAATATTTTATATATGAAAATGATGAATATATATTTTTTTCATACACTTTTAATTTCAAAAATGATTTCTCGAAATCTTTCATATATATAACATCATTTATAAATTGATAAAAATCATTTTCAAATTTTTCATCAATTTTCTCAGTAGAAAATTCTATACCCATTAAGGAAAATATCTTTTGAACATTTTCAAAAGATATTCCTTCTTTATTTCTTTCAACTCGACTTAAATAGCCTTTTGAAAGACCGGTTTTATAACTCACATATTTCAAAGTTAATTCATTTTGGATTCTATTAAGTTTAATAATTCCACCGATACTTTCTATCATGATTGCCTCCTATTTTATATTGCTGGTCCTTCATCCTTTAACAATTCTAATTCTTCATAAATACATCCTGCCTATGAATAAATATTTCTCCACCATATAAAGTTGTTAATGCAAATAATGTTATTAATTTTTTCATAACTTTTTTCTTCTACTTTCATTTTATCAAATATATATTTTTTGAAGCAACTCCTTTTTGTTGTGTAACAAAAAAACGGATTTCTCCGTTTTCTATCTTTGTAAATATGACATTAATGGTTGTTTCACATGATCAACAACATATCCACTTCCACCACGACCTTTAACATCTTCTACCATTGTTGTAATAACAATAGGATTTGATGAATCTGTAGAAGCAACAGATAACCAACCTATTTCTGTTCCTGTTGTATCATCTTGTGATTCTTTAATTTCTCCTGTTCCTGTTTTTGCAGCTAATTGGAATTGACTATTCTTCAAGCTATGAGCTGTTCCATGACTATCTTCAACAACTTGAATTAAATCTGATTTGATTTCATCCGTTGTTTTCTTTGAGAATGGTTCAGCCCATACAGATGTTTCAGTAGATTTCACAACATGAGGTGTCATCATTTTTCCATCATTCATAAATGAACTATAAATAGATGCCATTTGTACAGGATTCATTAAAATTTGTCCTTGACCATATCCACTATCAGCAATCTGTATATCCTTATCAAATGAATCACTTGTATATTGTGATTTTGTTAATGCTAATTCAAAAGGAATATCTTCTCCAATTTTTAATGATTGATATCCTTTTTCAAGATTATCTTTTCCAATCTCTAATGCTGCTTTTGCAAAATAAACATTATCTGAATAAATCAAAGCATTTTTTAAATTATTAGGGTTAGGAGCATGTAATGTTGTGACATAATAATCTCCCCAGCTTGAATCTTTTTGCCATTTCATTTCAGCTCCAAAATCTTTAGAAGCATCTAATGAACCTGTTTCTAAACCAATTGCTGCTGTGATAGATTTCATCGTTGACCCGGGTACCCAAGTTGAACGGAAACGATTTGTCAGTGGTTGTGCTTCATCATTGTTTAAAGCATCCCATTCTTCCGTTGAAAATCCATAAATAAAATCATTACTATCAAATGATGGTGTACTGACTAACGATAAAACTTCTCCATTTGTTGGATTCATAGCAACTGAAGCACTTTGATCATTTTCAAATGATTGATATAAATCTTTTTGTAAATCGATATCAATTGTTAATGTAACATCTTGTCCATCTTGTTTTTCTTGAGTGGCTACTGTACTCTTTGTGCTTCCATTTTCATCAACAATAGAAATAGTCGCTCCATTTGTTCCTTTTAATTGTTTTTCATAAGCAGCTTCTATACCACTTCTACCAATCATTGATGTTTCTGTATAGCCTTCTCCTTGATGTTTTTCTAAATCTTCTGCCGTTACTTGTTGCATATATCCTGTTAAATGAGAAGTGATTTCTCCATAAGGATAGCTACGCACTTCTACAGTATTTAATTGTACTCCTGGTATTTGTAATAACTGATTTTCTAGTTGTGTATCATCAGATGGAATTGTTGTTAATGGGACAAAAGAATCATCTTGAATCCAAGAAGCACTCATTGTTTTTTGAATACTTTCTTTTGTTAATGATAGTAATTTTGCTAATTGATCATAATCATTTTCCCCATTTAATTTTCCTCTAACAAGCCCTACAGAATAAGCTTCTCCCTGTCCTGCTAACATTTTTCCATTGCGATCTAAGATTTTTCCTCGATTTGCTTCATCTTCCGATACTCTCACTTTATCATTTTGTGTTAAGTCTGGAAAAATAAAAGAATCATCCCATACAATCTTATCATCTTCTATTGTTGTCTTATTTTCAAAAGAAACTTCACCAGCAACTGTATTCATTTTAACTTGATAAGTTAATTGGTTATCTTCTTCATCTAAAACTTCAATACTTAATTGATTCGCTTCAATTCCTTCATAAATATTTTGATTTCTTGTCACAAATGTTTCCTTATCATATTTTTTCTGTGATTCTTCACTAATACAATCATACATTTCATCATATTTCTTTTCTGAAATCAAAGTATAAAAATCTTTTAATGTGCCTTCATTATTGTTCCCCGATAACAAGAAAAATAAAACAACACTTACAATCACTATAATTCCAACAATACCTCCAATAATGAAATATTTCTTGGAATTATTATTTGTATAAACAACACCCATGTTATTTCGTAAGCGACAAATGAAAAGGCACTAACAAGACTGCGGATATTCATTTAAAATGTAAGTACAATAAAAAAGGAGGTACTTACTATATGCAATATGATTGGAAAAAAATCATAAATAGTCAAAAGGAAAGCACTTTGACTGTCAAGGAATTCTGCAGACAGAACAATATCTGTGTGTCTTCTTTCTATAAGTCAAAAAGACGACTGGAAAATGATGAACTTCAAAGTAATTTATTTGTTCCTGTCGAGGTTGTGGATGATGCCCACCCCAATGTATCAATGACCATTGATGGTCATTGTATTGAATTTGATCCTGCACTTCTTGACAGAATCATTGGTGCTCTCAAATGATCATCAACACTGATGAAGTCAAGAATATCTACGTTTCAACGCATTTCGTGGATATGCGCAAGTCGATAGATGGGCTGACACTCATTGTGCATTCCCAATTCCAGATGAATGTCCTTGATCACAGCCTTTTTATCTTTACCAACCGATCAAGAAATCGCATCAAGATTCTCTATTATGAAAGCAACGGCTTCTGGCTGTTCATCAAGAGACTTGAACATGGAAAATTCAAAATCCAGGAATCGCAGGAATCATTGACAAGAGCCATCACTTCCCGTCAGCTCAGTTGGCTTCTGGAGGGTCTTGAATATGATGAAAAATTGAAAGAAAAGCAGCTTCTCATCTAACAAAGCAGTTTGTTTTATGGTATAATACGAAACAGCTGAAATCATGTAATGTGGGGTGTGAAGATGTCATGAACTTGAGAAATCTAAGTCAGGAAGAACTGATCAAGATGATCAATGAAAAGGATAAAAAGATTGAAGCATTGACTGAGCAGCTGAACTGGTACAGTCAGCAGATCAAGCTTCAGCAGAAGAAGCTTTTTGGTTCATCTTCAGAAAAGACTGTTCTTCCTAATCAGATTTCTCTTTTTGATGAAATTGAACTAGAATCCACACCAATCAAGCAGGAACCGGAACTTGAAGAAATCACATACAGAAGAAAAAGAAAAAGCAGACAGAGAGGAATAGATATTTCATCACTGCCAGTAAAGAAGGTCATTCATGATATTGACAATAAAAGCTGCCCAGAATGTGGTGCACTGCTTAGAAAGATAGGCGAAAACAAAAGAAAGGAGCTTGTCTACCATCCTGCACGATATGAAGTCATTGAACATATTCAATATGTCTATACGTGCGATCGATGTGACAGGGAAGCTGTTCAATCGCCAATATACAAGGCACCCATGAAGGAACCGGTCATATACAAGAGCTTTGCATCGCCATCACTTCTGTCATATATCATTGATAACAAGTTCAACAAAGCACTGCCTCTGTATAGACAGGAAGTCATGTTCAATCAGATGGGGCTGAAGCTGTCAAGACAGACGATGGCCAACTGGATGATCAAACTGCATGATGAATATTTCAGGACAATCGCTAGTCATATGCATAAGGTTCTGTTAAAAAGTCAATACCTGCACGGAGATGAAACGTCTGTTCAGGTTTTAAAGGCACCGCATCAAAAGGCAACCACAAAATCCTATATGTGGGTATACAAGACAGGACGCAGCGAGGAGAAGCAGATAGTTGTTTTCATATACGAAAATACAAGAGGACACGAGCATGCCCAGAAGCATCTGGAAGGCTATCATCATATACTTCAGACGGATGGCTATCAGGCCTATGAGAAACTTGAAGGCATTACACACATGGGATGCTGGGCTCATTGTCGTAGAAAATATAAGGAAGCACTAGACAGTGCGCCTGCTGGGGTAGATCTCAAACAAACTGCCAGCTATAGGCTTTTTCATAAGATCAACAAGCTTTTTCAAATTGAAAAGGAAAACGCGGACAGAAGCTATGAAGAAATCAGGCAAATTCGACAGGTTCAGTCAAAACCACTGGTTGATGATTTCTTTGAAGATGTCAGGGAATGTTCAAAAGTTGCAGTGGATAAAACAAAGTTAAGTGAAGCACTCAAATACAGCATCAACCAGGAAGAAAAACTAAGAGTCTACCTTGAAGATGGGAGAATAGAGATATCAAACAACCGAGCAGAAAATGCGATACGCCCATTCTGTGTAGGCAGACGCAACTGGCTGTTTACCAATACGGTTCAGGGAGCACAGACAAGCGCTGCCTTATATTCACTTATAGAAACTGCAAAGCTAAACAATCTCAATCCCTATGAATATTTTAACTATCTTTTGTCATCATTGACAGAAATAGATATCAATGATGAAGAAGCCCTTGATAATTATATGCCATGGTCAAAAGAATTGCCTGATAATACATATCTGACTAAAAAATCGTAGAGATACGATCTTTTAGTCGTGTCCTGTAAATCATACATATATAAATTGTCAATTTATTACAGCTCTAATTATAATCAATGTCGTTGATTGATAATAGGGCTTTTTCATTTTGCGCTTACGTTATTTCCTCCTTTGCTATTTTAGTATAACATATTTAAAAAACAAAAGAAATATGAACATAGTAGACTTTGTCGCTTTTTAAGAGAACAAAAACGACTAACTAAAAGTTAGCCATTGTTTTGTGGAGCATTAAGATTTGTAATGATTGCTAAAATAGTAAGGATATGACCTAATTTCGTATCTGAAATAGCTCTCATTGTTTCTCTAAATTCATTATTACCTTGATTATAAGTATGGGTACGATACTGTAAAAAAGAATTGATTTCTAATCTCAAAATTTCATTAAGAACAGCTCTATAACCACCTTGTAAATTCACATCAGGAACCATTGGATCATAATTAATGCCATATTCTAACTTATAAAAATAATTCAAATAAATAGCATTTTGTTCAGCATTTTTCGCAAATCTTAATAATGCCTCTTTTTCTTCCTGTGACGAAGCTAAAGCTGCTGCACGACGATAAAGTTGAGCCAAAAATTTTTCTGTATAAATATAAGATTGAAGTTGATCTCGCATCTTTGACACCTCAATTTAACATATGCCTATAAGCAAAAAATGTGAAAAAAGATTTGTCTATTTCAACAAATCTTTAATCACTTCACTCGCTATTAATAAACCGGCACTAGATGGAACAAAGGATGTACTACCCGGTATAACTCTTTTATTTGTTTGTTCATTGGATACTTGTGGTTTTAAAGGTTCTTCTTTGGAATAAACAACTTTTAAATGTTGAATGCCTCTTTTCTTTAATTCTCTACGCATCACTTTAGCTAGAGGACATACTGATGTTTTATAAATATCACTGACTTCCAGCATGGCTGGATTCATTTTATTCCCTGTTCCCATAGAGCTTATTAAAGGAACTTTTTGATTACAACGCATTGCTAATTCTATTTTGGAAGTAATCGTATCAATTGCATCTACGACATAATCATATTGTGTCAAATCAATATCATCTGCATTTTCTGGCAAATAAAATATTTCTAAAGTATGGACATCACAATCTGGATGAATAGATAAAATTCTTTCTTTCATGACTTCTACTTTCTTTTTTCCAATCGTATCTTGTGTCGCAATGATTTGACGATTTAAATTAGAAAGCGATACTGTATCATTGTCTACTATTGTGATATGCCCGATTCCACTTCTGACTAGTGCTTCTACAACATAACCACCGACACCACCGACACCAAAAACAATCACATGTTTTTGATTTAATTGACAAATACAATCTTTTCCAACTAACAATTCAAATCTAGAAAACATATTATTCTCCTTTATCATAAGTATCTAAAAAATGATGTTTTCCTTGTTCATCACTATATGAAATAATGGTTGCCAGATTCACATTTTCCACACTCTTAAAAACATTCTTTTTCACATTAGGATTCATTGTTTCTAAATACTTTAATAAATTCTTCATTTCTTCTCTTTTTGAAGTATGATGCACTTCCCCTAGTTCTTCCATTTCTTCTGTAAAACGACAGGCACATTGAATAAATGATAAATCATTATAACGACACCAATGAATAATATCTTTTTCTTCAATCAAATACATCGGTCTAATCAGTTCCATTCCTTCAAAATTTGTACTATGTAATTTAGGCATCATTGTTTGTATTTGTGAACCATAGAACATCCCCATTAAAATTGTTTCAATAACATCATCAAAATGATGTCCTAAAGCAATCTTATTACATCCTAATTCCTTTGCTTTGGCATACAAAAAACCTCTACGCATTCTAGCACATAAATAACATGGTGATTTTTCAATATTTGTGACAACTTGAAAAATATCTGATTCAAAAAACTGTACAGGTATACCCATAATTTTTGCATTTTCTTCAATCTTTTGGCGATTCTTTTGATTATATCCCGGATCCATTGATAAAAAGACTAAACCAAAATCAAATTGACCATGTCTTTTAATTTCCTGTAATAATTTAGCCATCAACATAGAATCTTTTCCTCCAGAAATACACACTGCAATATTATCTCCTGGTTGAATTAAATCATATGTCTGAATAGCTTTTACAAACTTTCTCCATATTGGCTTACGATATTTTTTAATAATACTTTGTTCTATTTGTTTAACTCTATCCATACCCATCTCCTCGCTGTTTTATTTTACATGAATACATATAAAAAAACAATACAATCACTTCTTAAAGAAAAACAGAACGTTCATAACGCTCTGCTATTCTTTTCCATCCCAACAGTAAGTACATAACTTACATGGTTCAATACCTATAGATTCAATAAGATCATCTAAACGATGATATCTTAAAGATGTAAATTTCAATCTCTTACAAATTTCATCTAACATTTGTTGATATTTTTCACTATCTGGATTAGCATATTCTGCCAATACCTCATCAGTGACATCGCCTTGTTCTAAATCTTTAATGACACGTCTTGTAATAAGGTCTAACTCTGAATTAGAGCGTGAAAAATTCAAATATTTACATCCAAACAATATCGGTGGACAAGCCGGTCTAACATGGACTTCTTTGGCACCAGATTGATATAAGAATTCTGTTGTTTCTCTTAATTGTGTTCCTCTCACAATTGAATCATCAATTAACAATAAACTCTTATTTTTAATTAATTCTTTAACAGGAATTAATTTCATTTTCGCAATTAAGTTTCTTTGACCTTGACTTTGTGGCATAAATGAACGAGGCCAAGTTGGTGTATATTTAATGAATGGTCTTGCAAATGGGATACCAGATTCATTAGCGTAACCAATCGCATGTGCCAATCCTGAATCAGGAACTCCAGCGACACTATCAGGCTCAACTGTTCCTTGGTCACGTTTCGCTAACATACTTCCACAATCATAGCGCATCTTTTCAACATTGACTCCTTCATATGTTGAAGTTGGATATCCATAATAAACCCATAAAAATGAACAAATTTTCATTTGATCATTAGGTTTGACTTTTTGTGTAAACCCATGAGGATAAATAAATCCAATCTCTCCAGAACCTAAATCCTTATAATGATGATATCCTAAATTTAAAAATGCTGAACTTTCAAAAGTGACACAATAAGCATCATCTTTTCTTCCAATAATCACAGGTGTTCTTCCTAATTTATCTCTAGCACAATAAATACCCTCACTTGTCATAATCAAAATACTCATAGATCCTTTGACAAGTTTTTGAGCATGTTGAATACCTTCTACAATAGATTCCTTTTGATTAATCAATGCTGCTACCATTTCTGTAGGATTAATTTCTCCCCCACTCATTTCTAAGAAATGTGTTTTTCCTTGTTCAAAACATAAAGTTCTTAATTCATCTAAATTATTAATTCTTCCTACAGTTGTAATCGCAAAAGAACCTAAATGTGAATTTACCAGTAAAGGCTGTGCTTCACTATCAGAAATACAACCAATCCCAATATTTCCAGCAAATTCTTCTACATCTTTTTCAAACTTTGTACGAAAAGGTGAATTTTCAATATTATGAATAGAACGTTGAAATCCATCCTTTCCATAAACAGCCATTCCACCCCTTCTTGTTCCTAGATGCGAATGATAATCTACTCCAAAAAACAAATCCATAACACAATCATTTTGTGATGCTACCCCAAAAAAACCACTCATACTGTTCCTATCTCCTTTGTTTATCAATTTACACACCTATTCTAATCAATTTTACCATAAAAGTCTACAAACTTTTTATTATTTCACGACTTTTTTATCGTTATCTCCAAAGAAAAAGTAGCCTTTTCGAGGCTACTTTGTCATAAAAATTCTTGATCGCTTTTCTAACTCTTGAATAAACTCCTGTTTTTTGACCGGTGAAATTAATACCTCACTATTTCCATTTCTTCCTTTTTGGGCTTTATATATCATATCTATACGATCCAATGATAAACCACAAGAACTTAAGGGATTATGTGTTTCTTTAAAAGAGCGAATATCTAAATAAGGTATATCTTCATGAAAGAAAAAACCACATTTCACTTCTAAATAATCTTCATGAAACTCATAATATGTTCCTATCGTACATGCTATCATTAAAACATCTACACCACCAAATATAATCACAATAAACCAAAAACCTAACCATGAAAAATCTCCTATCAGTAATTTGATGATTTCATAATTACCATAGACAATCACACTCATAGCTATAATCCACATTATACCTATCTTTGAACGATAACGTTTCATATGCCCTCCTTAAAAATAAGCATCTATTCCATCAGCAATGCCTTTTGCACATTTTGTTTGAAAAGCCTCATCATTTAATAAACGATCTTCTGTAGGATTTGTGATAAATCCCATTTCTATATAAATAGATGGAACTTCACTCCAGTTAATTCCTGATAGATCATTACGATAAGAAACACCTCTACTTCTTAAACCAGTAGCAGCACAATAAGATTGAATGACTTTTTGAGCCAGTTTAGATGATGCACTATAAATGGAAGCACAATAAGGATTATCCTTTGCTGGAGCAATCGTATGTGCCCCTCTTGCACTTGAACCTGCACCATCACAATGCAAATGAATGACTGCTGCAGCATTATTGTTGTTACCTATCATCGCACGTTCTTTATTCGAAATATCAACATTCTGACTTGTCCTTGTCATAATGACTGTATAGCCTCGTGACTGCAATTCACTTCTTAATTTTAATCCAATTTCTAAAGTTGTTTGAGATTCTGGAATTTTCGTTGTTGTCCCTGTAGCTCCACCAGCAACTTTTGCCTTTTTTGTAGATGCTCCTGGTCCAATAGGTTCTAAAGAGCTGTTCCCCTGTCCCTGATGTCCCGGATCAATCACAATCACTTTATTACTAGCTGATGGGACATATTGTTGTGTAGAAGTTGTTGAAGAAGATGATGATGAACTCTGAGGTTTTGTAACTTCATTCTTAATTTCCTCTTTCACTGTGACTTTCAATGTTTTTTCACTTTGATTATTATTTTTATCTACAGCTTTCACAACAACCTTATATGTTCCTGCTTTTTTCGTGTTGACATTATTTTCATATGTATAATAACCTGTCTGTTTATCTTTCACTTTATCTTTAGATACATATGTTAAAGGGCCATCAACAGAATCTTTAACAGATTGAATATATGATTTAACATCAAATGCATCTCCATATTCTATACTGACTGAATCCTTAGATAATTGAATTTCTGGTAACTTTGTATCTTTTACTTCAATAACATGTTCAAAGGTTTTACTTAAATCTCCTTTTGTCACTTTATACTCTAAAGTTTGTTTTCCTAATGTCATAGTATCTAAAGTTGGAGCCATCAATCTTCCACTTTGTTGATCAACAAAATCCTCTGCTTTGATATCACTTCCATATTCCACCACTGTCTGATCTGTAAACGTTAATTGAATAGAATCTAATATTTTCTGTCTTTGATCATTTTGATACCATATATAACCACCCATAGCTCCTGCAACGATAATGATTATAGCTAAAGCAACAATAATCCATTTCTTTTTTGTCATTCAACCCTCTCCCTTCATTATCTCTATTCTATCATCTTCATCTCATGAAAAAAAGAGTCGTTATCATAAATATAACAACTCTCATCATAAAATTAACCTTCAAAATCCTTAACAACTCTTTTTAAATCTTCTCTAATTGGCAATTGCTGTGGACACATTCTTTCACACGCTCCACATTGTTGACAGTGACTAGCTTTTTCTTGATCACTCATCTTTTCATATTTTCCTTTAAATAATTTTTCATCATCATAAATAAAGCAATTATTCCAATACTTAAAATTAGAAGGAATATTCACACCAAAAGGACAAGGCATACAATAACCACAACCTGTACATCCATTCTTTGTACGGGCATGTAATGTATCCGCCACCTTTTCCACAATCGCCATTTCTTCATCATTTAAGTTTTGATAATTTTCAAAAGTTTTCAGATTATCTTTCACTTGTGCTAATGTTGACATACCACTCAAAATCACCTTAACTCCCGGTAATGTTCCTACATAACGCAAAGCCCAAGAAGCTAATGTTCTTTTAGAATCATAATCTTGAAACATCTTTGTTACATCAGCTGGAAGGGTTGCTAAACTCCCACCTTTGATTGGTTCCATAACAACCAAAGGAACACCTAATTGATTAGCTAAATCAACACCTTTTTGTCCTGCTTGAATATTCATATCCATATAATTTAATTGTAATTGACAAAAATCCCAGTGATGTGCTTTTAAGATTGTTTCAAAGACTGGATATTCATCATGAAAACTAAATCCTAAATACTTAATTTTTCCTTCTTGTCTTAATTGCTCACATAATTCAATAATATGATATTCCTTCACCTTTTCCCATTTTTTAGCATCCAAAGCATGTAATAAATAAAAATCAACATAATCTACACCTAATCTTTGCAATTGTGATTCAAAGATATCTTTGGCTTCTTCTTGACTATGGACATTCCAAATAGGTAATTTTGTAGCCAGAGTATATTGGTTACGATCATATTTCTTTAAAACACGTCCTACAAAAGGTTCACTATCCCCATTATGATATGGATAAGCTGTATCAATATATGTAACTCCATGTGAAATAGCCATATCCAGCATTTCTTCTGCTTCTTTTTCTTCAATATTTCCATTTTCATCTAAAGGGAAACGCATATAACCAAAACCAAGTAATGATGATTCTATTCCTAACTTTTCAAATTGTCTTCTTTCCATACTTGACCTCCTCACTTTTTATCATTATAAATCACAAACTATAAGTTATTCAATACCAACTCACTGTCTTTCAAAACGATAAAGCGTATTTTTTGAAACATCTTTTTTTAAAGGAGAGGACAATGCGATAAGTTGAATATCACCCGGTACACGATATTCCATTTTTCTTACCAGATAACATCCATCACCTTTCATAATTCGATATTGAGGAATATACCCACCTTCTATGATTTCACCAGTTGATTCATTTTCCATCCATGTATCAGCTTCTACTTCTACATAAAAGTCATCTATTGTCCCTGCTTTCACAACTATCATATTGATTTGGTCTGTCAATTGATAAATACTATCAGAAGTTTTCCCAATATCTACTTGATAAGCTAATCGTGTAATCTCAAAAAAATCTTGTGACTGGGTTTCTACCTTTAATAAATAATTGGTGTTTTGAAATTTTTTTAAGGAAGCATCTTGTTTTAATAATGTTTTCATTTCATTGATTTGTTTCACAGCCTTTTCTTCCATATCATGATTGATTTGTTGTTGAACATCAGGATCTTCTTTATATGTTGTACAAAACAACTCTACAGGTATTTGATCTTCTACATTAACAATCGTTATCGTTCCTCCTGAAGCAATAAGTCCCTCATCATTTAAATCACAATTTTTATTTAGTGCAATAACATAACATGGTATACCATACTCATTTTTACATACAATAGCTGTTGTTCCAAACTGTTCAATTTGTGAAGATTCAAATGCCATTATTTGATTATGACTATGAATTTCTACTTTTCCATTATTAACACTGACTTCATAATTTTGATCTTGATTATCTTGCGTTATCCAATTTCCAGATAATGTTGATAAAACATAATAATATGATATACCATTTCCTCTATCGCCATAGGTCGCTATAAAAGCTTGTTGTTGATGATTATGATCATCATAACTGACAAGATTATTATCACCATTCAACCATAGCGTTGAAATATTTTCTCCTTGAGCATCATAGATGCCATTGGCTTTTCCAAAACATAAAAAAGTATAATGTAAATCTTTAAATTGTCCTGTTGTTTTATTTTGTTTAAGAATCAGTTGACTTGATAAATCTGGTGATAAAGAATAATAAGTATGATAGGGCGATAAACGACTTCCCACACCCCATAGAATAACAAAGATGATTCCTATTAATAAACTTCCAATGATGTAAGTCTGATGTGACCTTTGTTTCTTATCAATAAAGATGAAGATATATAGAGATATAATCATTCCTGCAACAACAATCCATTCTAAAGCATCAAAAAAATATTCAAAACCGATTCTTTTTAAAATAACAACATATCCTACTTCTAAACATGTTAGTAATACAAAAATAATCAAAGATATCATTTTTATCCATAATTGTATTTTCTCTTGATAAGAGATAGGAGCATGTATGCTTGTTGTAGATTGTTGTTGTATGTAGGACAAATCTTCATGTAAAATAAAGAGATTTTTATTTTGAATTTTTAAAACTATATAATCATTAAAATTCCATATATCTTGAATATCTTGATAGAAATATGATATTTTCTTTCCATCTTGAATATAATCAAATGATTGTTGATGTAGTTGATATTGAATATCTTTAGGCTTATAAAAATGTGTTTGTAATACCAGTTTGACTTTTAGACTTATTAAACACCATAAACCAAATATCATCATAACAAGTCCTATAATATCAAAATGGTGTTGTAAATAACGATTTAAAAGATAGATTGCATAACCTCCACAAATGAGTAAACATCCAACTAAAATTGTCATAATGAATAAAGGTTGTTGATTATAAATCATCTGTTGAAGATATGTTTTATACATAGATCGTTTTATTGTCATTGTTTGATAGTGATATGTAGGCATCTTTGTTTTTTCCAAACTATCCTCACCATTCAATAATTCATCTACTGTCACATCTAAAATTCTAGCCAACTCTTTTAATAATGAAATATCAGGCATACTTGTTCCGCTTTCCCTTAGTTAAAGATATGAACCCTCTTTATCAGTCTACTTTTCCAATAAATCGGTAGTATATCTCTATTTCCTGTATTCTTTCATTGTCCTCATTCGTTGTTGCTTCGTGAATGAGGATTTTTTCTATCATTGCATTTAATAATGGTGCTGTCAGTTCCTTTGGTACGGAATACTCCTTGATTAACTCAATCCACTTTTCAGCACCTATCATATCCTGTTCCATTTTACTTAATTCTTCTCTTAGGTTGGTTATCTGCTGTTCCAGTTCTATCTGCTCTTTTTGATATTTCCCCGACAGCATGATGAAGTTTCGTTCCGTTATCTTCTCACAGGCTCTATCTTCATACATTTTCGCAAACAAGCGGTCAATCTCATTTTGGCGGTTCTCGGCTTTCTTCAAGGCACTTGCCTTTTTCTTCTTTTCCCGTATTCTCTCTGCATTGCCAGCCTTTTGTATCTTATTCAACACTTTTTCTTCGTCCTGCTGTACTGCCTTAGCCCAATACTGCAATCGCTCCAATACGGCTTGATACAGCACATCATAGCGGATGTAGTGCATAGAACAATAACCTTTACCAAACTGTCCGTAGAAACTGCAAGCATAATAACTGTAAGGCGTTTTATTTGCCGTATTCGTTCCAAACCGCATAGACCAGCCACAATCCGCACACTTGACAAGCCCTGCAAATATCGGCGTTGCTTTTTCCTTTGTCTGTCTACGCCTTGATTTTATCTGTTCCTGCACACGATAAAACACTTCCTTATCAATAATCGGCTCATGGGTATTTTCTACTCGAAACCATTCACTTTCAGGCTTACGCACTTTCTTCTTGCTCTTGAATGAAACTGTTGATTGTCGATTATGAACGCTGTTTCCGATATAGACTTCACTTTTTAAGATTGCCTTGACATGAGCAATCGTCCACTCATAACGCTTGCTGTCGGGCTTTCCCTCAAAGATATGTGCAAAAGTACCGTACCTTGTAAAATTCAGCCAAGACGCTGTAGGAACTTTTTCTTCTCGCAGTACCTTTGTGATTTTGGCACTACCGTAACCTTGATAGGCTAGGGAGAAGATTTTTTCAACAATCCATTTTGTTTCCTCATCAACCAGCAGTTTTCCTTTGATGTCGGGGTGTTTCTTATATCCTAACGGAGCATAAGCCCCATAATATGCACCCTCTGCAAATTTTGTCTTAAATGCAGATTTCACTTTACGGCTTGTATCTCTTGCCACCCATTCATTGATGATATTCTTAAATGGTGCAATCTCACTTTCGCCTTTTTCGCTGTCTACACCGTCGTCAATCGCTATGTAACGGACATTATGGCTGGGAAAATACAATTCTGTATATTGTCCTGTCATAATATAATTTCTGCCAAGTCGGGAAAGGTCTTTCGTTACAACACAGTTGATTTTTCCTGCCTCTATATCTTCAATCATTCTCTGGAAACTCGGTCTTTCAAAATTTGTTCCCGACCAGCCGTCATCAATATATTCATCAATCACATTCAAATGATGTTCTTTTGCATATAGACGTAACATACTTCTTTGTGTGGTAATGCTGGAACTTTCGCCCTGTAATTCATCATCTCGGCTCAACCTAAGATAAAGTGCAGTATTGTAAATCTGTTGTTTCATTGTCAGTTATCCTCCTTTATAACTAACCCGTGTTTACAATACCTGCTTGCAAGTAAAGTATAACACGGGTACTTTTTGCCATTCAATCTATTTCTTACAACTGCACCGATTTTATGCGATTGTCTGCTTTGCTTTTTCCAGCATAACATCCGTCAGAAGTTCTTCCATTGTCTTTCCCTTTTCGGAAAAATGTTCTTTTACAACAATCTTTGTTTTTCCTCTGTTGCCAATGCCACACTTATTATTTGGCTTTTCCTGCCTTGTTTTTACAATATCAGCAATAACACATACCCCCTTTCTGTAAAAATCTTTTCTAAGCAATTCAACGGCTTTTGTCATAGCCCACAGGAGTTCCACCTCTGCATAGTTCTTATGTAGCCGTACCCATTGCGTGCGACGCTCTGAACGCTCAAGCTGTGGCTGTACGGGAGTATCATTATCAGACAGGACAGGTCATGGCGGTAGGAAAGGACAAGTTTCTTACAGGAACACAGATAAGGTTCGCTCGCTTTAGCAGGGAAAAGGTCATGGCGTATCTGTTTCAACGGCTCGCTGTCTGTCAAACGTATTGAACTGCTTTATTCAGTTGTCAAAGAACACGAAAGAAGAAAATCGTCTTTCCTATATACCGCGTTGGAAAAGAGCAGAAACGTAACCAATCTTCAAAACTTTTTTCTTTTCCTGTACCATATAGGGAAAGAAAGTGTCATTCTGCTAAGTTGATGATGAAAAAATCTGATTTTCTTTTCACACCCTAACTACCCATGCAACGCCGTAACTGCCAACTGTGGAATAAAAGATTTTCTTTGCTCCATATAGGGAACGGAAACTGCCAAATGTTAAGTTGAAAATGAAAAGATTTTCTTCTTTTCACACCAATACTCAACTGTTACTATCTGTTTGAATACAAATTGATGATAGTTTTTCTCTTTTCATAGAACACTGTCCACTCAACTCGATTTTCCGACATTTTTTCAAAAATTTTTCTTCTTTCACTCCATATAGGGAATGGAAACCTCGATTTAATGAGTAATTTTGAAAAAAAGTTAGATTTTCTTTTCTCGCACCATATCTGTACGCAAGTAGCCGTTTTGTTGCAGATTTTTTGAAGAAATTAAAAAATACCGTCATTCTCTTGTGGAACAACGGTATCTATACGTTCTTCTATGGTTGATTTTTCTAACTGTAATAAGTGTTTATGCTTGTCTTTGAGTTCTGCCTGCTCAATCATATCTTTCAGTATCGTTGTATGATTTTCTCTGTCTAATGCCTGTATCATTTTTATGGTCGGTGCAACCTGTCTTTGTAACCAATGCAATGCCTTTTGCAAGGTGTAAGGCTCTGGCTTTGTAGTTAAGCGTATCGGCTCTCTGTTATCCCCTACAAACCACGCCCAATCCTCATTCATTTTCCATTGACTTTTCGGTTTATCGTCCTCTCTATCTACAAAACGGACATAATGATTGATGATAGAAAAAGCAGTACGTTCAGCGTCCCGATAAGTCAGTAGGTCTACAACGGCATAATAGGCTCGTTCATTTTTCATGCGAATTTCAAAGCGGTTCTTAATCTCGGTATCTTCAACTTCTGTGCCAATTTTGACATACTGCTCATAGTTCTTTTGATAAGCACACATATATAATTCACTACTTGTTGAACCAAGATATAAAGTTTCGCCTGTATTCTTTGGCATATCATCACCACATTTTTCTGTACTGCCATAATTTTTCTGTTTACGGAAATAGGAAACACATTCCCCAGCCATATATTTTTCCTTTAACTTTGGAATATCTAATATTCCTGCTCGGTCATTGATAGCCAAATCAAGCCGTTTCATCACACCGCCAGCCGTCATGCAATCAAGCATAAAATCATACCATGAGCGTTCCTGTGCCAACAGATAACTTTCCAGTTGCCGACAGCCTTTGCCTTTCAGTTCCAATAGAACTCCTAAATGTTCCTGCATGGAACACATGATATTGATGTCGCCAAGCACATATTTGCTTTCATATCCGTATTTTCCATAATCTTCATACAGCATATAATCGGCTTTTAATTGCAATACATCACGGATAATCTTTAATGCGTCCGTAGTAGGAAAGCGGACACGAAAGTAATCAATCAGCAGGAATAACGGCTCTCGTGGATTGAAACGCTCAATCTGTTTTTCTATGATTTCCTTTAATTCATCATTCAATGGCTGTTTGCCTTTTTCAATGCGGTTGTAATACTCACGGCTGATACCACAGGCAACAGCAATTCTTGTTTGTGTTACTCCGTATTCCTCACGTTTTTGTCTTAATGTTTCAATAAAGTTTTTATCATTCATTCTAAAATTCCTCCAATCAAAAAAGGCAACTACCGTATCTTGATAATTGCCTGTTAATAAAAATCTGTATAGAAAAAGCAGTCAATCCTAAGACCAACTGCTTATGAGTATGAATATGAAATTATTTACCGTTATTGTAAGCTCTCATAAATCAGAAATACCCCCAATAAACACGTCAAAAGAGTTACGATTTCTATACGAAAATCAAAACACTTGAAAACCTCTTTTCCATACTTTTCATTCTTAAATACAAATATTTCTTTCCCGATTTTTCTTTTTCCCAGTGATAACAGGATACAACCGTGTGCCGTATAATATTTTTTATTCTTAATCTTTATAATGTAGGCGTGTTTTTTTACAAAAGCTCCACCAACAACATACCCAGCGTTTTGGTCTACAATACCTATTATTTTTCCTTTGCATTTTTCGCCAGTAAAAACAACCCTATATTTTAGATACAACAGGTATAAGCTGACAATAACAACAATAATTCCTAAAATTAACATTCAAATTTTCCTTTCATGCAATCTCTATATTTTTTCATATCAGAACAACAATATTTAAGCCAGTGATTTTTAATTACAATAATGTTTTCAATCCCATTAAGAAAAGTATAATAGCAATATATAAACTCCACTTATTCCAATTATAAGTGTCATAATAAAATTGAAAGCAATACAAACTTTCTTCTGATTTAAAGAAAAATGCTCAAATTTTTTAAGGTTGTATTGACGAATATAACCTTTCGTAACTATGGAATAAATTGAATACCCAACGGCAATGATACTTGAAATAATAGCAATAATATCAGTCATTTCACAATCCATATCTTTCCTCCATAAAAGCTTACACATTGTTACCACAAAAATTAAATTATTGTAATATTTAATTAGATAGTGTTTTCCTTTGTGAAATAGGTAATTTTTATATCACACCTTATAAAATGCACTTTTACCTTGTAAATACAACGTTTTCCGTTTGTAAATGTCTCTTGTCTCTTGTTTTTTCTGCCCCCCTTGTTAGATAACGGGGGCTTAATCTTCGCTCGCCACGGCTCGCTCACAGACGAAGTGAACCAGCCACTTGCAAGACATGGCAGAAAAATCTGAGAGATTTTCCTGCCACCGTGTCTGGATCACTCCGTCTTTAAAGTGGTAATATTATTAAACTAATTCTAAAAAATTTCCTTATTATTTTTCTTTGCGTTTATATTCTAAAGGAATTTTTCTTTTTCTCATTTGATTTTCAAACAAAGAAAATTCTAAACTATCATAAAATGTAAAAATTCTTTTCCCTTCAATATATATTTTTAAAGAACCTTTCTTAGTATAAACTCCTTTGGTAATATCATTAAAATTATATGTCCTAGTAATCCCATAAAATGAACGGTATTTGATTATATCACCATCTACAATTACTCTCCAGATTACACTATCTAATGTTAAAATAGCAAAAAATATGACAAAGGCAGAAACTGATATTACTTCTGATATATCAAATTCAGTAAAAAACACCGTATAAAAAAGGCAAAATGAAAATAAAAACATACCTAACGAAAAAAGGGGAAAGAATATATTATCATTTTGTATAACATATCTTTTTTCATCTTTATTTCCGTCTTCATTTTTCCGTTTTCTCTTTTCTAAGATACATAGTATTCCCCAGACAAATATCCATGGCAGTATCATGAGTAATAATGTGTTTTCTAATATCTTTTCCATATATCTCTCCACGTTTTCCAAAATTGATAAATATATTATAGCACTTACCTCATTTCAGTTCATTACTTTTCTGCTATCTGTCAGAATATTTTTTATCCCATGCCTTATCAAGAGTGCAAGCATTGCTTACGCAACAAGCTCTTGACAATTCATGCTCTAAAAAATGATAGATAATCAAGCAGAAAAAGAACAAATTATGCTATGTTACATCAACAAAAAGACATCTCATATCTTGTATGAAATTCCTTTTTTATGCAATTTTTCTTTGTCGCATCAAGGTTCTTTCAATCGTAGTAAATTAGTGATAAATTTCTTTTGTATTTTCATTCACATTGCTTAATGTCCCTGTGTTCATGCGGATAATCAGATTTTTAATCTTTTTTTCCAGTTAAAAAAGCAGGAGACCTTTTCAGATTTCCTGCTCAGTAGAGTTGTGAAGATGTTATTGTTGTTATTTAATTTCAATGTTCGTCATAGTTACTAACCCAAGACGAACTAAAATAGTTTGTACGATACGACACCAAAAAATACCTAGAATCAGGAGTAAAGCATATAAAATAATTGACGCTTGTAAATATTGTCTGCCAAAGTGAATAAGAATAATCAGTGGAGACATTAATATTACAAAGAATATAATGCTTGTAATTATTTTTTTTATGTTTTTTGTATCTGCCAAATCAAATTCAGCTCCACAAGAACATTCGTTAGGTATTCCTCCTTTTATTTCAGCACCACAGTTCATGCAATATAGTTTCTTCATTCTAATCACCTCTACAACCTGGAATTGTTCTATTATTATCTTTCAATTTCTATACTTAAAGATTTTCCAGATTTATCGCTTTGAAAATTTTCATAATACCAAAAATAGAAAGGCTTTTCACAAAGTTCAAAATAAATAATTTCATCGGGTTTTTTATTTTCTATTTTTGTATTGTAAATATCTTCATCATGTACAAATCCATATAAAAAACGACTATTGTCTGGACTGATATTTAAGTCTTGCAAGCTATCACTTAATGCTAACTGTGATTTTAGTAGCGACATCGTATCTTTGTCATACGGGCGGTCTTTCTTTATAACCTCATGTACACTTGTAATATAAGCATATCTCTTTTTACCATCTACTTCCTTAATTTTGAATTTTGAAAATGTCAGACTTGACTCTATATCGTTTTTTTCTGATATATACAAAACACTTTTATAGTTTTCGTTTTCAAACTCCTTTATAATCTTATCAATATGTGCTTTATATTCTTCGCCTTGTTCAAATTCAATAGAGGCACTTAACAAAGCATCCTGTATCGAGTTTGCATAATTTTTATCAGAAAGTAAATTTTCTTTTGAGTTTAAATTTTCTATTGGATAATATTTTGTTATTTTTTCCGGAACATATTTATCGTTCATTTCTGTCCTTTGGATTAAACTATTTCCACCTGTTATTTGACCTAAATATCCAAGCCCTAAAAAAACACTAAACACAAAAATAATTATTCCCAATATTACCCAAATTACCTTCTTTGGTTTACTCATAAGATTAAGCCCTTTCAATTTATTAATTGTTAAATACAAACGCCAATTTATATGCTTCTCTGTATTTACATTATACCATTTTCCACTACCTGCTACAATGTTTCAAAATCTTAAGATTACTATTTTTTCCGCTTTTGAAAAGCTACTTATCCGTCCATAATTTGTAAAGGGTGCTAAGCATTGCTTACGCAACAATCCCTTGACAAATCATATCCCGATAAGTTTAGAGTAATCAAGCAGAAATGAAATAGCCTGTTGTTTCAAGCCAACGAAAAAGAGATACCAGCACATTTATGCAGTATCTCTAACTTAATATCATTATTCTTTTATTCGCAAGCAGGTAAACACAGGTTATTCCTTAATATCCTTTTGTTTGGGAAACTCCGGTTTCCCATTTTGAAACAGCTTTATTTATAATAAGTAAAGCATCAGCCAATTGTTTTTGTGTCATTCCTTTTGCTTTACGTTTATAAGCTATATATTGTCCAATTTTTTGACTATCCATTTTTATTCCTCCCATCTTTCATTATCCTATTTCTTAACAAAATAATAACCAGTCAACGAGAGATTGACCCTCCTATGAGTAGAATTATAACATGTTTTTCATAATTTGATGATTATCTTCCATTTTTTTGAAAAAAGAGTAAAATAAAAAAGAGTATTGAGGAGGATAAATAGATGGAAAAATCAAAAGTTTATTATTGTGATATGCATACAGGGAGAATGAATTTGCCTGAAAAGTTAAAATATTTAATGAAAAAAGCTGGTTTTGAAAATATTGATTTTGAGGATAAATATGCTGCAGTTAAGATTCACTTTGGTGAACCTGGTAATTTGGCTTATTTAAGACCTAACTGGGCTAAAGTTGTTTGTGATTATGTGAAAGAATTAGGTGGAAAAGCTTTTTTAACAGACTGTAATACTTTATATGTTGGTGGTAGAAAAAATGCTTTAGATCATTTAGATAGTGCATATACTAATGGATATAATCCTTTTCAAACAGGTGTGCATACGATTATTGCTGATGGATTAAAAGGAACTGATGAAGCTTTAGTTCCTGTGAATGGAGAATACGTGAAAGAAGCAAAAATTGGTCAAGCTATTATGGATGCTGATATTATTATTTCTTTAAATCATTTTAAAGGTCATGAATTAACTGGTTTTGGTGGTGCTTTAAAAAACATTGGTATGGGATGTGGTTCTCGTGCTGGTAAAATGGAAATGCATAGTGCTGGTAAACCAACTGTTCATCAGGAATTATGTATTGGATGTGGACAGTGTATTAAAATTTGTGCTCATGATGCTCCTAAGATTACAGACGGAAAAGCAAAAATTGATCATAATCAATGTGTCGGTTGTGGAAGATGTATTGGTGTATGTCCTAAAGATGCGATTAAAGCAAGTATGGATGAAGCTAATGATATTTTAAATTATAAGATTGCTGAATATACAAAAGCTGTTGTTGATGGTAGACCATGTTTCCATATTTCTCTTGTGATTGATGTATCTCCATATTGTGATTGTCATGCTGAAAATGATATTGCGATTGTTCCTGATGTTGGTATGTTTGCATCATTTGATCCAGTCGCTTTAGATCAAGCATGTGCCGATGCTGTTAATAAACAACCAGCTATTAAAAATAGCTTATTAGACAAGCATGGACATACTCATCATGATCATTTCACTGATGTTTCACCTGAAACAAACTGGAAATCATGCCTTGAACATGCTGAAAAAATTGGACTTGGAACACGAGAATATGAACTTATTGAAATTAAATAATTCTTTTTATCAGATGTGCTCAAAATACCTTTAAATTCTAAAAGGCATCATACGCTTATGTATGATGCCTTTTGCTTATAACCATTTTAATACATCTTCTTCGTTATGTATTTCAAATATATGGATAATAATACTATCAAGCGTTTCTTCTTTACTATTAACTATTTTCATCTCTAAATCTGGTGTGAGTTTGCCTAATAGTTTTTCTAACAATTTCAAAACAACACTTAATTTTCCTTTTTTCTCTGCATCTTTCCAGAATGAATACATTTCCACCGTTCCTTCTTCTCCTTTCATTTTTTTCAGTATGTCTTCTCTCCCTGTCAATGTTACCAATACTCTGGCTACCGCTTTTGTAATGATCATCTTCTTTAATCCTTCTTCATCTTTTCTCCATATTGTCTTTAATCCACTGATGACCTTTTTATTATCTTCATTTTTCAGCAGGTTTTCATCCATCTCCTTCATGTCTACAACCCTCATCTTCCAGTCATTCTGTTTTCTCTTGATTTCCTCTGATCCTTTGACTCTTTTCAGCAATGATGTCACAGCATTCCATTTCCCTTCGCCATGAAACAATACGACACTCATCACTGGCATCAGCATATGATTCTTGAATCGTCTGTCCTGCATGTTGTAGACCAGTGCATCATAAAGCAGTGTTCTTGATGCCATTGTAAAGTCAACATTGCTTTGAGCTTCAAGAATCAAGATAGCTTGAAAATCCTTTCTTTCCCACATCATGATGACATCATGAGTGCGTTCCTTAGAAAGAAAGTCACCAATAAATATCTCTCTGGAATCAAGAGGGTGAAGGTCACAGGGATGAATAATAGCATGACCATCAAAGAAAAGAGCATTCATGAAGTCAGCAAAACGGATAGGATAAGAGAAGAAATCTTTTAACACATGATCCTTTTTCATCAACGAATCCCTCCTATAGAGGAGAGGTTAAACATATTATACACAAATCATTGCTTATAGTAAACACCGTATAATATTTCTAACCCCTCTATTATTTATATACGCAAAAATATTTCATTTTTCTTTTTTTATTTTCAATTTTATATAAAAAACCCACTTTTTTCTAAGTAGGCTTTTAAGTTTCTATAGTTTTTCATAAATTCCAGCATTTTGACAATATATGACAATGGACAATCCATAACATAATATGAAAAAGATACTAATAACTCCAACACTTAAAATATTTGTCATTAATAAATCTGTCTGCATCATATTAGCAAGAGCATGAACTGAAAAATATGATGATACACTCATAATTAAAAATGGAACTATATAAATAAATAATAATTCTTTTTGAATACCTTTCTTTAATGTCTTTTGACTAATTCCAATCTTCTTTAAAACACGATAACGTTCTTTTTCTTCAAATGCATCATTATAAAGTTTCATAAAAATGATACTGCCACTTGCAAAAATAAACACCATAAACATAAAAATACAAACAGGATATAACATTTTTATCCATTGAATAGAATCATTCTCAGTATCCATCTTAATCATTCCTACATAATCCGGCTGATTTTGTATGTCCTGTAAAGATGCATTAACCATTTTAGGATTATCAATTTTATAATTATAGACATATAATGATGTTCCTATAGATTTTAAATCTTCAAATTCTTCATCACTCACACAATAAAACGATACTTGTTCTTGAAGATAACCTAAATAAGGAACTTGTGTATTTGCAACGGTTTGATAAGTTTTATGATTCAAAACAACATCTTCTAATCGACCATCTGTTAATAATGTCATTAAATATTGATGTTGTAAATCTATAACTTGATTATCTTGAAGTTGAGGTAAATCAAATTCCTGTTTAGAATCCTTTGCTAATTGTTTTAATTGTGAATAAGGAATCACAATATAACTGTTATCTTCATATTTTTCATTTACCAATGAAGGGTCTATTTGTACAATTTCAATATGAGATTGATATTCTATATCATTATACTTTTCTATTTCTCTAGCAAATTCATTTTGCAAATGATCTTTTTGGCTAAATATCTGATAAGTATATATATTTTCAAAATCATGAATTGTCTGATAACGATCATACATAGCGACTCCAGTTGCTAGAGCAGTGACAGAACAAATCATCAAAACTGTTACAATAGCATAAGTTCGATAATTTTTCTTCATACGATAAATCATTTGATTAATCCATAATGTTCTTTGATATCTATAAAGAAAAGTTTTATGTGAAGCTAAACTTTGATAAGTTAAAGGAACAAAGCCACCAAACAACAAATAAACACCAACAATCACAAGAACCACAGCTAATAATGAATTAGACATGGTTTCCATACCACCCTTTTTAATAGCAAAATAATATCCTAAAACAAGAATGATTATTCCTAATAGTGCTTTTAAAAAGAGAATGATTTTATTTTGTTTAATGTATTCATTTTGACGATTAGCACTGACCATATCTAAGACGCTACTTCGTATTAAATTCACGTATCCTTTGAATACAAAAATGAAATAAACAATCAAATAAAGAATACAACTCCATAAAACAGCTGATAAAGACACTTGAAATGTCAGTTGAACTTCTATATCTGAAATTGTTATTAAAATCATTGTAAACAATTGTGAAACCAAAATTCCAAATCCTATTCCCATAATCAAAGAAACTAAACCAATCATTAATGTTTCTAACATATATAATTTCCCAATTCTTTGATTAGTGAGTCCCATAAAAATATAGATTCCTATTTCCTTTTTACGCTTTGTCAAAAAAACATTTGTTGCATACCAAACAAAGAAAAACATAAAACAAGATAAAACAATAAGAACACACTGAATAACAATCTTTAAATTACGACTATTCATTTGACCTAATGACTCCATAATGGGTGAAGCCATAAGATTAAAAAAATTAAATATAATCAAAACAGTGAAAGCTAGTGAAGCAATTAAAGAAATATAATTTTTAAGACTTGCTTTAAAATTAATAAAAGACAATTTGACAAGACTCATGCAAAATCACTTCCCATAGCAATCTGTGTATCAATAATACGATCATACAATTCTTTTCGACTATCTCCTCTTGTTAAACGACATTTCATCATGCCATCACTTAAAATATACACATCTTTTGCATAAGAAGCACTGAAAGGATCATGTGTAACCATGAGGATCGTTGCTTTTCCTTCATCATTAATCATTTTTAAACGTTCTAATAAATCACGACTAGAACGTGAATCTAAAGCTCCCGTAGGTTCATCTGCAAATAGTATTTCTGGTTCACTAATTAAAGCTCGACAAGTTGCTCCTCTTTGTTTTTGTCCACCTGACAGTTGATAAGGATATTTTTTTAAATGCTCTTTTAAACCAAAGATAGAAGCTAAGTTTTCACTTTTCGCTATACAAACTTGAGATGAAACACCATTGAGGGATAATGGTAAAGCAATGTTATCTTGTAAAGTCATTGTATCTAATAAATTATAATCTTGAAAAATAAATCCTATCTTATCCCTTCTTAGTTTTGATAATTCTTTATTTTTCATTTTTGTTATATCTTTACCATCTAATAAAACCATTCCCTGTGTAGGTTTATCAATCGTTGATAAAATATTCAGTAAAGTCGTTTTTCCACTTCCACTAGGTCCCATAATTGCAATAAAATCATTTTGATAAATCGTTAAATCAATTCCTTTTAATACTCTTGTCTGAAATCCTCTTGTCCCATAATTTTTCACAAGACCTTTGATTTCTACAATCTTTTTTCTATCCATAAATTATTCCTCCTAACACCTTCATTGTAAAATAGAAACTCTTTGAAATCCTTACATTTCCCTCACAATAACCTAGCTTATCTTACATTGATTGAAAGGTTAGCGATAAAAATAATCTCTTTGATCTTGAAAAGATATTTTTACTTTTGTGTATCTTTGATACTCACTTTCTACCTCGATTTGATGTCCTAACTGAGATATCATTTTTTTCACCATATATAATCCCATTCCTGTCGATTTATATTGCCCATTATGATGATTCATACCTGTATAGCCTTTATCAAAAATTCTTGGTAAATCCTGTGTTTGAATACCTTCACCATTATCCTCAATCCACAAATCAATATTATTTTCTTGTTGTTTTATCCATACTTTTAAACACGGACTTTCTTTGGCATATTTAATGGCATTACTCATAATCTGATCTAATATATAGACTAACCATGTTTGATCACTATAAACTTGAACATCTTCCACTTGTACATTGATCTCAAAATGCTTTTTGATAAAGAAAAATCGATTGTTTTTTAATGATTGATAGACACAATCTCTTAAAGAAACAGGCTTCATATTGATATCATATAATTGACTTTGAATTCTTGTAATGATTAAAACTTGATTGAGATATTGATTCATTTTTTCTAATTGTTCCTGCATATCTTCTTTTTGTTGAAAATGAGAATTTTTTTGATTCATTAATAAACTGGCAGATAGCGGAATCTTCATTTCATGACACCATTTTGCAATATAATCTTGAAGATCATAATTTGCCTGATATTGTGTATTGAGTTGTTCTTGAAGTATTGCGATATCATGATAAGCAATATCAATATTTTCATAGCAATCAAACTGTGAAGCAATGATTTCTTTTGAGTTAAGGTATTCTTTCTTTTTATCTTGAAGATGTTTTTCTTTGAAAAAATCTATAAGTAAAAACATTGTAAGTAAAATAATAATGACTACATCTAAATAAATAAGGTATTGTATATTAGCATGTGGTATTAAGTATATAAAATAAAGGTTATATGATAATATAATGAAAATAATGATCAGTAGATAAACATAATATTTTTGAATATATTTCATGGAATGTAATAGCCCTTTCCTTTTTTGTATAAATCATATCTTGATGGCATGTTTCTTTGAGTTTTGTTCTTAAACGTGATATAAGCACAGTAAGGGAATTATCTGATATAAATTCATCCGTATTCCATAATGTTTCCATAAGTTCTTGTCTAGAAACAACATTTCCCTTTGATTCTAATAACAAACATACAATTTGACTTTCAGATTTTGTTAGAGGTATTTCTTTTTCATAATAAAAGAAGCTGCCTTTCATTTTATCAAAATATATATTTTCATTAATACGCATCTGATCTTTCACTTTATATTGATACGTTCGTCTAAGAATGGCTTCTATTTTTGCTTTTAAAAGTTCTAAATGAAATGGTTTATCAACATAATCATCTCCACCTTGTAAGATGGCTCTGATTTTATCATGATCATCATTTCGACTGCTGATAAAAATAATGGGAACTTCTGATATATTTCTGATTTGTGTACACCAATAAAATCCATCATAATAAGGCAAATTAATATCCATTAAGATTAAGTGAGGCTTATAATTCATAAAATCTTGCATAATATTCTCAAAATGTGTTGCTGTAACTGCTTGATAACCCCATCTTATCAAAAAATCTTTAATTTCTCGTGCAAGTATATCATCATCTTCAACAATCATTATATGTATTGGATTCATCAAATCACCTCTCATCTTAAAACTATTATATCGTTTTCTTATCACTATAAAAAGAAAAAAGCATAATATTACAAAACTGTAACATTATGCTTAAAATTGACCTATTTAAGAAAGCAAATTTTGCTTATAACCATTTTAATACATCTTCTTCATTATGTATTTCTAAAATATGTATTCCTATTGTATCAAGACTTTCTTCACTACTTTTTTCTAACTTGATTTCCAGCTCTGGTGTAAGCTTCCCTAAGATTTTCTTTAATTGTAGCAGGATTAAACCTAACTTCCCTTGTTGTTTTCCTTTTTCCATACCTGATTTCTCTGCATCTTTCCAGAATGAATACATTTCCACTGTCCCTTCATCTCCTTTCATTTTTTCCAGTATATCTTCTCTCCCTGTCAGTGTTGCCAGTACTCTGGCTACCGCTTTTGTAATGATCATCTTCTTTAATCCTTCTTCATCTTTTCTCCATATTGTCTTTAATCCACTGATGACCTTTTTATTGTCTTCATTTTTCAGCAGGTTTTCATCCATCTCCTTCATGTCTACAACCCTCATCTTCCAGTCATTCTGTTTTCTCTTGATTTCCTCTGGTCCTTTGACTCTTTCCAGCAATGATGTCACAGCATTCCATTTCCCTTCGCCATGAAACAATACGACACTCATCACTGGCATCAGCATATGATTCTTGAATCGCTTGTCCTGCATGTTGTAGACCAGTGCATCATAAAGCAGTGTTCTTGATGCCATTGTAAAGTCAACACTGCTTTGAGCTTCAAGAATCAAGATAGCTTGAAAATCCTTTCTTTCCCACATCATGATGACATCATGAGTGCGTTCCTTAGATAGAAAGTCACCAATAAATATCTCTCTGGAATCAAGAGGGTGAAGGTCACAGGGATGGATGATAGCATGACCATCAAAGAAAAGAGCATTCATGAAGTCAGCAAAATGGATAGGATAAGAGAAGAAATCCTTCAACACATGATCTTTTTTCATCAACGAATCCCTCCTATAGAGGAGAGGCGAAACATATTATACACAAATAATTGCTTATAGTAAACACCATATAATATTTCTAACCCCTCTATTATTTATATACACAAAAATATTTCATTTTTCTTTTTTATTTTTCAATTTTATACAAAAATCTTCTATAAATAAAAAAAGCCGTTAAAAAACAGCTTTATCTATTCCCTATTGTTGCAACCATAACAGCCTTTATAGTATGCATTCTGTTTTCTGCTTCATCAAAAACAACAGATTGTGAAGATCTGAAAACTTCATCCTCCACTTCTCTAATATCAATACCTTCTTTATATTTTATCTTTGCTACTTCTGTTTCAAAATCATGAAAAGAAGGTAAACAATGCATAAAAAGCGTTGTTTCTTTTCCAGTTTTTTTCATCATTTGGGTTGTGACTTTATAAGGTGATAACATTTCAACTCTTGGTTTATACAAAGCTTCATCTTCACCCATACTTACCCAAATATCTGTATAAATCACATCTGCATCTTTAACCGCATCATCAATATTATCTAAAATTTCTATTTTTCCACCTGATTTTTTTGCTTCCTGTTGGCAATAGGCAAAAACCTCTGGATCAACCTGTAAATCTTTTGGTCCTAAGCATACAAAATGCATTCCCATCTTAGCTGCACCATACATTAAACCATAACAGACATTATTACGAATATCCCCTGTAAAAACAAATTTCACTTTGTTTAAAGGTTTATGAAGATGTTCTTCTATTGTCATAAAATCAGCAAGTGTCTGGGTTGGATGATCAACATCTGTTAAGCCATTCCATACTGGAACCCCTGAATATTTTGCTAAATCTTCAACAGTTTTTTGGGCAAAGCCTCTAAATTCAATACCATCATACATTCTTCCTAAAACTTTCGCTGTATCCTCTAAAGATTCTTTTTTCCCCATTTGTGAGTTACTCAAGAATGTCACATGGCCTCCTTCATCTAAAGCAGCCACTTCAAATGCACAACGTGTACGTGTAGATGTTTTTTCAAACAGCAAAACAATGTTCTTTCCTTTTAAAGATTCACCAATTTTTCCCTCTTTTTTTTCTTTTTTTAATTGATGTGCTAAATCCAATAAATAACGAATTTCTTCTTGAGAATAATCTTTCAAAGTTAAAAAACTTCTATTCTTTAAATTAACCATATAATCCTCCTATCTTGTAAACATTGTTCCAATTCCATCTTTTGATAACATTTCAATCAAAATAGAATGAGGAATACGTCCATCAATAATCACTGCTTTTTTAACGTTTTCACGAATAGCTCGAACACAACATTCTATTTTAGGAATCATTCCTCCACCAATAATTCCTTTGTCTGTTAATCCTTTCACTTCATAAACATGAACTAAAGGAATTAGTGTTGATTCATCTTCTTTATCCATCAATAATCCCGGTATATCACTTACTAGAATCATATTTTCAGCTTGAACTTGAGCAGCAATCTCAGCAGCAGCTGTATCAGCATTAATATTATAAGTATGACCTTCTTCATCTAAACCTACACTTGAAACAACAGGAATATACCCTTTATCCAATAAGTCCATGATAATATGGGCATTGATTTTTACAATATCTCCTACATAACCTAAATCATCTTCACATTCATGTTTTTTCGCAACGATTAACTGGTTATCAATACCACTGATTCCAACTGCATTTCCACCTTTTTGCATAATCAACTTCACAAGATCCTTATTTGTTTTTCCAGCTAAAACCATTTGAACAACATCCATCGTTTCTTCATCAGTATATCGTAAACCATGAATAAACTGAGATTCCTTATTCATTTTCTTTAAAGTTTGATTAATCTCAGGTCCACCACCATGTACTAAAATAACTTTAATCCCAATTTCAGACAATAAAACAACATCTTGAATCACATTCATTTTCAATTCTTCATTAATCATAGCATTTCCACCATATTTAATCACAACAATCTTATCATGATATTTTTGAATATATGGTAAAGCCTGAGATAAAATTTCTGCTTTGACAATTGCATTTTGATTCATAATTATTCCCCTTTATGTGCGATAATCTCCATTGATTTTGACATAATCATAAGTCAAGTCACATCCCCATGCAACAGCTTCAAACTCACCATCATGCAAATCAACAATCACTTCTATTTCATCTTCACTTAAGATCTGAGCAGCTTTTTCCTCACTAAAAGGATAGCCACCACCATTTTCACAAACACGAATTTTCCCCTTAATACTTTTTAAATCGACATCAATTTTCTGAATATCATATTGTGCTGGACTATAACCAATAGCACATAAGATACGACCCCAATTCGCATCTTGACCAAACATAGCCGCCTTGAATAATGAACTTGTAATAACAGATTTTGCTACAACTTTTGCATCTTTTAATGTCTGTCCATGCAAAACTGTACATGTTAATAGCTTTGTTGCTCCTTCGCCATCTTTCGCAATCGCTTTAGATAATTTTGTACAAATATACATGAATGCTTCTTTAAAAACATAATAATTTTCATCTTTTTGTGTAATCTCTTGATTTTGAGCCAATCCATTACACATCAATGTTAACATATCATTTGTTGATGTATCACCATCAACACTCACCATATTAAATGTATCATCAACAACTTCATGAATGACTTCATTTAACATCTCTTTATTAATCGCAACATCGCTTGTCACAAAAGCTAACATTGTTGCCATATTGGGATGAATCATCCCACTTCCCTTAGCGATTGCTCCAATGTGACAAATTTTATCACCAATTTTCAACTCAACCGCATATTCTTTTTTGACAGTATCTGTTGTCATGATTCCTTCACAGGCATCACTGCTTCCTTGTGTAGATAGAGATTGAACCAATTGTTCCATATAATTTTCAAATGGTTCAATACTTAAAGGTTGTCCAATCACACCTGTGGAAGCAACCACAATATCATCGCTATCAATGCCTAATGCCTGTCCACATAATTGACAAATTTTATCAGCAATCTCCTTACCATTAGGATTACATGTATTGGCATTACCACTATTACAAATAATAGCTTTGGCTTCAAGATTCTTTAAATGCTGTTGTGTGACATAGATGGGTGCCCCTTTCACCTTGTTTTGAGTATATGTACTCGCACAATGGCACATAACATCACTGACAATTAAAGACAAATCTTTTTTACTTTTATTTTTTCTAATACCACAATGGATTCCAGAGGCTTGAAATCCTAGAGGGGCACACACCCCTCCATCAATATCTTTAAACATATATTTTCCCCCTTAAAATGATGCTGGTATCATCATCAAACCTTCTTTTTCATCTAAATCATACATCAAATTCATATTTTGAATAGCCTGTCCAGCTGCACCTTTTACCATATTATCAATAGTTGATACAATAATAAGTTGATGATATCTTGCATCATAGTGTAAAGATATATCACAGAAATTAGAATATTGTACAAATTTTAAATCAGCCACTTTTCCTTTTGGTAAGACTCTTACAAAATATTCATCTTGATAAGTTTTTTGATAAATATCATAAACATCTTCCCATGATACAGAGTCCTTTAAAGATACATATATGGTAGAAATAATTCCACGATTGACTGGCAATAAATGTGGTGTAAATACAACTTCTATATTCTGATGAGCCATCTTTGAAAGTTCTTGTTCAATTTCAGGAGTATGACGATGACTTGCGATTTTGTAAGGATGAAAAGATTCATTACATTTTGGAAAATGCGTGTCTTCCGTTAATGATTTCCCTGCTCCTGTTGTTCCAGACTTCGAATCAATAATAATCTTTTCATCTTTTTGCATATGATGTTTTAAAAGTGGATAAAGTCCTAAAGTAATAGAAGTTGGATAACATCCCGGATTTCCAATAATTGTTGCTTTCTTAATTTGTTCTCGATTGACTTCACTTAAACCATAAACCTGTTTTTCATGAAGATCTGGATATTGATAATCATGAAGATACCATTGTTGATAATCTTTTTCATGATCCAAGCGAAAATCTGCACCTAAATCAATAAATTTTTTTCCTTTTTCATCACAAACTTTCGCATATTTTTCACTTAGCCCATGAGGAAGGGAAGCAAAAATCATCTCTGCCTTTTCCAATACTTCCTGATCATTTGTCAACATCATATCAAATCTTCCATAAAAAGATGGATATAAATCAGAAATCATCTTTCCTTCATAACTTTGTGAACTTATCGCAATAATATCTACATCTTTATGACCTAATAGTAATCGATACAGCTCAGCTCCAGCATACCCACTGGCACCTATAATTCCTACTTTTATCATTTCAATGCCTCCAATTTCTTGACCATTCTTTCAATTGCTTTTTGACAAGTTACTGGTGCTGGACCACCTTCCACTTTTCTATTTTCAATACAAGTCAAAAGTGATATAGCCTGATAAATATCTTCATCAAAAACTTCATCAAAAGACTGATAAACATTTAACGGAAGTGTTTCAAGCACTTCATCATGATCAATACAATAAGCAACGAGTTGTCCTGTTGTTTTATAAGCATCTCTAAAAGCTCTACCCTTTTTCACAAGATAATCAGCACAATCTGTCGCATTGATAAATCCTTTGGCAGCACATTCTTTCATACGTTCAACATTCACTTTCATTGTCTTAATCATATCTGTAAATACAGGTAAACACATTTTCACTTGATCAATACTATCAAATAATGTTTCTTTATCTTCCTGCATATCCTTATTATAAGCCAAAGGTAATCCTTTCATCATCGTTAAAAGTGTTGAAACATGATTGATGACTCTGGCACTTTTTCCTCTGACAAGTTCAGCAATATCTGGATTTTTCTTTTGTGGCATGATGCTTGACCCCGTCGCATAAGCATCATCTAATTCAATATATTTAAATTCCCATGAACACCATAGGATGATTTCTTCACTCAAACGTGAAAGATGCATCATAATCATAGCTAAATCATTAGCTAATTCTATCGCATAATCTCTATCGCTGACACCATCGAGTGAATTATACATAATATCGTCCATACCTAATTCTTGAGCGACAAACATTCTATCAATAGGATATGTTGTTGTGGCTAATGCCCCACTTCCCAGTGGTGATACATTCATACGTTTCAAACAATCTTCTAATCTTGTATAATCACGATAAAACATTTCAACATAAGCCATCAAGTGATGTGCAAAAGTGATGGGTTGTGCTCTTTGTAAATGCGTATAACCACACATAATTGTATGGGTGTGAGCCTTAGCCTTTTCGATCATCACTTTCATCAGCTCTATCAACATATTTTTAATGTCGTTCATCTCATCACGCGTATATAATCTTAAATCTAAAGCTACCTGATCATTACGTGATCTGGCTGTATGCAACTTTTTCCCACTGACTGGATAACGCTTTGTCAGCTCTGCTTCTATAAACATATGAATATCTTCAGCTTCAGGATCAAACAATAGTTTTCCTTCTTCAATTTCTTGAAGAATATCATTCAATCCCTGTAAGATTTCATCTAAATCCTGTCTTGAAATAATCCCCTGTTTTGCCAGCATTTTTGCATGGGCCTGACTTCCCATAATATCATGTTTATACATTCTTGCATCAAATGATATAGATGAATTAAAAGCATTCACATCTGCATTAATCTCTTTTTTAAATCTACCAGCCCATAATGCCATATTTTCAACCCCTATTTCTTTCTTTGTTGATCTAATAAAGCTTTTACCTTAATAGGTAAACCATATAAATTAATGAATCCTTGAGAATCCATTTGATTATAATCTTCATCCTCTCCAAATGAAGCTGTCTGTTCACTATATAAAGTATCTGGTGAAGTCATTCCTGCTCCAATAATATTTCCTTTATATAATTTTAATTTCACTTCTCCATTGACAGTCTTTTGTGTTTCATCAATAAAAGCCAATAATGCTTTTGTAAGTGGTGTATACCATTGACCATTATATAAAATATCTGCTAGTTTTTGAGATACCTGATATTTAAAATGTTGTGTTTCTTTATCAATTGTGATTTCTTCCAAATCAGCATGAGCTTTATAAAGAATTGTTCCTCCCGGTGTTTCATAGACACCTCTTGACTTCATACCAACCAATCTATTTTCAACCATATCAATGATACCAATACCATTTTCCCCACCAATTTTATTTAAAGCAGTAATTAAATCAATACCATTCATTTTTTCACCATTTAAAGCAACAGGTACTCCTTTTTCAAAAGTTAAAGTAATATATGTTGGCTTATCTGGTGCTTTTTCTGGTGTGACACCTAATTCAAGAATCTTATCATACATTGGTTCATTTGCAGGATTCTCCAAATCTAATCCTTCATGTGATAAATGCCATAAGTTTTTATCCTTAGAATAATTTGTTTCTTTATTGATTTTTAAAGGAATATTTCTCGCTTGGGCATATTCAATTTCATCTTCTCTACTTTTTAATTCCCATACTCTCCATGGTGCAATAATATCCAATTCAGGTGCAAAGGCTTTAATTGTCAGTTCAAATCTGACTTGATCATTTCCTTTACCTGTACAACCATGACAAATGGCATCTGCCCCTTCTTTTTTAGCAATTTCCACTAATTTTTTAGCGATGATTGGTCTTGCTAGAGAAGTTCCTAAAAGATATTTTCCTTCATAAACAGCATTAGCTTTAATAGCTGGGAAAATAAAATCATTCACAAACTCTTCCTTGCAATCAGCACAATAATATTTAGAAGCTCCGGTTGCTAGAGCTTTTTCTTCTAATCCATCAAGTTCATCTCCTTGACCAACATCTCCAGCCACAGCAATAACTTCACAACCATAATTTTCTTTTAACCATGCAATAATAATTGATGTATCCAATCCTCCTGAATACGCTAATACGACTTTTTTATATTGTTTCTTTTCCATCTTTCATTTTCCTCCATTATTTCTATATTATTCAATTGATTATTTATACATTGAACTCGCCGCAATTTCATCACCCTCTCTAAAACAAAAAACCTCTGGATAAATCCAGAGGTGCATAAACACGGTACCACTCTAGTTGTCAGATAATATAATATCTAACCACTCTTTCCTTTAACGCAGGTTACGTTCCATTATACTTCTCTTTCCAATGGACTCTCACAGGTGCGTTTCACATCTTTCCACTTAGTAGCCTTCCACTCTGTGCTACCTCGCTTGAAGCGTTCAAGATATTACTTTTCCTGCTCAACGATTTTTAATATGCGTTAATCATACATGGACATTTTTATTTTGTCAATATAAATTTTCATTTTTTCAAAATATAACAATTTTTTTTATGAAAATACAAACTTATATATCTTATTTTTATCAAAGAGAAATAACGAAAATTTGTTGAAGATAAAGCAAAAACTCACTATTTCTTCCATTTTCCTATCTCATCATAAAATAAACAATACACAAAGAAACGATGATCAAAAAAACACCTATCAACAAAAAAACAAGTCCAACTATAGATAGTTTCTCTGGTATCTTTTCTACAAATGACATCTGTGGTTTTGACGGATTATAATAAACAGGCATACGTGATTCCAAAGGCCACATTTGCATAGCATCACGTTTACCCATTCTCCCACCAGCTATAGACAAATAGTCATTTTTTGTTACTTTTACAAAAGGTTCTTCTTGTGATTTCCAACTTTTCATCACATAACCACGAAAGCTTCTTTTCCTTCGATAAGTTTCTCCAAAAACACGATATTCAACAACTGGCACAATCACACCATTTCCTCTATAACCATAATCAACAACTTTTCCTTCAGTCATGTCTTGGCAAAGATGTATTTTTCTTTTTTGTAGAAATATAATCAAAAATCCAATAACTGTAAAAACAGCACCAAGACCTCCAACAATTAAAAATACAAATAGTGTTGTTTCCTCTTTTGACATCTTCTCACTCCCCTTTACCTTTATTAAATACTATCTTTATATAAAAATCAACTACCATTATATTAGATAATTATCTAATATTATTATTGACTTTTATCTAATTAACATTATAATTTTATATATATTGAATATATAGTTAGATATTAATCTAACAAGGAGGTCATATCATGAAATATACACAATTAAAAAATGAAAAAGAATTTTTCAAATTAGCTATTGCATCAGCATTTAATCGTTTTGGTGATTCTATTGATGCCCTCGCTTTAACATGGCTTGTTTATGCATTGAGTGGTAATGCTATGTATAGTGCTGTGAACTTTGGAATAAACTATTTACCTACAATTATCCTTACACCAATCATGGGTGCTTTTATTGAAAAAAGAAATAAAAAAAGAATCCTGGCGTTAAGTGATATTATTCGTGCCTCACTTGTCATCTTGATGATGACTTTATATATGACTGAACATCTCAATGTTTATATCATCATGTTCATAACATTCATGATTTCAACTTTAGAAACATTACGTGTTCCTGCTTCAACACCTTTAGTCGCATCGCTTGTCAGTAAAGACAAATATGATATCGCTCAATCTTTGCATACATCTTTATCTAAAGGTGCTGAAATTATCGGGATGGGTTTAGCTGGTTTTCTATTAAGCACAAGTGGTATTGTTTTCACTTTCATTGTTGATGTCAGTGCATTTATAATCAGTGGTTTATTAGTCAGTTGGTTACATTTCACTCAAAGAAACACTTCTCATAAACAATCAACATTATTACTATTAAAAGAAGGATTCAAATATACCAAAACCAAACCATCTTTGATCCAACTTTGCATTTTAGCTTGTTGTATTAATGCTTTTTTGGTACCTATCAATGCTTTTTCTAGTGCTTTAAGTGTTGAAGTTTATCATGGTGGTCCTCAAATGGTTTCTTATTTATCTATTGGGTTTAGTGCAGGTAGTGTTATTGGTTCTGTTATTTATCCTTATATTGCCTCTTATATGAATGCGAAAAGAATGATTCAGACTTTATTTGGTGGTGCTAGTATTTTCTATATTTTTTCGATTGTATTCTCTTATTTTCCATTACAACTTGTCAAATCTTTCGGCCTTTTTATACTGGCAATTATGTTTGGAACAGTTGTTGTGTTTGCGAATATGTATGGACAAATAATGGTTCTGCAAAAAGTACATCCAACTTATTTAGCACGTTTTAGTGCGATTATGAATTCCTTTGGTGTTTCTACTATTCCTCTTGTGTCCTTTTTAATGAGTTTTTTAAGTTCTTTATTTTCTATTCAAAATATTTTTATTTTTACTGGAATATTTGTTATGATAGTAGGAGGAATATTGTTATATAATTCTATAGATGAGGTGATTGATCAAGATGAAAATGACGATATATAATGAACCTTTATGGTATAAAGAATGGCGAGATTTAGGATTTGAATGTGTGAATGGTCCTAAAACATTATCTTTAAATATCTCACAAAAAAATGAAAACTTTTCTACTTTCAAAAAAAGTCATGACATATTGATAAGAAAAGCAAAAAAGATAAAAAATCTTCAAAAATATTTTTTATCTTATCAATTAGATAACAATGAAATATTATGTTTAGCTGATTTTATCTTAAATGCTTTCTACCATGTCAATGAGTTTTCTAAGGAGCATATGGAAGAAACCTTAATTCAAAAGTTTACTGATTTTCATATTGATGAATTAAGAGAAGATACTTTAAAATTCATTGATTTTCAAAATGATGTTATAGCAAGTATCAGACAATTAAATATTGATAACGAAGCCAAACTGGATATTATTGAAACGCTCTATCATCCTGCTGCTATGATTCATGGTTTATTTGATATTTTTAGACAATTTGAAGATATTTATCAATCTTTAAATTTAGATCATAATCTTTTTCATAGCACTCAAAATATCAAAGAAAACGATTTACGTTTATTTTTTGAACATATTGGTTTAAATATCGATGAAACACCTCTTTATATTTATCCTTCTTTTGCAAATTATCATTCATTGGTATTATTGATAGAAGAAGATCATTATGTTTTACTTATGGGAGCTGGTTTAGAAAGCCAATCTTTAACTTCCTATCATGAATCCCGTAATGAGCAACAGAAATTAGAATATTTCTTAAAGGTTTTAAGTGATAAATCTAAGTTTGAAATTTTAACTCTGTTAAAGAAAAAGTCCATGTATGGTAATGAACTTGCTAAAGCTATGCATTTAAAAACACCTACGATATCTTATCATATGGATGCTCTTATCAGTGGTGATCTTATTCATATCAGGAAGGAAAATAATCGTATTTACTATTCCTTAAACAAAGAGGAAATTGAACACATGATACAATATCTACATCATAAACTACTAAAGGATGAGAACTGAATCTCATCCTTTTAATCACTCTTTAATTCTCTACCATTCATCATACCTTGACAAGCCCACAATATAATGAAGGATAATATAAAATTCATAGCTAAAGAAGCTATTGAGATTATTGTGAGAGTCGTTGGGGTTAAACTATTTGTCATCACAAGAATCACTGTCAATAGAACACTTGGCAATGCACTGACTAACATAATCAACATACGCATCATATTTTCAAAAACACGTGTTGAACGACTTTTTAATATACGAATCGTCAATACACTGGCACTCATAAATACAAAGATGTAACCAAACATATTAAGTAAATACATCAAAATATTAAGAATTGATTCATGATAGTAAATCCCAACAATAACAAATGATAAAACACCTATAACTGATACTTTCATAAAAGTAGGAATCATCACAGCAATTAATTTTTTATAAGGTTGATCTGGTATAAGATAAATCTGATAATTTTTCAATTCAGCTGTTAAATCACTTGTCTGCATCATCATAAATAACCAGATAACCATCATATAAATAAAGAATCCAAATCCCATATTACTAAAAATAGTGATAATCAGATAAATCCCAATAGAAAGCAAATCATTCCATGAAACAAGACTCCCTTTTTTCTTCATAATAAGAAGATTTTTAGATAATACAGCAAAAGCACCATCATAGAATCTTTTAACATTGATCTTTTTCACTTTCACATTTCTTAAAGCATCCTGATTTCCCGCTTTAAATTCCTTTAAACGTTTTGATAATTCTAATGAATCTTCTAATGCCTGTTCATAAAAATCACCCTTATAACTAATAAACAACAAATAAATCACAATCAAACAAATCATCAACAATAATAACCCTAAAACCGTTAAAATCATCTTTGATTCTACATAAGAAATCAAAGTTAACTTTAACCATCCAAATACTGGTACATAATAAAAGAGTGGTGATTCAATAAAATCAATCATAATCGTTTGTATACGTCCAGTCTGTATATAGGTTAATATTAATATCACTGCCAGAATCAAAACAAAGATTCCTGCAATTACATAATTCATCTTTTTATATTTTTGATCTCCAATGGATAAAACATAACTATAATCAATGAATATAAGAAAAGTCATGATTGTTATAACACTACCTACTAAAGCTAACATAATAAATCCTAAATCAACTTTGATTTGCATATTCATACCTATAAAAAAAATCAAAGCAAAGAAAGCAAGTAATATGGATTGTAAAAAGGTTTGAAAAGATAAAAATGTCATAATCTGTTTTTTATGAAAAGGTCCACTAAATAAAAAGTAGGCATCTTCACCAGAAAACAAAGCTTTTTTTGAAGAAAGCATTGTAGAAAATAACATTAGAGCTAAAAAACCTATAAAGATAAGAATAGATGAATGTAATTCAAAATTCACTAACATCAATGTATTATCTTTTGGTAAAAAGAAGAAAGCATAGAAAATAAAACCATATAAAAGAACAACAAAAATTGTAAAGATAGCACTAGAAGGCTTTTTAAAAAGATTTCTCAAAGATGCTTTGGTTTTCATAAACCATAACAAACATAATGCTTTCATACTATTTTCCTTCTGTTAATTCAAAGAAGTAATCTTTTAAACTTTCTTCTTGAAGCTCATCTTTTTGAATTCTTTTGATAATATGCCCTTCTTTCATAATATAAGCTTCATCAAAAATATCACTGACAATATCAATAATATGTGTACTAATCAATACTGCACAACCTTCATCAGCAATATTTCTCAATATTTTTAAAGTTTCTTCAATACTTGCTGGGTCTAAACCAACCATCGGTTCATCCACAAGTAAAGCCTTTGGCTCAATCATAAAAGCTAACAACATACTTAACTTCTGTGTCATCCCTTTACTTAACTCTTTTGCCATTTTCTTTCTTTTTTCAGTAAGGTGAAACAATTCCAGATACTTTTGTGCTTTTTCCTTATAATTTTCGACTTGATAGGCATGTCCTATAAAATCAATATGCTCATCTACCGTAAGCAAATCATATAAAACAGGCGTTTCTGGTACATAACCAAAACAACGTTTCGCTTCAATAGAACCATTATCATATCCACATATTTGAATATTTCCTTCAAACTTCAAAAGATTTGCAATACTTTTAATCGTCGTTGATTTTCCTGCTCCATTAGGGCCTAATAAGATTGTAATCTTACCACTTTGAGCAACCAGTTCAATATCATCCACTGCTTTGAACGAACCATAACGTTTCGTTAAATGATGTATTTCTATCATAACATCCCTCCTCGTTTTTTATTATATACCCCCCCCTCTCTCATTTTTTGCAAGGGGCAAGTTATATAATTTGATTATACCCGCTCATTAGAAAAATGTCACGAAAAAAGGAACATCTCTATTAATGCTCCTTAAACATGATGATATGCCTTTTGTCTTTTGATTTTTAATACATGTTCTTCATCGGGAAAATGAACTGGATTCATATGTGTTTGTTGATAAATCACTAACAAATCCTTAACATCTTGATAAATTTCTTCAATTTCCATATTCCCATACATTCTTGGTGGTAATACATATATAGGAATTTGAACATGATGATTTTCAATAAATGATTTGATATACATATTCAAATGAGGACAACAAACAATGATATCAAAATCATTCATCTTTTCATAAGCAATAGAAAATGGTGAAAATTCAATCATTAACTTCTGATCTAAATGTTTCTCTACAATTTCTTTTTTCATTCTTTCAGCAACATAGCTAGAAGAAAAGCCTCCTCCGCAACATAATAGAATTTTAATCATGATTGCCTCTACATTTATCAACAAATATTTTTATTTTCTCAGTAGCAACCTTCAATTCCTCTAAACTATAAGCATATGAAACTCGAATAAATCCTTCTCCAGCTGGACCAAAAGCTGTTCCCGGTACACAGGCAACTTTTTGATCTTCCAATAGTTTTTCACAGAACTCATCAGAAGTCAAACCTGTTGAACGAATACATGGGAAAACATAAAAAGCCCCTTGTGGCTTAAATGTTTCTAAGCCCATATCATTAAATGTTTTGACTAAGAAATTACGTCTGGCTTTATAAGAATCACGCATTTTTAAAACTTCATCATAACAGTGTCTTAATCCTTCAATAGCACCATATTGGGCAGATGAAGGTGCTGACATAATAATATATTGATGAATTTTATTCATCGCTTTCGTTAAAACTGGATGAGCCAAAACATACCCTAAGCGCCATCCTGTCATCGCAAAGGCTTTAGAAAAACCACTTACAACAATGACTTGATCTTTAATTTCATCAAATGAAGCAATGGAACAAAATTCTTCTTCATAACTGAGTTCTGCATAAATTTCATCAGAAATGACAATAATTCCTGATTCTTTGATAATTGGAACTATTTTTTCATAATCACTCTTTGTCATAAATCCACCTGTTGGATTAGATGGATAATTGATTAATAATGCTTTGGTATGAGGTGTAATGGCAGCTTTTAATAATTCTGGCGTTAATTTAAATTCATCTTCTTGACGAAGATTAATTGTTACTGGAATTCCTCCTGCCAATTCTACTCCCGGCGTATAAGCCACATATCCGGGATCTAATACAATCATTTCTTCACCCGGATTCAATATTGCACGAATCGCAATATCAATTCCTTCAGAACCTCCAACTGTTACAATGCAGTTATCCTTAGGGTTATATTCTACATGAAAACGTCTTTGATAATAGCGACAGATTTCTTCTCTTAATTCCTGTAAACCTTGATTAGCCGTGTAAAAAGTTCTTCCTTTTTCAATCGAATAAATAGCTGCTTCACGAATAGCCCAAGGTGTTGTAAAATCAGGTTCTCCTACCCCTAATGATATAACATCTTCCATCTGTGAAGCTAAATCAAAGAACTTTCTAATACCACTAGGTTTAATTGTTTTGACCCTATCACTTAAAATATCATTATAATCCATTATGGAGTCACCACCAATCTATCATTTTTTCCATCTTCATCTTCAATTAAAACAACACCATTGTTTTTATATTGTTTCAAAACAAAATAAGTTGATGTTCCAGTGACACCATCTACACATGCTAATTTACTAGCCACAAAATGAGCCACTTCCTGCATTGTTTTTCCTTTCACAATACATACAAATTCAAAACTTCCACTCAACAAATACATTGTATCCACTTCATCAAATTTATAAATATGACTGGCAATACGGTCATAACCATATTCTCTTTCTGGACTGGCATTGACTTGTATTAAAGCCGTCACAATCTCTGTATTTGTTAAATCCCAGTTGACAATTGTATGATAACCACAAATAACTTTTTTCTTTTCTAATTCTGTTAATTTCTCTATCACATCATCTTTTGATTCATCTAAGGCGGCCGCTAAATCAGTAATCTTCATCCTCGCATTTTTTTGTAACAAACTTAGCATTAATTTTTCATCCATATTCGCTTCCTCCTTCAATATAGTATCTATTGTATTACACTTTTGTGTATTATGAAAGAATTTTATGATTTTTTTATTATTTCTATATTTATATGTTGATTTTTATTTATTTCACAAATAATTATGTTAAAATAATTTTATAAACTGAAAGGAGCATGATCTATGAAAGTTTTTTATGTATCCAGTTATGGAAAACATCATGATAAAGGCATTTATATCATGAAATTTGATAAAGAAACACTTGAAATGAAACGTATTCAACAAATTGAAACACAAGATTATCCCTCTTATATGATATGTGATGATCATACATTATATGTTGCCTATAAAAATGCTAATTCTCATAGTCACGGTGGTGGTTTAGGAAGTTTTTCAATATATAAAGATGAATTAATTCTCAATAACAATTATCATTCCAGTGGTCGTTCTTATACACATCTTTGTGTTGATCAAAGTCATCGCTACTTGTTTGCAGCAAATTATCATGTCGGAGCAACAGCTTCCTATCAATTAGAAAATGGTATCATTACTCAAAAAATATGTGCAGTTCATCATACTGGCTTAGGTCCTGATTTACTCAAACGTCAGACAAGCCCTCATGTTCATTATGTTGGCATTACACCAGATCAGCAATTTGTTTACGCTGTTGACTTAGGAGCTGATAAAGTTGTCATGTATCGCTACTCTCAAGGTGTTTTATTAGAAGATCCTGATTATACACTTAACATTGTACCGGGTTCTGGTCCACGTCATATGATTTTTTCAAAAGATGGCCGTTTTGCTTATTTAGTCAATGAAATTGCCAATAATATTATGGTCTTTAAATATCTGCAAGGACATTTCCAGTTGATTCAAGCGATTCATTGTATTCCTCGACATTTCAAGGGCTTTTCAAGTGCTGCAGCGATTCGTTTAACACAAAGTGGAAATCATCTTTTTGTATCTAATCGAGGACATGACAGTATTGCGATGTATCGTGTTAACAAAGAAAGTGGGAAAATTTCACTATTATATATGGTTCACACTGGTAAAGAACCAAGAGATTTCCAAATTCTTGATGATCAATACTTAATTGTCGCTTGTCAAGGCAGCAATCTTTTACAAATCATGACATTGAATGAGGATACAGAAGAACTTGTATTGACTGATTCTACAGTAGAAATTCCTGCTCCTGTATGTATTGCATTTGAATAATTAAAAAAACTGTGTAATTCACACAGTTTTTTTCTTTCTTCTCAATTTCAAATAAAATATAACACCAATGATAGATACCATAAATTCTGTTATAGGGAATGCACACCAGACACCAGTCATAGCACCTATCCATGATAATAAGAACGCTGTTGGAATCATAACAAAAAATCCTCTTAATAAAGAAATCATATGGGCAGGAAGTGGATTTTCAACTGATGTAAAATACATAGAAATAATGATATTAAATCCTGCAAATGGACAAGCCAAGAAGTATAATTTTAATCCCTGCGAGGCAATGATGCGTAAAGCCTGATTATTTTCACTATTGAAAACTTGTGTAATACTTGTTGCCTGAAAGAAAACAAGTCCATAAATCAATACAGAAATAACAACCATCATCACCAATGCATATTTTAATATTTGATGGATGGATTTCATTTGATTCAACCCATAGTAACGACTCATCAATGGCTGTATTCCTTGAGCAATACCTGTATAAATAGCAATAACAACTAATGAAAGATTGGCTATAACGCCATAGGCCGCAACACCTACATTACCAGTCAGTCCTAAAATAATTGTATTAAACACAATCATGACAACACCTGAAGAAACTTCAGTCACAAGTGAAGGCACTCCACTCGATAAAATACCAATAATCCTTTTGAATTGTAGATAACACTTTTGAATATGAAACTGATTTTTCTTTCTGATAAAGTGTGGTGAAAGAATCATCATACTGATAATGGGAGCTAAACCTGTCGCAAAAACAGCACCAAAGATACCCATTTGACAAGGAAAAATAAAAATATAATCTAAAATAATATTAGATAAACTCCCACCAATCATAGCAGCCATTGATAATTGAGGTGCTCTATCATTACGTACAAAGCATAATAAAACATTATTTAATAAAAATGCTGGAGCAAACAATAATACCACTTGTAGATATGTCTTAGACATATCAAAAACATATCCTTGCTCAATAAATAAAGAAATAATAAAACCAGAAAAAAAGATACCAATCAAAACAAACAGCACTGCAAAACATCCTGCCAAAAACAAGGCATGTGTAAAAGTTTTATTCGCCTCAAGATGATGTTCTTGACTCTTTAAGATGGAATACTTTGTTCCAGCTCCCATACCTATCATTAAACCACTGCCATGAATAAAACTATAAATAGGAATAGCTAAATTTAAAGCTGTTAATCCATCAGTACCTAATCCTTTAGATACAAAAAAGGTGTCTGCTAAAATATAACATGATAAACCCAACATTCCCAAAATATTTAAAGACGTATATTTCAAAAATTCATTCAATCCTTTTTTCAAAATTCTATCCCTCATTTCTCTTATCTACAAGTTCTATTGCTTGTTTGCCAGTTATATCTTTTATATCCAGTTCTAATAGACATAAGGCTTTCCAAAATTTTTTTATTTCTTCTTGTCGATTTTGGATACTTTCATCTGGTGAATATTTGATAGCTAGTGTTTCAATAGCATGTTGTTTTTCATCATCATTTTCAAGCATATGGATGTTGCCGAAAACAATCACACTTCTAAAATAAGTTGTATATTTTTCTGGAACAATAACATCCTGATCAATTACACAAAATGAAACCTGATTATTTTCTTTCATTAAATCTAATTTATAACCACTTTTACTACAATGAAAATAAATCTTTTGATCTTCATAGACATAACTTATAGGTAAAGCATACGGTTCCATTTGATTTCCACAAAGTGCTAAAACACCTGATGTATTTTTATTTAATATTTCTATACATTTTTCATTTGATAAAGCTTGTTTACTACGACGCATTTTTTTCATTTCTTCTTTTCTCCTTCCACATAAAATAAAAAACATTGATTCTCGCATCTTCTATGGCCTAACGATACGAAACCAATGTTTTAAAGTCTACCCGGCGGCAAACATTATTGATATATCTGTCAGATATTTTAGCACAGTTTATTTTGTATATCAATAGATTAGAGTTTGTTTAAACAGCTAATATTCCAAAATAATTTAATACAATACCTACAACAAAACATGATATAACAATAACAATTGGATGAACACCTTTTTTTACAAAGTAATACATAATTCCTGTTAAACATAAAGGAATAAGACATGGCATAATACCATTCAAAACGTCTTGTAAGACTAATGTTTCATTATAAACAATTGGTGTTGTAATATTAACTAGTGTTGCACACATTCCACCAACAACAATTAAACCAGCAATTGAGCAGCCATACATCACTTTATCCATTAAATTACTTTCTGAAATTTGACGGATAACTTCCTGACCTTTAACATACCCTAATTTACCACCAAACCATGTGATAGGGAAACTCACAGCAAATGAAATCAACATAGCAATAATTGGTCCTAAAATTGAACCTTTTTGAGCTAATGAAATCCCAATACTCATGGCTATAATTCTTACAGTTCCTTGAAATAATGAATCTCCAATTCCAGATAATGGCCCCATTAAAGCAGTTTTGACATTTGTAATCATCTCTGGATTAAATGTATCTGGATGTTCAGCATATTCTTCTTCCATTGCGGCAGTTAATCCTAATACAAAGGCTCCACATTGTGGTGTAATATTAAAGAATTCCAAAGCCGCATTATATCTTTCTTTCTTTTTTTCCAAATCCTCTGGGTCAGGATACAAACGATCTAAAGTTTTAGAAATACCCCACATAAATGCAGTATTCATTTGTCTTTCATAGTTCCAAAGAGTTTGCATACACCAACCACCCCAGAAAAATTCTTTACATTTTTTTCTTAACGGATAATTTCTTTGTGTTTCCAATCCTTTTTTTGACATTATTTCATCCTCCTTACTTTAATCATCTAATTCATCTAACTCATCAATGGATCCATCAGCTGTTTGAACTTTTGAATTATTATCATATTTCAATTGATATAAAATAACAGCAAAGATAATCGCAATAATAGCAATTCCTGTTAAACTTAAACCAGAATAAGCTGCTAAAGCAAATCCAAAGAAGAAGAAAATAGCATTTTTCTTGTTGATAATAACAGAAAGTAACATAGCAAATCCAAAGAATGCAACTAAATTAGCTCCTAATGTAACACCATTTAATACAAATTCTGGAATAAAATCATTAATCAAATTGATAAGATCAGCACCAAAATAAACAGCTATAAACACTGGGATAAAGTAACAAATAGAATATAACATTGGACCCCAAACAATATTAATTGTTTTGGCTCTTTTAAAATTACCAGCTTCTACACTACTATCAATCATATGTGTCATACTAATACGAAGAATATCTGCTCCCGTTTCAATCAATGTACTTAATAAAGTCATTGGTGTCGCAATAGCTAATGCTGTTGAAATGTCTGAACCAGTCATAATAACAATAGCACATCCAACGATTGACCCCATATTCATATCAAAACCAGAGGCACCAATACTCATGAACCCTAAACTTACCATTTCCATAGAAGCACCAACTGCTAGTCCAGTTTTTAAATCTCCTAAGAACAACCCTACAAGTGTACAGGTAATTAATGGTCTTTCAAAATTTAAACGTCCTAACATACGTGAATCTAATCTACCAAACACCGCAATTAGACCTATAACAAATGCATTTAATAACATTTATTTTTCCCTCCTTATTTTTCAAACTTCAATTCCTCTCTCTTTGATGATGGAAGTTGTTGCATAAATATATGTGTTCCACAATCCATAATCTTTTTTGAATCTTCAACTTCTTCATCATTTAAATAAACAACGTCAGAATACAATTTTGATCCTTCTTTTTTTGCAATTCCTCCATAATTAATTTCTTTAATTTTAGGATACTGTTGAATAAATCTAGCAGCATCTTTTGTACAACCAAATATTATAAAAATTGTATCTTTTAATTCTTCGACTTTTGGCATTTTAGATAAAGCTTTTTCTACAGTAAAAATATTTAATTTTACTCCTGCTGGTTTTGACATATTCAATGCCATTTTTTGAAATTCATCATTTGCTGCTTTATCATCAATAACAATAATTCTCGATACAGCTAAATAGTGTGTCCATGTAAATGCTACTTGTCCATGAACAAGTCTATGATCAACTCTTACAGCTTTTATCATATTTCTCACCTCTCTACAAATCATCTTCATCAGGTATAAAAGCAATTGATTTATTAATATATTTCACACCAAAAAGTTCTTCCTGTGTTTTCATCTCTAATGTATTGTCACTCACTGTCGGAGTCGTTAATAACAAATCAATCAAAAAAGCTAAATTGATATTTGTAATCAGATGAAATGGATAAGTTCCTAAAAACTTCACAAATCCATTATTAACACTCCCACCTAATATATCAGTACAAATCACCAAATCTTCTTTTTCAAAATCATGATTTTCCATCATTTGTGTTATTTGATTATCTAAATTAAAATCTGGTGATGTATAGCAACACATTGCTTTTAAATCTTTCATATCGCCGACAATAATATTCAAAGCGCTTACAAAACCATCGGCGAGATATCCATGTGTTGCAATAATAATCTTTTTTCCTTTTTCCATTCTTTATATTCATTCCTTTCTAGCCAAAACATGCTGATTATTTTTAGCATTGTGCCAAAGAAGGTTCGTTACACAATATCTTTGTTATTGCATATGACGACAACTCTCCAGTTTCATCATGTTTTCTCTCCTTCTTTATGAAAGGAGTTCTTCTCATTTAAAATACCTGTCATAATGCAAAATAGATTTTATTTTGCATTATGATCAGCATCAATAAATTCATAAAGATAGGCAATTTCACTTGTTGGAATCACAATATTATAGCGTTTCGATATAATATGAAATGCTTCATGAACACACTTAATAAAATGCATATGTGTTTTTTCAAAATTCTCTAAATCGTCAAATTCTGTAATAGCTGTTTTTGTAACAAGTCTTTCAATAAGGCAACAAACATGTATATAAAGTCCTATAAGTGTTTTTCCATCAAACTTTTCTTGCAAACAATCTTGCAAAACATCCATAGCTACACTCACATTGTCTAACAAAACTTGGGGGTTTAAAATGGTTAAATATCCGACAACATTGAGTAAAGTAAAGTTTTTTCGTAAATCAGAAATCATATGATCTAATTCTTCAACATTTAAATATGGTGATAATCTTTTCATAATAATATCTATATGATGACCAGAAATAATGTCCTCTAAAGCAACAAATTTTTGTCCATTCACATGAGGATTAGCCGTCCCTGTAATAAACAATACATTATTGTTATTAAAAATTTCATGATCTTGACCACTAGAAATTAATTGATTGTAATCACAAACCACAAAATCTACAGGAATAGACTTTGTTGATAAACTATTTTCAAATAATTCTCTCATTCGTTGGGCTGTTTGAATTCCACTTTCGCTTGTAAAGATAATAGCATCCTTTTTTTGTCTTTTTACAATTGTATATTTTGCCATTGAATGAGCACTGACTTTTTCTAAAATCATTTTCATATTATTTTCATTCAAAATAGCATTACCAACATTTAATGCTAATCTCGTTGAAACATTATTAATGACACCTACATTACAATTAATCGCTGTACTTAAGCTTTTTCCTAATAATTCTAAAGACCCCATATCCACCATAACAATAACATCTGCATTACTATGCATACGATTAATTCTCTCAACTAGTATTTCTTTAATTTCATCAATTGTTACATCTAATGGCATATCTACAGCATCAAATATATAATTTTCCAGCAAACTATTAACAGCCTCAGCTATTGATGTTGCTGTAGAATACCCATGACAGATAATAATTCCAAATATTTTTTGTGTTTTTCTGACTGTATTATAATGATTAAGATTGACTATCATGATTAATTTAAAAAAACTATCAATATCTGTTTCTAAATTAGAATTGACTAATCGTATCATCTCTTCAACAATTAATGTTTCATTAATACAATGCTCCTTCAACTGCGTTAATATATTATCTATATCAAAATGATTCTTCTGTTGCCATTTATATATAGATGAGTGATACAATTCATTCATATACATTAACTTTGCAAAGGTATAGCTAAAGCCACTAGGCAGGTTCATATAACGTTTTTTTAATATAGTATCAAAAATATTAGAGAGGGAGATTTCTATACCTTTAATACGTTCAGGAGCAACCCTTTGTTTATATGAAAGAAAATCACTTAATAAGTCAAAATGATGTTGTGCATCTTTTAGGGATTCCTGAAAATCTTGATCTTTAAAAAATGATTTTACAATCATACTAAAATAATCCAAAATATAATCAATCTGATCACTTTTCTTATAAGCTGTTGTATCAATATAAACAATATCTTCATCAGTAACAATCGGAAGTGTTCTTAATAAATATTCTGGTAAATGATATGTATGAATAATAACTTCTTTATTACCTGTATTTTCTTTTAAGGCAGAAGCACACATAATCTGTATAGCAGATTGTAATCCGATTAAGTTCTGTGAATAATCACCATTAACCAATGCTCTTAAAACACTACTACTGACTTTAATAATTTTATTCATTTTCTTGCCTTCATTGATCATGAAATGAATAATGAGCTCTTCAATTTCTTCTTTGCTCTTTTCTTTTAATAAAGGCAAAGAAATTAAGACAGGAATATTTTTAAGCAGGCAATCAACCATAAAATGATGCGGATGAATATCAGATAAAAGAATATATCTGATTGTTTTATGGAGATATTTCATTTTTTTGGTATTTGCGCTCTTGCCTATTTCAATCAAATGACATAATTTTTCTTGAAATGATTCGGACATATATTGTGCACCAGCTAAAATGAAAACAATATAATCATACTGGTCAATCAATCCACTTTTATGTCCATCTCCAAAAATTTTTAATGATACTTGTTCACTATTGGTAGGTGTAAATTCTATCTTAAACACTTTTGCATTTTCATTAATCTTTCCACGCCTTGCTGCATTTTCATAAATGACTTGACTAAGTGTTCTCTTACCTGTACCTTTTGCCCCATACAAAATAATTGGTAATCCGCTTGGTGGATATTCAAAAGCTTCTCTTAATTGTTTAATAGGCTCCGCTAAAGATTTATCATAACCAATAATCTGAGAATAATCACCATCTCCTACGGAATGTTCATTAATATATTGTTTTACTTCCTCTAAGTCATAAAAATCATCATTTTGAAATACCAAATGAAATAATTCTTCCATTTTCTGACGATGCAAAAAATATACAGGTCGAGAATTAATCTTCATCACCAATTTTTCTTTTACAAGTTCATTAAGATATTGACTTGCTAAACTGCGACTAATATGCATTTCTTTTGCAATAGATGATGCTGTAAAATGACTCACTTGAGTAAAATCAAAGTTTTGTGTTAAATCATTCATATAATTTAAAATCATACTTTTTGTACTCCCTGTCACATTCATCATCCTTTCATAAAATGCACTTTTTACATTTCATATACTTAAATATACACTAACTCACTTTTTAGATGATTTAGTGTTGAAAAATTAAACACTATCTTTTTGCCTACCTTTGATAGAAAGTGAGAGTTTTAGAAACACTCACTTTCTAATGACAATTCATTTTAATATTTATATTTCCACATATATTTTCTTTTACTTAATGGATGATCTCTCATATCAGCTAATAAATGATTAAATACATCTAAAAGCGCTGTATGGAAATCATAATCATAATATTCACTAACTTCACCTAATTCATGTGAACCATATTTTTCCAAATCAATCACTGTATGATGATGATTGTACTGATCTAAGAATCGAATAGCTCTTTCGTCCAATGCTTTCGTTTTTCCAGTTGATTTTAATAATAAGAATGCTGTATCTGGATCAGTGATTTCAAATGGACCATGGAAATATTCTCCTGTATGAATAACTGCTGAATTGATCCATTGCATTTCCATTAAAATACAAATTGTTTCTTGTTGTGCAGCAGACCATGCTGTACCACTTCCCATTGTATAAATAACTGGATTATCTTTATATTGAATAGAAAATTGAATAGCTTCAGGAACAATAGCTTTTTGTGCAGCTGGTACTAATTCATTCATTTTATTCATTGCTTCTACCATTGCTTCATATTGACCAGTTCCTTCCACTTGATATAAAGTTTCATAAGCAATTTTTAAGATATAAGCAGATTTTCCTACTTCAAATGGAATACCTTCTCCATCTTCAAAAACAATTGTATAATCAGAAACTTCATGAATACCTGTATCTTGTGCTTCATGTGTCAATCCAATAACTGTTGCTCCTTTAGATTTTGCAACACGTCCTGCTTCTACTGTTTCTGCAGTATTTCCACCTCTAGATGCAATGACCACGATTGAGTTTTCACCAATACAAGCTGGTGTATCATGAACAAATTCATTTGCTGAAGTATAACTTGTTGTTATATTTTTAGCTTCTCTTTGAACATAGTAATATGCTGCATAGAAACATGCTAAAGATCCTCCAACACCTGCAAAACTTAAATTTTTAATTTGTTTTTCTGAAGTAATTTCTTCAATTATTTTTTTGACATCAAACATTTTCTATTTCCTCCTTTTTTGATGTTCTCTTTTGATACCTCTACTATACCAAACTCATTTTTTGTTATAAGTAGTGTTGACATATTTGTCTTAATGTTCTGTTTTTTATAACTTTTTCTGATTTTTTGACATTTTTCAACACTACTCTAACAGTCATATCCCTTTGTTTTTTTATAATCTACAAAAGTGTTGAAAAATAAAAAATGGAAATCATTCCATTTTTTATAAATCTATTCATTAGTTTTGGTTTGAACATAATCATTAAACTTAGAAAATCTTGGATGCGTATTCCATGTTTGTAATTCTTCACTGATCTGATAAGATAAAACTTGAAATACCGGTAAAATGTACAAAGGCATTAATAATGGTTCATGAATATGAAAAGGAATTCTTATCGCATGTTCATCATCAACCAAAGGGCTATTCGTGATTGCATAAGTTCGTGGTGTAACACTTTGAATGGCTTGATAAATTGAGATGATACGTGAACTTCCCTGTGAACAATCATCAATACACCACACTGTATATGCTGGTGTCAATTGGAGATTAAATCCATGAATAAATTCTTCTGCTTCATAAGCCATACATGGATGCTTTGTTGTTTCTGCCATTTTCAATGCCCCTTCTAAAGCAATGCCATAACTTTGAATGAATCCTATAAAAAATGTAGGATTCAAAGAAGTCATTTCATATAGATGCTTTTGATAAAATTGTTTTGTTTCTTCTTGAATTATTTGATGACGTTCAGGTACCTCTAATAGTTCCTTAATGATTTCATCATAAACTTCTTGATGAATACAATGTTTTTTCAAACCAGATACCAATGCAAATAAAATCAAATATTCAATCAGCATCACAATACCTTTTGTGACATATCCTACAGTTTCTATTCCCATATGATAATCTACAACAATATCTGCATATGATTTCAAATCATCATTTTTTTGTCCTGTTATAAGGACAGCTTCTCGATGAAGTGATTTTAATTTTTGAAGTGCTTGAATACAATTTGTAGAATGACCACTTTGTGAAACCACAAAAACAAAATCATCTTCTGTTATTTGATTTTCAAAATATACAAAACTCATAGGTGAAATGACTTTAACATCACAATTTAAATATTTCATTAAAAATGGTTTTGCACATTGTGCCCCATTAAAACTAGAGCCACAAGCAATAATCCATAGGGACTGATATTCTTTTTGTAAATAAAGCTGTACCAGAGGCTTTGTTATTTCTTCTATATTTATGATATTGTCTTTCATCTGTTGTGGTGTTTCTTGAATATATGTCATCATAGTTACCTGCATATTCTTCTTTAATATATCAATAACATCTATCAAAGAATCCACTATAGCAAAAGTTTCTCTTTTCTGCTTTTCTTGTGCCGGTGCTAAATCTGGAATCATAATACAAGGAATATGCGCACGATATGCAGCTTCGACACCCACATATGAATCCTCCAATACCCATGCCTCTTGTGAATCGACACCAAAATAATTCAATACTGTTTCATAAATTTCTGGATGTGGTTTCCTTAAATGAACTTCATTGCCACACAATATATAATCAAATTGATCCCATAACTGTAATCGAGATAATCTTTGATAAGTTGTGTCTTTATCTGTCGCTGTTGCAACTGCTACAGGAATAGATAATGATTGAATAAAACGTAATAATTCCATAAGACCTTTCTTTATATCAATTCTTTCTTTTAGAAGTTCATCACCATATTCTCTCACTTCTTGTAAAATCTTTTCTGGATGAGCAAATTGTCGAAGATCGTTCTTCACAATATCTTCAACTTCTTTACCATTTCTCCCTACACATTTTAAAAAAGTTGTATTTCCCAAATCCTGTACACCATAACGCTTTCCAACACTATCCCAAGCTTCTTGCCATCTTGCTTCTGTATCAAGCATAAGACCATCAACATCAAAAATAATTAATTTTGGTAACATTTTCTTCCTCCTTATTTTATTGAATCATGAACATATGTTGTTAAATTCACAATCCATTTTCCTGTTTGATAACGTTTAATTCCTAAAATCACTCTCACAATTTGTTCTAATTGGCAAATCAAAAAAACAATAGCTATACTTTGAATCTGAAAGATATGAACACTTATAAATGCTAATGGAATTCCTACACTCCACATCAATCCACTATCAAGTAAAGTTAATACCTTAGAATCCCCTCCAGCTCTGAGTGAAGAAAAAACAATAACGATAAAGAATCGTAACGCTATACGCAAAGCAAAAACTTTCACAATAAGTATAGCTTCTTGAATGACTTGTGGATGAGTCAAGTCAAAGATTTGGACAAAAAGAGGCGAACCAAAATAAATGAATATCAGACAGACAACTGACATAGCAGTTGCTAAAGTCATTAAATAATCACCTTCTTCTTTTGCTTTATGACCATCACCATAACCTAATGAATAACCAACAATTGCAGCTACTGCATTAGAAAATCCATTTGCAAAAGCATAAAATACATTTGATATTTTTTCTCCAACATAATAAGCATCCATAGATCGTGTTCCTAAAGCTCCAAATGCTTTAATAAATAATGTTGAGCCAAACCCAAATAATAGTTCATTAAATACAATAGATTGTGTTTTTTGTAAAATGGGTTGAATAAAATAAAGGTCAAATGTAAACATTTCTTGAAAACTACCTATAAAAGGTTGTTTTGTTTGATAAGCATACAAAACATGAATACATAATGATGACATTTGAGCTATACATGTTCCCATAGCTGCACCTTGTATCCCCATTCGTGGAAAACCATACAATCCAAAAATAAGTACATAATTCACGACTATATTCATGATCATTGCAATAATTCCTATAATCAAAGGTACTTTTGGACGATTAATATTGCGATAAGTCATATTGAAAACAAAACTTAACGCTAATGGAAAATATGAGAATTTTGCAATATTTAGATAGGCTAGTCCATTTTGAATAACACTTGCATCACTTATATAAAATTGTAAAATCACTTTCCCAAAAAAACTTGCTACAGAAAACCAAAATAAACCTGAAATCAAAGCTAACAAGACACTTAAACCAAATGACTTTTTGAAGCTTGTAAAATCCTTAGCACCAAAAAATTGCACAGAAAAAATTCCAACTCCTGCAGCACTTCCCCAAGAAACCGATGTACATAATGTTTCAATCTGTACAGCCGTTCCTACTGCTGTCACTTGACCAATCCATGATACCATTAACGAATCTACAATCCCCATACAACTAGAAATCAATTGTTGAAAACCTAAAGGGATTGCCATAGAAAAAACATATTGATAAAACTTTCGTGGACCAATATATCGTTTGATTTTATCTAACATTATCACCTCATCTCCCTTTCTTTTTTTATCATATAAAAATCTATTTAATAAGAATTCAGTGTTTAAATAATTGTCACTTTTTATATATTTTAGACACTTTTTAAAAAGCGGTTCTTAAAATTTTGATAATATCCAACAAATAATATAGATGTTGCTGCCCATGAAATAGGATAACATACAACAACCATATGAAATGAAGCAAATATATCAGGAATCCCAATAACCCAAAGAATTCTTAATAAACAAACTCCACAACAAACAATAATCATTGGTTTGAATGCATCTCCACATCCTCGCATTGTAGCCGAAATAATTTCAGCTCCGCTATATGTAACATAATATGGAACAATATAATAGATAATTTGAACAGTTTCTAAAATAACTTGCGAATCATTTGAAAACAATGATGCAATCTGTCTACCAAAAGTCATCAAACAAATACTTAGAAAAATGGCTGAGATACTTAACATGCCAATACAAATTTTCATTCCCTGTCGCACTCTTGTATAAAGCCCAGCTCCATAATTTTGACCTACAAAAGTTGTTAATGCTGAACTGTATGCAGCGGCTATCATAAAAAACAGGGCATCTATTTTACAATAAACAGTCCATGCGGCAATCATAGATGTTCCAAAAGAATTAATTTTAACTTGTAAAATAATATTGGAAACTGCATACATAACTGCTTGTAACCCCGCTGGAATACCAATTTTTAAAACATTTTTTAAAATTTCTATATCAAACTCTATCTTTTTCAAACATAATTGATAACAGCCTTTTGCTTTAATTAGTTTGTAACAGACAAGAAGTGCAGAAACAAACTGTGCAATAGCTGTCGCAATACCTGCCCCAGCAATTCCCATGTAAAAATAAACAATAAAAATATAATCTAAAACAATATTAATAAAAGTACAAATCATAAGATATATTAAAGGCGTGTGACTATCTCCAATAGCACGTAATACTCCTGTTCCAATATTATAGACAACTAGAGGTATACCACCTAAAAAATACAATCGCATATACAAAGTTGCTGCCTCTAATATATCTGATGGAACTCCCATCATATTTAAACACTTTCCAGAAAAAAACAAGCCAAATAAAGTCATTATCAAGCCACAGACAATAGCTAAAGCAAAAGATGTATGAACAGTTTTAGAAACACGATGTTCTTGATTTGCTCCAAAAAACTGAGCAATCAAAACAGTTGTTCCTGAAGATAATCCAACAAAAAAATCCACCAGCAAACTAATAAGATTTCCTGTTGATCCAACAGCGGCTAATGCCTGAGTCCCTACATACTGTCCAACAATAATTGTATCAACGGTATTATATAACTGTTGAAAAAAAGTTCCTATTAATATAGGAAAAAAGAATTTCAGAATTTGCTTCCATATTTTCCCTTTCACTAATGAATATTGCATTATTCGTACACCTCCCTTAATAAAGTGTACTTTAATTCGTATGTCAAAAGAAAAAGTGTATGAATTTTCGACGAATTTTGATTTATTTAAACACTAAAAATAAGAAGTATGAAAATATTAAACACATCCCATAAGACATTTATGAATAGAAAAATCATTGATAATATCCTAAATAATATAAAAAACATTGAATATATATCTATTATCAGATACATATTCAATGCTTAATTCCTAATCTAATCATTATTTTTTATATTTCATTATTCTATTATAAATTCCAGCAATGATTCAATGGTCCACTGCCATGTCCTAAATTTAGATTAGCTTTTAATGCTCCTGTAATATACTTCTTGGCTTTTTCCACACTTGTTTTTAAATCATAACCCAAAGCCAGATTGGAAGCTATGGCACTAGATAAAGTACAACCTGTTCCATGTGTATTTGGATTGTCAATATGCTCACATTCTAGCCAATAAACCTCATTATTTATGACAAGTAAATCATCAGCACGTTTTTCAAAATGTCCTCCTTTAATCAAAATAGCTCCTTGATACCATTGTTGTATTTCTTTAGCCGCTTGAATCATATCCTCTTTACTTTGAATCGTATGATTCACTAAAACTTCTGTTTCAGGAATATTCGGTGTGATGATACAAGATAATGGAATCAACTCACTTTTTAAAGCTTCTAAAGCACTATCAGCTAATAAACGTGAACCACTTGTAGAAACCATCACAGGGTCTACAACAATATTTTTAGCATGATATTTTTTCAATTGTTCAACAATTTTATGAATTAATTCTGGTTGTGAAACCATTCCGATCTTGACTGCATCTGGATAAATATCTTCAAAAACACATTGAAATTGTTCTTCTAAAAAATAAGGAGTCACATCCATAATATCTTTAACACCTAATGTATTTTGAGCAACCAATGATGTCATAATACTCATTCCATAGACTTTATGAGCCATGAATGTTTTTAAATCGGCCTGTGCCCCAGCCCCTCCTGTTGGGTCCGTTCCTGCAATTGTTAAAACTGTTTTCATAAAATATCCTCCTTAACTTTTCCTTTTAAATTCTGGGCAGCCTTGAACACATCATCTTGAGCCATAATAGCACTGACTACAGCTACTCCATCAATGCCTGTCCCTTTTAATTGTGAAATATTATTCTGTCCAATACCTCCAATAGCAATCACTGGAATATCAACAGCTTGACAAATATCTTTTAACGTCTGTATTTCCACTTTTTTGGCATCATCTTTTGTGTGTGTCACAAAAATAGAACCCACTCCTAAATAATCGGCTCCATCTTGTTGTGCTTTTAAAGCCTGTTCCACAGTTCTTACTGATACACCCAATATTTTATCCGGTCCAATCATCTCTCTTACCTTTTTTGCATCCATATCATTTTGCCCAACATGCACACCATCCGCTTGAACTGTTATCATCACATCAACATCATCATTAATAATCAAAGGAATATGATGTTGGTGACAAAGAGATAAAAGTTGTCTAGCTGATTCAACAAAATATTTTTGATCCAAATGCTTTTCTCTTAACTGAACACAAGTCACACCACCTTGAATTGCCTTTTCAACTGTTTGAATCAGTGGTTCCTTTAACCAGCGACGATCTGTAACCAGATATAATGGCATGGCTTTCTTAACATCTTTTTTCAATCTTCATTCCTTCTTTCAATATACCATCATTCATAAGTGATAAATAATCCATCAAATAAACTCTTAAACTTCCCACACCTAATTTCTCAACAAGCATTTTATTTTTTGCCAACTCTCCACAATATCCCATCAATGCACTGACATAAGTACATGCTTCTAACAGTCTTTGACGATGAACAACCATAAATGCAGACATAATTGCACTTAACATACAACCTGTTCCTGTAATCATAGACATTTCTTGACATCCATTTCTAACAATATAAGCATTTTGACTATCCACAATCACATCAATAGCTCCACTAACCGCTATAATTGCTCCTGTCTTTGAACTGAGTTGTTGTAACCATATTATATTTTCATCTAAGTTTTCATCCGTTATACTGTCTGATGCATTCGCATCAACACCTCTTGATTGTGACTGGATATTCATTAAAGCTTTCATTTCTGAAATATTTCCTCTAATGACATCAAAATGAACTTCTTTTAATAATTGTTGAGTTGTCTGATAACGTAATTGACTTGCGCCTATTCCAACGGGATCTAATAAAACAGGGTGTTGTAAGGCATTGGCTTTTTTTCCAGCTTTCATCATAGATGGAATGGTTGCCTGATTCAATGTTCCAACATTAATCAGCAATCCTTGACAAATAGATGTAATGTCTTCTACTTCTGCCTCATCATCAGCCATAATAGGACTCCCGCCAATTGCGAGTAAAGCATTGGCACAATCATTCATTGTCACTTTATTAGTGATACAATGAATTAATGGTTTAGCATTTTTGACTTGTTCTATCATCTTTTCATCCTCCTTACAAAAAAAAGAATATATCAAGGGATATACTCTTAATACTCATTTTATATCCCTACGTTGGCATTATCCAAATCAGGTATGGTCGAAGTTCACAACTTCCTCTCAGCCTATTTATAAGCTCCCTTTTTTATTATCATAGCACTTCTCTTTAAACACGTCAAAAAAAGATGAAGCTATTTTTTCATCTTAATCACATAAATCACTTCATCTTCTGTTTCTGATATATCTACACTTATGTCTACCCCAGCCTGTTGTACCATCATGGCAGCCTGATCTAATGTATTCATCGCTATCTTTAAATTTTGTGAAATACTCTTTGTTTTAGGTTTAGGTTTCTTTGGTTCAATTTTCTTTTTAATCTTTTCTTCTGTCTGTTCAACATTTAAACCTTTATCCATAATTTCTCTTAACATATTATTTTGTTTAGCAGTTGTATCTAATTTCAATAAAGCTCTGGCATGTCTTTCTGTAATATCTTTTCTTCGTACTGCCTCTTGTACAGTCATCGGAAGTTGTAATAATCTTAATTTATTCGCAATCGTCGATTGCTTTTTACCAACCTTTTGAGCTAATTCTTCCTGTGTTATATTTTGCGTATCCAAGATTTGTTGATATGCCAATGCTTCTTCAATAGCCGATAAATTTTCTCTTTGAATATTTTCAACAATCGCTGCTGTTGCTGTTTGTTGTTCATCATAATTTTGAACTAAACATGGAACTTCTTCGATACCTGCTAAAAGACAGGCACGATAACGTCTTTCCCCAACAACAATCTGATACTTTCCTTGATAAGGTCTAACAACAATAGGTTGTAATAATCCATTTTGTTGGATAGATACAGCTAATTCTTGAATCTTCTCATTTTCAAAATGAGTTCTTGGCTGATGACCATTGGCTTCAATTTTATGAATATCTATAAATTTATATTTTGGTTCTTTCACAAAATCCTCTCCTTACAATTCGCTCATTATTATAACATCTTTATTGAAAAAACAAAAGAAATCAATGATATAAAAAAGACAATTATCAACAAGTTTTATATGAACTCATTTTTAATTGTCAAAATAATTCTTTTAATCTATTAAATTTAAATAACGAAAAGCATTATATAAACCATCATCATTTACATCTGTTGTAATATAATCAGCAGCTTCTTTAATTTCTTTACCACCATTTCCCATAGCAACATTATAATCACAACATTCAAACATAGATAAATCAATTTTCGCATCACCAAATGAAATCGTATCTTTTTGATCTGCTCCTAGATAATCTAATAACACTTCAATCGCATGTCTTTTGGTAATCCCTGTTGGTCCTAAATCACCATATAAAGCCACTTCACCTTTGCCACCCCAAGTATTTGCTATTAAATGAGGAAATTCCTTTTGTGAATCTAAATGATCTTGATAACTACTTAAAATAAAGCTAATTTTATTGACATCATCTCGATATAAATCTTCACCTTGTAAATGAATAAATCCATCCATAAACTTCTTTGAAGATTCTTTGGCTTTGCTTAAATCTGCTCCCTTTCCCTGAGCATATTTAATCATTGTTTCAGGTCCCTGCTCTAACATATAATCATTACAATACATACCACTGTTAGCTTCTAAATAAAAGCCTAGATGTCTTTCATTACACCAGTCAACAATATGTTTGACATCTTCTTTAGATAATCCTTGATGCATCACGACATGTCCATGATCTTCTACATAAGCCCCGTTACCACCAATCATTCCATCTAATTCACAAAGATTTCTTTGTTCAATTTCAGCTTTTGAACATCCTGTACAAATATAGACTTTATGTCCTTTGGCACGTGCCATATCTACAGCTTTCGCAGCTGAAGCAGGTAACTTTGCTTCATAGTCAATCAATGTTCCATCAACATCTAAAAATATAATCTTGCTCATAAATTCTCTCCTTCATCTTTATTATTTTTATTATAACATGTTTTAAAAAAATAACAGCATGATTTCATACTGTTATTGAACTTTCACTTCACCTGATAAAACTTTTTGATAATCTTCGTAATTCTTTTGTAGTAAAGCTGGTGTATCTAATTCATATGGACATTTTCTTGAACATTGACCACAATGTAAACAATTTTCAATTTTTTTCATTTCTTCCTGCATTTCAGGTGTTAACCAGCTCTTTGATGGTGCCCTTCTTAACATCAATGACATACGTGCACATTGATTAATCATGATCCCTACTGGACAAGGCATACAATAACCACATCCTCTACAGAAATCACCAGATAATTCTTCTTTTTCCTTTTCAATAAATTCTTTCATTTCATCATTGAATACAGGTGTTTCTTGCATATAAGAAAGCCATTCATCTAATTCACTTTCTTTTTGAATACCCCAAATAGGCAAAACATTATCAAATTGACTCATATACGCCATAGCTGGTTTGGATTGATTAATTAAACCACCAGCTAACCCTTTCATCGCAATAAATCCCATATTAGCTTTTTGACTTTTTTGAACCAATTCTAATTCTTTATCTGATGATAAATAACTAAAAGGAAATTGAATGGTTTCATATAATTTTGAATCTACTGCATCCAGTGCGACTTGCAATTGATGAGCAGTAATCCCAATATGTTTAATCTTTCCTTGTTTTTTAGCTTCTAACATACATTCATACATCCCTGTTCCATCATGAGGCTTATAAACTTGTGAAGCACAATGGAATTGATAAATATCAATATAATCTGTTTTCAATAATGTGAGTGACTGTTGTAGCTGCTTCCAAAATTCATCCGGTGTTGTTGCCATTGTTTTGGTTGCGATAAAATAACTTTCTCTAGAATAAACCTGTAATGCTTCTCCCAGCTTTTCTTCACTGTCACTATAAGCACGAGCGGTATCAAAAAAACGCATTCTACCCTCATATGCCTTTCTTAAAATATTAACGGCTACTTCCATTGATACTCTTTGAATAGGTAAAGCTCCAAACCCATTTTGTACAACTTGAATACCTGTACTTCCTAAAACAACTTCTTTCATAACTCTCCCTCTTTTCTTTTCTCTATTTTATCACAATTTATTTTCTCTAGAACGTTTAATATTTTGTTCATGATGACAGTATGGACATCTCACATGATAATCATTGACTTGACAATTGACATTCCCTATGATCTGGAAAAAGTTTGGTTTCCATATATGATAGCAATACCGACATTGAAAATAATGATTTTTTTTCACAATAAGATACACAATAATAAGACTCACAACAACAATACCCAAAACATAAATCATAATTCTTTCTCTCCTTTGGTTTATCATATTATAACATAAAAAGACGAGTTCCCTCGTCTTAAGATAAAAAAGAACTGAAAATCAGTTCTTACATTTCATAATCTATAATAACTTTAATATTTTTTGTTACATCACTGGCTGCTTCAATTGCTTGTGGAAAATCTTTATGTGAATATTTTTTTGTAATCATTGTTTTTACTGGTATATCATTTTTTTCAATCATTTGAATAACTTCTTGAATTGTATTTGTATTATATCCTTTTGATCCTCTAATCATTGCTTCATTAGCAATAAACATATTTCCTGATAATGGAATCTCTTTTCCATATACAGCAACAATAGAATATTTTGTACCAAATTTTCCTAATGAAAAAACTTGTTGTAATAAAGGTACAGCTCCTGCAGCATCAATATAATAATCAACATTAGGAATTTTTTTACCTAATGATAAATGTGATTTTTTAGCAAATTCCATAACTTGTTGAAGTAAATCTGGATTAAGATCTTCTGGGCGAAAAGCTGCCCCATTACTAACTTCACCACAATATTCTAATAATTTTTCCTCTAAATTATCCTCACTTGTATTAATGATTTTAGCTCCTAATTCCTTAGCTTTATCTAAACGCCATTGGACTTTATCAACGACTATAACATTTTTTATACCTCTAGATAATAGACCTGCTGTTGCACCTAAACCTATTGTACCCGCACCTAAAACAACAACATTTTGATCAACAGATGGATTCATCCAAGTTGCACCTTGTGTCCCAACACTAACCGGTTCTATCAATGCAGCAGTATCTAAGTCAACGTTTTTATCTAGAATATATAAATTAACATTCAAAGCAGCATCTTCAACACGAACATATTCACTAAATCCACCTGTCATGTCTGCTTTAAAACTTCCTAAACGACTCGCTTTCATTGGATCAATAAAAACAATATCATCTAATTGAAAACAATCTGGGACATCAGCACCTTTTTCAACAATTCTTCCAACCATTTCATGTCCAAATTCTTGTCCTTTAAAAATACCATAAGGTTCTCCTCCATGAAGATAAGCTCCTGTATCAGAACCACAAATACCAGCTCTCAAAACTTTTACAAGAACATCTTTTGAACCAATTTTTGGTATATCTCTTTCTTCCATTTTAACATTTTTAATTCCATAATAAATTGCACATTTCATTTTACCTTCCATTTTTTCATCCTCCTTTTTTTATTTTAAATGAATTTATAAAAAAAAGAATTGAAATTACCATAATAAAATCATATTACTAATAAAAACGGAACACTTTTTCAATTGTGTAACGCTTATCATGTTATAATATAGAAAAAGAGGTATAAATTATGACAAGAAAAACAAAAGATCAATTATCAAAATCTCTCTATCTACTTTTACAAGAATATCCTTTTGATAATATCACAGTAAACCAAATTATAAATCATTCTCACATAAGTCGAACAACATTTTATCGTCACTTTCATAATAAACAAGATGTTTTAACTTATTTTTTTCATAATGATATTGTTCCTCAATTTTTTCCATCCAAGACACAAGATTCTTACTATACACTAGCTAAGCAAACTATACTTTATTCACGGAAAGAAAAAAATTTTTTTAAGAATGCTCTTATTGATTCTCAAAACACATTAATACATTTACTTATCAATAAATATATACAATTAATGAGTACAAAATTACCTAAATTAACAAAAACACAGTATGATGTCTTATCTATCTATTTAAATGGAACAATGATAACTTCTATTCATTGGTTTTTAAAAGATGATGAACACTCTATTCCGGAAATGCTCTATCTTTTTGATTTAGCAATGCCTGATATTATAAAAAGTATTTTTGATAAATCTTAGAATACCATACTATACAAAAAGACGAGTTCCCTCGTCTTATAAATCGCAAATACCTTTTCCTTCACCATACATACTATACCAGTCAGCATTGAAATCATCCACTGCTTTTTCTATGTTTGGATTCTTGAATATCTGCTTTAAAATTCCTACTGGTGCTGTTATCGCCTGTGCTCCATTATTCAATGCATTCTTGATCTGTTCAACACCTTTAAATGATGCTGCGACAATCTTTGTATCATAGTTATCCATGATGATACGATTTGATAACTCATAAATCAGTTCCATTGGATCAGCTCCCAAGTTCCCTATTCTATTGACATAGGGTGCAATATAGTCTGCCCCTGCGGCTAGTGCCATATATCCCTGCATTAAATCATAGACTGCTGTCGCTGTGACATGAATGTTTTCTTCCTTCAGCATTTTAATCGCTTTGATACCTTCATAAGATACAGGTACCTTGATATAAACCTGTCTGTCAATTTCTTCTAGGATTCTATGAGCTTCCTTCACCATACTGTCACAATCTTTAGAGATGACTTGAATATGCAGACTTCTATCCTTCCCAATAATTTCTCTAATTGTTCGCATATGTTCAAAGAAATCCTTTGGATTTGTCTTTTTTACTATTGAAGGATTACTCGTTACACCAACAATAGGCATATATTCTACTGCTTCTTTGATTTCATTTAAATCAACTGTATCAATAATCAATTCCATTTTCTTTTCCTCCTGTTATTCCTTGATTAAATTTTTAATACCATTTTGATAAGCAATTTGATAAAATGCTTCCATTTCATCATCTGTATATTTCTTATATTTTAAATCAATTCCATAATCAAAATCAACATATTCATATTTAGAAGAAGCCAAAGGATTATAATTTAATAATTCATAATATACTTCTGGATTAATATGTGATAAAAACTGACTGATAGATTGTAGGTTTTGTATAGTCGCTGTGATTTGTGGAATTAGTGGAGTACGGATAATGACTTTTTTCCAATGTTCACTTTTTAAAATATATTCTATATGCTTTTTAATAAGCGCTACTGACCCACCTACATACTTTTGATGTAATGCTTCATCATATATTTTTAAATCAATATAAATTTGCTCTAGATAAGGCAAGGCTTTTTGAATCAGTTCTAATGATGTATATAATGTTGTTTCAATAGCTGTATGAATATGTTGTTGATGGCAACGTTTTAAAATATCAATTAAGAACTCTCCCTGCATCAATGGTTCCCCTCCAGAAAAAGTCACTCCACCACTATCACGATAAAAAACACGATCTGACTCAATTTCTTTCATCAACATATCAACATCATAATATTGACTGTCATAACGAATAGCTGATGATGGGCAGATATTAACAAGGTTATCAAAATCTCCTTGATAATCTTTATTGAAATAAGGTCTATCATTTTGATAAATCATTTGTCCTTCTTTCGCATACTTTTCACAACAACGACAATGTATACAGTTATTTTGAAAATAAATGGGTTTGCGTAAAGTTGAGATTCCTTCGGGATTTTGACACCAGATACAACGAAGGGGACAACCTTTGAAGAAAATCGTTGTACGAATTCCATCACCATCATGCATAGCAAATCTCTTAATATCAAAAACTAAAGCTTTAGATGTTGTCATATGTTGTCCTTTCAATGATTTCATCTTGTAATTTATGTGCTAACTCTACAAAATAAGCTGTATATCCTGCCACACGAATCGTTAATGATTTATGGAGCTGTGGATGAATCTTGGCATCTTGTAAATCTTCACGTCTGACAACATTAAATTGAATATGTGGAACTTTTAAATCAACAAAAGCTCTTAAAAAGTTTTCAAATTTGTTCATGCCATTTTTTGTTTGAAAAAACTCTGGTAAAAACTTCATATTCAATAAACCACCATTGGTTGTCAAACTATTATTTAAGCGTGATACTGATTTAAGAACTGCAGTTGGACCTTTTAAATCACGTCCATATACCGGTGACATACCACCATCAGCTAATGGCGTTAAAGCATTTCTTCCATCTGGCGAAGCTCCTACATTTTCTCCCATTGGTACATGTGCAGAAACGGTATACATTCCTGTATGGTAAGGCCCACCACGATAATTCGTATAATCTTTCATTCTTTCTCTAAAATACTCAGCCCATTTTGCTCCTAAACGATCAACCCATTCCACATCATTTCCATACTTAGGCACTTTATTCAATAGCATAGTCTGTATGATTTCATAGCCTTGAAAATCAGCCTGTAAAGCTTTCAATAATTTTCCAGCCTCAATCACACCATCATCATAAACCAACTTTTTCATTGCTGCTAATGAATCAGCCAGATTGGCAATTTGAATCATCTGGATACCAGATAAATTATACTTAGCCCCACCTTTAGTCACATCCAATCCTTTTTCTAAACAATCATCAATGACTGATGATAAAAAGGCAGTAGGTAAACAATCTTGATGGGCTTTTTCAACAATAATTTCACATTGCATCATTTTTTCAATAAAATAATCGATTTGTTTTTGAAATGCATTTTCTAAATCATCAAATGTTTCATAAGTATCTAAACCACCTAAATCCAAACCTATTTGTTCATGTGTAAGCAAACATTTACCATGATTCAATGTTAGTTCTAACGCTTTATTCAAATTAAACATAGCTGCATCAGACCAGCCTAAATTATTACCATGTGTTGTTAATTCAACACATCCTACAATCGCATAATTCAAAGCGTCTTTCTTTTCAATTCCTAAATCTATTAACGCATGGATAATCGCTTCATCATTGAAGAATTGAGGCATTCCACTTCCTTTAGATACAACTTCTATTGCCTTTTGCATCAACTCATGAGAACTATGACGATTTAATCTTACAGATAAATTAGGTTGTGGTAATCCTAAATCATATTGACATTGTAAGCAAAGCAAAGATAATTCATTATAAGTATCATTACCATTTTCATCAAGACCACCAATCGCAATGTTAAATCCAATTGGGAATCCCGCAAAATATTTCGCACTATTTTGATTACGTAAATAAACAATCTGATTAAATTTTAGCCATAAACATTCTAAGATGTCTAAAGCATCTGCCATAGATATTTTTCCAGCTTCAATATCTTTTTGATAATAGGGATATAAGTATTGATCCATTCTTCCAGGTGAAAATGAAGAAGCATTGGATTCCATATGCAACAATACAAATAAAAACCATAGTGATTGCACTGCTTCATGGAATGTTTCTGGTGGACGTTTTGTGAGATTTAAACAATTATTTGCGACAGTTTTCAAAGATTGTTGATAAGATCCTTCAACATCATGAATATTTTCCATAATCATATCATAATAACGTTTCATAAATGTACATGCACCTTGCATAACAAGAATAACACATTCATAAAATTCTTTTTGTGATTCATCACAAGTTTTTAATTTTTCTTGAGCTTGTTTCATCAATCCTTGTGGTCCAAGTTTCAACCACAAAGCCGTATCTGGGCAAATATGTCCTTGCGCATGATCTTTTTGATTAATTTTGACAACTTTTGCGATAGCTTGAATATCCTCTCCTCCACGATGTTTAATCACATCTTCCATCGTTTTCCCTTTCCAGTAAGGATAAATCTTTTCTCTAAATTCTTGAATATCTTCTTCTTTAACTAAGAATTGATCTTGGGGACGTGTTGGCAATGTTTCAAATTCCTTATCTATCCATGAACAACCACTCTCAGGAAAAACAACACCATATCTGACACCCTTTGTACGATTACCAACAATCAATTCTTCTTTTTCAAAACCTATTTCCAATTCTTCCATTGCTGTCTTTAAAGATAAAGCTCTTTTTTTAGGAACAGATAAAGATTCATTTTCCTGATAAACACGTGTAATGATACGAGCCTGTTCAATTGAAGCATAACGTGGTGAAGATAACATTTTCTCTTTTAATATTTGAATTCTTTGACTCATTAATTTTTCCATAGTCCCCTCCTACAACATCTCAATATCATAAATTTTCATATACTCTTGATAATCTTGATTCAATACATCACTTAAAATCAACCCATCTACATCTTTTAAATTTCCATAAATAAACTGTCCATCTTCACTTAGCTTTCTTGTTTCACACAAAAGATAATTTCTCTGACTCTGTTTCATAACTCTTTGTTTCATCAAACCATCTTCAATATAATATGTAGAAACATCTCCATTATCTAATTGAACACCTACAACCCCTAAAAATGCTTTATCAATCTTAAATTGTTGAATCATCTGTAAAGATAATCCACCCCAAAAGCCATCTCTTTCCTTATTCAATTCACCACCAATAAAGACAACTGATATATTTTGATTATCTTTTAAGACATCTAATATTTCTATCATATTAGTGATGACAATAAGAGATAAAGAAGAAACATTCAATAAATGAGCCACTTCTACATTTGTTCTTGAAATATCTAAATAAATCGTATCTTGATTTTCTAATAATGATATGACTTTTTTCGCTATTTCTTGGCGTTGCTTATCATTCATATCTTTACGCTGTATACTACTATACAAATGGGGATTTTTACGAAGACTCATAGCTCCTCCATAAGTCTTTTTCAATAATCCTTTTTTCTCTAAAAGACTTAAATCCTTACGGATACAATCTTCAGTCACCTGATATTTTAAGCTCAATTCCTTAACCTTAACATGACCAGATAAATTGACCTGATTTACAATATCATCTTGCCTTTCTTTCGCAAACATTGCCACCCTCTTTTCTTATTTTTTATTATTTAATATTATTATATATTGTTTTTTATTAATTTTAACATATTTTCTCAAATAGAAAAGACATCAGTTTTCACCAATGTCCTGTCCTAAAGATAAATAAACAAAATAATTATCATCACTACCTAAAGATTCACTGAAATAAACACTTGAATCATCCTGATAATCACTTACCACAAAACGTGTATCATCATCTTCATCAACTTTTAATTGAGATTTATATTGTTCAATAGACTGATAAATATCTATCTGAAATCTTTCATTTATTTTCTCTATAAGTGATGTATCCAAATAAATCGGATTTTCTCTTATACTTCCTTGATTCGTCCAAGATAAAGTGACAGACTGATGATACGGCTGTTGTTCAAGAAAACTCATAGAAGCCGTTAAACTCACAGTATCATATGTGCCATATACATTTATATAAGCACTATATTCATCTTCATAAATACTATAATTTTCAGAAACATCAACATCCATCAATAATTCATCAGTAAAGAAAGTTGTTAAATCATTTTCATAGTCCAACGCTAATTGTAAAGTTCCATCATCATCACCATTATCAATACCTTCCTGTAATGATTCACCCGTAAATTCTGTATAGTTATGACTATTATAATCTGTGACAATATTCCCTACAAACACTGCCATCCCCTGCCCTATAACAATCAAAGCTATAATAAAAATAATATATTTTTTAAAAGTTCGTGATTTTTTTTGTTGCGAAAAACGACCCGATGTTTGACTGCGTGATTGATAGAACTTCCTTTTTTTCTTTGGTTTAAAGATTTCTGGTTCTGGATATTCAGTAGATATTGTTTGACTATGAGTGATGTTTGAACTTCCTCGAACACGATAACCACAGTTAGGACATCTATCAGCTCCTGGAGGTATTTTTGTATCACATACGTCACAACGCATAAAACTCTCCCCTTTCCCCTAAATATGTCTATAAATATATTATAGTTGTTTATTAACAAAAATAGAAGAAAAGTTTACATATTTCGTCATAATCACTCCTATCCATAAATATTTTTTCTATTCTTTTAAAGTATAATATTTTTGATATCTGCTTCTTGGTTTTTCTGGAATCGTCATTTCTAATCGTCCTTCTTTTATAAGTGGTACAATATATTTGTTTGTTACATAGCTTGTTGTCTTAATATTTAAGAATCCCATAATTTCTTGTCGTGATCTTGGTATCTGACAAAATTCTAATAATTGATCATAATCATCTTTTTCATCAATATGTTGTTCTTCTTTTCTTTGATTATATAGAGTTACAACAAATTCATTTCTCAAATTTTGAAAAACCGGGTCAGGTAAATTCATTTTTCTCATCTCACGATAAATAGTGGGAATACCAGAATATCTATTTTCTGTATTTAGTAGAGATTCCGACATAGTTGCTAAAACAGGATTACGTAAATCAGGGCGAGAATGTCCTAAATCTTCAACTGTCATACGTCCATAAAGACCACCTGGACTATGAATTTCTAGACGATTTGAATAAAAATAAATCTGTATTGGTGTTCCTTCTGTATATTGACTATAATCACGATGAATCAAAGCATTTAAAATAATTTCTCGAATGGCATTAATAGGATATTCTGTGACATCCTCTCTATTTCCTGTTTGAGGATTAATGATTGTTTCTACTTTCATATTTCTTTGACAAAAAGCAATAGCACCATCAAGCATTTCAATCAAAGTTCCTTCTATTCTTTTATTATCTAAAAAACGTGCTCCTTGATTTGATAGATCACCTAAATTTTCTCCCGGCACAACAACTGCAATAATAGCCATTTGTGGCAGATATCCTTGAGGATATATCCCAAAATTCATCACGGCAGCAAGTGTTGGTATACCATTTCTAGAGATAGATAACATTTCATACACTTGTTCATCAGATAATTTTGAGAATCCTGGCTTATTAATTTTCATTGTTAAAATATATTTTTCTAATTCTTCTTTTCTCAATAAATCAAATGTCGCTCTTTCAATTGGTCTTTCATCATCATGAACATGTTTTTTAAACGCTTCATATGAGTAGATTTCATAGTCAGTCATAGGAAGATCGGCATCTCCAACACGAACATATGAGCCTTTGACTTTTCCTGCACCAGCATAATAACATGGTCTTTCTGTTATATCAACGGATGGAATTTCAGCACTACATATATCTAAACCATGATACTTAGCAACAGTAAACATTGCACGAGCAGGTGGAACCATTTGATTACATTGTTCTGTCACTTTCTTTTGTAAATCATGAACATCATATACACCTACAGCTTCAAAACCTTTTGTTTCATCTAATCCAAACAAAATAATTCCTCCACCATCTTGATTAGAAAAACTAGATAAAGTATCATACAATCTCTTAGGATAACCACCATGAGCAGCTTTAACTTCAACTGTCTGTGTTTCGCTTTTCAATTGAGTAATTGATGATGTCAATTCTATAAGTTCTTCACTTAACATGATTTTCCTCCTTTAAAATTAAACTATTTTTTCATACATTCATTAATTATCATTTGTTTTCTAAATTCATTTTAGAATAATATTTCACTTAAATCAATAAAATTTAAGTTATTTTTCATTATTTCATTTAATATTTAAGTTATTTTTCTGTTATTTAGTTATTTATTCACTTATTTCAGTTATTTGTTGAGTTATTTCATAATTTGTTCACTTATTTGTTTAGTTATTTTATTTATTATCAACTGAAATCATATAAATATACGAAAAAACGCATCAACTGATGCGTTATAATGGTTTCTTTTTAATTCTACTAAAATCTCTAGGATATTGAATGGGTGTATTCTTTACTTTATGTATATAAATATTACAACGATGGTCGTTTTCATCTGTTAATGTAAAGCTTTCCTGTCTCTTGACTTTTCCACCTAATTTTTCTATACCTTGCATAGCTTCCTGTAGTTCTTCTTGAGCTTTTAATCCTTTTAAAGTTATAAAATCTCCATCAACTTTCACTAAAGGCAAGCATAATTCATCTAAAATATTTAATCTAGCGACTGCTCTTGCTGTGACAATGTCAAATGATTCACGATGTTTTTTCGCATATTCTTCTGCTCTTGAAGCCATAGCTTGAACATCTTTTAAATCTAAAACTTGAATCAAATGTTTTAAAAATGTAATACGCTTTGAAAGAGAATCTACAATTGTCACTTTTAATTCTGGATAGACAATCTTTAAAGGAATAGAAGGAAAACCTGCACCTGCTCCTACATCACATAAAGATTGATTGGATAATTCATAATCAAATGAAATTGTTAATGAATCATAAAAGTGTTTTAAATAAACATCTTCTTTTTGAGTAATAGCTGTGAGATTCATTTTTTGATTCCATTCAACTAATGTTTGATAATAAAGTTCAAACTGTTCAAGTTGTTGATCTGTTAAAGTGATACCTTTATCTAAAAGGGCTTGTATAAATTGTTCCTGATTCATATATACCTCTTAATAGTGTTGTTTTAAATAAATCAAAAGTACTGAAATATCAGCCGGATTGATTCCTGAAATACGTGATGCTTGTGCAATTGTGACAGGTCGAATCTGTGATAATTTTTGTTTTGCTTCTAAAGATAGATTTAACACATCTTCATAATCAATATCTTGAGGAATTTGTTTTTCTTCCATCTTTCTTTGTTTTTCTACTTGTCTTAAAGTCTTATCAATATATCCTTTATACTTAATAAGAATTGTTACTCTTTTTTCTTCTTCTGAAGTTAAATGAGCATTTTCAATATAAGGCTTTAATTTTTGATAATCCATCTCTGGTCTTTGAAGTAAAACTTTCGCACTGATTCCTTCTTTTAAAGGCGTTGAACCCAGTTCAACCAATAATTCATTGATTTCATGTTTAGGCGTAAAACGAATACTATCCAATCTTTCTATTTCTTCATGAATATGATTCATCTTTTCAACATAAGCCTGATAAACATCTTCTTTCACTAATCCGGCATCATAACCATATTGTCTTAATCTTTCATCAGCATTATCATGTCTTAACAATAAACGATATTCAGCACGTGATGTCAACATACGATAAGGTTCTTTTGTCCCCTTTGTGACTAAATCATCAATCATAACACCAATATAAGCTTCATTTCTCTTTAAAATTAATGGTTCTTCATGATTGATCTTCTTTACAGCATTGATCCCTGCCATTAAACCTTGAGCTGCAGCTTCTTCATATCCACTCGTTCCATTGATTTGTCCTGCTGTAAAAAGATTTTTAATCACTTTTGTTTCTAATGATGGCCATAATTGTAATGGATCAATCGCATCATATTCTATCGCATAAGCATATTTTAAAATCTGACAGTTTTCCAATCCTGGAATCGTACGTATCATTTGTTCTTGAATATCATGAGGCATGGATGTTGAAAAACCTTGAACATAAATAGTATTCATTTCTTTGGATTCTGGTTCTAAGAAAATCTGATGTTGTGGTTTATCAGAAAATTTCACAACTTTATCTTCAATAGAAGGACAATATCTTGGTCCTATTCCTTTGACAATCCCAGAATACATACTACATCTTGATAAATTATCTTTAATAATTTGATGTGTTGTTTCATTTGTATATGTTAAATAACAAGGAGTTTGTTTTTCAATAGGAACAAATGTTGTTGTTTCATAACTAAATGCAAGAGGTTCGTCAGTGCCTGGCTGTAATTGTGTTTTTGAATAATCCACACTGTTGATTTCTACTCTTGGAGGTGTTCCTGTTTTCAGTCTTTGAATACGGAAGCCTAAATCTCTCAGTTGATCAGATAAATACAATGATGGCTTTTCCTGATCAGGTCCACTTGGTGTCTTTTGATCTCCAACCATGACTTCAGCTTTTAAATAAGTTCCAGTTGTTAATATGACAGTTTGACCAGCATATGTTTTTCCATCAGCTAAAGTCACACCTTTAACTGTCTGATTTTCAATAATTAATCCTTCAACCATTGCTTCAACAATATCTAAGTTTTCTTGTTGTTTTAAAATCTTTTGCATATAACGTGGATAAGCTTTTTTATCTGCCTGAGCACGTAATGATTGGACTCCTGGTCCTTTGGCCGTATTTAACATCTTCATCTGTAAATAAGTAGCATCCGTTGTTTTTCCCATTTGTCCACCTAAAGCATCAATTTCCCTGACAATGATACCTTTTGCCGGTCCTCCAATGGATGTATTACAAGGCATTGAACCCACATTATCAAAATGTGATGTTACCAATAGTGTTTTTTTACCAATTCTTGACGTTGCTAAACAAGCTTCAATACCTGCATGTCCACCACCCACAACAATTACATCATACATTATTCCTCACACTCCTTTAATCTGTTTCATATTAGCACAAAATATTCATATTATCAAATTGAATTATTGATACATCTTCAATAGAGAAAACTTTTTGGTATCTTGAAGTTTTCTTGTGCATAAAATAAAGCATATGTTATAATACTTTTGAGGTGAAAACGTATGAATCCTAAAGATATATTAGAAAAATATTATCATTTTGCAGTTGTGGGAGTTACTCCCAATCAAGAAAAATATGGTTATAAAATATTTAAACGTTTATTAGAAAAAGGATATCAAACTTATGGTGTATCTCCTATTTATCAAAATATAGATGATATCCCAACATATCCAAATCTAGAAGCAATAGATCATCCTATAGATGTTGTGGTTTTTGTCGTCAGTCCAAAATACGCTTATGACTATGTTGATGAAATGTCTGGCATTGGTATTCGTTATGCATGGATGCAACCAGGAACATATGATGACCAGTTATTACAATATATGCACGATCAAGGTATTACACCTGTTCCTGCCTGTATCTTAGTGGAAACAGAATAAATCAGCCCATCAAGGCTGATTTTTTCAATTTTGTATCATTTGATGATTTTGATCATATAAAGTCCAATCAGCTATATGACATGAACTCCCCTCTAACATATAAATATCAAGAATATAGGAATCATTCATTTCTTTTTTATAAACTTTCCCATTATTCACAAAAGAATATTGAGAGGCATTTTGTTTATTCTTTCCATAAACAACAACCATAGCCTGATGAGAATCTGCATAATTGAAAGTATCTATGTCCTGGGAAGAAGAACTCTCTCCCCAAAATTGATAGTTATCCATCCATAAATTATGAACATTTTCATAAATAAGCAAATGACATTGAGCTTGATCGTCTTGATAAACTATAAAATACAAATTATCCTGATATTTTACTTTTTCAATCGTTTCAAAATGACTATCTCTTTTTGATATATCTTGAATAAGATAACTATAAAAATCTTGACTTTGACGATTCATCATAAATAAGCACCCTATAACCAGTAATATCAAACAAATCAAAACATGAAAATATTTCTTTATAACACTCATAAATCATTCTCCTTCATATGTCATCTTTTCATAGAATGTCATAATTTTTATTTTTGTTCGACTCATTTTTATAAATATTTCATTAATTTTATGTTAAACAAAAATATATTTTCATTTGTTATACACATCTTTATAGTACAATATCTTTAAGAGGTGATATCCATTATGAAAGACTATCTTAAATACTTTATTTTTCGCTATGTTCTTCTTTATTTCGTTTTATCTTTCATTTGTCTTTTCATTATGCCCACGACCGCCTTTATCATTATGGCAATCCTTGTTGTATTGTTTACTTACTATCTGAAAAGAAAAAATCGTCTTTATCCACATCAATTTCAAATCCAATTAACAATCATCCTTATCATTTTAGTTTGCTTAACCATTGTCAGTTTATTATCTCAAGGATATCTTTCTTCTCAGTTATGGAATTATTACTACATACTCTATTTTCCTTTTGCTTTATTTTTACTTCTATGCTCCTTGACTGCCCATTATCAGCTAATGATATTTGGTCCTATTCTTCTTTTGTTCATTCAATTAGTAAGTCTTTATGTTTTTATTCAAGCTCAAATTCCTATAAAGAAATACATCGTTAAAATTCTATGTCTAGTCCTTCTTTGTACAACAAGTTTTTATGTATACCAAACATCACCTGCCAGAAAATATAGTGGTGGTCATGGCTTTGACTATATGAATGGTTATTCCAGCACTGACTTATCTCCTTTTTATCCATATACTGAAGATAGTCAACTTGTAGAACTTCAAGAAGCAAGTACCTTTATCATTGAAAATAAAGAAGATATGCCTGTTCTTGATGGTGCAGAAGCTTGTTATCCTGTTTATAGTGCTATTGCGAAAGCCGTTTATAAAGATATTGATCAAATAGAAAAAGCATATAGTGAGTCAGAAGACTACAATTATTATAATACTAATGGCAAAATTGTCACATTTACTAATACATCTGTTGGTTATACCCGTTTAATCAATGGGAATATTGATATGTTCTTTGGCGCAAAACCTTCAAAATCACAATTAGCAGAAGCCAAAGAAGCTGGTGTCGAATTTGAATATACACCTATCGGTCAGGAAGCTTTTGTCTTCTTTGTGAATAAAGATAATCCTGTATCTAATCTATCGACTCAACAAATTAAAGATATTTATCATGGTGATATAACAAACTGGCAGAAAGTTGGTGGACTAAACAAAGACATTCTTGCTTTTCAAAGACCAGAAAGATCTGGCAGCCAAGCCATGATGGCTTACTTTATGGGAGATATTCCACTAAAAGAGCCTTTACAATATGAATACATATCAGGTATGTCAGGTATCATTTCAGATACAGCCCAATATAATGGTGAAAAAGATGCTATTGGATATACGTTTAGGTACTTCCTGGAAGGTTTACATCAAGAAGAAGATGTGAAAATATTATCTGTTGATGGTGTTGAGCCAACGACTGAAAATATTAAAAATCAGACATATCCTATATCTACTTATTTATATTGTGTGACTTTAAAATCTAATCAAAAAGAAAATGTAAAAAAATTAAAAGACTATCTTCTCTCTTCACAGGGACAATATATTATTGAAAAAACAGGTTATTGTGCATTAAATTAGAAAAGGAGTTTCATTCATGAAAAAAGTAATCGGCTTATCACTTTTGGTCATCATTATGATAATCATCTGTCTATTTTGTTTAAGTCCAATAACAAAGGATTCGATGACACATGTTGCAAAAGAAGACACACTATATTCCAAAGCCTTAGACTATGTCATATCCAAACAAAAGAATGCTTCTTATAATAAAGATAAGGAAGACTATCATATTTTTACAGATTATATTCCTTATGGTATTGAAGAAACAGGTCATTATCAACATATCTTTATGTGGATACATTTAGAAAGTTTCTATGTGTTGAATGATGAACTTATTCAAGATGAAAGCTTTTCTATTCCTTATAAAATCACTTACAAAGATAACCAGGTCATTCAATGTGAAACGCCGGAAAGTGGAAATCTTTATATTGATTCTATTCAAAGGCTATTTCCACCTCAAATACAAAATCATATCTTAAATCACTCATCCCATTCATTTGATTTAAGTCAACAAATTCAAGAGTACTATGCTTATCTTCCTTCACCAGATATAGCTCATACTGTCTGTTATTAAGCTTACTATAACGAACAGTTTAAAACTTATTGATGAATAAAATCTGGTAATCTAAAATAACACGGGGTTGTGGGGTTTTGGATTATAAGAAATTGTGGGAAGGCTGTTCTTCCCACAATTTTAAAACTGTATAGGAGAATCATAATCTGATGATGGGTCATGGTTCTTTTTTTCTGCTTTTTCTATCAGTTTATCTAACTTCAGATTGATTTCCTGAGTCAAGTCATCCAGTTCATCTGCATATTCGTATATCATATTGAGTCTGTATAGTATGTCTTCCAGCAGACGTTGTCTGCTGATAATGCTTACATCATGATTGTCCACAATCAGTGTATAAATCTTTTTTCTTGTCACCATTCTGTAAAATCCCCCTTGTTTTTGATTGGATACAGGTGATATGTTGAGTCTTTATTGAGACTGTACATGATTCTTGTCTTGAAACGATGCCAGTTGAGGTATCCGTTTGAACTGTGTTTCAGCAGCTTGATGGATTTGTTTCTGTTTTCAATCAGGCCGTTTGATATGCGTCTTCCATTTGCCGGCACAAATGAATTCACAATCTCATATTTCCATTTGACTAGTGTATTCCCAAAATCCATCATTTCCTTGATCTGGGAATTCCTGAAGGATATGATCAGCTCTTCTATGTTCTTCAATGCGTTTTTTTCATTGGATCTGCTGTAAAATTCATCCAGCTCATATTTAAGATCATAGGCTAGATCCAGTACAGGGTCATGTCTGACCATGAACTCAAGGATATCATAATAGTTGTAATACCCCTCAAGGGTATGATTGTATATCTTCTTTTCGTTAGGGTCGAATATTCTATTGTCATTGGAGAAGAGCATCCAGTTGAATTTCTTTAATGCATAGTAATGCTTGGATGCTTCCTTTAACTCAAGCTTTTCAGTCTTGGTTTTTTCTTTTTTCTTCTCAAGATATTTTTTTCTGGAATAATACTTATTCATGACATCGATTCTCACTCTGTCAATTTTTCTTCCAAATTCCTGCTTCACATGAAAATGGTCGGTTGCACATATTGCATTTGGAAACATGATTTTCGATACGATTCTGTATGTTTCCCTCATGTCAAAGGAAACAATTTTGACATTCTTCCTTTCCTCAAGAGGAATGGAGAAGAAATAATCCATGAGTGTCTGCTTTCTTCTTGACGGAAGGACATCGACAATATTTTGTGTTTCGAAGTCGACAAGAACGCATACGTACTTACTGTGAGCAGACTTGAATGCATAGACCTCATCTATCAGCAGATACTCAGGCAGAGGTCTTCTTGATATGGAGACAAATGAGTCAAATACATGTGCAGCTGTTGTCTGGGATATGTGGTATCGTTCGGCCACATCCCTGAATGTCATGTTTGGCTTTCTCAAATCCTCCAGGATATTATATACAGTCGCCAGAGAGATTCTTGAGCCAGCAACGGTAAAGGGATTGGACTCCATAAATGTCTTATGGCATTTTGGACATCTATATCTGCGAGCTCTGTAATTGATGATGCATTTCTTGTTTGTCAGTATGGAATGGTTGATATGCTTGACACTATAGTCCTTGACTCTGTCTGTCATGTTGAGGCAGACAGGACACTGGTGGGGCTTCTTCTTCAGTGTCACATCAATATAGATACCATCCTTTTGATGATGGATATCGAATGTTTCGATATCCTTGTCCTCGATATTGAAGAAAACAAGGAAATCATTCTGGGAAATGATGCAGCTGGACATGGTCGTGGTATTATCACACATCGTCATCACCATCCAAAGCCAATAGAATCTGTAATTTCATAAAACATCCCGTCCTTTCTTTTTCTACATCTTCATGATAGAGGAAATGGAAGCAGAAAGACATAAAGGTCATGTGGTTTGAAAAGAGAAATACAGTTTTCTGGAAAATTTCTTATAGATGAGCAGTTCATCTATTGGGCAGTTGCCAAGCTTAACGATGAAATAGTATATGTGAGACAGTTCGATAATAAGATGATCTGTTGAATCAGAAAGAATGGAAACAATATCATCGAAGGAGACAGCAGATAGGAAAGGAATCATGGGAAAAAGAAGCAGCGCATGAGTTTTGCCGCAATGAGGGCATATGACTCTCTGGATGTTGATGGAGCTGTCCTTGAAGTTTCTTTTATAGTAGCCATGAACAGACAAGCCTCTATGAGAGCATTTTGGACATGACAGAAGAGACAAATCCAGTGAAAAGATAACATTGGAATAATTTTTTTGATTAATGGTATTGATTTTTCTGCTGGTTTTTAATATTATCATATTGTCGTTAGGACAAGATGAGACTCAACTTTGGTCGGGAGGGTTTCATCTTTTTTTCTTTCTATAGATTTCAGAAGATATATCCTGATAATACCATTATAGAATTTCCCGTGATTTTAAACCAGCATAAGAGAAAACAAAAAAAGAGATTTCCCGTAAAACTTATTCGTTTTGGGAAACCCCGTGACTTCTTAGACTATCTAAAATCTTTGTATGGCAGTCATTCTCTATACAAAGATTTTCGTTTTCTCATCTTTTGTTATTATGGGATACACAAATATTTGATATAGTTTGGAAAAAGGAGATGATGTGATGGATTTATATTTTGTATTAGTTGGATGTGTTATTCTTATATGTATTTTATTAAATCGTTTTTTAGATAAATTGGCTATTCCTTCTCTTTTGTTTTTTATTCTTTTAGGAATGCTTTTAGGTGAAAATGGTATTTTAGGTGTTGTTTTTAATGATTATCAGATTGCCGAAATGATTTGTTCAACCAGTTTGATATTCATCATGTTCTTTGGTGGTTTTGGAACCAATTTGAAAGTAGCCAAACCAGTAATTGTGAAATCTATTGTCTTATCAACACTCGGTGTCTTATTAACAGCATTGCTGGTTGCGGGATTTGTTTATTATGTTTTAGATTTATCATGGTTACAGAGTTTATTAATTGGATCTGTCATTTCTTCTACTGATGCTACATCTGTCTTTAACATTTTACGTTCTCGTCATTTATCTTTAAAGTATGGAACAGACTCACTATTAGAAATTGAATCAGGATCGAATGACCCTGTTTCATATATGTTAACAATATCTGTGATTATGATTATGACAGGACAAAACATATCTTTACCAGTTATGATTTTTCAACAAATCATCTTTGGTTTATTGTGTGGTTTTTGTATTGGAAAAATCATAGTGAAAATTTTAAATGAAGTTCATGTCAATGAAAGCTATGAAAATACAGTTATTATTTTTGCGAGTAGTATTATCACTTATGCTTTTTCTAATCTGATTGGTGGAAATGGATATTTAAGTGTTTATATTTGTGGCATCATTTTAGGTAATAGTTATATTCCTCATAAAAAAGACATGGTTCATTTTTATGAAACTCTTACAAAAATGGCACAAGTCTTAATCTTCTTTTTACTAGGATTACTTGTCACACCATCTGAACTTCCAGAAGTTATTATTCCTGCCATTTTGATTATGATTTTCTTAACATTTGTAGCTCGTCCTTTATCTATTTCTGTACTCCTTGGTATGTTTCGTTCACCATTGCGACAAATAACCGTTGTATCATGGGCAGGATTAAGAGGTGTAGCATCAATCGTCTTTGCGATATATGCTGTGCTTTATCAAGTTAATTTACCATTTGATTTATTTAACCTTGTCTTTTGTATTGTCTTATTTTCACTTTCTATTCAAGGCTCACTTCTACCATGGATTTCAAAGAAATGTCATATGATTAACCCACAAGTTGATATATTACGTACATTTAATGATTATCAGGAAGATAATGATATGTGTTTTGTGAAAATGAAAATAGGGCATAATCATCTTTTTAAAAATCTAAAGCTTAAAGATATTAATGCTGATGATTTGTTAGTCATTTTAATCGCAAGAGATCACCAAACTTTAATTCCTAATGGTGATACAGAAATATTAGAAGGAGATTTACTTGTTTTAGCCGCAAAGCAATTTGAAAACAGAGAAAACATTCGTTTAGATGAAACCCATATTCATTCATCACATAAATGGAAAGATAAGCTTGTTAAGGATATTTCTTTACCTGCTAAACAGTTAATTATCATGATTCAAAGAAATCATCAATCTATTATTCCTAATGGAACAACGCCTATTTTAGAAAATGATATTCTTGTGACAATTGAAACACAGGATGAAATATAAATATGGAAAAAGACCTCAAAATTCAATTGTTTGAAGTCTTTTTATCATTATTTATAAAATTGAGGTAGGTATTTTTTATGGGCTTCTAGCATTTCATCTAATATCTTTTTAGCAGTGATTTCACTTTGAACAAGAGGGTTAATTGTCATCGCAACTAATGCATCATCATAATTTCCACTTAATGCAACATTTGTTGTTAAAATTTCAAAAGCTTTTAACTGATGAATTAAACCAACTGTTTGTAAAGGAAGCTCTCCGACTGGGATAGGAACAGGTCCATCTTTTGTGATTTTACAGCTCACTTCCACAACAACATCATCAGGCATATTAGAAATAGCACCTTTATTTAAAGTATCAACAACTTGTATATCACCTTTATCATTATATAATGACGAAATCAAGTTGCAAGCTGCATCACTATAATATGCTCCACCACGTTGTTCCAATTCTTTTGGTTTAACATCAAGATTTTCATCTTTATATTTTTCAAATAATTCTTTTTCAACCTTTTTAACAACTTGTGCTCGACATTGTCCTTTTGCAGCATCTTCCTGACAATGTTCTAACATTTGTTGTTTTTGTAAGTAATAGCGTAAATATCCAATACCTAAATATCCATAACTATTTAAAAATTCATTTGACCAAGGTATATCTACAATATTTTTCAAAGATTCACTATTTCCCTGATCAATCATTGTATCAATCAATTTTCGATTCGCATTTTCTCCATTCAATGTAATATCTAATGCATAAATCATATGATTGATACCACCGATTTTAACATCTAATTCATCATTGTCTTGAACATTTAAAATATGTTCAATATCTTTAATCATATTCACTGGTCCATTACATAAACCAATAAATTTCTTCCATCCTGTATGTCTAAAAACAGCTTCGGCATTAATACCCGATGGATTCGTAAATGAAATAATCCATGCGTTTGGACATAATTTTTCACAATCCTTAATAATATCAAAGATAACAGGTATTGTTCTTAAAGCTTTAAACATACCTCCTGGACCATTTGTTTCTTGTCCAATGACACCATATTTTAAAGGAATCAATTCATCTTTTTCTCTCGCATCTAATTGCCCAACTCTAAATTGAGTTGTGACAAAATCTGCATCTTTCAATGCTTCCTGACGATCAAGAGTCATATAAATCTTCATAGGGATTCCTGCTTTTTTCACCATTCTTTTTGCAAGATTTCCTACAATTTCCAACTTATGTTTCCCTTCTTCAATATCAACAAGCCATAATTCTCTAACAGGTAATTCATCATATCTTTTGATAAATCCTTCAATCAGTTCAGGTGTATAGGAAGAACCACCACCAATTGTTACTATTTTAACGCTTTTCATAATCTTCCTCCTTCAATTGACTCGCTGCATTTCTATCAAGGCAGACAATCACACTTGGATGTCTTTGAATAATAGAGCTAGGAAAATCTGGTGTCACTTCACCATAAATCATTCTTTTCACTAAATCAGCTTTCTTTTCTCCCTTAGCCATCATGATCAGTTGTTTTGCTTTCATGATTGTGCCAATTCCCTGTGTGACACCTTGTGTAGGAACATCTTCAATATGATCAAATCCATAATCAAGTGAACTTTCTATAGATTCCTGATGTAAATCCACAACATGACATGCTCCATCAAGTGGACTTCCTGGCTCATTATAAGCAATGTGTCCATCCATTCCAATTCCTAGAATTTGGATATCAATAGGATTGGCATCAATCAAAGATTCATATCTTTGACATTCTTGAATCATATCTTCTTTTGATCCATCTAAAGCATTGATATTTTCAGGTAAAATATCAATGTGGGAAAAAAGTTCATTTTTCATTGCTGATGCAAAACTTCTAGGATGTTCCGGTTTCAATCCAACATACTCATCTAAATTAAAAGCTTGTACATTTTGAAAACTCACTTTGTGATTCTGATAGCTATCAATAAAATATTGATAAACACCTAATGGTGTTGAACCAGTCGCAAAACCAATTGTTGCTTGATCATGTTGTCGAATAAAATCACATATCGTTTCTCCTACATAAGCATCAAGCTTTTTTTCTTCATCAAAAACAAGAATTTTCATAATGACCTCCTCTTTTATTCTGCTCGTTCTTTTTTCTTAGCGTTATCTATTGCTTTTACAAATAGAAAATAAATATTAATAATGATACCATCAACCCTAAAGACATCAAATCGCATATAGAACAGCGTTATCATAATAATATGGTATCATTATTATAGTGTTTAAAACAATAGAAATTCTAAAAATAATGGCTTCATAAAAAATAAAATGTACTTTTTTGGTTGTTTAAAGATGATATAACCTTACTTTGATTTTCTCAAATAAAAATACGATTCCCTAGTAAACATATCTTTCATCATTGATAATGTCTGCTTATTTGAATCGTATTAACTTCCCTTTATTCAATATTATTTAAATCATCATTATTTATTTTTTTAAGAATACATGCCATATTTTAACCAATATTTTCTATGTTTTCTATTCCTTCTAAATCACTTTCAACTTCTCTAGATAATTGACTATAAACCATATTCCAATATGTTGATCCTACAACAATCATTTCATGATTCAAAAAGAAATGATTCATTGCATCTACTGCATTTAAGCCTCCACCACGTCGAAGCGATACAATAGATGCACCTACTTTATATTTCATAGATAGATTCTCTTTATTCATATCTAAAACAACTGCTGCTCTTTCTAATAGAGCCTGCATAAATGAAGATATATTTGCCATATAAACTGGTAATCCTAATATCATTCCATCTGCTTCCATCATTTGATTAAATACATCATGAAAATCATCTTGATAAACACAATTTTTTCTACTCTGACAAGCCCAAAATGCATGACAAGGATTGATTTTCTTATCATAGAGAATTATTAACTTGGTTTCTATTCCTTCTTTATTTAACTCTTCAAAAATATATTTCATTAATCCTGTTGTATGGCTATCTTTTTTGCACTTCCATTAATACCTAGAACTTTCATACTCTCTCCCTATCAAAATCTTTTATTTTAAATCTTCACCATTTGATTCACATACTTTTTTATACCAATAAAAACTATCTTTTTTATTCTTTTATAAGTTCCTTTACTTTTGTCATTAGCATCTACATTTTTGATTGATTGCTTTTTTAATAATTAATAAGGTATTGAAATTATTATATTGAAATACATGGCTCAATATACTTTTGTATAAAATCTATGCGATCAAATATCGTTGGTTTAAAATATGATGTAACTGCTATAACTATATTTTCCGACGGATTTACATATATAACATTCCCGCTATTTCCTATGGCCGCAAAAATATGTTTATTCTCATCTACAATCCACCATAGATACCCATAAGACATATTTCTAAATTCGTCTCCACATCTATAATTTGGTTTTATCATTTCTTCAATCCATTTAGAAGATACAATTTGTTTTCCATTATGAAAGCCTTTATCTAAACAAAGCTGTCCGATTTTCGCCATATCTGTTGCAGAAAAACACAAACCATATCCGGCTGTTCCTATTCCTTTAGGGTCGCAAAACCATATATTTTTTTGTGGGTCTTTACACATAATAAAATGTTTATGTTCTTCGGCAGTTTCAGCTAAATAATTTATATGTTTTTCTACTCCAATGGGTTCAAATAAAAATTCGTTTGCAAAATCAACGACTTTTAGACCACTCGTTTTTGATATAATGCCAGTTAGTATATGTATGCCTAAAGTAGAGTATTTGAATTTTCCAGTCGATCCTTTTCTTCCACCCAGAAAATCTAAAGCTGAAATAGTCCAATCATCACTTGAACAAATTTTAGTCCACGGTTCGTACTTATACTTATAAGGTGCAGTCATAGTCAGTAAATGCTTGATTGTAACTTGTTGAATTGTTTTTTCTCCTCTTTTAATTTTATATTCAGGGAAAAAATCTAATACAGGTTGGTCTATGCTTTTTATAAATCCTTTATCAAGTGCTATTCCTACAAGCAATACCACAACACTTTTTGTTGCAGACATAACATGGCAAGTGCCTATTTTTTTATAATTATTCCATTCATCAGAATAAACCTCTTTACCGTCTTTATAGCATGATATTTGACAGATATTAGGCTGTTTTTCTTTAATAAAATCGTGCAGTTCCTTTTTATTCATAGTATCAATTTCATCTCCATTTCACGTTATTGTATAAGAAATATTCATTCACAAAATATAAATCTTTGATACATTTGCTTATTTCTTTTTTACTGGATAATAAATTTCCGTTACTAGGTCATCTTCATTTGAAGTTTGTGTTGGGTCAGTAATATAAACTTCATAAAGAGGACCATTGTTTTCATAACCGTTTTGTTCTGCCCATTCACATTGTTTCGTATAAACAGATGTCAAATTAGAATATCCACCATGTAGAGTTGTTTTTAAGCATAGTCCCGGACAAAAATCTCTTGTTCCTGTAACAAATTGTTCTACTGGAATAGCGAATTCTGTATCTAATCCAAAAGGAGTAAACTCATCACCATGAAAAAGCACCATAGGTGGAGCATTGACAGTTAATTTGTCATATTGAATTTTCCTTAATATTGAATTAAAGCAACAAGCGTATTGTTCTTCCATTTCAAATTTACAAACCATTTTACGAATAGAAACCAAATACATAACTGGTACTTCAACAAGCTGTACATTAATCTTGTTCAAATAAGACATGATTGATTTTCCTTGTTTCAAAACTGCTATATCCTTATTTAATCGTTCTGTAATTTGTGAATATATCTGTATTTGTTTTTCAAATTGTTTCTTTTTCTTATAAAGTTCTAAGCATAATTTTTCATTTAGCATTTCTTCTGATGTAATAATCGTTCTAATTTCTTCCAAAGAAAAATTATATTGTTTTAGGCGGTTAATAAAAAGCATAGTTTCTAACTGTTCAATGGAATAGTATCTATAATTATTCTCTGGATTAATTTTGCTGGGTTTTATCAGTCCGATTTCATCATAGTAACGAAGCGTTTTTGTAGAAACTTTACATATCTTCGAAAATTCACCTATAGATAACATAAATCTACCCCTCTCAACTTGCTTCCATATTTATGTTACACCTTCCTGTAAGGGGAAAGTCAATGCGTTAATTCTATGCGCAATACCTTACTTACACCTAAAATAACATGATAAGAAATGAATTCCAACTATTTAATAGGTTATTTAAAAAGCTTGTATACCACTAGAAAAGTAAAGTGCAGCCTTTTTCATTTATCCTATAATCTTCCAGTTTCTATCCTTATAAAGGGTCAGTTCGTATTGATTTAATTAGTGAATTTATTATAAATAATCCTTTCATTTTTTTGGCTAATTCAAGAAAATTATTGACAACCTTGTGATTATCATCTATATTATAGGTGTAAGGTAGTTAGTTGCTCCACTAACAAACTATAAAGGAGTGATGTTCGTTGAATATAAATACTAATATAGAAAAACCTATATTCATTCAGATTGCAGAGCAGTTAGAGGATTCAATATTCACGGGAATATATCCAGAGGAAACGAAAATTCCTTCAACAAATGAATTTTCTACATTGTTGAATATCAATCCACATACTGTTTTGAAAGGAATGAATTTACTTGTTGATGATGAAATCATTTATAAGAAAAGGGGTTTAGGAATGTTTGTAAAAGAAGGAGCAGTGGAAAAAATCCGACAGAAAAGACAGGGTCAATTTTACGATCAGTTTATAGCAACCCTAATAGAAGAAGCAAACAAATTGAATATGTCTAAAGATGAAATAATTAAACTCATAGAAAGGGGTTATGACAATGAATGCAATTCAAATTAAGAATGTTACAAAACAGTATAAAGATGTTATCGCACTCGATAATATTTCCTTTTCATTTGAACACGGAAAGATCTACGGATTTCTAGGAAGAAATGGAGCTGGAAAATCTACGCTAATCAATATTATTGCCAATCGTATTTTTGCTGATAGTGGAGAAGTTCTTATTGATGATATTCCAGCAAAAGAAAACATGAAAATCCATGATAAGATCTTCTGTATGAGTGAAGCGGATTTATATGATACTAACTTAAAAATCAAAGATCAATTCAAGTGGATCGCTCGTTTCTACGATGATTTTGATAAAGAAAAGGCATTAGAAATAGCAAACAAATTTAATCTTAATATTAATAAGAAATTCAAGGCATTATCAAAAGGATATCAGTCTATCTTCAAACTAACAGTTGCCCTATCTTTGAATGTTCCTTATGTTATTTATGATGAACCGGTTCTTGGTTTGGATGCGAATCATAGAGAATTGTTTTATGACTTGTTATTAAAAGACTATGAAAATAGCGAGAGAACTATTATTATAGCGACACATCTTATTGAAGAAGTAGCTAATATCATTGAGGAAGTCGTATTAATTGATAAAGGAAAGGTACTTCTTCAAAATAATGTCAATTCATTATTGGAAACAGGATTTAGTGTATCAGGACTTGCACACGAGGTAGATGCTTATTGTGCTGATAAAAATGTTATCGGATACGATGAATTAAGTAACCTTAAAATTGCATATGTATTAGATGAAAAAACTCCTCTTCCTAAAACAGCTAATTTATCACTATCTGCCATGAATTTACAAAAACTGTTTGTCAAATTGACCGAGAAAGGAGACCAATAATATGAAAAATCTTAAATCTATTATTCAATATGAATGTATGACATCATTTAAGTATATCTGGATCTTCTATGCTATACAGTATGCTATCGTTGGATTAATTACAATTACTATCGGATTGATAATGGGTACCTTTGAAGATGTAGGCACTAATTGTTTAGAGATAAATACTTTGATTTATGTATGCGTATTAGGAGTTCTAGGATTTAATGAAGATTTTAAAATGCTGATTCAAAATGGTTTTACTCGTAAATATATATATATTGCAACTATTGCAATGTTCTGCTTTATTTCTGGAATAATGGCACTCGTTGATACGGTGGTTGGTAACATGATGCATTTAATCAATAATAATTATTCGTCATTATATGGAGCTTTATATGGGTATGATAACTTGTTTATGAATTGGCTATGGTTATTTCTTTTCTACGTAGCATTTTGTAGTTTACTTTATTTGATTGTTCTTGTAATCAACAGAGTAGGAAAGAATATTTCAATATATTTAGGTGTTGTTTTTGGCGGGGTTATCTTATTGATTATTGCATTGTTCAGATATGTATTCTCTGCTGAATTGGTTAGGGATATTGTAGAATTTTTGATGCAAGCAATGGGCTTTATGACTGATGGAACAATTAATTATATATTCCCTGCTCTAACATTATTTGTAATTGTAGCAATATTAGGAATTGGTTCTTATGCAGTTATTCGTCGTACAGAATTAAAATAATTTAGAACATTATAATAATTCTAATGTATTTTATTGAAAACCTTGTTGATGATAAGGGGATAGTAACAATGAAAAAAGAATTAACAGTAGAACAAAAAAGACTAGATACAGATATTTGGATCATAGCGGTGATAACATTAGCGGGATTTATCTTATTTATGTCATTAAGTAAATATCTTAACGACTTTATTAATAACGATGAAATTCATATTTTACTTCGTACTATAGTAACTGGATTAATGCAGTTTTCAATTGCAGGTCTAGGTAGTTCAATCGTATGTATAATTCGTAAAGATACATTTGCAAAAATGGGACTTAGGAAAAAGGGTGCACTAAAAGCTATTATCGAATCTGTACTGTTCTTTATACCATATGTCATTTATCTACTTATTTCCAGACAGTTTGATGGATATATGCCACTTTCTGTTTTAATAACTGATAATATACTTGCAAGCAATATTGTTTATAAAGCATTAGGATTAATTATGGTTGGAACTTTTTGGGGATTTTTTGAAGGATTTAATTATTATATTGTCAGTAGAGTAATCAATCAAAGATATCCTAGCAAAATTAATCTTGGAGCTATAATATGTGCATTTATCTGTATCTTATTTCATCCATTTAGTACATCATTCTGGGGGATACTTGAAATGATTGTAACTTTCATATTTATCTATGGTATGGTAAGCTGTGTAGATAAAAATAAAAATGCTTGGGGCTGTGTCTTTGCATTCATATTTCTATGGAACGCTTTTTAAGATAATATGGTTAAAAAAAATGAAAGTCATGACTGATGTGCATAATTCATTTTGTTGAGTTCAGATCATGATTTTTTATTATAATATAAGATATGAAAAGAATTTTTAAATTGATGTATATTAATAAACGATTAACCTAAAAATGAGTTCACTATCACTTGATAATGAACTCGTTTTTTCTATTTCAAATAAGTATTCATAAAGTCAGCTATTTTATCAAATGGAATGATGTCCATCTGATCATACAAATCCGTATGCACTGCATCAGGAATAATCATCAATTCCTTATTATCAGGACATGGATTATGATTCATCATAGCTTGATAAGCATCTTGACTCATATAACAAGAATGGGCTTTTTCACCGTGAATAATCAATACGGCGTTTCTAATTTCATTTGTGTATTGTAGAATAGGTTGATTTAAAAATGACATTGTCCCAATTACATTCCATCCCTCATTAGAATTTAATGAACGTTTATGATATCCACGTTGTGTTTTATAATAATCATAATAATCTTTCACATAAAATGGAGCATCCTCAGGTAATGGATCCACAACACCTCCGGCTCTTTGATATGTTCCTGATTTATAATCTTTGATTCTTTGTGCATTATAGTTAAAACGTAACTGATATCTTTCTTTTTCACTATCATTAGCGTCAAAATATCCTTTTGAACCCACTCTTGACATATCATACATTGTTGAAGCGACTGTTGCTTTGACTCTTGTATCAATAGATGCAGTGTTTAAAGCAAGTCCACCCCAACCACAAATACCTATAATACCGATTTTTTCAGGATCAACATTCTCTTGAACAGATAAGAAATCTACAGCGGCCTGAAAATCTTCTGTATTGATATCTGGTGAAGCCATATATCTTGGTGTTCCACCACTTTCACCTGTATATGATGGGTCAAAAGCTATCGTTAAAAATCCTCTTTTTGCCATTTCTTGAGCATATAGACCAGAAGCCTGTTCCTTCACTGCACCAAATGGTCCACACACTGCAATAGCCGATAATTTTCCTTCATATGTTTTCGGTTCATATAAATCAGCAGCTAAAGTGATTCCATAACGATTATGAAACGTTACTTTACGATGATTCACTTCTTCACTTTTTGGGAATGTTTTATCCCATTCTTTAACTAAATTTAATTTTTCTTCCATTTCTTCTTCCTCCATTAATACCAATCATGTTTTTCATTACGATTCAAAGCTTCTATTTTTTTCATTTCATCTTCTGTTAATTCAAAATGATAAATCTCTGTATTCTCTTGAATATGATCAGGATTACTTGAACCCGGTATCACAACGACTTCCCTTTGTAAGTTCCATCTTAATATGACTTGAGCCGCTGTGACATTGTGAGCATCTGCAATAGATACAATGGTTTCATCATTCAATAATTCTTCAGTATGTCCTCTACCACCAAAAGGATACCATCCCTGCATCACAATACCATGACTTTGAATATATGGAACAACATCTAATTCTTGATAATAGGGATGGATTTCATTTTGAACTAAAGCTGGAGTTATATTGACTTGTGGTAAAAAGTCTTCCAATTCTTCAATATAATAATTAGATAAACCAATAGAACGAATTTTTCCCTGTTCCACATAATCCTCCATCACATGATAAGCTTTGACATCTCCATCACCGGGATGATGCAACAACATCATATCTATATAACCAATATTCAATTTTTCTAAAGCTAAATCAATAGCTGCCTGAGGATCATCAAACTGACTTGGATATATCTTTGTGATTACAAAAATATCTTCTCTATTGACTTGAGAATCTCTGATAGCTTTTCCTATTTCTTCTTCATTATGATACATATAAGCTGTATCAATCAGTCTAACACCTGATTGTAAGGCACTCGTTATAGCGTTATAACATTCATCACCCGTTAAACTATATGTTCCTATTCCATTAGTAGGCATATCATAACCACTATTTAATGTCACATATCCATCATCTAAATGAAATTGGTATTGTGTCTGATGAGATTTCACATCAGTTGTCACTTTATTTTCATTGTTTTGACATCCACATAAACATACACATAAGAAAGTCAGTATAATCATTATTTTTTTCATGATTTAATCATACCAATGAAACAATGATTGACCTTGATCCAATGTCTGAATCAAATTCATATCATCATCAGATAATTCAAAATCAAAAACATTCATATTTTCAATCATTCTTTCTTTATGTGATGTCTTAGGAATCACAACAATCCCATTTTGTATTAGATACGTCAAAGCTATTTGAGCAGCACTTTTGCGATATTTCTTTCCAATATTTGTTAATACTGGTTCATGAAAAATATCTTTTCTACCTTCTGTAAAAGATGCCCACGATTCCATTTGTACACCATCTTTTTCCATTCTTTGCTTAAATTTTAACTGTGAATGATAGACATGTGATTCAATTTGATGAACAGCAGGTATCATGCCACAATGTTCAATAAACCAATCATAATGATGTCCTTAAAAATTAGAAATACCAATTGCTCTTACTTTTCCTTGATGGTAGGCTTCTTTCATAGCTTCATACATTTCTAATGATTGTGTGTAAGGCTCATGAATCAGCAATAAATCAATATAATCTGTCTGCAAATCTTTTAACGATTTTTCTATCCCTTGCTTGGCTTTTTGATAGCCTTGACATGAAGATTCAAGCTTTGTTGTAATAAAAATAACCTGTCTTGGTATTCCACTTTCGATAATTGCCTGTCCTACAATGACTTCATTTCCATACATTCTGGCTGTATCAATCAAACGATAACCTACCTGCAATGCCTGAATAATAGTCTGTTTCCCTGCTTCCCCTCTTAAATCCCATGTTCCTAAACCTAATAGAGGCATTGAAATACCATTGTTTAATGTTATAAATCTCATATCCCACCCTCCTTCTCTATTTGAAAAAGCAAATAATCTAAACAATCTATTTCATTTTGATATTTGTGTAAACAATCCAAAAGATATTGACGGTGTTTTTGTAAGTGAAAATCAAGCATATCAATGTTATTCACTTTGATACAATCCATACATGTTTGAATAAGTTCATTCTGACACCCTGCATCTATCAGATTGTCTTTTAGCTCTTTTGATATCTTTTCATCCACTCCATCACCTCCACCATCTTCATTATATAAACAGTCTATAGATATGTAAAATATTTAATATCTATATTTAATTATTCTTATTTTTAATAACTATGTTATAATCATTAAGAGGTGTTTTATTTATGGAAATACGTGTTTTAAGATATTTTTTAGAAGTAGCGAGGGAAAAAAACATATCAAAAGCTGCTGTTCGTCTTCATATTTCTCAACCAACATTATCTAAACAACTAAAAGATTTAGAAGCAGAATTAGGGAAAAAATTATTTGTGCGTAGTAATTACTTTATTAAACTGACAGAAGAAGGGATGATGTTAAGAAAACGTGCTGAAGAAATTTTAGAATTGGTAAATAAAACAACGGATGAATTTAAAGCACTTGATGAAATTAATGGTGGTGATATTCATATTGGTTGTGCTGAATCTAAAGATTTACACTCTTTCTTTCATATATTGCATCAACTCCAAATGCACTATCCTCACATTCGCTTTCATCTTCATAGCAGTGCAACCGATGCTATTGATGAAAGATTGGAACGAGGATTATTAGATTTTGCGATTATTGCGCAAGATGTAGATTCCAGAAAGTATAACTTTTTAAAAATTCCTTCTGCTAACCAATGGGGTATTATTGCTAGAAAAGATATGCCTTTAGCTCAAAAACAGAAAATTCATCTCAATGATTTATTAGATGTTCCTTTAATTTGTTCTCGTCAATCTTTACAGGCTGATTTTCCAAAATGGTTAGGTGATCAACAAGATCAGCTTCATATTATTGCTACATATGATTTAGCCTATAATACATCCATCATGGTTGAAGAAGGTATGGGATATGTTTTAACTTTTAATCATTTAATATATACTGGTCAAGACAGCAATTTATGTTTTCGTCCTCTAGAACCAGTCCTTGAATCACCTATGTATATTGTATGGAAAAAATATCAAGTCTTTTCACCTGTAGCTCAAATATTATTAAATGAACTTAAAAAAAGTTATTTACCAAAGGCATAACCGATTATACTTATGAAATATTTGTTTTTTTCATCATTTCCCTTTAAAATAATAAATATAAGGAGGAATGAAAGATATGAGTTTTCAAGACAATTTTTTATGGGGAGGAGCAATTGCTGCAAACCAAGCTGAAGGAGCATGGAATGTAGATGGTCGTGGACCAGCCAAAACAGATGTCACAACAGGAGGTTCTGTAAAAGAACCAAGATATGTGACATTTATTGATAAGGATGGAAAACCTGGTAAAGTCATCAATGGTCAACCTATCCCTGAAGGGGCCAAATATGCTGTTTTAGATGATTATTATTACCCTAATCATGATGGTGTTGATTTTTATCATCATTATAAAGAAGATATCGCATTACTTGCTGAAATGGGATTTAAAATGTTTAGACTGTCTATTTCATGGTCACGTTTATATCCTCATGGTGATGAAGAAACACCCAATCCAAAAGGTGTTGAATTTTATCGTTCTGTCTTTTTGGAATGTAAAAAACATGGTATTGAACCATTAGTGACAATCTGGCATTTTGATACACCATTATATTTAGAAGAACATTATGGTGGCTGGAACAATCGTCAGCTTATTGATTTCTATGTGCGTTTTGCGACAACTTGCTTTAAAGAATATCAGGGGTTAGTGAAATACTGGCTCACATTTAATGAAATTAATAACACAATCATGATGTTAAATCTTTTTGGCAATCATGCTGGAGATAAAGAACATCAACAAGGTTATCAACAACTTCATTATCAATTTGTTGCGAGTGCAAAAGCTGTACAAATTGGTCATGAAATTGATCCAAACAATATGATTGGTTGTATGATTTGTGGCATTACATTCTACCCTGGAACATGTGACCCAAAAGATATTATGGCAAATCGTCATATGTGGGAAAAAAGTATTTTCTATTGTGGAGATGTTCAATGTAAAGGAAAATATCCAACATTTGCGAAAAGATTATGGAATGAACATCATGTTCAATTAGATATCACTGAACAAGATTTAGAAGATTTAAAACATGGTTGTGTCGATATGTATACATTCTCTTATTATATGTCTTCTATTGAAACAACACATGAAACAGATGATATGGTTTCTGGTAACTTTGCTGCTGGAGCTAGAAATCCTTATTTAACATATTCTGATTGGGGTTGGGCACAAGATCCTTTAGGTTTACGTTATTATCTTGAAATGATTTATGATCGTTATGAAAAACCACTAATGGTTGTAGAAAATGGATTAGGTGCTTATGATACATTAGAGGAAGATGGAAGCATTCATGATGATTATCGTATTGATTATTTAAGAGATCATATTAAAGAAATGGGAAAAGCAATTGATAATGGTGTCAATTTGATTGGATATACAACGTGGGGATGTATTGATTTAGTATCAGCAGGTACTGGAGAAATGCGTAAACGTTATGGATTTATTTATGTAGATAAAGATGATCAAGGTCATGGAACTTATAATCGTTATCGTAAAGATTCTTTCTACTGGTATAAAAAAGTGATTGAAAATCATGGAGAAGATTTAGATTAAAGTTAAAAGCGACAAATGTCGCTTTTTTCATTGATATAAATCTGCAATTTCTCCCATATCTTCCAATCTTATATGTGAAGCGTCTATTCTTGGTGATTCTTCATTTTGTTGAGAAAGATTGGCAGGTAGCTGTCCTTCGAGTTGTCCTCTAATACTTTTTGATCTTAATAAGCAAAACTCTTGAAACGTTTCTACACCCAAAAGATAATCTTGATAAGAACAAAATGCAGTTGGGTCTTTTTGCACATAAGAATCTATCATTTTAATTGTATCTTCTACTTTGTTTTGGAAATATCCACTTTCAAAATATTCACTGATCAATTGTTGGAAATATTGATGATATTGTTTGAAATATTCATCATGTTGCATAACATGATGATATAATGGTCTATTCAACATAACTTCTTTAGTATAAGGTGTGTTGATTGGAAAGTTGACATACCTTGTTATATCATTACTAGGATTAGGCATTCCCAGTGAATATGTGCCATATGCCAAATTGTAATCCCAAGGAAGCATTGAAATCATACCATCTTCTTCATATAAATAATAATTATGCCCAGTCGGACCTAAATAACTATCTAAATTCACTACAAAAACCTGTACTACAAAATATCTTAAAACTTCATCTATATTGACAGCTTTTTCAATATTTTGATTATCATCTAAGATTTTTAATGATTGAATTAATCTTTTTTTATCAGCTTCAGTTATCTTAAATTTTGCATTATCAAATAAATTAGGATACGATTCAATATTCTCATCAATATACTGTAACGCTAAATCTCTATTGGGTGCATAAACATCTGTATATCCCGGTTTATAAAGCACACCATGATTTCTTCCATAATTTCTTCTTATAAAAGCTTCTTCTGGTTCTTCGATTGCTAAAAATAATCCCCAATCTTTTTGATTAATTGTCACCCAGACATAACTTGTTAGAGGAGATGGGACTCCCATAAAAGACATCATATCATAAGTTATATAGTTTTTTAAATAGGCATTGTCTTGAAAAGAGCAATCTAATGTAAACTTATCTAAGCCATAATAATGATATCCTGAATCATAATGATCAAATTCTACTTTTAAACTAAAGCGATCCGACCCATAACGATCAATAAGCTCTAATGAGTTATTCCCTTTCACTCTTAAACCTACCATATCAAAGGTTTCACCATCTATCGTTATAGAAGATACATGATATTCTTTGGCTTGTGCCTGATCAAAAAAATTCTGTGGATTATCCAATTGTATATCGATAGTATGGACATAACTTTGATCAAATAACTTAGAAGCATAAGCTGGTAACTGATAAACTGGTGTTATACCCCAATGTCCCGGTAACATGAAACCAATCGTTATAATAAGACTAAGGATAACAAATATCAAAACAATCCTATCTATATATTTATGTTTAATCATATTAATTCATATAATCTCCATTATAAGAAACCATCACTGTATATAAAACACCTTCCATATTTGAAAGTTCATTAACAAATGATGTTTCTTGATCCTTAAGTCTGACTTCATAATTCAGTTCAATGCAATCTTTTTTGATACTCTTGCTTTTCAGTGAAAAAGCAGACACCTGATTTTGAATAAATTGATAGACATTCTTTTCACTGTCTTGATTTTCACAATGAACAACCAGTATATAAGGTCTTTGGGTATTTTTCTTATGAGAAAAGATATAAAGAATGAGTCCAATCCATAAACTACCAAATACAGCTAAGGGGATTAAACCTGCTGCCAATACAATACCTACCGCTATACTCCAAAACAAAAACGCAATATCCATAGGTTCTTTAACAGCCGTTCTAAATCTCACAATAGATAAAGCACCAACCATTCCTAAAGATAAAACAATATTACTTGTGATGGCAAGAATAACCAATGTGGTAATCATTGTTAAAGCTACAAGTGTTATCGCAAAACTGGAAGTATACATAATTCCACTATATGTTTTTTTATAAATAAAGAAAATAAACATTCCCATCATAAATGCCAATAGCAACGCTATTGACATATCTAACAATGAAACAGCGTGTATATTTTCTAAAAAATTTGAACGAAATATATCTTGAAAAGTCATTTTTATTCTCCTTTACCAATCAATCTGTCGACATTTTGCAAATTTTGAATAGGCTGATGTTTTCTGTGAAAGTCCTTGTATTACCATTTTAACAATATCTGGTAAAAACTCATTATATTTTACTTCAAATACTGCAAAATCATCTACACTTATATTTCTATTATCTAATGACAAAAAGTCATGAATATTTTTATAAGTACACAAGTGTCTATCTATTGTCAATCGTACTTTAGAAACATCATATGTATAAGCTTGTCTTTGATAGGATACAATCACACAAGGTTTTAACAACTCCCCTTTTAATGCACTATAAAATTCTATCATCAATGGATCATCACTTCTTAATAAAAAATCTATCTTTCCATTTAATATATCTTGAACCTGTTTAACAGTCAATTTCGTAGAACGCTTCGCACATAATCCATTATGCTTCAATTTCTTTTCTAAACGTATAAAACTTAAATCATGATTATAATATCGTATTCTAAACTTATGCCTTTGTGATACTCCATTTAATTTTTCTTTTAAAGCTTTATCATCAGGTGTATCAAAATAAAGACTATGAACATCATAATATCCTTCATTCAATGTATAATGATCTTTAGTGAATAATAGATTTAATCTTTGATTTAAAACTTCTGCTTCTAATGGGTTTATGATATGTTTAAGTTCGTGACGATATTGAATAGGTTTATAATTCTTAATCATAAGCATAACCTTTCTATAAATTGAGGAGTTTATTTTCATAAACTCCTACATTTTCACATCAAATGAAACAATTTCACCACTAATAGCATTCACTTGATAATTATAACTTGCATATGCATCTGTAAAATTCACATTATATACAAGTTGATTATTTTTGACATCCATCTCATCTTCATATGATTTCAAATCTTTAAGAGTCACTTGGGCATGATCTAAAACTTTTGTTCTGACTTCTTCATCACTCAAATATCCACTATGACTTTCCACTCCATCTATTGTAATGGTTTTAAACTGTATATTTTTATAATGAATTAATGTATTTAAATCATTAATGGAAAGATCAACCAAATCAGCAAATTCATAATCAGGACTAACATTTATTAATTTTTTTATTAATGTCACCTTACCTACAGAAATCCCATATTTTTCAGCTAATTCTTCTCGCTCTTTAGAAAACTTGTAATCTTGTGAAACAACAGATGCTTTTAATGAATAACCCGATAAGATATCTTTTACATCAGTTGCAACATCTTGCTTTAATGCCTCTCTTGCTTCTTTATCGCTCCCCTGAACACTTACAAGAACAGAATTTTTAGCCTCTGTAATATAACCATATTTAAACATACTTCCTATAATAGCATTCACAGCCACATCTAAATCTGTATTTTTTAAATCCATTTCATCTAACACAAGCAAAGCATCATCATTATGACAAATCACATCTTCTACACGTCTTTGATGATTGATTTTTAATTCAATACTAGGATTGACCTCAAAAGAAACGGAATAAACATTTTGAGGTTTTGATATCATAAAAGCAAAAATAAGAGTACACGCTAAAGCTAAAAAACTGATTTGATATTTTCGAGGTATCTTTCTTTTTGTTTGTTGAACTTCAAGCTGATCAATATATTCAATATCTCGCATAAGTTGTTCTTTTCTTGAAGGCATATGAATATCTTGAAATTCTTTTTTTAACTGATTTTTTATTTCTTTATTTTTCAAGGCTCATTCCTCCAGACTCTTTCTCAATTTTTTTAATGAACGATGATATTTATTCAAAACCGTTGATAACTTTAAATCCATAATCTGCGCTATTTCTTTAAACTTTAATCCTTCAACAACATGTAAGATGATGATTTCACTTTCATCTTGACAAAGTATTTTCATCATCCTTTTTATCATCATCTTATCATGTATTCCATTCATTCCTTCATCAACACCATCAATTTCATAATCAACAACCTGCTCCCTTGATAACTTACGAAGTGACATATAAGTCACATTACGAGAAATCGTAATAATCCATGCTTTCGCATTTCCTTTTGGTTTATACAAATGGACATTGCGATAAACCTGTATAAAAGTATCATGTGTCAAATCTTGTGCATATTCCTTATTATGAACTATACTATAAATATATCTATAAACTTCATCATACATACAATCATAGATTTGTGCCAACACATCTTGATTTTCCTTGAGTTCAACAACTAAATTTTCTAATTTCTTTTCTAACATCACAGATCTCCCCTATGATGTTAATATCCCATTTATCAATCACCACTTTCTTGCATATTTATTTTAAGTTTATATTAAGTTTGCGTTAATTAGTCATCATCGTCATCATCATAGTTTGACTGATTTCCATAATTAGATTGTTCTTGATCATCATAATTTGTATTATCATAATTTGTATTATCATAGTTTGTATTGTCATAATTTGTATTTTGATTTGTTGTTTGTCCAGAACTTGATGGTTTCGACGTAGATGGTTTACTTGTTGTCTGATAATTTGTATTATCATAGTTTGTGTTATCATAATTTGTATTTTGATTTGTTGTCTGTCCAGAACTTGATGGTTTTGACGTAGATGGTTTACTTGTTGATTGATAATTTGTATTATCATAGTTTGTGTTATCATAATTTGTATTTTGTTTTGTTGTCTGTCCAGAACTTGATGGTTTTGATGTAGACGTAGATGATTTACTTGTTGACTGATAATTTGTATTATCATAATTTGTATTTGATGATTGATTTGTATTTGTTGAGGTATTTGTAGATGGTTTTGTTGTTACCTTTGGTTCTACTTCTCTTTCTACAATACCTTTTGTAGCACTAACTTCATATTCATACTCATTTTGATTATAAGTAAATTCAATATCATAAGTTAATGCTCCGTTTTCTAGATCATAATCTATTTCAAGATTTTTAATTTTATCTTTTGTTAGAGATGCATTTTTTAAAGCAACATTTAAAGCTTCGTCTTGAGAAATATATTGTTTTGTACTAACACTTCCTACCATTTTATGAGTATCTTTTTGTGCATCGTCCTTATTTAAAGACTGGTAAATTAAAATTAAGTCTTGAGCATTCAATTTCACTAAATCTTCTACTTTATAAGTCTTCTTCTCATCATCATTTTCATCTATAATATCTTCAATCAGATTGGCCTTTCCATAAGAAATACTATATTTATTCATTAAAGATTCAATATCATCATCAATATCTATATCTTGAGAATAAATAGCTCCTTCAATAGAATAACTTTTTAATGTTGTATAAATATATTGGCTCAATTCATCTTCCAATGCTACTCTTGCTTTATCATCATCATTTTCAACAGATAATAATACTGTATTTTGATTTGCATTTAAATATCCATTCTTAACCAATGAACCAAGTACTGCATTCATTGCAACATTGGCATCTGCCTGTTTTAAATCCATGTCTTCTAGTACCTTTTTAGCATCATCATTAACTGCAATAGCATCAATAACTTTATCTTTTTCATCAAGCTGTAATTGAATACTTGGATTAATATCTAATGTTACTAAACTTGTATAATCCTGTGTTCGGCTACCACTGCCACACCCTGTCATTACTGACAGCATTAATGTACTCACTCCTAATAATTTTATCATTTTCATTTTATTCATATTTTTCTCATCTCCTTCATCTTACTAATGCATGAAAACCTTAATTTATCACAACAAAGAAAAAAAGATTTCAATTTTTTTGAAATCTTTCAACCACAATATTTTTCAAATTCTTCTAATATCTTGAGTGAACTACTTGTTCCAATACGACTCGCTCCAGCTTCTATCATTGCTTGACATGTTTTCCAATCACGTATTCCTCCAGCTGCTTTAACCTTGACTTCATCTCCAACTGTTTCTTTCATTAAACGTACATCTTCTACTGTTGCTCCTGAAGTACCAAAGCCTGTACTTGTTTTGATATAATCTGGCTTCACTTGTTTTGCGATAAATGCTATATGCTTTATTTCATCTTTTGTAAGGTAACAATTTTCAAAAATAACTTTACATATCCTGTGATTTTGATGACAGAGTTGCACAATACTTTGCATTTCTTTTTCAATATAATCCCAGTCATGCATCTTTGCCTTTCCAATATTAATCACGTAGTCAATCTCATCAGCTCCATCATCAATAGCCTGTTTTGTTTCAGCTAATTTGATATCTAATGTTGTCTGTCCTAATGGAAATGAAATAGCTGCACCGACATGAATAGAAGTTCCTTTCAGTAATTCTTTACACAACTTTACTGGCTCACTGTTAATTGCTACCATTGCAGCTCCAATATCTTTAGCCTCATCACATAATTTAATAAAATCATCTCTCGAGGCATAAGCCTTTAAAAACGTATGATCAAACATACTAGCTAGTTCTTCTTTTGTCATGTAAAAACCTCCTTATAATAATTTCAACAATTGCATGTGATTTGTAATAATTATATCACTTTGACTTTGATTATTTTGAAATTTTCCTGAATAGTAAGCAACAACTTCTAAACCTGCCATTTTTGCTGCTTGTATTCCAAAAGTACTATCCTCTACAACAAACAATGGCTTTTGATATTTTTGTTGTCTTACAATTATTTGATAAACTTCCGGACTAGGCTTTGTTTTTTTAACATCTTCTTTTCCCATGTAAAATAATATATACTTATCTAAGTTTAAATCTGTCAAAACTTGTTTTATTATTTTTCTTGGTGACGAAGAAGCTATGATAATATCAATATTCTTTTGAAAGATATTTTCTATGCATTGTTGAACATTTGGAAAAACTATTTGTTGATAATTAGGGAATTTTAATTCCTGAAGATACTTTTCAAAAAGGTATTGAATATTACCTTGATAATTAATATATTCTTTTAAAATATCAAATATATCTTTAGTATTTAAACCTAGTATTTCTTCCAGTTTCTTCTCTGGTATAACATATCCTCTAGATACAAAAAAATTCCTTAACTGGTTCATGTACCAACTTTCACTATCAATAATAACTCCATCCATATCAAAAATAATATACGGTTTCATCTTAACCCCTCTTAAATGTTGCTGTCATATTAATAAAAGTGACATCTAAAGATGAAATAGAATATTCTATGACGGTTCCATCGTCAGCATATCCAATATCTTGGACAAGCATAATTGGATTTGTAGAGCTGACTTCTAAAATTTTTCTAACTTCACTATCAGGTAAACTTGGAATTAGTGTTTCTCGAATAATAGATACTTTTAATCCTTTACTATCCAGATACTGGTAGAAATGCTGTGCTGCTTCTTTAGCCTCTTTATCAAAATTTTCTAATAATTTTTTATCAATATATGAGCGTGAAAATGATGCTACCTTTATTCCAGCATATCTGACTCTATCCATGACCCATACAAGATCACCTACATTTATTGATAAGTGTTTAGCAATATCTGGTGTAGCCTCAGTTATTCCGACATTTAAAAATTTTGTTTTACAAACAAAACCATTTCTATTAATAACTTTATCTAATTTATATATTGTTGAATTGATAACCTCTTGTTGATCATTAATTTTTTTCTTAGATGAAACAAATGTTCCAACGCCTTTTCTTTTATATAAATAACCCTCAGTTACAAGCTCATTTAATGCCTGTCTAACTGTTGTTCTGCTTAACTGATATTTATCAATTAATTCGTGTTCAGTGGGAATTGTTTCATCTTCCTTATAAACACCATCATCAATCAAATTGATTATAATTTGCTTTAGCTGGTAATATAATGGTAAAGGTATATTTTTATCAATAGTATATTTCATTTATATATCAACTCCTCTTGTCACATTGTAACATTTTTTCCATATTTTACCTATTTATTATTATTATAAATTTGAAAAAATAGGGATTTTCACCCTATTTTTTCAAAAAGGGAAGTATTTATTGATACGCATTACCCATATCCATATAACATTCTAAAACAGCCAATTCTTCATCAGATTTATCTTTAGGTTTTATTACATATTGTCCAACACTTGCAGGAATAAAAACTGCTTCAGCATAATGAATTTCAATAGGCTCAAATTCATTATTAGGACTAACAATAATAGCTTCTTCTCCTTCTACAAGTACATGCAATTTTACATGATCCTTTGTTTCAAAAAACACTGGCTTATTAAACCAATATCTATCAACTTTTAATAATTCATATTCCATTGTTCCACTATGCTCTTTTCTCCATCCAGTTCCTCTATCAACTTCAGCTTTTTTAGAAATAAGATGTTCTTTTACAAATTTAGTTTGATATTTTTCTTGAATAACCTTTTCACCATGATCTATATTAATTGGTCTTGGTTTACCATCAGCATCAATACGTCCCCAATCCCAGAGTTTAAATGTCTGAAATCCAATTGGATTTATTTCTAATACTAAAGTATCTTTACCAGAAGCATGAATTGTTCCACTTGGAATATAAATATGGTCATGTTTTTTCATTGGAAAACGATTAATCCATTGTTCATCATCAAATTCACCAGTTTTTTGAGCTTCTTTAAAGGCTTTAACCAGTTCCTCTTTTTTGACTCCATCCTTAGTCCCTAAATATACAGAACTTTTTTCAGATGTATCAAGAAAATAATAACTCTCATAATGTCCAAATGGAAAATTAAAAACTTCTTGTGCATATCCAATATCTGGATGAACTTGCAAACTTAAATTTCCACCACCCCATGTATCTAAAAAATCACATCCAACTGGGCAATTATATCCAAACCAGAAAAAATTTTGATTTCCTAAAAACTCAACAGCTTTATATTGTACTATATCTCTACCAATAATTCTAAATTCATTTTCTCCTAATTTTGCTAGTGTATTTTGAAAATTCATCCATCCTGTCATACCCCAAGCAGTATTTTCTTTATCTAATCCTCCTTTCAAAACATCTTTACACCAATGTCCACCCCATACGCCTCTGTTAAAGAATGGCTCTAATTTGAAAGGATGTGAAGCAAAATAATTTAAAGTTTTTCTAAAATCATCTCCAGTTACCATAACAGGATTATCTATATCATCTCCATCAATGACATAATCCATATCATTAAAAAGATGTCGTTTATGATTATCAAAATATTTAGCTTCAACAAAATTGAAAATTTTTTCTTTTGTAAGTGGATCTTCATGAGGATTGTTCATTCCCCAATTTGACAATGATGAAAGATATCCATCTTTAACTCTTTGAATAGTTATATTATTATAAACAAGAATATCGCCTTTTGTAACCAATGCAGCTCCAATGCCATATACGACAATCATTCCTTGTGTAGTATTATGAATCAATTCTTGTGCTGTCTTTATTTTTTCACTATCAAAATATTCATCAATTTGTCCAATAGCAAATACACCATTAATGCGATCATTAGTGATGAACTTATCTAATCTCTCATGTAGTATATCATCATCTGCTCTCAGATCATCTGTACAAATAACTAATTGAGGTTTAATGTTATCTATGAAATACTCTCTTAATTCTTTATGATTAATATGATAATATGAGTCAATAACCAAAACACACTTCGATTCATATTTTTGCATTTCATGATCAATAATTTTGCTAATTTCTTGATATCCTTTCCATGATTGTGTTCCATCTATTGTAAAAACAGGATGTAAATCAAAGTTCGGTATTCTTTCATTTATTTTTTCGTACATAATAACCTCCTATATATCCATATAAATTTCTAATACTGCACATTCTTGAGATTTAGATTTTCCATATGGTTTAATAGTATATTGTCCTGCAGCTGGTGGTACAAACACTGCTTCTGCATAATGAATGACAACTGGTTCAAAACTATCATCTAAACTTTCAATAATAGCTTCTTCTCCTTCAACTAACACATGAATTACAATGCAATCATTAGGATCAAAATGTACTGATTTACTAAACCAGTATCTATTGACTTCCATAGGAGCTTCAAATGGCATTGTTCCACTTCTTTCTTTACGCCATCCATATCCTCTATCTACTTCTTGTTTTTTAGAAATAAATTGATCTTTAATCATTTGAGTTTGGAATTCTTCTTGAATAACATGTTTTCCATGATCTATATTAATTGGTCGTGGTTTTCCATCAAAATCTACACGTCCCCAATCCCATAACTTGAACGTCGTAAAACAAAACATATCAATTTCAAGTGTTAATGTATTTTTTCCAGCCGAATGAATTGTTCCACCTGGAATAAAGACATGATCATGTTTTTTCATTGGGAAATGATTTATCCATTTCTCATCATCAAATTCACCAGTTTCTTGTGCTGTTTCAAAAGCTTCTACTAAATCATCAAGTTTGACACCATCTTTTGTTCCTAAATAAACAGAACTTTCATCACAAGCATCTAACATATAATAGCTTTCATAATGTCCCCATGATGAATTAAATACTTCTTGAGCATATGCAAGTGTTGGGTGAACTTGTAAACTAAGATTTCCTCCACCCCAAGTATCCAAGAAATTGACATGTAAAGGACATCGGTTTCCATAAAGATACCAAATTTTTCTTCCTAATACTTCTTTAGGATTACATAAAATCAAATCAGTTGATGGAAACTCAAAAACTGCATTATTTAATTGTGCTGCTACAGCTTGACAATCCAAAAATCCAGTGATTCCCCAAGCAGTATTTTCTAAATCTTTTCCGGCATTTAAAACTTTTTGACACCAGTGACCACCCCATACTCCTTTCATAAAGATAGGAATAGGTTTAAATGGACTTGTTGAAAATTGAGATACAATCTTATCAAAGTCATTTTTTGTAACCATAACAAATTGATCATCTTTATTACAATCAATAACATAATCACATTTTTTATAAATCTCTCTTTTATGCTTGTCTTGAACTCTACTTTCTAAGAAATTAAATCTCTTTTCTTTTCTCAAATATTCTTCATCTTCATTATGTGCACCCCAATTTCCTAAACCTTGGTTATATCTATCTTTAATTGTTTGATAGCTAATTGAACCAGAAATAAGAATATCAGGATTACAAACAACTTGAGATGCAACACCATAAACTATAACTAAACCTTTGGTTCCTTGAATTTTATTTTGTATGTCTTTGATTTTATCAACATCAAAGAATTCTTCAATATTACCTACACTAAATACCCCATTAACACGATCTTCAGTAATAAACTTTCCAAACTTATTTTGAATCATTGATTCATCATATTTAGCAATATCAGAATGAATAATCAATTGTGGTTGTAGTGCTTTAGCAATATCTTCAAATAATATTTCATTAACACCATGATAATAATCAAAACAAACAACAATACAATCTTTTTGAATTGATTTTATCTTGTTATTAATTTCATCAATAATGTCTAAGATTCCTACTTTAGCATTAATATCTATTTTTTTCTTTGGATATAAATCAAAATTCGGTATTCTATTTTCTACTTCATACATATAATATATCTAACAATTTTAGAATTACCCATAATATGCTAAAACTGTCATTTCTCCTTTCCACATTAATTTTTTTACATTGGCACTAATTAAGAAAGAATCACCCGCTTGGAGTTTAACATCTTCTATTTGTCCTTGACCTTCAATGACAAAGGCTCCCAAATAAGGTTTAGGCATCGTTAATTCTCCACTTCCATTTATAACATATTTATAAACCGAAAAATTCTTATTATCAGTTAATTTGATTTCTGTCACACCTTGATGATTTCGATAAGAATAATGTGTATCCTGACATTCAAATGGGACTAATATGTTATCTTTAGCCTTTTCAACATCAAGCTGTCTTGGTTTTCCTTGCTTATCTAATCGATCATAATCATAAAAACGGTATGTAACAGGACAAGGATTACACACTTCCATAAAAGTCGTTCCTTTTTGTATTGCATGTAATGTACCAGCTTGAATATTATAAAAAGCACCTGGAAAAATTGGATATCGTTTTAATAAACCATTCCAATCTTTATTTTGAATATACTCATCTAATTCCTGAATGGTTTTTGCATTATGTCCCATTACAATATCAGCATTGTGTGGACAATTGACAATATACCAACTCTCGCTTTTTCCATGACATCCTAAATTCTTTAATGCATACTCTTCAGTTGGATGAACTTGTATACTTAAATCAGTACATGCATGAGCTATTCCCATAGATACAGGGATATGCTCCCATCTTAAAGTGGATGGTGTTCCAAACATTTCTGGATGTTCATCATAAAGTTCATTGAGTTTTCGTCCTTTATATTTTCCATTCATAATTTCATTAGCGTCTTGTGGTAACCCACAAAATGCTCCTAAACCAGTAATTTCATCTATATTCATATCTTTTGGTACATATTTTTCAACATGATAATGATGAACTAATGAGCCATCACCCCAAATTGCAGTTGAAAATGTTGGTTTTAAAAATATATACTTTTCATCCATATCATTTATCACCTCTACTTATATTTCACTTTATAACACAATATAATTGAAGCTAATATAAACGTAATACAATTAGCCACTATAACTGCATAATCACCTATATATATTCCATGTATAAACCATAAGAAAACACCTATAACAAACATAGAATACATAATCAAAGAAATTCCTGATGTATCTTTTGTTTTAATAACCTGTATAGCTTGTGGTACAAAAGATAATGTTGGTAAACAAGCAGCTATCATTCCTATCATTCTTCTATCCTACTTTCTAAAATATCAATAGCTTCTTTTATGTTATCAACGACATATGTCGCTTTTTGTTTTGCTTCTTCATAACCATGTGTCATACAGAAACTTGTATGACAAAATTCAAACATTCCTATATCATTTAAACTATCACCAATAGCAATTGTATTATTTTTAGGTATATTATTGAGTTTTAAATATTGATTGATGCCTTGCTCTTTTGTAGCTTGTTTTTGAGTAATATCATAACTATAATCTGATGTTACTTTACATTGATATAGTTTTTCATGATCCAGAATATTTTTTTGATAATCTTCATAAAACTCTTTATGCAATTGTTGATTTGGAAAAATATAATTTATATGAATGATTGGTTTATAATCTGTGAGAATATACTCATTTATTGTTTGATGAATAACTTTGTTTGGATCTTTCTTAAACATATTTGCTGTATAAGATGATAATTTTCCATATATATATACATTATCTATATTTGTGACCTTAGCATAATCTTTATATTTATACATGCCTTTATATATATCTAAAAATTGTATGTTAGAAAAAGGATATAGACAAACAACTTTATGATCCATATATATTTCTGCACCATTCCAACCGATACAGTCAAAATCGTATTGTTTTAACTTTTGCGTTATATTATTTAAAAAAGTATGATGTCGGGCAGTACATAACACAAAACTATTCTTTTTAGCAATCCAATATTGAATTGCTTGAACATCTTCATTCAATATTTCTTTTGTTTCTGGTCTTAATAATGTATCATCTAAATCACAAAATATAACCTTATCCATACCCTTTACCTCATTTTATACAATACCTAAAACTCCTAAAACAATTGCAATAACTAAATAAACTCCAATAAGTTTAACAGCACTCATCTTTTTCTTTTTCAATAAGTAATATCCCAATAAAACTAAACACATTGGAATTAATTTTGGGAAAATACCATCTAAAATCTCTTGGAAATTAATCGTACTATATTCACTGACATATTGAGTTGTAATTGTTAAATTAACATAACTTGCAGTAATTGCTCCAACAACTGTTAATCCTAATACAGACATTGCATCTTGTATTTTAGTCATCTGCTTACCTAACAATTTTGAAACAGCTTCTCTACCAGATTTATATCCTTGCATATAGAACAATCGTGATAAAGCCATTTGTGATAAGTATAAACCTAAAACTGCAAATACTGCTCCTAATGGACTACCACCTGATGACAATCCAATTGCAATACTTAAAATAATTGGTGGGAGCGTTGCCTGTGTAACAGCATCTCCAATTCCAGCTAATGGACCCATTAAACCAACTTTTATACTGTTAATAAATTCATCAGTAATTTTAGCTCCATTTCCTCTTTCTACTTCCATTGAAGCGACAATTCCATTAACCATAGCACCAAATACAGGATTTGTATTATAGAAAACTGAATGACATTTCAAACGTGCAACCATCTTATCTGGATCTTTTGAATAAAATTTTTTCAAGATTGGTAACATAGATAAAGTAAATCCTGGAGCCTGTAATCTTTCATATCCAAATACAGTTAAGCAATATTTAAACCATATCCACCAGCTCTTATTAACTTCTTGCTTAGTTAACGTCACTTTATTATCTTCAGCTTTTACTGTTTCTACTTTTTCACTCATAACAATTCATCCTCCTCTACGTCATCATCATTTTGTTGAGTGGTCGATTCATTTTGACCACCAATAAACATATAATACATAACTGCTAAACACATACCCACTACTGCAGTGGCAACCATATTAAGTTCCAAGAAGGTAATACATACAATACCAATTAAGAAATAAATAATAAATTTAAAATCTTTTAATGTATAAGTGACAAGAATAGAAATACCTACTGCTGGTAAAATTCCTCCTAAAACACTTGCTATATGTAAAACTATCTCTGGAATTGCTGCTAATAAATCTGCTGCATACGCACTTCCAAGCATAACAATTGAGAAAGTGATACCAAATCTGATTACAAAACTTGTAAGAGGTGGTAAAACCATATATGTTAGTTTCATTTTCTTAATATCATTATTTGCAATGAATTTATCACCTAATGAATAGAAAACAGAACATAAAATTTCATATCCAGTGAAAACTGCTGCTCCTAAGACACCTACTGTTGCAGCCAATGTTACTGCTACTGTTGCATCCGCTCCCGCTAACATCGCTAATGCAATTGATGGATAAGATACAAATGCCATATCTGCTGTAGCAACTCCACCAATTAAAACTTGCCCTAGATACATAGCTTGAACTGCTGCTCCAATAGTAACACCTGTGGCTACATCACCTAAGATAAATCCTACAATCGTTCCACCTACGATTGGTCTTGATAATGCATCTGAAAAACCGACTCCTAATGGTTGTGCATTTTCACAACTTCCTAACCAACAAGCAATACCTATCAGTATAGCTTGCATAACTGTAATTTCCATAATTATTCTCCCTTCTTCAAATTATTTTTTACGGTTTCCCAACTTAATCCTTGTTCATCAGGAATAAGTTTAAATTGAATTTTTATTCCTTTTTGTGCCAACTCATCACAGTGTTGAATATCATCTTCTGATAAGTAAATATTATTGTAAACTTTTCTCGTCCCTTCGGCTTTACTAGCTGTACCAAAAATAATTTCATCTCCAAAATCAATACCATGTTTATTCAATTGATAAAGTTGTTCAATTTTCTTTGAAATAACATAGTAGTGTTTCTTTCCTGCTACTGCTTTTGGTATTTTCTCTAAAGCTTGATCCACTGTAAAAATATAAACTTTTTTTCCAATTGCATTCCCTGCATTTAAAAAGACTTCTTTTAAAAATGGATCACTTCCTAAAGCATCATCTACCAAAAGAATAATAGCGTCTCCCTGTCTTACCTTTGACCACATCAATACAACCTGACCGTGAATCAAACGATCATCTACTCTTACCAAACTTAATGACATAATTCCCTCGCCTCTCTTTGTTATGTTATCGTGTTGTCATGACATCTTTACATTAATATAATAGCATTACTTTAATAAAAATGCAATGCTATAAACTACAAATAGAAATTTTTCCTGTTTCTATTACTTGATCAACTAATTGTTTCATTTCCATATCCAAAGAACTCATCATTCCTAACTCTATGACCATCGCGAGATTCATGCCAGAAATCAGACATAAATGAGAGTCTTTATGACTTAATATATATCTGTAACATTCATTATATGGCGTAGCATTTGGGATGTCAGTTACAATAATAACTTCTTTATATTCTTTTTCTAATTTTTCTATAATTGCTGCTAAATGAACTCTAAAATTATCCACTCCTTCTTCTGTTAAAGAGCATGTATATAAATTTTCCTTTTGTCCTATAATCATTTCGCAACTTGCTTTTACTCCTTCACACATAGTAGAGTGTGTCACTAATAAAATAGCTTTCATGTTTTCCTCCTTTAAAAATCTGCCATATCTGGATGAGAACCAATCTTTCCATGATCATGACTAAGATTTTTTATTTCTTGAATATCCTTGGCTGTTAATTGAAAATCAAAAACTTCATGATTACTTTTTATTCTTTCAATAGTTATAGATTTTGGTAAAGGAATAATTTCATTATCTATGGCATAACGAATACAAATTTGTGCTGGTGTCTTATTATATTTGTTTGCTATTCTTTTGATGATAGGATCATTTAACACTTGACCTCTTCCCAATGGACTATACGCCTCTAAAACAATGTTGTGTTTTTGACAATATGCTATCGTCTCTTCATCATAATAATAAGGATGGAATTCTATTTGATTGACCATAATTGGAATTTCTATTTGACTGCTTAACTCCTCTAAATGATGCTTCAAAAAATTACTTACCCCAATAGCTTTTATCTTTCCATCTTTATACAATTTTTCCATTGCACGATAAATTTCGATATTTCTTTTTTGATAAAACGATCTACAATCTTTAGGGGCTGGCCAATGGATTAAATACAAATCAACATAATCAAGTTTTAATTTCTCTAAACTTTTGTTAAAGGCCTCTATAGCTTCTTCATAAGAACACGCTGTATTCCACAATTTCGTTGTTATAAATAGTTTATCTCTGGCTATATGACTTTGTTTTATAGCTTCACCAACAGCATCTTCATTACCATAGATACTTGCTGTATCAATATGTCTATATCCACATAAAATAGCAGATTTTACTGATTCAACAGCAATTTCATAATCATTCATTTTCCATGTTCCAAAACCAATGCAAGGTATATTTACACCATTATTTAATTTTAAATCCATTATCTCCCTCCTTTTGTTATAATGATGTCATGTCATCATTATATTAACACTTACATATTTTTTTGTCAACACAGTCATCATAAAATAAAAAAAGAGATAGTTTTCCTATCTCCAAAAATTCGCATTTCCACTACCAAGAGAAACAACTTCAAATTTGGTATTATGTGAGGTGCCACCACCAAAATATCTTTTCCCAGAACCTTCACTACCATTAAAAATATCTATTTTATTTCCCTTAATAGCACCACCACGATCTACAACAATTCCATAAATAGTCCCTGCTGTATTTAAATTATGATTAGAAATCTTAATCACAGTTCCAAATGGAATAGATCGATCAGCAGCCAAACAATAATATTTCTTTCCTTTATAATATAAGTAAGGTGAGTTGGTATTATTGACTCCACTCGTTGGGGATAATTTCACACCAGATGAAGATGTTCCTCCACATCCTGTACAATCTCCACCATATATTGTCAATCTACCTGTAAAAGTTGTACCTTTTAAAACACCACCATATTGAATAATCTTATCTACTGGCTTTTCAATAATTTCTTCTTTAATCATTTGACGATCAGTTTCTTTTCCATTAGCATAAGTCAACAGATAAGTTCTTTTAGCTTTTCCATCTTTTCCTTTTTGAACAACTGTTTTTGTCCAGCTTCCACTACCTTTGGTTTTTGTTGAGTATGGTATTGTTTCTATTTTTTCTATTGTTTTCGTTTCAACTCTTGTAATTTTAATCAAATCATCCTGTTGAACAATAGCATCTTTATCTTTATTTAAAGTATCCTTCTGATCTAACTCAACATTTAATTCATTTAAGACATTTGATACTGTATCCTGCTTGACCAAATAATCTTTTTCCTCCTGTAAACCATCTTTTAAACGAATATCTACAGTTGGAATAAAATCTGTAATCTGATTAACAGCTCCTGATGATACAGTTGCTAACATAATAACAACATATACCACAGCCATCGCTAAAATTCCTTTTGTTCGGCTATCAGCCGAGACAATTGCCTCTTTAGCTTTTTGTAACATAAAATATCCTCCTTATTTAATCCCAAACATTTTTTTGGCATTAAATGTTGTGATTCTAGCAACGTCTTCTATCTCCATGTTCTTTAGCTTTGCTATTTCCTGGGCAATATACACAACATTTGCTGGCTCATTCAACTTTCCTCGAAATGGGTGAGGTGTTAAATAAGGGCAGTCCGTTTCAATCATTAAATGTTCTATATCAATTGATTGAGCAACTTCTTTAGGGACTTTTGCATTCTTAAATGTCACGGGTCCAGCTAATGATATTTCAAAACCTATATCAATATATCGCTTTGCCATTTCTACCGATCCACTATAACAATGCATAATGCCATAATGTGCAGTTTGTTTTAAGATATTGTAAGTATCTTCATAGGCATCTCTAGCATGAATCACAATGGGCTTTTGATATTTTTTAGCAATTTCAATTTGCTTTATAAAAATATCTTTTTGCTTTTCATGAGGGACTTCTTCCCAATAATAATCTAAACCTATTTCTCCTAAAGCCACTACACATGGGTCTTGAAGCAATTTTTCAATTTCATTTAAATCTTCATCAGTTGTATCCTTACAATCATTAGGACTTATTCCGACTGCTGCATAGATAAATGAATACTCATGAGCTATCTCAACAGCTTTCTTTGATGACTCTAAATCATATCCTACAACAACCATATTTTCGACTTGATGTTCTAAAGCATTTTGAATAAATTGATCTCTATTAGGATACAATTGTTCACTATTTAAATGTGTATGTGTATTGAAATACATCTTCATCACCCTGAGGCATAATAACAAATATTTAAAGCTTTGTCAAATTTCTAAAAACACAAATATACAATTATTCCCATTTTATCGACATTTTTCTTATTCACAATTCCATATATTTGTCATTATAACAAACATCATTCTATACTCTTTTGAAATATTCCAATCTATAAATATTTGTCAAAAAACGTTGAAATCACCAACATCATATTTATAGTATGTCTATTTCACAATTATTTAATCAAATTCTCATAACAAAATAAAAAGGAGATTCTTCAATCTCCCATCAATCACTATTCACCCTTAAAATCAAAATGTTTGAAAACATCACTTACAGGTAAATCATTTTCAATACTTTCAATAGTATAAGCCAATAATTCAGCTACACTAATTTGTACTAATTTATCAAAACGTTTTTCTTCTGGAATAGCAATTGCATCTGTAATAATCACTTCTTTTGCGACACAATCTTTTAATCTATCTACTGCTGGTCCTGATAATACACCATGAGTACAAGCAATATAAACATCTTTAGCACCTTTTTCTTTTAAGACTTGTGCTCCAGCTACAATTGTACCAGCTGTGTCAATCATATCATCAATTAAGACACAGTTTTTACCTGCAACATCCCCAATAATACCCATAACTTCAGCAACGTTTGGTTTAGGACGTCTTTTGTCAATAATAGCAATTGGACAATCCAATGCTTCTGACATTTTTCTAGCACGCGTTGCTCCTCCATGATCTGGTGATACAACACATAAATCTTCAATATTTTTATTTTTAATATATCTACAAATAAGAGGTAAAGCTTCCATTTCATCAACTGGAATATCAAAGAATCCCTGAATTTGACGTGCATGTAAGTCTACTGTCACAACTCTATCAACCCCAGCTACTGTTAATAAGTCAGCAACTAAACGTGATGTAATTGGTTGTCTTGGTTTTGCCTTACGATCTTGTCTAGCATAACCAAAATATGGTATAACTGCTGTAATTTCTTTTGCTGATGCACGTTTTAAAGCATCAGTTAAAACTAAAATTTCCATTAAGTTTTCAGTCACTGGATTTGATGTTGATTGTACAATAAAGACATCTTTTCCACGTACTGATTCTTCAATTTCAACTAAGATTTCACCATCTGCAAAATGATGAACTTTACTTTTCCCAACTTCTGTCCCTAAAATATCAGCCATTGAATGAGCTAATTCCTGATTAGATGATAAAGCAAATATTGTTATGTTATTTTTCATTTTTACCCCATATTCTCCTTATTTTTTATTTTTATTTCGTCTTTCGTATTCTTTTTCACGTATTTCTTTTAATATCTTACTATAACCTTGTTTATTTTCTTGTCTAGCTCTCGCAATTGCCATCGCATCTTCATCAACTTCTTTTGTAATTGTTGATCCTGCTGCAATATAAGCATTCTTTCTCACTGTCACTGGAGCCACTAAATTGGTATTACATCCAATAAAGACATTATCTTCAATCTTTGTGAGTGATTTATTTTTACCATCATAGTTAGATGTAATTGTTCCACAACCAAAGTTAACATCTTGACCAACCTGAGCATCTCCTACATAAGTTAAATGTGAAGCCTTGCTTCCTGCACCAAAGTCAGCTTTTTTCATTTCTACAAAGTTACCTAAATGTGCATTCTCATGAATATGGCAATTTGTTCTCAATCTTGCATATGGTCCAATATCTACACCACTTTCAATAATTGAATCACTTAAAACAGAGAATTTAATTTCAACATTATCTTTAATTTCCATATTTGTAAATTCACAATATGGTCCAATATGACAATGACTTCCAATCACTGTTTTCCCTTTTATAATACATCCTGGTTCAATAATTGTATCGTGTCCAATCACAACGTCTCTACCAATATACGTATTAGATGGATCGACAATAGTCACTCCATTTAAAAGATGTTCACGATTAATACGATCTCTTAAAAATTGTGTTGACTGAGCTAATGCTACACGATCATTAATACCACCAACTTCATCAAAATCATCAATCTTATAAGCATCTACTTTTAAACCTTGATGATTCATGATTCCAATAACATCAGTCAAATAATACTCATTTTGCGCATTATCATTTGTCACTTGACTTAATGCTTCAAATAAAGCTTTATTGTCAAAACAATATTCTCCAGTATTCATTTCAGTAATATCTTTTTGACTTTCTAATAAATCTTTAAATTCCACAATTCCTGTGACTTGACCATTTTCTTTAATAATTCTTCCATAATGTGTACTTGGATCACAATCAGCACTCATGATTGTTGCCTGATTATGATGTTCTTGATGATACGCAATAAATTCTTTTAATGTTTCTTTACGAATCAATGGTGCATCACCACATAAAACAAGAGTCATTCCATCTCGATTAGCTAAAATATCTTTAGCCTGCAATACAGCATGACCTGTACCAAGTTGTTCTGTTTGATCAACAAAAGTGACATCATCCACAATTGCTTTCACTTGATCAGCTTCGTGACCAACAATCACAATTGTTTCATCTACACCTAAAGCCTTTAATTCATCTACAACATGATTAATCATTGGCTTATATAATACTTCATGTACTACTTTTGGTTTATCAGACTTCATTCTTGTGCCTTTACCAGCAGCCAATACAATAGCATATACTTTCATTTTTTTCTCTCCTTATCGCCACTATTCTAACAAAAAAATATATAAAAAAAAAGAGGAAACAGGGAAATACTTATGTTCATACCCATATTTTTCCATTCTTTTTTATAAAATCAAAAGTTAGTTATTTATAACTTCAGTGAATCCTTATTTAAAATCTCTGTTTTTCTGACAAAAGCATATCTATTCAAAAAGAACTGATAGCCTTTTTCTAACAACTCCTGATCTTGAGTTAAACCAAATACACAAGAACCACTTCCAGACATTAAAGCGCCATCAAACCCTAATTCTTTCATTTCTTCTTTAATTTTTAATATATCAGGGACTATCTTTAAAGATGCTTCTTCTAGAGTGTTCCCTAAACAATTGACAACCCCCTGATAGTCATTATTTTCAATAGCTTCTTTCATATCCATGATTAGAGGATGCTCTGCATTTGTTAAATCAAGCATTCCAAATGATTTCTTTGTAGATACACCTTTTTTTGGTTTAACCAACAATAAATAACAATGAAAATCTTGATTAATAAATTCTAACTGTTCTCCAATTCCTTTCACTAAAGCCATTTTTTCATAAATACAAAAAGGAATATCAGCCCCAACTTCTTTCCCTATTTTGGCTAATGTGTCTAAAGACAAATTCAATCTAAACATACGATTCATTGCTTTTAAAACAGCTGCACCATCCGCACTTCCTCCAGCGAGTCCTGCTTGTGTAGGAATATGTTTATAAATATGAATCTTGACTCCATAAGGAATTTGATAACGTTCTATGAGTAACTGTGCAACTTTATACATGATATTTCTTTGATCTGTTGGCATACGATTGGTATTTGCAGTGATTTGAATACCATGATCAATCTTTTCAATATAAATCAAGTCATGTAAAGTTATAGGTGCCATGATCATCTCTAAATCATGATAACCATCTTCTCTTTTTCTGACAACATCCAATGCTAAATTGACCTTTGCATAAGCTCTTATTTTCATACTTTTCATCCTCTCGTTGGATATATTTTTCTGGCGACACCTCTTGTATCAATGCCCCCTATTCCACTTTGTTTGTGTGATGTATGATTGATAATATCTTCCACATCACAATAATTCCTCACACTCTCATTAGCTACTAGACTTGCAATATAAACAGGGTCTAATGCATGAATATTAATACGTTTAGGACTGGAAGCAAAATTAGCACCACTCGCTAATAACATTTCATAGTACGATTGACACGCTCCAGCAATAATAATCAAAGCATCCTTATCTCCCTGATACTGTCGTGCTTTTTTCACTGCTGCCATATAATCTAATGAATGTTGATAATTCTGTCCAATACTTTTATCAGCATTTTTTCTTAACGCATCATGTCCAGTAATGACTAAAATCTGAGGCTTGTGTTTTTCTAATAATTCAACAACACGATCAGCCATTTCACTTTCTTTCATATAATAACAATCAGCCCTAATCTTTAATTCTTCATATTTTTTCTGACACATCTTTAAATACTTTTCATCACCATCCAGATGTAAAACTTTACCTCTAATCACAGGATGTCTTTCCATCACAAAATGATCATCATCATGAGGTTGAACTTCACTTAACTCCAAGTCTTCTTCCTCACTATCAGCAATCAATCTTAATTCTACACCTCTTAAATAATAAACATCATCTTTAATATCAAATATTTCAAACAATATATCTCGATTATATTTTTTTCTCACAACATAATCGCCAATCTTCATAAACATCACCCATATATCATATGAATTTATAAATAATGTGTGAGTTTTTGATAATCTTCAATCGTTAATTGTTCTGGTCTTGTTTTTAAATCAATATCACATTCATTTAATATGTTTTCTGTATTTTCTAAAAACAATCCTTTTAAATTATTATAGATTGTTTTTCTTTTTTGTGTAAATGCCTGTTTTAAAATCTTTGTTAAAAGTGGGTTGTATGTCTTTTCCATCATAATAGATAAAATCGCACTATCTACTCTTGGAGCAGGTGAAAATACATTTTTAGAAACTGTCATATCTAAAGAAGCTTGACCTATACTTTCTATCATAAAAGTCAATGGACTATGATAAGATGCATCTGTTAATTTCAGTGCCACTTCTTTTTGAACCATAACATGTATACTATCAATATCTGCCTGTGATGTAATAATATGTTCTAAAATATCTGATGTAATATAGTATGGTAGATTTGCTACAATACAAACCTTTGAATAATGTTGTTTATAATGATGAACAACCTGTTTTAAATCAACTGTTAAAAAATCTTGAAATATGACTTCTACATTAGTACATTCTTGCAGTGATTCATTTAAGACATCTTTTAATCTTATATCAATTTCATAGCTCACAACATGTCCTGCTCGATAAGATAACTGTTCTGTTAATGCCCCAATACCCGGTCCAATTTCAATCACACAGGTTTGTTGATCAATAGATGTACAATCTACAATCTTTTGTACAACATTTAAATCTATTAGAAAATTTTGCCCAAATTTCTTTGTTGCTTTCATATTGTATTTTTCTAGTAGATACATTGTATTTGCCTTTTTTGCTATATCTTTCATTCTCTCACCTAAAACCTATTATAATCCAATTTCATACAAAAGAAAAGCAACCTATTTCAAGCAATCAAAAAAGTATCAATCTTAACTTCATTTTGAATGATACTTTTTGTAATTAACTTAGATGATTCACTATTTAATAACTGATTTTTTTATAAGAATATATTTAATAGATGCATATATAATCGTAGCTAATGCTACAATCAAAAAGAAATAATGAGATATAAATCCAATAAATGTATCTATATGATTTGTAAGAGGAATAACAGAGTAAAAGATGATAAATAGACATGTTAAAATACAACCATGTTGAAATTGTAATTGAGCATCTCTCATCAAATCTTCTCTTGTGACTTTGATTTGTGAAATTAATGCGTCTTGATCTGTATAAAAAACAAGTGCATCATTATTAATAGAAACATTTGTAAATAATGTCCATCCTTGATCTTTCATATGTTGAATATACTTTTTCTTTAAATCATCATCTTCGAATCTTTGATATTCAACAAGATACCTAATCTTATTTGTAGCTGATTTTTTGAAGGTAAAAGCTATAAAATGCAATGGTGGAAATAATATAAATGGAACAATTGATTTTAAACGATAACCCTTTACAGCTTTCTTATTAATATATCTTTGCATAGCGACCATTCCCATATCACTTTTTATTCGTAGCATATCAATACCTCCTCACCTTTATAATTTATAATAATTGAATATGATTTTTATAAGCTCTACCAATTTGTAATGTTTCATCATTTTTTAATAAAACATGATCAGAAAAAATATTTTTAATCCACTGTTTATTGACAATAAATGATTTATGAATCTGGATAAATTGTGATGATTGAATTGTGTTTAGAAAATCTTTTAAGTTTTTTCTTTCTACCATTGTGCCATTAATAGAATGAATAATAATAGAATGTCTTAATGATTCTACATAATAAATATGTGATAAACGAATTTGAGATATAATTCCATTTCTTTGGTATTGATAATATTGGAATTTATCTTGTATATCCTTTAGGATATAATCCTTATATTTTTCAAGTTCTTTTATAAATGCCTGCTTTGAAAAATAAAGATCAACCTTTAGACGAATACATTCACTTGTAATTGCATAATCCTCTGGTCCAATAACATAATATAAAGAATAGGGAGAATAAGGATGATTAGCAATAAGTTGTAAGTCTTCTTTATTTTGAATTTCAAAAATATAAATATCTTGATAGCTTTGTTTTTGATAAGGAACGATGCAATATTCTAAATGCTCTTTTTGAAAGAACTGTTCAAATGATTGTTGAATCATTTGATTATTTTTTGAAGATATGCTAACTCTAATCATTTTGATTGCTCCTTATCTATTCTTTCTAAGTAATAAGAAAGATGTTCATGAGAATGTAACGCATCCAAGATATGATAACCATCTTTAAAATGAATACCTTGTTCCTTCATAAAATCTACAGCTTGATTAAAATCCTTTTTACCAGATAATGTCAAAGCAATAAAACTATAAACTGAACCATCATAAGTATGAATGTTAAACCAAACATCATAACCAATAGCACCAAAAGGTGCTCTAGGCACTTTCGCATATGTGACAGCAATATAATCTATCTGATCCAAATTGATGACAACTTGATATGGAAAACGTTTTGCTACAAAAAGTTGTTGATAATATGTTAAAATTTTATCAATACCTTTTGAATAATTAGTAAATTTTAAAGTCTGAGTATCTATTTCCCACATCAGTTCACTACATGCTGCCTCTGGAAAGATAACAAAAATACTTAAAAAAATGATTACAATACCAGCATAATTCATTCCTTCCCAAGGTGTAAAAATATAAATTGCAACTCCTAAGAGTGAGTAAAAAGTTGATAATAAAATTGCCGTTAATATTGACGGTTTACCAACAACATACTTCATAAGTCATCACCTCTTTAAAATCTCATTCTAAATAATTCATTATTAGCATTTATAACATCAATTGTATCTTCATTACACTTTAAGTGCTTCATTAAAAATTGTTTAATATCTTTCTTAGATAAAGATGACCACCCTCTTACTGCTTTTTTCCCATAATAATTCCATTTCCCAATTTGATTAAGTATTTCCCAAGAAATATTTTTCTCATCCTTAAATATGATAAAATAATCAAATTCAATATTTTTATCCAAATGTAATTGAAATGTTCCAAGAAATGGTTTTAACTTTGATAATATCGCCTTTAACATGATTCCTTCCTCCTTTCACTTTTTATTTTATGCCTTTTTATAACATTGTAAATATAAGCGACATCAACAACATCTTATAGACTTATTCTACTTTATTTTAGAGTTGAAATCATTTATAATTTGTTGTGAGGTAAAACATTATGGATAGAAAAGAGAAAATTATCGAAGAAATAAAAAAAAGTGAAAAACCTGTTTCTGCATCTGCTCTGGCGAAAAAATTAGGTGTATCCAGACAAATCATTGTTGGTGATGTTGCTTTAATTCGTGCCAGTGGAACCAATATTATTGCTACTCCTAGAGGTTATATTTTAGATAATCATCAATTACAACATACCTATACTCTTGCTGTTAAACATACCCAAGAACAACTTGCTGATGAATTGTATACGATTGTTGATTTAGGTGGTTCTATCATCGATGTTATTGTGGAGCATCCCATCTATGGACAATTAACAGGAAAATTACATTTATCATCACGTTATGATGTTAATCAATTCTTGAAAAAGATTACTCATGATAATGCAAAACCTTTAAGTCAGTTAACAAATGGTCTTCACTTACATACAATTCAATGCTTAAATCAAGAAACATATCAACGTATTGTTGATGCTTTAGATGAAAAAGGATATTTATTTAAGAAAAGTTAATCATTTCTAACAACATGAACTTAAGGAATATAATTATTCTTAAGTTCGTGCTTTTTATTATAGATTCACAATAAAATATGATTTTCAAAAACATAAACTTATAGGACTAGAGTTCAATCTCTAGACTTACTTTTTCATTTCCTTTTTATGGCAGGAATCACCACTTTTTGATATATTACTATATCTCCTATTGACATATTCATTGTAGTATATCATATGTACTATTTCAACATCCTCTATCAAATCACATTAACTTTGCAATTTTTATCATAAGAAACTTATTTTCATTTTATAAATCCTCCCATATCAATATGACAACTCCACACTCATAAAAAAAGTATACAAATATCTACAATTTGTATATCTTATAAAAAAGCAAGAACATTTCTATCATGTTGTAGAGTTAAAACTCAATTAACTTTCTTCATGTTGAAAGGATTCATTTTTTATTGACACATTCTCATTTTTGGATATAATTAGTCATAACATGTGTCTTGACACATATATTGATAAGGAGGAAAACAATGAAATCACATAAACATATGCAAGTTTTTGTTTTAGCATCTCTATTAATTGCAGTAGGAACAATCATCCCTATGTTGATGCCTAAGATTATTATAGGTCCTATGTCTTTTACTTTAGCTTCCCATGTGGCAGTGATGATTGCAATATTCATCAGTCCAGCTGTTGCGATAGCAGTATCTTTAGGAACAACGCTTGGTTTTTTCATGGCAGGTTTTCCATTCGTTGTTGTTTTACGTGCCTTAACGCATGTGATATGGGCTTATTTAGGTGCTCAATATGCCAAAATGAATCCACAAATCTTTGAAAAACCATTAAAAACTTTACAATTTAATATTGTGATTGCACTTATTCATGCTCTTGGTGAAATGATTATTGTCATTCCTTTCTATTATGGAAATGGTATGGATATGCAAACATTTATGTACATGATTTTTGGTTTAGTAGGACTTGGTACTGTGATACATAGCTCTATTGATTTTTGTTTAACACTTCCTGTATGGAAAGCATTAACTCAAAGCCATCGTATTCAAGGTATTTCTCAAGTGAAGAAAATCAATTTAATGAAAAATGCATAAAAAACATATAATCGTTTTTGATTATATGTTTTTTAATTGCTCTAAAATATCTTCTTTTGTAATACCAGCCATATTTAATCTTTTAAATAATGTTTTAGCATTCCCATAACCTAAATGAAACAAATCATAAATCATCAATCTTTTTTGCTTATTACCAATAATATCTAATGAAACAAATTCTTCCCAACTTATAGATTGAGTATTTTGAGAAAAACTCACAACATTTTCTAAAGCTTGAATGATGGCTTCTTCTCTTGCTTCAGCAATTCCTAATTTTCTTTTTCCAATAGCATCTTTTTTATCTACAAATGCCTGTTTGACATGTGGGATACGTTTCATAATCATATTTCTAATCTTCATACCCGGATAGTCAGGATCTGTTAATAAAATAACTCCTTTTGTTTTATTCATTTCTTCTATAAAATCTAAAGTTTCTTCTGTCAACGCTAAACCATGTGTTTCTATCGTATCTGCATCAAATAACTTTTGAATAATTGCTGTATCTGTTTTTCCTTCAACAACAATCACTTCCTTAATCTTCTTTTTCATCTTTTTCTCCAGTATTCATCACTTCATAACATACTTCTTCTTTTTCTTGTTTTGCCTTATACAAAAGCTTATCGATATCCTCAATAAGACTACCTTGTGGTTGTTCTTGACAATATATACCACCAATACTTGCTGATATATGAACATCAGGATAATGAACGAGCTGAATATCTCTAATTGCATCTCGCATTTGATATAAACGCTTTTGAAAAGCTATTTCACTTATATCTCTAAAGACAATTAAAAATTCATCGCCACCATAACGAATCACTGAATCACAGCTTCTTGTCATAGAAAGCATAACCTTTGCTAATTCTTTTAAAACAGTATCTCCAACCAAATGTCCAGATGTATCATTAATAAGTTTAAATTTATTAACATCAAGCATCATAATGCCATCATTTTGACTAATAATCCCTTTCACTTGCTCATCATAATAAGCACGATTAAAAACTTTTGTTAATGAATCAGTATATACACGTGCATTCAATTTCGTTAATATTTTTGCTAGTTGACTTTGTCCCTGTGCTCCATAAAGTGTATGGTTATCAGACTTAGAAATCATTTCCAAAACAAAAGCTCTGTCTTCTATCTCTATATATTTTGAAATAACAAAAAATATACGGCTATCAATAAATTCATACTTTGTGACTTGCCCTTTTGTTGTAAAAGCTTTTGCACTACTACAATTTTGGCATTTTCCTGCTCTATTCCAAAACTCGTAACAAGCATGTGGTTCTACACATATTTGTTGCTGATCATCTAAATAATAAGTTTTTGTCGTCGCAATATCCACTAATCTCACTTCATCAAATATCATTTCCTGTTGTTCAATAAATGTTTTCAGCTGTTCCATTGTTAAAAACTTGATGATTTCTTGATTTTTTAAGACCTTTTCCATTATGATTTCTACTCCTTAATATCATATTAGCCTTTCATTCAATAATTATAAGTCGTCACTATTGTAAGCATAATATTCTATAAAAATCAAGAATTTTAATGGTAATCATGACCAAATAAATAATAATTTTTACTGTCATTTTTATGTTTTATTCAGTATAATATGTTGACAGGAGTGAATTATATGAATAAGTATAAATATTTATTATTTGATGTTGATGGAACTTTATTAGATTTTGATAAAGCTGAACAACAAGCATTAAAAAACACTTTTCAAAATCATCATATATTATTAACTGATGAGCTTCTTCAAAGATATGAAACCATTAATAAACAATTATGGAAAGATTTTGAAAAAGGATTAATTGATAAAAAAACTGTTGTTTACACACGTTTTGTTCAATTATTTCAAGAGTTTCATATACATCAAGATGGTATTGCTTTTGAAGATGATTATCAAAAAGCATTAGGTGAAGGTTATTTTCTTTTACCTCATGCAAAAGAAATATTAGAAACACTTTATCAAAAATATCCATTATATGTTGTGACTAATGGCGTTTCTAAAACACAATATAGTCGTTTAAGAGGAACACATATTGATCAGTATTTTCAAGATATCTTTGTATCAGAAGATATTGGTTATCAAAAACCAGCTAAAGAATATTTTGATTGCTGTTTTCATAAAATAGAGGATATAAAATTAGATCAAACATTAATCATTGGCGATTCTTTATCTAGTGATATACAAGGTGGTATTAATGCAGGTATTGATACTTGCTGGTATAATCCTCAACATCTTAAAAAACCTCAAGATATGAATATCACTTATGAAATTCATGATTTAAGAGAGTTATTTCAAATATGTAATTAAAAAATATAACAAATATAAAAAGCAGGGATCATCCTGCTTTTGTTATAATGCATTGTTTTTATAGAAAGATATACCATATCCTATGATATGTTCATACCCTTCTTCTATCAGTCCTTCAATATATTTCTGTCTGATAATCTGTTCACTTGCCTTTGCACTGTCCTTTCTTAGTTCCTTGATGCTAGATGAATGTTTATATTCTATAATCAGTGCTATATCAAATCGTCCATATCCACTTTTCTTATTGGATTGAACTGTATAGCCATTAGCCTTTAAAAAGCCCACCATAAAGCCATGATATAAGTTTTCATAGTTATCATAATAGCTGATGCTCTGTTGGAGAACATCTTGCAATAGTCTATTGGCTTTCATGACATCTTCCTGTATCAAAGATTCTATGAATGATGAATCTCTTTTTCTTTGATAGCTTTCAAACCATTTCATGAAGATATCTTCATAGATATATTTAACTTCTTTATTAGGAATCACAAGTTCATAGGTATAAGGATGATCATTATCAACCTTACTCTTGATTTTCAGATAACCATCATACCATTCCTTCATCTCCTGATGCTTATCCATTAGATTGTAGTATTTCAAAAGTTCATCAATTTCTTCTTGGGTAAATTCAAAACAATCAGATGCCTCTACATCCATAATGGTTCTCACTGTAAAGTTATTAAGACCTGTAAAGATGCTTTCTTTGGATATTCTTAGACACCCTGTTAATACTCCTCTTTCCAGTGCATCGTTAGTTTTTAATGCAGATGAAAAGACGCTTCTAATAAAATCAACCATTTCATCATAGTAACCATGTTGACAGGCACTCTGTAAAGGCACATCATATTCGTCTATGAGAATGATGACTTTTTGATGATAATAGTTAAATAGAATAGATGAAATATCTTTTAAAGACATATGTAATTCATTAATATTGATGTTTATATCACTATTTTGTATATCACTATATTTATCAACAATATTTGCAATGATATTGGCAAAAATATAAATCTGAGATTGAAAAGTATTGCATTCATATCTTTCAAAGATAGAAAAATGACAGGATATTAATTTTGATGAAGCATGAGATATTGATGTTTTGATACATTCAAACCCTCAAAAAGATAAGCATTTTCTTTTTCCTTGTTAGAAAAGAAATAATAAAGCATACTCATGTTTAATGTCTTTCCAAAATGTCTAGGGCTTGTATACAACATGACCTTATCGCTTAAGACATCATCTATAAGCATTGTCTTATCAACATAATAATAAATCTTATCAATGAATTCTTTAAAATTTTCTGTTCCTGTTGTGATACGCTTCATTATGATTTTTCCTTTCTTTTTGATTATATTATAGTCAAACAGTACAAAAAAAGTCCTGTATTTCTACAAGACCTTTCCTATTTATTTTAAATTTCTAAATATATCCAATACATCTTCTGATAACCCATCAGATACAATCACCATATGGTCATTGACTTCTACTTTCTTTTTATCATCACCAATTGTTTTTTCATCCATGATACGTTCAAACTCATCACCATCTTCATAACGATAAACATCAATATTTCCATTATCCGTTACATAACGATAACCTTCTACACCACCAACATTTGTTGCATCTAAGACATTTTTAGAAGAATAATCAATGTTTCCTTCTTTCAAGCCATTTTCAAATTGAGCATACCAATCATCTGTTTTGTTAGTTGGTGTGTTATTGTTATTTTCATTTTCTGTCACATTATCTGTTGAACGATTGTTATTGGCTGTATCATCCGATGTATCTGTCTGACTACTACAACCAGTAAATACAGTCATACATAAAAGTAATGCTAATATTTTTTTCATCATCTTAACCTCCATATTCATATCATGGTCAAAGAATGAAGAAATATACATATTTATTCATTAACTTTTTCAAATGCCTGTGGAATAAGATGTTTATCTTCTTTATTTTTAAAACGATAATAAAGAATTGTAAGAAGTGAACAAATCATAAGAATTCCTAAAAAGATGATGATTTCATTTGTAATGGGCATTTCTGTCATACTAATGACTTTTCTAAATCCATTGACACTATAGGTATAAGGGACAAATGGATGTAGCCATTGATAAAATAGACTTGATGTTTCTAATGGATAAGTTCCTGCTGATCCACCTAAATTTAAAATCATAAAGACTAACAATAAAAATTCTCCTATATAACCTGTTGTCAGTGACAACAACATCACAAGTGACATAAAAGCAGCTGAAACAATAATCGCAAAGAGATAAGTCATCAATAATTGTTGAGGTTCAAAGCCACATATCCATCTTAAACTTGTGATTAAAATGATAGCTGATAATGTTGATACACTATACATCACAGAGGCTTTTGATAGCCAATACTTGAATGGTGATGAAGCTTTTTTTATACCTTTTCTTATTGGATACATAAGTGTAAAAGCTAAAGCAGCAACATATAAAGCCACGCTCATCATATAAGGTGCCATCGCATGACCATTGTTTGTGACTGTGGAAATCGCTTCATGACTTGTTTCTACTGGTGCGGACATCATATCCAACGTTGAATCTTGAATATGAAAATTAGCCTTTTCTACTCCTTCCTTCAAACTTTCATCTAATTTTCGAGTCCCATTTTGAAGTGTCTGTAAACCATCACTTAATGTTAATGAACCATCACTCAGTTGTTTTGCACCTGCTTTAATCTGTGTTGAACCTTGAGTTAATTGTGTTGATCCTTGCATGATTGTTTCATTTTGAGATATTAATGTGGTTGTACCATCATATAATGCTTTTACTCCTTGATTTAATTGTTCTATTCCACCGAAAAGAGCTGGTGTCTGTTGTTTAAACGATAATAATCCATCTGTTAATTGTTGACTTCCCTGCAATAATGTTTGATTTTGATGTTCTAATTTTCCTAAGCCATCATGAATCTGACTAACACCTTTCATATAAGCTTCAATACCCGGTATTAATGATGTTCTCACTGATGTATTCAAGTCTTCTAAACCACTTTGGAGTTGTTGGCTTCCTTTTTCTAGTTTTTGTGTATTTTTATACACTTGTGTTAAACTTGTACTGAATTGACGGATAGCTTCTTGATTCCCTGTGATTACACTTTTTTCTAATTCTATATACGAATAATGTGTTAAAAGATACTGTACATCTTGTTGATTCAAAGCGATATTCTTGGCTTCTGCATCACTTAACTTTTGGTTCATCCATTTTTGAGCCATTGATGGATTGGAAGACATCAATTGATTCAACAATATTGTTGCTTGATTTAAAGAATCATTAGCCTGTGTGATTGTTTGTATTTGTTCCATATTGATTGAAGATAACTGTTGATTGAGTTGATTCAATCCTTGATAAACCTGTTGATTGCCTTCTATAAGTTTATCAGTTCCTTGATCCAAACTTTGCATTCCTTGAGTTATTGGTTCTTGATTTTTCATAAGTTGTTGTGTTCCTTGATAAACACTTGAAACACCTTTTGTATATTGTTGTAGTCCTGTGTTTAATACTGAAGACCCCTGAGATAATGCCTCCACTCCATCATGAAGTGGTTGTGTTGATTGATACAATGTGTCCAATCCATCTTTTAAAGTATAGACACCATTATGCACTGTTAAAACACCTTCCGTATAATCTTTTAATCCTTTTGTCAGTGTTTGTGCTCCGTTTTCAAATGAAAGTGTACTGTCTGCTAAAACTTGAAGATTATCTGAAATCAGTTGGTTTCCATCTACCAATGCTTGACTTCCATCAGATAATTGATGTGCCCCATTATTGGCTTGTTTTAAACCATCTGTTAACGTTGTAATTTGTTCAAAAATTGTTTGAGCATATGTTTTTGTCACAGTTTGTGAAACTTCTGATTTGATTTTTTCGATTGCTGAATCATCCATTTTAGAAGCAATGTAGTTACTTCCCGGATTCGTTGTATAATGAAGTTTCATTTTTTGTGGTTGTTCATCTAAAAGTGTTGTTGCATTTTTTGAAAAATCTTCAGGAATAGTAATGATCATATAATATTGACCATCTTCTAATCCCTTCTGTGCTTTGCTTTTATCCACACATTGAAAATCCATAGTTGTATTATCCTTAAGACGCTCTGTTAATTCTCTCCCTACATCCAAAGTACGATTCCCATACTTGACTGGCAAATCAAGATTCACCACAGCTACGGGAATCTTTCCTGTATTTCCATATGGGTCCCACATAGAACCTAAAAAAATACAAGCATATAAACTTGGTATCAAGATAATCGCTACAAGAACAATCTTCATCCAAGTATGGCGAAAAATATTCTTCCACTCCTGTTTAATCATAAAACTCCTTCTTTCTTTATTATCTTTAGATATTTAATATCCATAGATATTAAATATCTAAAGAATATTATATAAATTTACAAATAATTGTCAACTCTTTTAGATACAAAGAGTTCTTTTTCTGTTAAAATAGAAAAGAAGGTGATGAAAATGAAGATTAGAAAGAGTTTCGAACAAGCTATTTGTATATTACTTTTAATAGGTGCCAATGATAAACCCATTAAAAGTCATGAACTGAGTGAAAAACTATCGGTATCAGATTCTTATCTTAAAAAAATCACCAGACAACTTGTTGTTTCTGGTTTGATTCAATCTATGGCTAATAAGCGTGGTGGTTTTGTTTTAACAAAATCGCTTGAAAATATTTCTTTATTGGATATTTTTGAAGCTATGGAAGGAAAAGAACCTTTTGTGAAAACAACACATTTGGTTGATAAGGTTTTTGATTCTCATTTAAAGGTTAAGGAAACAGAAGATTTTATTGTTGATTATTTAAATGCTGCTGAATATCAATATAAACAAAAATTAAATGAAATCACTTTATCACAAATTATAAATGCAGCCCATCAAGGAGGAGAAAATTTATGAATGAATACATACTTTCTATTTTAAAAGATATTATGGCGATTGACAGTCCTTCTGGTTATACTAAAGAAGTCATTGAATATTGTCAAAAAGAAGCACAAAATTTAGGATTTGAAACAAAACTGACTAAAAAAGGTAATCTACAAATATTCGTAGAAGGTCAGGATGATTATACGATTGGATTCTGTGCTCATGTTGATACACTAGGATTAATGGTGAGAAGTATTAAAGATGATGGTACATTGGCTTTTACGAATGTTGGTGGTCCTATTATTCCAACATTAGATGGTGAATATTGTCGTATTATCACAAGAAATCATGATGTTTATACAGGAACAATTCTTTCTAATTCACCTGCTGCTCATGTTTATAAAGATTCTAAAGACAAAGAAAGATCATGTGATACAATGCATATTCGTCTTGATGAAATCGTTAAAACAAAAGAAGATGTAAAAAAGCTTGGTATTGATAATGGTGATTATATTGCGATTGAACCTAAAACAACATTCACTGATTCAGGATTTATTAAGTCAAGATTTTTAGATGATAAAATGAGTGTTGCGATACTTTTTGGTGTTTTGAAATATTTATCACAAAATCATATTCGACCTCAACATAATCTTTACTTTATGATTTCTACATTTGAAGAAGTGGGGCATGGTAGTAGCTATGTTGATTCAAATGTTGATGAATTGATTGCGGTAGATATGGGATGTATTGGAGAAGATTTAGCTTGTAGTGAATATGATGTCAGTATTTGTGCGAAAGATTCCAGTGGTCCTTATGACTATGAAATCACATCTACATTTATAGAACTTGCAAAAAGAGAGAATTTACAATATGCAGTTGATATTTATCCATTCTATAGTAGTGATGTTTCTGCTGCTTTAAGAGGTGGGCAAAACATCAAAGGTGCTTTAATAGGACCGGGCGTTCATGCTTCACATGGTATGGAAAGAACACATATCCAAGCTGTAGAAAATACGTATCGCTTAGTTCTTGCCTATATTCATCAAGGTGAAAATCATGAATAAAAAATTACTATTATTTGATGTTGATGGTACGCTAATCAGCTATGATGGGACCGTTCCTCAAAGTTGCAAAGATGCATTAAAACAAGCGAAAGATTTAGGACATTATGTATTTGTTGTGACAGGAAGAACACGTAATCGTGCAACTGTAGGAGATATTGAAGTCAGTGGGATGATTTGTGGAAATGGTGCTTATATTGAATGTGAAGGAAAGGTGCTAAAAGATCAAAAACTTTCATTAGCACAAGTGAAAGAAATTACTGATTATTTAGATTGTCATGATTTATGTTATTTCATGGAAGGGAATGATGGTTTATATGGTTCCCATGATTTTGAAACAAGAGCGGTTCCTACTTATCAAAAATATGGTCATCAAGGTGATATTAAAATTCGTGATATTTATCCAATGATGACATTTCCTGAAAGCACGTATCAAGAAAATATTACAAAAATCAATTATATTTTAAATAGTTATCAAGATTATCTTGATTTCAAAGAGCATTTTCCACAATTTCAATGTTTAACTTGGGGTGGTCAAGGAGAAGAAGCTTTATTTGGTGACTGTGCTTTACCTCATATTGATAAGAAGAAAGCCATTGAACAATTAATAGATTATCTACAAATAGATCAAGTTGATATTTATGCTTTTGGTGATGCTGAAGTGGATATTCCTATGTTTGAATGTGCTGGTACAAGTATCTGTGTAGGCAGTGGTAGAGAGGCAGCCAAAAAAGCAGCCACTTATGTCACTGATGTTGTTAAAAATGATGGCATCTTTAAAGCTTTAAAACACTTTCAGATTATTTAAAAAGGACAAAAATTTTGTCCTTTTTATTGTCTATTCACTTTGATCCATTCATATGCAAAATCACAAAGAGATTTCATTTCTAAATACCTCGTTTTTGCTAGACCCACAGTTCCAGCTTCGATATGATATTGGCTTTCATAAGCCTGACCTATATCCAAAAAATCACTATCATCATAAGCAATCTCTAAAAACTCTTTCCACACACGTTTGCCGTTTTCAATGATGGCTGCCCCATTGGTATACCATTGAGGACACTCTTGCCAAACTTCAGCTAAATGCATACAAGTACAATGATCATAGCTGACTCCTAATAGTAAAACATGTGCATTCAAGTCATATAATCTTTGTAGAGGTGAATCTTTGCCAAATCCTGGTGATAATGGATGTTTTTCAACAATCATGTTTGCCATTTTTCCTCTAGCACTAAATGATACTTCTGGATGATAGGAACGCAAAACTTGAGGATAATGCCAAAAGGCTTCCGCAATCTTTCCCATTTCTCTTGTTGGTGTTTTATCACATTCAAAAGGAGGCATATAATCTTTAATCACAGATATCCAATCGGCTGGAACAGGAGGATTTTGCCACAATTCTGGCTGACTGTTTTCTCCACTAAAGCTTGGCATAACAATTGTTCCTTCTTCTCCCACTGTTTCAATTAATGCTTCAATCACAGCTATTTCTCGTCCAGCAATCCATCCTATTTGTGACATGGACGAATGCACTAAAACAATATCTCCTTTTTGTATTCCTATCTTTTGAAAATCTTCTTTCAAAGTATCTTTAGTTTGTGGTCTTATACTCTTTTGAATAACACTTGCTTCACTCATAATGTTCCATCTTTCCAAATGTTTTGATCAATAAAATCAAACACTTTATTCCAATAGTCTTCAACATCATAGTCTTTTGCTTGAGCATGACCAGCTTCTTTTACAATATAAAGCTCTTTCGTCGTAGGACAAGCATCATAGACTTCATAAACCATATCTACAGGCACAAAATCATCTTTACCCCCATGAATAAATAACATTGGTGCATTCGCTTTTTTAACCTGTTCTAAACTCGAAGCCTCTTTAAAATCATATCCTGCTCTTATTTGTGCCATAAAATTGGAAATATCTAATACTGGAAATGTTGGTAAAGAAAAACGCTTATCCAGTTCACTAGCAAAAATATCCCACACACTTGTATAACCACAATCTTCAATATATCCAACCACATGTGGTAAATGATCTCCTGAAGCCATCATCACTGTTGCTCCACCCATTGAAACACCATGTAAAATAATTTGAGCTTGATTATCTTTTTCAATAATCCAGTTAACCCAACAGGCGATATCATCTTTATCTAGCCAACCCATACCAATATATTCTCCATCACTTTTCCCATGAGCACGATTATCTGGTAAGACAACATTATATCCATGTTCATAATAAGTTGCCCCATAAGACATCATATTTTCATTACTTGATTTATAACCATGAATCAAAATGACCCATTGGTGTGTATTTTCATGATCTAAATATTTACCTTTTAAGTTTAGTGAATCATCACTACTCACAATCATAGGTTTCGTTTGACTTTCAAAATCAATCCCTTTCACCATTTCTTTTTCTTGATTTTGATCAATCTGTTTTTGAACAGAATCACTGAGTTGAACTTCATCACTTTCATCTATTTCTCTTTGATCAGAAGAACTACTTGGCGATAATGCATAATTTACAAAATAACTCCCTACTCCATATCCAGCACTTAAAAGAATAGAAACAACAATAAAAGTGATAATAAACCATCTTTTTTTCAAAACCATCATCCTTCCATACTGGCTTATTGTACTGAAAAAATATGAATTCTTCAAGAAAATGAGTAGGAATTCCTACTCATTAATTAATTTATTTTCAATTAAAAACTGTTTTGCGACATCACTTGTTTTCTTATTTAATTCATCAACTTGATAATTCAATTCTACCATAACATCATCATTTAAATAATTCTGTAACTGATTAATCAAATCAGCAACTTCAGGATATTCATCAACAATAGTATTATTGACAATCGGTATCGCATGATATGGTAAAAAGAAATTTTTATCATCTTCTAAAACCTGTAAATCAAACTTCTTTAATAGTCCATCAGTTGAATAAGCATCAATGACATCACATTCATTGTTCATTAATGCTGTATAACGTGGTGCTCCATCAATAGGAACAGTCTGTTTGAAATGAATAGGATATGCTTTTTGTAATCCTACCCAGCAATCTTCTCTTTCCATAAACATTAATGTTGGTGAAAATGTAAGTTGTTGAGAAACTTTACATAAATCGCTTATTGTTTTGATATGATACTGCTCAGCTGTATCTTTTCTAATCGCAAGTGTATAAGTATTGTTGAAGCCTAGAGAATCTAAAACATTTAAATCATATTGTTCTTTCATCTGTTCTTTGACAGTGTTATAGACTTCATCAACATTTCCATTAGGTTCATTTCCTAAGACATTACCATAAATTGTTCCTGTATATTCTACATACATATCAATGGATCCCGTACGCACAGCATCTAAGACAATAGAACTTGAACCTAGAGATAATGACTGTTCCACATCTATGTCTGTATTCTCTTCAATATAATACTTCAACATATAATTTAAAATCTCTTGTTCAGTAAAATCCATGCTTCCAATTCTAATGACTTGACTGCCATTTGTCTTTGCTAAGCCTGTATAAACAAAGCTGGCTGCTAAAGCAAGACATGAAATAACAATGACAACTTTATCCAATATACCTTTCATTTTGGATCTTGGTTTTGATAATTGGAAACTCTTTGGTGTGACTAATCTCTCTAAAATAGAAAATATATAATCTATAAGTAATGCCAGTAAGCAGGCAGGTATAGCTCCAGCTAAGATTTGAGCATTATTGACCGTTCGAATACCCGCATAAACCAGATATCCTAAACCATCAGCGCCAATAAAAGCTGCCAAAGTCATCAAACCAACCGAACTAACTGCACTAACTCTGACTCCTGCCATAATAACTGGTGCTGCCAGAGGAATCTGAACTTTATATAAAATTTGAAATCTATTTAAACCAATACCTTTAGCTGCTTCTAAAGTTTCTCCGTTAATATTGTCCAGTCCTGTGACTGTATTTTTAATAATAGGTAATAAAGAATAAAGTATCACCATGACAATGGCTGGTTTTGTTCCAATTCCTAAAAGAGGAATCATAAAACCTAATAAGGCCATTGATGGAATCGCCTGAATAATATTTGCTAATGCCATAATTGGTTTTTTAGATGGCTTAAAATAAGTAATAAAAATACCTAAAGGGACACCTATAATAATCGCAATCAAAATAGCCATAACAGTCAATTGAACATGACCTATTAATAAATCAAAAATCTGCATATAGTTTTGGGAACAATAATCTATAAATGCCTGCATTATTCTCCCTCACTTTCATCATATTTTTTAGAAAGAGTTGTAACCAGAGTACTCTTGGTAATTAAACCTTTTAAGATCCCATCATCTACAACAGGAATTGTATACATATTCTTCTCTTTGGTGATATTTAAAACATCAACGATTGATTCCTGTGAAGAAACTGTGATACATTCCTTTTGCATAACATGACCCACAATTTCATCTTTATTTTTTTCATCAGCTGCATCAGCCGCATGAATAACACCTTTAAAATGTCCCTGACGATCTATTACCATCAAACTATCAACTCTTGAATTAAACATCATATTTAAAGCTTTTACACATTTTAAACGATCATAACAGGTAATTGGTCGATCTATCATAATGTCTGCTGCTTTGATTAATTCTGGTGAATCCCAGATACGCTTTTTCCCAACAAAGTTTAAAACAAAGTCATTGGCAGGATGTTTTAAGATTTGTTCTGGTGTATCGTACTGTTGAATCTTTCCACCACTCATAATACATATACGATCTGCCAATTTGATAGCTTCTGCCATATCATGTGTCACAAACACAATCGTCTTTTGAACACTATTTTGTAATGTCAACAGTTCATCCTGTAATTGATTTCTCGTAATAGGATCTAACGCACTAAAAGGTTCATCCATTAAAATAATATCTGGTTCACTTGCAAAAGCTCTTGCAACACCTACACGTTGTTGTTGACCACCACTCATCTGAACAGGATACTTATCTAAATATTCATCTGGATCTAAACCAACCATATTTAAAACATCTTTCACTTTTTCCAAAAGATGTTTATCATTTTTATTTTTTAACTTTGGAATCAGTTCAATATTTTCTTTCACTGTCATATGAGGAAATAATCCTGTTTGTTGAATAACATAACCAATATTACGTCTTAATTCAATTTCATTTTCCTCACTAATATCCTTTCCATTTACATAAATTGTCCCCTGGCTTGGTTTAATCAACCGATTAATCATCTTTAAAGCAGTCGTTTTTCCACACCCACTGGGTCCAATCAAACAAACAAATTCACCATCATTCACTGTAAAATTGATATCTTCCAATACATGTTTATCTTTAAATGACTTGTAAACATTTTGAAATTCTATCATAAGCAAAACACCTCACTTAAATACATTTTATATCTTAGATGTGACTCTTATGTGAATTCTTTAATTATCTATATCTTTATATCCTTAAAATATAGATTTTTTTATTTATATCCTAAATAATAACATAGATATCATTTGAATTTTGACAAAAAAAGAATATGAATTATGACTTCATATTCTTAAATGCAGTTGAAAGCATCAACTTAATTCTATTTAATTGGTTAACTTCACTCGCACCTGGATCATAATCCACAGCCACAATGTTACTTTGTGGATATTTTTTACGTAAGGCTTTAATAACACCTTTACCTGTTACATGATTTGGTAAGCAGGCAAATGGCTGCATACACACAATATTTGGTGCACCTTCTTCAATTAATTCAATCATTTCTCCAGTTAAGAACCATCCTTCACCTGTCTGATTTCCAATAGAGACAACTTCACTTGCTTTTTTCGCAATTTGATCAATAGGTGTTGGTGGATCAAAACGTTTTGAATCTCTTAATGCCTTAATCATATCTTTTCTTAAGAAATCAACAAACCAGATGGCAAAATTACATAACCATACTGAAGATTGTGACGCATCAAAATGTTCATGTTCATACCAAGTGTTATAGAAACAATACTGGAAGAAATCAATTAAATCAGGCATAACGGCTTCTCCACCTTCTGATTCAATGATTTTCACAATTTCATTATTGGCAGTAGGATGAAATTTAACTAAGATTTCTCCAACCAATCCAACTCTTGGTTTTTTAATATCTAATAATGGCAATTCATCAAAGTCTTTGACAATTTGATAAACATTCTTTTTAAATTCTTTCATGCTGCCATTTTTCACATTTTCCTGACATTTTGCAACCCATGATTCATAAAGTTTATTGGCTGAACCTTTGACTTTTTCATAAGGACGTACACGATAAAGAACGCGCATAAATAAGTCCCCATACATAGCACCAATGATTACTTTTTTGGCAATCTTATATGTAATCTTAAATCCAGGATTACTTTCTAATCCAGATAAGTTTGCAGAGATGACTGGAATTTGTTCCATACCTGCATCTTTAAGAGCTTTTCTGATAAATGCAATATAGTTCGTTGCACGACATCCTCCACCTGTTTGAGAGATAATCAATGCCACTTTATTCAAATCATATTTTCCACTATTTAAAGCATTCATCATTTGTCCTACAACCAAAATACTTGGATAACATGCATCATTGTTGACATATTTTAATCCCTGTTCTACTGCATCTTTATCAACTGAAGGCAACACTTCAAAGTTATAGCCTTCCGAATTCATTGCGGTTTCAACAAACTGGAAATGAATCGGTGACATCTGTGGACAAAGAATTGTATAACAATCTTCTTTCATCTGTTTTGTAAAAGGTACTTTCACCTGTTCATACTTCTTAGATAAATCAATAATATCTTCTTTCTTTTCAATTGTAGCTTTTAAAGAACGAATACGGATACGAATAGCTCCTAAATTGCTTCCTTCATCAATTTTAATTAAAGTATATATTTTATTTCTTGCTTTTAAAATTTCAGCTACCTGATCAGCTGTAACAGCATCCAAACCACAACCAAATGATGTTAATTGAATCAACTGTAAATCTTTTTGTGATGATACAAAAGATGCGGCTTTATATAAACGAGAGTGATAAGTCCATTGATCAACAACACGTAATTTTAAATGTTCTTCATCTAAATAACAAACACTATCTTCACTTAAGACAACAAATCCTTCACTTGTAATTAAATCTGGAATTCCATGATTGATTTCTGGATCAACGTGATATGGACGACCAGCTAATACAATTCCTTGCATATGATTTTCTCGCATATACTGCATTGCACGTTTTCCTTCTGCACGAATATCCTGCTGACAGTGATCCAATTCTTCATACGCCTTATCAATGGCATGATGTAATTCCTGATCTGTAATATGAAACTCACTTAATTCTTCTTTTAAGACATGGAACAATGTCTTTTTATTATTTAATGATATAAATGGATTTTTAAATTTTATATTTTTCTGCTTAAGATTATCAACATTATTTCTAATGACCTCTGGATAAGAAGCCACCACAGGACAATTGTAATGATTTCCGGCATTTTCATTTTCTAAACGTTCATAGGCTACTGATGGATAGAAAATAAATGGAACTCCTCTAGCAATCAGATTTTCAATATGTCCATGTGTAATTTTAGCAGGATAACAAGCACTTTCACTTGGAATAGATTCAATTCCTTTTTCATAGATGGCTTTAGATGAACGAGATGATAAAACAACTCTAAATTTCAATTCTGTAAAGAATGTATGCCAGAAAGGATAATTTTCATACATATTTAAAGCTCTAGGGATACCAACAATACCTCTAGGAGCATCTTCTATTGGTAAAGAATGATAATTAAAGACACGACGATATTTATAATCAAATAAGTTTGGTAATGATTTAGATTTTAATGGTAAATTAGCTCCTCTTTCACATCTATTTCCACTAATAAACTCTCTTCCATCATTAAATGAAGTAATTGTCAACATACAGTTATTTGTACATTTACCACAATTTTTCATACTATTTTGATATGTTAAATGTTCTAATTCTTCACGTGTTAATAAAGTTGTTCCCTTATCATCATCTTTTTCTTTCGCAATTGTTGCCATACCATAAGCACCCATCAAGCCTGCAATATCAGGTCTAATGACTTCAATACCTGCTTCTTTTTCAAAAGCACGTAAAACGGCTTCATTATAGAATGTTCCACCTTGTACAACAACATTTTTACCGATTTGGTCTTTACTTCTTAACTTAATAACTTTATATAAGGCATTCTTAATAACGGAATATGATAATCCTGCTGAAATATCTGCTAAAGATGCACCTTCTTTTTGAGCCTGTTTCACTTTTGAATTCATGAAAACTGTACAACGGCTTCCTAAATCAAGTGGATGTTTTGACATCAATGCCATCTCGGCAAATTCATCAATTTCATATCCTAAAGAATGAGCAAATGTTTCAAGGAAAGACCCACATCCAGATGAACATGCTTCATTCAATGTAATATCTTGAATGACTTCATCCTTAATGGTGATAGCCTTCATATCCTGTCCACCAATATCTAAAATAAAGTCAACATCAGGTTCAAAGTGTTTAGCTGCTGTGTAATGAGCAATTGTTTCTACTTCACCATAATCCACTTTTAATGCAGCTTTAATTAAAGCTTCACCATATCCAGTGACACCAGTTTTTTGAATATGACATCCTTCAGGAATTAAATCATAGATTTCCTTCATAATTCTAATAATTAAATCTAAAGGATTTCCTTCGTTAGAATTGTAGAAAGAATATAATATTGATCCTTCATCATCAATTAATACAACTTTAGATGTTGTTGAACCAACATCAATTCCAACATAAATATTGCCTTGATATTTTTTTAGATTTCTTTTCTTTGTCATTGCTTGAAGATGACGATCTCTAAATCCTCTTAATTCATCTTCATTATGAAATAAAGGTTCTAATGTATGAGCTGCTTCTGTTCCATTATCTTTTAAAACTTTTAAATCATGAATCAATTTGTCCAATGGAATTGCTTTTTCTACATCTTTCGCATTTAAGGCAGCACCCATAGCTACAAACAATTGGGAATTATCTGGGAAAATAATATCCTCATCTTGAAGCTCTAATGTTTCAATAAAACGTTGTCTTAGTTCACTTAAGAAGTATAGAGGTCCTCCTAAAAAAGCGACTTTTCCTTTAATAGGTTTTCCACAGGCTAACCCACTGATAGTCTGATTCACAACCGCCTGAAAAATAGAAGCCGCTATATCTTCTTTTCTTGCGCCTTCATTGATTAAAGGCTGAACATCAGTTTTCGCAAAAACCCCACAACGAGAAGCAATTGGATAAATACGCTGATGTTTTTTGGCTAATTCATTCAATCCTGAAGCATCAGTCTGTAATAAAGTGGCCATCTGATCAATAAATGCACCTGTTCCACCGGCACAAGTTCCATTCATACGTTGTTCTAATGAACCTTCAAAATAAGTAATTTTCGCATCTTCTCCACCTAATTCAATGGCAACATCTGTTTGTGGAATATAAGTTTCTATTGTTTTTGTACACGCAATCACTTCCTGTACAAATTTGACATTCAATGATTGAGAAATTGACAATCCTCCTGATCCTGTAATAACTGGATAAATATTGATTCCTGGATATTCTTGATGAATTTCTTCTAATAATGTAAGTATTGTATTTCTTACATCTGAATTATGTCTGACATAACGTGAAAATAAACAGACATCCTTTTCATCTGTTAAATAAGCTTTAACTGTTGTAGATCCCACATCAATTCCTAAATAATATTGACTCATAACACTTCTCCTTTAAACATTACACTTATCTATAATTTTTAATCTTATCTTATTTCGACATTATCTTCAATTGATATGCTTTACTTCAAATCTTTAATAATTTGATTAATCTTTAACGATAAACGTAAATATTCTTTAGTATCTTCTTCTCCTAAACATTCTAAAAGATGACCAAAATAGGCTTCAATTTCTTTTTGTTTTTCTCTAGCAAATGCTTTCCCTTTATCCGTAATAAACACCTTTATTTTTCTTTTGTCTAATGGATCGACTATCCTTTGGATATAACCTTTTTTAGATAATGTATTAAGCACTGCTGCAACTCTTGACGTATTAATATCAAAACGCTGACTAATCTCGGAAGCATTGACTCCATCACCATCCATCAAATAAATAAGAACTGCACATTCCCCTCTGGCAATTTCACTGATATCACGATGACAAAACTTAAATGCCTGTTCATTTTCTATCATATAACCTATTAATTCTCTAGCATATTTACGATAATCCATTTTATTTACCTCACACTATGAGCATTTTATACAACTTTATCTCATTTGTCAATTTTTTTGTTTATTTGTCTATTTCTTAAAAATAAACGATATTATTTGATGTTCAAATTTGATGTTGGTACAATAAAGAAAAGAGGGAGAGATACATATGTATGAAAAAATAAAAGAACTTGCAAAGTTATATTATCCTGATACTGTAAATTGTCGTCGTGATTTACATAAGTATGCTGAAAAAGGCTGGTTAGAAATGCGAACAGCCTGTTATATTGCTTCTACATTAGAGGAATTAGGATACGAAGTGCTTGTTGGTGAAGATATTATGAAAAAAGAAGCACGTATGGGTGTGCCAGCAGAAACAATTTTACATTTAAATTACCACCGTGCTCAAAAGCAGGGAGCAAATCCTTACTATTTGGAAAAAGTTAAAATGGGAATGACTGCCGTGGCAGGTGTATTAAAATGTGGAGATGGTCCTACTCTTGCTTTAAGATTTGATATTGATGCTTTAGGCCTCATTGAAGAATCTTCTTCAAGCCATTATCCTTTTACACAAGGCTTTGCTTCTGTTCATCGTGGAACAATGCATGCCTGTGGACATGATGGACATACTTCGATTGGACTTACAACAGCTAAAATACTTATGAACATCAAAGACCATTTACATGGAACAATCAAACTTATATTTCAGCCTGCTGAAGAAGGTGTTATGGGAGCCAGAAGTATTGCTGAAAGTGGATTCTTAGATGATGTTGATTATATTTGTGCAGCTCATATTATGCCTCAAGAAGATCAACCTTATGATTTGTATTTTGGTATGGATGAATCTTTTGCGACCACAAAACTTGATATTACTTATCATGGTGTTTCGACTCATGCTGCTGAATCGCCACAGTTTGGAAAAAATGCTTTACTATCTGCCGCTAACTGTATTTTAAATTTACACTCTATTCCTCGTAACAGTGATGGTCAGACACGTGTGAATGTTGGAACTGTTCATGCTGGTACAGGAAGAAACGTTGTACCTGAAACAGCTAAACTTGAAATTGAAGTCCGTGGTGTTACAAGTGAATTAAATCGCTATATGGAAATTTATGCGAGAGATATTATTGAAGGTTCAGCACGTATGCATGATACTGTTGTTGAAATTAAAGAAATGGGTAAAGCTTATGCATTAGATTGTGATGAAGACTTTATGAATACGATTCGTTCAATGTGTCAACAGTATCTTCCTGATCTAAAATTACCACCTTATAATTTAAGTCCACTGGGAGGTAGTGATGATTTTTCATATTTCATGGAACGTGTTCAAGCTCATGGTGGGAAAGCAACTTATATGAAACTTTTAACACCTATTGTTTCATCACCACATAATGATGCTTTTGATTTTGATGAAAAAGTTCTAGCATTAGGCCCACGTATTTTTGCAAGTCTTATCTATTATCTTTCTCATGAAAACAAGGCATAAGAGATACAAATCAAGTATCTTTTATGCCTTTTCATTATTTATTAGCTTTCTTATAACGTTTTCCTTTGGTTACACCATTATCAATAAGTTTTTCATTTTCTACTAGTTCTTTTAATAATGTTTGAACACGTTTTTCCTGAACTTTTTTTCTCGCACTTTTTTGAAAATATTCTAATGAAATAATTTTATATAGCTTTTATATAACGTTCAAAATTATCACTTAAATATTCCTGAACGAGTGCATTGAGCTTTGAATCAATATCTAAAATACGTTGATGATTGACTATAGGATTAATATATCTTTTTTTAGCGTTCACCTTTAAATATCCAGTTTGAGGAAATGAAGATCTCAGAACTTTATGAAAGTGTGTATAATTTTCATAAAGTTCTTTTGTTAAGGAATGACTTATTAATTTTTGGATAACTTGTGTTTCGGTTGTATATAAATCATCATATGAACAAACATGATGATTTATAGCTAAACGCATTAATCTTGCAAGATATTCCATACAATAACGATTTTCATCACTTGTATAACATAAACTGCATTTCAACATCACTTGAGTAAATAGTCTAGCTATCTTGAAATCATCAAAAATCAATTCGTCTTTGGAATCATTGGCTTGAACATGTTTATAAATATTGCTTATTTCTTCTTTAGTCATTATTTTATAATAGACTGCATTTGATAATGTATATTCTAAACGATCAGCTGATAATTGGGGTGTATCATTATCAGCAATGGGATAATCATGATAATTCATGACTTTATCACTATCAATATGATAATATTCAAAAATAGATTGAAGTTCTAAACTCTTTTGAATCATTTCCTCTGTTAAATTTTCTGTTGTTTCTTGATGTATATAATCATGATACATAAAATCAATCACATGAGCAAATACAGGTGTGGCTATATCATGAAGTAATGCAGCAATCGTTTGATGTTTATCGTGTGTAAAATGATAAACAATCAAAGCGACTCCTATGCTATGATTATATCTTGATACACCTCGACAATCTTTAAATGGTTCAAACTGAGTATACTCCATACCACAATTCATACCCACATCTTTCAATCTTTGAAAAAGAGATGTTTTCATTATATCCTGTACATAATTAGGAATAAATTCATGATATAAATTATAAAGACTGTTACTCATGAAATAAAGCTCTGCCAATTCTGACTATTGTTGCCCCTTCTTCTAAAGCAATCTGATAGTCTTGTGACATACCCATTGATAATTCATGTAATGGATATTGTGGATATGTTTCTTTTAATCTTTCTAATAATTCTCTTGTCTGTCTAAAATAAATTCGTGTATCTTCTGGTTCAATATTTGGTGCCATCATCATCAGTCCATCAACAATCAAAGATGGACATTTCATCAAATAATTCATCACTTCATCCATTTCTTCTATATCAAACCCATGTTTGCTTTCCTCTCTAGCAATATTTACTTGTAATAATATATGAACTTTTAAATCATGTTTTTTTGCCTGTTTTTCTAATTCATCAATCAAATGATAACTATTCATAGAATGAATCAAATCAACCTTATCAATAATATATTTCACTTTATTCTTTTGTAATGTTCCAATAAAATGCCAATGTCCTTGACCATGATATTGTTCATATTTTTCCAAAAAAGCCTGAACTCTATTTTCACCAAAATAAATACATCCGCATTCTTCTAATTTTTCAATTTCTTTTTCATCAACATATTTTGTTGCTGCAACAAGTTTAGCTGGTTTCACTTTCTCTAATATTTCTTTTACTGCTTGTTCATTGACATACATAAAAAAGCCTCCCATCTTTATTCGATATTTCTATTATATAATCTTTTTAACATAACTTAAATTATAAAATCATACATTTATCAAAAAGAGTTCATAAAATCGTGTTATAATGGATGCATAAATGAGGTGAAGTCAATGAATGATTTATTAGAAAGATATTTAGGTGCTGTCTGTTCTTATTTCTTCGGTCAAAAACGTCAATATGTTTATCATGATTTAAAACAACAAATTAGTCAATCTGTACACCAATATGAAGATATGGAAGATCTTCTTATAAGTTATGGGCATCCCTTAAGTGTCGCTTATTCTTATGGTTATCGTCCTATCGTTTTTCATCATTTTAATCCATATATTGTCAATCTCATTGAAAAATTTGTTTTTATTATTTCAGGAATCTATCTTTCTTTATCAACGATTTATTATCTTGAACAATTTGGCTGTCTACCCTTTCAATCTACAAATCATGTCGTTACAACGATGAATACTTCTTCCTTAATTACTATTCTTTTATCTTATCCTATTATCACAATGATTGGAATTATCGCTGTAGCTTTTATCATATTAGCCATTCTTGATAAACAATATCCCATGGTCCAAGATTTAGATTTACATTGGGATTTAGACACTCTTAACCAATTACCACATCCCTCACATTATCCTAATCATACAATTGAAACTATTTTTATGATTGTTTTTATTGTTTTCTTTATGATTTATGCGATTTTCTTTTCCAGTGATCTTATCATTAAAATCCAACATGAATCTTATCAGATGATTCATATGATGACCTATTTTTTTCAACCTTTTATTATGATTATTATCTTTGATTATTTTATTGATATGACTAAAAAAATATATACAAAAAAATACTTACGATACAGCTCTTTCATTAATTTATTTACAATTATATCTCTTTCTATTTTTGTCATTAACTCACAATTTTTAAATAACTATCTTTTACCTTATCATCTTAATTTTGAATATTTGCTTGTTAATGCATTTATTATTATAGCTTTATGCTTTATTTATTTTATTTCACTTTATAAACTCTTTAGAAATATCAAATCTTATCGTTCTTTATTTAAAAAATAGGACCTTGGCTATATCAAGGTCCTTTTATATCATTATCTAATTTTTGTTCCATTAGGTAAGTTTTCTACAGATACAAGTTCTAACATTTTCTTCTTAGATCCTGCAAGAATCATACCTTGAGATTCAACACCTCTTAATTTTGCTGGTTTTAAGTTAGATACAACAATGACTTTCTTTCCAACCATTTCTTCAGGTGTATAGAAATCAGCAATACCACTGACAATTTGTCTTGTTTCTTTACCAATATTGATTTGAGAAACTAATAACTTATCAGCATCTGGATGTTTTTCACATTTTTCAACTGTTCCTACAACCAATTCAATTTTTGCAAAATCATCAATTGTAATTTGATTGTCATCCTCTTGTTTTTCTTCTTTTTGAGGATATAAAGCTTCAACTTTCTTTTCTACTTCTTTAGGATCTAATCTTGCAAATAACTGTTGAGGTTTTTCAGTGACTTTTGTTCCTTCTTGATATAAACCAAAAGTATTTAAGTCTAAGAAGTTTCTTTGATCTGTATTGATTTGATCTAAAATCTTTGTAGATGTAGAAGGCATATATGGTTCTAATGCAATAGCAGCAAAACGGATGGCTTCAATTAAGTTATAAAGAACTGTTGCTAGACGATCTTTCTTGCTTTCATCTTTTGCTAGTGCCCAAGGCATTGTATCATCAATATATTTATTTGTTCTTCTTAATAAAACAAAGATTTCATCTAATGCTTTTGATGCTTTAAATTCATCCATATAAGCTTGAACTTTCTTTGGCATAGCTAAAGCGATTTCTTTTAATTCATCATCAACAGGTTCATTGACTTGTGGATTTGTTACAATACCATCAAAGTATTTATTTGTCATGGCAATGGTTCTATTAACTAAGTTACCTAAAATATTAGCTAAATCAGAATTAATACGTTCAACTAATAAATCCCATGTGATACTTCCATCATTGTCATAAGGAATTTCATGTAAAACATAGTATCTGACAGCATCGACACCAAAGATTTTAACCAAATCATCTGCATAGATTACATTTCCTTTAGATTTAGACATTTTGCTTTCACCTTGTAATAACCAAGGATGTCCAAAAACTTGTTTTGGTAAAGGAATATCTAAAGCCATCAACATAATAGGCCAATAAATCGTATGGAATCTCACGATATCTTTACCAATTAAATGTAAATCTGCTGGCCAATATTTCTTATATAATTCACCATGATTTCCATCAACATCATAACCTAGCCCTGTAATATAGTTTGTTAAAGCATCAATCCATACATACACAACATGTTTAGGATCAAAGTCTACAGGGATAGACCATTTGAATGAAGTACGTGAAACACATAAATCCTGTAAACCTGGTTTTAAGAAGTTATTCATCATTTCATTCTTTCTTGAAACAGGTTGAATAAATTCAGGGTGTTCTTCAATGTGTTTGATTAAACGATCAGCATATTTAGATAATTTAAAGAAATAAGCTTCTTCTTTGGCATCATGAACTTCTCCACCACAATCAGGACATTTTCCATCAACCAATTGAGATTCAGTAAAGAATGATTCACATGCTGTACAATATTTTCCTTCATAATGTCCTAGATAAATATCTCCCTGATCATATAATTTCTTAAAGATTTTCTGTACTTGTTTTACATGATATTCATCTGTTGTTCTCATAAAACGATCATATGTTGTATCCATCATATCCCAAATCTCTTTAACAACAGCTGCCTTTTCATCAACAAACTGTTTTGGTGGAATTCCAGCTTCCTGAGCTTTTAATTCAATCTTTTGCCCATGTTCATCAGTTCCAGTCTGAAAATAAACATTGTATCCTTCCTGTCTTTTACTTCTCGCAATCGCATCAGCTAAAATAATTTCATACGTATTACCAATATGTGGTTTCCCTGAAGTATAAGTAATCGCCGTAGTTAAATAATAATCTTTTGGATCTTTCATCATATCTCCTCCTTCAAAATAAAAAACGTCCTTATAAAAGGACGTATTATACGCGGTACCACCTTTTTTTATATCTTTCGATATACCCTCAAAACTTTAACGCAGTTAACGTTTATCTCTACACTATTCAAGATAACAGCTCCCAGCCCATCTTCATAAAAGTTATGTCCTGATTTGCACCAACCATCAGTTCTCTACAACGCCCTTTTAATCTCTGCTGTTCTTTGCCTTTTTTATACTCTTAAACATTATCAAATATTTTTTTTAAAGTCAATAAAGTTTCATAACTATTTTTTGTGAAATAGAAATCAATCTTTTTTTTAATAAGCGAAATCAATGATTTCATAACAATTATAATGATATAATAAAATAAATAAGAATAGAAAGGACTGATTTTATGGGTTTATTTAACAAAAAGAAAAAGATTGACGTTTGGGAAGATGCTTATAAAGCCACACCCCATTTTTATAAGCAGTCTGATGGGAGTGTATTTGGTGCGATGAGTTTAACTGAAGGTGTGAAAACAATGTTCTTAAAACAGCCTCAAATACATTTTGAAGTTGAAGGTCAGCGTATATCACAATGGAGAATCGCTCTTATCGATGCGACAAATGATTCTATGATAGGTGATATGGACTATTTTATGGCTTTAAAGAAATTACAGCCTTATATCCTTGCTGAAGATAGCAATTTTATTTTAGTAAGAGGATTAACTTTAGATGAATTAAAGAGCTTATAAAACAACACATCATAATGATAATCTTGTTATTGTTTGAATGATCTCATCAAAAACAGATATGGAATACATGAAAGAAAGGTGAAAAATAATGATTTTAGGTATTATTTTAGAGTTCATTGTTGTTTCTTGTATCATAGTCAAGATTTTGAATATAAAATATCGTGACCAAGAGCATTTAAAAAAAGCTAATTCTCTTTTCACTGCTTTGTTATTGATTTATCTACTGATTATCAACACGCAAAGAGATAGTGTCATCTCTTTTATTTCTTCTTATTCTATTATATATATCATAACTTTGATTATTTATATTGTTCTTATCATTATTGAAACAATAAACATAATGAGGGGAAAAGGATAATGTATAAAAAATAATGGTCAAGTTTTATCTTTTTACTATCACTTTTTTAAATGTTATAATATTGATAAGGAGTGAGTGCATATGAAAAAGCTGATTATTTGGGTTGTGATGCAGTTTTTATATCGTGGTATGAAAGTTCTTTATCATGATGATCCACGTATGAAAGAGGAATTAGACGGATGGAAACAAGATAAAGTTTTAACATTACAAGTCATGCATGGACCTTCCATCACAATCAAGTACACATATCAAAAAGGATTGCAGAAAGTCAAAAATGTAAAACCTGATATTTGTATTACCTTTAAAAGCATTCAGACAGCTTTGCTTGTTTTTACAGGTATGATGAGTGTCAAGAGTGCTTATTTAGAACATCGTTTTTCTTTAAGAGGAGATGTTTTTGAAAGTATGAGATTTGTCAGATGTGTTGATTTGGTGGAAACTTATCTTTTCCCTCGTTTTATGACAAAACGTATTTTAAATCATCAGGAAAAGAAATATAAACCGACTTTATTGATTTATATAAAAGCTTTATTTGCTTAGGAGGGATTATTATGTATTTTGAATTTGTCAATAAAACAAAGGTATGTGCTGGGCAAAATGCTTTAAGCCAACTTGAATACGAATGTCAACAATATCATATGAAACATCCTCTGATTTTAACAGACCATGTTTTATATCAACTCAAATATGTTGATATTCTTACCAAACATTTATCATTAGATTATAGTCTATATACAGATATTCCTGTTGATTCTTCTATTCATACAATTGAAGATATTCAAGATTATTATATTAAAGAAAATTGTGATGGATTGATTGCTTTAGGTGGTGGAAGTGTTCTAGATACTGCTAAAGGTGTTTATTTGATGTTATCACGGGAATGTGAATCCATTGAAGATATTTTAGGTTTTGAAGATTTAAAACTTGGTAAAGATGTGCCATTCTTTGCTATTCCAACAACAAGTGGTACTGGTAGTGAAGCGACATGTGTTGCTGTAGTCAGTCATCCTGAAAAGCAAGTCAAACTAGAAATTATTTCTCAACACATTCAAAGTCATGTGGCTTTTCTTGATCCTGTTTTAACACAAAATCTTCCATTAAAAACAACAGCTTCTACTGGTATTGATGCTTTAACACATGCGATTGAAGCTTACACATGTTCACAAAAAAATCCTATCAGTGATGCCTATGCAATTTTAGCTATCCAAACCATATCACAAAATATTTTAAAAGTTGTTGAAAACCCTAAAGATGAAAACATTCGACTGAATTTAGCTTTAGCTTCTTATGAAGCAGGATGTGCTTTTTCAAATTCAATGGTTGGTATTGTTCATGCGATTGGTCATGCTTTAGGTGCTGTCTGTCATATTGCACATGGTGATGCAATGAGTATGTTATTAGTTCCTTGTATGCGTTATAATCTTGAAGTCAATAAAGACTTATATGGGGATTTATTATTATATCTTGGACAAAAAGAACTTTATAGTCAAACACCAAAAGAACAATTAGGACAAAAAGCTATTGATTATATTGCTTCTTTATTACAGACTTTACATGAAAAGACAAATCTTCCTATTTCTTTAGAAAGTATTGAAAATTTAAATGAACATATAGACGAAGTCATAGAAAAAGCATTAAATGATGGGGCATTGATTGTTAATAATAAGTATGCAAATAAACAAGACATTCGTAATATATTGGAGGGTCATTATGGATATTAAAGAATTAGTTCAAACACAACGTGAGTTTTATCAAACACAATATACAAAAGATGTAAACCATAGAATACAAACACTTAAATCTATAAAAACTTGGATTTTAGAACATCAAAATCGTATTATTGATGCTTTAAAAAAAGATTTAAATAAAGATGCAGTAGAATCTTATATGTGTGAAATTGGTTTGGTTTTAAGTGAATTAAATTATCAGTTAAAACATATTAAAAAATGGAGTAAAAACAAATATGTCTGGACACCTTTAGCTCAATTTTATGGAACAAGCTTTGAATCTTATGAACCTTATGGTGTCACATTAGTTATGAGTCCTTGGAATTATCCTTTTATGTTATCGGTTGAACCAGCAATAGGAGCTATAGCTGCTGGAAATACTGTCATTATTAAACCAAGTGCCTATGCTCCTCATGTATCACATGTCATTAAACAAATGATTGATGAAAGTTGTAATGAAAAATATGTGGCAGTTGTAGAAGGAGGTAGAGCTGAAAATACTGAGCTTTTAGAACAACGTTTTGATTATATATTCTTTACTGGTAGTGTGACTGTAGGTCAACTTGTTATGGAAAAAGCCAGTCGCTATTTAACGCCTGTTACATTAGAATTAGGTGGTAAGAGTCCTTGTATCGTTGATGATGATAAAAGCTTAAAACTGGCTGCTAAACGTATTGCTTTTGGTAAGTTCTTAAATGCTGGTCAAACATGTGTTGCTCCTGATTATTTATTGATTAAAAAAGAATATAAGGATATGTTCATTCAACATATGAAAGATATTATTCAAGAGTTTTTTGGAGATCAGCCATTAAATAATAGTCAGCTTGTCAAGATTATTAATCAAAAACATTTTGATAGACTCTCTCATTTATTAGAAAATCAAGATATCGTGATTGGTGGAACAGGAAATCCAGAAACTTTACAAATAGAACCAACGGTTGTAGATCATGTTGATCAAAATAATCCATTAATGCAAGAAGAAATTTTTGGTCCTATTCTTCCTATTCTGACTTATTCACATATAGATGAAGCTATAGCTTTTATCAACCAAAGAGAAAAACCTTTAGCTTTCTATATCTTTTCGCATGATAAAGCCATTCAAAAGAAACTATTAAAACATTGTAGCTTTGGTGGTGGTTGTATCAATGATACAATTATCCATCTTGCAACAAGTGAACTTGGTTTTGGTGGTGTAGGGCATAGTGGTATGGGTGCTTATCATGGTAAAAAGAGTTTTGAAACTTTCTCACATACAAGAAGTATTGTAAAAAAAGCAACATGGATTGATTTACCAATGCGTTATTATCCTTATAATTCTTTTAAAGATAAATTGATTCGTATGTTTGTGAAATAATTTTACACAATCTTAACATATCCTTAAACAAAATCATGTATAATATCTTTATATCATTCATTTGGAGGTATAAATTATGAAATGTCCCGTATGTAAAGATGTCACATTATTAATGAGTGAAAAGCATGGTGTTGAGATTGATTATTGCCCTGAATGTAGAGGTATCTGGTTAGATCGTGGTGAACTAGATAAAATCATTGCAAGAGCTTCAGGAGAACAAAAACAACATGCATCTAAAGATCATGACAAATCACATAAAAAGAAAAAAAGCTCTACCTTATTAGATATTCTTGAAATCTTTGGTGGAGAATAAAAAAACTGCAAGAATAAGCGACATAAGCTGTTCTTGCGGTTTTTATTTTTCTAACTGTGATGTACAATGTGGACAACGTGAAGCTTGGATATGGATTTCTGATTGGCAATAAGGACATATTTTTGTTTTTGGAGCAACCGGTTCTTCTTTCTTACCAATTGACATTAATCTATTAAACATCTTTAATAAACAAAACAAAATAAATGCCATAATCAAGAAATTAACAACTGATGAAATGAATGATGAAGCAAAACCAGCTATATCTTGTAAAGAATAGATTCTTCCACCAGTAAAGAAATTTAAAATAGGGTTTATAAAATTATCAGTTAATGATGTCACTATTCCCGTAAAAGCACCACCAATGATAACCCCAATAGCCATATCGAGCATATTTCCACGCATTGCAAATTGTTTAAATTCATTAATAAACTTTTTCATAAACTCGCCTCTTTTCTTTAGACAGAATAACATATTTTTTGATAATAGAAAATAAAAAGAGTCAGTTTTTGACTCTAATTATTAACCCCATGATGAGGTGTAAATGATGTATCATCAATACCTTTAAAAGTATATCCTAATTTTTGATAATGTTCAATAATCTTTGGTAAAGCTTCCACTGTTGTTGATTTTGCAGCTGTATCATGCATTAAAAGATTAATATTTTTTGCTTTACTTGATGTTCCATTTTTCACTAGGACTGAAACAGCCTGATTGTTTCTTGCAGCATCTGTTGAATCAGCATTCCAATCATAATACTGATAACCTCTATTTTGGACTTCTGTCACTAATGTTGTCATTAATCCTTTACAATAACTTGCAGATTTTGTATTTGAACTTCCTCCCGGAAAACGAATATATTTAGGAACAAATCCTATTTGTTCTTTAACCATTTGTCCAATTTTATTTAAGTCTTCAAAATAAGCATCAACAGAAGCATAAACTTGATCATATTTATGTGAATAAGTATGTAATCCTATTGTATGTCCTTTTTCATAAGCTTCTTTAATATATTTGTTATATTTCTTTCCATTACCAGTGACAAAGAATGTTGCTTTTGCATTATATTTTTCCAATATATCAATAATTTTCTTTGTATTTTGTGATGGTCCATCATCAAATGTTAAATAAACAATCTTTTCATCAGAAGCAGGTACAGTTTTAGAAACAACCTTTTTTAAAACTTTAACATTTCTTGAAAAAGTTGCTGTATTTCCACTACGATCTTTAACTGTATATTTAACTTTATAAGTCCCTTCTTTTTTCAAATTCACTTCACTTGAATCAACTGTCACTTCAGGCTTTGGATCTCGATTATCTGTTGCTGATAAACCAGAAAGATAATCTACTTCTCCATTCACTTTTACAGTCAAATCATGTAATCCTTTTAATTGAGGCTTTTCTTTATCCTTAACAATATTCACTTCTATTTCTTTTTCTGTTTTATTACCTGCTTCATCTTCTACAACAACAGTCATTTTTTGTTGACCTTCTTTGGTAAAATCATAATCCTTTTTAAAATATGCTTTTGTTTTTGTAGAATCTTTAATATCAGATACAACATCTTTTATATCAACTTTCATTCCAACATCAATATCTAAATTCTTTGTTTTATATGTTGGTGCCTTTGTATCTACAACATGAACTAATAAATCATATTCTTTATCATTCAGTGTATATTTTATCTTATACTCACCTAATTTTTTTGTATTTACTTGACTTGAATCAATTTTAATATCACTCTCTTTATACTTTCCATTCACCTTTTCAATATAAGTCAATGGATCAGCTAATTTCTCATTAATTTCTATATCTATTTGATTCTTTTTAAACTGAATGTTTGGCTTATTGAATAATCGAAACACAAAAAACATCATAACCACAATACATAAAACACCAGCTAATAATATGAAATTTCTTTTTACATTTTTCTTTAATTTTAAACTCATATTTAACACCTTTCCTTACTGACCATCATATCAAATAGTTTTGAAATTTTTGTGGATATTTCTACTTATTTATATTATTCTGTGTTGAATTGTCTAAAAGATGAGTTTGTACTTCTTCAATAATTCCTTTTGCGATAGCTTTTCCCATTTCCTGTAATTTTTCATCATTACTTAAATAACTATAATCATTATCATTATTTAAATAGCCCAATTCTATAAGAACTGATGGAACCATATTATCTCTTAATACTTGTAAAGACTTTCCTCCATCTAATATTCCCCTATTTTTAGAATAATTTAATATTTCAATGTTTTTACCAATATTTTGTGCTAAGCTATGACTTTCATCATTTTTTTTATAAATTTCAAAGCCTGATACTTCATCAGATTCATCAAAAGAATTCACATGAATAGAAACAAAATAATTGGCATTATTTTCAGCACTTTTCGCAGCTCTTTTTTTCAGATCATCAATCTTATTATCGGATAATGAAATATCCGTTTCTCTTGTTAAAACGGCTTTAATATTTGCTTCATCTAAAGCTTGTTCAATTGCTTTTGATGTTGTAAGGGAAATATCTTTTTCTAATACATTACCCACATTAGCTCCCGGATTCCAATCTCCATGTCCCGGATCAATCACAACTGTTGCAATATAATTTTTAGGTTTTTCAATTTCTGGCTCTACGACTTCTTCTTGAACATCAGGTGTTAATAATGACGTTATACTTTGAAACGCCCATGTTATTCCTTTATATAGACCAAACCCTATAACCAATGCAACAACACATACAATAATAACTCTTTCTACTCTTAATTTTTTCTTTTTTCTAACCACATCATCACTTCCTTTTATAATCGTTGTTATTTTATCATTTTTTGTCATATATTCAAATAAAATAATTGTTTTATTTATTGAGAAAATAAAAATCATACCGAAAATCTCGATATGACTATTTTTTAGATTCAATTAAATCTAAAGCATCTTGTAAAACTTTTTTTCCATTCATCATTCCATAATCTTTCATATCAATAACAGCAATTGGTTTTGTTTCATCAAATAATGAACGAATGTGATCTTCTTGAAAACGAACTTGTGGACCTAACATAATTGCATCTGCATCTTTTCCATAAATAACAGTATCAGCAATTGGTCTGGCTTCAATATCAACATTTAAGTGTCTTTCTTTTGCAGATGCCAACATTCTTTCAACTAATAAACTTGTTGACATTCCTGCAGAACATACTAATAAAATTTTCATAGCTATTCCTCCATCTATAACTATACCAATTTCAATTGAAGATGTAAAATATTTTAAAAAAACATAGAGAAAAAATCTCTATGTTAGTGTGTTGTTTTCACGTTAATTCTTGTGATTGCTTTCTTTAATGCTATTTCAGCACGTAAAACATCAATATTTTGTGATGATTTCAATCTTTCTTCTGCTCTTTGTTTAGAACTTTTCGCACGTTCTAAATCAATCTCATCTACTGATTCAATAGCACTAGTGATTATTGTCGTATCATTTTCACCAACATATACAAAACCACCTGCAATTGCAAAATATTGTCTTTCATGATTTTCATCAATATAATTCATTTCAGATATTTCAATATGACTTGCCAAAGGAATATGATGAGCAAGAATACCAATTTGTCCCGTTGCTGTTCGTAGATTTAACATCTCAACATCAGTTTCTTTATAAACACCAACAGGTGTTACAATCTTTAATTTAAATGTTGTCATTTGTTAATGTCTTTGCCTTTGCAACTGCTTCTTCAATAGAACCTACATTATGGAAAGCCTGTTCTGGTAAATGATCCCATTTCCCTTCAAGAATTTCTTTAAATCCTTTGATTGTATCTTCTACACGTACATATTTTCCTTCCAATCCTGTAAATTGTGAAGCAACAGTAAATGGTTGTGACAAGTAATTACGAACACGTCTTGCCCTAGCAACAGTCACTTTGTCTTCTTCACTTAATTCATCCATACCCAAAATAGCAATAATATCTTGTAAATCTTGGAATCTTTGTAAAATCTGTTGAACACCATGAGCAACTTCATAATGTTCTTTTCCAACAATTAATGGATCCAATGCACGTGATGATGAATTCAATGGATCAACGGCTGGATAAATACCCAACGCAGCAATAGAACGATCCAAAACAACTCTAGCATCCAAATGGGCAAAAGTTGTCGCTGGGGCAGGGTCTGTCAAGTCATCAGCAGGAACATAGACAGCCTGTACAGAAGTAATAGACCCTTTCTTTGTTGATGTAATACGTTCTTGTAATTGTCCCATTTCTGTCGCAAGTGTTGGTTGGTAACCGGCCTGTGATGGAACACGTCCTAACAAGGCAGATACTTCTGAACCTGCTTGAGTAAAACGGAAAATATTATCAATAAACAATAAAACATCTTGATTTTGTTCATCTCTAAAATATTCTGCCATTGTCAATCCTGTTAAACCAACTCTTAAACGTGATCCCGGAGGTTCGTTCATCTGACCAAAGACAAGTGTTGTTTTATTTAAAACACCACTTTCTTTCATTTCATAATACAAATCATTACCTTCTCTTGAACGTTCTCCAACTCCAGCAAATACTGATAATCCACCATGTTGCGTAGCAATATTATTAATCAATTCCTGAATTAAAACTGTTTTACCAACACCTGCTCCACCAAATAAACCAATCTTTCCACCTTTAATATATGGACAGATTAAATCAATAACTTTTATTCCTGTTTCTAAAATTTCTGTTTCTGTTTTTTGATCGGCATATGATGGGGCATTTCTATGAATTGGCATTTTTTGAATATCATCAGGTAATGCTTCTTTTTCATCAATAGGTTGCCCTAAGACGTTAAACATTCTTCCTAACGTTTCATTTCCAACAGGTACACAAATTGGATGTTGTGTATCTTTAGCTTCTAATCCTCTTTTTAAACCATCAGTCGATCCCATCGCAATACAACGTACAACATCATCACCAATATGTTGAGCAACTTCTACCGTCAATAATTCATCATTATTTTGAATTTCAATTGCAGTATTTAATGATGGTAAATGTCCATCATCAAAAACAATATCAACAACGGGTCCGACTGCACGTACGATTTTTCCTATATTTGACATGCTGCACCTCCTTATTGAGCATTAGCACCAGCGACTATTTCACTAATTTCATTAGTAATAGCACTTTGTCTAGCTTGATTATATTTCAATAATAATTCTTCTATTAAATCTTCTGCATTATCTGTTGCATTTTCCATAGATGTTCTTCTTGAAGCATTTTCACTTGTTATAGACTCTACTAAATATCCATAGATCACTGATTGTAAATACATTGGTATTAAATCATTTAAAACAGTTTGTGGATCTGGTTCAAATAAAGTTGCTTTATGTGTTAATGATTTCTTTTCAAAGTTTTTTGTATCTACAGGTAATAGTTTCATCACATAAGGCTGGAATGTCAAATTGTTAATAAACTTTGTATAAATCATTTGAATACTTCCAATCTCATGATTTTGATAACGCTTTGTCAATTCTTGAACAAGTCTTATCACATCTTTAAAATCTAATGTTGTATTTAAATGAAGATATTGATCATGATAAGGAATCTGATGATGTTTTAAATAACTTGCTCCTTTACTTCCTATCATATATATTTCATCTTCAACTTGAATATATTCACTCATTGCTTTAAAGACATTCGCATTATAACCACCACATAAACCTAAACTGGAAGTCACAACAATATAAACTGTTTTTCCTTGTCTATTTTCCTGTAAATAAGGACTTTCAACCATCCCTTGATTACTTGTAAGAATCTCACTAACAACTTCCTGTGTTTTACTATAGTAAGGTCTTAACTCATCCATCTGTTTTCTTGCTTTTCTTAATTTAGAAGTTGCAACTAATTGCATAGCTTTTGTAATTTTCTTTGTTGATTCTACTGATTTTATACGTCTTTTAATAGACTGCATATCATTAGCCATAGACTAACCATCCTTATTCACTTTTAAAAAGTTTTCTACAAAAGCTTTCATTACTTCTTTCATCTTTAATGTTAATTCATCATCAATAGATTTTTCTTGTTGTATTTGATCAATAATTTCTGGATGTTGATTTTGTATAAACTGATATAATTCATCCATAAACATATTGACTTTTGTTACTGCAATTTGTTTTGTATATCCATATTTTAAAGCAAACAATGTTACCACTTGTTTAGCAACACTTCTAGGAGAGTATTGTGCCTGTTTTAAAACTTCACGAACTCTTTGACCATGTTCGAGTGTCGCTTTTGTTGCAGCATCCAAATCACTACCAAATTGCGCAAATGCCTGCATTTCAGTATATTGTGCAAGTTCTAATTTTAAAGAACTTGATACTTGTTTCATAGCTTTGATTTGAGCTGATGAACCAACACGACTGACAGATAATCCCGTATCAATAGCCGGTCTGATTCCTGAATTAAATAAATCCTGCTGCAAGAAAATCTGCCCATCTGTAATTGAAATCACATTTGTTGGAATATAAGCAGAGATATCTCCTGCCTGTGTTTCAATAATTGGTAAAGCAGTAATAGAGCCTCCACCATGTTCTTCATTTAAACGACAAGCTCTTTCTAATAAACGTGAATGCAAGTAGAAAACATCTCCCGGATAAGCTTCACGCCCCGGTGGTCTTTTTAATAATAAAGATACAGTACGATAAGCAACCGCATGTTTAGATAAATCATCATAAACAATCAAGACATCTTTACCTTCTTCTAACCATTCTTCTGCCATTGCACAGCCCGCATAAGGTGCAATATATTGAACAGGTGCTAATTCACTGGCTCCAGCAGATACAACTGTTGTATATTCCATTGCTCCACCTTGTCTTAATTTTTCTACAATTTGGGCAACTGTTGAATTTTTCTGACCAATCGCAACATAAATACAATATATATTTTGTCCTTTTTGATTTAAAATAGTATCAATCGCAATCGCTGTTTTCCCAGTCTGACGATCTCCAATAATCAACTCACGCTGTCCTCTACCAATTGGAATAATCGCATCAATACATGTAATTCCTGTTTGAAGTGGCTGATCAACAGATTTTCTTGTCATAACACCCGGTGCAATCTTTTCAATAGGACGTGTATGCTGATAAACAATTTCTCCCTGTCCATCAATTGGTTGTCCCAAAGGATTAACAACTCTACCTAAAAGTCCATCACCTACAGGAACTTCAATAATTCTTCCTGTACGCTTCACTTCATCTCCTTCTTTGATTGTTCCTTCATCACCAAGTAACACAGCTCCAACAGCATCTTCCTCTAAATTCATGACCATTCCATACACTTGACCCGGAAATAACAACAATTCTCCAAGCATTGCATCATCTAAACCATGAATTAAAGTGACACCATCACCTACTGTCATAACTGTTCCAATATCTTTAGATTCCAGCTGATCAGCAAAATGTTTAATTTGTTCTTTAATTAATGCACTAATCTCATCTGGTCTTAAATCCACATTCTCACCTACTTTCTTAATAATTCCTGTTTCAATAATCCCATCTTATAAGAAAGAGAATTATCATAAACATGATTATCAATTTCAACTTTAATTCCACCTATTAATTGTGTATCTACTTGCTGTTTTAACAATACCTGCTTATTCAATTGAGTAGACAAAGCATCTTGAATCTTTTTAATCTGATCTTCTGTCAATTCATAAGCACTCCATACTTTTCCTACTTGAATACCCAAGGCATCATAACACAACTGCTGAAATTGTTGACAAATCAAAAGAACACATTGAATTCTTCTTTTTTTAATTAATAATAATAAAAACTGATAAACATATGTTTGTATCTTTCCATGAAAGCTTTGTTTCAAGACTTGATATTTATCCTCATCTTGAATCGCAACATGACTAAAAAACTGAAGAATACTTTTATCATGAAAAACAGCTTCAACTGCTTCCATATCTTTTTGATATTGCTTGATGGCATTTTCTTCTTTAGCTAAAGCAAATAAAGCTTCAGCATATCGTAAAGCAACTGTATCCATTAATGAACAACCTGATCAACAAATTCTTCAACCATCTGTTGATTTTCCTGAGAATTCATTTCTTTACTCATCACTTTTGTTGCTGCCTCAATTGCAATATCCACCATTTCTTTTTTCATTTCTTCTCTTGCCTGTTGTTTTTCAGCTTCTATTTCTTTTTGTGCCTGTTCTATTTTGCGAGCAGCTTCTTCTTTTGCTTTTGTTAGTAAATCATCACGTACTCTCAAAGCATCATCTTTCGCTTTTTCTATAATATCATGATACTCCTTAGCTGATTGACGTGCCTGTTCTTCACTTTCAAGCATTAATTGCTTCGCTTTTTCTTGAGATGTTCTCGCATCTTCAATCTGTGATTCTATAAAATCAGCACGTTTTTGAAAATATTTTTGTACTGGAATCCAAAAGAACTTCTTAAAAATAATCAATAAGACACCTGTTGATATTAATTGAATCACAATCGTCGCAAGATTAGGAAACAACTTTCCTGCCACATCAATACTCATTGTATGCCTCCCTTCTTATAAAAAGCTTTTACTTTTTATAAATATAAAGATGGGAATACGAAGATTAAAATAATTGCTATTAACAATCCATAAATCGCAACAGTTTCTGTTAAGGCAATACCTAAAATCATCATTGTTCTGATTTTACCTTCAGCTTCAGGATTTCTCCCTACAGCTTCAACAGCTTTACTTGCTGCAATACCTTCACCAATACCTGTCCCTAAACCTGCACATACTGCAATCCCTGCAGCAATCGCAACTAAACCAAAATCTGTCATATGTTTTTTACCTCCATTATATTTTTTATCTATCAAAACTATTTCTATAGTTAAGATCAATCCTCATTTTCCATCATAATTAATATAGATGAAATGGTTACAAATACTAATGTCTGAATAACACCAGCAAATAAATCAAAATAAACATGAAATACCGGAGCAATCACTGGCCCTAAAAAGTTGACCGTTGTTGGTAAAATCAAACCAGATAACCAAGCAGTAAACTGATAGAGCAGTGACATTAAAATACTCCCACTTAAAATATTACCAAAGATACGGAAAGATAACGAAATTAAAGGAGCTATCGTTCCAAAAATATTCGTTGGTGGCCATATATTACCGACAATATATGATTTGACCCCTTTTTTTCTAATAGCATTAAACTGTATCAAAACAAATGTAATGATTGTCATTGCAAGTGTAATCGAATAATTGGATGTTGGTGCATCAAAACCAATCAATCCACTAATATTCGCAACAATCAAATAACAAAATAACATTGCAAAATAAGGATAATAATTCTTTTCAAAATGACTAGGCATAATAGATTTAAAATAGTTATAAATCATTTCTACACCTGTTTCTACAACCAATACCAATCCCTTAGGTCTTTTGGTCGCATCCGCCAAAGCAACTTTTCTACCAGCATAAATAAAAAAGATTGCTAATATAGCCATGATAATCAAAGAAAATATCAACTCTACCTGTATAACAATATGCATCTATTTCAACTCCTTTCTTGTTTTTAAATTTAACCATTGTATCGTAATTGGGGTAATTAAATAACCAAAGAATACACTCAAAAGATGAATATAATCTTTAAAAAGAATAGCACTTAAAAATCCCAACGTCATTAAAATTAATTTTGACAAAAACATCAAAATAATAAGTAAAATATGATGTCCTTCCTTTAAAATTATATCACTGGATTGAATAGTTAAAATAAAATTGATATAACATATCATATATCCTACAATGACACCAATAGGATAAGAAAGACTTTTGAATAGAAAACCTACAAAACAAAAAATGAGCAACATGATTAAAAAGATTTTTTTTGATTCTCTTTGAACATCTTTTTCATTCACATTGCTCACTCCTTTGAAATATCATCTTTATTATACCATGTTTCAAAATCATTGACAATTTATTTGATATTCCTTTATTGATCTGTACCAAATAAACGATCCCCTGCATCACCAAGACCGGGAACAATATATCCTTTTTCATTCAATTTTTCATCCAATGCTGCAACAATCAAATCCACATCAGGATGCTTTTGTTCCATCACTTCAATACCTTCTGGTGCTGCCACTAAACAAGCAAACTTAATATTCTTCGCTCCACGCTTTTTGATATTTGTAATAGCGGCGCAAGCACTACCACCTGTGGCTAACATTGGATCAAGAACAAGCACATCTGCTTCTTTTAAACATGATGGAAATTTCGCATAATATTCTTCTGGTTGTAGAGTTTCCTCATTTCTTGACATACCAATATGTCCTACTTTGGCAGTTGGAATAATTGTTTTAAAACCATCAACCAAACCAAGTCCAGCTCTTAAAATAGGTACTAAAACAACTGGTCTTATTAATTGTTTTCCTGTCATAGGGCATATAGGTGTCACAATTTCAATATTTTGTAATGGTAATGATTTTGTCACTTCATATGCCATTAACATTGCAATTTCATCTAAATTTTGTCTAAATTCCTTTGTCCCCGTTTCTTTATTTCTCATAATTGTGAGCTTATGGTCAATAAGTGGGTGATTTAAAATTGTTGTTGCCATGAATCAAACCTTCTTTCTTTTATTTCTACTACTTTTTATTATATCAAATTATAAATACAAAGCCTACCATAATAACAACAAACTCAAAAAGAGAGTATTTTCTATAAATTTATTTGACACTGGTATAATCAATTGATAACATGTGTTTATAGGGAGTATATGGTTATATAAAAAGAGAGGAAGTGATGAAAATATTGGAATAAAAGCCGTGAAATTATGGGGTTAATCTCATTTTATATATGTAAAGCATCATATATAAAATGTAACTATATAGAAAGAGGTCATTATGAAAATACGCTTAAAAATATTATTTATAATTGTTGAAATTTTATTATTCGCATCATTTTTTCTAACTTGGTTTGGTGATGGAGATATGGTTGTTTTAAGAGGCGTAGATTTTGATGTATTTATGGGTTGGCTTATTTTCTTTTATATTGGGACATGGTTTTCGCTATTTTCTACATCAAAAAAGATTCATGTTACATCTCTAATAGCGTCTATCTGTGTTTTCTTATTAGAAATATATCAATTCTTAACTTGGCACTATTTAACTATAACCGGATATATAAGCCTCGCATTTTCTTTTGATATGACATCTCTTGGATTTTATTTATCTTTATTCATTTGTTGTATCAATATTGTTTGTAAAATCATTGGGATGAAATTATGTACTCATTCCATAATAGAAAAGAAATGATTTGATACTGTTGATGATTCATCAACAGTATTTTCATATACCAAAAAGGATTAACTTCATTCTTGAAATTAATCCTCATACTTATTAAAGATAAGATTTCCCTTGATACATTCTCACTTTATCTGTTAATGCTTTCACTCTTTTTAAACATGCTTCTTTAACTTCATCTGTTTCATCATTTTTTAAACGATAAGCAATGATTTTACCAACTTCTCTAAAATCATCTTCATTAAAACCTTTCGTTGTCATTGCTGGTGTTCCTACTCGAATACCACTGGCTTTAAAAGGTTTTTCAGTATCAAATGGAATCGCATTTTTATTAGCTGTAATATTGATTTCATCAAGTAATCTTTCTGCTTTTTTACCACTGATTCCACAACTTGCTTTAACATCAATTAAAATCAAATGATTATCTGTTCCATCAGCAACCAATCTAAATCCTTCTTCTTTTAAAGATTGTTCTAATGCTTTAGCGTTTTTAATAATCTGTTTCGCATAATCTTTAAACTCTGGTTGTAAAGCTTCATAGAAACATGCCGCTTTTGCAGCAATAATATGCATCAATGGACCACCTTGCATACCCGGAAAAACAGCTCGATCAATATCTTTCCCTAATTCTTCTTTACACATAATGACACCACCACGTGGTCCTCTTAAAGTTTTATGTGTTGTTGTGGTAACAACATCAGCATATGGGAAAGGTGATGGATGTAAACCAGCAGCTACAAGTCCAGCAATATGTGCCATATCCACCATAAATAAAGCCCCATTATCATGAGCAATTTGAGCCATATATTTAAAATCAATGATTCTTGAATAAGCACTTGCTCCTGCAACAACCAATTTAGGTCGAATTGTTTCTACCTTATATTTATAATCTTCATAATCAATTGTTTCTGTATCACGAGAAACGCCATAACTATAAAATTCATAATTGATTCCCGAATAATTTAATGGATGTCCATGTGTTAAATGTCCTCCATCAGCTAATGACATTCCTAATACCTTATCTCCATGATCTAATAAAGCTAAATAAACGGCTGTATTGGCTTGTGCTCCACTATGAGGCTGAACATTAGCATATTCACAACCAAATAATTCTTTTAAACGATTGATTGCTAAGGTTTCTACTTCATCAACAAACTGACAACCACCATAGTATCTTTTACCCGGATATCCTTCAGCATATTTATTTGTTAAAACACTACCAGCTAATTCTAAGATTTCCTCAGATACAAAGTTCTCTGAAGCAATTAACTCAATATTATTTCTTTGTCTGTTTAATTCTTTTTCAACGCTCTTAAAGACTTCATTATCTCTCATTTTATTCACTCTCCAAAGCCATCATCTTGGCAATTCTTTGATCATGTCTACCACCTTCATAATCAGTATGTAACCATGCATTTAATATTTCTAACGCTAAACCTTCACCAATAACTCTTTGACCCATTGCTATCATATTTGTATCATTGTGAGCTCTTGTAGCTTTGGCACTAAATACATCATGAACTAATGCACAACGAATGCCTTTGACTTTATTACAAGTAATTGAAACACCTATTCCTGTTCCACAAACAACAACACCTTTTTCACATTCACCATTTGCGACAGCTCTGGCAGCCTTTGCAGCATAATCAGGATAATCACAGCTTTCCTCATTATACGTTCCAAAGTCTACAACTTCATATCCTTGTTTTTTCAAATCTTCCATTAAAACATTTTTTAAACGAAAACCACCATGATCACATGCAACTGCTATTTTCATTGGATTACCTCCTCTATATCCTCTTTTGTTATTTTTCCTGCTCTTAATATTTTGATTTCATCCTGACTCACATCAACAACTGTACTGGCAATGTTATCGGATGTCTTTCCATCAACAACCAAATCAATTCGCCCATCTAACTGCTCTAAAACTTCTGCTGTTGATGTTGTATTGGGATGATTTGACAAATTTGCACTTGTTACCAGCATCGGGCCTACTTTTTCTAATAATGACAAAACAAATGAACTATCTGGTATTCTGATACCAATAGTTGGCTTCCCATTTGTCATGGCTTCACTCACAGTTTCTTTTTTCTGAAAGATGAGTGTTATCATTCCCGGCATAAAATGCTCTATTAATTTTTGTGCTTTTTCACTCACATAGGCATATTGAGAAATATCTGCTTTATTTGCAACCATCAATGTAATGGCTTTTGAATAATCTCTATTCTTTGCTTCCATTAAATGATCTAATGCTTTTTCATCTTCAAAACGAATGCCTACACCATAAACTGTTTCTGTTGGAAAAGCAACAATACCACCCTTTTGAATCACATCACAAATCTCATTCATTTGATTTTCTAATACAACTTTTGTCATCTTCATCACCTTAGCTGATATTCTAACACAAATGCTGCTAAAATTATACTAATATCACCTGAAAATAAAAAAATAGGCGATAGATTTTTTATTTTTCTATCGCCTCACTATTATTCTGTTTGACTATCAATAGATTTTTTAAACCAATGAATACACTTTTGAATGATTCTCCAAATAAATAAGACTTCACCCCAAATCATAACTGCAATACCACTATAAACCAACATCAGTGAAAATGTGGAAAGATAGTAATCAGCCATAGAACCACCTAAAATCATTAAGACTCCCAATCCAAAAATTTCTATTAATTTCTTCATAAAAATCTTCTCCTTTTATATATCATAACAAAAAGATATGGAAACATTATGACTAAATCTGTGATTTGATAACTTTCCATTCCTCTTCTAGCATTGACATCAAAATATCATCTACATACTGATTGCCAACTTTAATAGCATCTCTTAATACACCCTCATGTTTAAAGCCTACTTTTTCATAAGTATGAATAGCTCTTTGGTTGAAGACAAAGACATCTAAAGAAACATGATGTCATTTTAAAATAACACTTTTTCAATAATATGCTCCCTTTAATCAAAGAAAATAAAATCATAATGATCTTTTGCTTCTACAAAGCGAATAACTTCATCACGCTTATAAGATGATGGGCTCTCAATAAATTTTATAATTTATAAACCCCATATTTTTTATAAAGTCTTGCTCTTTTCAGTTTATTCAATATTCATTTTTTATTGTACAATGACTCTTTGTAAATGAGGAATTATGAGCATGCTTTTTTATTTGAAATATTTTCTTCATTTTCAATATGATATTCTAAATATGAATTTGTAAAAGAAAACCCATATGATATTTTCACATGGGTCAAAATTATTATTTATTTGTATAAGATTATTTTATAGTTCGTAATCAATAATAACTTTAATTCCTTGTCCTGAAGCCGCAAATTCTAATGCTTTACTGATATCTTCATGTTTAAATTTATGTGTCACCATAATAGAAGCAATTGGCGTTTTTTTATTTAATATATGATCAATAACTTCAACAATTGTCTCATGCGTATAACCTTGAGAACCATAAATAATTGGTTGGGCTGCAATAAAAGGTCTTCCTTCTAATTCAACCTTTTGGAATACTGAGATTATTGCATATTTTGTATGATTTCTCGCATAATTAAATACTTCTGATAATAATGGTGGAGCTCCTGCTGCGTCTACATACATATCCACATCAGGAATTGGATCATAACTTGGATAAGTACCAAAAATCTCTATTAATTTATCCTTCAAATTTTCAGTAGAGGTATTAATTGTTTTTACTCCTAATAATGCTGCTTTGGATAATCTCAATTCATTTCTATCTACGACAACAACATTTTTTATACCTCTTCCAAGCAATCCCGCAGTAGCCCCTAATCCAATAGGACCTGCACCTAGCACAACAATCTTGTCGTCAAGTTTAGGATTAAATGCTAATGCTCCTTGGGCTCCAACAGACATTGGTTCAATAATAACCGCTTGATCTAAATCGACATCATCATCAAGTGGGTATAGATTCACACCAATTTTTGCATTTTGTACCAAAGCATATTCAGAAAATGCCCCTGCCATAGTTGAACCAGCAACTCCATACGGTTGACTCATGACAGGATCAACAAATACTTTTTCTTCTAATTTAATATCATCAGATACATTTTTTCCTTTTTCGACAACAATACCTACAAACTCATGCCCAAATTGTGATCCGGGAAATACACCATAGTTTTCACCACCATGATAATAGATACCAACATCAGAACCACAGATTCCAGCTCTTAACACTTTCACAAGAACATCATTTTCTTTGACTTCTGGAATAGGTCTCTCTTCAACAGTCACATTTTGAACAGAATTATAAATTGCACATTTCATCATTTTTGTCATAAAAACATCCTCCTTAAAAATATTTTAACAAAATAGATTAAGTGTTCAATTTACATTTTCTATAAAATGTGTAATATCAAGACTACCAGTTTGTTTTTTTATTAATGATAGACTCATGCATATTTTCGTAATTTTTATGTGAATCAAGATAGACTTCAGTCATAAATTCAGGTGATTCTACCATCCCATTATTCAACCATTTCTTGAGAAGCATCACTTGAGTAGAAGCATATTTATATGATAAATAATCTAATTTGATTTGATCTTGAATAATATCTTTATATAAATAAGAAAATACTATTTGATTTCTTTCAATAATTGTATCAAATAAAGAATTTTGTTCATCATCTTTTATAGCAACGATGAAAAAGTTTTTGTTTTTAAAAAAAGCTTTATAAATCTCTGTAATAAACATTTCTGTAGTCATTTTTTTATCAAAACATTCTTTAATTGTACTTTCTATAGTCTCAATATATATATCTTCTGTTATAGATTGTCGATCTGCATAATAATTATAGAAAGAACGTCTTGATATTTTGGCTCTTTTTACAATATCTTTGACAGAGATTTTAACTGTTTGTTTTTCAATGGCCAATGCAATAAAAGCATCTTTAATTTTTTCTTTTGTTGTCATATATAATCATCCTGTATTTCATTATTACTATTTTTCTATTTTCATCATATAAATTATTTTAAAAGAATATTTTGGATAAATTCCAGTTAAAGAACTTTTTCATCTCATCTTACTAATACTATATTCCTTAAGACAAAACTATCTAAAGTTTTAAGATGTTTTTTTAGTTAAGTCAACAGCAATTCATAAAACATCATTGATTAATTGTTTTTCTATCTCATCAATCATGAAGCTTCTCTTTTTAAAAATTCAATTTCATTATATGATTATATTATTTTTTAAAGAGAAGAATAATATAAATTGATAAAAAATAGAAATCAAATGAAAAGATAGTTAGAAATACCTATTGTATTGTCGCTAATTATACATAGTATTTATATATTTATCTTTCTATATAACTACTATTTTAACACTATTCTCAAATTCCATAAATATAAAAAGCATTTTTATTCATTGTTTATATATTCTTACTTTATACTAAAATGTAAATTTCAATCATCTTTATAAGATTCATCAGTATCTTCATTTTTTGATATTCTTAAAATATATCCATCTTTTTGATACATTATATTTTCACTACCTATATTAATTATAGTTGAAAAAGGGTATTATTTTCCTATAAATTTATGTTATGATATTATCATTAAGAAAGGAATGATGATATTGAAAAAGAAAACTCTTGCTTATGGTGCTTTAATATCTGGAGCTATTATTGGTTTTGTTGGAGTCACTGCAATTGATTTCGCATGTCGTAAAGATACACCTTTAAATAAACAAAAACCTAAAGTAGATCCTCGTATTGAAAAATATATTCCTTGGCTAAAACAACAACATTTTGAAACATGGGAAATGACTTCACATGATGGATTAAAACTGAAAGCTAAATTTTTAAAAGCAGATAGGGATACTAATAAGGTATTGATTGCAGTGCATGGTTATCGTTCATATAATTTGAAAGAATATGCTTATTATATTAAATTTTATCATGATTTAGGATTCCATATTTTATTACCCGATAATCGTGCCCATGGTGAAAGTGAAGGAACATATATTGGATTTGGGTGGTTAGATAGATTAGATTGTATTCAATGGATTGATCAAGTGAAAGAATATTTTCATAAAGATTTACAGATTGTTTTACATGGTATATCAATGGGAAGTGCTACTGTTTTAATGGCAAGTGGTGAAAAACTACCTGATGATGTCAAATGTATTATTTCAGATTGTGGTTTTACAAGTGTTCTTGATGAATTCAAACATGAATTAAATCAAAGACATATCCCTGCGCCACTTATTTTACCAACAGCAACTCTATTAAGTAAAAAACGTGTAGGATATAGCTTTAAAGAAGCTTCAACAATTGAACAAGTAAAAAAATCTAAAACACCAACTTTATTTATACATGGTGATCGTGATAATTTTGTGCCAACTTATATGGTTTATGATCTTTATAATGCATGTAGTGCTGATAAAGATTTATTAATCGTTGAAGGTGCAGGTCATGCTCAAAGTTATCTTGTTGATCCAAAACTATGTGAAAGTACAATTATAGAATTCATGAATAAATATATTAAAGAATAAATGACTGAAAACCAGTCATTTTTATTATCTTTGATAAAATGGACATCTTTCTTTGATACATTGTTGATTCAAATAAGAAAACTCACATTTTTCATCTGTATCTTCTAAGACAATATCATAATGTTCTTTGACAAACTGAATAGCTGTTTTTAATGAAAGAAAAGCATTTCTTTTGCAACATCTTGGTCCTCCAATTTCGGCTATATTACCAAGTGCTAAAGAAGTCAATCTTAAGTTATCCTTATAATATTCATTATCTGATAATGGAGTTGTTTGATGAATAATCGCTAAAGCCGCTCCTACAGAAGAACCAGAGCCACAAATTCCCCATTGGCCACATGTTGCTCCTGGCATTTTCTTTCCTCTTTTTTCCATCTCATCTAATGCCTCTTTAAAATCAAATTCAACACCAGCATTATGCATAGCTGTTAAAAAGGCATATCCATCAATAATATGATGTATAGGTCCATGAATAGGAATATCTTTTATTTTCATTAATGACTTTACTATTTCAATGGGATTGATACTCTTTTCATTCAAACATATTTCTTTGATCATCTTCATTTGTTCATCCATAATTTCATCTCCTTTACTTCATTGTATAAAAATATATACTTATAATCAAACTTTAAATAAAAAGATGAAATGATATTTCATTCCACCTTATGCATATTTTCTTTTATAAAGTATATAACAAGTATAATAACTGACAATATTCAATATAACAGCAAGTATACATCCTATCATTAAAATTTGATTTAACTTTAAATTCAAAAGTACATCAATACCAAATAATATATGAATACAAATATACCCAAACGCAAATATAATTGTCAGAATCATATAAACAATTGTTCCTTTTTTATTTCCTAACCAAAAGAAACCAATACTTGATAAAGCATTCATAATAAAAGCTGAAACAAAACCAATTGCCCATATAAAAAAGCCATTTTCTAAATTAACAGTATGAAAAATATATGTGTGAATAAATGTAATAGGTAAAGATATACAAATTTGAACGCAGAGTGTAAAAAGAAGAATAGACAACATTTTTGCTTGTATAATCTGTTTTTTTGTTACTGGAAAGGTTAATAGTATTTGATTATATTGAGAAATATCATCTTGTTCCATAGAATATTGTAGTGTCGATACACCTATCATTGGTAATGCAAGATTAATAATCAATAACAAAGAATATAAGTTATTTAATAGAAAAGTCATTGTCAATAAAAACAATAGAGAAATACACATACCAATAATATTCTTTTTAATACAAAATGTTTCATAAAAATCTTTAATCATAACCCCTAACATATCTCTTTCACTCCTTTTGCATAAAATAACATGATTTCTTCTATTGTTGGCCTCGTTATCTCTAAATCTTGAAAAACAGATTGTATCTGTTGTCGATTTTTAACAAGAATAGATATACTATAAGGTTCTTGAATATAAGCAACAATATCATCTTGAGATAATGTGTTTAATAAATCTTTTGTTCCATGAATAATTCCATAATTTTCATTCATTTCATCATAAGTTTGCATAAAAATACATTTTCCTTTATAAAGATAAACAATATAATCTGCAATTTTATCTAAATCACTTGTAATATGTGATGAGATTAAAACTGTATGATTTTCATCTTCTGTAAAAGCTCTAATGAGATTTAATATTTCATCTCGAATAATCGGATCTAAACCACTTGTTGCTTCATCAAGTATCAAAATTTTCGCATCATGACTAAAAGCAATTGCAAATTCAAGTTTCATTTTCATTCCTCTTGAAAATAACTTTATTTTTTTATCATAAGGCAATTCAAACTTCTGTAAATAACTTTGATAAAGTTCATGATTCCAGTTTTGAAACGTGTGACTTAAAATACGTTCAATCCAGCGTGGTGTCAATTCCAAATCATAATGTGTGGTATCAAAAATAACTGCTAAATCTTCTTTAATATTTTTTTCATTCTGTTTAAAATCTTTACCAAAATATGTTAATTTATCATATTGTGAGTCTACAATACCTAATATTGACTGAATCAATGTAGATTTTCCTGCTCCGTTTTCACCTATAATTCCTACAACTGTTCCTTTAGGAATTTTCAATGACACATGATTTAATGAAAAATCTTTAAATACTTTTGTTAAATGTTCTATTTCTATTGCAAAATCCATAATTAATTCTCCTCGTTAATATCTTCAATCAATTTCAATAAGAAATCCTTAGAAAACCCACTCTCTTGTGTTAAAGTATAAGCTTCTTTTAAAAGTTCTTTGATTTTCTTTAAGTTTTCTTCACGTATAGAATCCTGATTAGGTGTTGATACAAAGGCACCTTTTGCAGGAACAACAACAATAAATCCATCTTTAGAAAGTTCATCATAAGCCCTTTGTGTTGTAATAATACTCACATGTAAATCCTTTGCCAACTTGCGCATAGAAGGTAAAGGAGTCTGAGGTTTGAGTTGTCCATTCATAATCATCGCTTTGATTTGTAAGACAATCTGTTCATAAATAGGCTTAGAACTTGTTTGACTCAATATAATTTCCATGCATGTTCTCCTTATTTTATATATACTGTATATATCTTACATATACAGTATATAAGATTATCACCATACTGTCAATACTGTTTATATACAGTATAACAAAAAAACCATTCAGTAATGAATGGTCTGATTATCGAATAAAATTTGTTCTATGAAATTTTTCTTTTTCTGGTAATCCATATTTTTCTTTTCCATCATAAATACTCTTTAATAAAAATGACATATTTCTTGCGAGAACACGCATTGTTTGTAATCCTTCTTCATCTTGTAAAACTTCTCCCTGTTCCCTTCCATGAATCGCATTCCAATATTGTGTAGAAGCAATCGGCATTCCAGATATTGCAAAGAATTTGTTGATTTCATCATAAGTTGATGAAATACCACCACGTCTTGCAACAACAACACTTGCTCCTACTTTCATTGTTTTATCAAAAGATGTACTATAAAACAATCTTGTTAGAAATGATATCAATGTTGAATTAGCAGAACCATAATAAACAGGAGTTCCTACAACGAATCCATCACATTGTTCAAATTTCGGAGCTACTTGATTGACAAGATCATCAAAAACACATTGATTCTTTCCTTTTTTACACGTCATACATGCTATACAACCTCTAATATCTTGATGACCAACATGAATAATCTCTGTATCAATACCTTCTTTTTCAAATATCTTAACCATTTCATCCAGAGCTATTCTTGTATTACCTTTTACATGTGGACTTCCATTAATCATTAATACTTTCATTTTCAAATCTCCTCCTCATTATTATTTTATATAATCAAACATAAAAAGTACAATATCAATATCACATACCACTATAATCAAAACGAATAGCAAAAAAAGCCTCAATGTTAAATCATCAAAGCTTTCTCTACTTTATTTATTTCATCACTTCAACAACACTACGAATCATAGCACCTGTTGCTCCAGTACCATCCTGGTCAGCAGTTCCTGCAATATCCAAATGAATCCATTGCGTATCTTTTTCAACAAATGATTCTAAGAAATTTGCTGCAATGCTTGCCCCAGCACCAGGTTTTCCAGCTGAATTTTTAAGATCTGCACTATTTGATTTCAATTTATCAAGATATGCCTGATCCAATGGTAAACGCCATCCCTTTTCATCAGCTGCTTTCATAGCTTGTTCAAATTCATGATAATATTCATCATCATTGGCAAAAACTCCAGTATAAGCATCTCCTAATGCTGTGACACATGCTCCAGTCAAAGTCGCAAGATCAATAAGTTTCTTTGCACCTAATTGTTGTGCATAAGTCAACGCATCACATAAGATTAAACGTCCTTCAGCATCAGTGCTTACAATTTCTACTGTTTTTCCAGATAATGTTGTGATGACATCCTGTGGTTTATATGCCTTTCCACTGACAAGATTCTCAGTGACTGGTACAATTCCATACACATTTGTCTTCGCTTGACTTCTTGCCAGTATCTGCATGATTCCTAGCACATCTGCTCCTCCACACATGTCATATTTCATTCCATAGCTATTTCCTTTAAGATTATATCCTCCCGAGTCAAATGTCAGCCCTTTTCCTATCACTGCCTTATATGCATTGTCACCATCTCCATTATGCTTAAGAACAATCATATATGCAGGAATATCACTTCCCTGATTGACTGATAGGATTCCTCCTGCTTTCATATCTTCTAGCTGTGCCTTATCAAGAATGGTACATTCCATACCATAATCTTTAGCCAACTGAATGGATTCCTTGACCATTTCATCTGGTGTCATTAGATTAGATGGTGTATCAGCCAGTCTTCTGGCATAGTTGATACCTTCGCCATAGATAATAGCTTCATTGATTTCATCTTGAACATCTACTGATGCAAGAACATCCATATCCATGATAGGTTTCGCATCATGTCCGATCTTTCTTTCTTCATATTGAGCTAAGATATGTGATTCTAACCAGACTCTTACCAATGTTGATTGATTGTCTAGATGATTCACAACAAGCTGTACAGGTTGCTTGATATCTTTGGATACAGTAGTAGCTATCTTTCTAAGCTTGTCTGTTGTGATTTCATTTTGTTTTCCCAGACCTACAAAGAGAATATAAGAGAAAGGATATTTTCCAAAAGTATGAATCTGAGTGATTTTAGAAAAGTCCTTATCAATATCTTGAGTAATATCATATCCTAGTGTATCAATGATATCCTGGCATACAGATTGTTCTTGATATATAGGATAAATCATAATGTTATTGTTGAATTGTTTGATTTGTTGCATAATTTAAACCTCCTTATGACATCTATTTTAACACTTTTATTGTCTTAATAGCAATTGTTTAACATACAACTCTTATTTCTTAAAGAAAAAAGCCTTTTGTAGGCTCTTTTCAAAATAACCAATCCCATATTAAAGATTTGCTTTTTAAATCTTTTGTTGTTTCACAATAATTAACTTTTAAATCACCAGTTAAACTTTTTCCTAATCCATCACCTAATATAATGGTATAGACACCTTGTTTAAAAGTTGCATGATAATCATCTTGATGATCAGCTAAAGCCTGATCTGGATTATCAACACCTTTGACCCATTCTTTATAATCTATAAGTAATTCATTTTTTATTTCATACATTTCATTAATATCTTCTTGTTTATAACTATTTGAAATAATTTTATATTTAGGATTTTGACTTTTTGCTTCAACACTAACACATAACATGCAGACAAGAATAATAAAAATAAGCTTTTTTAGATTGTTCATAATTTCACCTCATAGTGGAATTATGAACAATACTTTTTTATTTTATACATTATTATTAATAAATTCTCATATATATCTCATATAAATCACTGATAACAAGTTTATTTTTCTTATTCAATTAACCAATCCATTATGTTATATAATTTTATACCATTATATGACATAGTTTCATTATCTAAGGATAAAATAATTTTTTCATAATTATCGTTGACTTTTTCTAGTGGAGTTAATTCTCTTTTACGGACTGATTCACTTATCATTGATTCAGTAACTTGCACATACAATTTTTCATCAGCTTTAGTCGCAATAAAATCTATTTCTAACTGATTGATCTTTCCAACCGCAATATCATATCCTCGTTTTAACAATTCAAAATAAACAATGTTTTCTAATACATGTCCTGTATCTCTATTTCTATATCCTAACAAATAATTTCTTAATCCTATATCAACAATATAAAATTTTCCTAAGGTACGTAAATATTCTTTTCCCTTTATATCAAACCTCTTAATTTCATAGAAAAAATAAGCTTCTAATAAAGCATTAACATAAGCTTGAACAGTATGATGACTTGGTTTGGTTTTTCTTTCCTTTTCCAATAATCCCTCATCCATAAGAACATTTCCAATTTTTGAAATAGATATATTACTACCAATATTATCTGCAAGAAACATAATAATTTTTCTAAGTAAAACTGAATCAGTTATTTTTCTTTGACTTTTTAAAGTTTCTCTTTCTAAAATATCTCTCACTATAACCGTTGAATAAATGCCATCCAATAATGTTAAAACTCTTTCTTGTTCTAACCCTACATCAGCAATTCCTGGCATACCACCATATCGCATATAAGCTTGAAATAGTTCATTTAATTCATATCTATCTCCTTTTGAATCATAAACATATCTTTTTTTATTTCCTAAGGCGTTGATTGTTTCCTTTATTGTAAAACCATGAAAATCAATAAATTCTTGAAAAGACAGTGGTAACATTTTGATTTCTACATATCTTCCAGATAAATAAGTAGAGTATTGTGACGACAATAAATAGGCATTTCAACCTGTAATATAAATATCACAATTAAAGTCAACACGAAAAGAATTAACAACATCTTCCCATCCAGTAATTCTTTGAAGTTCATCAAAAAAAAGATACATTTTTTGATGAGGTATAATCAATTGTGAAACATGATGATAAAAATCATCAGCATTCATTTTTCTATATACATATGATTCAAAATTCATCTCTATAATTTGTTCTTCATGAACACCAGATTCTAATAAATAATTCACCATAAGCTTTAAAAGACTCGATTTCCCACAACGACGTATTCCTGTCACAACTTTAATAGGTTCTGTATCTTGAAACACTTTTAACTTATTTAAATACAAATCTCTATTTTTTAAATCATATTTTTTCATAGAATCTCCTCCATTAAGCATATTATAGCAAAAACTTTTTATTTTATAAAGTTTTTGCTGTTGAGTGCAAAAAATTATATATTTATTTTTTTGCTATAGATTTATTTATAATTATTATAATGAGGAATATCTATAAATATTGTCATTTTATGTCAAGTATACAATATTTTAATAGAATAATGACTGAAGGTACTATTACTGATTCTAAAGTTTATATCATGCGTGGCACACGATAAAAATGGCAATGAGTAATCATTGTTCTTATACATGATAAAATAAATATATAATCATATCACCACTTTATTCAAATAACTCAATAGATTTAAAACAACCAATCCCATATTAAAGATTTGCTTTTTAAATCTTTTGTTGTTTCACAATAATTAACCTTTAAATCACCAGTTAAACTTTTTCCTAATCCATCACCTAATATAATGGTATAGACACCTTGTTTAAAAGTTGCATGATAATCATCTTGATGATCAGCTAAAGCCTGATCTGGATTATCAACACCTTTGACCCATTCTTTATAATCTATAAGTAATTCATTTTTTATTTCATACATTTCATTAATATCTTCTTGTTTATAACTATTTGAAATAATTTTATATTTAGGATTTTGACTTTTTGCTTCAACACTAACACATAACATGCAGACAAGAATAATAAAAATAAGCTTTTTTAGATTGTTCATATTGTTTATCACCTCATAGTGGAATTATGAACATATTTAAAAACTTTATACCTCAATAAATAATCTTTTTTGAAGAAGATATTGCCAGACTTTAATAAGCCTACCAATCATAACTGCTGAAATGATAGTTCCTATACCTATTCCCATAATAGGATTATGTGTTATCCAACTTAAAACAAGTGAACATAAAATCATAGAAATATCAAACATATTTTTGACATTATAGAAAGGATAATGGAAAACTTCACTTATCGTTTTGACAATGCCATCTCCTGGATTTAATACAAAGTTTGTTTCACTTGTCAAATAAACTCCTAAAGAAATACAAAGTAAAGCGACACATAATAATAACAGTGAATGTATAAAAGATGATGGTGTAATATGAATGATATAATCATAAAAGTCATTAAGATAACCAAATACAAAAGATAGCGGTATTTCTAAAAGGTATTCCTTAGTTATTTTCTTTGATAATAAACATTGTATTCCAACAAACACTATATACCAGATAATAGAGGCTGTTCCTAATGATATGTGAAATATTTGACTTGTTGTATAAATGGAACTTGATAAAGCAGCAACTCCCAGTCCTGTAGAAATATTCAATACAATTCCTAATGCTAAAAAATTTAAACCAATAATATAAATAATGATTTTTTTCATAATCTAACTCCTTCAATTTATACTTATTTTAATCAATTTATCATAATTGTCTAATATAAAAATGATATGATATAATAACTAAAAGTTATAATAAAGGAGTTTTTCTATGAATATTCAACAATTAAAATGCTTTGTCGAAGTTTCTAAAACTTTAAACTTTACAAAAGCCAGTCAAAATCTATTTATTTCTCAAACAGCCGTTAGTAATCATATTAAACATTTAGAAAAAACACTTGGTTTTCAGTTATTTATAAGAAACAAAAAGAATGTGCAGTTAACTCAGCAAGGAGAAATCTTTTTAAAAAGTGCTCTTAAAGTCTTAGAAGCAAATCAAGAATGTTATCAAACAATTCAATATTTACATCATGAAAATTTTGGTCAATTAAAAATTGGATATTTAAAAGGTATTGAACATTGTATTATGATTAAAAATATTCAAAACTTTTACCAATACAATAAACATATGGATATTCAGCTTTATCGTGATTCTAGACAAGAAATTGAAGATTTGTTAAAAAATTATAAAGTTGATTGTGTATTTACGGCTAGACTTAATCATAATCATATTTCTTTTGAAGAACAATTTGACTATCTGCATATCTATTCTTATCCATTTGTTGTTGCTATGAGTAAAAATCACGTTTTATCTTCATATTCATCTTTAAACTATTTTGATATAAAAAATCAAACACATGTGATTATGGATACAAGTCATCCTGATTTTATAAGCCATGATTTAGATACTCTTTTCATGCATTTAGCTATTAGTCAAGATACGGCCATCTTAGCCCAATTTGTTGAAGATTATTATGCTTATCAAAAATATCTTTGCTTTTTGCCTTTAAAAGACTTTTCTCAACAATTCCATATTTATCTGATTTGGCATAAAAATTCTCAAAATAAAAATTTAAATGCATTTTTACAAAGTATAAAAAAGAGAAAGAATAATGCTTCTTCCTCTTATTGATAATCTTCTTGAACATCAAAAGCTACTAAATCATCAAAAGTCTGTCTTCTAATGACTAATTTACTTTTACCTTGATAAGTAAAGACAACTGCTGGTTTTGGTAGCTGATTGTAATTTGATGACATAGAATAATGATATGCACCAGTAGAAAATTGAGCAAATATATCTCCGGGTTCAGGATAAGGTAACATAATTTCCTTAACGACAATATCTGCTGACTCACAAATCTTTCCAGCTACTGTTACCTTTGTATCACGACGTTCATAAGCTTTATTAACAATAATACCATCATATTGTGCATCATATAAAGCCGTTCTAATATTATCTGTCATACCACCATCCACACTCATATAAGTACGGACATCTGGGATATCTTTTACAGAACCTACAGTATACAATGTAATACCAGCATTTCCTACAACATAACGTCCCGGTTCTACTAAAACCATTGGCATATCCCAACCACGTTTATCATATCCATCTTTAATAATATTCATAATTTCAGATGTGATTGTTTCAAATTCTAGTGGTTCATCTTTTTTCGTATAGGCGATTCCATAACCACCACCGGCATTAATCACTTTGACCATGACACCTAACTGATCATATATTTCATAAGCAAAACGAACAAATCTATGCATTGCACTAATATAAGCATATAAATCAAAAACCTGTGAACCAATATGACAATGAATACCTTCAAATTCAATATGAGATGAATCTACAATTTGTTGAATCGCTTTTAAATAAATGCCGTTTCTGGCACTAAAGCCAAACTTTGTATCTTTGTGACCAGTTTGGATATAACCATGTCCCCCAGCCTTAATTTCTGGAACAACTCTTACTGTTGCATAAATTGTTTTATCATATTTTTTAGCATACTTTTCAACAAGTTCAATTTCATAAAAGTTATCAATCACAAAATGATCAACATCATGAGCAATCGCATAATCTATTTCTGATGGAAGTTTATTATTTCCGTGGAAATAAATCTTATGTGGATCAAATCCTGCTTTTAAAGCAATAGAAATTTCTCCAGCACTGACACAATCAATACCAATACCAAATTCACTGGTAATACGATAAATTTCTAAACAACTAAATGATTTAGAAGCAAATAGTGGTAAAACATGATCATATTTATCCAAGAACTTTGTTTTTAATTCGTTCAATTGATGTCTTATATGACCTTCACTCATCACATAAAGTGGTGTTCCATATTTTTTCACTAAATCCATTGCATCCACATCGTCTATATATAAGCTACGATCTCTTATTTGAGCAAATTGTGTTTGTAAAACCATTTTTATTCCCCTTTAATATAAATTCTTTAAACTAAATAACCCATTATCTTTATCTACAATCTTCAAACAGGCACTAATCGCTCCTTGAACAAAAACTTCTTTTGATAAAGCTGTATGTTTCACTTCAATAATCTCATCATGCCCTGCAAATAAAACAGTGTGTTCCCCAAAGATTGTTCCTGCTCTTACTGATTGAATGCCTACTTCTTTCTTCTCACGTTTATGATGAACTGTTGAACGATCATAAACTTCTTTTGTTTCATTAATATCTTCATGAATCACATCATATAAAAGTTTTGCGGTACCACTTGGAGCATCAATTTTTTGATTATGATGTTTTTCTATAATTTCAATATCATAATCATTATCATAAAATTCTTTAGCTACTTCTTTTACAATCTTTGTTAGCATTGATACACCAAAAGAAGTGTTGTATGATTGAAAAATAGGAATTTGAGAAGAAGCTTCTTCAATATGTAAAATTTGTTGTTGTGTATATCCAGTTGTTGCTAAAACGAGAGCACAATGATTTTTAACACCGAACTTTAAAATATCACTTAAATTATCCGGATGTGAAAAATCAATAATTGCATCAATCTTTTCATTGACTTCACTTAATGATGTATACATTTTTTCGTCAATTTTCGCATCAAAGACAGGTGAAACAACACCCACTAAATTCATTTGTGTGTTGTTTCTTACAGCTTGGGCAACTTTTTTACCCATTAAACCAAATCCATAAACTAATACATTCATTTTAATAACCCTTCTTTTCAAATCTTTCCATTGCATCAAATAATAATTGTTTATTGGCTTGTGTTGTTGGAATTAAAGGTCTTCTTACCATTTCCCCACAAACACCCATTTTCTTTAAAGCTGCTTTAGGCATAATTGGGTTAACATCAACAAATAAATATTTGCTGACATCATTAAAATCATATGCCATTTCTTGTGCCAGTTTCATATCACCTTTTAATACAGCTTGAGCAAATTTTTCTGTTTCTCTTGGATAAAGATTAGATAATACAGAAATCACACCTTTTCCTCCAGCTGCTATAAACGGTAAAATATTATCATCACAACCACTGTACATATCAAAATCTAAATCTCTTGTCTGTGTTAAAACATCCATTGCATAAGCAATATTATCTGTTGCATCTTTCATGGCCTTAATATTTCTATGTTTTGCCAGTTCTACAACTGTATCTACACTAATATTCATTCCTGTACGTCCCGGAACATTATAAAGAATCATTGGAATATCCACACGATCAGCAATATAAGTATAATGTTCAATAAGCCCTCTTTGACTTGTTTTATTGTAGTATGGTGTCACAACTAATATTGCATCAGCTCCTACTTCCTTAGCAAACTTTGCTTTTTTCAAAGCTGTTTCTGTATCATTAGAACCTGCACCTGCAATGACTTTGATACCTGTTCCTTTTGTCATTTCCATAACAATTTTTGTTAATTCAAATTCTTCATCAATATGAATTGTTGGTGTTTCACCTGTTGTTCCATTTACTAAAATAGCTTGAACACCACCATCAATCATTCTTTGAACTTGTCTTTTAAAACCATCATAATCAATACTTCCATCATCTAACATGGGTAATACAAGCGCAACAGCACTTCCTTCAAAAATTGGTTCCATAAATAACCCTCCTATTTATATTCTTTTTTTATTTCTGACATAGCTAAATCAACACATTCCAATGGAATAACACAAGAAATAGATACTTCTGATGTTGTGACTTGAAGCAAAGGAATTTGATGTTTTCCTAAAACAGTAAATACTGCTGCTGCCACACCTACTTCATCTTTCATAGCATCACTTTCAATCTTAATTTTAGCGACTTGTCTATTTTGATAAATTTGTATACGTGGATGTTTTGTTCTTATTAAAGACAGTGCTTCATCTAAATTCTTTTGATCATCTTGACTACATGTAAAATCAATACGCATTTCATCTTCTAAAATCACTTCTGAAATCATATCAATATTCACATTCATTGAAGAAATTGTTTGAAAAATATCTCCAACAAATAATGAATTCTTTTCTACATTCATCAATTTGACTTGAATAATATGACTATCAGATTCAATCAATTTCATTACTTTCACCTTCTTTTATTAATAAAAAATTGCAATGGGACCATTGCAATAATAAAGATGATTTTATTAAGCAATAGCACACCACTTTATCCTAAAGTGACAGTGATATAGATATTCTCTATACCCCCAGGCAATAATCACATGCAAATAATTATCCCTTCGGCAATCGTTCCTCCTTCTTTTTTAGTTGCACCTATTCATATAAAAGAACTCTTAACTCTTGCACCTCTATCTTTTTTTAATACTATCATATGCGTTCTTTGAAAGCAACCTTTATTTTTTGTTCAATTATGTTATACTTGTAAAAAAGAAAAGAGGTGTTCTTCATGATGCTTTTATTCTATACAATTTTATCTCTCTTTCTCATTATAGCACCTTTTTACTACTTCCTGTGTATATTTAAATATATGAAAAAAAGTGGACGTTATATTCTTTATCTTTGTACAAGTTTATCAATAGTCACTATTTTATTGAAAGTTTTATTGAAACCATCTTTTGATTTATGGTTTAACATTGTTAGCTTTTATATACTTTGTAGCTTTCTTTTGATGTTATGTTTGTTGATTTATCAACTCTGGTGTCATATTTTTAAGCAATCTTTTCAAAAATGGATTCTTTTCATATGTGTATTTATATCTATTTTTACAACTGGGATAGGTTACTATTCTCATTTTCATAAAGAAATAACACATTATAATATTTTAATTCATAAAGAAACATCTTTAGATTCTTTAAACATAGCATTTATTAGTGATATTCATATTGGCAGTGGAACAACACCTCAAGATATTCAAAATCTTGTAAAAAAACTTAATCAAAAACAATATGATTTAGTATGTTTAGGTGGAGATATTTTTGATGAATCCTCATCTATTGATAGTATTCATCAGGCCTTACAAATTCTTTCAACAATCCATAGCCAATATGGTATTATTGCGATTGATGGTAATCATGAAAAATATATATCTCTTTCTACTCGTGAACTCTATCAAAAATACAATATAACTTATTTAAATGAAAACTTTGTATGTATTGATGGTCTTTTTAATATAATAGGACGAGAAGATGTTAGTTATCATTCTTCTCACTCTATAGAAGATATTTGTCAAAACATGGATTCATCATTACCAACTATTGTCTTAGATCATAATCCTCAACGTTACCAAGAAAACTTAGAGATTGCTGATCTACAACTTTCAGGTCATACTCATGCAGGACAAGTCTTTCCTGGTTCTATTATTACTGGATTGATTTATGATAATGACTATGGTTTATTAACAAATCAAGATCAATCTTTGATTGTTTCTAGTGGTTTTGGATCATGGGGTTATCCTATAAGATTATTGACTCATTGTGAATATATTGAAATACATGTTTCATTTTAAGAAAAAATTTTTTTATGGTAGACTTTTGATTTCAAATAATATATCATATGAAAAGCGAGGTAAGGGTTATATGGTTATAGAATTAGATAGTCAATATGAAAATAGAAAAGAAGTAATTGAAGGTATTGTAAAAAAGATTATTGAAGAACATCACATTGAAATATCTGAAGTATCTTTTGATAATTTAATTATTCATCTTTCTTTATGTCTTTCTAGAGAAATTAATGGAACTTATATTCCAACAAGTGAAAGTCAAATTAATCATTTAGAAAATCACGAATATTATCAAGTTTCTAAACAAATTGTTAATGAATTAGATCAACAATTTCATGTTGAAATAGATGGAAATCAAGTTCAATATGTTACAATGTATCTAGCAAATATCAATCTTTTAGATATTGATTTTAATTGTGAATTTGATTTATGTGATGATGAAACTGAAGATATTATTAATGAAACTATTAATCGTATTCAAAACGATCTTCAATTAGATTTAAGAAAAAATAAAGAGTTCTATACAGGTATGACATTACATTTCTATCCTGCATTAGATCGTTTACAAAATAATCGTCAACTCACTGATAATCCATTAAAAGATAAGATTCAAGCTCAATTTCAATTAGAATATAAATGTGCTGAAATCTTTAATGACATTGTGGAACAACATTATCATAAAAGATTTAATGAACATGAATTAGCTTATATTGCTTTACATTTTGGTACAGCATTAAAAAAATAAAATGAAATTAACCAGAAATCATACAGAGTGATATGACTTCTGGTTTTATATTTATTATGATAAAAAGGAGAACTTATATGGATATTCATATTCAAAACTTAGACTTTGCCTATAAAAAAGAAATAATATTTCATCAGCTTAATGCATCACTTCACTTCAATAAGGATTGCATCGTTCTTATGGGACATAATGGTGCTGGAAAAACAACCCTTTTTAATCTTATATGTGGTATATTGACACCCCAATCTGGAAAAATAAGCATCTCTAAACCTAATGATATTGCTTATCTTCCCTATGACAGTAATCTTTACTTTAATCTTACTGTTATAGCATAATCTTACTGTTATAGCAAATATTAAATTCTGGTATCAAATATATAACAATCAATCTTTGAATTTAAATGATGCTTTCTTTAATGAATTGATTGATTGTCTGAAATTAAGGCAACTTCTTAACAAAAAATGTATTCACTTATCTTCAGGAGAAGAAAAAAAGTTGCTTTTCTTATCACTATTTTGATTCACTCAAAACTTATGATATTAGATGAACCTTTTAATGGAATTGATCCCATTTCCACAATAGAAATTACAAATCTCATTAACTCATTAACAAAAAAAGGATTCAATTTTCTCATATCTTCACATCAATTGGATATTTTAGAAAAAGTTGCAACACAATATATCATCATGAAAGATTACAAAATTATTGAAATGAATTATAAAAATAAAATAAATAATGAATCATTTTATAAAAAGTATAAAGAAATATATGGAGATGAAAGTCATGAAAACATGGTTGAATATATTTAAAATACAGCTCTATTTAAGATATCCATTGAAAACTTTATTTATTGCATTCATAAGCATGATTACCTTTGCTGCATTAACTATCTATATGAGTATCAATCCACTCAATATATTATTTACACCAGAAGTCATGAATATTATTTCTACAAAATTAAATCTTTCTTATTTATCTCTTTTGAGTTTATCTGGTATTATCACATATTTATCTTATAATGGTTTTCTAGAAGATTCAGCTATTTTTATGTCAATGATTGCTAAAAAAATAAATCTTTTCTATATCATCTTAGCAAAGATTTCTGCCAGTCTAGTGTATTCTATTGTTCCCATTATTGCCACTTTTATTATTAATTATTTTTTTACAAATCTTCCTATACATATCTTAAGTATGCTTATTCTTTCTGAATTCATGATATTTTATATTATTTATTTTCTTGTATATTCATTATGCAATGAGAAAAACTTTGGTTTAATTCTTGCCTATACATTAGTTATATTTTCTATCATCAGTGTGCTTATTGATATCAAACTTCTTTTTATAATGACACTCCCTTTATTTATATTATGCAGTATATTCTTTTATTTACATCTTAACACTATTCTTACCAATTCAATGTTCAATATAAGAAAGGAACCATTTTCTTATTTAAAAGAAAAAATTGATCAATTCATATATTTAACCACTTATCATATAACTTGTTTCTTCTCAAGATATTCTAATAATTATCAATTTCAGGCAATCTTATATAAAGATTTCTATTATTTTATTCTTCATTTTCCACAACTTCTTATCTTATATCTTTGTTTAATTCCTGTTCCTAAAGAATTTGTATTTGTATCTTATATGTGTCTACAATTATCAATCTATAATTTTTATAGAAGAATTGTTGTAGAAGATCGTCAACTCTTGCAGCTAAGATTAATTTCTTATAAAGCGTTTTTCATATTTAAGTTTATTATTCTTAATATTTTTAATGTCATATACTCAATCATCTTTTATTTTATCTATCCTTTTTCTATATATCAGATTTTGATGAATATATTGATAATATTTATTATAGTTTTGTTTAATCATGTATTATCTTATTTCAAACTATTTAGATACATTTAATGAATATGTATAAAGGGAATCCTATATGAGATTCCCTTTTTTATTTAGTCTAAACAAATGCATGTTTACGAACTTTAAAATAACAAATAAGTTGTGCTGTTAAAGTTAAAATCCATGAAATTGGATAAGAAACATAAAGTATAAATAAACTATGATTCATTTGGAAAATGGTAAAAATCCAAATAACTCTAAATAGACAAGCTCCTGTTAAAGAGATAAGCATTGGCATCATGGAATAACCCATACCTCTTAAACTTCCTACAATGACATCCATAATACCACATAAAAAATAGGATGCACTTACAATACTTAAACGAATAAGACCAGATGAAATAACTTGTGGATCAGTTGAATAAATTGTTAATAAAATATTTCCTAATAGATAAGCTCCAAATCCTAAAACAAAACCTATAACACTAACAACAGCTAAACATCTTACGAGAATTTGATTCACTCTTGAATAATTTTTTGCTCCCATATTTTGACTTGTAAAACTTAAAGATGTCTGATAAATAGAGTTCATAGCTGTATAAACAAATCCTTCAATATTACTTGCTGAAGTATTACCGGCGACTATAATAGAACCAAATGAATTGACTGATGATTGAATTAAAACATTAGAAATATTAAAAACCATTCCCTGTAATCCTGCAGGTAAACCAATTTTCAACATTTTAATTAATTTATCTTTATGAAAATGTAATTTATCTTTTGATAATTTTAAAACACCATCTGCTTGAATCAAACATCTCATGACTAATATAGCAGAAATACATTCAGACATAGCAGTAGAAATTGCAACTCCAGCAACTCCTAAATGAAATACAATGACAAATATTAAATTAAATATCACATTAATAATACCTGCCAATGTTAAAAAATAAAGTGGTCTTTTGGTATCACCAACAGTTCTTAATAATGCTGCCCCAAAGTTATAAATCATAAAACCTGGCATACCAACAAAATAAATACGCATATAAAGTGTTGCTAAATCAATAACATCACTTGGTGTCCCCATCAGCTGTAACATAGGTTCAGCTAGAATATTTCCCACAAATATCATGAGAATTCCACCATAAATAGCTGTACAGATGGCAGTATGTACTGTTTCCGATGCATTTTTATCATCGTTAGCTCCACAAAATCTTCCAAATAAAACATTAGCACCAACAGATATTCCGATAAACAAATTGACCAATAAGTTAATCAAAGAACTTGTCGAACCTACAGCTGCTAAAGCTTCACTTCCCGTAAATCTTCCAACAACAATAATATCTGCTGCATTAAAAAGTAACTGTAATATCCCCGATAGCATCAATGGTACTGAAAAAATAATAATTTGTTTTAACAATGGTCCATGACACATATCAATTTCATAACTTCTACTCATCATATTCTCCCCTTTCCCTCGTTTGATTATTATAGCACTCTTGTCTAAAAATAAGGAATCTTTTCTCTTTTTGAAATGAAAAAGATTAATTTCTTCATCTTCTTACTTACGTTTCAATATTAAATATAAAACATATAAAATCACACATTCCAAAAGACAGGCTAATGTCAATAATATAGCAAAATAACTGATGATAGAAAGTGTAGAATTATTTCGATTAAAAGCTGTAACAACCAGAAAAACAATCATACTAATTAAACCAATGGTTCTTAAATATTTAAAAAATTTATAATATCTTTCTGCTAAAAATTGATACTTTTTCATCTTTATTTACCTATACAAAAGCGTTTAAATAATTCATCTAATAAATCTTCTTTTGCTCTTTCTCCTAATATTTCTTTTAAACTTTCCCAGCTATCATATAAATCAGTAACAATTAAATCTGTTGGTATAGATTGTTCCATCGCTATAATAGCATTTTTTAATGACTGATTGGCTCTTTCTAATAATTGAATTTGTCTGGCATTCGCTAATATATCATCTTGTGAAGATGTAATTTTTCCTAATTCAAACATTTCTTTAATCTTTTGAATTAATGGCTCTATATCATGATTCTTCGCACTAATTTCAATACCATCAATATCATTGATTTGTCCTTGATCCTTTTTATTTATAACAATAATTCTTTGCGTATCTTTAGATAATTCTAATAATTCCTGATCTTCCCTCGTTAGTGGTTGAGAACCATCTAATACAAGTAATACTAAATCTGCTTGATGAATCAGTTCTTTTGATTTATGAACACCAATATTTTCAACAACATCATCAGTATCTCTGATGCCTGCTGTATCAATCATGTTTAAAACAATATGATCCAAACGAATCGTTCCTTCAACAATATCTCTTGTTGTTCCTGCAATATCTGTAACAATCGCTTTATCTTCATCTAATAAAGCATTCAATAAACTTGATTTTCCAACATTAGGTTTTCCTATAATCACAGTAGAAATACCATCTTTTAATAAATGAACATTTTTAGATGAATCAATAATATGATTCATCTTTTCTTGTAATTGAACACTTCTAGGAAGTAGAGATTGAGCTGTTAATTCTTCTACATCTTCATATTCAGGATAATCAATATTGACTTCTATTTGGGTAATAATTTGAATGAGATCTTCTTTTAAATCTTCAATAAAATGACTGATATTTCCTTGTATTCCTTTTAATGCTAATTGAGAAGCATAATCATTTTTGGCACTAATCAAATCACTAATTGCTTCAGCCTGTGATAAATCAATACGTCCATTTAAAAAAGCTCTTTTAGAAAATTCTCCATGTTCTGCCATACGGGCACCTTTTTTTAAACAAAGGTTTAACACCTTTTGTGTAATAAAAATACCACCATGACAGTTAATCTCTACCATTTCTTCACCAGTAAATGTTTTATGTCCTCGATATATATTTACTAAAACTTCATCTATTTTTTCATTGCCATCTTTTATAAATCCATATGTAATCGTATGACTTGCTTTATCCATGATTTTTCCTGTAAAAAACGCTTGAACAAAAGCTATACAGTCTTTTCCACTTAATCGAATAATAGATATAGCTGCTTCTAATCTTGAAGTCGCTATTGCAACAATAATATCATCATTCATGAAATCATTTCCTTTCTTTTTCATATAGTATAACAATATCTTTTCAAAATATCTATGCAGATATAGAAAAAAGGAAACAAAAAGTTTCCTTCATCCATTTTGAAATAACATATATCTTTCTTGAGAATTCAATTTCACAATATGTTTAAAGTATTCATTTTGATTTTGAAAATCATCTCTATGCAACTGTTCTGTTATTTTTCCATCTTGTATAGATAATAATCTTGATGCATAAGATGCAACCATAACATCATGAGTGACTAATACAATCGTTTTACGTTCTTTTTCATGAAATGCTTTTAAAATATTCATTAATTCAAAGGTATTTTGACTATCGAGATTTCCTGTAGGTTCATCAGCAATAATCATCTCTGGTTGCCGTATAAATGCTCTTGCTATGGCAACTCTTTGTTTTTGTCCTCCTGAACATTCTCCCGGATATTTTTTTAATATATCTTCAACTCCTATTTTATAAGAAATTTTTTGTACTCTTTCTTTAATCTTGTTGGTAGGGACATTATTCATTGATAAGGGAAAAGCAATGTTTTCTTCAATTGTTAAATAATCTAAAAGTTGATAATCTTGAAATATAAAACCAATTTTTTGATTTCTAAACTGACAAATTTCATAATCAGTGAAATGAGATAAGGGTTGACCATATAAATAAACCTGACCATCTGTAGGTTGATCCATCGTTGACAGACATTGAATTAAAGTTGTTTTTCCTGAACCCGATGGCCCCATAATAGCAATAAATTCTCCGTCTTTCACTTCTAAGGAAACATGATCCAATGATTTCACTGGATAATCTGTCATCTGGTCATATATTTTTGTTAGACTTTGAGCCACTATAATAACATCATTCATAACAAATCCTCCTTTAAATATTGTTTTGTTGAATAATAACAAATCAGCATTGATATCAATACATTACATATAAAATAACCCATAATCACTGCAATAATAGTGAATGACATATGACTCAAGATATAGAATTTTATAAAAATAACAATAATATATAAACCTGGTAATAAACTCACCATCATATAGAAAAGTAACCATTCTTTTTTTAATAAAGTCAGTTGATGTATTTTTGTCATTCCCATTTTATGAATAAGTTGTAGTGATTTTTTCTTTTGATGATTCATCATTAAATTCTTATATGTCATACAAAACATAATCATTGGTAACATAATGATATAAGCTATAATCATTCTATACATCTCAATACTGTTATCAAGATTAAAACAAACCAAAGTGACCATAATAATACTTACAATCATAAATATTTGTATAAATAAAACTGTATATTTTAGTTTTAAAAAGATTTCACCACAGACAATCAGTTGATCAACTTGATTCAACCATTTTGTACTTTTTTTCTTTTCAATAAATTCAGGTATAACATATCTTATGATTCCATATGTTCCTATAGCTCCTATAACTGAAAAGATAATATATGCTGTTGTTTGATGTTCATTAAAAATAGTTAATAATAAACCACAAAGATAAATAATGATATAAATTCGGCTTGAAAGAGTTATAAATGTTGCTTTTCGATATTTATTTTGTTTTGTTCCATTCAACATCTTGATTATATTTCCACGATACACATAGCCAATATTTAAAATCAAAGAAATCACATATAAACAAGACATCATTAATATTGTTTGAAAGAGTGTATCTTTTAAAATATAAACATCAGCATTGATATTTATAAGAACATATAAATAATTTATCATAGAAGGTGTTATCAAAATACCAAGTAGAATACCTACAAGACTTCCGATGAAATAAAGACATGTATTTTGATAAAAAAGATAGAAAATAAATCTTTTATTTGTCATCCCACATATTTTCATTAAAGAAATTTCTTTATTCTTATTTTCTAAAACATAGATATTCGTATAAATAATCAGACATCCAGTAAACATCACAACAAATAGTGTTGTAGCTGAACCCATCATCATCTTACTATAATAAGTGACATCTAATGCAAAATAAGGATCATACAGTAATGCTAAGAAAATATAACAGATTACAGCCATAATCATAATAGTTATACCAAATAATAAAGATATTTTCTTTTGCCTCAATAAATTTTTTATCGCAAATTTCATTGTTTACATCCCCTTTATGATTTTAACTGAGAAATATTACATTTTGCATCAGTATAAACATTTTTAGCATGTTCTTCATCAATCATTTCTAACATACCATAAGCATCATTATAAACTTCTAAATTTTCTTTTTCTTTGACAAAGAACAAATAATCTTTTTGTTGTTGTGCTCTAAAATAAGCTTCTGGTACAACCTCAACATATGCTGTACTTCTAATTTGATCTGGTAGCTGTTCTAAACTGCCTTTATCTAACAAAGTTTCTTTTGGATAGTTAGCATAAGTTGAAGCCGATACACTTCCACCATCTCGCCATATAGTCACTTGTTGATCTAATTGACCTTTAATCATCTTCTTAATTGTAATTTTCATACTTTGTTTAATTTTTCCATTATCATAAATTTGAGATTTGTCATATTGATCCATTGTTCCAACAAAAACATAATCCACTTGATTCATCATATCTTGAGGATCAGTCATATCATATTTTTTATCTACTCTTTCTAATTGGGCACATAACTTATCCATATTATAATAAGTATGATAACCATTCACATCTGTAGTATTCGCATCATCAAAACTAGGAACATCTGCTTTTCCACATCCTACTAATACAAAACTCATTAAAATCATCAATATTTTTCTTTTCATTTTATTTATTCTCCTGTTTATTTTGTATATATTGATTTAAAATAGTATCAATTTTCTGGCCATCATCTTGAAGAATCATAGCATTAATCAGATTATATGTTTTCCCATCTTTTAATTGAAAATAATAATCATATGTGTTTATTTCTGTTGCAAGATTTGATCCGGGAATTTTCATAAATTTTGTAACTTTTTGGACTTGAACATGATCAATCTGATCATAATGAACATGATGAAGTTGTTCTTTTCCTTTAAGCACATCTCTTGCATATTTTATTCTTTCTTTAAAAGTTTTATTATCAACATAATGAATTCCAGAATCATCAAACTCTACAAATAACTGACTATGTGGCTGTATAGATAAAGTATTCATTTCACCTAATCCTAATCCATAAGCAATAACTTGAATGACTATAAATAAAATCATTGTTCCAACCAAAACAGATAAGCTTGTATTAACACCATAATACATCGCAACACCTAATAAACATGAAAGAATGACTTGAATAAAAATCTTTCTTTTTAATAATGACTTTGTTAATCTTCTTCCAATGCTCACTTTATTCGTTGTTTTTTGAAAACCTAAATGACTCTTTAACATATCATTTTCCTCCTCACATTTGATTTTCTTTCCTTTTCTGCCTTCATTGAACACTATCTATCTCAATGACTTTTATAAATTGCTATGGTATAATGTAATCATAAAGAAAGGAAAGATTATAATGAAGCGTATCACAACAGGAACAGAAAATTTTAAAGAATTCATGGATAAGAATTATTATTATGTTGATAAGACAATGCTTATAGATGATGTCTTAAGTGACAAGGTGATGCTGTATACAAGACCTAGACGTTTTGGAAAAACGTTAAACATGAGTATGCTTTATTATTTCTTTTCTAACAAGGAAAAAGAGAATGCTTATCTTTTTGAGGGTTTGAATGTATCAAAACATCAACATCTCATGCTTCATCAAAATCAATATCCTGTCATTTTTCTATCTTTGAAAGATTTATCTAGAGAAAATATGAATTTGCAAATAGATAAATTTAAAGCTATGATTTCAAAAGTTGTTGAAGATTATTTTGAATTAAAGGACAGTCCATATTTAAGTGAAGCTGAAAAATTAATCATTGATAACTATCATTATAAAAAATCTTCTGAGAGTGATTTAAGAGATGCTTTGTATAACTTGAGTATTTTTTTAGAAAAACATTATCATCAAAAAGTCATCATTCTCATAGATGAATATGATGTGCCTTTACAGAGTGCCTATCAACATGACTACTATGATGAAATGGTTGATTTTATAAGAAGTGTCTTTTCATCTGCTTTAAAAACTAATGATGCACTGGAAAGAGGAGTATTGACTGGCTGTCTTAGAATATCTAAAGAAAGCATCTTTACAGGTCTTAACAACTTTACAGTGAGAACCATCATGGATGTAGAAACTTCTGATTGCTTTGGATTTACCCAAGAAGAAATTGATGAACTTTTGAAATACTATAATCTTATGGATAATCGTCAAGAGATGAAGGAATGGTATGATGGCTATCTGTTTGGAAAGACGGAAATCTATAATTCATGGAGTGCCTTGAACTATGTCAAGAAATTACTGAATGATGACCATTTTCAGGCTGTATCTTTCTGGGCGAATACCAGCAGCAATAATCTTGTTAAAACATATATCGAATATGCAACGATGACAATGAAGGAAGAATTTGAAAAACTAATCAATGATCAAAGCATCATCAAAAAGATTGTTCCTGAACTGACGTATCGAGAAATGGACTTTCATAGTATTCAGACAATGAATGACAATGTGTATAGTTTTCTGTTGTTTACTGGTTATCTGAAAATCAAGAGTAAGGTTGATAATGATCATCCTTATACCTATGAACTTGTGATTCCTAATAAAGAAGTCAAATATATCTATGAAGATATCTTTATGAAATGGTTTGACAGCTATCAAAGAAAAAGAGATTTGTCATTCATAGAAGCTTTGATACAAGAAGATGTCATGAAAGCTAATCGCTTATTGCAGGATGTTCTCCAACAGAGCATCAGCTATTATGATAACTATGAAAACTTCTATCATGGTTTCATGGTAGGCTTTTTAAAGGCTAATGGTTATAAAGTTCAATCCAACAGGGAAAGTGGAGAAGGAAGATTTGATATAGCAGTGCTTCCTTACAGTATACTTGATACAGCACTGATTATAGAATGTAAACATTCAACTGGTATCAAGGAACTAAGAAAAGACAGTGCCAAAGCAATTGAACAGATTATCAGACAGAAATATATTGAAGGACTGATAGAAGAAGGATACGAACATGTCATAGGATATGGTATATCTTTCTATAAAAAACAATGCATTATAACAAAAGCAGAATAATTTCTGTTTTTAATACTAACAATTATAAACAAAAGCAATGAATCTTTATAGAATCATTGCTTTTATTTTATCTTTTAAAAATACTTTTTTCTATGACAATAAGGACATTCATTTAATGATTTTGAAATGAAATGTTTATATAGTTTTTTCCCGCAATGAGGACATTTCCATGATGTCAGCCATAATACTATAGACAATACCAGAAATAAATCACTTCCTATATAACAAAACCATGCAACATACTCATTAGCATAAATAGGGAAAAAATAATTTGAATCTTGAGAAAATAACATACCCATTAAAGCTAAAAACACACACATCACTATGAATATATATAATACATTTACAACATTTCTTTTATTTTTAAAAAATTCTTTCATAACCTTATAAATTTGAACGATGATATATCTTTCAAATATATCCTCCTTTCTTTATTATTTATAAACATAACATAAAAATATGAAAAACTTGTGTCACAAAATATTTTATCATATGTAAAAAGGTTCTGACTTTAAAATAAGTCAAAACCTTAATAATATTAACAATAGTTTTGTAAATACATAGTGGGATAATCTTTATATTTTTGAGCTTCTTTTTCATCTAAGAAAATAGAATAATGAATTTGTTGAGATGAAATTTGATGAGGTCCACTACAGTTACCAAATCCTTCAATTTCAAAAGTATAAGATTTCTCATTTCCTTTTACATTAATGACTGTCCCACTCATGACGATACCTTGTACAATAAAATAGACAGTTTGTCCTTCTTTAAGCATTTTCTTCCAATCCTTCAAATTGTAAACGATAATATTTCGCATAAACATTATTTTTATTTAATAAGAACTGATGTGTTCCTCTCTCTACAATACCATTATTACCAATCACAATAATTTCATCAGCATTTCTAATTGTAGAAAGTCTATGAGCAATTGTAATACAAGTACGATTCTTTGATAAGGCTTCTAGACTTTTTTGAATATGACGTTCACTTTCATTATCCAATGCACTTGTTGCTTCATCAAGAATTAAAATCTTTGGATCTTTTAAGAATATTCTCGCAATAGAAATACGTTGTTTTTGTCCTCCACTTAAACGTGTACCTCTTTCACCAACATATGTATCATAACCATCAGGTAAACTCATAATAAAATCATGAATATTGGCTTTTTTAGCTGCTTCTATAATTTCTTCATCACTAGCATCTGGTTTTCCATAAGAAATATTCTCTTTGATAGACCCAGTAAATAAATAAACATCCTGTTGAACAATACCAATAGATTGACGTAATGATTTTAAAGTTAATTTTCTAATATCCTGTCCATCAATTTCAATACTTCCACCTGTCACATCATAAAAACGAAGTAACAATGAACATATTGTTGTTTTACCACCACCAGATGGACCTACTAAAGCAATTGATTTACCAGAATCTATATGAATATTTAAATGATCTAATACTTTTTCATCATCATATCCAAAGCTGACATCTTTATAATCAATAACACCTTTTACATTAACCAAATCATGACTATCTGGTGCATCTTCTATTTCAACTTGAGTTTCCATAACTTCATTAAATCTTTTAAATCCCGAATATCCTTTTTGAAGCATTTCTGTAAATTCTACTAAAACCTCAATAGGTGTAATAAAAATATTAATGTATAAAGCATAAGTTGCTAGAGCAATAGGTTCTAATGACCCTTGAGCAATAAAGAATCCTCCACCTACTAAGATTGTCACATAAAGTAAGCCTTGAAAGAAATTATTTCCACCTTGAAATCTTCCCATACAATGATAATTGTTTTTCTTACTCTGTAAAAATCTTTCATTACTTCTTGCAAATTTATGTCTTTCAATATCTTCATTTGCAAATGATTTCACAACTCTAATTCCTGCTAAAGTATCTTGTAAAGATGCATTAACCCCTGCAATTTTACGACGATTATCCATAAATGTCTGTTGCATTGCTTTATTTTGTTTTAAAGAAAATAACAACATACATAAAGTAACAATAATTAATAAGATTGTTAAAGGTACATGAATATACATTAACAACACAAATGAACCAATAATCTTTAATAAAGAAATAAAGACATTTTCAGGTCCGTGATGAGCAAATTCACAAATATCAAATAAATCACTCACCAGCTTACTCATCATTTCTCCAGTATTATTACGATCATAATAAGAAAAAGATAACTGTTCAAATTTATCAAATAAATCTTTTCTCATATCTCTTTCCATTTGAGCACCCATTATATGTCCTTGAGCAGATACATAATATTTACATAATGCTCTTATCGCATACATAATTAATAAGAAAACAGCTAACCAAAATAAACTTTGAATAATTGTCTGATGATCAGCAATATATAATGTATCGTTAAGATAATTTAATATTTGAGGAAAAGCCAAATCAATAAGACTAATAATCATGGCACAAATCATATCAAAAATGAAAACTGTTTTATATGGTTTATAATATTGTATAAACTTTCTCATTATCTTCATAAATTAAATTCCCCCTTTACAATGACTATTATTATAACATAGTTCATAAAAATAGCTATTCATATGTTTTAAAATTCTTGAAAATAAATTGCTTAAAGTCATATTATGTTTGTTGATACCTTATGACAATGATATAATGATAATATAATATACATAACGATGAGATTGTAAATGAAAAAAAATAATATGTCTAATTGTATTGCTTTAGGATTGTTTTTGGATTATGTGTTGGTACTATCATAGGTCAAAGCTTAGAATAAAAAGTAATAATGAACCAAAGGAGAATTTAAATGGATATTAATCAATATTGGAATGCTGTATAAAACAAAATAAAATACAATTAATAACTTTCTTTCATAAAGATGCTTATATTCGTTGGCATTGTACAAATGAACATTTTACTGTTGATGAATTTATTCAAGCAAATTGTGATTATCCTGGTCAATGGGATGGTCATATTGAAAGAATAGAATATCTTCATGATTTAATCATAACTGTTGTTCATGTATTTTCATCAGATCATTCTTTATCATTTCATGTTGTATCTTTTATAAAATTAAAAGATCAACTTATCATGTCTATTGATGAATATTGGGGCGATGATGGAATGGCTCCTCAATGGCGATTAGATAAACATATAGGAACACCTATTATCAAAAAGGAGGTATAATTCATGGAATAAAACAAAGTCACAGTTGTAAAAAAGACAGTCAAATCAGACATAAAATTTGGTAGTGCTTTAGCTATGGTTATAACTTATACAACATGGCATTCTGTTGGTTGGGCTATTTTTCATGGTTTATTAAGCTGGATTTATGTGATTTATTTTATTTTAAGATATTAAAATAGATTCATTTGCATTAGAAATAATACAATTATTATTAATACCTTTCTTCATTATTGTTTTTATAATATCCTATATAGTAAAATATCTATTATAACGAAATGTTTTTTTAAAGAATTGATTCACATCACTCTTTTTTATACAATGAAAAAAGAGTTTTTTACTTCATAAAATTTTTAGTTTTCATCTTTTGTTCAAATTTTTTTTATTCTTTCCTTCGTTTTGTACTTTCTAAAAAGAAAAAGATGTGATTTATTCACACCTTTATTCATATATCTTCTGTAAATATATTGTTATTTTTATAAATAAATTATTAGAATGTTTTTTTATATCTTTTTTCTTCCTCCATCTTCCTGATTTTTTCGTCATATAATTGTTGTTCATATTCAGGAGAATTGAGTGTTATTCCTTCCAAAATACTTGAAGATCCTCCTCCAACAGTATTGGCATAGTATCCCGTTCCTCCTCCTGGTGTAAAGCCCTCAGAAAAGGATGTAACAGTATCACTATATCCTCCTATTTCTCTATATGAAAAGTGAAGTTTTCCTAAAGTTTTAAATTCTAAAGATTTATAAAGATTAATCATTCCATCTTGTGTTAAATAATCATATCCATGTTCTCTAAATCCAAATCTTTCAGTTGAACCATCATATCTATGGATAAATACAGAAGCATGATTACCTTTACCAATTTGACTTGAAATAGCCCACCATCTATCTCTAGATGCTTGTTGATATATTTCATTAATAAGATTTTGTTGGTTTTTATGTAATTCTTCATCTTCTCTTTTTCTGTATTCCGCTTTTCTTTTTCTTTCTGGAATACTTAGTATGCTTCCAACAAATTTGGCAATAAGATAAACAATTCCAACAATAACTCCAATCATTAATAACCATAAAATAATATCTTGAATTATAAAAAATAAAGACATATTTCTCATCCTCTCTCTATATATATTTATTATATAAAACGAAAAATAGATTGTCTATTCTTTTATTTTTTATAAAAATATTTAATCTTTTTAACACATAAAAAACTCTATCCCTGATAGAATAGAGTTTAATCTACATATGAAATTGTCGTAAATCTGTCTTTTCCTTCGCCTTGACTTTCAGTTTTTAAATGTTTATTAAAATCAGCAATTGTTTGATGCACAACTTTTCTTTCATCAGCTGGTAAAGGATCAAGTTTTACAGCAATCTTTGTTCTTAAAACTTGTTTACCTAGTTTTTTTGCCATAGCTGAAACTTTTTTATATCTTGTTTCTCTATAACCATTAATATCTAAACTAATTTCAAATCTTTTCTTAAATTCATTTTGAACCGCTTGTCTTGCGATAAGATTAAACGCTCTTAAAATAACTCCACCTTTACCAATTAAAATAGAATTATTATCCGTATTAATATTGCAATAAATGCGTCCATCTTGAATATAAGATACAGTTTCTACTTGAAATCCCATATTTGTAAGTGTCTTTCTTACAAAACTTTCCAAGTATTCTTGAACCATACTTTCACAATAACATTCAATAACAACTTTTTTAGAAAACAAACCCTTTTTTTCTTCAATAATTTCATATGTCAATTCATCAGGAGTAATTCCTAAATCTTGGCAAGCATGTTGAATGACATCATCTAAAGTTTTTCCTTCATATGTTTTCATATATTTGCCCAGTCCTTATTTATCTTTTTTCTTTTCAATGTGATAAAGTTGAATATAAATTGTTCTTGCAATTGTAATTAAACTTGTTGTAATCCAATATAATGACATTGCTGTTGGCATAGATACTGCAAACCAGACAATCATAACAGTCATCACAATATTCATTGTTTTCATTGATTGTTGTTGTCTTGATACCTTATAACGAGGATTTCTCTTTAACATAATACTGTTAATTTCAATCGCAAAATACTGTGTTAAACCAACTAAAGCGACAATCACAATATAAGCCCATTCACCTTTAGTAATAGCTGACATTGGTGTAATACCTAATTTTAATCCAAATAATGTTGAACTATATAATATTTCAACTCTTTGAACAGCCTGCCATACTGCTAACATGATAGGTAATGTTAAGAATGTTGAAAAACTACTAAACATACTGATATTATGCTTTTTATATAAAGCTTGGATTTCAGCAGTTTGACGCATTTGTGATGCCTGATCTTTTCTACCAGCATATTTTCTTTGAATTCTTTCCATTTCTGGTTGAAGCAACTGCATTTTTTGTGTTGATTCAGTTGACTTAATCATAATAGGTAAAATTAATAAGTTAATAAAGATTGTCATACCAACAACCCCATAAGCCACATTTCCTAACTTACTAATAAACAAAATACCTCTTGCAATTGGATAAGTTAAAATGAAATCAAAAAATCCTAATTCACTTAAACTCCAAGGTGTAGATTCAGTAATAGCTCGTGAAGCAATAAGATGTCCATTTTTATCAAGATTACTTGTACATCCCACTAACACAAAAATCACAGCTACTAAAGCAAATACCTTTAAAAACTTCTTTGTACGTTGATCTAAATACATTGTTATTTTTCCATCCTTCTCCTTATTTTATTATATAGAGATACAATACTATTTAAATTATCTTGATAAGAATGATTTAAAAAATCATATCTCACTATAATAATAAAATCCATCTTCTGATCTCTATCAAAAACTTGTTGAACCATCATTCTGACTTGTCTTTTAATCTTATTACGAACAACAGCGTTTCCTAATTTTTTACTTACTGAGATTCCCACTCTTAAATGATTATCATTTTGATGATAATAAACAACAAATTGTTTATTAGCTACAGATTTTTTCTTTTTTATAATAGTTTGGAAATCTTCATTCTTCTTTATACGATATTCTTTTTTCATATTTTTTTAGAAAAAAAACCACATTAAAGTGGAATTTTTTTAGGCAGATAAAACTTTTCTTCCTCTCTTACGGCGACGAGCAAGTACTTTTCTTCCGCCTACTGTTGCCATTCTAGCTCTAAAACCATGAGTTTTTGATCTTTTTCTCTTATTTGGTTGATATGTTCTTTTCATTCGTTACACCTCCAAATTAATAATTTTTTTATACACAATAACATATGCCCCATTATTATATGGGTTTTGTTTTTATAAGTCAATGAAAATATAGAAAATTATTTGATTATTCAAGCATTTTCACCTTCTCAAATGTTCTATTTTTTAATACTTTTGCATATGATAGAATAAAGAAAATATGTTTGTTCACAACTTATGCACATATTCTTAAAAGTTATGCACAATTGTGCATAACTTGGCAAATATTCATATATATCGACATTTTTCTTGTGCATAATATGTGAATTTTCTTGTGAATGAAAATATCTTTGACAAATTGTGCACAATTATGCACATGGCATAACTTTTTATGCACAATTCACTGCTATGAAAATTTGTGTAAAACTAAAAAAAGACCGATATATCAATA